>NZ_JBALDR010000072.1:0-35904 GCF_036917315.1 Nostoc sp. | reverse complement strand
CGATTTGTTTAATAATTCCTAAAGCTTGCTCTAAGTACTCCAAGGCTTTGGGGTACTGTCCGAGACTGGAGTAAATTAAGCCAATGTTGTTGAGGCTATTGCCAATGCCAGAGCGATCGCCGATTTGTTTAATAATGACTAAAGCTTGCTCTAAGTACTCCAAGGCTTTGGGGTACTGTCCGAGACTGGAGTAAATTAAGCCAATGTTGTTGAGCGTTGTGCCTTCCTTAGAGCGATCGCCGATTTGTTTAATAATCGCTAAAGCTTGCTGATAGTACTCTAAGGCTTTGGGGTACTGGCTTAATTTACTGTAAGATAAGCCGATATCATTGAGTGTTGTGGCTTCTTGAGTGCGATCTTTTAGTTTCCTACGAATTACTAAAGCTTGCTGATAAAACTCAATTGCTTGGGAAAATTTATCTTGATAGTAGTAAACATCGCCAATGCTGTAGAGAGTATCACCTTCACCCTTGCGGTTTTTAGCTTGTCGATACAAAGTCAAGGCTTTTTCAAATGCCTCTAGTGCTGCTTGAAATTGGTTTTGCTTTAGTTTTTGTTTACCCTCTTTTAGCAGTCTATCTGCCTCATCTTTTGGATTTTGAGCAGTTTGTGCCTGTGCCAAAGTTAGGTTTGCAACCGCTGCAACAGCTTTGAGTTCTCCCGTGACAGCAAACGACAACAGTAGAGTTACAAGCATGACTCTCAAGCGCTCGACACTACTTAGAAGCATTATGTCAACTTAATAATTTGATGTATCCGCAAATTCTATGAAATAAACACAAGACTTCGAGCAGAATTTTCGGAAATTTATTAAATCAGCTTCTAATTCGGTATTTCTTGCCAAACTACGTCATTAAAATCTGGCTGCGAGGGATAAAAACAAACGTCAAACTCCATAGAAAAATTGACTTGCTCTAAAATTCAGAGGAACTTGCACAGCCTTTGCCCAAGCAAATACAAGTTTACAGGTTGAAGGGGAAAGTAAAAATCTATCACTTGACAATGCATACTAACGTTCGACGATAGTAATGCGAAACGATAGTATTGTGATTGTCAGTTTCAAATCTGAAGAGACAAAGCTAATCTTTGAAGGCTTCATATCTCCTCAATACCCGCCCAATATCTAAAAAACTGCTTTACGAAAACTGCTTGTCCTTGACGCAGCAACATCAATTAATGACTTGCGTGTTCCACCTGGAAATCGCTTAGAAAAGCTAGTTGGCGATAGAATTGGGCAGTACAGTATTCGTATTAACGATCAATGGCGACTCTGCTTTGTTTGGACAAATGAAAACAATGCTTCGGAAGTTGAAATAGTCGATTACCACTAAGTATAAAAATCATTATGAATAACAACCGTCTGCCAAACATCCATCCTGGCGAAATCCTGCAACTAGAATTCTTGGAACCGTTGAACATCACACCTTATCGATTAAGCAAAGATATAGGTGTAAGTCAAACACGAATTAGCGAAATTTTACAAGGAAAGCGTAGTATTACAGCAGATACAGCCTTGCGTCTATCGCGCTATTTTGGGAACAGCGCTCAGTTTTGGTTGAATTTACAAACGCAATACGATTTACGTCAAGCTCTTGAAGAAAATGCAGAAGTTTACAATCAAATTCCTCAACTTCCGTTTAATGATGTAGCCTGAACTTATTTTCAGATACCGAAACTACTTATTTGGTAAAGATTTTTATTTAACCATTATTTTCTATTGATGTAATCTCCTGATATTTTTTCTCAAAACCTAATTGGTTTACAGGTGATATCTAAGGGCAAGCATCTACGCCTCATTTACCCTTCTCCTGAGTAGGCAAAATTATCCCTTCCGTCTGCGCTTGTTTAACAGCTCGTTTCAGAATTAACACTGCCATTTGCGACAAAGAACGCTCCTCTGCATCAGCAAGTTGTTGCAGAGCTTCCTTATCTTCTTCTTCCATGTAAATACTGACTACAACTTTCCCCATGTGACTATCATCAACTTATTTATGTGTTTCTATATTAAATCACTAAAAACACATAAATAAAAATAGAATAACATTAAAATTATGTATAATTACTGATAAGTCAAAAGCCAGCGCTCAACTTTTGCAGGGAAGACGCTGACTTTTGGCCCCCTCTATACAGGAGACATATTCCATGTTAAAGCCTGTTTGCTACAAAACAGATGAACACAGAAGTTATCTACAAGCCTTAGATGACTTCGGAATAACTCAACTATTGGCAAAACTCAGCGATTATGGTGAGCAGCAAGAACAAGAAACTTTAGCGGCAGTATTGATTTATCAACTAACCCAGAGCATCAATGCTGAACTAATAGCTAATTATTTGAGTGCAATTGCTAAAAATCACCAAGATTTATTTCCAGAGTTGACTAACCAGAAACTTTCTGTTGATTTACCCGACGATTTTCCTGATACAGCCAAAACACCCCGCTTTTTGTACGGCGATAGATTACGCTGGCTTAGTTCTGACACCGACTGGGGAATTGCGATCGGCAGATTTTACAGCTTTGCCCCACATCTTTGCTGCTGGAGTTGGTGCTACCTAATTTGGTTAAGCAAAGACAGCCTCAGTGCAGCTTGGACATCTGCCGATATCGCTTGGGAGGAGGACTTAGAACCACTGGAAGGAGAGCCAGTATATGACTAATCCCCGCCCTCTACAAAAACGCGAGCAAAACCTGATTGACTTTTACAGCCATTGTCAACTAGGGATGACACCCATTAAATTTTATACCAAGTGGGACGTTAATCATGAGGCGATCGCTCGAATTTGCTCTCGTTCACTTTCAACTGTTCGGCGCTGGTTCTCCAAAGGGCGCAATTACCGCCGTCCCATGCCTTCCGATTTACGCCATCTTGCCCTGATGGATTTGCTGCTAGAAGGCTTTGAGGAGATTCCTGAAGGACTTTTAAACAAGCTCTGTTTAACTAACCAAAGTAAATAGAGATTAAAAGTCAACAAATTTCAATATCATTCTGACATTTTTTACCAGCCACTCTCACAGTAGAGTGGCTTTTGTCTAGGAAATTTTGTGAGCAAGTAAGCTTTAACTACTCAAGTAATCAGCTAAATAACAAGTATTGTCAGGAGGTTTTTGTGAGCTACATTGACAAACTTCATCCTTGGTGTGTCGTCCGTCATTTCGCCAGTATGCAACACCAAATTGTTGCTCGTTTTCGTCGTCGAAGCGATGCAGAAGCCCATTCACAAGCACTGCGCCGACTTATACCAAGTGCGACTTTTACAATTATATTTAATCTGGAAGTGGTGCAGTTAGACAGAATCACTCTCTAGTTAGGACATTCTAGAAATTAAAATACTAGTATTTAATAATACTTATGGTGCGTTGCCATATCAGCAAACGTCATAAAACACCTTTGACACCAACCATCCACCCATAACGCTGGAAACTTAAATCTTGCCCCACAGTTGGGACATTCTGAAAGCAAGCTTAACTTGTGGCGATCGCATCCCAGTGTCACCTTCAACTGCCATTCAATCTTGTGACAGGGCGACTCGGTATAACAAGCAGCACATAACCGAATCGGCTCCATTTTCATTCCCACCCCAACAGGTGGTAACATCTGCACTAACCTATCGACATCAACCCCCACAACCTTAGCCAATGCTTCCAACTGCTGGCGAGATGGTGGGGGATTAAACCGAAACTTTTCCCATCGTGCGATCGCACCCCCAAGTCCTGCTGCCTTACCTAACCCAGTAGGGGTTAAATCATTTGCCTGTCGAAAGCGTCCCAAAAAATGACTTAGGCTTTCTCCTTGATATGGTTGAACTCTAAACAGCCAAGGCTTAATATTTTCCACTTCCATCACTTGTACTCAGCAGCTACTTCCTTCAAAGTTTCCAAGTCAATTTTTTGCAGTCCTTTTTTTAAAGCCCGAATTGCAGTCTCTCGGAGAATCATATCCATCAAACCGATATAACCTCCAGTTGCTTCCCCTAACGTCTTCAACATCGTCTTACTCGAAAGGTTGGAAGCAACTGGCAATCTCAGTATTTGCTTCTCCCAAATATCCACCGTTCGCTTAAAATCTTGCCCTGACATCTTTCCAAAACGGTGACAAGACCGAAAACGGTTGTAAACCTGCTCATCCCGCTTAATCACTGCATCTAAGCGATCGGTTCCTACCAAAATAACTGCTATTTCCAACCTGTCAAAAATATCACGCACTTCCGCAAAAGTTTTCGGCTTAAAGCGGTCAGCTTCATCAATAATCAACATCTCTACTCCGCAACCTTTAAGAACCCGCAGTGTTCTATCTCGAATTTCTGCTACTGTTCCTTTAGTTACTTGATATTTTAAATGCTCCATAATTACCCCAAATAATTCCTTAGCACCGCACTCCTGGGGAATTTGGATATAAGCCACAGGTACAGTTGGGGGTTTTCCTGCAACTTGAGAGGGTTTATTCCTAAGCCTATAGGCATCACAACCCATTGTTTTTCCCGTTCTCGACTCACCTACCACACGTCCAGATTGTCTTGATTGGCGCTTTCCTTCCAACCAATCATGCAGAATTTGCACTTGTTCAAGTGGGACAAAACCTTTACTATTTAATCGTTGAATCTCCGCATGTAATTTTTCACTATTAACGGGAATATCACCCAATTGTTGGGCGACTGCTTGGGCTTCTTTTGAAGTCATTTTCTAAAATCCGTAATCTTCACGCATTTGTTCGTAATCAAAAACTTCCGGCATCTCTGGCTCAGGTTCGCTATCAATAGATACCGCCTTTACTGATGACTCTGGCTCAACAGGTATAAGTTGTTTAGATTTTTTGACCTCAGCCCGCTCTACTTTCTGACGCTCTTTTTTGGTTTTCTTTTGAGTTGGGAATGTTTCGCGTTCCCTAACTTCAGCCAAAATTGAGCGATTACTCACAGCTTTACCCGCTTCGCGCACTTTACGGCTGCTAGCTTTTGCTTCATCTAGAGATAGTTCTTCTGTCTCCAAATCTTGAGCATAAGCACGAGCAATAAATACCTCTTTATCCCCTTCTATGCGATAAACCAAAATCGTTGTGATGTCTCTAGGGTCATATCGCAACACAACACTTTCTCCCGCATAACCCGCTAAGAGTTCACCTCTATACATCAAGTTTTCAAATTGCAGATATCCCCCGCGTTGAATTTGTCGCCGTGTTTGCTTCATTAAGCAAATATCCAAATCCCTCTCAGAAAGTAAATCAGGTGCTGCAATTAAACCAGATTCCCAGCGTTGAAATCTTGTCTGGTCGCCCATTCGAGCATCAAGTCGCTGGTTATAGTTATCAACGATGTAACGCACCAACATTTGCTCTAACTGCCGCAACGTTAAGCAAGCTTCTTTCTCCGCTTCCTCTGGTCGCTCTTGAACATTTGAACCTGTATATCCTTGTAAAGTTGAGAATAATTCTGTATTTAGAGTTTTAAACGGACGCTCAACACTACCACCTTCAGATGGGCGATCGCGCAAATGACAAACAAACCCTAACTGCACTCCTATTTGCTGCAAATGGTTGGAACGAAAATCTTTACCCCCATCCGTATAAAAGTGTTGCGGCAAACCAGAAGTACCCCATTCTTCATTAAGCCCATATTCTGAACCATATTGCTTGTGCAAAATTGCATGACGTAACGCCAAAGCTACAACTTGAGAACTTGGTGCATCGTAGCCCAAGTTAATCCCCATAATGCAGCGTGAATAACTATCAATAACCGTTGTTAACCAAGGACGACTAAGAATTTTGCCATGCTGGTCTACTAATAAAACATCAATAAGGGTGTGGTCGCACTGCCAAACTTGGTTACTATGTTCTATTTGCAAGTCTTTTCCATCACGGGTTTTCATTGATAAGCGCGAACCACGCCAACCCGAACTGCGAATACTCTTAGCTTGCTCAATTTTATCTATTAACGGCTGCAAAATTCGGTAAACCGTCATGTGGGAAGGATGCTTAACTCCCAGTTCGTCTGCTCTCGCCTTCACTCTAATAAATACCTGCTGGCGAGTCATCCTTTTACTTCCCTTATTACCCTCCTTATAAGTTTTCAATACAAACTCTTGCCAGTCTTCATCAACTCGATGCTTCCCTTTATCCATCCGTTGATTTTGCGCCAGTCCAGCCAAACCTTCCTGTTCCCATTTATCTACCAGCCGTCGCACTGTACGTACTGATTTACCAAGCTTTTCTGCCGCTTCCTTGAGCTTTTGAGTATATGTAGTGCGTTGGCGCAGCCCGCCGTAGGCATCGCTATTTTCTAAAAGGCTTTGAATCACCTCCATTTTCAGCAAAGCTTCATCTGAAAGTTTAGAAACTATAACGTTTGCTTCAGCAAGATCGTTGTTAACATCTGCGGAGCTTGCCCAAGTCGTAGAGGTTTTAGAGAATTCTGCATTTTGCATACACTGTTTTATCAAAACATAGTTGTATTATACTACTTAAAGTGACAAATAATTTGTTAATTTATGAAAACTCATGATTTTTCCAGGTTTTTGGGAAGTGACAATTAAATTGTGAAATATCTGGTATTTGACATCTAATTAGTGAATATCGGCTTAGATGGGTATAACTGTCTTAAATAGAAAAACCCTGACATAATCCTTGCTATGTCAGGGTTTTAGGTATTTAGAATATTTTGACAATATTTTGTTAAATTGACAAATAATTAGTTAATGTACAAAAATTTACCCTTGCCTAAATGGATCTTGTGGTAATCTCTGAAATTCCCTATTTTCGGGGATAAATACCAATAAGGCTTTGACTAATTTAAATAAAAACCCTCTTGCCTCCTAGCATTCCAGTGGACACGCTCACTTTGCCTACTGGATGCTTAAAATGTGACACTTTAGCATGCGTAGGCGATCGCTTTTTATAATTAGGCTTTAAGATTATTGGATTTTTGGCCCGATGTACCCAATGATAATCTTATCTGGCCCTAATTCTTCAGAAAAATGAAGCCGCCAAGCCCCTGCACCAGTCATTCTTAAGTGCAAACTGAAGATACGATGTACATCATCAGGACACTTAAAGGTTAGTTTCGGCTTTAATTTTTGAAGTCTAGAGTCACTTTCTGGAGTTGCTTTGCTAGGAATCAGGTCTAAATCACAAGCTCCATCTGTCCAAGTTTTACAGTAGTTTTCTAGTTCAAACAACTTGTTTACAACCTGCCTGAGCATTGGAGTTCTACAATAAAGGTTTTGGATCTGTTTGCTGACATTTTCGCAAAACTCCAGATTGGGAAATAATTCCTCTCTCCGATTCCAAAGATCCTCACCGTCAATAACTCTGGTACGAATACGTTTTTGTATCCATTCCGCATGTTCCTGCACATGATTGCTACGACTAACATGGATAATCTCTACAACGTAATCAATTACCTCTCCATCTTCATCCATTCGTCTGGCTGCTAGTTCTAGGTGGCTTAAATCCCAGCATTCTTCAAAAAGCAAACTAACTGCGATCGCATCAAGCATATAAGCAATACCAAGTCCAATTGCGGCTTCTCCCTGATGCCAAAATTCAGACAAGCCAGCATTATTTTCAATCTCTTGAATATCTGAATTTGCAATATTAGTTGAGAAAGGACTTCCTGTTGCTAAGTTTCTAATAAAACCTTGTTCAACTTGATCTACTTCCCGATCGTTAAGCCAACGACGTAAAGGATAGTCAGGTGCAAGTATAGTTGTATGAAAGTTATCTTTAGTGCGAAGATAGACTTTTACTCCCTGAGCTTTGACTGCCTTTATAGCGTTAATGAAGTTCGACATCCATTGTCGCGCTGTTTGCTTATCAGAGGTAGGATTTTGCAGAGAAAGTTCATTTAAAACTAGGTCAATCTCCACAATCTACTCTCCAGCAGGTTCTAACAAAACATCCAAGCTTTTTTCCCACTCATCAAAGAATCCATCAGGCCATCGATCAATTCTGCCATTGCGATCAATATGTGGAGATACTACTTCTGTAACAGTTTGTCCTCCTTTTTCTTGTCGCTGAAAATAATGTAGCTGAACATCATCAGGCTTAATTTTGCCTCCATGAACAGCAAGACGAATACCATTTAAAACATGATCGCTATGAGTTTCTATTACTATTTGAATTCCACAACTAGCTGCAAGCGATAATAATTCACCCATCTTGACTTGTCCTTTAGGATGTAGATGTGCCTCTGGATTTTCAATTATAATTAGTGTACCCGGAGAAGATGATAAAACTGCTACGATAATCGGTAATGTGTAACTAATCCCAAATCCGACATTAGTAGTACGATAGGGGTTACTATCCCCATAAAAATATTGTAAACTCATCAAACCTATATCTGAATTAGAGTTAATTTTAATCCTTGTACCAGGACTAACTTCTCTCATCCATCCTTCAACCTGGCTGCTAAGAGTGTTAGATTTTGCCATCGGATGTCTTAGTTTAGTTTGAAGAACATCTTTATCTTGATTAATTGCTAAAAAATGTGCAGTATATTCACCCTTACTACCTAACTGTCCTAGTCGCCTTGCTTGATAATCTGACATATCATAAGATGTTCGTGGCCCGAGACGTTCAGCCTGTAAATAGTGAAATCTTCTATTGAAAGGACTTAATTTATAGACATTCTCAATTGGTAATTTAGAATCTAAATTATTTAAAACATCTGCACCTGTCTTAATTTGGTCATAGCTAAAACGCCAAATCCCTTTTTTTCTATCATTCCAAATAATCTCGAAACCAAGATAATCCTCTTTGGCTCTTTCGCAAAATGCATCTTGAGCAGTACCAATGTGTACTAATTCACCATTCAATGCTAAACCGACATTTGGCAATAATTCTTGTTGATAAGATTGACGCAGCAAAAGTAGCGATTGTAAGACAGAAGATTTTCCCGTACTATTTAGACCAGAAAGTAAAGTTAGTGGCTTAAATTCGATTAACTGATTTTCAAAGGCTTTGTAATTGGTCAATTTCAGATAATTAATGAAATTAATCATAATAATACTTCTTGGATAATTTTCTCTACCGTTTCAAATCTATGCTCAATTTTATTTTTTACTTGAGATATTGATACTAGAAAGTCTGCATCGTTATCTACATATCTAATAAAAGTATCAACGAGCTTTCGTTTTCTATCTTTTAAAATTTGAATATTTTCTATATTTAGTCTTCCAAGATTTACAGACCAAACTTCAAATAAAGATTTGTTAAGCGGAAACTTTCTTTTGTTTTTATTAGAAATTTTGCGAAAAGCGTTATTATTAAAAATATCAAAAGCTGCAATCATCGCTTTTTTGAAATTTTCTTCTATTTTGATTATTTCCTCATTGGAAAGACTATTTATTTTCGACAAAGCTTTACTGAGGAAAGAATCTCGAGTTTCCTCTTGATATTCTTTATAAGAAATTAGATAAAAAGCAAGAAATCCTAGTACAAACTCTCTATCATCCATTCTTTTTTTCTTTGATTCACTGAGATTAACAACACGTTTAAACTCTGAGAAAGAAGCTAGTTTTGCCACCAATTTTATAGCTTGCCCAGGATTCAAAGCATGACGCAATTCTTGATTGGAAAGAGGTACCCCTCCCGTATTAATACGTTTAAATATATTATATTTGACTTCCAAAGGCGTACCTTTTTCAATTAAATATACTGTAACTTGAGTTTCTAAAATACGACGTTGATATCTTCGTTCTAATTCATCATAATTTTTGTTATTTAAGTCTTTTAGATATTCTAATCCAACTAATTTAAGTCTATTATCACTTTTATCAATTACAAATTGCTTTAAGGCTGACAATCTTTGTAATCCATCTACAACTACCCATTTATCTTCATCTGTCTCTTCATTTGTAGCATCAATATAAAAAGCAGGTAATGGTATTCTAATCAAAATAGATTCAATTAATTTACTTTTTGCTTCTAAAGTCCATATATTGGCTTGTCGTTGAAAATCAGGTGCTAAATCAAGGGCTTCTTCGTCAATTCTTCTGAGTAATTGCTCAATGGTTGGCTCCCTTGTAGCGATATTGATTTTTTCTGGATCGTATTGAAAAGTTACTTTTTCATATTGTTCTTCATCATTGTCTTCGTCATCTAAAATTTCTTCATCAGCTAATTCTGCGTTATAATTATTCAAATTGACCACGGCGCTTACTCCTTATTATTAACACCCATTCAGTTATTTTTGATGTTTATTGCTACTACATCAGCAAATGGGACTCTTTAACTGGCGTACTTCAATCCTACATCCCCACAAATCATAAAGGCGCGGATTTTTGCGCCTCTACGTAATTAGTCTATTACTTGTTTACCTTCCTCAGGCAAATCCAAAATTTGCGCGATCGCGCCCTTAAACCAAATACTTAAACTTCTGGTTCAATGCCGAGCGATCGCAATTGAGCAGTTAAGCGATCGGCTCTTTGTCTTTCCTGTTCGGCTCTTTCCTCACCAGTCAACAACAAATTACCCTGCAAATCCCACCAACGCAACCAGGGCAATTCGGCGTTTTGATAAACTCCATGCCATAAGCCTAACTCAACTCCCAAGTGCGTAATCGGATAATGTCCGCGCTCATTTGCTGCTAATAACTGATATTGTCCACCAATTAATTTATAAACTTCTACACTGGCTTTCTTCACTTCATAAATGCCATAAAAAGCCGGATGAATTACTTGCTCATAAATCCAAAATTTGCCTTGCCAAGGGGTTTTATCTCGTTCTTCACTACCATCCCCAGAAACAAATTCTAAGGCAATTAAGGGTGCAATAAATTCTCGCCAAAGTACATAAGACCTCCGCGTTTGTCCATCAAGCAAAGGCGGTACATTTCCTACATAAAACCAATCTGGTGCTTCTGCGCCTCGTTCTGGCGGATCTGTCAAACGCCAGTAAATACCTAAGTCCTGACCTATACAATATTCACCTTCAGGATGTAATCGTTTAAGGATAGGTGTAATCGAGTCAGTGAGTAAAATGCTTTGAGGATGCTCTTGCCAATTTTTCACAAATGTACCGTCTGACTCTGGTAGCTGCGTATGATCGGGGAAAGGAGTGAGGGCGGTGGATGGATCGATTGCAGAGGTCATAGGTCTAGCCTCGCGCTGGGGTGAAGTTTATTTTTTAGTTTAGCTTGCGTACTTAACCAAGTTTTACTCGCAGCTAAGAATCCTTTGAGGTAATTAAAAATTGGAGCAAAGCAAGTTGACGAACTTCACTCCCGACTAATCTCAAAGTACACGCAGTAAGCTGGGAATGCTTTCAATCGCTGACAAATTCCGAATTTCTGCCAAAGCTTGCCTAAAATTGCCTTCCCGCACATCATGGGTGACAACCACAATCTCTGCTAGTTCCCCTTGGAAGCCTGTTTGGACAACTGACTCTAAGCTAACGCCATAGTTGCCAAAGCAAGTACCCAATTTACCGATAACTCCGGGTTGGTCATTGGTGAGGAAACGGGCGTAAAATCGAGTTATCAATTCTGCCATCGGCGCAATTTGGCAATATTCTTGATGCCCACAAGCTAATAATGGATTTGTAACTGCTGTATTAGTTTTGAGGACAGCAACTAAATTCAAAATATCCGAAGTGACAGCACTGGCGGTTGCACCAGCACCAGCACCGGGGCCAAAAAACATCACTTGTCCAATGGGTTCTCCTTCAACAAGAATGGCGTTGTAAACGCCGTTGATGCTAGCCAAAGGATGAGCTTGAGGCACTAAAGTCGGATGAACTCTAACGGAAAGTGGGGATGAGGGAGTATCACGTTTAGCGATCGCTAATAATTTAATCACAAATCCCAATTTTTCGGCGTAGGCAATATCTGTTTTGCTCACTTGCCGAATCCCTTCGGTATAAACATCTTGTAAGTTGATGCGTCCACCAAAGCCTAATGATGCCAGGATGGCAATTTTATCAGCTGCGTCTAAGCCATCCACATCAGCGGTGGGGTCAGCCTCAGCATAACCCAATCGCTGGGCATCAGCTAAGACATCATTGAAGTTACTGCCTTCTGTTTGCATCCGCGTCAGGATGTAGTTTGTTGTACCGTTAACAATACCCGTTACAGTATGAATTCGGTTAACACTTAAAGATTGCTTTAGGGGTTGAATCACTGGAATACCACCACCCACAGCGGCTTCTAACATGACGTATACGCCGGCTTGATTGGCAGTTGTGAAAATTTCCGTTCCGAAGCGGGCGATCGCTGCTTTATTGGCGGTGACTACATGCTTACCATTACTTAAAGCTTTGAGAATAAGCGATCGCGCCGGCTCCAGTCCACCCATCACCTCCACAACTATATCTACCGCCGGATCGTTGACAATAGATTCTAAATCTGTAGTTACTACTTCCGTAGACAATTCTACTGCACGGGGTTTATCTAGCGATCGCACTCCCACCCGATAAATTTCTATCTCTTGCAACAATGGGTGACGCCCAGCGCTATCTTGCAACAACTGCACTGTTCCCGTTCCCACGGTGCCTAATCCCAGTATTCCTAGTTTCACACCCATTTTGCACCCAATTTCACCAATAACAATTGTAGGTAGAGCGTTTGCCCTACCTACTGATTATCCTGCTTCCTTTGTCATTTGTCCTTTGTCGTTCGTTCTTTGTCTAAAACTAATACTTCGACTTACCTCGGCTTCTCTACGAGACGCTACGCTATCGCTCGGCACAAGTCGCGGTTCCTGAGCGTAGTCGAAGGGCAGTACAAGTAACTAATGACCAATGACCAATGACCAAATTAGTAAGTTTCTACGTGCCAGCGATGAGCTTTCTTGAGTTGCTTCTGGTAATCACTCCAGGTTACGCCTTCTTTCGCAGCAGCAGTAGTTAAGGCTGCATCAATACCTTCTTCCATACCTCGCAAACCGCAGATGTATGTGTGGGTTTTTTCATTTTTAATTAATTGCCACAATTCATCTGCATGTTCCGCTACGCGGTCTTGAATGTACATTCTACCGCCTTGGGGATTTTTTTGTTCGCGGCTGATGGCAGCAGTCAGACGGAAGTTATCAGGATATTTTTGTTGAATTTCTTCCAGTTCTTCCTTATATAAGAGGTTTGGAGTTGTGGGAACACCAAATATTAGCCAAGAGAATCCTTTAAATTGGTATTCTGGGTTAGCTGCTCTTTCTGCATCTTTAAACTGACGCCACAGATAAGCCCGCATAGGAGCAATACCCGTTCCAGTTGCCAACATGATGACATTAGCTTCAGGATCATCGGGTAACAACATTTCCTTACCCACAGGCCCTGTAATTTTTATCTCTTCTCCTGGCTTGAGGAAACACAGGTGTGTAGAGCAAACACCATAGACTGTTTCGCCAGTTTCTGGGTGCTTGTATTCTAATTGGCGGACGCACAGTGATACTGTCTTATCATCCACATCATCGCCATGTCGAGTTGAGGCGATGGAATAGAGTCTAAGTTTTTCTGGCTTACCGTTTTTGTCTAATCCTGGTGGAATAATCCCAATACTTTGACCTTCTATATACTTCAAATCCCCGGCGGAAAGGTCAAATTTAAGGTGTTGAACAATACCAATACCACCTTCTTTGACTAGCGGTTCGTTAGATATTACTTTGCCAATAAACGGAGCATTGGGACGGTAAGTGTTAACAGGAACGTCACCGTGGTCTTTTTTGGCTTTCGCTTGAGTCATGGTGTTGCCTTTCTTGTCCTTGTTCTTGAGCTGTTCTTCAGCTGATGATTTAGCGAAGCCTTTGGCTTCACTACCAGCATTTACAGGTGTGGCTTTACCATTCCCTTCACTGTTAGCAGTTTCCCCAGATGTAGCTAACTCGCTGACTTCGCTTGTAGCACTCCCAAATGAGGCTTTACCATTAACTGGCTCTAGAGCAGTTACAGGCTGAATGCTAACAATTGTGCCGCCTAGACGAGTGATACGTCGCATTTCTTGATTCATGCGGTTGTAAGGCACTCTGATGAACACACTGCCACTTTTCCGAATTGGGTAGTTAGTTTGATCGGTTTCTTCACTCTGACGCAAACCCACTACTTCATAAAGGAAGATGCGGCTACCTAATTCTGTGTTGGCAGCACCCTCAACAGCACCTTGATTGTACATTCGTTCTACCACTCCGATAATTTACTTAACCGTTTTTCAAAAAAAACTATTCCCATCCCATGCCAGCTTTAGTTTACCGGATTTTCGTTTCACAAAACTGGAGAAAGAAGGAAAAACGGCATCATTAAATTAATGCCTTGCTAAGTACACTCACCAAAGACATGCAGGCATAGCAAAAAACACACCTGTTCACCTTCTAAAGTAAAGGATAAGTCTTGTGGAGAATGTTAATAATGAATCAATTTAATCTTTTTTTCGTTAACTACCACCCCCATTAGGGAGATAGCTTTTTACCTTAGTACCCTATGAGCAACTCACAATATCACAATAATAGATATTTTTGGAGGGCTACTTCGATCGGTGGAAGCTACCGCTCAGTTTACCTCCAAAAGCTTCCCTTGTGTTTGCTTACTCCAGGGCTTTAAATCGGAGAATGCCAAGAAAGGAAGGTTTTCTTCCGATTGGTTTTACTTCTCCAAATCTACTACTCTTCTGGAATGTTGTTAGCAATCTTCATTACCTATCTATGGACAATTACATAACTAGGACAACTCCAGCCACAAATATCACGAGATAGACAATCATAATTTAAGCAACTGTAATTAGTTTCACTTGATGTGAAAAATCTGTCAACCTTGCATCAGTACTTTGCCATAACGTCAACGCTTCTATATGAGCATATTCATAAATTTACAGCCAAGAATTTGGGTAATGCAAGTTATTTCCTCATTCGTTGGATAGATTTTTGCTTTTGATATATTAAGTATTGTCGAGCAGGAATTACAATTTAGCAAGATTAGAAAATTTGCGGCAATAATAAATTATACCTTATATTCTTGATTCATAGAGTCACAAGTAGCAGACTTATAAAGGTGCAACGCTGATGGGCAGTGCCGATCCCCATTTTTAAATTAACAACTAAACTAACAAAAAAATGATTGAGGAACCACGCTAAATTCTTCTTGACAGCAATCTTGTATGGGATACCCCCTTCTGTTAAAATCAAATATATCACTAGGATTAAATACTTACCGGCACCAACATTCAGGCTAGTCCGACGAGTAGCAACTTAATTACTTTGTTGCTTACCCGCTTGGTGTCTTATTAGATGTGCTAGGTAGCAAGAACGCAGGATAAACCAAAGGGGTAAACTCCTGGCTTCGGAATCTGCTGTGTGAAAAATTATTGACACAACTTTAGTATTTTAGAGGAGATTTATGACAAGTAAGCCGGAACGCGTGGTACTGATTGGAGTAGCCGGAGACTCTGGTTGCGGTAAATCTACGTTTTTGCGTCGTTTGATCGATTTGTTTGGTGAAGATTTAATGACAGTCATCTGCTTGGATGACTATCACTCCTTGGATCGCAAACAGCGCAAAGAAACAGGGATAACGGCGCTAGACCCCAGGGCGAACAATTTTGACCTGATGTATGAGCAAATTAAAGCGCTCAAAAGTGGTCAAGCGATTGATAAGCCGATTTACAACCACGAAACCGGCTTGATTGACCCGCCAGAGCGGATAGAGCCGAATCACATTATAGTTGTTGAAGGGCTGCATCCTTTATATGATGAGCGGGTGCGATCGCTAATCGACTTCAGTGTTTATTTTGACATTAGCGATGAGGTCAAAATTGCCTGGAAAATCCAGCGAGATATGGCTGAACGCGGTCATCGCTACGAAGATGTGTTAGCGCAAATCAATTCCCGCAAACCTGACTTTGATAAATTTATCGAACCACAAAGAGAATTTGCTGATGTGGTTCTCCAGGTATTGCCCACAAACTTGATCAAAAATGACACCGAACGTAGAGTCTTACGAGTACGTATGCTCCAGCGGGAAGGTAAGGAAGGCTTCGATCCAACCTACTTATTTGATGAAGGGTCAACAATCAATTGGACTCCTTGTGGACGCAAGCTGACCTGTTCTTATCCTGGTATGCAACTATACTACGGTTCAGATGTGTACTACGGCCGCTATGTCTCAGTACTAGAGGTGGATGGTCAATTTGACAACTTGGAAGAAGTCATTTATATCGAAACCCATCTCAGCAATACATCCACAAAATATCAGGGTGAATTAACTCACTTGTTACTCCAGCACCGCGAGTATCCAGGTTCCAATAATGGAACTGGTTTCTTCCAAGTGCTTACAGGTTTGAAGATGCGTGCTGCTTATGAGCGGTTGACAGCTACGGAAGCAAAGTTAGCGATTCAGGTTTAAAGCAGCAGTGTTTGTGTCAAAGCTTGTGGGGGCGCTTCCGGGTACCCCCATTTTTTTGTGTTATTAAATACATTTTAGCTGCAAAATAATTAGCATACATTTATCTTACTTACGGATATTTACCTTATAGTTAGTGGTTTTTATCAATATCAAGAAGATACTAACGACTGAAGTATAAATATTGTTATGATTTCAGAAATTAGTAGTTGAACTAAATACTTACATTTAGTCAACGAAAAAACTCTCGATGGAGGAATTTCCTTTGTCTCGTCGATATCTATTTACCTCTGAGTCAGTCACCGAAGGTCATCCAGATAAAATCTGCGATCAGATTTCTGATACTATTCTGGATGCCCTATTGACACAAGACCCTAGCAGTCGTGTCGCCGCTGAAGTCGTAGTTAATACTGGTTTGGTGCTAATCACTGGTGAAATAACCACCAAAGCTAACGTAAATTTCGTCAATCTTGCCCGGAAAAAAATTGCCGAAATTGGTTATACCAATGCTGACAATGGCTTTTCTGCTAACAGTACCAGCGTTCTGCTAGCTTTAGACGAACAATCACCCGATATCGCCCAAGGCGTTAACACCGCCCAAGAAACCCGCGAACAAGATAGTGATGAACAATTTGACAAAATTGGCGCGGGCGATCAAGGTATAATGTTTGGCTTTGCCAGCAACGAAACACCAGAACTGATGCCCCTACCCATCAGTCTCGCCCACCGAATTGCTCGCCGATTGGCAGCAGTCCGCAAAACAGGTGAATTGTCATACCTGCGTCCTGACGGGAAAACCCAAGTAACTGTAGTCTACGAAGATGGACGCCCCGTAGGTATTGATACGATTTTGATTTCTACCCAGCATACAGCCACTATTGGGGAAATCACGGATGAGGCGGCGGTACAAGCCAAAATTAAACAAGACCTCTGGTCAGCAGTGGTCGAACCTGTTTTTGGCGACATTGACGTTAAACCTAATCAGGAAACACGTTTTTTAGTCAACCCCACTGGCAAATTTGTCGTTGGTGGCCCTCAAGGAGACTCTGGTCTGACAGGACGGAAAATAATCGTTGATACCTACGGTGGCTATTCACGACATGGTGGCGGTGCTTTTTCTGGCAAAGACCCCACGAAAGTAGACCGTTCTGCTGCTTATGCGGCTCGCTATGTAGCTAAAAATATTGTCGCCGCTGGGTTGGCAGAAAAAGTTGAAATCCAGCTATCTTATGCTATTGGTGTAGCACGACCAACAAGTATCCTAGTGGATACCTTTGGTACTGGCAAAGTGGATGAAGAAACCTTACTGGAATTAATCAACAAACACTTTGAACTGCGTCCAGCAGGGATTATCCATACCTTCAACTTACGGAACTTACCAAGTGAACGAGGCGGACGTTTTTATCAGGACGTCGCGGCTTACGGTCATTTTGGGCGGGCTGATTTAGACTTGCCTTGGGAACAGACCGATAAAGCCGAATTGTTGAAGCAAGCAGCGAATGAGTCACTTTCGGCAGTGGTTGCTCAGGCACTGACTTAGACTTATAGGCTACTACAAAAACTTAGTTTATCTACGTGAGGGTATTGGCAACTTAACAAGTTAGCAATACTCTCATTTTTTGCTATCCACCTTCAGATCCAAAAGTAAAACTACTACTTTGTCAAGCTAAACGCCCCGACATGAGATTCATCTGTTGCAAAGATTTTTGTCAATGGTATTACGGGCTGGTGATGGCTTTTGGTTGCAAAGATACAGATTGCCCATTAACTGACAATGCCGTAGCTTCTAAAATCTGTCCGTAACGATTGCGAGTGCCGAATCCTTTGGCTTGAATTGTGTTTCCGATGTTCGCCATACTGGCTAGCTGTTCGCCTACATGGGGCGGGAATTTGACAATTGTGCCATTAGAGATAATAACGCCGTTAATTTCTCCTTGATGTCCCACCAACCAATTCTGAGCAGTTCCCTCCGCAGATAAAGTACTGTAGTTGTTTAAGTTGGGGGGCTGTTGTGGGAGGTTGTTGTGGGAGGTTGTTCGACTAAAATCTGTCCAGTTTGAGAATTGGTGATTTTTTTGGCTCTCACTTCCTGTCCGAAGCGAGTAGAAAAGCCGGGATTGCCAAAAATGCTCACTTTCGTGTTTGGGGTAATTATTCCCACTAAACTATTCGCCATCTGGGGAGGAAATTTCACCTGTAGCCCGTTATTGAGTAATAGTCCATCCACCTTACCTTCAGGGTTGAGAAGATACTGTTTTACCTCTCCAGTGAAAGTGGTTTCCTCTGTGGGGGGTAATTCTGGTGGGGGTGCTGGGGGAATCTCTAGACGATTAGGATTGGGTAAATTGGGACTTGGGAGATTAGCTTCTAGCGATCGCCCGCTTGGTGTAGCATTACTAGCAACAGTATTGTATGTCCAAAAACCGAAAAGTGCGATCGCTGCTCCGATGCCGCCACTAGTTAAAATTAACTTTAACTTGCATTGGCGATCGCGCTCTCGGATTTGCTTGGCTTGAATCTGTTGTATAGCTTGTTGAATCACCTCTGGCGGAATTTGTACTTCTGCCCCAGCTTGCATAATCTCTTCTAAAGAATAATCCTGATTTTCTTGGGCATACAACTGAGCCGCCAAGGCAAAAACATCGGGAGCAATTTCTTTCGGAATACGAACTTTGGAGTTATTCATCTGTTTTAACTGAATTTAATCGCTAACTATAACTGTAAGAGTGCAAAACTCGTGCCATAGATACAAGACACTCACTAGTTAGTAAGGCAGCATGAAAAATGAGCAACTAGAATTTGCCATAGTTTTTGCGCTTCGTTGTAATCCACTCGGAACCCCATCCCGCCAAAGCGTAGCTTTCTTTATCTCTCCTCCCCTTGGTAAGCCTACGGTTGTACACACAAGTCTAATTACCCCCCTTAATCCCCCCGATGCATTGGGGGGAGACCGGAAATCTAGTTCCCTCCCCTTAGAAAGGCTATCCATTACCCGGATCTTTCTCAACATTTACGAGAGTATTCACTCACGCTTTTTCTAACCCTGATTCGTTCGTCGTCAATTCTCAATAAAAACCTAATTTTAGCGAGAAGACTAAGAGCCAATCTGTCAAGTATGTTTGACACCTCAGTGTTCAAGATGCCTACAAAACAAGCGTTTCAAGATTGTAAAGAAAGATGTGACTAATGGATAGTTAGAAAGGGGAGGGTTAGGGTGGGGTAAAAACCTTGGTTAATCAGCTATTTCAGACTTGTGTCTACACCGTAGGCTTGCAGGGAGGGGCTGGGGGTGGGTTCAACGGGTACTGCATCCAAACGAGAACCGCTATAGTTTTTGCACTTCTAGAAGTTCTAACCCTTATTCCATGCAACCTATTGTGTTACCTCAACGTTGGACACTGCGGCGACAGCTAACAATCCTCAGCATCCTTTTTTTAGGTTTAAGTGGAGCTGCTTTGTGGTTAGTGGTACAACTATTTCAAAGTCTGGAAGGTGCTGTTGTTGCCAGAAATCAGAGAGAACTAGCTTTTGCCAACACCAGACTAATTAAGCTGTTTTGGGAATCAAATCCTGGGCAAGCACCAAAGCCAGTTAAACAATTGGCAGAACTTTCAAACGATGCCCTAACTGCTTTTCCAAGGGTAGAAGGGGGATTTTATCTGCTGCAACAAGACCAGCTTTTAGGCTATGCCTATCCTACCCACGGTGGCCCTGTCCCCAAAAAAGATATTCCTCCTGCTGAACGAGACACAATTTTGCAATTAACTCGGAGAGCCACAAGCCAAGGTTTACCCCAGGAATTAGTACTGCACCCTGGTCTTGATGTCTTGCTACTGCGTGCCGATCCCTTACCTCTGTGGGGCGCAGTATGGACGATGAAACGTATGCCTCATCTAGAAGATAGCAATCAAAACGTTTTAAGTGTTTTCGTGGTTTTAGGAATTTTAGTCGTGGGAGTTTGGACTTTTTATATTGCCTTACAACTTCAGTGGGGAGTGCAGCGACTCCAGCAAAGTATTAAAGCAATGGAAGAGGATAAAGCTTCGCTAATTCCTCCGCTACCCGCAGAAATGGGACTGTTGGGAACTGCTATAAATAGTATGCAATACCGCCGCCAAGAGTTAGAGCAGCGCTTGCACCGAGTTGAGCGCTTGGCTTCTTTGGGACAACTGGTAGCAGGGGTAGCTCATGAAGTCCGCAATCCCTTAGCTAGTATGCGCCTCAACTTGCAATATACAGAACGGCAATTAAAAAAGCAGGGAATTACAACTTTACCGATCGCTAGCTTACTAGAGCAAGTAGACCGTTTAGAGATGCTGGTGCGACGGCTATTGTATTTTGACCAAAATCAGCAGGAAGAAATGGTAACAACTTCCCTAGAAGCGATCGCTTCTGAATCAGTTTCTCTATTACGTCTCAAAGCCGAAGAACAGGGAGTGACGCTTTTTTATCGCTCTGCTGCTGAACCCTTGCCCCAAGTACCACTACGCCGCCGAGAGTTAGGACAGGTAATGGTTAACTTAATCTTAAATGCCATCCAAGCAAGTCCACCGGAAAGTCAAGTTGAGGTTGGTGTAAGCCAAGAGCAAGACTACTTAGTAACCTGGGTAAAAGACACTGGCGCAGGTTTAGCACCAGAAGAACGCGATCGCATTTTCGATCCTTTTTATTCCACAAAACCTCAAGGAACAGGTTTAGGTTTAGCAATTAGCCACGAGATTGTCACCCGACACGGAGGGCATATTGATTTCAAATCTCAACCGGGTTGCACCGTTTTTAGCGTTTACTTACCGAAGAATCACAACGATGGCTAAGATTTTGATTATTGATGACGAAAAAGCTTTGCGTCAGGCGATGGCGCAGATTTTAAAAGATGAAGGTTACGTCGTTGTAGAGGCAGAAGACGGAGAACAAGGACTGAAAATAATTCAACAAGATAGCATCTCTCGTCCTGACTTGGTATTTCTAGATTTGAAAATGCCCAAAACTCAGGGTAGTGCTGTTTTAAAAGCTTTAGGTAGTAAGACTCTATTTGAACTGCCAGTCATTGTGATGACAGCTTATGGTACAAGTCGTACAGCCATTGAAGCCATGCAATTGGGAGCCTATGATTACTTAACTAAACCCTTCGATTTAGAAGATTTAGTTAACTTGGCACAAAAAGCTTTAGCTCATTCCCAAGCATCCGCCGAGCAAATTGGTGAAGCAAATATTCAAAATCTCGGACAGCCAGAAGAACTGTTGGGGCGATCGCCTAAAATGGCAGAAGTTTTTAAACTCATTGGTAGACTTGCGCAAGGAAACACCACAGTTTTGATTGTCGGCGAATCAGGTACGGGCAAAGAGTTAGTCGCTTCCACACTGCATAATGCTAGCCCTCGCAGTCGCGGCCCTTTGGTAAAAGTGAACTGTGCAGCTCTCCCAGAACATTTATTAGAAGCAGAATTATTCGGTCACGAAAAAGGAGCTTTCACCGGAGCAAATCACTTGCGAATTGGTCGTTTTGAACAAGCCAATGGCGGCACAATTTTTCTGGATGAAGTCGGAGAATTGAGCCAGATAATTCAAGGAAAATTGTTGCGAGTATTACAAGATAAATCCTTCGAGCGCTTGGGTAGTAACCAAACCAAAACTGTAGATGTCCGCATTTTAGCTGCCACCAATCGGAACTTAGAGCAATTGGTACGCCTCAATCAGTTTCGAGAAGACCTATACTATCGCTTTAACGTAGTACGAATTGAATTGCCACCTTTGCGCGATCGCCCCGAAGATTTAGAACAACTTACCCAACATTTTCTAAGTTCTATTGCCCTAAGAAACGGAATTAAAAATTTAGCAATCACCTCAACCGCCCTAAAAAAACTCATAGATTACGCTTGGCCAGGAAATGTACGAGAACTGCAAAATACTTTAGAGAGAGCAGCAGTTTTTTCTGGAGGAAGAACCCTTCTTCCAGAGCATCTCATTTTTAATCAAGAACATCAGATGAATCTGAACTTAGAGGAAGCGATCGCTCAGTTAGAAATAAACTTTATCCGCCATGCTTTAACACTTTATCCCCAAGAACCCCACAAAGCATTAGGAATTTCCGTCGAAAGCTTTGAACAAAAAAAGAAACAATGGAATTTATAGCAAAATACCCTTGAGTTAAGTATTTTTCCTACTCTCTGTGTCCTCTGCGCCTCTGCGGTTCGTATCATGAATTCCTTAAACTCAGCATCTACACTAGAAACACACTTAGAAACTCAAACCGTTATTTACCCAACCCTACAGTACTTAGTTCGCTTCTTACCGTGGGATGGAAAACGAGTATTCGACCATCTTCGAGAAGAATGTAAACACAATCCATTTATAGTAGAAAATTCTGATTTCCATAACAGCGAAGCACTTTTAGACGATATTCTACCTAATTGGTATAGTCCCATCGCCCAGGAATTAAGCCTCAGCGAGCATCTTCTCGGACAAATATCAGCTTTATCAATCCCATCAAGACAACGTGAAACCTTAACCTATCTAACTCAGTGGTTATCCAACTCCGGTTACTTAGAAGAAACTCCAGAAGTTTGGGCAGATGGTAGTATCTGGAGTGCAAAAGAACTAGAGGCTGTAGTGCCTATCCTCCAAACTTTAGATCCACTTGGAATTGGTACACGCTCCCTACAAGAATGTCTGTTAGTACAACTTAAATACCAGCCTAAAAGTTTAGCTTTTCTACTAATTAAAAATTATTTAGAAGACATAGCAAATTGTATTGGTAATTCTTCCGAGTCAAAGCAAAATTTTCAAATACTATTACAAAAGCTGCATCAAAATCATCAAAATATTAATGTTGACATCGAGAAACTCACCGATGCTATTCATGAGATTCAAGAATTAGAACCGCGTCCCGCCAGAAACTTCGGTGGTAGCGATGCTCCCATCGTCACCCCTGATTTAAAAGTTGAGCTAATAGCTGGAAGTTGGCAAATTTCTTTAGCCTATGAAGTCAAACAACGTTTTTGTCTGAATTCCGAAGCCATTAAGCTTTTCCAGGAATCATCAAAAGCAAGGCGAGATACCCAACAGCTAGAAGCATTATTACAAAAAGCTAGAAATTTACTCACAGCATTGCAACAATGGCAGGAAAATCTGCTCAAAGTTGGGAAATTTTTAGTTGAGCGACAGCAAGCTTTTTTGCAGAGTCGGGATAAATTAGACTTAGTATCTACCCCTCAGCAACTAGTAGCTCAATCGGTAGGACTTAGTAACTCTACAGTCAGTCGGATTGTGCGGGGACGGTATATATTAGTTTGTAACCAAAACAGTCGGATAATTCCGTTGCATTCACTATGTGTTCCTGTAGGAGTAGGCGGACGTACTCCTCAACAAATCCAACAGATGCTAATACAGTTAATTGCAAAAGAATCACCCGCCAATCCTTATACTGATGAACAATTAGCCCAGCTTTTGAAAATCCGATTTTGTCTCCCCATCACTCGCAGAACAGTCACAAAATACCGTAAAATTGCTGGGATAAAGTCATCACATCACCGCAAGTTGACTAATAAAAAGATGGGAAGCAAGAGCAGGAAGCAAGGAAGTCTCTTGAAATATCAAAGTTGAGCCTTTGAACCTGAACGTTGAGCCTTTTAGCCTGAACGTTGCACCTTTGAGCTTGAACGTTGAGCCTTTGAACCTGAACGTTGAGCCTTTGAACCTGAACGTTGAGCCTTTGAGCCTCGAAGTTGCGCCTTTGAGCCTCGAAGTTGCGCCTTTGAACCTGAACGTTGCACCTTTGAGCTTGAACGTTGCACCTTTGAGCTTGAACCTTGCGGCTTTGAGCCTGAAATTTTAAGTTTGATTGTTGACGAATGACTAATGACTAAGGCAATACGCTTGGGTTAAGGAAAGAGACGCGATAAATCGCCGTCTCTACAAAGGACTGATTATTGTAGAGACGGCGATTTATCGCGTCTTTGCAATTAGCGGCGTGTCATCAAAAAACCTTATCCGAACCGTATTGGAAGGAGAGAGTTTTATCGCCGGTTTGTTGAGTATTTTTTTATTTGGAAGTCCCTAAATCCAAAAATAAGCCAGGATGAGAGTCACGACAGTTAACGGTAGACCAAAACGCAGATGTTCCCAAAATGACAATTGATAACCAAGTTTTGCCACAGCCTCAGCAACAATTAAATTAGCAACTGAACCTAACAAAGTTAGATTACCTGCTAAGGTAGATCCTGCTGCTAATAGTAACCAGGTTCTTGTGTCTGGATGAGGAATTAAATGTTGTAGTAATAATACTGCTGGAACATTAGAAACTAAATTTGAAAGCAGAGCAGTAATTCCTAATATGCTCAAGGGAGTATAAACTAAACCGCTAAATAAATTCAATATTCCTAATTTTTCTACTCCAGCAGTCACAATAAACAGTCCAGAAAACATCACCAGTAAATCCCAATCCACTTTATTTAAAACTCGTTGCGGTTTGATTCGCCTAGTAATGAACAGTAAACCAGCAGCTATAAGTGTTGCTTGAGCTGGAGGTATCCCAATTAAAAATGCAATTAATAGTCCTCCTGTTATCAATAGGCTTTTAGTCAGCAACGGTTTAAATATGCGGTAACGCACGGGGGTTACACTCGGACAAGATTTAGTAGAACGAACATCAGGATAAAGCCACCACAATAACCCAATTTGGATTAACAAACTTACTAATGCGATGGGAGTCAATGCTTTTGCAAAATCGAGATAGCTGATACCAGAGAAGGAACCAATCAAAATATTTTGCGGATTACCACTTAAGGTAGCTACTGAACCCAGATTAGTTGCTCCCGCCAAGGCAAGTAAGTAAGGAATCGGATTCAGGTTCAAAGTTTGGGTTAAACCGAGAACCAAAGGAGTAAAAATTAGAGCGATAGTATCATTCAGAAAAAAAGCCGAGAGAATTCCACTGCCGAAAGTTAAAACAATCAGCAAACCCAAAGGGCTACGAGTAAAGTGTGTAACTGTATCAAGGGTTAATTGGAAAAAACCAGCGTAAGCTAAGTTTGTGCTGATTACCATCATGCCAAACAGGAAAATCAGCGTTTTATAGTCTATCGCTTGCCATGCTTCTTTGAGGTCTAATACTCCGAATGCCATCAGCAAAGATGCACCAACTAAAGCAATACTGGCTCGGTTCATCCGCAAACCAGGGAGATATCCTAAACCCAAACCGATATAAGTCAGTCCAATGATCATGTATTTGAAAACAATCATGATTTCGCTAAATGCTTTTGATGTGATGCATTTCTATTAACTCCTGTTTTTGTTTCAGGTACACAGAACCAAAAAACTGCCAAAGCCACAACTGCGATCGCTGCTAAAATCAAAAAACCAACGTTGTAACCAGCATTTTTAACCACAAATCCAGCCAACACGTTGCTCAAACCCGCACCGACACCAATAGCAGTGTTGAGCATTCCTTGGGTAACATTAAAGCGTCCCGTGCCTTTAGTCAAATCAGCTACCATCAACACCGAAAGCACTCCAAAAATCCCGCCTGCAATACCATCCAGAATTTGCACAGAAACGAGAAAATAGGGATTATCCGAAAGTGTATACAGCACTCCTCGAATCGGTAAGACGGCAAAGCCAAGCAAAAATATGGGTTTTCGGGCTGTATGTGCGAAACGTCCAGCCAAGTTAGAAACTGGAATCATCACTAACTGAGCGACAATGATACAAGCAGACATATAAACTGTGTCACTTGCCCCTTTACCCTGTGCCAATTCTTGACCAACTAGCGGTAACATAGCAGCATTGGCAAAGTGAAACAGAACTACTGCAATAGTAAAAAATAAGATTTTGCGATCGCTCAATAATTGCAATATGCCTTCATAAGGCTGCTGATGTTTTTCATTATCTTCCTCTTCGCCCTCTTCTCCATCTCCACGCGCTAATTCGTGGTCAATCTCTCTTTCGCGAATCATCCTCACTGAAATAATACTGCCCACAGCCATAGCTGCAACTAGGAAAAATATTGCCTTGCGTGCAATAAAGTAACCTGCTAAACCAGCGAGAGTTGCAGCTAGCAGATTACCTGCATGGTTAAATGTTTCATTACGACCTACCCGCCTATCTAATCTCTCATGTCCTACGAGTCCCAGAGTAATAGCAGTAATCGCAGGTGGGAAAATTGCAGCAGCAATCCCAATCATAATCTGAGAGCCAATGACAACAGGCAAGGTGGGGAACAAGCCCATAGCAATACAGCCGATAGAAACAAACACAGCCGCCAGTACAATCAACATCCGTTTTTGACGTAGCCTGTCAACCAATGCACCAGCTGGTGTTTGAGCAATAACTGTGGCAATTGCCGAAGCTGACATCGCCATGCCAATTTGGGCTGGGTTCCAATTTGCTGAGGCTTTTAGGTAAATGCTCAAATATGGCCCAACACCATCGCGCACATCTGCGAGAAACACATTCAAGTAATCAAGCGATCGCAAACTCTTCTTACTCGGTCTTCGCTGTTGTTGCATAAGTCTTTAGTGATATTTTGTGAGCTATGGAGGGTCACAATACTCTTATGCAAAAATCGTGCCAAATCAATTGCATCCGGCTACATCTAGCGAAAAAACCCTCTTTGTGCTGTATACAACTTACGCAAATAATTGCCAAAACCCTGATTTCAATTAGAGGCGGTAAAGTTCTTTAATGGGAAATAGTAAAGATTTTTAGATTTTGATTGCACTTTCTTTTGTGGATATCAGTGCGATCGCAAAAAGAAACCCCCTCTGCTTTTGCCATAGTAAAGTGATTACAACGCAGAGGGGTTTCATTTATTTTAATATTTTTGTAGAGGCAGGTTTTAAGGATAATTCTGGCAAAAAACTAGTTTATTTGATTTCAAACCCGCCAAAACCTATGTTGTATTGTTTTAACCTGTGTACTCAGTTGAGTCTATTTCCAATCGGGAATTTCAGCGTCTTCTCCCCCAATCCCGATTCCAGTGTTAAATATTTCCGCATCAGTAAGATTTAGCTCGTTCATTGATGCTTGATACACATTAGAATCGTGAATCGTAGCGCGAGTAAAATTTACTCCGTTGAGATTAACTTGCTTCAAATTGACATTGGTTACATAAGCAGATGTTAGGTTAGCACCTGCCAAGTTTGCACCAGTTAAGTCAGCACCTTCGAGGTTAGCTCCTACAAGGTTAGCTCCTTGGAGCTTCGAGCCTCTCAAGTCAGCACCAATTAAATGAGCGCCACTAAGGTTAGCTCCTGATAGTTCGCACTTAACACATTCCCCAGTTGAAAGCAGCTTTTGTAAATCCTGTGGATTCTCGGCTCTAACCGAGCTAGCGAAAAATAGGGGTGTTGCTAAGGCCATGGCCGCTAATAGCTGGAGTTTCATAAATTTTCCCCCTTAATAATCGAGTTGCGTCCGTTCTGTCCCTCACAGTTCTATTATCTCACTAAACTTCGTGAGGTCAATGTATCTTGTGACAATCTATCTTTTGACAAGTTAATTGCGATCTGAAACACAGATAAAATTGATGTCAATAATGCCATTAATTTCGATTTTTTGGCGATTTTTACCAAAAAACACTTAAAAAATACCAGTATTAAATCACTATTAAATCTTTTTAAAAGTAAAAACTGGTGCTACTTGCTATAGCTAGCTAGAGAAGTATTTATACTTATCAATTGATGGTTTAGATTAAGTCCTCAGAAATTCTCGCATATACTGATTAACCAATTCCGGCCGTTCTTGCTGCACCCAATGGCCACAATTAGGAATGTATTTGATTTGCAAATTCCTGACATAAGCTGCGGTGTCGTAGGTTAGTTCCTTGCCAAGTGCGGTGTCATTTTCTCCCCAAATCATCAGTGTTGCCACTTCCAGAATGCCCCAATTTGGATTTAGCATTCTCTGCTGAAAAACATTGCGGTAGTAGTTCAACATTGCTGTGAGAGCACCTCGTTTTGCCGCAGCATCTTTATATGCGTCAATATCCGCTTTAGTGAAAGCACTCTTGTTAACTGCTGTACCTTTAAAAATTGTTTCAATTGCTTGGTAGTCTGAAAATTGTAAAAGTAGTTCTGGTATCCAGGGTAGTTGAAAGAGGAATATGTAATTGCTACGTAGCAACTGTTGGGGAGTGCGTAACCCTTGAGCAAATTTCGCAGGATGAGGCAGGTTAAGAATAATTAATTGTTCTAACATTTCGGGGTGAGTGTATGCAAAATTCCAAGCGATCGCACCACCCCAATCATGTCCAACTAATACACATTTTTGGTATCCTAATCCTTTAATTAGTCCCTCAACATCTTTAATAAACTCATCCATTACATAAGCTGATTGCTCACTTGGTTTATCACTATCGTTGTAGCCACGCAAGTCAAGGGCAACGACTTGAAAATTTTGGGCAAATTCTGGTATTTGATGCCGCCAAGAATACCAAAACTCAGGAAACCCATGCAACATCAACATTAAAGGGCCTTCACCTTGGGTAACGTAGTGTAGTTTTACCCCATTGGAAGTTATATATTCGTGTTTCCAAGAACTTTCTATTAGAGACATAATTAATCCCAATTCAGCATTAAAAAAACTAAATGATAATACTGTACTTAGCAAGTGTAATATTATTTTGATCGGTCTCACATCTATATTGCGATAGTGATTTTTTGCAAAAATATTAGACAATTTGTCTTGAGGTAGATGTGATTCGTGAGTAAATTTTGGTAAAAAGTAAATATAATAATTCTCTCCAACTACCATGACACAACAGTTGACAAACCATGCTTCATTGTGGGTTGAGCGACTGGGACGATTTGGCTATGTTTCCAAGGGAGTAGTTTACGGTATAGTTGGACTACTGGCAGCACAGGCGGCTTGTGGCAACGGTGGTAAAACAACTGATACCCAAGGCGCTCTTCAAACAATCGTTAACCAGCCATTTGGTAAATTTTTGCTGGCTTTAATTGCGATTGGCTTGATTGGATATGTAGTCTGGCGTTTTGTACAGGCAATTAAAGACCCAGAAAATAAAGGTAATGATGCCAAAGGTTTGGCAGTGCGAATTGGTTACGCAGTTAATGGCTTGATTTATGCAAGTTTAGCCTTAAGTGCTGTGCAAATCGTTATGGGTACAGGCAGCGGTAAAAATAGTAGTGATTCTACTGAAGATTCGACAGCACGTTTGCTTTCTCAACCCTTTGGTGAATGGTTAGTTGGAACTGTGGGGGCGTTTGTAATTGCTCTAGGTTTCTATCAGTTTTATCAAGCTTTTAGTGGCAAATTTCGTAAAGAACTCAATTTAACTGAATTAAGCAACACAGAAGCCCAATGGGTAATGAGGATTTCCAGATTTGGTTTAGCGGCACGGGGTATAGTATTTTGTATTATCGGTTGGTTTTTAATTGAAGCAGCAAAACAGTCGGACGCCGCTACAGCAGAAGGTTTGGATGAAGTATTACAGACGCTAGCGCAACAGCCTAACGGAGCATGGCTTTTGGGTATTGTGGCACTAGGTTTAGTTGCCTATGCCATTTACACAATAGTACAGGCGCGGTATCGTCGGCTAGTCAATGTTTAGATGGTGCAGTGCCAATAATTTCAATTTATAGAAATGCCAATAATAGAAATCCGTGGTATTTGGCTGACTATTACTGATAGTAAGGTTCTCAGGTCAAAGGAACGCATTGCCGAGGCGATGGATCTCCTGGCCGAGACAGGATTTAATGTAGTGTTTCCAGTTGTTTGGGATAAGGCAGTAACTTTATATCCTAGCCAAATAATGCAGCAGACTTTTGGAGTCGAAATTGACCCGGTGTCTTTAGGCCGTGACCCTTTAGAAGAGGTGGTACTTGAGGCGCGGCGAGTTGGGTTGAAAGTTATTCCTTGGTTTGAATACGGTTTTGCCAGTTCTTACAATTTGAATGGTGGTGTACTTTTACAGAAAAAACCGGAATGGGCTGCGTGCGATTGTAACGGCAAGTTACTGAAGAAAAACGGCTTTGAGTGGTTGAATGCACTCGACTCACAGGTGCAAGAATTCTTGTTAAGCTTGGTGCTGGAAGTTGTAAAGAATTATGATGTGGATGGCGTTCAAGGAGATGATCGCTTGCCAGCATTACCCTCTGAAGGTGGCTACGATCGGGTAACTGTCACCCGCTATCGCCAGGAATTCGATCGCAATCCGCCACAGAACGCCAAGGATAGACAATGGTTACAGTGGCGTGCAGATATTCTCACTGAGTTTTTGGCGCGTCTCTACCGGGAGGTGAAAGTGGTAAATCCTAATTTATTAGTAGCGATCGCACCCAATATTCATGATTGGGCATTCCAGGAATATCTGCAAGACTCGCCCGCATGGCTGAAGCGGGGGATAGTTGATATGATTCAGCCGCAGATTTATCGCCGTGACTTTAGGAGTTATCAAGCGATCGCTGATAAACTGGTAAACCAGCAATTCACAGATGCGACACTGCCGAAGTTAGCACCGGGAATACTGATGAAGCTTGGCTCTTACTGTATTAGCCCAGAATATCTGGTGCAGGCAATTGAATACAATCGTCAACTTGGTATTCAAGGAGAGGTATTCTTCTTTTATGAAGGTTTGCGCGAGAATAACAATACCCTTGCTAAAGTTTTGCGCAATGGGCCTTATGCTAAGTCTGCATCATTTCCCACTCTATTAGATTTGAATCCAGATGGTGTGAGTCACAAGAAGACATCTTCTATTTGGTCAGGAGTGGAAATTTTGTTAAAAAATCTTTTTTAAGGGAAAAGGTGCGTGGAATATCAATTGCCAGTGGAACGGGTAATTAAGACTTTAAAAGAGGATTTACCGACACTTTTTGAAAAAGATATCTCATATCACATTTATACACAGGATATCTATTTTAAAGATCCGGTGAATACATTCAAATACAAATTTAATTATCGCATTATATTTTGGACTTTACGATTTCACGCTCGGCTGTTTTTTACCCAAATTCACTTTGATGTACATGAGGTTTATCAGTCAGTCGAAGACACGATTTTAGCAAAGTGGACGGTGCGGGGAGTGTTGCGCGTTCCTTGGAAAGCAGGGTTGCTTTTTAATGGCTATTCAACATATAAACTTAATCAAGATAATTTGATATATGAGCATATCGACACCTGGGATAGAAAGCCAGGGGAGATTTTACGGCAGTTTTGGCAAAGGGAAGGAGGAGGTACAGTTTAACCTAACCTTGATAAAGCTGTACTTTATTAGTAATGGCTAGCCTGGCTTACAGTCTTGTCGGAGCATATTATTAGTATTATTTTCAAAGGTTAAGGGGTGAATTCTACCTTTTACCCTTAGAGGTTGTTTGAAAAGTGCTTAGGTGTGATTTTAGGCACTTATTGATCCCCCCTAGCCCCCCTTCAAAAGGGAGGAAAACTTCTTAAAGTCCCCCTTTTGAAGGGGGATTTAGGGGGATCTAAAACTTTTTGCTACCAACAACAAGACTTTTCAAACATCCTCTTAACCCACAAGTATTGAAATGGAGCCAAAAAATTATTTTTGAGACCTATTACGAACCTTGCAAAAGCTCATTAATTGAACTTATGCTTTGTTTTATTTGCTCTGTCAGAGAAGTTCTTAATAAGTCAAGGTTTACGGCAGAAAAATTGAGTAATCCCAAAGCATATAATAGGCTCGAAATCCCAATAATTAAAGCCATAAATCTCCCAAAAAAACCGGGATTGATTTCAATAAAAGCTAATTTAGATTGCCCGATCACAGCAATCGTTATAAAAACAATTCCTGCTATTAAAAAGGTGCTATTTGAAGTTAAATCTGTCATTTTCCGATTAAGATGCTGAGGCATCTTTATTGTAGCTATTATTAGTTAAAATTTCTGCCCTTACTAGATGCAAAAACATAAAAATTTTGCAACTCAACATCCACCCACCCTAACTTAATGAAGCTCTGGCTATTGCAGTATCGGTGTTGGAACTCATCGTGTGCTATGATCTAGGAAGAGGTATTTTGATTTTAAAACTTATTAAGCGACAAATAACGTTAATTGTCTCAAGTGTGTATAAATTTTTCTGTTTCGCTCAGATACCGAAATGAAACCCAGATTCTGCAAGAAGCGAACTAACTGATAAGCTGTTGTGCCTTTAATTTGCACTAATATTTTTTTCAATATGATTGTGGGGTGGGCAACATGAGCGCCCTGATAGTGCAAGTTGTATAGGTAACAGCTTATGTCTCTGGATAGAAATCAGATATTGTTAAGTAGCTGATTTAAACCTCAATTTTGCTGAAAATATTCTGTGGTAAAACTTTCAGCATCAAAAAGCCAAAATGTTATCACTCGTGTACTAGACGTTAATTTAATATATAAATTAAACTACACTAAGACGATAGGAATAGTGGGTTTTTATGGAAAGCGTCCAAAACGTTAGTCAAGAGTTGAATGTAACAGGGGACACAGCAATAGATCAGTTACAACAGTCTACTCCAGTAGAATTCAAAAAAGACATTTTCAAAAAACTCAGAGGTGGATTTTTTCTGGTACTGGGATATTTGTTGTCACCACTATGTTGGTGGAATGACCTACTATTTAATTTGCCCATAGCTTATGGTTTTGGGTATGCATGTAGTTTACTTTCCCCAAAATTACTTCTACCTTGCTCAATTATCGGATACTGGCTCTCTAATATTGTGGGAATTCTCTTGATGCAATTCGGTTCTAAGGACATTTTTCAAAAAGAACCTCAAGAGCATAACCTTAAAAAAGAATTGTTCACAGGTCTAATTTCTTCAACAGTTTATACACTGTTGATTATGCTATTGATCCAGTTGAAGATTCTCGATTCTCCCATTTTATTCTCCAACAGTTAATTTAGTTTTTCACCTTTCTGAAATCTGGGCGCACATATATGCGCCCAGATTATAATTTGTATAGATATAGCAATTCATGTAAAAGTTACGAATAAAAAGATCAATTTTCGTCAAATTTTAAAAATTCACTTAAATTCAACAATTTTGGAGCCTCCTTACTTACAATTAATGGCAGCTTCCCATTCCATTTTTGTATTGCTTGCCTTTGCAGAATTTCTGGAGTTAAACCATCACGTAATAATCTGTGCGTCTCAGCCTCTCCTTTGGCTAAATTCACTTTTGCTTCAGCCTCTTTTGTTGCTTTTAATGCGATAAATTCTGCTCGTTTTGCTTCTTGTTCAGCAATCTGCTTTGCCTCCACCGCCTCACCAAATCGTTCTGAAAAATGGACATGAACTAGAGAAATATCATCAACTGCAACGTGATAGCTATTTAATCTTGTGGACAATGCATCATCTACTCCACTTTTGACTTCTCCTCGTTTAGTAATAATTTCTTCAGCAGTATACTTTGCTATTACCGCTTTTAGTACTTCTTCAACTGCGGGGTTAATAATCCGAATAACTACATTTTGTTCATCTCCAATTTCCTGAAAAATTACATTTGCTTCCTGGGGAATAATATGCCAATTGAGAGCTACATCGGCAAAAACATTTTGTAAATCTTTGGAGGAAGCCTCAGCAGAAATTTCCTGTTTTTGGACTCTAATACTCAACTTTTTCACAGTATTAACTACAGGAATAATTAAGTGAAGTCCTTCTCCTAATATCTGGTTTTGGACTTCGCCAAATTTCATTAATACACCACGTTCTCCTGCATTTACAATCACACAAGGCGTGAGAAAGAGAGTTATCAAAAACAAAAGAGCGGTCAGTTTACCAGCACTGTTAAAACTTGTAATTTTTATCATCTGTGTGAACCATGTATGCATCTTGCATAGAGACACATATTTAGGAGTTATGGGCTTCTTCCCGTCATGATTTTAGCTCGACTTGATCCAAAATTAAGAACATTCTCGACTTAATAGCAACTGCCCATTATTCAGCCGATATATACCAGTAGGTTCGATAATCGGATTGCCTTTCTTCCAGGGACGGTATGTACTGGACTTTAGACTAAGCAGGCGATCGTTAAAAAGGCTTACCCATTGGAGTTGATACTAGGTAACAACAAAATGACCCAGCAGTGCGCTCGTTAATGAATTGAAAATTTTAAAGATGATTTGTCAAAGGATTATAGCGGTTCTCACTTGAGTGGAATACAGTGTGGGAGGATGGAGTATATCAAGAACCATGTGCACCGATATGAAAGCTTACTCCACCGATCTACGCCAAAAAGTCATTGATGCCCACAAAAATGAAGAAGGCTCTCAATGACAACTGGCGAAACGATTTAGCGTGAGTTTAAGTTTTGTTCAGAGCCTACTTAGGCGATTCCATTTTTGTGGCACAGTTGAAGCAAAGCCACACTCTGGAGGTCAATCTGCCAAATTAAACAGTGAACAAATGGCTTTAGTTGCGCTCTTGGTGGAGGAAGATAACGATGCCACTTTGGTTGAGTTGTGCGATCGCTTACAACAAAAGGCTGGAGTCAAAATAAGTCGAGCCACAATGGGGAGAATCACCCAAAAGCTGAATTTGACTCGCAAAAAAAACAATACATGCCAGTGAGCGATACACCGAGCGAGTATAAAAAATTAGAGCAGAGTATTGGATCCCACATTCCGCACTTCGTATATTAGATTTAATAGGAAGTAGTGATGGAGATATCCCCTTATTTTTTAGAGGAGCATCAGGAAATGAATCGGATAAAGCAGTATTTGCTCACATCTTAATAGAGTATAACAAACAAATAGATTTTGAAAGCATTATGGTAGCTGATAGTCTGTTTGTGAAGAATCCAGAAAGAGTAGAGACAATAATGATGTTAATGTCATTATGTCTGTTAGTTTATAATTTAGGACAAAGACAATTAAGAAGAGCGTTAAAAACCCAAAAAGCTACAGTAAAAAATCAACTGAATAAAGATACACAATTCCCCACTTTGCGTTGGATATTTCAATGCTTTCAGGGGATTCAGTTGATGATTGCACAGGGCTGGCGAAGGATTTTGAACTTAACGGATTCTCGTTGTCAAATCCTGCAATTTTTGCCTTTAGCTTGTCAAAAGTATTACTTATTATCTGAGTTTTCAACTCTCTAATTCAGTATTGCTTAATCTGATGTTTTCCTAACTGATTGCAAAATCCTAATTCAATATTATTGAATAACCAGCTTTTTCCACCATGAAAAAGCTGGAATTTAGATGTAGATAATTTATTTGTTTCCTGGTTACTTGATTGTTCAAATTCTCATGAGCGCATTTTCTGTTTATGTAGTTTATCCATGCTACTTGTTGAAGTGCGGAATGTGGGTTCTAAGCCAGCACCATTAGTAATGACACTGATGCAGTATTAATTAGGATTTTACCACCGTTACCTACCGCTCCTGCTAGTACCGAACTGCGAGCCGCGCTATTAATCCATTACTGCCTATACCATCAAAAACAACTGTATCACGAGCATCGATGCTCACATTACCTGCATCTCTTCGTCCAAGGGTGCTAGTAGTCAAAAGTTATTAATTGCATAGTTTTTTTGTCACACAACCATAACAAAAAGCCCCAGGCTGTAATCGCTAGGGGCTTTTAGTTATGAATTATTAAACCTGGCATCGAGCTATTTTTGCGTAGGGCTACCCCTAAACT
>NZ_JBALDR010000071.1:0-333166 GCF_036917315.1 Nostoc sp. | reverse complement strand
CTCTTAAATGATGGAGAGCTTATTATTAAATGGGGAAGAAAAATAAAAAACAAGGGAAATGCTGTTTGTGCAAATTAAAAGCACAACAGCTTATGAGAAGTTTAAGACGTTTACTCCCAAAGAAATTTGTGATGCCACAAAAAGCACAGAAGTGCTTGTGTGTTTATCTTCTGAGAGCCGAGAACAAGTTGATGAAATGATTCGCAAGGCTGTCGCTGCTGGTGGAACAACCTACAATGAACCGCAAGATCACGGTTTTATGTATGGACATGGATTTGCTGACTTAGATGGCCACATTTGGGAAATTATCTACATGGAGCCAAGCGCAATAAATCAAGGTTAATTGCAGACATCTAAATAATACTGCAAGGCAAAATTCTAAATTACAGCTATTTACTTGAAAATAGCTGTAATACACAAATCCAAATACTCCTACCTTCTTCAAATCGCCCTTTGCCGCACATGTCGTCCATCAAACCCTTGCTTAATCCAATTCAGACATTCATATTCAGATTTGAATAACTTTGGAGCTGCAATATTATTCAATAACTCTGGTGGGTAATGGTCATAAAAATATTTGTCTCCTTCTTGGAAGATAATAATCAAATTGTTCCGATAAACATAGCGAGACTTAAAACTATCCCCGCGATGAACAAACTCGGAATTTTTATCGATATGCTCTTTAGCAATATCAATGATGTTACTAACGTCACTTCCATAGATTTCTGCTGGATTTTCTGCTTTGTGAAATCTGCTTTTGTGTCCAATCTCAGATAACAATTTATACGAATAAATTTCGTAATTATCCGCCTTGCCAAAAACAAATGGAATTATGAGATATCCTTTATATGAAACTGAGTTTTCATAAAGAAGACGACTCATCTCAACCTCCTTTGGTAGAACTGCTCTAAAAAATTTTTCTTTAACAGAAAAGTATTACAACCCCAATTATCTACTAAATACGCTCACCATAAACTGAGTTGATTGGGGGGATGCTCAAGGTTATTCCAAGGTAGGGGTGGAACTGGTGCGCCATTCTGTTCTAATAGCTGTTGGAAATGACGGGCTGTGCTGGGCGATCGCGCTTCTATTGGACAATGGACAAAGAAATAAATTCGCACTCCCATCTGTAACCATTGCTGAATCTGCCTCACCCACTCTTCCATAAATGGCTGATTCACTGATAAATTCGGATGAGAAATAAACCGAATCAGAGTAAAAGGTGCTGTCACACTCAATTGCAACGGTAATTTAGGTTTTCGCCGTTCCGATTGCAACTGGGGGTCATCATCTCCAGTGTAAATGGGGCGCGAGTCTAACAGTACCCTTCCGACACCTAAATTTTCTAAAAGTGCCGTCAAATTACTAGCATGGGGTTCTTTGAACCAGTCGGGATGCCGAACTTCCACTGCTAGGGGTGCTTCTGTACGCGGCCAAGCTTCTAGAAAGTTGGTCAAATCATCAACTAATGCAGGTGCATAACTAGGTGGTAACTGGGCAAAAATTGGACCAAGATGCTTACCCAATGGGCGCATCCCCTCCAGAAAATTTAAAGCAGCTGGAATATAAGGTTTTAGCAACCCTTGATGGGTAATATCTCGCGGTAATTTTAGACAAAATTCAAAACCTGCTGGTGTTTCGGCAGCCCAACGAGTTACAGTTTCTTGGTTAGGCACGGCATAAAAGGTAGTGTTACCTTCTACAGTGGTGAAGCGACGACTGTAGAGATTCAGAAAATCGGCAGTGCGAGTGCCTTGGGGATAGAGTTCGCCTACCCAACCTTTATATGCCCAAACAGCACAACCGATAAAAAAGTTCACAATGCCTAAAAGCCTTGATGTATATATTCAATTTTACACGTAGGTTGTAGGGATGGATAAAGCTAGGTCAAATTGCCGACTTGTAGTTATTTATGCACCAATACGTTTCAGTTAAAGGTTATTGGTGTGGATACATTTGTCTTTTAAGACGCGATAAATCGCGTCTCTACATGAGGGTTTTGGTGTTATGGCACAACCTCAGTTATTGATAAATTGAACCATCAGGCATAATTGCCCCTGCTAAGTTAGTCCCAACTAATTTAACCAGAAGCCGCTCACCAGAGCGAATCCGCGCTCCCGTCAAGTCGGCTCCTCGCAAGTCGGCTCCACTGAGATCCGCTCCAATCAAATTAGCAGCGCGTAAATTCGCTTCCCTGAGATCGGCTAAAAGTAGATTTGCCCGAAATAAATTTGCTTCAGATAAATTTGCACCTCTAAGGTTGACTTTGTGCATAAAAGTATCGCTGAGATTAGCACCGCTCAAATTGGCATAACTTAGATTTCTGCCAGATAAGTCTTTATTGCTCAAATTTGCCCGACTGTAGTCTTTGCCACTCAAGTCTGAGTTTTGCTTTGGTGGTTTCTGGATTGTTTGAGATGGTTTTTCCTGTTGAGGTGGCGGTGAGTGATGTGTAGTTTGATGTTTGGTTTTTAGAGAACGCAACTTTTCACGAGCTTCATTTATGGCTTTCAGCTTGTCTTGTGCTTTCTGCTGTAAACGGAGATTGTCTTTAGGAATGCGATCGGGATGCCAAACAAAGACTAAATCTTTGTAAGCCTGGTTCACTTCTTCAAGTGTAGCCCCAGGCTCTAATTCCAAAACTCTATAGTACCGCTCCAGATCGCTCATACGATATTTTGGTGGACAATCAACTTAATTATGAGTGATGGAGTCATTTATCCGCTGCATCATTTGTTATGGATTATGGGGCATGGGGCATGGGGCATGGGGCATTGGGCATTGGTACTAATTATTCTCCTCCGCTCCCCTGCTCCCCTGCTTTTCAACTTTATCATCTCCCCATCTCTCCATTTCTCCATCGAGCGATCGCTCGAAAATATGCTGCAACTGGAATTTGATAGACTTCAATATAAATCCAAACAATAATTGATAAATGTGATAAGAAGGTTAATATTGTCCAAATATATGGCATCCAGGTAATGGGTTCCTTCAGATTAGCAGGAAAATAGTAAGCTACTATGCCAATTAGAGTAGTGGGAAGAATTATAAAAACTGCTGCTGCTAATCCATAACCCCAACCTAATTCCATACCTTCCAACTGGCCTTCTGTCCAACTAAACCCATTCCAACGCCAAGTTAAAGGTGGTTGCCTAGAAGGCATCTTGATTTGCTGTTGCTCTAAGTTGACTGTAAAAATCTCTTGGCAAAAGTCACAAGCCATAGCTTCCATCAATGGCATGTGAGAAATCTTACCTATTCGACAGACTGGGCAGGGGTAAGCTCCATAATAGTCGAAAGATTGGGTTAAGATTTTGGAACTGGGCATAATGAGACAGATGATCCTAAAAAATTGATCTGGTCAATGAGAACTTGGGCAGTAATGTAATGGCGGTGTCAATTCCCTACAATAAGCTTTCATAAGATGAAGTCAGGAGAATTATATATTTTAACTTCTCAATCCTGGCTTTTTCTTCTAAGGTTATACAACTATTGTGATGTTTAATGACAAACCGCTTTTTTCGTCTACGCAAATAAGCAACTAGTATAATCAGAACAGGGCGTGACTTTGAATTGTGCAAAGCGTTATTAGTCTTAATCCCCAGAGTTGTACTGAGTCTATCGCTTTTTTATAGTTTGTGCAGGTCTTGACAAAGCTCACTCTTCCTGCTAGGTTTACATTAGATAGGTATATTTCTTAATTTTTCCAGCAAAAAGCCCGCAAATGCTTAACACAAATTCCTACTTTTATTTTTGGTTTAGGGTGGTTCACCGGGGGTGAATTAAGTTTCCTAATGGAAACCGCCCGGTGAACCGCAGAGCAAACTCTGCGGTTTTTGTTGTTTTAAGGAGAATTTCATTGTCATGACTTATTTCAGTAGCTGGTTTTATGGCTTTTACTTTTGGCCCAGAATAAATTCCGGGTAAATAGCGTCATGCCAATGAATCAGAACGCGCCCGGAACTCTTGGTTTCGGGCTTTTTTGTTGTTATTTGAGAATGCAAAATAGAGGCACAACGGAGAAATCAATTCAAAATTCAAAATCAAATAACTTCTGCCCCCTATCCCCTATCCCCTGCCTCCTCTTTCCCAATACTTAATTTTTCAGGAGAATATAACCATGATTAATGCCAAACTTGCTGCACAAGCCCATCTCAACCACCAGACAATCGTTAAAATCTCGAAAGAAGTCGCTTTCGGCGGTAAAGAACTGGTAATTATAGGCGGTCCTTGCACTGTTGAAAGCTTAGAACAAATGGAGATAGTCGCCCAAAGGCTATCTACTGCATCAGTACAGGGATTGCGTGGCGGTGTCTACAAACCCCGCACATCTCCCTACGCTTTCCAAGGTATGGGAGAGTCAGGATTAGAGATTTTAGCCAGGGTGCGATCGCACTACAATATGCCAGTTGTCACGGAAGTGATGTCAATTTCCCAAATTGAAGTAGTCGCCGCCCACGCTGATATGCTGCAAGTTGGTAGCCGCAATATGCAAAACTTTGATTTGCTCAAAGCTTTGGGACAAGCTGGTAAACCAATACTGCTCAAACGTGGTTTAGCAGCGACTATTGAAGAATTCGTCATGGCTGCTGAATATATCCTCAGTCACGGGAATCCTCATGTGGTGTTGTGCGAAAGAGGTATTCGCAGTTTCGACGATTACACCCGTAACGTCCTAGATTTAGGGGCAGTGGCAGCACTCAAGCAAATAACTCACTTGCCTGTAATTGTAGATCCTTCCCATGCCGTCGGGAAACGGGAGTTGGTCGCACCTGTAGCTAGGGCTGCGATCGCTTGCGGTGCAGATGGATTAATTATTGAATGTCACCCAGAACCAGAAAAATCTGTTTCTGATGCCCGTCAAGCGCTTTCTTTAGAAGATATGGTGCATTTAGTTGATAGTTTAAAGCCTGTAGCAACAGCTGTTGGGCGCAGTATATCAGATGTCGGGGCGGGTTTGGAACCTGCCCCGATTTTTTGTGCGGCTTAAATTTCACACAAGGCGGGCGATCGCTTAAATGTCTCAACCAAAAGATTTATTTTGGGTTGATGGCAAACAGCGATCGCTTTCGTAAAATAAACTTGTTACTTCAGCTATTGCATTTGTTCTCAAACGTATTTTTGTAACACAATCTTCTATATATAAATCTAAGTTATCGTTTTAACAAATAAGACTATTTGATTTTATTCTATAAGTCGTTTTATCCTGAAATCAGTAGATATTTTAACTTTTACTAAATCGCCCAAAGAAGTTTTAGTATACCGGTCTTTCAACTTTGAGAATCTAAAGAAGGATAATAACTAAATGCTAGAGCAGCAGATTGATTGCCCCATCAAGCCTAAGACAAGTGCGATGATTATGAAACTTTTTCAAATCACTCTAGTGGTCTTAGTACTTTTGATCAACTTAGCAGTTGCTTTCCCCTCTTGGGCTGACAGTACGCCTTCTTTAACTAATCATCCTAACAACTTTCAAGTTGGGCAAAAAGTCATTTGGCTTTACAAGCCGCGCACAGATTCTAGCGATATCCAAAGAATTCCTGCCGAAATAGTCAAGTTAAGTTCCAAGCAAGTGCAAATCAAGGTGTACAAACATAACAACGAATTTGTCAGCCGTTGGGTGAATCCAAACAAGCTTGAGAATTCGACAAAAATTAAATAGTCATTAGTCATTTGTCAAGAGTCATTTGTGATTACAAAGGACAAATGACTAATGACAGGCAACAGAAAAAAATGATTTAGGACTGCTATAGTTAAAACTCCCTTATGTGGGTTTCGTTTTCATAATTAGGATCTTCAGTACCAAGCAGTTTGTCCCAGAACGTAAAATACAAACCGTAGTGTACTTTATACTTGCGATGATGTATGGAATGATGCATAGAACCAATAAGCCACTTTCCAATCCAGTAACTTTTAGATGAGGAGGGAAATAGCTCAAATCCGAGATGAGTAAACACTGCCCATACTGTCATAGTTATCAGTGCGGCAACTAAGGTGACGAAATGCAGCGGAACTATAAAGCTTACACCTACAAAAAAAAGTGCTTGTACGATCGCTTCTGGTAAGTCGAAGGCAGAGGAACTCCAGGGCGTTGGCTCTCCTGAACGATGGTGTCCATAATGCATCCATCTAAAAATTCGCGGGTGGTGAAAGATCCGATGGATAAAATAAAAGTAAGTATCCTGAAGAATTAGCACTGCAATAAAGCTAACAATTAAATACCACAGTCCATATTTCCAGATGTCAGCGTATAGCAGGTTTGCCCCCAAATTATACTCTGAGATCATAAATGCTCCAGAAATAGCAAAAACTACTGTGGAGATTACTGATAATTCAATATCCTTTTTAATGGAAGAATTCATCAACGGTTTCAAACGCAAACTCTTGTTGGCGAGAGACTTCCCTAGAACTAAATAAAAGAGCAAGTATGCTCCCCCAGCAATCAAAAAGTATCGGGCAAGAGTGATACCGAAGAAGAAAAAGCAATAATACCAAAATGAGTAGTTCGTCAATTAGACCCATCCGTAATATTAATTTGGTGAAATGAAAATGCTGATTATGTCCAATTTTTTGGTCTTAATTACCAAAAATAACCAAATTAAGATTTAATTTGTTAATCGACAAAATCCACTGCTTATTTTACAGCATCAAGTAGTTCAGATAATATATATTAAATTTTGTTAAGATATGTTAAATTAATTTTATTGCATAGATATAAATATAAATTATTACTTTTTATAAAAAAAGGTTATTGGTCAATTTAAATTATAGTAAATAACTAAATTTGGGAACCAAGTTGTAATTTATTTAAGTTGTTTGTTTATATTATATATTTCAACAACAATTGAATTTATTTTGACCGATTGTGTTCTTTAACACCTAAAAAACTTTTAAATCACTTTTCCCTCAATATGGTTCATTTAAGGGCTAATGGCAAAAATTTTGGGTTTTGGAGACGCGATAAATCGCCGTCTCTACAAGTGTTTTGGTCTTATCTGAACTGTATTGACTTTTCCCTACGTCTACTTTTTATAAATCAATTTGCTGTGGATTGTCGGAGACTGGGAACGAGATAATCTGCTAAAAGCTTTTTAGAAACTGGCTTTAACGTGAAGTTGACACCAATGATATAGGTAGATGTACGCTCCTACAGTCGATTTATGTGTTGTAAAGATTTTTGCAAATAGTGCTATGTATGTTGAGGTAGGAGCAGTGTCCTTCTCTTACCTTGCTGGTTCGTGCAACTTACTGTAGGAAAGGACTGATAAAACTCTCAATACGCTACAACAGAAAAAACCCTCTGCTAAATCTGTGAAAAAACGAGTAACACTCACCTTCCCGAAACGCGCCGTGCAAATGCCAGTCACTTACGTACTGGCCAAAGAGTTCAACGTCGCCGCCAATATTATCCGCGCCCAAGTTGCCCCAAATCAAATTGGCAAACTGGTAGTGGAATTATCGGGCGACATCGATCAATTAGATGCGGCGATTGAGTGGATGCGATCGCGTAATGTTAATGTTTCTTCGACATTAGGCGAAATTGCGATCGACGAGGATGTATGTGTCCACTGTGGCTTGTGTACTGGGGTTTGTCCTACCGAAGCCCTCACCCTCCAGCCAGAGACATACAAGTTGACATTCACGCGATCGCGCTGTATCGTCTGCGAACAGTGTATCCCCACCTGTCCCGTACAAGCAATTTCTACTAACATTTAACAATCTAAAATCCCAAATCCAAAATTGAAGTTAGCCCAACTTAAACACATCGGCAAGTACACCACCATCATCCACCAGCCTACTTTTTGCTGGAGAGTCATAAACTACCAATAGCGAAGGTATACCAGCTACATCCTGAAACAGCGTCATTCCCTCAGCGTGTTCTTCCCGATTTCCATAGGGAATATCTTGCACAAAATCGGGATTGCTGAAGACATTTTCTCGCAAATTTACACCATTTACCCAGCGATAAACTTGCACGGGGCCATCTAAATCCATCGTAGGCCCGGCTAAAATCAACAAATCTTTATCATCTACATACAAATCCCGAATTCCTAAACCATTCAACCAAATAAAATGCTTTTTATATAACTCCTGCAATTCTCCAATTTGCTTTAGTTTCATCAGTCCAGGGGTAGAATCTTCTAACTCTATTTCCAGCACCACAGCCCAACCCCGCAATACAGGCCCGCGCAAACCCAGAAAGACGCGGTTTTGATAAATGCCTATTCCTTCAATATCAAAACCATTATCCTTTCCGGGAATTGCTGCTTGAATAAATAAGCCTAAATGGTTGTCATTGGCTAAAGCTGTCATCAGCAAATTTCCCTGATTAGTCACCTCTAATTTAGCGGCATTTAATTGCACATCTGGCTTCTGGGGGTGCGGACAAGATGAGAACAGCTTCCCGTCTATTAGAGGAATCCGTCCTAAGACGTAACGGTTAGGTTCTGATTCAATTTTTCCGAGCCTTTTAAAGTTTTTGGCATCTGTATTTTCAGGTTTAAATTTTTTGCGTTTGTAGCTGTGAGAACCAACAAACCATAAGTAATTTTCACTGTAAGCCAGCCCTTCTATATCGATTTCTTTGTCTTCTGGTGCAGGTAAATCGATAAATTCTGCTACTCTAAATTGTTGATGCTCTGTAAAATTATCAGGATCGACCAAAGAGAGACGTTCAATAGTAGAGGTTTCATCTGACCCTAACCATAAATACTTCTGATGTGTTAGCAGGACTGCTGATAAGTCTTCTCTATGTTCCTTAAAAGAATCTATAAAAGTCAATAAAACTTGATTTCTAAAATGTAAATTCGGCATTTTAAATTATATTTGTATTTATAAATATCCTAGCTATCCTATCATAATATATGATTTGCTTATCGTAAAATATTTATCTCAAAACTATCTATAGCTCATATCAACTTGAGGGATGAGATGCTTATAAACCTTTGACAGAGATTGCGTGTTTATAAAATAGGGTGCAACTATCAATAGTCATAAGCATACCTGACAATTATCTGAGCTAAAAAAATATCAAAAGTAGATGTAAATTTATAAATAATATTGTTATTATGCAATAACCTCATGAGGTTATCATTCAGACCCATTATGAAATTAGCCACACAACCTACAGTAAAAACTCTTGGTGACTACGCCTACCAAGCGATTGAAAAACACTTTAAGAAAACCTTGAAGTGGGAAAAATCAGTGAAGAAAGATGAAGATCCAGAAGCGCTGCACCAAATGCGAGTGGGAATGCGCCGTCTACGCACAGCGGTAACTCGGTTTGGACTAGCGGTGGATGTGCCGAAAGCAGTCAGCGATAAAAATATTGGTAAAATAGCCCGTCGTCTTGGTAATCTGCGAGATTTAGACGTACTCAAAGAAAGTTTGGAAAATAATTACAAACCAAACTTACCTCGCAAAGAGCAGGAATCTCTGCAAACAGCTTTTACAGCTTTGGCGAAACAACGTGAAGATGTACAATCAAGTGTACAGAAAACATTAAACGATGAATCTTACAAGTCTTTAAAAGATTCATTGGATAAGTGGTTAGAGAAACCTAGTTATCAACCTTTGGCATCTGTTTCTATTCAGCAAGTGCTACCAGACTTACTTTTACCCGAAGTGAGTAATTTCCTATTGCATCCGGGTTGGCTCATTGGTACTGAAATTGTAGAATCAGAAGTGAAGATCCAGAAAAACTGGAAACCGAAAAAGATCGAAAAACAATTGACAACGGAAGGTGAAAGTCTTCATAGTTTGCGAAAAGAAGCTAAACGTATACGCTACCAGATGGAGTTATTTACTGACTTATATAGCGAGTCTTACGAGGCTTATATTACAGAAGTGAAAAACATCCAAGAAATTTTGGGTACGATGCAAGATAGTGCCGTTTTAACTGACTGGCTTGCAGATGTATACAAGTCAGAAATTCAGACAGAGTTACCCACCTTTGCTAATTTGTTAACTGAAAGTCGTTACCAGTCGTGGCAGCAATGGCAACCTTTGCAAGAACGGTATCTGAAAACTGAAACCAGACATAGTTTTCATTTAACAATACTGCATCCGCTTTCAGGAGTAATCAGTTAAAAGTTATTCTTGATTGAGAAAGGATTGCACTAACGAACAGATAATTGAATAGAAGCTTCTAGAGATAAAAAATAAATATTGCTCTGAAGAATTTGTACAATACGGGTCTTTTCGGTGGAACCCAAACCGGAAATTAGTCTAATAGTGCTTTCTAGTATTGCTCCCCGCTCAATTTGTCTGGGGAGCATCTTGGCTGAAAAAGACCCAGGTGCTTCTAACAATCCTACTCTAACAGAGCCATTCTCGATGGCTCTGTTACTAGTTCGTATATGGTTAATAGTAGTGCCGAGAATCGTTTTACTCCATGCTTTAACCCACTCAAAATGTAATGTAAGGTAAGCTTGTCAACAGGTGCATCAAGGGGAAAAACGATGGGAAATCCAAGAGTCGGAAACCCATAGTAGACCAAATTACACTTTCAGCCACAAGAAGGTAGGGATAAGGGCTGATGTTATATAGGTAGATAAAATTAACTGAGTGACGAAGAAATTTTGGAAGCTCAGGCGGACTGTCTTGGAGAAAGGATCGCGAAATTTGACTAGACCATTTCAGACAATTTTTACTGAACACCGCGTATTTTGGGCTGTTTTACTGTTTGGTACAGCACTGGTGGTAACGCTAGCACTGTCGCTTTCTCAAGGAGCAGTACCTTTAAATATGTCGGAATTTTGGCAAGCCATACTCCACAAAGGCGATCCGGTTAAACAGACAATTCTCTGGGATTTACGTCTGCCACGCATTACAGCTGCGATCGTTGTCGGCGCAGCTTTGGGAATGTCAGGGGCGTTGCTGCAAGGAATGTTACGTAATAGTCTTGCCGATCCATTTATTTTGGGCATTTCAGCGGGTGCGGGACTACTTGTAATTCTGATGATTGTGTGCCACATATTCCCGATCGCAATTCCTTTAGCAGCATGGATAGGAGCAATTTTAACTGCCGCGATCGTTATTTTACTCGGTCGTTCGGGGTCGGGAATTTCTGTTGAACGGTTGATTTTAGGCGGAGTGGCGGTGAGTTCTTTATTTGGTGCTGTACAAAGTACATTGCTGCTTTTAGCTGAAGATGGGCAAATTCAAATTGCGCTCAGTTTTCTGGTTGGTAGCCTCAATGGACGGGGTTGGCAAGAAATTGCTACAACTGGGCCTTATATCATCGTTGCATTGATCGGGGGATGCTTGCTGGCGCGATCGCTAAACATACTGGCTTTGGGAGATGATTTAGCTGTGAGTTTAGGGCTTTCGTTGACGCGATCGCGCCTATTAATTGGTGGTGTCGCCACTCTATTAGCCGCAGGTGCAGTCAGCATCAGTGGCTTGGTTGGATTTGTTGGTCTTGTTGTCCCTCACGGTGTCCGCCTGATTGTTGGTACAGATCATCGCTTTGTTTTACCACTTTCTGCCCTTGCCGGTGCATGGTTGCTCACTTTTGCAGATTTACTCTCTAGACTAGGAGCAGTAGAACTACCAGTAGGTTCCGTCACTGCCTTGCTGGGTTCACCCCTGTTTATCTGGTTACTTTATCGTCGTTCTGCTGGGTTTAATAAATTTTGAGCGATCGAACTGCTATCCATCCCCACCGCATATACCTGGATTTCTCACAAGAGAGAAATCCAAAGGGTGTGGGAGGTGTGGGAGGTGTGGGAGGTGTGGGAGGATGGAGAAGAAGTCTTACCCCCCATACTCCCCACACTCCCCACACTCCTCTTCCCCTGAAGCCTACACTATGCGTGAGAGATCCGGGATATACAGATCGGGTTTTTTGCGCATTCTGATAAACTGAGACAAAGCCTTCTTCAACTATTTAAACCAAAATTCTCCATAGAGAAACACACCTATATAACCCTACTTTCTTATCCCCCCTGCTCCTCTGCTCCCCTGCTCCCCTGCTCCCCTGCCCCTGCCCCCTCAAGGAGGTTAATCGATGTTATGTGTTGAGGAATTAATCAACTTAGACCCATTTCAACAACTTCCCAAAGAGCGATTGCAGTGGGTTTGCGATCGCGCTCAAACAGTTGAGCTTTCTGCCGGAGAAGTGTTATCCCATGAGGGAGACCCTGTATGTCGCTTATTTATCTTAGTCAAAGGTAAAATCAACATCACCCGCCGCAGTGAAGGAGTGGACATTCCCATTGGGCAACACGAAGCCCCATCCTTTTTTGGTGAAATTCCAGTACTCACAGATGAACCTGCACCTGTGACAATGCGGGCATTTTCAAATTGCCACATCTATGAAATGAAGGGAGAAGACTTCCGCAAACTGCTGCATGAATGTCGTGATTTTGAGCGGATGGTCTTCCGCATTATGCAAAGTCGTGTCCGGGGGCTAGAGTCTTTCATTCGTGGGCGGGAAAAGATGGCAGCTTTAGGGACACTTGCTGCCGGTCTAGCTCATGAACTCAACAACCCAGCCGCAGCCTTGGTTCGGACATTAAAAGAAATGCCAGCCGCCATCCTAGAGTTACAACGGATGAACTTAGTTTATGGGCAACGCAATGTTGACGAAGCCCATACTCAACACTGGTTCAGAGTACGCGATCTAGGCCATGAAGCGATTTTGAATAATCGCCTAGATCCGGTGACACTAAGCGATCGCGAAGAGATATTGCTGGAATGGCTAGAAGATTATGGTGTAAACCAAGCATGGAAATTAGCAGAACCTTTAGCGGAAGGTGGTGTTGAGGTTGAAACCCTAGAGCAACTCATGGAACGTTGGCGCAACGACAACACGGAATTGCGAGAAATGGGATTGCACTGGCTAGCGCTTTCCTTTGAAGTTATGTCGATGATTAAACATGGTTTGCGAGGATCTGAGAGGATTTCCGAACTTGTGCAAGCGATGAAATCTTATTCTTACCTCGATCAAGGCACTCAGCAAGAAGTAGATATACATCAAGGCTTGGAAGATACCTTGCGATTGTTTGTTCATAAACTCAAGTGCGGTGTCCAAGTGCAACGCAATTACGATCGAAGTCTTCCAAAAATCCTTGCCTATGGCAGCGAACTGAATCAGGTGTGGACGAACTTAATTGACAACGCCATTGATGCAATGGATAGTAAAGGACTGCTAGAAATTACAACACACCATTGCGATCGCTATGCCCATATTGACATCATCGATTCTGGCAGTGGAATTCCACCTGAAATTAAAACCCGCATTTTTGAACCTTTCTTCACCACCAAATCAGTAGGGCATGGTTCAGGACTTGGTTTAGAAACCGTTCGCCGGATTGTAGAAAATCGCCATCACGGTACGCTTTCATTTGAGTCGCAGTCAGGCAGAACTTGTTTCACCATTTGCTTGCCCTTATCTAATAAATGAATCAATAAGCAATGGGATTAGAGATAAAAAAATAGGAACCATTGGTTCCCAAAATCTAGCAGCAAATGAATATTTTCGTCAGACTTCTAGTTTATTATTGGCTCTTACACTAGAATTCGTTTTGTAGTTATAAAGAAAATATTGGGGTAGAAGAGGTTTTTGGAGGTAAGGGTTGGGGATTAAGTGCTACCCAATCAAAAGAAAATAACAAAAATCTCGGTGTAGGTTGGATTGAGGAACCAAACCCAATATTTTCAAGGCTTTGTTGGGTTTTACTCCGTTCAACCCAAGCTACAAATTTTATTAACCGAGTAGTATTGGATTAATCCTAGTCAATTAATATCTGATAATTTTACTGTTTTGGGCTGTTGTTCGGAGTTAATGAACTCAGTCTTAGGTGGTTTTCCTATTGTATTAGGAGGTTGTTTTTTTGTTTTGGGTTGTGGGTTATTATTCTCGTTCATCTTAATTTATCTCCTTAATAGCTTTAATTATTTGGCTGTTTTCAGATTTCTTGCTTGGAGTTGGTCAAGTAAAAAAATCAGCGATCGCACTCAGTTTGTGTTTTGATGATTATGACTTCAAGCGATGTCATCGCCATTCCGTAATCCTGTTGAAAATTTTGCTTCCTTCTACGTTGAATACTATTGTCAAAGAGGTAGATAGGGGAGAAAATTCCTTATCTGGATTTCTCACTTGTGAGAAATCCAAGGGGTGGGGAGGTGTGGGAGGTGTGGGAGGTGTGAGAGGATGGGGAAGAAGTCTTACCCCCCACACTCCCCACACTCCCCACACTCCTCTTCCCCCCTCCGCCTACACTATGCGTGAGAAATCCGGGCTTACTATCTACCTCTTTAACCTTAGTTTTCTATTCAAACTATTTTTGCAGCCAGACCGATATTGAACCACCAGGACATGGGAAATTTCCCCATCCGTCGTTATTGGTGTGAATGATATTGTTTATATGTCCCGTGGCATCATAAAATTCCTGATTGGGTCGGAACACATTCATCCACTTGTTTCCTGGTGCGCTATTGGTAAGCACTACAGCCATTGCACCCGGATGTGCCCCATTACCCAAGCGCGTCCAACCGATAGTATTGGGATGGTCAAAGTAATCATGCTGGTCGCCAAAACCGTATTCTCTACGCGCCTTCAAGAACTTGTCAATCAAAAAACTGTGAGAGTAAAGGGTATTATCACGTCCTTTATCTTGATATTGTGCCCCGTAATAATCTGCATAGAAAACGCAAGGATAGCCTTCGCGACGCAGTAAGATTAACGCATAGGCTAAGGGCTTAAACCAAGGCTCAACAGGCGACTCTAGGGATTGACAAGGTTGAGTATCATGGTTTTCGACAAAGGTAACAGCTAGGGCAGGTTGTTCTTTAACTAGGGTTCTATCAAAAATCGATCGCAGATCGAAACTACTACCCTGGCGACTAGCTTGGTGAAACTTGAAATGTAGGGGCACATCAAATAACGACAAACGCCCATCACTAGAGGCAATATAACCGTGTAAGGCATCGGTATCTTGAGACCAGTACTCCCCAACACTAAATATTTCCCGCCCACCAAAATGAACTCGCAGGTGATTTAACCAATCACGGAAAAAAGTAGAGCGGATATGTTTAACAGCATCAATGCGAAAGCCATTTACACCTGTGGTATCAACAAACCAACGCCCCCAATACATCAACTCACCGCGCACGAGGTCGTTACCTGTATCCAGGTCATTCGCCATTAAATAATCGTAGTTGCCGTGTTCCTGGCTAACTTCCGTCTCAAAATGTTTATCTTTAAGGCGGTAGAGCTTGTCTGCCCTTTTGGTATCTGCGTTATATGATAATGAATCAAAGCACCACCAATACCATTTCATACTGGAGTATTTATCTTCACGACCAGAAAAATTGAACTTTGTATAAGCTGCAATTTCGTACCAATCGCTGACTGGACGGTTGCGGTCATTCCAATCCATTTCTTGGGCAAAGATGCGTTCTATTTCATCCCCACCATCTTTGTGGTTGAAAACTACATCGGCATAGATTTGAATACCTGCATCCTGTGCCGTTTTAATAGCCTTTAAGTATTGCTCGCGTGTTCCATATTTTGTCCGAACAGTATTTTTTTGATTGAACTCACCCAAATCAAACAAATCGTAGACTGCGTATCCAACATCCGATGCTCCACCACTGCCCTTATAAGCTGGCGGCAGCCATAAGGCAGTGAAGCCTGCATTAGCTAGGTCATTGGCTGTTTTATCCAGCTTGTCCCATAATGTACCATCATTGGAGATGTACCAATGGTAATACTGCATTATTACACCGTTGTTCATGCGATCGCCTTTGTAGAATTTTTGATTTTACAGATTTCTGTCAGAAATCTCTGATGCTAGGATATGTTACTTTTGTCACACATCATAACTTCATCGGAATTTATTTAGGTTTCAATAAAGACTTCACAAAGAGCAATTACGAATTACTGGGACGGGATAATTGCTGATTTGCTTTGACAAGGTTAGTGAACTCCTGCAAAGTTCGATGATACTTTTCTTCAGCTATCGAGAATAAATCGTTATGATTTGCCTCTTCAACCCACAAAGAAAGTTTTGGAGATATTGCAGCCTTAAACAACTTTTCTCCATGAGCAAAAGGAATTATGTTATCTGCTTTTCCATGAATCACCAATATCGGACATTTTACTTTTTTGATCTTGTCCAGATTGGGAAATTTATCAAAAGGTAAAATCCTAAAAGGTACTATTACTTTAAAAGCCGAAATAAACGAACTTTCAATAATTAAACCAGCTACTGGTTTCTGCATTGCTAAATTTACCGCAGAACCACCGCCAACCGAACGCCCTAAAACTATAATTCTTTCAGGCGGAATTTTTAAATTTTGGGTCAAATAATTGTAAGCGCTATTGATATCTTCGTATGCATGAATTTCTGTCGATTTTCCTTGACTCGTACCATAACCGCGATAATCAAAAGCAAAGACACTAAAACCCCATGCGTGTAATTTTTCTAAAATCTGTTTGATATCTCCTAAATCTTCAGAATTCCCATGAGAATAAAGAATAGTATATTTAGCTTGAGTGTTCAATAAGTATGTAGCTGAGATATTTGTATCTTTCCCGCTGCTTAACTTCAGAATTGTTGGATCGTCCTGATAGCTAGAAGGTTGAGACAGAAAAATCATGCTATCTGCCCGAAAATATACAAATGCGGCAAAAAATAGATAGATAAAGATTAAAGATTTAACCAGCCGTTGCCAAGTCAAATCACCAATTAGTAGTTTTAGAATTTGCTGTTTATCCATTAGTTTTTATTTATCGGGTAAAACTTTATTTCCAGGTTTCCCGATTTCTGATGTTTCCTAACTACAACTAATACAGCTTCACCAAACTTTATGCCAACTTTGTCATAAATGAGTAATTTACTTAACTCAGATTATTGAGCCGATACCAACAAACACTGTGATATTCCCTAATCCTAGACGGGAATGGTTCGTGTTGTATAAGTTACAGTTACCAAAACTGAAACGGTTCTCAAATCCCAAGCTGCTTAGGACTATTCTGGGTAAATACCCAAATGTGACAGAAAAAATTTAGTGTGAGGATTTAGCTATGTCTTACCCGATTCCGTCCAAAATGTGGCAGCGAGTCAGTATTATAATATTGTTTTTATTGATACCGTCAGTCGGAATTGCGATTTTACGCCAGTCTATAACGGTTGCAGTTCCAGCAAATCAGACTCCTGCCAGTTCTACTCCAAAAACTTCCATTCTACCCAATCACCCTGACTACCAAGCACTCCAGGCATTGGTAAAACAGTATAGTTGTGTCGTTCCCGTCCAAAATTTTGGCACTCTTCCTGTAACCCGAACTGAGTTTGCTACAGTCTTGAATGCCTGTGTGAATCGCAGTAACGAGCTAATAGCGACCGATCCCAAGATCGTTACCCCAGCAGATATGAAAATTCTGCAACGCTTGCAGTCAGAATTTGCACCGGAGTTAGCAACCCTAAAAAGTCCGATAGAGGAATTGGAAGCTCGTAATCCTATCACTCCGAATCAGCCTACCAGAGAACGTATTCAAACTGAGTCTACCCGAAAGACTCAAGCCGTACCCACAGCCCCACCCCTTAGTCTTCCGTCTGGCTCATCTGTGCAGGATCGAGTTGCTAACCGTGCGAATATGCCTAAACTCCAAAGTGGCAGTATTGGAAGGGTTGCCCCGGAACCACAAATAAGTAGCGGATTCAATACAGAAAACTACAACCGGATTGAAGATAATCCCTTTCATCGCGTTGGTAACGATCCCCTTTCCACCTTTTCTATTGATGTAGATACAGCATCTTACAGCAACGTGCGACGGTTTATTACTCAAGGAGAATTACCACCCAAAGATGCAGTGCGAATTGAGGAATTAATCAATTATTTTACCTACAATTATCCCCAACCAAAAGGCGATCGCCCTTTTTCCGTCACCACCGAAGTTGCTGCTGCTCCTTGGAATCCTCAACACAAGCTGGTACAGGTGGGTTTGCAAGGTAAACGCCTTGAAAGTAAAACCTTACCACCGAGCAACTTAGTATTTCTGATTGATGTCTCCGGTTCTATGGATGACCCGGATAAATTACCCTTAGTGCAACAGTCGCTCAAATTGTTGGTGAATCAACTGCGTCCTGAAGACCGGGTAAGTTTAGTAGTTTATGCGGGGAATGCTGGATTGGTGTTACCAGCTACTCCTGGTAGTCAAAAATCAACAATTCTGGCGGCGATTGACCGCTTAAAGGCTGGAGGCTCGACTGCTGGCGGTCAGGGCATAGAACTAGCTTACAAAATAGCCAAAGAAAGCTTCCTCAAATCTGGTAATAACAGAGTCATTTTAGCTACCGATGGAGATTTTAACGTCGGGGTTTCCAGTGATGGCGACCTGACGCGATTAATTGAACAAAAGCGAGAGCAGGGAATTTTCCTGACGGTGTTGGGATTTGGCACAGGCAATTATAAGGATGGAAAAATGGAGCAACTGGCTGATAAGGGTAACGGCAACTACGCTTACATCGATACCCTCTTGGAAGCCAAAAAGGTTTTAGTTAACGATCTCAGGGGAACTCTGTTTACCATTGCCAAGGATGTGAAAATTCAGGTGGAATTTAATCCGGCGAAAGTTCAGGCATATCGATTGATTGGTTACGAAAACCGCCTGCTGCAAAACCAGGATTTCAATGACGATAAGAAAGATGCAGGGGATATTGGGGCTGGTCATTCTGTGACAGCGCTTTATGAAATAATTCCTACTGGTACAAAAAGCGATGTGAAACTCCCAAAGATAGACCCTTTGCGGTATCAGCGTTCTGGTGAAACTGCCTCGGATGCTGCTGGTAATGAGTTGATGCAGGTGAAACTGCGCTATAAGTCGCCCCAGGACAGCACCAGTCAACTAATTACCCAAACCATCCAAGATGATGATTTGAGAACCGACCAGATACCCTCCACAAACCTGAGATTTGCTGCTGCGGTAGCTACCTTTGGGATGGTGTTGCGTGACTCTGAGTATAAGGGAGATGCTAGTTATGATTTGGTGATGAAATTGGCAAGCCAAGGGAAGGGGGAAGACCAAGAGGGCTATCGGGGTGAGTTTATTCGCCTAGTGGAGCAATCTAGAGGGTTGATTACAAGAAAATGATTTTAGACCACAACTGAGACGGGGAGTAGGGAGTGGTGTAGTTCAATTACTTGAAAACCGCTGTAATCTCTTGGAGAGATTTACAATCTACAAAAGAGCGATCGCTCTCCACTGTATTAGATATCTGCAATAAATACAGCAATTTAATTTCAGAAGAGAGCATTGCATATCTGCGAGATGTTTTGCGATCGCTGCTAGTCAGAAAACTTATTCCCTACTCTGCAAGACAAGAAAGAAGAAATGCTTAACTGAACTGTATTCTGCTGTATAAGGTTTTGATTTGCTTCTATTTTTTCCCCTTTCTTCCCACTGGTATACACATCGGTGTCCCTGAAACCGGGTCTGGGATAATCCGACATTCTAATCCAAATACCTCCCTTACCATCTTTTCAGTGATCGCCAAATCAGGTTCGCCAACTGCAAAAATTTCACCTTCTTTCAGCGCTACCAAATAATCAGCATAACGACAGGCATGATTCAAATCATGTAACACCATGACAATCGTTCGTTGCTGGTTTTGGTTCAAATCATACAATAAATCTAAAACTTCTATTTGGTGCGCCAAATCTAAAAAAGTAGTTGGTTCATCTAACAATAAAATATCCGTATCTTGAGCTAATGCCATTGCAATCCAAGCACGTTGCCTCTGTCCACCAGAAAGAGTATCTAACTCGCGTTCTGACAGGTGTTTAATCCCAGTAATTTCTAAAGCTAGTTCTACTAATTTTTCATCTTCTTTTGTCCACTGCTGCAACCAATTTTGATAAGGAAATCTTCCACAAGCTACCAAATCTCGAACGGTTAATCCTTCTGGTGGAACGGGACCTTGGGTAAGAATTCCTAACTTTTTAGCAACATCTTTTGTTGATAGCTTAAAGATATCTGTTGTATCTAAATAAATTGTGCCAACACGAGGTTTTAATAATCTGGCTAAACCCCGTAATAAAGTGGATTTTCCAGAGCCATTTGCACCAACTAAAGCAGTTATTTTTCCTGGTGGTATATCTAAATGTAAATGCTTAATAATAGTTATATTATCATAACCCAAAGTCAAATTATTTGCTGACATTTGGTAATGTGGATTATCGCTCAATAATGACATTGACATAATTAAATTTAAGAGAATCTTTGATGATTTTGTAAGTATGTAATATCATATCTGCTTGATTACTTAATAAAACCCAAAGAACCCCACCCCACGAAATCAGCACGTTTCTCCTCCCCGCAGGTAGATAGGGGATTAAGGGGAGCCAGCGCGGTCATGGCATGAGCAACTGGCGCGTAGGGTGCAATTACTATGAGAATCATAACTAATTACCTGGACATGAAGTATCACACTATTCGCTTTTATTAATGCTACACCTAAAAAAGAATTTTTCTCTACTTACCGAGTATTAATTATACTAAATTAAGTCTTGCTTTTTCGATTATTAATTAATAAATAAATAAAATATGGGGCACCAATAACAGCAGTAACAATTCCACAAGGAATTTCGATAGGAGCAAAAATCATTCTGCCGATAAAATCAGATAAAACCACAATCATTGCTCCTGTCATTCCCGCTACTGGAATCAAACCTTGATGATTTCCACCTACTAATTGACGGGCTATATGGGGAGCAATTAATCCCACAAATCCAATTGTTCCCGCAGTTGCTACTGCGGCACCAGAAAGTGCTGCACTAATTAATAATAATAAACTGCGCTGCCATTCAACTTTATTACCTAAACCTTTAGCAATATCATCTCCTAAATTTAAAATATTTAATTCTGGTGCTTTGATTAAAGCCAAAGGCACAAATATAACTATCCAAGGTAAAAAAGCAAAAACCTGTTCCCAAGTTCTACCGTAAACGCTACCAGCTAACCAAACTAAAGCCTGACTTACATCGTAAATTTGACCAAATGTCACAATTAAACTAGTAAAAGCACTAGCTACAGCCGAAATTCCCACACCAATTAAAATTAAGCGAACGGGATGAAGTCCCCGATCCCATGCTAAAAAGTAAATTAATAAAGATGCAACTAACGCACCCACAAAAGCTGATAAAGGTAAAATTCCTGCTGGAAAATTTGGTAATAATACAATTACACTTACCGCTGCAAGGCTTGCACCGGAATTAATGCCAATAATTCCGGGGTCAGCTAAAGAATTTCGAGTTAAACTTTGCATGATTGTGCCAGAAATTGCTAAAGCGATCCCGACCAAACAAGCGGTTAAGATTCTGGGCAAACGTAGAGTATTAATTACAAAAGCATAATCGGGATTTCCTGTATCTATTCCCAGTACGGTTTGAATTACAGCTAGCAGCGGTGTTGGGTATTCTCCCACTGAAGTGTTAATTACCATTGCTACTAAGGTGATAATTATCAAGATAAATAAAATGCTGGGAACTTTGTTTTGAATCCGAAAGGAAAATCCTAGTTTTGTAGAACGAAAAATCAGTGAGTTTTTCTTCATTTTTTTACTTGATATTTGGCTAAGTAAACGAAGAATGGCGCACCAACTAAAGCTGTCATAATTCCCACAGGTACTTCTTGTGGTCGAATTAATAACCGCGCCAATATATCGGACACCAACAGCAATATTCCGCCAAAAATTGCACTATAAGGTAATATCCAACGGTAATCTACCCCAACTACAAACCTAACGATATGGGGTATAACTAATCCAATAAATCCAATTGAACCCGCAGCAGCAACAGAACTACCTTCTAAAAGTAAAACACTGACCGCAGCGGCAATTTTTATCCATAAAGTTTGTTGACCCAAACCTTTAGCAATATCTTCTCCGAGGCTTAAAATTGTAATTTGTCTTGCTAAACCAAATGCCAAGATCGTGCCAATACAAATGTAAGGCAAGACTTGAAAAATAATACCTTCATCCATACCTGCCAATGAACCAGCCAACCAAAAGCGAATTTCTTCCAAAGTTCGCTGACTGACTATTAAAATTCCCGTTGTTAGTGAAGAAAGTAAGCTACTAATAGCGGCACCCGCAATTGTCAGATTTAGGGGAGTTATACCGTTACGTCCCAGAGAAGCAAAAATATAGACACTGACAACCGCGACACCTGCACCAATAAACGCACACCAAATATAAACACTTGGTGCGGATGTTCCAAATAGAAAAATACTAATGACTACAGCAAAAGCTGCACCTGCATTCACGCCCAAAATACCAGGATCGGCTAATGGGTTACGAGTCACACCCTGCATAATTGCACCAGCAGTAGCCATTGCTGCACCCACCAACATTGCCAAAAGCGATCGCGGTAAGCGAACAGTTTGAATAATTAAATGTTCTCTGGAACCGTCAAACTGAATAAAGGCAGTGAGTACTTGATGCAGAGGAATATCTGCTGCGCCAAATGAAACGCTGAAAATTAGACAAATCAAAAGAATTAGCAATCCCACAATTAAACCCGCAACGGGAAATGTTAGGGATGATAAAAATCCTCTGGCTGATGAGGGAATCGATCTACTCATTGTTCAAATTACTGGCTTCAAGCAGTGTAATTGTTGCTTGTGAAGATAAGCCAACACAAGCTGCTAGTTCTTCTAATGCCAAGCGATCGCTAATCTCTGTCTGAAGAATTTGTGGTTGATAATTATTCAGCTGTTTGTTTTCTGACAACGCTGGTAAAGGTAGACTAATAAGTGCGATCGCCAGAATAATTTTCCAACTGTACAGACAGGCAATTGATTCATAACTCATAACTGTCAAAAAGTTTTGCGTTCCTCCAAGTTTGCTAATACTTCTGCACGAGTTCGCCAAACAGGACGCAATTGCTTGCGAGTAAACAGTGGTAGTTGGTCGGTAATGTGGGGCGAACCGGGTTGAGTCGCGTTACCGTAGCTGATGAGAGCCATTGCCTTTACGGGTTGCGAAAACTCAACGGCTGCAACATAACTATCACCAGCGACAGCTTGAAAGCGTTCATCTTTAGCTGGAGCAAAATGGAGGACGCGGAATATTCCTAGATCCCCAGGGCCACCGTTGGCAGGTAAATCCAAGTTTCCGCTATGCACTCGGAAGACTTCACCCCAAGCAACATCTAGCTTTCCATAAGCTTTTTCGACTTTTGTTGCTGCTATTTGTAGCGCTTTCGCCGCACTTTCTGGGTCTTTTAAACCATCGGGTGTGGTGCGCGGCGAGTTCTCACTCCAAGGAATACTAAAGGTTTGCTTTTCATCCATTTCTTCCCACCAAAATGAAAACAACACCGCGCCTCGACTATCAGCATTAGCATTCCGATCCCAAGCAGCTAAAATATCAGCAGCACGACGGGCTAATTCATCGCCATATTTTTGAGCAGCAGGAATTAGGCCATCGAGGATGCGTTCTGCAAGTTCCATTTTGGTGGAATGTTTGTACTCAATCATTTTCTCAAAAGAGATTTTTGGATCTTCAGCCAGCATTTTTGCAGAACTTTGGGCCCGGAAAGACATCTCTCCTCGTGGAGCCATATAAGCAGGGTAATCATCTGCTTTGATCGCAGGGGGGAAAGTAGTTGTCCAAGGTGCATCATTAGCATTTTGCAACCAACCGCTAGGCGGGTCAATTACACGCGGTAAATCTTTGTATGGGTGCATTTTTGTCCATAAAGTTTTAGATGTGTCGCCAGGAATTAAACCTTCCCAGTATTGAAAGTCTCCTTGTTGACGAATCGGCACCAGACCGTTGAATAGGTGCATGATGTGCCCTTCTCTGTCGGCATACATGACGGTAAACATCGGTAGTTGCAAGCGTTTCAATACCTTTTGAAATTGGGTTAAGTTTTGGGAACGCGCCATATCCCACCACTGCTCCAACACACCCGGACGGTCTGCACCGACAACCCGCAGCGCCACAGCAAACCCATCTTTTTCTTGAACGACTGCACCGTGGACGGAACTTTTGACTAATAATGGTTGTTCGACTAACGAGCCATTTTTTTGCTTGACTTTTAATAAAAACTTTGATGTTGTAAAAGGACGGACTTTGCCATCTAGAAGATAACCATTATCAGCCAATTTCAATTTGTATACATCCCAACCATCATGAGTATTGACGGTATGAGTCCAACCCAAACGATCGTTAAAGGCGATCGCTAAAACCGGAATTCCCACTAAGGCTGCTCCAGAAGCATTCATCCCTGGCGTAGTAATTTGGGCTTCGTACCAGAGAAATAAATCCGACCATAACAAGTGGGGGTTTGCCAGCAACATTGCCTTGCCACTGGCAGAATGTTTAGGTGCGATCGCCCAACCGTTAGAACCAGCTTTCGATTGAGTATGGGTAATATCTGCTACTTGTTCTTGATTGACGATAAAAGTAAAATACAGCACTCTTTGCAAATGTGCCAATACATCCTCTGGTTTTACAGGTAATACTATTTTTACTTGCTCATCAATTAGATCGGGATGGTCTTTGGCATAAGTATTTATCCCAGTGGCAAAGGCATTTATATAACTACGAAAAGCTGGACTTTGTGCCCGATACCAAGAACTAGCACGATTGGGCACTCCCATCGTCAGTACCCATTTATCAGATTCTAAATACTCTTCTCCCCAGTATTCGGCTGCTTTTCCCCTAGCCTGACCGTAGAGGCGCAACAGCAAGTTAGCGTGACTTTGCATCTGTGCCCAACCAAATGCCTGGAAAGCGCTTGGAGCATCTTTACCATATATATGCGGTATGCCGTAAGTATCCCATAATATCTCTGTAGTTTTGGGTGCAGTCGCAAAACTGTTATTTGCCAAAACGACAACTAAAATGGCACTGAGGATAAAAGCTAAAAATCGAGATAATTTTCTTTTCAGTATTGGCTGGTCAAATAGCCACAAATACACCCTAATATTCAACATAATGGTTTGATTAAATTAATTTGACTGGAAAAATTTAGTGCCTTTCGTCTATATTCCGTAGCAAACGGACATTAAATCCAAACACACCCACCAGCAACATACATAAAGAACATAGAACGTATAACAGTGCCATCCCAGCACCTTTGTTGATGCCAAATATATTGCCAAACAGCCATGCTAGCTGACCATTTGGTTTCATTGCTGGTTCAAAAACTTTATCCGCCAGAGGTCCGGCAATTAAATAGGCTATAGCTGAGAATATCTGAAAAAGTAGCGATCGCACCGCAAAAACTCGACCTTGCACTTCAGGAGTAACCTTTGCTAGCCAAATGGCATTCTCTGAACTGCCATTTAAGGGGAAATTAACCGAAGAACAAAATTGAGCGCCAATCCAAACGAAGGCTGTATTTCCCAATCCAAAAATGGTTTTACTCAACCCAGCACCGACCATTCCCCATAAAAAGCCCTTAACTCGATGCTTAGATCCACCCCAAGCACTCATGATTAATGCTCCCATCACACCACCTATACCTGCTGCTGAGGCTAAACTGCCCAACAAAAGAGTATTATTGCCCGAACGTGCCAAAATCATCGGTGTGTAAACAGCACCACCAACATCGTGAAAAAACCAAAACAGCATTCCGGTCATTAACAAAGCTAGCAGGCTCTTATGTGTTTGGATATAGCGCCAACCAAATCCCAATTCATGCCAAATATTTTCTGGATATTGACTGTGAACTTCTCTAGATGGTGGTTGTGGAATGTGTATTAAAAGCACACTAATAATTGCAAAAGTAAAAGTTAAGATATCAATCAGCGAAATTCCTACCAAGCCGATTACATAGTATAAATAGCCAGCAAAAGCTGGTGCCATAATTTTTGCACCATAACCTGATAAAAATTCCATACTACTAGCGCGGGAATAATGCTTTGGAGGTATCATTAATCCCACAGATGCAGAATAGGCTAGAGACTGTAATTCATTAAAAACTCCTGTAATCGCGCCTGTAATATATAAGTGCCAAACTTGCAAATGATTGGTTAGATATAGGAGTGCGATCGCTATTGTTACTCCTACAGCTACGCTATCTCCTACAATCATCAGTAACTTGCGATTCCACCGATCCACAATCACTCCACTAATTGGAGTAATCAGAATACTGGGAAGTAACGTATAGAAACCTACAAGCGTTAGTGTTGTTACCTGATCTGTAAATTCCCAGACCCAAATACTTAGGGCAAAGCTGGTCATACTACTGCCCATAGCCGAAACAAACTGACCAATCCAGACAATAATAAAATTACGAAAACTACTAAATTTCATTTCTGTTTTCATGAGCAGCGTTCCTTATAATTGACTAATTAATTCACTGTCACGCTGCCTTGAGCAAATACTTAAATAAATCATCAAGTATTGCATTTGCTGATAGAATACTTCCAAAAATCCAGTAACTAGAATCAACACTATAAACTCGTTGATTTTGAACTACATTAAGGGTTTGCCAAAGACGAGTCTTTTGATATTTTTGGAATAATTCTCTAGCCCCAGGATCTACCGCTACAAATAAAACATCAGCATCAAGTAAGTCTATACGTTCTAAGTTCAGTATTACCAAATTTTCGTCAGGATTTTTAGCTAACTGACGTTGAGCATCTGGCATAGCAATTCCGGCTTCTTGCAAAATACTGACAGGAAATGAAAATTGAGAACGAAACTCAGGTAGTTGTACTCCTCCATGAAACCGGCCGACAGAAACTTCTAGTTTATTTAGGTGATTATTTAAAGCATCTCGCAATTTTGTTAATCGCTGTTCGTATTGATTCAATAATTTTTCAGCTTGTTCAGTCTTGTTTAATACTTCAGCAATACGCCGAAAAGATTCTTGCCATTGAGTATGGACATATTTAAATTTAACTGTAGGAGCTATTTGTGAAAACAATCGATAGGTTTCTGAGTTAATATCATATAAGCTAATAATTAAATCTGGATGCAATTTCAATATTTTTTCTAAATTCAACTGTCCCTCTTTGCCTATATAATTTATACCAGCCATTTGCCTCTTGAGAAAACTAGTTTTACTAGCTACAAAAGTATGTTCAGGTATACCTATTGGTTTCAATCCTAATGCTATCAAAGGTTCTAATGTAATTTGCTCTGCAACAACAATGCGCTGCGGGTTTAGAGGTACACAAGTTTCACCTAAATCATGCTTAAATAAGCGACATTTTGGCATTGATAATTGTGATTTAGATTCACCTGTATTTTGATCAAAACCACTGTGACAAGCGGCAAAAAAGAATAACGAAATAACCATCAAAATACATATTTTACAATAATCTACGTATCTTTTTTTCCTAATGATATAATTTTTATTCATGCACCTCTGCCAACAAATTTTGTACATAAAACTGGGGAACTGTTTCGACAATCTCACGCTGGCAATCGCTTAGATATAGAGTCTTAACTTTATCAACTAACACATCAGCTTTTACGCTACCCAAGCTCCCATCTGGCTTAAGAAAATTTAGTTTTATGCGATTAAATTCCCCATTCTCACTTTGTTGGATAATCTGATAATCAACTTTGTAAGTCAACCATTGCCAACCAGAGATAAGAATCATTTCTCTTTCTAAAACCTGTGCAGCTTCTGGTAATATTGCCCACCCACGATAAATATGCTTAATAAATTCAAGATTTCCAGTGCGGGTCAAAATGGAAGAGAATGATTCAGAATCTAACCTAGCATAGTATCTAGCCTCTGGAAAATCGATAGCAGTAGGTGCAAAACGATGACCACCAAAGTGACTAGATTGCCAGATTCTGACATTATTCATCCCTAAACCTTTAACGATATTTTTTGCCTGACGATAAAAAGGATTACCAAATTTAGCACAGCATTTATCACGACTACCATGAGTACATATAAAAATATCTCTTGTGTGAGGTTCGCTAATATAATTATCTAAATTTTTCTCAAATAAGCATTTTTTAATAATAGGCGCTACCTCAGCAATATCAGATAATAACAATTCATATTTGCTATATCCTTGAGCCAAACCAGTAGGTTTCTGATATATCAAAACCCTTGTCGCATCTGGCTGCTTCAATTCCTTGTTAGAAATTAATAAAAACTCTACAGTTATCTCAGATTCTGCAAATTCTTTGACTATATTTCGCAGGTTCTCAGGAACTAGTTTAGAATTAAATGCCTCATTTGTCCAAGGAGTTGGACATTCAATCATTACAAAAAAGTCAAAATTGTAAGCATTGGCAATTGGATCTTCTCCAACATCAAGAGACTCTAGCGCACAAAAAGAATTAGCCATAATAAAATAACTAGGTAATAAAGGATTAAACTTTTCACTGCCACCCTATTTTTTTAGGGTAGATATCTGTGAAACTCAATCATATTGTTTGCGTAACCAAAACAATTCAGTTATTGATGCACCAATATTATGTATGAACAATAAAGCAAATCTTGGGCAGGTAAACCCCGCCCGTTTAGTCAATTTTCCGTCAATCAAAGTATGTATCAAATTTTACAACTACTCCCAAATTAAAACTCCAAAGAAACGGTTCCCAGAACAGTGAATGGTGCAGCCGGAACAATGTAAAATCCTTGAGACTCATAATATTTAGTATCAAATAGGTTTTTAATGTTGACACCAACTCGCCAACGATCCCGTTTATAGAAAATACTGGCATCTGTTCTCAAATAAGAAGGAATTTTGACATTATTATTGGATATGTCAGATTCCCGTTGGCCTACATAAACTAGACCAAATCCTAGTCCCAAACCTTGTAAATTACCTTTTTGTAATTGATATGTAGTCCACAAACTAGCACTATTGTAAGGTACACCAGCTAATCTATTATTAACTAATATTGGGTCTTCGCTGACAAAAGCATCTGTATAAGTATATGTGCCAATTATTTTCCAGCCAGGAAGAATTTCTCCAACTACATCGAGTTCAACACCGCTACTTTTTTGTTCACCTGTTTGGATTTGGAAGTCAGAATTCGCAGGATCTGGGTCTGTAGTCAAAACGTTTTTCTTTGTGATGTTAAAATAAGCTAAAGTTGCTGAGAGCCGATTGTCAAGAAATTCTTGTTTAATGCCAACTTCAAATTGTTTTGCTGTTTCTGGTTTAAATGCTTCGTTATTAATACTTCTCCCGAATATTTGCGGATTAAAGGAATTTGTCCAACTTCCATAAATTGAAGTGGAATCAGTAGGTTGATAGACTATGCCAACTCGTGGCGAAAATTTAGAATCTGAAGTTTCGTTGTTAGTTGCGCCAGTTTCCAAGTTTCTATAAAAGGAATCAACCCAGTCAAAACGCCCACCAGCTAGCAATTTAAGATTTGGTGTTATTTCAACTAAATTTTGTAAATATAGTGCAATATTACTTCCACCATATTTCTCAAAAAACGCCCGTTCCACGGATTCTGGCTGTGCGCCATAAACAGGATTAAAAATATTTAAATCTGCAATAGTTCCACGATAAAAGTCGTACTGGAAACTGTAATTGGATAACTCTAGCCCCACAAGGATATTATGACGAATTGAGCCAGTATTAAATTTGCCGCTAATTTCATTTTGAAATGAAATGTTGTTTGATTTATCATTGCTAACTCGATATTCCCGCGCTACAGTTAGACCATCTTCGTTTATAGAATTAGCTTGAGTGCCTCCTGCACTACCATTAACGTTAATGACGTTGAAGCCTTGGCGGAATTTCCAATTATTGTTGTAGCCAAATTTGCTTTCTAGAACATAAGTAAAGTTATTAGATGTAAATTCACCTCTATTAAGACTAGGTTCATCTAAAAAGCGGTTGATGGGGAGGTCAAAAACTACTCTGTTATTATTCGGAAAACCTCGGTCAAAAGTGTAGTCGTACTTTTGGTATTCATAACCAAAGGTAATATCTGTATTCTCTCCCGCTTTTACGGTAATGATTGGCCCAATATAAGTACTTTCATTATTAACAAAGTCCCGGAAGCTATCAGCATTTTCGTAAGCTAAATTCAGGCGGTAAAGAGCAGAACGATTTTCTACAAGCGGCCCAGTTAAATCAATTGATGTGCGGTAAAAGTCGTCGCTGCCAATAGTGCCATTGATTTGATAGAACGGGTCTGATAGGGGCTGTTTAGTAATTGTGTTGACGACACCCCCAGGACTGCTGATGCTACCATACAAAATTGATGCTGGCCCTTTGAGAAATTCTACACGTTCGATACTAGAAACATCACGCGGACTAATGAAGCCAAAATCTTTGAAGCCATTACGCAGATTCTCAAATCCTGTCTCAAAACCACGAATAAAGTAGCCTTGAGATGCAAGTCCACCATAAGTCTCTTGACGACGTACACCACTAACGTTGTCTGCGAGCTCGTTGAGCCTGACTACTTGTCGGTCTTGAATGATTTCTTTGGGTATTACCTGTACAGATGCAGGGATGTCGCGTAGGGGAACATCTATTTTTGTTGCAGTTGATGAATCTTGTACGCGATACCCGTCTTGCTCACCTGTGACTGTTAATTCAATTGGTTCGTCAGAGGCCGATGGCTGGGTTGGTTCTGTTGGTGTTTGGGGTTGCGTTTGTGCCTGAGTAGAGGATGCAGCTGAGGCGACACCGAAAATCAAACCTTGGTCACTATCAAATAACTCTACTTTCGGAATACTATCTACTCCAATTACAGCCATTCTGATAGTGTTGGCATCAGAATTAGTCACGGTGATTTCACTAACTCCGGCAATGGGTTTTTCTTGGCGGAATGTGCCACCACTGGGTAAGCGCAGTTGAGCCGAATTAATTTCGATAATATATGTGTTGCCTTCAGTCTTAGGCAATACTGGTAATTTTTCACCATCTGGAGTTGTCAAGATGATTTCCAAACCGTTATTGGTGGGATTAAGTTTGACTCCAGTGACTTCTGCCACGGCTTGTGTTGGCTGCTGTGGTTTAGTAGCTGATGCAATTGGTGTAACTGCAAATATCAAACCTTGGTCACTATCAAATAACTCTGTATTAGGTAAACTTCCCTCACCGATTACCGTTACTCTCAAGGTATTGGTGTTAGCTTGAGTGACGCTGACAGATACAATGCCTGGTGCAGGATTATTTTGGGTAAAGTTTCCACCTTTGTCTAGTGCTAGCACTGCATTGGGTATATCTGCTATATAACTGTTGCCTTGATTGTTATTGACTGGTTTGAGTGCTTCGGCGTTAGCACTTTCTAAAATAATTTCAATGCCTTTATCAGTAGAATTTATTTTAACGCCTGTAACTTTATTAACGTTATCGCTGCTTTGCACAAGCAATTGTGCCGCTCTGGTAGAGTGAGATTTCTGACTAGATAGTTCGGCTGTCTGTGTTCCTGCATGGGCTGGTTGTACTAAGCTGCTAATTACCGCTAATGCTAATGCCACCGAACGTATCTCACTCATTAACCCACCCTTCATTCTGGTTTCTCCTTGAACTGAACCTGTAATTAACAGGCTTTTAAATAAAGGCTCTAGTTGCATATTGATACTCATTCTCACAGCCCATGAAAATTTCACGTCTGATATTAATGACGCGATATATTATCAATAATGCTTGACACTAGCCCTAGAAATCCTCAAAAGCTATCTGCGACTAATTTGCAGCTAACTCTAGTGCTATTAGGAGACATTATCATAAAGGTTACGCCTGAGCAAGCATTTATCAAAACTTCTGAATTTTCTAAATCTGACTAGCGTTGTGCGAAAAATCCTTATAAATCAGTCTTTTCAAGGTATTGCTATAGCAGTAGTCAAGTAAGATTTACCTAACTTAAGCTTTGTCATCTATCTTTAGATAGAGTTATTAGAAATTATTTGTGAGCAAAAGATAATAATAGTTTTTAATTAAAATTTGCTTGCTATCTTACCTAAGTTGCTTTAAAGTTTTAAGAGTAATTGCAAATAAGTAGCAATAATATTGCTGGATTAAAAAATGGCGTTGCTGATTGCGGTACGAAAAATAATTTTGCGTAATTTCAAAATCCTTGTAGAGACACGTCTCTACATCCAGATTCATACCTCGATTCAGAAACACCGGAAAATAAGCTGTACGCAAATAGAACGCGGTTAAAATTTGTCATTCTTTTGGCAAAGGCTGCAACGGCTTGATATCCCAGAATTTTTTGTGCATCAGGATTTTGAAAGAGCAATGACTGAATGTCTCAATGATTTAGAAGAAATGGTCTGTAAGTTTTCTACAGTTGTGGAGCTACTGCGTTACAGGTCGGTAGAGCAAGGAAACACTGAGGCTTTTACCTTTCTGCACGATGGAGAAGCACAAGGAGCGACTCTAACTTATGGAGAGTTAGATCGATATAGTAGAGCGATCGCATCTCAACTTCAAATTTTAGAATTAGCTGGAGAGCGGGCGTTACTACTTTACCCACCTGGCATAGATTACTTACCGGCCTTCTTTGGGTGTCTATATGCTGGTGTGGTAGCAGTCCCAGCTTATCCACCACGCAATCAGCGCAACACCCCCAGAATCTTGGCGATTTTAAAAGATGCACAAACGGCAGTAATTCTGACAACAACGGCCATCTTGTCTCAATTGAAATCTTTGCTTGCCGATAAATTTGATCTAGATAGTATTCGCTGGCTGACTACCGATAACCTCGCACCGGTTATAGAAGAGGCTTGGCAAGAGCCTTTGATTGATAGAGAAACTCTGGCCTTTTTGCAATACACTTCCGGTTCTACTGGTACACCCAAAGGTGTGATGCTCAATCATGGCAACCTACTACACAATGCTGTGGTGACGCGCCAGTATATGGAACATTCCGCCAGTAGTAAGTTTGTCACTTGGCTGCCTGTTTATCATGATATGGGACTGATTGGCGGCGTACTACAACCTTTATATGCAGCTTTTCCTTGTATCATGATGCCGCCAGCAGCTTTTCTCCAGCGTCCGTACCGTTGGTTACAAGCAATTTCCCGTTACAAAGGAACCACCAGTGGCGCTCCCAACTTTGCCTATGAACTTTGTATTGAAAAAATTACTCCTGAACAACGCTCAACCCTCGATTTAAGCAGTTGGAATGTAGCTTTTAACGGCGCGGAACCAATTCGCCAGGAAACTTTAGAGCGTTTTGCAGCTACCTTTGCTGATTGCGGTTTTCGTCCAGAAGCTTTTTACCCTTGTTACGGCATGGCAGAGGCCACTTTAATGGTATCTGGTAGCGTCAAGTCTGCGTTAGTTAGATGCAAAAACGTAAATAAGAGCGCTTTAGAACGCAATGATGTAATTGATGTGGTTGCTGAGGACGATAATTCAATAGCATTAGTCAGCTGTGGCCGCAGTGTGCCACAACAACAGATTGTAATTGCCAATCCAGAAACTTTAACTCGCTGTCAGGATGGAGAAGTAGGGGAAATCTGGGTATCTGGCCCCAGTGTTGGGAAAGGCTATTGGAATCGTCAAACAGAGACAGAACAGACTTTTCATGCCTTTTTGCAAGATACAGGAGTTAGCGAAGCGTCAGGACCTTTTCTCCGCACAGGTGACTTAGGCTTTTTGGATAGTGGAGAAGTCTTTATTACGGGTAGAGCCAAGGATTTAATTATTATTCGCGGCCGCAACCTTTACCCACAAGATATCGAACTCACCACAGAACGCTCTCACCCAGCATTACGTTTGGGTAGTAGTGCTGCATTTGCAGTTGAGGTAGAGAACGAAGAGAAGTTGGTAGTGGTACAGGAGTTAGAATTCCGCGCTAAACCAAATCTAGAGGAAGTGACTGCTGCTATTCGTCAGGCGGTTTCTCAAGAATTTGAGATGCAAGTTTATACAGTGGTGTTAATTAAGCCTGGTACTATTCCTAAAACCTCTAGTGGGAAAATACAACGTCGCGCTACCAAAGCAGAGTTTTTAGCAGGGACTCTCAATGTTGTCCAAAGTAGTATTTTGGATAGTTTTGATGTGAGTCTACCCAAAGAGCAACCGACAAATCTAGAAACTTACTTACAACAGTTGGTAGCTCAAGTATTATCAGTACCTTTAGAGCAGGTAAATATTCAACAACCCTTGAGCAATTTGGGTATAGATTCCTTACAGGCGTTTGATTTGAAAAATCGGATTCAGCAAGATGTAGGAGTATCTATTTCGGCTATTGATTTGTTTGAAGCGAGTATTGCTCAGGTAGTTAAACTGGTATTGGCTACAGAAACAACCACCACGAATCACAAACTTCAACCTGTTCCCCGCAATGGTGAATTACCTCTGTGTTTAGCACAAGAGCGTTTATGGTTTCTTGACCAGTTAGAGCCGGGAAATCCTTTTTATAATGTTGCGATCGCTATTCGATTAACTGGTAAACTTAATCCAGCGATCCTTGAACAAAGTCTGAATGAAATCATCAAGCGTCACGAGAGCTTACGCACAACCTTTACTCCTATAGACGGAAGACCTATTCAGGTTATTCATGAGAATCTAGAAGTCAAATTATCAATTCTGCAAAATTTCGACTTTGATATTCAAAGTTTAATTTTGCAAGAAAGCCAAAAACCATTTAATCTTTCCCAATTACCGCTATTAAGAGCAACACTTCTACATCTCAAAGAAGATGAGCATCTGTTGCTAATTACTATCCATCATATTATCTCTGATGGTTGGTCAATTGGTGTGCTTATTCAAGAACTAGCAACAATTTATGCTGCGTTCTCTCTTGGTAAACCTTCACCTTTACCTGAACTAAGTATCCAATATGCAGATTATGCTTATTGGCAAAGACAATGGTTACAAACAGATGTTCTCCAACCTCAATTAGATTATTGGAAACAGCAGCTAAATGGCAGCGCACCTTTACTTCAACTTCCCACCAATAGACCTAGACCAGCAATTCAGACATTTAAAGGTAAAAAAGAGTTTTTCACGATTACAGGAGAAATCAAGGAAGCAGTAAAAAACTTAAATAAACAAGAAGGTGTAACTTTATTTATGACACTTTTAGCAGTGTTTAAAACATTGCTTTACTGTTATAATAAACAAGATGATATTTTAGTTGGTTCACCCGTATTAGGTCGTAACTGGCAAGAAACGGAAAACTTAATTGGCTTCTTTATCAATACCTTAGTTTTTCGCACAGATTTTAGTGGAAATCCCAGTTTTCGAGAAGTTCTACAACGTTTACGTGCTTGTGCATTAGATGCTTACGCCCATCAAGACTTACCTTTTGAGAAGCTAGTAGAGGAGTTACAACCAGAACGTAACCTGAGTTATAACCCTTTGTTTCAGGTAATGTTTATTTTGCAAAATGCACCGATACCAGCTATCGAAATTAACAACTTGAATATGCATCCTCAAGAAGTAGATATTGGTACTTCTAAATTTGATTTAAAATTTAGCATTTGGGAAAGTGAAGAAGGGTTTCAGGGTTCAATGGAGTATAAGATAGATTTGTTTAATGCTGTAACGATTGCTAGCATAAACAATCATTTTGAAATGCTGCTATGGCATGTCATAGAAAAGCCTGATACTAAAGTGAACGAACTAGGCGAGATCCTAAAAAATGTTGATAGAGAACAGAGACTAATTAGAGAGCAAAGACTAGAATATACATCCTTAGAAAAGCTCAAGCTGACCAAACGTAAGGCAATTCGTGAAGCCTAAAATTGTTATTTTATATATAGGAAAACATCAATGAGCTTGCTAACAGCATCAAGAAATTTGGTAGATAATTTATCTCATCATGTCCAAAAAACTCTTTATCGTAAAAACTTAATCAAATTAGCACCTCTTTATAATCATGCTAAGTGGGGTGATACTCATCGATTTGCTCAACATTATCAAAAGCACTTTGCTCCTTTAAGTCGGAAAAAGCTCAATATCCTAGAGATTGGTGTAGGAGGTTATGACGACTCGACATCAGGAGGTGATTCTTTAAGGATGTGGAAAACATATTTTCCCAACAGTAATATTTATGGAATCGATATTGTAGAGAAACAAGGTTTAGAAGAAGAACGGATCAAAATATTTAAGGGTTCTCAAACTGATGAAGCTTTTTTAAAAGAAGTTATTAATGAAACTGGAGAATTAGATATTATCATTGATGACGGTTGTTCCATAAATGAACATCGAATTAAGACTTTTAATATTCTTTTTCCATTTTTGAAAGATGGAGGTATTTATGCAGAAGAAAATACCCACATTTCTTATTGGCCAAGCTTAGGCAGTAATTGGTCGGAAAAGGGTGAAAAAAGTGTGTATTTGGCAAACTGTATAAACGTGGGTGGTAGCATTGATTTAAATGCTTCTCATACCATAATGGCAATGTACAAAAGATTAGCTGATGGCTTAAATTATCAGGAGTTTTTAAATCCTGGTTACTCACCATCTTATTTTGATAAACATATTGTAGAAGTACATTTTTACCATAACTTAGTAATTGTCTACAAAGGCGAAAATAACGAAGGCAGTAATATTATAGAGAACAACACATTACAACCACACATTTTGCAAGAATTAGGTGTAAATTCTTTGGAAGAGCTAGCTATAGATTTTACAACAGCCACTAGTGCAAGTAATAAGGTTTAATTAATGGAAAGGACAGATACAAAAGAAAAAAGTCAATCTTTTCTAAAGGTTAAAAGACAGCAAGCTATCAATCTCTTGCAAACAGAATTGGTCAAATTAACGCCTCTTCTAACTGATAGTGCTTTACCTGTGTTATGCCAAACCACTGTAGAAGGGGTCAATTTATTAACATGGGCAGTTAATAATCAAGAGTTAATTACTACAAATTTACTTAAGCATGGAGGTATACTATTTCGTAATTTCCAAGTAAAAGATATTGCCGAGTTTGAAAATTTTATCCAGGCTGTTTCGGGAGATTTATTAGAATACCGCGATCGCTCTTCACCTCGGAGCGCAATTCAAGGTAAAATCTACACATCTACTGACTATCCTGCTGACCAAAGTATCTTTCCGCATAGCGAGAATTCTTATGCCGCTAGCTGGCCTTTAAAAATTTTCTTTCACTGCGTCACACCAGCACAGCAAGGTGGGGAAACTCCTATCGCTGATACGCGGAGATTATTACAACAGATTAACCCAAAAATTCGCGATCGCTTCATCGAAACAGGCGTGATGTATGTGCGTAACTTCGGTGATGGTTTTGGCTTACCTTGGCAAACAGTATTTCAAACCACAAACCCAGCCGAAGTAGAAGAATTTTGCCGTAGCAATCATATTGAATTCGAGTGGAAGCCAGGAAATCGCTTACGAACCCGTACTCATAGACAAGCGATCGCTACACATCCTAAAACAAGTGAAACTGTTTGGTTTAATCATGCCGCTTTTTTTCATGTCAGCACTTTGAATGCAAAGATTCGCACTGCATTGTTAGCAGAATTTTCAGAAGAGGATTTGCCACATAATACCTATTACGGTGATGGTTCACCAATTGAAGCAGAAGTTTTGGATGCAATTCGTACCATCTATCAACAAGAAACTGTGATTTTTCCCTGGCAGGCTGGAGATATTTTAATGCTGGATAATATGCTGACAGCACATGGAAGACAGCCATTTGTCGGGGAAAGAAAAGTGGTAGTTGGGATGTCAGAAGTATTCAGTAGTCAAGAGATTTAGTGCCAAGTACGGAGAATTAGTAATGTTAGAAGAAATGCAAGGTTTTCGCCTCTCGCCTCAGCAAAAACATTTGTGGCAATTGCAAGAAGTTAATAGCCTTCCCTATCGTTCTCAATGTGCTGTTTTAATTGAAGGCGTTATCGATATCAACATCTTGAAGCAAGCCTTAGAACAGCTTGTCAATCGCCATGAAATACTTCGCACTAACTTTCATTGTTTGCCAGGGATGTCTATCCCATTGCAAGTAATTACAAATAAAAATATTACTTGGGGTGAAAACTACGACTTCAGTAGTTGCAGCCATCAACAACAAGAAGAATTATTATCAAGCTTATTTGAGCAATTTAACCAAGAAGTATTCGATCTACAACATGGTTCTCTGTTGCGCTTATCTTTAGTTACTTTATCTTTAGAAAAGTATATTCTATTGATCTGCTTACCTGCCCTTTGTGCAGACGCAGCATCACTAAATATTTTGGTGCGAGAAATCAGTCAATCTTATGCAGCTTGCGTTCAGGGAAAAGAGTTAGATAATGAACCGCTACAATATGCAGATTTAGCTGAATGGCAAAATGAATTGTTAGAGGGAGAAGATACAGAAGCGGGGAGAGAGTATTGGCGTAAACAAAATATTGCTGCGTTGACAACCTTAAAGTTACCTTGGGAACAACAAACCGCTTTAAAATCAACATTTCAGCCGCAAATACAATCTATCAACATTACTCCTGAATTAACGGCACAGATAGAAATATTAGTTCGGCAATATAATACTTCAGTTTCTAATTTTTTATTAACTTGCTGGCAGATTTTGATCTGGCGGATTACCCAACAATCAAATGTAATTATTGGAATTGGTTGTGATGGGCGTAATTACCAAGAACTGGAAGATGCTATAGGTTTATTTGCTAAATATTTACCTATTAATATTGAGTTAGACAAAGAAAGTACATTTGTCGAGATTATCTATAAAAATAATCTGACTGATAGCTTCAAATATCATCCTTATTTTAATTGGGGAAATATAGCAGATTTAGCGCCAAACAATTCACGTTTTTCACCTTTATGCTTTGAATTTTTAGAACAATCGCCTAAGTACACAAATGCTGATACTGTCTTTTCGATTTATCAGCAATACTCGTGTATTGAAAAATTTAATATTAAGCTGAAATGTATTGGTAATCACCAATTAATTGCAGAGCTTCACTATAATTCAAACTTATTTAATTCCGACTACATTGAAGTTTTAGCTGGGCAATTTAAAAGTATAGTGGGTAGTGCGATCGCTCATCCAGATTTACCAATCAGTCAGTTAGAAATTATCAGCGATATTGAAAGAACACAGCTACTATACGATCGCAACAAAAATTATCCCAAAAATCTGTTAATCCACCAAATATTTGAGGCACAAGTACAAAAAACTCCTAATCAGATTGCTGTAGTTTTTGAAGAGGAAAAACTCACATATCAACAACTCAATCAAAAGGCAAATCAATTAGCTCACTACTTACAAAAACAAGGAGTAGGAGCAGAGATATTAGTGGGAATTTGCCTAGAACGTTCGACTGATATGATTGTGAGTATTTTAGGCATTCTCAAGGCTGGTGGAGCATACATCGCCTTAGATCCAGGGATTCCACCCAAGAGTTTAGCATCACGTTTAAAAGATATCCAAGCCTCCTTTTTGATTACTAATACTTGCGTAGCAAAGAGATTATCAGAAGTAGCTAATATCGAACAACTGCAAGTCATGAATTTGGCTGCACAATGGCAGAAATTTTCTCATGAAACTGATATTAATCCTCACTGTCAGGCAAACAATAATCATCTAGCTTATATATTATTTACCTCTGGTTCCACAGGCAAACCCAAAGGAGTTGCCATTGAACATCAGCAAATTCTTAATTATGTCTATGCCATCATTGATAGTTTAAAACTACCTACCAATTCCACCTGCAACTTTGCATTAGTTTCCACTCTAGCCGCAGACTTAGGTAACACCGTTCTCTTCCCTGCACTTTGCACAGGAGGATGTCTACATATTATCTCCTACGATCGCGCTACCGATCCAGTTGCCTTAACAGAATATTGCCACAAACATCCTATAGATTGTCTCAAAATTGTTCCTTCTCACCTTAGTTCCCTGCTGCTATCTCCTACACCCCAATCTATCCTGCCTCGTCAACGACTAATTTTAGGTGGTGAAGCTACTAATTGGCAGTTAGTTGAGCAAATTCGCCAGTTAGCACCCAATTGCCAGATATTTAACCATTATGGCCCCACAGAAAGCACTGTTGGCGTACTCACTCATTTAATTACAGAAGTCAATTTAACAACTAAAACAGTTCCTCTTGGCAAATCAATTGCTAATACACAAGTTTATATTCTGGACAATAACTTACACTTGACTCCTATTGGAATCAAAGGTGAAATATATATTGGTGGCGCAGGGTTAGCCCGATGCTATATGCAGCATCCTGAACTAACTGCTGATAAATTCATTCCTAATTATTTTAGCCGCCAACCAGGAGCAAGACTGTATAAAACAGGTGATTTAGCACGTTATTTACCAGATGGCACAATCGAGTTTATTGGACGTAGCGATTACCAAGTAAAGATTCGAGGTTTTCGCATTGAACTGACAGAAATTGAAGCTGTGTTGAGCCAGCATCCAAGTGTAAAAGAGGCTGTAATCGTAGCACCAGATTTAGAGCTAGGTCAGAAGTATTTGGCAGCCTATGTAGTACCATCCCAAGAATCCTCCTACCAAGTTGATGAACTGCGTAGTTATCTGCAAGCAAACTTGCCTGATTATATGGTGCCTTCCACCTTTGTTATGCTAACGGCACTACCGCTAACTCCTAGTGGGAAGATAGACCGTCAAGCTCTGCCAGCACCTGACCAAGTACGACCAGAGACAGCAAAAAGTTTTGTGGCTCCTCGCACACCAGTTGAGGAAGTACTAGCAGGAATTTGGAGCGAGATTCTAGGTATTAAGCAGGTAGGTATTCACGATAACTTTTTTGATTTGGGAGGACACTCTTTGCTAGCCACGCAAGTTGTTTCCCAAGTACGCGAAGCCTTCCAAGTAGAGTTGCGGTTACGTAGTTTGTTTGAAACACCTACAATAGCTGGGCTTGCAGAACTGATTGAAACGGCAATGAGGAGCGGACAGAACTCAGCAACTATGCTTATCAATCAGGTGAAGCGGGAAGGTGAGTTGCCACTGTCGTTTGCTCAACAGCGGCTGTGGTTCCTCAATCAGATGGAACCAGATAACCCTTTTTACAACATTTCCCGAGCTGTACTATTAAAAGGTTTGCTCAACGTAGCAGCACTGGAGCAAAGCATCAATGAAATTGTGCGACGCCATGAGGTCTTGCGGACGAGCTTTACAGATGTAGATGGGCGAGCCGTCCAACAGATTGCTTCGGCGCTAAATATAAAACTGCCGATTATAGATTTAGGAAAATTATCACCAGAAGAACAAGAAGTTGAAGTTCGGCAACTGGCTAGCTCACAAGCACGACAGGCTTTTAACTTGACTGAAGATGCATTGCTACGAACTTCTCTATTACGGTTGGACGAGGAAGAATATGTGTTGGTGTTCACAATACATCATATTGTCGCCGATGGTTGGTCGGCAGGTGTGATTGTTCGGGAAGTAGCTGCACTTTACGAATCATTCTCTAGCGGCAAGCCCTCGTCACTCCCCGATTTGACTATTCAATATGCAGACTTTGCTATTTGGCAACGGCAGTGGCTACAAACAGAAGTACAGTTATCTCAAATGGCTTACTGGAAACAGCAGTTAGGCGGAAAATTGCCCGTGCTGCAACTTCCTACCGACCGACCCCGACCAGCCATTCAAACCTTTAAGGGCAGAAAACAATCGTGGCAAATTTCCAAAGTTATGACTGAGGCACTCAAGTCTCTTTCACGGCGGGAAGCAGTTACTCTGTTTATGACTCTGCTAGCGGCGTTCAAAACATTGCTGTATCGCTACACAAATCAAGCAGATATTTTGATTGGCTCTCCCATTGCTAACCGCAATCGCAGTGAAATAGAACCATTAATCGGCTTTTTTGTCAATACTCTTGTACTGCGTACCGATCTGTCGGCAAATCCAAGCTTCAAAGAATTACTGCGGCGGGTTCGGGAGGTGACATTAGATGCTTATGCTCATCAAGATTTACCTTTCGAGCAGCTTGTAGAAGAGCTACAGCCAGAGCGGAATTTAAGCCACACACCACTATTTCAGGTGATGTTAATTTTGCAAAATGCCCCAATGGAGGTTTTGAAGCTTCCAGGAGCGATCCTGAGTCCGATGGAAGTAGAAACCGAAACAGCCATGTTTGATATAACCCTGTTTTTAACGGAAACTGAACAAGGGTTGACGGGCGTGTTCGAGTACAACAGCGATTTGTTTGATGCTCCCACAATTAGCCGGATGCAGGGACATTTCCAGGTATTACTAGAAGGGATTGTGGCTAATCCCGATCGCCATCTATCTGACTTGCCAATCTTGACTGCAACAGAACAACAGCAACTGCTAGGAGATTGGAATCAAACATCGGCTGATTATCCCTCTAGTTGTATTCATGAGTTATTTGAGGCTCAAGTAGAACAAACACCAAATTCCATCGCAGTGGTTTTTGAAGATCGACAACTTACCTATGAGGAATTGAATATTCGTGCCAACCAGCTAGCACAGTATTTACAAGAGTTGGGTGTGATACCAAAAATGTTGGTAGGTATTTGCGTGGAGCGATCGCTCGATATGGTGGTCGGATTGTTAGGCATCCTGAAAGCAGGTGGTGCTTATGTCCCTCTCGATCCAGCCTATCCGCACGAACGTTTAGCATTCATGCTAGAAGATGCTCAAGTCTCGGTGCTGCTCACTCAACAGAAATTGATGGCGACTTTACCGAAATATCAAGGAAAATTCGTATACCTTGATACAGACTGGCAGAAGATTAGCCAACACAATTGTCATCCCATTAGCCAGGTAACTACTAAAGATTTAGCCTATGTGATTTACACCTCTGGCTCAACTGGTAAGCCCAAAGGAGTGCAAATTCCACACCGAGCGTTGGTTAACTTCTTAAGTGCCATGCGCCTTAACATCAGGCTGACTCAGGAAGATATTCTCCTATCAGTCACAACATTATCGTTTGATATTGCAGCACTAGAAATCTACCTGCCACTGATTGTAGGCGCTCGTTTGATAGTGGTCAGCCGTGAAGTTGCGGTTGACGGAACTCAATTATTAGAAAGGCTGATATCTTCTGGTACTACTGTCATACAAGCCACGCCAGCTACTTGGCGACTGCTTCTAGCAGCTGGGTGGCAGGGTCGTTGGTCACTAAAAATCCTCTGTGGCGGTGAAGCTCTCGATCGCGAACTAGCCAATCAGTTGCTCGAACGAAGTACTGAACTCTGGAATTTATACGGGCCAACAGAAACTACTATCTGGTCAGCTGCCCATCAGGTAGAGGCTACAAATAACGTAGAGGGTCGAGATGGTATCATTTCCATTGGTCGTCCGATTGCTAACACAGAATTTTATATTTTAGACGAAAACCTGCAACCAGTTCCCGTAGGAGTTCCGGGTGAACTACACATCGGTGGTGTAGGACTGGCTCTTGGTTATCTCAATCAACCAGAACTCACAGTACAGAAATTTATCCCTAACCCCTTTAACAACACTTCAATTTCTCGGTTATACAAAACTGGGGACTTAGTTCGCTATCGACTAGACGGGACTATTGAATATTTAGGGCGGATCGATCATCAAGTCAAGGTTCGGGGTTTCCGCATTGAACTCGGAGAGATTGAAACGTTGTTGAGCCAAAACCCAGAAGTGCAACAAGCTGTAGTTTTGGTGCAAGAAAGTCAACCAGACAACAAGCGTTTGATTGCATATATCGTTCCAAATTTACAATCCCAGAATCTAGATGAGTTGGGATCGGGAACACCGAGTTATGACGAGCAGATTTCCCAGTGGAAAAGCGTTTGGGATGAAAGTTACAGCCAAAGCTCTCCCCATGAAGAGCCAACATTAAATTTGCTTGGTTGGAATAGTAGCTATACAGGTCAGCCCATTCCCACTCAACAAATGCAGGAGTGGGTGGAGCATACAGTAAAGCGCATCCTGAATTTTAAACCCACCCGTGTACTGGAGATTGGATGTGGTACTGGTTTATTGCTGTTCCGAATCGCTTCCCACTGTACCCAATACTGGGGCACAGACTTCTCACAGTCAGTTATAGACTATATTCAGCAGCAATTAAGGTTACAGGCACAGCCGCTTACACAAGTTACTCTTTGCCAGAGAGAGGCAGACAACTTTCAGGGGTTGGAGGCAAAAGCGTTCAACGCAGTTATCCTCAACTCTGTAATACAGTACTTTCCTAGCATCAACTACCTGCTTCGGGTATTGGAAGGCGCTGTCGCTTCCGTGGAACCTGGAGGATTTATTTTTGTTGGAGATGTACGTAGTTTGCCACTTTTAGAGGCTTTCCATGCCTCGGTTCAGCTGTATCAGGCTCCTGCCTTACTCTCCAAAACCCAGTTGCGCCAGCGTGTAAAACAAAGTCTGGAAAAAGAGCAAGAACTAGTAATCGATCCGGCATTTTTCATTGCTTTGAAGCAACACCTTCCACAAATCAGTCACGTTCGGATTTCTCCTAAGCGCGGTCATCATCACAACGAGCTGACTAAGTTCCGCTATGATGTGATTCTCCATGTCCAAGCTGAAGTAGTTTCCCCGAAAGAGTTTCCGTGGCTGGATTGGCAGGAACAAGAGTTAACACTAACCTCTGTCCGCCAGTTGCTACAGTCAACTAAACCCGATATGCTCGGACTACGGCGTGTACCGAATGCACGTCTGTCACCAGAAATCAAAACCTTAGAATTGCTCGCCAGTGATTCTGTAACTGAGACAGTAGAAGACATACGGCAAGCTGTACGAGTCGTTACTGGATCTCAAGTAAATCCCGAAGACCTGTGGGCTTTGAACCAGGAATTGCCCTATACCATCGATATTAGCTGGACGAGTGCGATCGCAGATGGCAGTTACGACGTGATATTAACACGATGCTCGGCGGCTGACTCAGCAGATTTTCACAAAATAGTTCCTTCTTTCCCTGGTGAAATTCGCCCCAAACCTTGGAATTTTTATGCCAATAATCCTTTAAAGCCAAAATGGACTCGCGATTTAGTGCCACAGCTACGCCGTTTTCTACAAGAAAAACTGCCTGAGTATATGGTTCCCTCGGCTTTTGTAACACTAGAGGCACTGCCACTGACACCTAATGGTAAAGTAGACAGGCGATCGCTATCAGCATCTAGTCTTCAGGTTGAATCTGAAGAAACCTTTGTAGCTCCTTCTACGCCTGTAGAGGAGATGCTTGCCGGAATCTGGGCAGAGGTTTTGGCTCTTGAGAAAGTAGGCATTCACGATAACTTCTTTGAATTAGGTGGGCACTCTCTTGTCGCTACTCGTGTTATTTCCCAAATCCAAAAAGTTTTTGAAATAAAGCTTCCTTTACATCGGTTGTTTGAGAAGCCGACAGTCGCCAAGTTAGCTACAGAAATTGAGAAAGCCAGCAGAGCAGACTTGGTATTTGAAGCAGCAACCATTGAACGCATTTCCCGCTCACACGAGTTACCTCTATCTTTTGCCCAACAGCGACTATGGTTTCTTACTCAGTTAGAGTCAAAAAGCCCTTCATACAACATGCCTGCCGCTATTCGCTTAGAAGGACAGTTAAACTTAACAGCACTACAGAATAGTTTTAACGAAATTCTATGCCGTCACGAAGCTTTGCGAACTAATTTTAAGACAGTAGAAGGGCGACCTGTGGCAATCATCACACCAGTGACAGCACTGCCATTATTAGTAATCGACTTGAGTGAGTTACCTTTTGTGGAACAAGATGCTACTGCCAAACAACTGGCATTAGTCGAGGCGCAACAAACCTTTGATCTCAAAAATGACCTTCTACTGCGGGTGAAATTACTCCGCCTTAGCGAACAAGAATATATAGTGCTTGTTACCATGCACCACATTGCCTCTGATGGTTGGTCAATTGGCGTGTTAGTGCGTGAGGTGACAGCACTTTACCAAGCTTTTTGTAATGGGCAACCCTCACCACTTCCAGAACTGCCCATCCAGTATGTAGACTTTGCTGTATGGCAAAGACAATGGTTGCAGGGTGAGGTACTCCAAGCGCAACTTGCCTATTGGAAGCAGCAATTGGGCAACAATCTCCCTGTACTGCAATTACCTACAGCACGTCCGCGCCAAGAAGTAAAAACCAATCAGGGTGCTACTCAATCCTTCATCATTCCCTCCCATCTGTCCATAGCACTACAAGCAATCTCGCGCCAACAGGGTGTCACTTTATTTATGACCTTGCTGGCAGGTTTTCAGATATTGCTACAACGCTACACCAATCAAGATGACATCGTTGTTGGTACTGATGTCGCTAATCGGAATCGAGCAGAAACTGAACAATTAATTGGCTTTTTTGTCAATCTTCTTGTCTTACGCATCGACCTCAGCGGAAACCCCAGTTTCCAAGATTTGCTGAAACGAGTACGTCAAGTAGCATTAGGAGCTTATGCTCATCAAGACTTACCTTTTGAGGAATTAGTCAAAGCTTTACAACCTGAGCGGAATTTGAGTAACACACCACCACTATTTCAGGTATTATTTGTCCTGCAAAATGCGCCGATGCCACCTTTGGAATTACCAGGACTAACCTTAAGTTTGTTGGAAATTGAACACAAAGTAGCTAGGTTTGATTTAGCACTATTTCTCACAGAAACAGACCAAGGAATTTCAGGTAAGTGGCAATATAACTCTGACTTATTTGATACCACCACTATTACTCGCATGACTGGTCACTTCCAGACACTTCTTAACAATATCATTTCACAACCTGATGCTCGGATTAGTAGCTTAGAAATGCTTACCGAAGCTGAAAGAAAACAACAAGCTATGCAAAAAAAAGAACGCAGAGCCTTTAATCAGAAAAAGTTGATTGGCATTACTCCTAAGGCCGTTAGCTTATTACCAGAAAGATTGGTAAAAACTAATTATCTCCAATCACAGCAAACATTTCCTCTGGTAATTCAGCCAGCTACAAACGATATTGATTTGGTAGCTTGGGCTAAAATTAACCAGGAGTTTATCCAGACAGAATTATTAAAACATGGCGCAATATTATTTCGAGGTTTCAATGTAGAATCAGTGTCAGAATTTGAAAGTTTCGCTCAGGCAATTTCTCCACAATTGTTTGGTGAATATGGTGATTTACCTCGGGCTAGTGAGAGTGGTAAAGTTTATGGCTCTACTCCTTATCCAGCTGATAAAGCAATCCTTTTTCATAATGAAAGCTCTCATTTACATCAGTGGCCTCTGAAAATTTGGTTTTTCTGCGTGCAACCAGCACAACAAGGTGGAGAAACGCCGATTATAGACTGCCGCCAAGCTTACAAAATCATCAATCCCAAGCTGCGAGAAAGATTAGATAGAAAACAATTAATGTATGTTCGTCACTACACTAATGGTCTGGATGTAAGCTGGCAAAATTTCTTTCGTACCCATGATAAATCTCTCGTAGAAAATTATTGCCGCCATGCAAAAATGGATTTTGAATGGTATGATAATAACAGTCTAATTACGCGCCAAATTCGTCCAGCATTAGCAGTACACCCAAAAACGAGTGAACCTGTATTTTTTAATCAAATCCAGTTACACCATATAGCGTATTTAGATGTAGAAGTTCGAGAATCTTTATTGTCTACATTTGGAGATAAAAAGCTACCGCGTAATGTTTATTACGGAGACGGTACTCCTATAGAAGACTCAGCTATTGCAGAAATAAATGAAGTTTATCAGCAGTGTCAGACTAGCTTTGCTTGGCAAAAGAGCGATATTTTGATGTTAGATAATATGCTCACTGCCCACGGAAGAAATCCCTACTTAGGCTATCGCAAAGTTGTTGTAGCAATGGCACAAATGATTCAATCAGCTTGAAATTACTAACCATTATAAAATCAGGATCGACATTATCATGTCTTCAAAACAACGCAACACAAATCATGATGCGATCGCTTCTATGTATGACTTGAAAGGCATAGAGCGCCACGAAATTGTATTAAATTGTCTAGATAGATTAATCCTCAAAAATATTCCAGAAGGAGCGCATATTTTTGACCTCGGTTGTGGTACTGGACAAATTGCCCAACGGCTACTAAAAAGAGGTTATCAAGTAACTGGGCTTGATAGCTCTGAAGGAATGCTTAATGTGGCTCGAGAGAATGCGCCAAATGCTAAATTTATTCTTGATGATGCCCGGTTTTTTAAATTACTGCCAACTTTTCATGCAGCTATTTCTACAGATGGTGTTCTGAATTATTTTCTCAAGCCTGAAGAACTACATGATGTATTGCAAAATGTTTATAATTCATTGCTGGAAAACGGTATTTTTGTCTTTGAATTGTATTTAGAAGAATTGTGTGAATCAGACTGGAAAAATAATGATTCTGGTGGAGGTGTCAAAGATGATAATGTCTGGGTTGATATTTGGAACTACGATATAGAAAACAAAATAGGTCGGAAAGACACTACAAGATTTCAATTTATAAATGGTAACTGGCAACGTTTAGATAAAAGCTTTTTCTTAAAAGCTTATTCAGCAAAAGATGTAAAAATTGCTCTGGAAAAAGTAGGATTTACAGAAGTAAACATCTATGATGTTAACCGCGATCTAGAAGTAAATAAAGCCTCTCAAACTGCCTGTTTTGTTTGTCGTAAACCGCTAAGTGAGTAGGCATTGTCTAAGTAGATTACGTGTTATTTGTCAAGAGTAATAAGAAATGTATGTCAAATCAAATAACTCAGGGTTTTCAGCTTTCCATTCAACAAAAGCATCTTTGGTTATTACAGCAGTCTAGTTCAGCTTATTTGGCTCAATGTGCTTTTCTTCTAGAAGGCAATCTTAAACCAGAGATATTAAAAACTGCTTTAGAACAAGTTGCTATTCGACACGGAAATTTGGGTACAACTTTTCATTGCTTACCTGGAATGAAAATTCCTGTAATGGTTTTAGGAAATAGCAGTATTTTGTCGTGGCGTGAGATTGATTTAACTCACTGGGAACCGAAAGAAGTTTCAAGCAAAATTGCATATTTTTGTCAGGAAGCACGTAATTTTAAGTTCGAGTTTGAGCAAGGGCCACTTTTACATGTATCTCTACTGAAACTTGATGTACATAGGTACAGTTTAATCATCAGTTTACCTTCACTTTGTGCCGATACTCGGACACTCAAGAATCTGGTAACTGAAATTAGCAATTCATATTCTGCTTGCTTACAAGGTGAAAGACTATCAGAAGAAGTTGTCCAATATCTGCAATTCTCAGAATGGCAGAATCAATTACTCACAGATGAAGATGCAGAAGCAGCTAAAAAATACTGGCATGAGCAAAAGCTTTCTACACTCGCTTCGTTGAAGTTACCTTTTGAGAAGCAGCCATTACAGCCATCAAAATTTGAGATAAACTGCTGTCGATTAGATATTACTCCTGATGTGACAGCTAAGATTGCCAATTTAGCTCAAAAGTATGATACTTCCACAGATGTTGTCTTACTAGCTTGCTGGCAAACTCTGATTTGGCGACTTACAAGACAGCCAGATATCGTTATTGGTATGGCTAGCGATCGCAGAGACTATGAAGAACTATATAATTTATTAGGACTTGTGGCTACTTGGTTGCCAATTCACAGCCATTTGACACCAGATTTACGCTTTAGAGAAGTTTTAGAACTAGCTAATCAAACTATAGAAGCGGGTGCAGAATGGCAAGATTATTTTGTGCCAGAATCCATAGAAAATCACGAACACCTAGCTTTTCCCATCGGTTTCGAGTTTGAGGAACTACCAGAAAAACTCTTTGCTAGCGACGTGTCATTTTCTCTTGAGCAATATTACAGTTGTATTGAACAATTTAAAATAAAACTTACTTGTACTCAAAGCAAGCATTCTTTAACGACAGAATTCTACTACGATATCAATTATTTTTCAGCCGATACTATTGAACGTCTAGCCAAAGAATTTCAAACTTTATTAACGAGTGTAACTGCTAATCCTGAAGAGAAAATCAGCCAATTAGAAATTCTCAGCTTTAGCGATCGCCAACAATTACTAGTAGATTTTAATCAAACACATATTGACAATCTACAAAATAAATGTATCCACCAATTATTTGAAGCACAAGTACAAAAAACACCTGATAAAATTGCTATTGTCTTTGAAGAGCAACAACTAACTTATGCACAGTTGAACCGCAGAGCCAATCAACTTGCTAACTATTTGCAGCAGCGAGGAGTCAAGCCGGAAGTTTTAGTAGGACTTTGCACAGAGCGATCGCTCTTGATGATTATTGGACTTTTGGGCATTCTGAAAGCTGGTGGAGCTTATCTACCGCTAGATCCAACCTTACCCAAGGAAGGTTTTGCTAGTCGATTGCAAGATATCGAAATACCACTGATATTGACACAACAGCGATTAGTCGATAACCTGCCAACAGATGTAGCTGAGATAGTTTGCTTAGATACAGATTGGGATATCATTGCCGATCGCAAAAATGATAATCCCGCCAGTGCAGTGACAGTCCAGAATTTAGTTTACGTCTTGTTCACCTCTGGCTCTACTGGTAAACCGAAGGGAGTTGCGATCGAACACCGACAACTACTGAATTACCTCCACGGAATTACACAGAGATTAGACTTATCAACCACAACTAACTTCGCCACAGTTTCCACCTTAGCTGCCGACTTGGGCAACACTGGAATCTTTGCTGCTCTTTGCACTGGCGGATGTCTGCATGTATTATCCATCGAGTGTGCTACAGACTCAGCAGCCTTGGCAAAATACTGCCGCACCCATCCGATCGACTGTCTCAAAATTGTTCCTTCCCACCTTGCGACTCTTCTCGCCTCTGTACCATCCGATTCCATCTTGCCTCGCCAGCAGCTAATTCTGGGTGGCGAGGCTGCAAGCTGGCAACTTATTGAACAGATTCGGCAGCAAGCACCATCTAGCTTAATTTTCAATCACTACGGCCCTACAGAAGCCACCGTGGGGGTTACTACCTTTGCAGTTAAAAATCAGCAAATTAGTACGCAGACAGTACCCCTTGGTCGTCCACTTGCCAATACGCAGATTTATTTACTGGATGAGCAACTGCAACCAGTACCCATTGGTGTAGCAGGTGAACTGTACATCGGCGGTGCGGGATTAGCTAGGGGTTATTTTAATCAGTCTGATATAACGGCAGAAAAGTTTATTCCTAATCCTTTTGCAGAGACGGGTTCGCGTTTATACAAAAGTGGTGATATGGCTCGTTATTTACCTGACGGCAATATTGAATTCATTGGGCGAGTCGATCGTCAGGTAAAAATTAGGGGCTTCCGCATTGAACTTGGAGAAATTGAAACCATACTGTGTCAACATTTGCAAGTGCAACAGGCTGTAGTTTCTGTTCGGGAAGATAATGGCAACAAATCTTTAGTAGCTTACATTGTTTCTAAGCAACAACAAATACTTAATGTTAGCGAACTACAAAGATTCTTGAGACAGCAACTACCGGAATACATGATGCCCTCAACTTTCATCATGTTAAAGGCTCTGCCACTGACACCTAATGGTAAAGTTAACCATAGTGCGCTCTCAGAATCAAATGGCGATCGCCTAGAATTGGCAGCAACTTATGAACCACCACAAAATGAGGTAGAGCAAGCGATCGCTAATATCTGGCAACAGATACTTCATGTTGACAAAGTGGGCATTTATGATAATTTCTTTGATATAGGTGGTCATTCATTACTGCTTGTTCAAATTCACGCCAAACTACGAGATATTTTTCCTACCAATATATCTGTAATTAATTTATTTGAACATCCAACCATCAATTCCTTAGCTAAATATTTAACGCAAAAGCAGAGCGAAATACCTTCGTTTGAGGAAAGCACTCAACGCGCCCAGAGCCGCACTGCTTCAAGACAATCAAGAGCGCAATCTAGGTAAAATTATCTGGACAAATTACCTTTAGTAACAACAATTTACACATGGTATATAATAATGAATTTAAGGAAAATCCAATAAGCGATTTAGACATAGCTATTATCGGTATGTCAGGGCGGTTTCCTAAAGCCAGGAATTTAGATAAGTTTTGGCAAAATCTAAAAGATGGTTTGGAGGCAATTTCATTTTTTTCAGACCAAGAGCTAGAATCAATTGGGGTAGAGAAAACTACACTAAATGACCCAAATTATGTCAAAGCAAAAGCTATATTGGAAGATATAGAATTATTTGATGCTGGATTCTTTGATTACTCTCCTAAAACAGCAGAAATAATAGATCCACAGCACCGCCTCTTTTTGGAAACAGCTTGGAAAGCTTTGGAAAGTGCTGGCTATGATTCTAAAACTTATCAAGGTCGAATTGGTGTCTACGGTAGTGCCAGTATTAGTAGTTACTTTTTATTCAATCTTTTTTCCAATCCTGAATTAATAAAATTAGTTGGTCTTGACCAAATTAGACATAATAATCGTACAGATAATCTGACTACACGAGTTGCTTATAAATTAGACTTAAAGGGTTCAGCTATCACTATCCAAACTGGATGTTCTAGTTCATTAGTTGCTGTTCATTTAGCCTGCCAAAGCTTAATAGATCGTGAATCCGATCTGGTTTTAGCAGGTGGAGTTTCGATAACTAACTTAAAAAAGACTGGCTATGCTTATCAAGAGGGAGGAATTTTGTCTCCCGATGGACACTGCCGCGCCTTTGATGCCAAGGCACAAGGAACAGTTAGCGGTGATGGTGTAGGTATAGTCATTTTAAAACGATTAGCAGATGCGATCGCCGATCGAGATTATATTCATGCTGTAATTAAAGGTTCAGCTATTAATAATGATGGTGCTGCCAAAGTTGGCTATACAGCTCCGAGTATCGATGGTCAAGCCAAGGTGATTGCAGAGGCTCTGGCCATCAGCAGAATCGAACCTGATATGGTCAGTTATGTAGAGGCTCATGGCACCGGCACAGTTTTAGGAGATCCAATTGAAATTGCCGCGTTAACTAAATCTTTTCGCGCCAGAACTCAGAAAAAGAATTTCTGCGCCATCGGTTCGGTAAAAACGAATATCGGCCACCTAGATTCCGCATCTGGTGTTGCAGGTTTAATCAAAACTGTCCTCGCGCTCAAACACAAGCAAATACCGCCCAGCTTGCACTTTGAACAGCCTAATCCTCAGATTGATTTTGCTAACAGCCCTTTTTATGTCAATAATCAGCTCTCAGAATGGAAGTCAAACGGACATCCCAGGCGTGCAGGGGTTAGTTCCTTTGGTATCGGTGGCACTAATGTCCATGTAATTCTAGAAGAAGCCCCGTTAGAGAAGCAGGGGGAGCAGGGGAAGCAGGCGAGGAAATATCATCTGTTGGTTGTTTCTGCGAAAACAGAATCAGCATTAGAGACAGCTACGGCAAATCTGGCTAATCACCTCAAACAGCATCCTAATTTAAACTTAGCTGATGTTGCTTACACTCTCAAAGTAGGTCGTCGAGCTTTTGACCATCGTCGGATGGTAGTTTGTCAAGATATTGATGATGCAATCAAAGTTTTAGAGACAAAAGACCCGCAACGACTTCTCACGCACTATCAAGAACCAGGTGAGTCAGAGGTTGTGTTTATGTTTCCCGGTCAAGGAACCCAGTATGTGGGGATGGGTAGAGAATTATACCAGACTGAGCCAATTTTCCGGGAACAGGTTGATGATTGTTGCGAACAACTTAAACCTATTTTAGGGTTAGACTTACGCACTATTCTCTATCCCAGCCAAGAACAGACCCAATGGGCGACAGAACTGTTAACACAAACTCATATTACCCAGGCGGCGTTGTTCGCGATTGAATATGCTCTAGCACAATTGTGGTTATCTAGGGGAGTATGCCCTAGTGCAATGATTGGTCATAGTATAGGAGAATATGTCGCCGCTTGTTTAGCTGGGGTATTTTCTTTAGCAGATGCATTGATGCTAGTTGCTACCCGTGGACAACTGATGCAGCAACTACCTTCAGGAGCAATGCTGGCTGTAGCGCTACCTGAGAAAAAAGTTACGCAGATGCTAGGTGATAAACTTTCCTTAGCAGCCATCAACGCACCAGAGCGCTGTGTAGTTTCAGGCCCAACCGCAGAGATTGAAGATTTACAAAACCGCTTAACCGAGCAAGGGATTGACTGCCGTTTTCTGCATACTTCCCATGCTTTTCATTCTCAAATGATGGACTTTATTATTGAGCCATTTACCAAGTTATTTGCAAAAATCAATCTTAATTACCCAAAAATTCCTTTTTTATCTAACGTAACTGGCACTTGGATTACTCCAGAAGAAGCAACAGATAACAATTACTGGGCTAAACATTTGCGATCGTCAGTGCGCTTTGCTGATGGCATTACTGAATTGTGCAAACAGCCAAATCGGATTTTTTTAGAAGTTGGGTCAGGTCGCACTTTAAGTACTTTAACTAAACAACAAGCTCAAGGACATTTCGCACTTTGCTCCATACGTCATCCTCATGACCAACAATCCGATGTTGCATTCTTACTAAATACTCTGGGACATTTGTGGCTGTCTGGAATACAAGTGGATTGGTCAGGATTTTATGCCAATCAAAAATGTCATCGACTTGCTTTACCGACTTACCCTTTTGAACGACAAAAATACTGGGTTGAATCTTCTAGCGGTAATGAGTTAAATCAATTGAATGGAAAAGACACTCATAATAATCAAAAGTTGGAGAATGAAAAATTTAGTAGTCAGCAAAATCATTTAGGAGATAAATCACAACATTTACTTGTTGAATCTCAGCAAAACAATATCCTCCATCTGAGTAGCAAAAATGAAAAACGCGAGCATCCTGCTAAAAAAATAATAACTCGTCAAATTTCTATTATGTTTCAACAGCTAGAACTATTGGAAAAAGATATGTAATTTCAGATGACAGTAACTTAAATTTTTAGTTAGTATTAATCTCAAAAAATCTAAAATATTATGAATGAAGATTCTCAATATAAAAAAATAATATCGACGCTCAAACACATTGTTAGTGAGTCATTGGGAGTGAAATCATCTGGAATAGATATTCATACTCCTTTTCTAGCGATGGGTGTTGACTCTCTAATTTTGTTGCAAATTAACCGTGCTATTCAACAAGAGTTAGGTATTGATATTCCTTTTCGCTTATTGCTTGAAGATTTATCAACAATTCATGCATTAGGAACTCATATAACTCAAGAGCTACCTCCACAAAATCTGATTGTAGAGCCTTCTTTTCAAGAATCTACATTTAGCCCAATACTACAAGCACATACTGAAAAGACTTCAGATACACAAAATTTGGAGCAAGAAAATGAAAAATCTGTAACAGGTACAGTACTAGAACAAGTAATAGAACAGCAGCTTGAGTTGATGTCCAAACAGCTAGACATTTTACAAAAAGCAGGTTCATCGAAGAAGATATTACCTGTACAAAAAGCAATCTCATCTACCTCTATTCAGCATGAGGTAAGACAAGTTGCTCAATCTTTAATTAATAACTCTGATTTTTCAGAAAGTTCATCATCGATTCAAACTGAGTCTAATCAACAACTCATCACCCAAACAATTGAGCCTCTTCAGTTAGAATCAAAGACTCTGTTAACTCCCCGTCAACAAAAACATTTAGATGCTTTAATTACACGTTTTGTCAAACTTACTCCCGAATCTAAACGACTTACTCAAGTTTATCGTTCCTACCATGCCAATAGCAGGGCGATAACAGGCTTCCTGCCCTCCATTAAAGAGATGTTATATCCCATTCACGGACAGCGTGGAGAGGGAGCCAGACTTTGGGATGTTGATGGACAAGAGTATGTAGACATTTCTATGGGGTTTGGTGCGCTTTTATTTGGTCATTCACCATCTTTTGTCATCGAAGCTATTCAAGAACAAATAAAACAAGGTATATTGCACGGCCCACAATCGCGTCTTGCCGGTCAGGTTGCAGAGTTAATTTGTGAGTTGACAGGCGCAGAACGGGCAGCTTTTTGTAACGATGGCACAGAAGCGGTGATGGCAGCAATCCGCCTAGCACGGGCTACCACAAAACGCTCTAAGATTGCTTTATTTGCTGGTTCTTATCACGGTACTTATGATGGGATTTTGGTAAGAGGAGTAACAACCAGCGAAGGAACGCGGCGTTCTATCCCCAGAGCTATAGGCATTCCATCATACATTGCTGATGATGTGATCGTACTTGACTATGGGCAACCTGAATCCTTAGAGATTCTGAAAACTCATGCTAACGAACTGGCAGCAATTCTGGTGGAACCGATACAAAGCAGTCGCCCAGATTTGCAACCGAAAGAGTTTCTGCTGCAACTTAGAGAATTAACTCAAGCAACAGGAACCGTATTAATTTTTGACGAAGTGATTACCGGTTTTCGGATGCATCCAGGTGGGATTCAGGGCTTGTGGAATATTCAAGCAGATTTGACTACATACGGTAAAGCCGTTGCTGCTGGGATGCCAATTGGAGTTATAGCTGGCAAGGCAGCTTTGATGGATACCCTGGACGGTGGAATGTGGAACTATGGAGATGGGTCTTATCCTCAAGCGGAAACCACAGTATTTGCAGGTACTTTCTTCAAACATCCTTTGGTAATGGCGGCGGCTTGGGCTGCACTCAATCATATTAAAAATAGTGGCCCGAAATTACAGCAAGAGTTATCTGAAAAAACAACAAAATTAGCCCAGACTCTTAATAGTTACTTTGAACAAAGACAAGTTCCAATTCAAGTAGTTCATTTTGGTTCGCTGTTTCGTTTTATAGCCTCATCTCCCCTCAAGTTTGGTCAGTTGTTTTTCTACCATCTCTTAGAAAAAGGCGTTTATGTCTGGGAAGGACGCACATTTTATCTGTCTACGGCGCATACCGATGCAGATATTGAACACGTAATTGAGGCAGTCAAGGAAAGCGTAGTAGAAATGCAACAAGGGGAATTATTACCACCTGCCCCGATTTCAACAACGCTCAAAATTCCCCTGACAGCAGCACAAAAAGAACTGTGGTTTTTAGCACAGATGGGAGATGAAGTTTCCCGCGCCTACAACGAATCTAGAACTATCCATCTGCGAGGGACTGGCAATTTATGGGCAGTACGTAAGGCTGTTCAGGAAATTATCAATCGCCACGAAGCGCTGCGAACTACTTTTAGTCCAGAGGGGGATAATCAACTGATTCATCCTACTTTGACTATAGACATCCCAGTAAGCGATTTTTCAACTTTAGATAAAAGTCAACGAGAAACACAGCTATCGGAATTGTTGGTACGGGAAGCTCAACAAATTTTCCATTTAGAAATAGGGCCATTACTGAACTGTCATATCGTCAAGTTGCAGGAAGGTCATCATCTTGTGGTTTTGACAAATCATCACATTGTTGCTGATGGTTGGTCAATTAGTATTTTGTTAAGAGAGCTAGCAGCAATTTATTCCGCAGAGTGCCAAGGTATTGCTAGCCAACTTCCGCAACCAATGAAATGGAGTGAGTATGCTCTGTGGCAAGTACAAATGCAGCAGAGTCCAGAAATGGCAAAAGCTGAAGCTTATTGGCTGAGTCAATTTGCCAGTTCAGCGCCTGTTTTGGAATTACCAACTGACCGGCCTCGACCACCGATATTTTCGTACACTGGAGCGCGAGAAAATCTCAGCCTCGATTCGACTTTGTATAATTCTTTGAAAAGCTTAAGCGTACAACGTGGTTATACTTTATTTACGATTCTTTTAACAGCATTTATCACCTTATTGCAACGATTGACGAATCAACAAGATATCGTTGTTGGTATTGCTTCGGCTGGACAATCTGCGATCGCAGGTGAATATCTTGTCGGCCACTGTGTTAATCTATTACCCATACGCAGCCAAGTTGTTGGCAACCCAGGCTTCACAGAGTATTTAAGTTCAGTTCAGCAGGTATTGTTAGATGCTTACGAGTATCAAATTTATCCTTTTATTAAACTAATTGAAAATTTAAAGTTACCACGAGACCCTAGCCGCACCCCTCTTTTTACCACAGGGTTTAATCTGGACAAAGCTCCATTGGAATCCAAGTCTTTAAAACAAGAGTTTGAGATAGCTAAAAATTCTACCAGTGCTACTAAGCTGGATATTAATTTAAATATTCTTCAGACAGACAGTGAACTACTGCTAGAACTGGAATATAATACAGATTTATTTGATACCCAAACAATTCAGCGTTGGCTCGGACATTACGTAACCTTGCTAGAAGGTGTTGTCGCCAACCCAGAGCAACCCCTTGCAGAATTGCCTATATTGACACAAACTCAACAGCATCAGTTGTTGGTGGAATGGAACAATACTCAAACTGACTATCCTGGAGAGTATTGTATCCATGAGTTATTTGAGGCTCAAGTAGAGCGATCGCCTGATGCAATTGCCGTAACCTTTGAAGACCAACATCTCACCTATCGAGAGCTAAATAACCGCGCAAATCAATTGGCGCATTATTTGCGATCGCTTGGGGTGAAACCAGAGGTATTGGTAGGGATTTGTGTGGAGCGATCGCTCGAAATGGTGATTGGAATTCTGGGCATCCTGAAAGCTGGTGGCGCATACGTGCCACTCGATCCAGTATATCCCCCAGAAAGATTAGTTTTCATCTTGCAGGACGCACAGATACCAATACTGCTGACCCAGGAGTGCTTGATAGAGATTTTGCCGAAAAATCACACCAGGGTTGTCTGTTTAGATACAGATTGGGAAAGTAGAGTTCAGGAAAGTCAACAAAATTTAATTAGTAATTATAGAACTGATAACCTAGCTTATATAATCTATACCTCAGGCTCAACAGGACAACCTAAAGGTGTCTTAGTCAATCATGCCAATGTTGTCCGTCTATTGGCAGCAACTAAGTCCTGGTATCATTTCAACCAAGAGGACGTATTTTCACTTTTTCATTCAATTGCCTTTGATTTTTCAGTTTGGGAACTCTGGGGTGCCCTGTTGTTTGGTGGACAGTTAGTTATAGTACCGTACTTGTTAAGTCGTTCACCTGAAGATTTCTACAAATTCTTGTCAGCCCAGCAAGTGACAGTACTCAACCAGACACCTTCAGCTTTCCGTCAACTCATACAGGCAGAGGAGTTGTTGGGAAGCACCAAAAAGTTGAGCCTACGACTGGTCATTTTCGGTGGAGAAGCTCTAGAACTTCAAAGCTTAAGACCTTGGTTTGAACGACATGGCGATCGGTTTCCACAGTTAGTCAATATGTACGGTATTACAGAAACAACTGTGCATGTGACATATCGTCCATTGACGATGGCAGACTTAAAAATTGCTCCAGGCAGTGTTATTGGTCGTCCAATTCCTGACTTACAAATTTACTTGTTGGATCAACATGGACAGCCAGTACCTATTGGAGTCATGGGTGAGATGTACATTAGTGGTGCTGGCGTGGCACGAGGTTATTTAAATCGACCAGAACTAACCGCCCTTAAGTTTATCCCCAACTCCTTTAGTGATAAACCAAACGCACGCCTTTATAAATCAGGCGACTTAGCCCGCTATCTGCCCAATGGAGATATTGAATACTTGGGACGCATTGACCATCAGGTTAAAATCCGTGGTTTCCGCATTGAACTAGGGGAGATTGAGGCGATGCTTGCTCAACACCCAGGTATACAGGAGACTGTGGTGCTGGCTCAGGAAACCCAACCTGGCGACAAGAACTTGGTGGCCTATGTTATTCCCTGCAACAAGCAAACATTGACAACCAGTGAACTACGTAACTTCCTTTTGAAGCTTCTGCCAGAGTATATGGTGCCATCAGTCTTTATTATGCTGGAGGTGCTACCACTGACATCGAACGGCAAGGTAAACCGCCAAGCTTTGCCAGCACCAGAAACTCTCCGCCCAGAGCTAGAAGCTGCTTATGTGATGCCACAAACTGAGATAGAACAAACTATCGCTACAATTTGGCAAAAATTTATCAATATCGAGAAAATAGGTATTCACGACAACTTTTTTGAACTCGGTGGTCATTCATTACTTCTGGTTAAAGTTAATAACCAATTACGCGAAATATTCAAAATCGATTTATCAATGCTCGATATGTTCAGATATCCCACTATTAGCTCTCTTGCAGAGTTCTTTAGTGCAACTAAAAATCAAACATCATCTTTAAGTGAAACTAATATTTCAATAGAAAAAATTGCAAGTGGTAAATCTCAACAAAGAAAACGGTTGCAAAAAATGAAGTCGGTAATGAATAACCAAGGAGTTAAGGAAGAATGAATATCCCTATAGCATCTGTTGAGCATAATGGTTCAGAAATAGCAATTATTGGCATGGCAGGGCAGTTTCCTGGAGCCAAAAATGTAGATCAGTTTTGGCAAAATATTCAAAATGGTGTAGAGTCAATTTCATTTTTTACTGATGAAGAACTGTTAGCTTACGGGCTAGATGCAGCTACACTCAATAACCCAAAGTTTGTCAAATCACGAGCTGTATTAGAAGATGTAGAACTTTTTGATGCTGCATTTTTTGGTTTTAATCCCAGAGAAGCTGAAATTACTGATCCACAACATCGTCTCTTTTTAGAATGTGCATATATTGCCCTTGAAGATGCTGGCTATGACTCAGAAAAATATCCAGGTTCTATTGGAGTTTACGCCGGAGCTAGCTTAAGTAGGTACTTACTGAATATTTATTTAAACGAAGATATTATTGGATCTATAGATAATCACCAGTTGGCGATCGCAAATGACAAAGATTACTTAACTACTCGCGTTTCTTACAAGCTGAATCTACAGGGGCCGAGTTTCACTGTTCAAACCGCCTGCTCTACTTCATTAGTCGCTGTGCATTTAGCCACTCAAAGCTTACTAAATGGGGAATGCGATCTGGCTTTGGCTGGTGGGGTTTCTATAAGTTCTTCCAGAAAAACTGGCTATCTTTATAAAGAAGGGGGAATTGGTTCGCCTGACGGACACTGCCGCACTTTTGATGCTCAAGCACAGGGAACTGTTGGTGGCGAAGGTGTAGGTATCGTAGTTTTGAAGAGATTAGAGGATGCTCTAGCAGATGGAGATACCATCCATGCTGTCATTAAAGGTTCTGCAATCAATAACGATGGATCTTTCAAAGTTAGCTACACAGCACCACGAATAGACGGTCAAGCCAAAGTTATTAGAACCGCTCAAGTTGTTGCCGACGTTGAACCTGAAACCATTACCTATATTGAAGCTCATGGGACAGGAACAACACTAGGAGATCCCATTGAAATCGCGGCGTTAACACAAGCTTTTCGAGTCAGCACTGAGAAAAAAGGCTTCTGCGCTATTGGCTCAGTGAAAACTAACATTGGACATTTAGACGCTGCTGCTGGGGTAACAGGTTTAATTAAAACCGTCCTAGCCCTGAAGAATCAACAAATACCGCCTAGTTTGCACTTTCAAGAACCTAATCCCCAAATTGATTTTGCCAACAGTCCTTTTTATGTCAACACCAAACTTACCCAATGGAAAACAAACGGCATTCCTCGCCGTGCCGGAGTCAGTTCTTTTGGGATTGGTGGGACTAATGCCCATGTAATTTTGGAAGAAGCCCCAATGGAGGAGCAAGGGAGGCAGGGGGAGTCGGGGAGAAAATATCATCTGTTGGTTCTTTCTGCCAAAACGGAATCGGCATTAGAAACAGCTATGGCGAATCTGGCTAATCACCTCAAACAACATACCAATCTCAACTTAGCTGATGTGGCTCATACCCTTAGTGTCGGTCGTCGAGCTTTTGACCATCGCCGGATGGTGGTATGTCAAGACATGAATGATGCGTTGAAGGTGCTTTCCCCTTTAGATTCACAACGAGTTTTCACCCAATACCAGCAGCCTGTTAATCGTCCTGTGGTATTTATGTTTTCCGGGCAAGGAACACAGTACGTAAATATGGGTAGAGAACTCTACGAGAGTGAGCCACTCTTTACACTTGCTGTTGATCGTTGTTGTGAACTACTGAAACCGCATCTAGGTTTTGACCTACGTCATGTATTGTATCCAGATGAGGCACAGACAGCCAAGGCGACAGAACAGCTTAAACAGACAATTGTTGCCCAGCCAGCATTATTTGCGATCGAGTATGCCCTAGCTCAATTGTGGATGAGATGGGGTGTACACCCAGAGGCGATGATTGGTCACAGTATCGGAGAGTATGTTGCTGCTACTTTAGCTGGAGTCTTCTCGCTGGAAGATGCCCTAATGCTAGTGGCAATTCGAGGACGACTGATGCAGCAACTTCCCAGTGGGGAAATGCTCTCTGTGCAACTTTCCGAATCAGAGATACAACCATTACTAAGTAGGGAACTATCTTTAGCCGCAAGCAATGGCCCTTCTTACTGCGTGGTTTCTGGTACAACTGAAGCGATCGCACAATTACAACAACAGCTAGAAGCCAAAGGTGTCGGTTGTCGCAGGCTGCATACTTCTCATGCCTTTCATTCTCACATGATCGAGCCAATTCTCCAGCCATTTACAGAACAGTTACAAAAACTCCAACTTCATCCGACGACAATTCCGTTTGTGTCTAACGTTAGTGGTACTTGGATTACTGTAGCCAAAGCAACAGACCCCAAATATTGGGTAAAGCATTTACGAGAGACAGTGCGCTTTAGCCAAGGGATAACTGAGTTACTCAAAACACAGGAGCGCATCTTTTTAGAGGTCGGGCCGGGAAGAACTTTAAGTACCTTTACCAAGCAACATCACAAAGATCAACAGGTTATACTAACCTCAATCCGCCATCCACAAGAACAACAGTCGGATGTAGCATTTTTACTCAACTCTTTGGGGCGGCTCTGGCTTTTTGGTGTCAAAGTAGACTGGTCTGGTTTTTATGCTAACGAGCAACGCCATCATATTCCCTTACCAACCTATCCATTCGAGCGCCAACGTTACTGGATTGAAGCACAAAAACAGGCTCTACACTCTCAAGGGTTTGTTGAGGTAGCAGCTGTCTCGGAAACTAAAGCTTTCGGTGAACAAATTTTTGTAGCTCAAGCTGCTGCATCATCGGTAACTGACTCAGCACCTACAGCATTTACCAACCAAGACTTGTTGGCGAAAAAATCAGATATTGCTGACTGGTTTTACATCCCTTCTTGGAAACGTACCATGCCACCGCAACCTCAACCTGGACTCGGAGAAAAATCAGGATGTTGGTTAGTGTTTGTGGATGAGTGCGGCTTGGGCGAAAAGCTGGTAAAACAGCTATTACTTGAGGAGCAGGATGTTATTAGCGTTAGAGTTGGAGAGCAATTTCAGCAAATTAGCGAATATTCTAAGCTCACATATATAATTAACCCTCAAAAAGAGGATGAATACAACACCCTACTCAAAGAACTTCGGAGCTTGGGTAAGATTCCAAAAAGGATTGTTCATTTGTGGAGTGTGACACCAAACAGTTACACCAACTCAGCAATTGAAGCTTTAGGCTGGTCGAGTTTATTGTTTTTGGCGCAGGCCATTACAGAAAATAACCAAACAGATGCTCTAGAAATTAGCATTGTCTCCAACAATTTGCAGGAAGTAACAGGTTCAGAAATATTATGTCCAGAAAAGGCACTGGTTCTCGGAGCTTGCAAAGTTATGCCGCTAGAGTATCCAAATATAACCTGTCGCAGTATTGATGTTGTAGTTCCTGTAGAAAGCAATCGAGAGGAACAACTCATCACAACCCTGATAGAGGAACTCACGACTTATACATCTGACCAAATTATTGCTTACCGTGGGCGGAATCGCTGGGTGCAAGATTTTGAACCTGTGCAACTACACGAAACCGTTAGCGAAAATGTCCGCCTCAGAAAACAGGGAGTATATCTCATCACTGGTGGATTAGGAGGTGTTGGTCTGGAGCTGGCAGAATATTTAGCACAGACCGTGCAAGCAAAACTAATATTACTGGGGCGTTCAGCTTTCCCCGATCAAGACAAGTGGTCTGAATGGTTATCGACTCACGATCGGCAAGATCGTATTAGCCAGAAGATCCAAAAATTGCAGGCGATGAAGGCGTTAGGTGCAGAGGTAATGATAGTTAGTGCCGATGTTACCAATCTTGACCAGATGTCAGTGGTGCTTAACAAAAGTAATCAGCGATTTGGTGAGATTCATGGAGTAATTCATGCAGCCGCAGTTTACGGCGGAGGGATGATGCAACTCACAACAAAAGAAACTGTAGCAAGTGCTTTAGCACCCAAAGTACAAGGAACACGAGTACTTGAAACTTTATTCCAAGAAAGCCAACTGGATTTCTTTGTACTTTGTTCATCACTCAATTCGTTTGTTGGCGAATCTGGAATGGCAGATTATACAGCGGGAAATGCCTTTATTGACTCCTTCGCTCACTACAGTTCCTCTAAATATGGGACATGGAAATTCGTTAAGTCTATTAACTGGGATAGATGGAACAGTGTAGGAATGGCAATTGCTATTGAAACAAGGCATCAAGAAATCACAGGAGAAAAATTGGCAGCAAGAATGGTCTCCTTTGAAGGCATAGAGGCGTTTAGACGTATTCTGTGTAGTAGTACAGTTCCTCAAGTAATTGTATCAACACAAGATTTTTCTAGCCGGATTAAGGCAAAAGAATCTCCTAAATCTTTTGAGGAAAAACTAGCCCAACTAAGTCAATCCAAACCAACCCACCCGCGCCCTAATTTAACAAATGTTTATGTTGCTCCTAGTAATGAAATTGAGCGAACCCTTGCTGATGTTTGGCAACAACTTTTAGGGATTGAGAAAGTAGGAACTCACGATAATTTTTTTGAGCTAGGAGGAGACTCTTTATTTGCCACTCAATTAGTTTCTCAACTGTGCAAAGTTTTCCAAATAGAACTCTCTTATAAAGGCTTCTTTAACGGGCCAACTATAGCTGAATTAGCTGAAGTTATTGTCCAAAAACTGTCTGAACAGACAAATTTAGAAGAGTTGGCTCAAGCCTTAGCAGATATTGAACAGCTATCAGAACATGAGATGCAGACCTTAATTGCTTCGCAAAACTAAGTAAGTAATAAATTGATTAAATTTGGTCATCAATCATTTAGTTGTTTAAAAATTATACCAACAAAGGTAAAAGCAGGGAATTAAAATGAGTGACCTTTCGCAACGGATTGCTGGTCTTTCCCCAGAGAAGCTTCAGCTTCTTGCACAACGCCTTCATAAGAAAAAAGAGAACGTCTTTTTTCAATCGCAAATAGTTCGTCAAAGTCGAGAATCTAACTTATTTCCTCTATCTTTTGCCCAGCAAAGGTTGTGGTTTATCGACCAGTTACAGCCTGGGAACAGTGCTTACAACATCTCTCAATCCATGCGTCTTGTGGGATGGTTAAATGTAGCGGCGCTGGAACAAAGCTTTAACGAAGTTGTGAGACGGCACGAAGTTTTAAGAACTACATTTACAATAGTTGATGGGCAACCTTTCCAAGTTATTGCTTCAAGTTTGAGCTTCAAACTAGTAGTGATAGATTTACAAGAGCTTTTTCAAGAGCAAAGAGAAACTGATGTTTTACGGTTGGCGAGTGAAGAAGCACAACAGCCTTTCGACCTAACCAAAGGGCCTTTGTTGCGAGTTACTATACTGCAACTTGCGGCAGCAGAATATGCATTATTGTTAACCATGCATCATATTGTTGCTGATGGCTGGGCTATAGGTGTGCTGATTCACGAAATCGCAACTTTGTACCAAGCTTTCTCTCATGGCAAAGCCTCGCCCCTTTCAGAAGTATCTATCCAATATGCAGACTTTGCTGTTTGGCAACGACAGTGTTTACAGGGAGAGCGATTAGAAACTCAACTTGCTTACTGGCAAAGGCAATTAGGCGGTAAACTTCCTGTTCTGGAACTCTCTGATCGCCCGCGATGCTCACGGCGAGCTTCTCTACGAGACGCTCCGCGATCGCTAACGCCTTTCTCAGGAGCTAGGGAAGCTCTGGTTCTACCCAAAACCTTATCTGAGAAGCTAAAGGCTCTGAATCAGCGCCAAGGTATCACACTGTTTATGATTCTGCTAGCGGCTTTTCAGACTTTGCTGTGCTGGTACACCGATCGAGAAGATATCGTTGTGGGTACTGATATTGCCAACCGCAATCAAGCCGAGACTAAAGAATTGATCGGGTTTTTTGTTAACCAGTTAGTGTTGCGTACAGATTTATCAGGAAATCCTACTTTTGTAGAGTTATTAGAACGAGTCCGCGAAATGACTTTAGAAGCTTATGCTCATCAAGATTTACCTTTCGACAAACTGGTTGATGTTCTGAATCCAAAACGGGAGTTAAACCGCACACCGCTATTTCAAGTCAAAATTGTTTTGGAAAATACTCAAACTCCTTCTTTACAACTTCCAGGCTTAACTATCACATCTTTGAAAGTCGAAAACAAAACAGTGCAGTTTGACTTGCTGTTGGAGTTAAACGAAACAGAGCAGGGACTATTTGGCGTATGGGAATATAACACTGACCTATTTGATCGGGACAGCATTGTTAGATTATCGAATAATTATGCAACACTTCTAAATAAGATTGCGACACATCCAGAAACCAAATTAAGTGAATTAAAGATAATTCTCAATGAATTAGATAATAAACATAATTTTGCTAAAGAAGAAGCTTATCAAAAAACTATCCAACAAAAACTAATCAACGTTAAACGTAGAACGAGTAAATAATCAGTAACAGATAATAAAAATCATGACAAAAATTGAATCTCTAGGTTCTGTGAGACGTAAAGCTGTTAATATATCCACAGAAGATTTAATCAAAACTGAATTTTTGAAATCGGATACTAACTTTCCTTTGGTGATTAAGCCTAGTGTGAAGGGAGTTAATCTACAAGATTGGGCTAAGAATAATCATGAATATTTGAAAAGTGAATTATTAAAATATGCAGCGATTCTCTTTCGGGATTTCAAAGTTAATTCAATAGAAAAATTTGAGCAAATTATCGCAGCGATTTGTGGAGAAGCATTGGAATATCGCTATCGCGCATCTCCACGAACTCAAGTAGGTGGGAGAATTTATACTTCAACTGACTATCCTGCTGACCAAAGTATTTTTCCTCACAATGAACATGCTTACTCACCTACTTTTCCGTTGAAAATCTTCTTTTTTTGTGTAAGTCCAGCAGCGGAGGGAGGAGAAACTCCAATTGGTAGTTGTCGAAAAGTTTTTGAGCGGATTGATCCCAAAATACGCGATCGCTTCATTGAAAAGCAAGTTATGTATATGCGTAACTTTGGCGATGGATTTGGTCTTCCTTGGCAAACTGTATTCCAAACAACAGACAAAACTAAGGTCGAAGAGTATTGCCAAAGCAATGGAATTGAGGTTGAATGGAAAGCAGGCGATCGCTTAAGAACTCGACAAGTTGGGCCAGCCGTTCTCAAACATCCTCAAACAGGTGAAATGGTCTGGTTTAATCACGCAACTTTTTTTCACGTTTCTACATTAGAACCAACAATACGTGATTCGTTATTAACAAGTTTGCCAGAAGAAGATTTACCAACTAACACATATTACGGTGATGGTTCTACAATTGAGCCATCAGTATTAGCCGCTCTGCGAACTGCTTATCAACAAGAAATGATCGCTTTTTCCTGGCAGAAAGGAGATGTATTGATGTTGGATAATATGTTATCAATACATGCTCGTCAGCCATTTGTTCCTCCCAGAAAAATTTTAGTCGGAATGGCTGAACCTTATACACCCCAAAGTATTTAACTAACACTGAGGTATAAATATGCAAGTAGAAAGTATTGAGGGGTTTAGACTTTCACCTCAGCAAGAGCATTTATGGTTGCTACAACAAATCGATCAAAGTTGGGCTTATCGTAGTGATTGTGCAATTTTGATTGAAGGAAATATTGATGTCAATAATTTAGAATTGGCATTGCAAGATGTTGTCAATCGCTATGAGATTCTTCGCACCAGTTTTGTTTGTCTACCTGGAATGACTATTCCAGTACAGGTAATTACAGATAGCAAGGTCATTTTAGAGAATAAATCTGATATTAGTAATTTGAAACCTCAAGAACAAGAGGCGAAGATTGAGTTAATTTTTCAGGAAATTAAACAACAAGATTTTGAGTTTGAACAAGGTTTAATTTTACATACATATTTGGTAACTATTTCGTCAGATAGGCATATATTATTTATCAGCTTGCCTGCTCTCTGTGCAGATAGTGTAACCCTTAATTGTTTAGTACAAGAACTGGCTTTTTCTTACTTAGGAAAATTGGATAAAGAATTATCTGAAGAACCACTCCAGTATGCGGACTTTTCAGAATGGCAAAATCAAATATTAGAAGCAGAAGAAACAAAAATAGGCAGAGAATATTGGCAACAGCAAAATTTCTCTAAAATTGACACTTTTCAGCTTCCTTTTGAAAGCCATCTCTCGAAAAAACAGAAGTTTCAACCAAAATTAGTAAATTCAATTATTACTCCAGAATTGGTAGCTAATATTGAAACATTGGCTCAGAAGTATAATACTTCTGCATCTAACTTTTATCTAACTTGCTGGCTGGTTCTACTTTGGCGACTGAGTGGACAATCTGAGATAATCATCGCCAAGGAATTTAATGGCAGAAAATATGAGGAACTTAAAGGAACATTGGGACTATTTGCTAAATATTTACCACTTCATTGTAATTTAGAAGGTAATTTTAAATTTAGTCAACTTTTACAGCAAGTGCATGAATCTGTAGAATCTATCGACAAATGGCAAGAATGTTTTACTTGGGAACAAATATCAGAAGGAGATAATAAATCAGATATTTTGCCTTTTTTGGCTGTGGGTTTTGATTTTACAGAAGAAAATACAAAGCATTGTGCAGATAATATCTCATTTTCTATTTTCAAGCTTGATACCTGTACTGAGCGTTTCAAAATTAAACTTTCTTGTAGACGCCAGAAGGATTTTTTGAATGCAGAATTTAATTATGACTCTAACCTCTTTTCTGAACAGAATATTGCAGGTTTAGTAGAGCAATTTCACAAGCTAGTAGAAAGTGCCACGTATGATCCAGAAGGTTCAATCAGTGAATTAGAAATTTTAAGCGATCGCACCCTGCACCAGCTTCTATTTGAGTTCAATCAAACTCAAGCTGACTATCCACAAAGTAACTGCATTCATCAGCTATTTACAGAGCAAGTAGAACGCACACCAGATAATATTGCCGTTGTATTTAACAACCAGCAACTCACTTATTCTGAACTGAATAAACGTGCAAATAAACTAGCTCATTCCTTGGAAAAGTTGGGGGTAGGTGCAGAAGTATTAGTGGGAATTTGTGTGGAACGTTCCCTAGAAATGCTCGTAGGTATCTTGGGTATTCTCAAAGCTGGTGGTGCTTATGTTCCCCTCGATCCGCACTATCCTCAAGAGCGTTTAGCCTTCATGCTAGAGGATACTCAAGTATCCATATTATTGACTCAGCAGCATCTCTTGGAAGGCTTACCCAACCACGATGCACAGACAATTTGCTTAGATACAGATTGGGAAGCTATTGCACAGGAGAGTCAGGAAGCACCCGTTCCAACAGCAACTCCTGAAAACTTAGCTTATGTAATCTACACTTCTGGTTCTACAGGTAAGCCTAAAGGTGTTGCGATCGCACATCGTAACCTAGTTCACTCCACAACTGCACGTATTACCTACTATCAAGAACCTGTCAGCAGCTTCTTATTACTTTCATCCTTTGCTTTTGATAGTTCTATTGCGGGTATTTTCTGGACACTTTGTTGTGGCGGAACTCTACATTTGCCAGAAGAGGGTGTACAACGAGAAGTCACTAAACTCATAGAGTTAATTTCTCAAAATGGAGTTTCCCATTTATTAAGTCTTCCTTCTCTATATGCTCTAATATTGCAACAAGCAAAACCAGAACAGTTAAATTCCCTGCGTGCTGTCATAGTTGCAGGTGAATATTGTCCGCTAGAATTGGTAGAACATCACTCTCAATTACAGTCGGAAGCATCTCTATTTAATGAGTACGGGCCTACAGAAGCAACTGTTTGGAGTAGTGTATACCGTTGTCATTCTCTAGAAACCGGAACGCAAATATCTATTGGTCATCCCATAGCCAATACAAAAATATATATACTAGACTCTCACTTACATCCAGTTCCTGTTGGTGTTTCTGGCGAAATTTATATTAGTGGTGAAGGTTTAGCTAGAGGTTATTTAAATCACCCTGGAATCACATCCGATAAATTCATTCCCCATCCCTTCAGCCAACAACCAGGAATGCGCCTGTATAAAACTGGTGATTTAGGGCGATATGTTAATGATGGCAATATTGAGTTTTTAGGGCGGATTGATAACCAAGTAAAGATTCGCGGCTTCCGTATAGAGTTAGGCGAGATTGAAGCATTACTAAATCAACATCAGGGAGTACAAGAAACAATAGTTATTGCGCGTGAAGATGTACCAGGAAACAAACGCTTAGTTGCTTATGTAGTTCCCCAGTCAAAATCAGCCACTACAGTTAATGAACTCCGCAACTTTGCAAAAGATAAACTACCAGAATTCATGGTTCCATCAGTTGTTGTACTACTAAAAGAATTACCTCGAAGCCCCAATGGTAAAGTCGATAGAAAAGCCTTACCCTCACCAGAGCAAGTCAGGTCAGATTTAATAGGAGAGTTTGTTCCTCCTCGCACGCCTGTAGAAGAAACGTTGACTCAAATCTGGGCGGAAGTTTTAAAAGTTGAGAAAGTTGGGATTTACGACAACTTCTTTGAATTGGGTGGACATTCTTTATTAACTACTCAATTACTTGCCAAAGTTAAAGAAACTTTTAACTTGGATATATCTTTACGCAGTTTGTTAGAGAAGCCTACAGTAGAAGGTTTAGCGGAAAATATCGATCGAGTTTGTCAAACAGAAGTTAATTACCCAACTTTGGATATCAAAACTGAAACTGTTTTAGATGCGACAATTTATCCTCAAAGTGTTGGTAAGTTTATCCCTGAACCAAACGTTATTTTACTGACTGGAGCCACAGGCTTTTTAGGAGCCTTTTTACTGGCTGAACTTCTGCAACAAACCAAAGCAGATATTTATTGTTTAGTACGTAATTCAAATTTTGAAAATAGCAATAAAAAGCTGCAAACCATTCTGGAATCTTATGGAATTTGGAACGAAACATGGAATTCCAGAATTATTCCCATTGTCGGTGACTTATCAAAGCCGCTTTTGGGTTTAGAAATTGAAAAGTTTCAACAATTAGCATCTACAATTGATGTCATTTACCATAATGGTGCTTGGGTGCATCATATTTATCCCTACTCTATTCTGAAACCTGCAAACGTGCTGGGTACACAAGAAATTCTCAGATTAGCTAGTCAAATTAAAACCAAACCAGTACATTTTATTTCTAGTTCTGGTGTTGTATCTTCAAAAGTTGAATCGGGAGTTAAATTAGTACGAGAACAGGATAGCCTGAATGAGAATGAATTTCCCAGCAATGGATATTGTCAAACTAAATGGGTAGCTGAAAAATTATTAAAAACTGCGGCTAAAAGAGGCATTCCTATCTCTATTTATAGACCATCACGTATATCTGGACATAGTAAAATAGGTGTTTTTAATAGTAATGACTTCTTGTACAAACTGATAATAGGTTGTGTCCAATTGGGAAGTGTGCCAGATATAGACATTAGAGAAAATATAGTTCCTGTGGATTATGTCAGCAAAGCAATAGTTCATTTATCGAAACAGGAAGAATCTCTCGGTAAAACCTTCCACTTAGTTCATCCCCAAACTCTCCACTCAAATACACTTATAGACCATATTCGCTCATGGGATTATTCAATTGAGCAGATTTCTTATGACCAGTGGCGAGAGAAATTGCTCAATGTTACTCAAGATTCATTAGACCATCCTTTATATTCATTAGTGCCATTTTTTCCAGCAAGACAAGCTCACGAAGAAAGTTCCAACTCAGGATTTATACAGCTTGATAACCAAAACGTTATGAATGGATTAGTCGATACTTCCATTACTTGTCCTTCGCTAGACAATAAATTACTCAACGTTTATTTTTCTTATTTGATTAAGCAGAGTTATTTAGATCGTAAAGTTTGAGAACAAAGACTAACTAAATTTTTTCCAATAGTTTCAGGAGTAATATTTCATGAACTCGACAATTCGTTACGATGATTATGATGTTTTAGCTCGCATATACAACGAAGATTGGGTATTAGAACTTTTTGAGGAAACAATACCAGTTTTAGAAAAATTGTTACTACCCCATTTAACTCAGGGAGCGCATATTCTTGACCTTTGTTGTGGTACTGGACATTTAGCACAAGAATTACTCAAACAGGATTATAAAATCACAGGGATTGATGGCTCTGAGCAAATGTTGCTTTATGCTCGTGAGAATGCGCCAGAAGCAAAACTCATCCTTGGCGATGCTCGATTTTTCGATTTACCAGTTAGCTTTGATGCAGTAGTTTCAACGACTGGTTCTCTGAACTATGTTATGAATATTGAAGAATTAAAGTGTGTATTTAACAATGTTTATAATGGACTAACTGAAAATGGAACATTCTTGTGTCACTTCTTCACAGAAGAAGAATTCCAATCAAATTGGAGCGGTAAAATTTCTGGTAATGTCAAAGATGATTACGCTTGGTCTACAAAAAATATCTATAATCCAGAAAATAAAATAGGTCAAATTTATTTAACTGTATTTACATTATTAGAAAAAAGTTGGCAACGTTTAGATAAAGTTATTTCTGAAAAATGTTATACCAAAGAAGAGATTGTTTCTGCTCTAGAAACTGCTGGATTTAGCGAAATTAGCAGTTACGATGCACATCAGGATTTAGGAATATCTCAAACACCTGGTAGTATTTATTTTATTTGCTATAAGCGCGTGCATCTTTAATAAATGTAAAATGGCAGCCAAATAATACATTGCGATTATAAATCAAAACAAGAAACTTTATGAATGCACAACCAGTTACATTACCTCAAAATTCAGACAATCTAACTAAGCTGCTAGCTAAAACCGGACTTACTCAGCAGCAGCAAGAGTATTTACAATATTTTATCAATAGCTACAGCGATCGCACCAAAACATCAAAGCAAATTTCTCAAAATTCTCGCTTATTTTTATCTGATGATAAAAATTTAGGAGAGTTTAATTTACTCTTGAAAGAAATGTATTATCCCATTGTTGCTAATCGCTCTTTGGGTTCCAAAATATGGGATGTAGATGGTAATGAATATGTAGATGTAATGATGGGATTGGGAATTAATCTTTTTGGTCATAATCCATCTTTTATTAAAGAGGCTTTAATTACTCAAATGGATAAAGGAATCCAAATTGGCCCCCAATCAGAACTTGTTGGTGAAGTGGCTGAGTTAATTTCTCAACTTACTGGAATGGAACGGGTTTGTTTTAGCAATACAGGTACAGAAGCCGTAATGACTGCTATCCGCATTGCTAGAGCCGTTACAGGACGTAATAAAATCGTGATATTTTCTGGTTCTTATCACGGTCATTTTGATGGTACGTTAGTTAAAAGTCATAATGCAGAAAATAATCACTCTGGAATACCATTAGCACCGGGAGTAATACCAAATTTTGTTAATGATGTTTTAGTGTTAGATTATGCTAACCTGGAATCATTAGAAATTATCAAGACTCATCAACAAGAATTAGCAGCAGTTTTGGTAGTTCCCGTACAAACTAGTAGACCAGCTTTACAGCCGAAGGAATTTCTGTACCAGTTACGGGAATTAACACAAGCAACTGAAATTGCTTTAATTTTTGATGAAATGGTTACAGGTTTCCGCATTCATCCTGGTGGCGCACAAGCATATTTTGGCGTACAAGCAGACATCGCTACCTACGGAAAAATTGTTGGTGGAGGAATACCCATTGGAGTAATTGCTGGAAAAAGTAAATATATGAATGCAATTGATGGTGGTATATGGAACTATGGCGATGATTCCTACCCTCAAACCAAAAAAACATTTTTTGCAGGTACTTTTTGTAAACATCCATTAGCGATGACTGCTGCAAAAGCAGTACTCAAATATCTGCAAAGTGGAGGTTTATCATTGCATCATAAATTGAATGAACGGACGACACAATTTGTTACTGATTTGAATAATTATTTTACCGATGAAAAACTACCGCTAAAAATGGCTAATTTTGGCTCATTATTTGGTTCTGCATCAGTAGAACTTTCTGAGGGAAATTCTACAGCTTCAGTCACTATGAGCTTATTAAAATATCATCTACTGCATAAGGGAGTTCACCTTTTGGGTATTAGCGGTTATTTATCTACAGCCCATACAGATGAAGATATCAGCTACATTATTCAAGCTGTTAAAGATAGTGTAGAACAACTAAGCTCTGGAGGTTTTTTGCCTCCTCGTACTTCTGTTTAAAATTTTAGTTGAGTAATATAAATTAATTGGAGATAAAAATGAGTCAAATGACTTCAGAAGAAACAACAATTTATAAAGTTGTAGTCAATCATGAGGAACAATATTCTATTTGGCCTGCTGAACGAGAAAATGCTCTTGGTTGGACAGATGCAGGAAAAAGTGGACTAAAATCAGAATGTCTGGAATACATTAAAGAAGTATGGACTGATATGAGACCTTTAAGTTTGAGAAAACAAATGGAAGAGGCTGCTAATAAAAATCGGTAGTTGAAATATTTTTGACTAATTGACTTGAGGTAAGGCAAAAATGAATAGTTGGTGGAATTCAGGAAATAACTTTTAGTAGAAGATGACCAAATCCCTCATAACTACCGCACAGTAGTTTGAGGGATTTACGATCTGTTTTTTTCCAAAAGGTAAAAAAAGGGTTGTTCTTTCTAGCTAATTGCTTTCTTTTTCTTCAGCCATATTCCCAATAAACCAGCAGTAACAACTATTCCTCCAATAGTTGATGGTTCAGGCACAGGTTTTACACTCACATTATCCAAATATAAGAATCCATATTTATCCCAATCCCCAAACTTTAACTCTGTGGATGATGCATCTGCCGTGAAATTGAACTTATATTGCGTGTATGGTTGAAAAGAAATGTCTTTTCGATCGAAAAGCTTATTTCCACCTACAAATGTCTGAAATTGATTATCAAGGTCAGGGGCCTCATCTATAGATGCTAAATAGTAACTAAGTTCGTATTGCTGGCCAGGTTGTGTAGAAAGTGTCTGTGATATGTAGCTGAGGTCTATAAATCCACTAAGTGATAAGCCCTGATTACCACTATTATGCTGAGGAAAATTGCTTATTCTTATCCCTGATATATCCATCGGATTGCCAGACTTAGTCCAGTCTGTAATATTCGGATTTGTAGCGTTGGAATTGTTAGGATCTACGAGGGGATCGAGTTCAAAGCTTCCGTTTTTAACAAGTTCTGCCGCTTGTGCTGCTGTATTATAAATATTAGCGATCGCAGCAGTGCTAATTAAGGTAGTAGTAAAACTAAAAACAATAATTGAGAGTTTTTTAGTTAAATTCATGAAACTTGACTCCAAATAATTCTAAATTTTTACAATGAAAATAAGTTGATAGTTACATCAATGCTGGCTGGGTTTCAGTAGTGTCAATAAAAATGAACACTTTTTTCTGGTTTAGAAGAGTTAGCTATAGATGTGGATAATAATTCATACACCAAGGCAATTTTTCTCAATAAACGCATTATGCAGTTTTTAAATCAGATGAATTTTAGTGGCATTCTTGACACTATTGAGCCAGACATTGCTTAGGCTTCTACCTATGGTTTATTCATCTCCATAGTTTTTTACTTTATTTTCAGGTGTAGCTTTGACACTCACATCATCCAAATATAAAAACGCATACTTGGCTTGAGAACCAAATTTTATCTCGGTGGATCTTCCTTTTGCTCTAAAATTTAACGTGTATTGTGTGTAGGGTTGATAAGAAGTATCTTTTTGAACATAAACTTTTTTACCACCTACAAAAACCTTAAATTTGTTGTTCAGATCGGGTGCCTCTTCTGTCGATGCAAGATAGTAGGTAAGTTTGTAGCGTTGACCAGGAAATGTAGGGATAGTCTGCGATATGTAGCTAATGGCTGAAAATCCACCAAGCGATAATCCTTGCTTACCAGTATTAGGAAAATTGTCAATTTTAGTACCTGATATATCTATCGGGCTACCAGATTTAACCCATCCTGTAACATTAGGATTTGTAGTTTCGGGATTAGTTGGATCTATAAGAGAGTCGTATTCAAATCCCCCATTGATAATCAGTTCTTGTCTTTCAGCTTGTGCTGCTGACTTATAAGTATTAGTAATCACAGCAGTATGAAGGAAGGCAGTAGTCAAACTACAAACAATAATTGAGAGTTTTTTAGTGAACTTCACAAGACATAACTCCAAATAGTTCAAAATTCACGACAACGAGTACTTGATTGATTTACTTTCTGGTAATTAAGGCAGGATAAACCCGTAAGTATTTTTGAAGATATTCTGAGCAGTATTACCACTTAAGTAGTTAGAAAAACTCTGTGCCGTCGTTAAAACTTTAGTTCTGGTGAGTATGCCCAGTGGATAAACAATCGAATTGCTCTCTGTTGTGAGGGCAGTTTGTACTACTCTTACCTTGTTAGAAATGGCCGCATCAGTTTTGTAAACAACACCTGCGTTAATAGTTTTATTTACACCTCCAACTACAAGAGTTTTATTTTCAACAGCAGTTAAGACGGCACGCACATTACTAGCACGGTATAATTTAGGACTGAGAATATTAAAAATACCTCGGCTAGTGAGAACTTGTTTGGCATAATTCCCTGCTGGCACAACTGGAGGAGTACCTGTGTAGTCACCTATAGCAATACCAGTAATATTGGCATTGCTTAAACCATTGAAGCTAGTGAGGGCAGCACTACCAGCACTAACGGGAGATGTCGTAGGCGCAATCAAAACTAGACGGTTTTTGACAACGTTTTTGCGGCTACCTGCAACCAATTTACTTGGGGTTGAATTTTGCAATACATCTATTTGGTTGGTAGCAGCAGAAATGAAAATATCTGCTGGCGCTCCTGCTTGTATTTGACTCAGTAAAGTACCAGAAGCACCAAACGTATAAACAACGTTGACGCCTGGGTTAGCATTTTGGTACTGAGTCTTAATGGCATTCAGCGCGTTTGTTAAGCTGACAGCCGCATACACGTTAAGTGTAGTTACAGAGCTTGCTGGTGATAAATTAAGGAACTGCAAGCCTATTACCAGCATCATGCTGCTAACTGCTGTAGCAATCCAAGCAATAAGTCTTCTTCTGTTCATGAAAGTTATGGTTTGGGGAAAATATTACCTAAAAGTCTCATTGTTGACATACCTGACTTACGCACAGTCAACAGAAATACCAACCACACAGAAGGTAGAGGATATAGATAAATGGGAGTTAGAGGAGGTTTTGGCGTAAATCTTACGCATCATAAATTCTGGAAACAACAAACGGCCAATCACAATTGCTAAAAGCATTGGTGTGATGGGCGGTTTGTTTCCAAGTGGAATTACACAAACAGCAAGTGAAATGTATTTAGTGATGAAATAATATCAGTTAAATAAGCTTGTTACCAACTTTTTTGGTCAATAAATCCTGACAAAAAGCTAATGCAAGTATATTTAAATTCTCTAAATAGCCCTTTTTTATATACATAGTAAGGATTGTGCTATGAAATTTTCATATCGCTTTTAAATATCTAAATCTTGATTTATACCAACTAAATATTTTTGCTCATCTATTTAACTAACTTTATTGGTATTTAAGCGCTGCTCTGACAATCTTTGGATGCGATCGCCTCATCGCCTCTACCACTGTGTAAAAAAGAGTCAGCGCATCCAGAAGTACTTATAACTAATCCACCTGGACGATCTACATATAATTCTTTATTTGTATAAAAATATATACAAACTCTTATGATATCAATAAAGAAAATGATTTAACATACGCCTAATGATAGATAGATTTTATTAAATTAATAGTTTAGATTTGTAACAAGTTACACAGAACTAGGTAAAACACATGGCCAACATAATTGACACTGCTACCAGCAATGGTTCTTTCAAGACACTAGTTGCAGCAATCCAAGCAGCTGGTCTAGTAGATACACTTAAAGGCGCAGGGCCATTCACCGTCTTCGCACCCACTGACGAAGCGTTTAACAAGCTTCCAGCAGGTACTGTAGACGCATTATTGAAAGATCCTGCAAAGCTCAAGAAAATCTTGACCTATCATGTTGTTTCAGGCAAGGTACTTGCTGCTGATGTAGTTAAGCTGAAGACAGCTAAAACAGTTGAAGGTTCAGATGTAAAAATTGACGCTTCTAATGGCGTTAAGATCAATGATGCAACAGTTGCAACAGCAGATGTTGCTGCTGATAACGGTGTCATCCACGTCATTGACACAGTTTTGATTCCTGCATAACCCAACGTCTGAATAGCAAATGCTATTTATGACGTGACGACTACCTATAGTCGTTTCTTCATTACAGTCTGGTTGAATGTTTTTTAGTAAACATCAACTACCAATAAATCCATCTAGATCGTGTCTAGATGGATTTATTGTTTTATGCGTATAGAAACGTTGCAATTGCTAGTTTCCCTTAATTAGCTGTCATCAAATTTTTAGTTTTGCCAAACCTAAATAACGGATACCTTCGGGGGAAATGTCAAAACGGCAAGGTAAGACTTCTAAACCGAGAGCGATCGCATCCCGCAATAATTTACCATATATAGGATCTGTGCGATCGCCAGGGGAAAACTCGATACAATCACCGCGATTGATAAAGTAAAGCATCACTGCACGAGTCAAAGGTAACAGCGCCATCAGTTCTCGCAAGTGCTTTTGCCCTCTTGTAGTCTCCGTGTCAGGAAATAAAGCTAATCTTCCTTCTGACAAAGTTGTATTTTTCACTTCTAAATAAATCGGGCGTTCTTCATCACTCCCCGTCAAGAAAAAATCCACTCGACTTTTTTTATCTAGCCCATAAACTACCTCACCCTTGATTTGGCTATAGTTGCCCAATTCTGGAAAAAGATGTTTCGCCAAAGCTAGCTTTACCACCCGATTGGGCAAAAAAGTATTTATGCCTACCCAAGTCGGCTCATTGTCATGTACCTGAATTAGTTCTAAAGTGTAAGCCAATTTGCGGTTAAGATTATCGCTTTTGGAAAGCTGTACGGCACTTAGAGGTGTTGATACTCCAGTCATTGGCCCTGTATTGGGACAGTGCGCTGTCACTATTTCGCCAGAAGTAAGTTGAACGTCAGCAAAAAACCGCTTGTAACGCTTGAGTAAAATACCGGGATACAAAGGTGGGTAATAGTAAAGCCAATCTATCATTATGGAACCTTGTCGCTGTTTGTAAATATACGTCGATTTTTTGCCCACCGAACCCATATCTGCAAATCTTTTCAACAGCTACTCTGCCCTCTGACAGAATTGGGGTAACTTTACATATCATGGATTGTCAACTTTTGTAGTTAAATTGACAACATAGTAATAAAAAGTAGCATATACTAAGTATTACAAGCCTCCCATAAAAATCTGGGAAAATTTCAACGTGCAAGGAGGTAAATCCTATGCAAAAAGTGTGGACAGCAACGGAATTAGAATATGCTTTTCTATTTACTCTTAGAAAGGTAAATTCCATCAGTCTAGAAGGTTTTAAGGCATTTTTTAATAATATGCCTCTTGACCCTTATATCAAAAACAATTATCGTTCTAGAAGATTATCTCGGTTCACAGTCTCTGGAAATCAGTTAATCAAATTACCTCATGGCGTCTTCTTTCAAAGTAAAGAGCATAATCGATTAGCGGGTGACATCAAAAGAGAGTTTGCAGAATTAGATGATGCACTCATAGAACTTGATATTTTCAAAAATCTTGTTTTGGCATTTAGTGATTCTTGTAAACTTCATCCTGAAGCTGAAATCGGAGTTCATCAAATTAGAATTAGTTGTTCTCCAGAAAATTTTGGTAATCCAGCACCTGAAGGTATCCATCAAGATGGCACTGATTTTATTGGCATATTCTCAGTAGATAGAGAGAATATTCAAGGTGGAGAAACACATCTGTATACTGCCAAAAAAGAAAAGCCTGTATTTAGCAAAATTCTAAATCCGGGAGAACTCCTATTGATTAATGACCATGAGTTTTTTCACTATGCCAATCCGATAAAACCACAAACTGAGGCTCAAGGAAATTGGGATGTTTTTGTTCTGACTTCTCCCAGCTTGCTTTCAGATTAATTTTAGTGTGAGAATTCAACACTCAGAAAGCAGAATAAATTCAGTATTATTAGTATATTGATTCCACAAATTTTCTGCTGATTATTAACTTATTCTGACCCCTAATTTCTGGATTTTAGTCAACTGTAAATATTTTACAATCTACAAGATATGGGGAATTGAATCTAGTCATTTCCCCAATTTTTTATTGGGAAGTAGTATGTTAGTTTTATTTCACAGAAAGGATAAAATATACTTAAAATATGAAGATGAGTGCATAGGTTAGGCTACGAAAGAAGTCTGCTGGAATTCAATTAACTGAATCAACCAAACAAATGCCATGAATGACGAATTCTACAATAGAGGATTGGAAAAGGCTAGGCGAAAAGACTACGCGGGAGCAATTGAGGAATTTAACCATACTTTACAACTGACACCTTACTTTAGCGAAGCTTATTTGCAACGGGGTTTAGCACATTATGACTCAGGTGCAATATTGAAAGCTGTTTCAGATTATACTGAAGCTCTGAAGCTGAATCCTGAGAGTGTAGAGGCATATTATTGTCGGGGATTGGCTAGAGTAGCGCTGAAAAATTTATCGGGAGCGCTAGACGATGTTGAACGTGCGATTCGTCTCAATCTCAATTATGCTGCTGCTTATAATCTGCGGGGAATGGTACGGCGCAAACAGGGTTATATTCAAGATGCGATCGCTAACTTTAAAAAGGCTGCACAATTATATCTAGAGCAACAGGACAAAGAGAATTGTCGTTTGTCTTTAGAACGAGTTAAACAGCTACAACCACCAGAGAAACCTGCCCTTGAGGAATCGCGTTCTAGCAATGCGCCAATTTTATCCACCAATGATTATTTCACGCAATTATTAGAAAAGGCTGAAAAGGGAGATACTCAAGAAGCACTCGCCGATTTAAACTGGGTATTAAAAGCCGATCCGCAAGATGCCCAAGCTTACTGCTGTCGTGGCGTTGTGCGTTGTAAAATGGGGAATTATCGAGAAGCGATCGCAGATTTTAATCAAGCATTACGACTAAATTTTCAAGATGCCATTGTCTATCGCAACCGAGGTAAAGCCCGTTCTGTCTTAGGAGATCATCAAGGTGCGATCGCGGATCTTAACCAAGCAGTCCAGATGCAACCCGAAGATGTCCTAGTTTATATTGCCAGAGGTAATGTCTATCGGGCAATGGGCAATTATCTCGGTGCAATTCAAGATTACACCCAAGCGTTGCAAATCAATTCTGATGATGCTCAAGCTTATTACAATCGCGGCATTGCCTATACTTGCTTAGAAGAAATACAAAACGCCGTGGAAGATTATCAACGGGCGGGAAGTATCTTTTGCGAACAAGAAGACTGGGAAAATTATCAACAAGTCTTAAATAGCCTAGAAAAAATCCAGAAATTTAGTCCAGAGTCAAAAAAGCAAAAATATCACCTACTACGTCAGCGACTTTTACGAATGGTTGGGGGATACTGGGAAATTGCCGAACGATTGATTCAGCAAAACAAAGATTATCATCCTGGGATGTCAGACGAGTGGTATTTGCAAAAAGTGATTGATGATTTAGAACGCGATCGCAATAGATAAAATATAAATGCCACTACAAACGTAAAATCACCCGTACATTATTTATACGGGTGAAAATGCGAGCGATCGCTTGTTATTTTCCAATGAAACTAAATGTACCCTATCTTAAACACCGTTTCAAAGTTTAGTGAGAAGTGCGACTTTGACGGCGGCGGCGCAATCCAAACATACTAGCTGCTCCCACCGCAAACATTGATAGAGTAACAGATGGTTCAGGAACCGTAGCGCCAATTAACGCTTTAACATTTGCCTCGCCGATATCAAGAACGACGACAACATCATTAAAATCGCGATCGGAACCTTCGTTCCCCTTACCAGTTGCAGGATCTACCCCTGAAGCGTATAAATCTCCGTATAAATCCTCGAATGCCAGGAGGATGTAGTTGTTGTAAGCATAAGCAACTGCGTGCTGTAGTCCATCAGCGTTAGAAGCAGTATCAGTACCAAAGATATTGGCAGAGTTGCCACGGTTCAAACCATCAGCTCTCAACCATAAATCTAGTTGAGTACCTGCGGTAACATTACCAACTTTGACCCCATCACCTAGTTTTAATGCGTTACCACCCCAGTCACCACTAACACATCCATTTCCTTGACAGGAAATATCATCAAAAAGCAGCCCAGACTTATTAGTAGTTCCTGTAGCTTCAAAGGCTAACTGATTTCTATAACCTGCACCCTCATTGATAAAGTAAACAGAAACATCGTGGTCGTATTTTAGGTTTAATTTATTGGGGTCTAATTTAAATTGTCCGCTGTTTGGAAGGGCAACACTTTCTGCTTGGACAAATTGTTGGAAAGGATTGTCGTTAAAACCAGTTTGAGACTTATTATATACAGTTGATTGAGTCCATGAACTATTCCAATTAAAATCAGCAGCAGATGCAGTTTCTACTTTGGAAACTAATCCGGTCAAGGTAGCTGTAGCGGCAATCAAGGCAGTGAGTAAATTAGGTTTCATATTAAGAGCCATTAAGTAGGGAAAACAATTTAGATAATGCTTTTTTTAGCAACTATCTGTCTTGATTTGTCTTTTATTTCTAACAGCTATGCTTCTGCAACGTCAATCTGTTTATTTACTTTTGATAGTAGATTCAAATAGCTCTTTATCTAAAGTATTTTCACTTAAAAAAGAGCATTTATAAACATGTATTGTACTGTTATTAGCACTTAGTAATTAAACTTATATACTGATTAAAATTTAATAAAGAATTTATCCTTTTCATGAAAATCAGATGTGCAATTTATATAGTGAAAAGCTAAAAGCTTAATCTATAGGGATTTTCATTTAAATGAGGTAGATAAGTAATAGTGCGCCGTCATCCGTATCAACTAAGCCAAGGCTTAGTTAATACGCTACTATACAAATAGAGTTTATCTCCGTACTTACGTTGAGAAACGTAGTATCTATCAAAGCAATGAAACCTGGGTAAATAAGTTTAGTCTTTGTTTTAAGCACTCAAGTGCTTATTACGTACTATGCTTTCGTTGGCTTGATTAACTAGTAGTCTGTCAAAATCGACTTCGGTATTGTCAGAATCTAGAAGTTATGCCGAGGATGGGAGACAATTTAAGAGGGTTGTGCCTTAAAATGACAGTCTTTGCTTAGACTTGATGAATATCTTTTAAGGTTAAAATAATCAAGCTTTTCCAGAGCTACATTCCCCCTTTCACAGATAAAATCTATATATGAACGCTACACAAGAAAAACTAAAAGCTCTCTTAGAGCAGGCTTTAATCGCAGCTTTTGGCGCTGACTACGCTGGAGTAGATCCAATTTTGGTTCCTGCTAGCAATCCTAAATTTGGCGATTATCAGGCGAATGTGGCTTTATCCCTGAGTAAAAAGTTAGGATTGCAACCAAGAGCGATCGCAGGTGCGATCGCCCTGAAACTAGATGTATCCGAAATCTGCGAACCACCAGAAATCGCTGGGCCAGGATTTATCAATCTGAAACTGAAAACAGCATACTTAGAAGCACAACTAAACGCGATTCAAGCCGATCCCAGACTGGGAGTTCCAGCTGCGAAAACGCCGAAGCGAGAAATTGTGGATTTTTCCAGTCCCAATATTGCTAAAGAAATGCACGTTGGACACTTGCGTTCGACGATTATTGGTGATTCCATCGCCCGGATTTTAGAATTTCAAGGACATGATGTACTGCGGTTAAATCATATAGGCGATTGGGGTACGCAGTTTGGGATGTTAATCGCCTATCTGCGGGAAGTTTACCCAGACGCGCTTACCACCGCTAATGCTTTAGATATTGGTGATTTAGTTTCTTTTTATCGCAAAGCCAAATTGCGGTTTGATACCGATGAAGCTTTTCAAGAAACAGCACGCCAAGAAGTCGTCAGATTACAAGCAGGTGCAGAAGATACACTCCATGCTTGGAGATTACTGTGCGAACAGTCGCGGCAGGAGTTTCAAATAATTTATGAGTTGCTGGATATCAAGTTAACTGAACGCGGAGAATCTTTCTACAATCCCTTACTACCAGGAGTTGTGGAAGATTTAGAAAAATCTGGATTACTGGTAGAAAACCAAGGGGCAAAATGTGTTTTCTTGGAAGGGTTTACAAATAGAGAAGGTGAACCCTTACCCTTAATTGTGCAGAAATCAGATGGTGGCTATAACTACGCCACTACAGATTTAGCATCTCTCCGCTACCGGATTCAGCAGGATCGAGCAAAGCGGATAATTTATGTAACAGATGCTGGGCAAGGAAACCACTTTGCCCAATTTTTTCAGGTAGCACGCAAAGCCGGATGGATACCCGATGATGTGGAATTAGTGCATGTTCCCTTTGGGTTAGTGTTAGGAGAAAATGGTAAAAGAATCCAAACTCGTTTTGGGGACAGTGTGCGTTTGCGGGATTTATTAGATGAAGCTGTTTCTCGTGCCCATGCTGACTTAAAAACTAGATTACAAGAAGAAGAACGCCAAGAAAGTGAAGAATTCATTAATGAAGTTGCTAGGGTAGTTGGAATCAGCGCAGTTAAGTATGCAGACTTAAGCCAAAATCGCACTAGTAACTACATCTTCAGCTACGACAAAATGCTGGATTTTAAAGGTAATACTGCGCCCTATATGCTGTACGCTTATGCGCGGATTCAGGGGATTAGCCGCAAGGGTGATATTAACTTTAAAGAGTTGGGAAATAATGCCGTTTTGTTGGAGCATGAAACAGAATTAGCGCTAGCAAAATATTTACTTCAACTGGATGAAGTTATTAGTAGTGTAGAGCAAGACTTGCTGCCCAATCGTTTATGTGAGTATTTGTACGAACTGAGTAAAAAGTTTAATCAGTTTTACGATCGCAATCAGGGAGTTCAGGTGTTAGAGGCACAGGAACCGCAGCGCACATCCCGTTTAGTTTTATGTGATTTGACTGCTAGAACTCTGAAGTTGGGATTATCTCTGTTGGGAATTCAGGTATTGGAGAGGATGTAATATTTTTTAACGCAAAGTGGCGCTGAGGTAGCGCTAAGGTACGCAGAGTAAGAGTTAAGCTGATTTTTTCTTTGTGTACTTTGCGGTTTTTTAATTAGAATTGCTGGACTGGAGGCGATCGCTTATGGTACGGACACCATCAAAAAACATAACTTTGGCAGAGTTTCTGATGTTACCAGAAACAAAACCAGCTAGTGAATACATTGATGGCCAAATTATTCAAAAACCAATGGCACAGGGAGAACATAGCACTATTCAAGGTGAATTGATTATTTTTATTAATGCTGTATTGAAACCCCAAAAAGTTGCACGAGCATATCCAGAACTGCGGTGTACTTTTGGTGGCAGATCGATTATCCCGGATGTAGCGGTATTTACCTGGGAGAGAATACCTCGCAAAGAAAATGGCAGGGTAGCAAATTTATTTTCAGCAGCTCCTGATTGGACTATTGAGATTCTATCGCCTGACCAAAGGCAAACGAAAGTTACAAAAAATATCTTACATTGCTTGAATTATGAAACACAAATGGGTTGGCTGATCGATCCAGAAGAACAAACGGTATTTGTGTACATCCGGAATCAACAGCCAGTCATGTTGGATGAACTAGAAGCTTTACTCCCTGTGCCAGATTTTGCAAGTGAGTTGAGGCTGACAGTAGGAGATTTATTTGGTTGGCTGTTGGAGTAAACCAAATTTTGACGAATTGAGTAAGGAAATACACCAAGTGCAACAGGTTTTATGGGTAGGAATCGGTTGTAAACGGGGAACATCATGGCAGTTGATTGATGGGGCGATTGAGCAAGTCTTTCGAGAAAATCAACTTTTTCCAAGTGCGATCGCAGGTATTGCTACCATTGACACTAAAGCCTCGGAAGTTGGCTTAGTCAAACTTTGTCGCCTCCGCAATTTGCCCCTAAAAACCTTTTCTGCGGAAATACTTCGCTCTGTCTGTGTCCCCAACCCTGCCACAATTAGTGACGATCGAGTCGGTACACCTAGCGTAGCAGAGGCAGCTGCTATTCTTGCAGCCTCTCAACTCACATCTTTGACTGTTTTCCCCTTTACAAACATAGAGGAATTGCCAGTAAAGTTTTTAGTTCCTAAACAAATTTTCCAAATACAAGAGCAACCAGGAGCGGTAACTCTTGCTGTTGCCCAAGCTTTAAATATTATTACTATTATAAAAGTTCCTTAATTTTCTAGTCAACAACTCTCAAAAAATAGTTAATGATGCTAGAAACAATTGCTAATACAATTGAACCTAACAAAGCAGGTAAAAAGCCCTGAATCTCAAAACCAGAACCAGGAGTTAGGACACTTGCCAGCCAAAGGGCTAAGGCGTTAATCACCAATGTAAATAAACCAAAGGTGAGCAAGGTAATTGGAAACGTCAAAATCTGTAAAATTGGTCTAATAAATGCATTAACTAGACCAATTACAAAGGCAGCAATTAAGGCAGTCACAAAATTCTTGATAAAGAATCCCGGAACGATATTAGCTGTAATGAATAACGCCACCGCAGTACCGAGCCAAGTTAATAAAAAGTGTTGCATAAGTTTTTTTAGAGGAATTAGCAGTAAGTTTAATTAATTTCACTATTGCCAGTTGTGATTTGTAACACTATCGAGTGTTGTTGTACTTGACTCCTAAAGTTGACATCATCTTTTATCAGCCTAAAATCAATGTAATTTTTCAGTGCTGGCAAGAGAGATACTTCTAATCGGTATATCTTTATCGTATTGCAGGATGTACCGCAGTGAACTACCCACACTGACCTGAGTACAGTTTAAGTGGGGAACTTACGGTGATTTAGTTAAATTCATCAAAAATGCTCTAAAGCGCAAAACCCCTACAGAGGTTTATTGAAGTTGAAAAACCTCTGTAACTTGGGGATTTCCAAAAAAGAAATAAGTTCTCAGAACTTCGGAGCATTTCGTCCGCACCTTTGCTTACACGCAAAGGAGACGCTGGCTATGCTCATACTATGCCTAACGCCGCAAAAGAACCTCCCAGGTAGAGCCACCAACTACGCCGTCAGGTTCTAAACCATAGCGCTTTTGTGCAGCTTTCACCGCTGTTTCGGTTGTCTCCCCAAAGTCTCCATCGGCATCACCTTTCAAGAAACCCAGCTTTTTCAGTTGTTGTTGCAACTTAACAACTTCAGAACCACGTAATCCTATACGCAAAATTGGCAATCCTTCTGAGGTGTATTGAATACCAGGAGTTCGTTTTGTAGTTGTGTTTGACTGAGTTCTAGTAGTTGATGTAGTACGCTTAGGCGGTTTCTTTGTGCTAGAAGTTGTAGTTTTTCTGGGAGTAGCAGGTCTTGGTTCAGGGTTGTTCGGAACTTGGGTTACAGCTTTTTTTGGGGCAGTAGGTTTTGGTCTAGTCGGAACTTGTGTTACAGCTTGTCTGGGAGGGTTGGGGTTGGGATTTCTAACATTGGTGAGATTACTAGCCTGGGTTGGAACAGGAAAATTTGTAGCTGAGTTAAATCTTGGCTGAGATGAAGGGACGGTTGATGCTGCTACTGGTTGATTAGGAAAAAGTCGTTGCCAAGTGCTGGCATCAACAACGCCATCTGGATTCAAGCCAGCTGCTTGTTTAAACCGGGAAACAGCACTGGCTGTATTCTCACTATATGTACCATCTACAGCACCAGAGTAAAAACCCAAAAGTTTCAAAGCTGCTTGAAGTTCAGACACACGTTCGCCTTGGCTACCAACTTTGAGGATAGGGCGGTTGATGCTATTTCCAGGATTTACTTGGGCAATTTTTTGTGGTGCTGCTATTGATACTAGAGTCGTTGAGGTAATAAGCAGAGGCGTAGCGGAGAACAAGAATATTTTAATGGCTGATAAAGATTTAGACCTCTTTGGCCGCCAACCTTTTTGCCGTTTTTCCATTCTACAGCGATTTACAGTTGGGTCTAGTAATTTTAAGTAACTCAAAATACTTGCTGTCAGGCTGCTTTGCATGGAATTCACTCCCAGAATATTCTCATGCTAATGGTACAGCCGCTTGGTCTAAAAAACAGCTGCTGTATTTTACAATATCTCTGATGGGCGTAGCTGCGGCACATTCTCAGTTACGCGATCGCACGATTAATTGCTTCTTCTTGACCAACTAAAGACAAGTAAGGCTCTTTTAAATACTTACAAGCTGCGGCGATGCCATCCTGGGCACTCACCGCTGCAATCAATTCTTGAAACTTGGTGTCAAAATCAATTCCTAAGCCCAAAATTTCATACCAGCCGTATATTTGAGCAATTTGCCCGTTGGTTTGTTTACCCAAGGCGTACTGCCCCAGGATCTTGTTTTTAGCAGCTTGGAGTGCGCTTTCGGATACTTCGGTGGTAGACAATAAATCTACTTCTGTACGCAGTCCCTCTAGGGCAATGCTGGTATTCTCCGGTGCTGTACCTATATAAACCACAAAGGATGCTGGAAATAGCCTTGTAGAGTAAAAGGCGGATACTTCGTAAGCTAAACCGCGTTTTTCTCGTAATTCCACAAACAAGCGGCTAGAAAGCCCATTTCCCAAGTAGGTACACAGCAATTTCAGTGGGGCGTAGTCAACAGAACTCACCGCTGTTCCCAAATAACCGAGCATCACGATTGATTGTTGTGTCTGTATTGGCTTTAGTCTTACCTGCGGTTCCACCTTAATTTCAGGTAAATTTAGTATTGGCAGTGCTTGAGTTGTACCTTGCCAATCAGCAAAAACTTCTTCCACCAATGCCACTGCATTTGTGGGTGTGACTCTACCAGCAATACTAATTACTATATTATCTGGGCGGAAATAAGTTTGGTGATACTCCACTAAATCCGCACGAGTTAAGCGGCTCATGGTGGTTTCATCTCCTAGTACTGACATCGAGTAGGGATGATTTTGGTACATTACCTGTCGCATTTGTTCAAAGGCGACATTAAACGGTTGCTCTTTTTGGGAACGAATATCTTGGAGTGCTAAACGCCGTTCTAGTTCCACTTGAGTTTCGGGAAAAGTCGGCGATCGCAAAATCCGCCCTGCCAATGTTAAAATTTCCCCAAAATCGGATGTTACCGTTTTGAACGATAGCAAAAAATAATCAGTGCCAGCATCGGCACTCAAACTCGCCCCTACAGACTCAACTTTTTCTGCAATTTCCAAGCTAGAAAGTCCATCACATCCCTTTGTCATCACTGCTGATAACAAATGTGCTAATCCTGCTTGTTCCCGATTTTCGTTACAACTACCAGCACGCACAAAGATTCGCGCTGCAATAATGTCCGCAGCCGGATTTTCTGCCACCAGCACGACAAGGCCATTGTTCAATACAGTGCGATGGATGGGCGATTTTTGCAGCAAGGTTGTTATTTGTCCTTTGTCATTTGTCATTTGTCCTTTGTCCTTTGTCCTTTGTCATTCGTCTTTTGCTAATGGCTAATGACTAATAACTAACTAATGACTAACACGGTTTAAGTACAGTAACCGCGTAATTCTCTGGCGAGAGATACTGTTTAGCTAATTTTTGCAATTCTTGAGCATCAAAAGACTGAATTTGCTGGGGATATGTCACAGCTAATTCAGCTTGGGCGATGGTATTGTAATATCCATAAAGCCCCGTCAGCTGATTTGGCGTTTCGGTAGAAAAGGCATAATCGTTACATAGAAGTCTGCGTGTGCGGGCAAGTTCTTGTTCGCTAATTCCTTTCGTCTGCAAATCATCCAAATGAGCGCAAATTAAAGACTCAACTTCCTCAAGATTTTCTGGTTCTAACCAAGCAGTAATTGTAAATAAACTCGATTCCCGTTGTAGAGAAAAACTACTGCAAATTCCCTGTACCAATTGCAAATCTTCTCGCAGATCGCGCACTAAACGCGAAGTCCGCCCTTCTGCCAATAACACTGACAAAAAATCTAAACCATAGCCAGTACGGATATCTTCTACTCCGGGTACGAGCCACGCCATCAACAATCGCGCTTGCTCTATGCGTGGTAAACACAATTCTTGACGATGAATTCCTGTTATGACTGGCTTTGCCACTTTCTCCAACTGCGGACAATTCGAGCGTTCGGCAAAATCAGCAAATGAATTATTTACCATTTCCCAAGCTGGTTGCTGGGCTATACCTCCTGCAATTACCACCGTCATGTTTTCCGGCTGATAGTGGGCGTGATGAAAACAGCGCATTGCTTCTGGTGATTGCTGCATCAGTTCTTGCTCAGTACCCAGCACCGAACGTCCGTAAGGGTGATGCGGATAGATGCTTTGAATCAGCGCTTGAAATCCTATCCAGTCGGAATCGTCTTGACAAGAGCGAATTTCTTCTAGCACTACATCCCGTTCGCGGCTAAATTCATCTTCTGGAATTGCCGCATTGAGTAGTAGTTCTCCCAAGTGGGGCAGAGTATCTTTTAAATAAGGGGCAGCTGTGGTGAGTGAATAATGAGCATAATCATAGCTTGTCGCCGCATTACTGACGCCTCCCCGATTTTCAACTTGGGAATCGAACATTCCAGGGGGTAGCGTCGCCGTACCTTTAAAAATCATGTGTTCTAAAAAGTGCGCCATGCCAAACCACGGTTTTGGCTCTAAGCTGGCTCCAGCACGCACCCAAACATCCGCCACAACTACAGGAGTAGTGGGAATTTCTTGATGAATAAAAGTTAAACCACTCTCTAGTCGGAAGACCGAGGCTGGAAATACGGTATTAGTTAGTTGTTTTAACAATTTTTTGTAGTTTTAACCACAATTTAACGCAATTGTGTCATTTTAACTCTGAACGCTACCTCATTTAGAATCAAGGTATACAGATTTAGTAGAATTATGCTATTCCTGTTCTCCACATTACCGAAAAATTAGAAGCGTTGTGCATTGCGAGGAAAATCGCAAATTACTTAAAATACTGGAATCTTAATGACAAATTCTGTTCCTTCGCCAAGCACAGAATTGCAACTCAACTGCCCATTATGGGTTTCTTCGACAATTTGACGAGCGATCGCGAGTCCCAATCCAGTTCCTTTCCCAACCTCTTTTGTTGTAAATAGGCGATCGAAGATCCTTGCTCTTATCTCCTCTGGCATCCCCGGACCGTTATCTTTGATGCGAATTTCTACCATGTTTTGCTCACTGGATACTTCGGTGTGAATCAGTATTTGGTGATGATTGGCTTGCGCTTGGGCAAAAGAAAGCCCCTCACAGGATGTATCTAAGGCATCAATTGCGTTAGCAAGGATGTTCATAAATACTTGATTTAACTGTCCTAAAAAGCACTCGACAGGAGGTAAATTTCCGTATTCAGCGATAACTTCAATTGCTGGACGTTTTTCGTTAGCTTTGAGGCGATACTTCAAAATCAACAGAGTACTCTCAATCCCTTCATGGAGGTTACAAGCAACTTTTTCGGTTGTATCGGCTCTGGAGAAGGTGCGAAGACTGATGCTAATGTCTTTAATCCGTTCCGAAGCCACCTTCATCGAGTCTACTAGCTTTGGTAAGTCTTCAGTCAGGAATTCTAGGTCAATTTCTTCGCCATGCTCAATGACTGCGATCGCCGGAGTGGGATGATGTTGTTGGTAGCATTGGATATGGGCAAGTAAGTCTTGAATATACTCTTCAGCATTGTTGACACTGCCTTTGAGAAACCCAATGGGATTATTAATTTCATGTGCCACCCCAGCAACCAAGTTACCCAAGGTTGCCATTTTTTCATTTTGCACCATTTGTAATTGGGTATGCTCAAGTTCTTGCAGCGATCGCTCTAACTCTTGGGCATAATTTTGAGATTCTTGATAAAGACGGGCATTTTCTAGAGAGATGGCGGCTTGAGCGCATAACAGTTGGATAACTTCGGTGCGATCGCTTGTAAATGCCCCAATTGTCAGCGGATTTTCTAGATATAGCAGCCCGATGAGTTTACCTTGATTTAACATCGGCGTACACAACACACTCTTAGGTTGTTGCTGCATGAAATATGAGTCGGCGATAAAATCAGTTTGTGCTGTCGCATCATCCAGCACAACAGTTTTTAAGCTGCGTTTGACATAGTTCATCACTGTGACAGGAATGTCTTCGCTGGTTGACAATGGTACAGATACCAGACTGACTCCTTCATTGATGGTGGCTACAGCTTCAACCACCAAGTTGTCTTTTTGAAGTACAAGTAATGCAGCTTTTTGTGCCCCAGCATTTTCCATTACTACTTGCAAAAGAGTAGTGAGTAATTGCTCTAATTGAATTTCACTGGAGAGAACTTGTGCGGCTTTAAAGATGGTGGCAAAATCGAGGGCTTCCGAAATACTGCTGCTAGAAAGATTTGTGTGGATGGTTTGATGTGGAAATGATGATGCATCGACGGTTGAACTCAATTGAAAGCGATGATGCTGCCCTTGTAAGATGGGAGCCAGGAGTTGAGGATAGCGTTTTTCTAAGTCTTCAGTTTTGGCTTTAGCGCCCCAACGAGCATAGCAGTAATAAGCTTCTTGCATATAAACTTGGGCGATTTTTTCTTTGCCCCAGTCGAGGTAGAACTTGGCAGCTAGTTCATTACTTAAGGCTTCTTCTTGGATATATTGGTTTTCTTTCGCTAGAGTTATGGCGCGATCGTACAATTCTATTGCTGCTATTTTTTCGCCTAAAACCCGATGCCGTTCTGCTTCCACCAAATCAAATTTGTGCTGGAAATTCATCGGTGCAAAGTTGGCTAGAAACTGCAATTTTTCCTGATTTTCGCCAACCTTTAAGAGTAATTGTTCTTGTTGAGATGGTTCAGCCGTTGGATAGACAGCCAGACGAGACAGAGAATCGTAGTAGTAGAAAACAGGCACAGATAGCATTCCTGCGCCACCGTTGAGGTATTGCTCTCCCTGATTTCCATTTTCAACTGCCGCCGGAAAATTCTCAAACAAATAACTGAGTGTTAATTTACTTAAGAAAAATACATGGAGTGTTAATTCGTCATTCTCTTCGAGCAGCGCAGATAATAGTTGTTCATCTTGATAATCTTCACCAATGAAGCGCTCTGTATCATCGCTAGATTCGGTTAAATTATTAATGGTTTGACAGATTATATTCGACCAATTTAATAAGCGCTGATTTTGGGCAAAATTAGACTCGTAGGCTTTGATATCTGCTAAGAGAATTTCCAAAACTTCTGTGCCACTTAAATAGACATAGAATAACTTGAAAATCATCGATGCCAGCACATGAAAAAAATCGCCTGTTTCTAATCCAAGACTATGGGATTCCTGTAATAAACTAATTGAGGTGCAAACATGTTGTTTATTAAATTGATTCAATGCACCCACCTTAAATAGAGTCATGCTTTGAACAGATTTTGCTTTAAATCTATCCACAAGCATTAAAGCTAGCTGGCCAAATTCGTAGCCTGACTCGAGTTGGTTACAAATATTAAGTACAATTCCAAAATCTGCATATCCTGGTGCAGAAAGTGGTGCATTGCCATATTTAAGAGATAAATTCACCTCTTCGCAGGCAATAATTGGAAACAGATAAGGGGCAGTTTGATGGATGGCGGGAGCAATGCTAGCCATAATCCGCAAAGCAACCAAAGTTTTGGTATCGTTCATCAATGGCAAATCAACTAAGCCCTGAATACTTCTGGTTGCCAAGGTGGAGAGCGTGTTGACTACAGATTGCTGAATGTCTGGAGGTGTTACTGATTCAGGTAATGTTACCCCAAGTTGAGCCAGAAGTTCGCGTCCAGTTGCGATCGCTTTGAATGATTGATTCCGCACCTGATAAGCTTGGAGTTGTACTTCATAAACTTTCACTCTATCCAGTAAGGTGGTTGTTTGTTCGATGACAACCTGAATCAGAGATTCCATCTGCTCAAATTCATTGTTGAGAAAAGCAGCTTCGGCAGCTTCTTCGTATAAACTTCTAGTCAATTCGTAGGCGATTTCCCAACTATTAATCGGTAGCAGCTGCATTCCAGAATAGAAGTAATGAATTGCTGCAACATAAGCAGTAGCTTCTTTCGCTTTTCGACCAGCATTCAGATTTAACTGAGCTAATTGTTGACGTTCAGCCGGTTGGGTGATTAGTAATATTCCTCGATTTAACTGACTGACAATCTCAAAAATTCGCTCTTCTTGCTGTGACTCAGAGGTATTTTGTAAGAGTAATTGACCAATTTTAAGATGGGTAAATTGTTTCTCTTCATCTGGGATTAGAGAGTAAGCCGCTTGTTGCACGCGGTCGTGTAAAAATTTGTAGGTAGGGATTTGGAACTTGGCGTTGAAGGGGTTGGAATCAGAATTCTGTCCGCTATCTTGAAAGAATTTATAAACTTCAGTAGTAGGTAAAACTAACCCTTCTTGCAAAGATTTCCATAAAAATGCTGCGGTTTCGGTTTCCGATTGTTCAGAAACAATTGCTAAAGTTAGCAGATCAAAAGAGTTACCAATACACGCAGCTAATTTTAATACATTTTGCGTTGCTGCTGGCAACTTCTGCAACTGTAGCGCTACGAACTCTACCACATCATCGGTAAGGGCAAGTGCTTTCACAGCAACAATATCGCATTGCCAGTACCCTCGATCGGAATTAAAAGTAATTAGTCCATCTTCATATAATACTTTGATGAATTGCGTTGCAAAAAATGGGTTTCCCTGAGTTTTTTGATATACAAGTTGCGTTAAAGGTTGGGCAATTTCACCTGAACAACTCAAGGTATCAACCACCAATTGATTTACACTAGCTTGAGTTAACGGAGCTAAAGTAATGCTGTTAATTGTTGCATTGCTTTTGCGAATCTCCGCTAAAGTCAATATCAACTGATGCGCGGTAGATACTTCATTGTCTCGATAAGCCCCAATTAAAAGTAAAGAGCCACTTCCTGATTCGCTCATCAACAATTGCATCAATTTGAGTGATGCAGAATCAGCCCACTGCAAATCATCAAGGAAAATTACTAATGGATGTTCTTTTGTAGTGAATACCTGAATGAACTTTTGGAAGAGTAAATTGAAGCGATTCTGGGCTGCATTCTGTGAAAGTTCCGTTGCAGGTGGTTGTCGACCAATAATTTGTTCTAGTTCGGGAATTACCTCATGAATGACTTGCCCTTCATCTCCCAGCACTTGTAAAATTTTATTTTTCCAAGTTGACAATTGGACATCACTTTCACTCAGTAATTGCCCCATTAAGTCTCGAAATGCCTGCACAAAAGCAGAAAAGGGAATATTTCGATTAAATTGGTCAAATTTGCCTTTAATGAAGTAGCCCCGTTGCCGGACAATGGGTTTGTGAACCTCGTTAACAATTGCTGTTTTACCAATACCAGAAAAACCAGCCACCAGCATTAGTTCTGTTTGGTTGTTGCTAACGCGTTCAAATGCTTTCAGCAGAGTTTCAACTTCATGCTCGCGACCATAGAGTTTTTCTGGGATAATAAAGCGATCGCACACATCCCGTTGAGCAATTGGGAAACTTACAATTTTCCCTGTCTCCTTGAGTTGAGCTAAACAATTTTCTAAATCATATTTCAGCCCAAATGCACTCTGATAGCGGTCTTCGGCATTTTTCGCCATCAATTTGCTGACAATAGATGATAGTACAGGTGCAATTTGCGGATTAATCTCATGTACTAAAGGCGGAAGTTTGGCAATATGACAATGTACCAATTCCATCGGTTCGTGCGATTGAAATGGTAATTGCCCTGTTAGTAATTCGTAAAAAGTTACACCCAGAGAATAAAAATCAGTACGGTAATCAATCCCCCGATTCATCCTTCCAGTTTGCTCTGGAGACAAATAGCCAAGTGTCCCTTCTAATACATTAGGACTCATGAGGCTTTGAGTTTCTCGTGGCAATAAAGATGCAATACTAAAGTCAATTAACTTAACTTCTTTAGTTTCTGGATGAATTAAAATATTGGCAGGTTTAATATCTTTGTGAACGATCCGATAACGAATTAGAATATCTAATGCATTACACAGTGCGATCGCAATTTCTAAAAACTCAATCAGAGCTTGTGGTGTTTCCCCTATTTTCCTATTCTCTCCTCTGTCTTGCCACTGCTTTAGAGAAATTCCCCCAAAGTCTTCCATCACTAACACGTAGCCATTCTGATAGGATTCCAGACTATAGGTTTGGATGATTCCAGGTAGATTCAAATTTTTGGCAATGGTGAACTGGTTGCGAAACTGTACCAATTCGCTGAAGCTGGGATAAGCAGTTTTCATCAGCTTAATCACCACACATTTTTGGTCAGTTTCTCGATTAGCGCGATAAACCAAGGTTCGAGAACCATTGTAGAGTTCTTTGCTAACTTGATATCCGGGAATGCTGACCATACGGCTTAATTCTTGAGACCTCAATATCTAGGTTTCCCAAAAACATAGCAATCTTTACTGTCAGTTAGCTTATTTTAAATTGATTGAAATAATTAAAGCTCCCAAATTCTAACTGACTTTGGGAGCTAATAATTTTAAGTTCACCGCGACGCCGTTTTACCTAAGTTTATGACCTGGGTTTATCCAGGTGGGAACCTAAATTCCTCGTTTAAAGTTTCCGGGTACATGCCCGGTATACTGCCACGAGAACAGTTGACTCCCTTGTCATTAAAGGCATAGATCAAAAAACTTGATGGCAGTCACCAACGTCGTAGTGCAACTCACTCATTATAGCTTTTCAAAAGATGTTGTGTGTTCAATATCGAAACTTTCCGATCTATTTACCTGGGATACCAGATAGATTCTATGCTGTGGGCGATGTTGTTGGCGTATGCACCTGCCAATTCTGTATCGTGATTATCCAGTAAAACGGTAACATGCCCTAACTTCCGCCCAGGACGTGATTCTGTCTTCCCATACCAGTGAACGTGCGCTTGGGAAATTTCTGCTATTTGTTGACGCTGGCTTTGGTAGTCGCTGTGAGAATTTTCATACCCCAGTAGGTTAACCATTACAGCACCTGCGCACTGCAAAGCTGGATTTCCTAAAGGGAAACCACAAACTGCTCTCAGGTGCTGCTCAAACTGCGAAGTTTCACAAGCGTCAAGGGAAAAATGCCCAGAATTGTGCGTACGGGGTGCAATTTCATTTACCAGGATTTTGCCATCAGCACTCAGAAATAGCTCAATTCCAAAAATGCCTACGACTTCTAGGCTATTTAATAGAGTATGTGCGATCGCTTCGATTTCTGCTACTTGATTAGGCGTAATCTCGGCTGGCGCAATCACCCGCCGACACACTTGTTGTTCTTGTTGGGTTTCCACTACTGGGTAAGTGACAATTTCTCCCTCCACAGAACGAGCTGCAATTATTGCTAGTTCTCTTTCAAATGGGACAAATTCTTCTAACAAGAATAGTGATTGATTTAAAGTTTGTGTTGTGGTTTCATCACTTAGTTTTTGCTCTAAACTAGCAAAATCCTGAATTATGAAAGTACCTTGACCGTCATAACCATGACGGCGGGATTTCAAAACTACTGGAAAACCTAGATATTCTATTTTTGATTTGAGATTTTCCACCTCGTCAAGGGCGAAAAATTGAGGAACTGGTAATCCCAAGTCGCGTAAGTAGCAACGTTGATGATATTTATCTAAAAGAGGAGCTAAAGCTTCTAATTTTGGACGAAAACAAACGCCTTGCTGTGCTAAACCAGATAAAGCATTCAGGTTAACAAATTCGTTTTCAAAGGTGATAACATCGCATTTTTGAGCTAATATTTCCGTAGCACTTGCATCATCAACTGGCGCGAAAATAGTTTCCTGAGCGATTGACACAGCCGGGTCGTGAACGCTTGGAGTTTGTACTATTAATTCTACTCCTAGCTTCTGTGCTGCATCCGCCATCATCCAGGCTAGTTGTCCGCCACCAATTACACCAACACGCTTCATTGACATCCTAAAGAATCACGAGTTTGCACGCCTGTTTTGGAATTCACACCACTGGCTTTTTCGCACAGTTCTTTGATTTGCGCTCTATCCAAAATTGCATCTGTAAAATCTGCACCGTCTATATTTACATCATTAAATATGGCGCGGAGCAAAAGAGCTTCTTTGAAAACTGCATCGCTCAAATCTGCCTTAGTCAAGTTTACCTGATCGACCATTGCATTCGTTAAATCCGCTCCGTGGAGATTTGCTTTTGTCATCACCGAAGCGCTCATGACTGCTCCCCGTAAGTCAGCATTTGTAAAGTTAGCCAATTCCATATTGGCGTTAGAAAACTCCGCAGCTTGCAAACTCTGTCCAGAAAAATCACGTCTTGATAACTCTGCATTGCTAAATGACAGTGGATGAGTCCAGTCTACTGCCACTGCTGGATCGGCCACACACCAGATAATAATTCCGAGAAGGAATGCTAGTGTTTGCCGCCAAAATATATTGAGAGCCAATTTGGTGTATAATCGCCGCATTTAATTACCGCATTTGAATATTAGCAAGACTGGATTGTACTAATTGAGACTCGCAGCCTTGCTACTGGACTTGGAAAACGTGTATTTCCGTTGCTTAATATTTTGTAACGCAAAAAGATCATAAGCTTCTTACTTTAGCAAAATTATCCCTGCTACTTGAGGTAGAGAGTGGCAATTGGCGATCGCACTAAAATTAGATATTCAGAACAATATTTATTAAATACAATAGCGATCGCAATGACTGAGTATAAATTGTTTCTCACATCAAGCAAGCTTTAGCAAAACAGAGACGGGGAGCATAATCTATCGCTCTTGATGAAGATAAAACTTGAAATTCCTAACTCTAAAGGAATAATTTAGCTGAATAAAGGAATGTTTCCTATGGCCTATGCTTGTTGACTTATTTACAATTCTTCATTCGTAGATTTAAATTTTCAAGATACAAAAAGTTTTTTTGAGCAGTAATACTCACAGAGTTATTTACAATTCTTGACTTCCCATTTTTCAAGTAAAGTTTGTTGTATTTTAAATTCAACAGCCCCCATGAACTGTTAGTCTTTTAATTAATGAAAGCAAGGTTTGAGCGTAATTATATGCGTCTCAATTGCTTAACAAAGCTTAAAGCTCGATAATTAGCGTTAATTTTATAACGATTAGTTAGTTCTTCAGGAATCTCCAAGAGTTTACATTCACTAAGCACACAACTTCCACAAACCGAACTCCGAAACCCGATGATGAATCATTACTCACTTCAATGGATTGAGGCATGGTGCCAAGAAAATGGCTGGACAGATTTATTTGTTGAGCGACGTAACAACTTCTGGGCTTTCCCTCCGGGTGGGGTAATGCCGGAACCAATTCCAGTTCATGTTCTTAGAGTGATTAAAGCCGAAAAAGGACTGACTTTTGAAGAACGATTGTGGTCAATGTCCGCAGTAACTGGCACAATCCTAGCTGTTCTTTTTACCTTTTGGTTTCAGTCGCCGATGCCATTAGTTTTAGCTTTCGCTTTTAACGCCGTTACGGTGGCTCAATTTGAACTTGAAGATGCCTAAATTTTTATGTTGGGCTTTGCTATTAAAAACTGCTCTTGTCTACTTTCAGCAAGAGCAGTTTTTAATTTTTAAAAAGAAAGAATTCAGGAGTCAGGAGTCAGGAGTCAGAATTCTATGCGACTCGCTACCGCTGCAAAGAAACAAGCTACGCGCAGCGCGAACGTAGAGAGCATCTTAATTCTGTTAGCGGATAGCTAAGGTTTAGCCCATCCTAACTTCTGAATTCTTCTTCAATGATTTGTATAGCAGCCTTCTAGTCTATTAGGACATAACAATTAGAAATAACTAATATCTAAGAGCAGCCAGCTGGTAAAGCTACCTTCGCGTGTTTGTTAACGTAGTCCACAAATAATTGCTTCAATCGGGGACTAACACCAGCATGTTCAAAGAATCCAAAACCGAGATTCCTAGCTTTTGCGAGGGTTTCCTCTGGTGTTAATCCTTCCTGGATAGCAATACTCAACAGCGCAATTCCAGTCGATCGCATTCCGGCGGCACAATGCACAACTGCTGGTTTCGGGATTTGTTCGAGTGTCGTGAGGATTTTGGTAATCACCTCTTCATTCAAATTTTTGAGATCCACCTTGAGTGGAACATTTTGATAATACAGCCCCAATGCTTCCGCTACTTTTTGCTCATCCTTAGAAAATCCTAGTTCATCAGGCGATCGCAAATTGAGAACAGACTTAAAACCCTCTTGAATAGCTTGCTCAAGCTGTTTTGGTATGACTTGTCCTGTTGTTGTCAAGTTTTCGTTAATTTGTATGGCGTTGATCACATTCACTCCTTCTAACTTTCTAATGTCTTCCAGCTTGCTAAATACTCTAAAAGAAAAAGCTTTGAGAAGATATTCAAAATAAACACAACAAAATTAGCCAAATATCACGAGATATTGCTTGATTACTTCAAAATTTGTCTTTTGAAGTTGGTTATTTTATTGCTTTATCCATAATATACGGTTTATCGATAGTATTAGTGGTGATTAGAGCTTATTATACTTTGTGCCGATAAAATTACCGTAGATTATATTTCAAGAGTTATACTATTGGGCAAGTTGGGAGAGCAATTGGATTGAGATTTTCGCGAACAAGGGTATAAATAGAACAATTCTTCTTTTTAAACTGGGTAAATGACCCAGAACTAAAGTTTTCATTCATACTGCTTTCCTCGTGCCCCCTGCCTGCTTGTTGAGCGTAGTCGAAGGTTGTTGAGCGTAGTCGAAACACTGCCCCCTGCCTCCTGCCTCACTTCTCTACGAGAGGCTGCGCCAACGACTACGCTCAGTGACCCTCTGCCTACTCTTGTAATCTGAATGCCAGCCCTGAACCTATGAGCTATAACGAAATATCTCTTCGACCTGCCCAAGAAACAGATGCGTGGGTGCTGAGTGCAATTCATATTGCTGCTATCAAAGCTCTACCTGCAACTTTCTACACCCAAAAAGAACTTTTAGCTTGGCGCAATTACCGCAATAAACCTGATGGTTCAAATATCTTGAAGAGTATGAAAGTGGAAACTTGCTGGGTTGCGATCGAGGAAGATGTTGTTATAGGTTTTGCTAGTTTCATTGTTGATGAACTCATCGGGTTGTATGTCCACCCTAAATATCAAGGAAAAGGGATTGGCCGTGCTTTAGTTCAACATTTTTGTGACGAAGCAACTGAGCAAGGCATAGATAAGGTAATTACAACTGCTAGTCTTTATGCTGAAGGGTTTTATTTACGACTAGGATTTACTGCTATCCAAAAAGCACCTCATTATTTAAGAAGTGGGATATTTGTTCCAGTTACTAAAATGAGTAAAACATTAGATACCACACCGAAATAAATTTGAAAAGGTAAATATTTTCAATAATTTTAAAAATGTTAGCATCAACACTATTTTCCCTAAATTACGACCACTTTTTCTACATAATCTATGATAAAAGTAAGTACTTGCCAGCATAAATGCATAAAACTATCCGTTCATCAACTCTCACCCGTACACGTTTGATAGAAGCCGCCTTGCAGGTATTTGCTAGTTTAGGTGTTCAAGGAGCAACTACCCGTGAAATAGCTCGTGTTGCTGGTGTGAATGAGGTGACTTTATTTCGCCACTTTGCTAGCAAAGAACAACTTCTGGGAGAAGTAATGAAAAATGCCTTGGCACTCCAGACAGAAGCCCTTGCACACCCCGAAGCGTGGACACAGGATCTCAAAATTGATTTAAAACAGTATGCCCATCTTTACAATACTATGCTAGAGACACAGGAGGACTTAATTCGTACCTTCATTGGAGAAGCCAAACGTCATCCAGAGGCAGCCAAACAAGTTATTCAAGAAGCTGCCAAGCCCTTAGGGGAAAAACTGGTAGCTTACCTGCAATCGAGTCAGAAACGAGGCACTGTCAGAGCAGACCTCGATCCATTTCCGGCTGTCGATATGTTTACAGGAATGCTATTGGCTGGAATGCTATGCCGCAGTGCAAAATTCAATTCCAGCAACTATAGCTGTGAAGACTATATCGAAACCTGTGTAGATATTTTTGTGCGCGGTATCAGTACCACTCCGCTTTAAGGTTGATACAAATAAGCAACAAGGGAGCAGGCTTGCCGTGAGCGTAGCCGAACGGGAGAAAGGGGAAAGAGTTGGAGACAAATTATTGTTTCTGAATTTTGAATTCTTCTTTAAGTTCAACCCATATAAATAAGCTGGTATTTATATACATAAAGATATATGAGAATCTTAAAAGGTAAGGTTGTCAGTGGTTTAGGAAACTTTTCTTATTGGATTGAGAAACTCCAAGAATATTACTTGACAAAAACCGGAATGAAATTCTTCCCTGGAACTTTAAATATTCAGTTAGATCGACCTTACCATCTCCCGAAAAATGTTATGCGTCTGGAAAAAGAAGAATATGGAGGGACTGTTTCTGTGAGCATTGTTCCCTGTCAAATATTTGGCAGAGATGCTTTTATCTTAAGAACAGACAAAAATAATACCGAAAGTGGAGATCGTCCAAAAACAATTATTGAGATAGCTTGCGATGTGAAACTTCGGGAGCTATATAACCTTAAAGATAATGATTTGATTGAAGTTGAGATTCACGATGTTAGATTTATCTGAATTAAACAATCTACTTGGAGATGAAGCGTTAATCCATTACGCGAGTGGTCGGGAGCAAGAGCGGTTATCAAAAGGTGCAGGTTTGCTGGAATTAGCCCGAAGCCAAGAACTTATTAGCCGCTACCTACCGCCTCCTCCCGCTGTGATTTTCGATGTTGGCGGTGGCGCTGGCGTTTATTCTTTTTGGCTTGCTCAACAAGGCTATGAAGTTCATCTCATTGATGCGGTTCCTTTGCACATAGAGCAAGCCCGGAATTTGTCTCAAGCTCAACCGGAATATCCTCTAGCTAGTTTGGCTGTTGGAGACGCTCGGCAACTCAATCGGGCGGATAATAGCGTTGATGCTGTTCTGTTACTTGGGCCTTTGTATCATCTGACTGAGCGCACAGATCGGATTATTGCTTTGCGTGAAGCTCATCGGATCTTAAAAACTGGAGGTTTTGTTTTCGCTGCGGCAGTCTCTCGTTTTGCTTCAACCTTAGATGGATTATTTCGGGGACATTTAGACGATCCAGAGTTTGTAGAGATTGTTAAACAGGATTTGATTGATGGTCAACACCGCAACCCAAACAACCATCCTCGCTACTTTACAAAAACCTTCTTTCATCATCCAGAAGAACTTAGAGCAGAAGTTGAAGAAGCGGGTTTACATTCTGACAAGATTTTAGCGATTGAAGGGCCAGGCTGGTTATTACAAAACTTTCAGGAACACTGGAATGATGTAGGTCGCCGCGATCGCCTTTTAGAAGCAATTCGTTGGTTAGAAACCGAACCTTCTATACTGGGGATGAGCGCTCACATCATGGCTGTTGCCCGGAAATAGGCGGTATAGAGCGATCGCTACTAACTAAAAGCGCTTGTTGTTTTGCCAACACTTGTTTATGTAACAAGAGTAATTGTCTATCTTTAATGCCTTCTGCGATTAATCCCTCCACTGTTTTGATCAGATAATCAGCGCAGGAACCCAATTTTCCCGAAGCGGTAGCAATGCTATTAACAGTGGTTGTTAATGGTATCTGATGAGCGTACCTGGGATGTTGGCGATTAGCAACAAAAGCGATCGCTGGGAATTCCTGCGTACCGTCAAAAACCTTCACCCAACGAGCAATGTAGACACCACCCAACATCTCCCGTCGCCAAATCAGCAGTAATTCAGATGGGACATCAGCAGCTGCAATGCGATAAATAACGCCACGACAGCTACCGCCCCGATCGAGTCCTAAGAGTAATCCGGGATTATCTGGAGTACCGCGACCGAGGATCATCCATGTACAGAAGCACCGATGCCAACCATAAACGATGCCAGCACGGCGCTCGACGTATGCGATTAGGGGATTCCAAATCAGGGAACCGTAGGCAAATATCCAGATATCAGAATTTGGTGGCTGCTGTTGTAGTGTTTCATCGAGCGATCGCTGTAACTCATCTTCGCTCAAGGTAGTTAGCTTGATTCCAGAGTGTGATGCTTCTAATAGTCTCGTCTGTATGTTTCCGGCTTCGAGGTCGCTACGACTCAGTGACATAATTAGATTATTTTTTCTGTAAATCTTCAGTAATTCAGGGTAACTGAATTCTCAACGAACAGCTTTCAATGTATCGTAAAGTAGCTTGTAGCGCTTAAATCCTGCTTCATACAAAGGATTTGGCTGCGGCTGTACTACATTAGCATCCTGCGATAAAATGTTGAGTGCAGCTTCTAAATTCGGATAAACACCAATCCCCACCATTGCCAAAATAGCAGCTCCGTAAGCAGCTCCTTCTTCAGCTTTGGGGGCAATGAGTTTGATTTGCAAAACATCTGCCAAAATTTGCAACCAGATATGAGAACGTGCGCCTCCACCCGTTGCTAAGAGTTGATCGAGGGGAGCGATCGCACTAATAACTTCCAATGCTGACCGCAAGCTAAATGCAACCCCCTCCAGCACAGCACGAGTTATATCTGCTTGTGTATGAGCTAATGACAAATTCACGAAAGCACCACGAGTATCTGGATCGAGGTGAGGACTGCGTTCTCCGGCGAGGTGGGGTAGAAATAGAACACCACGCGCCCCAGGCTGCGATCGCTCTGCCATATCCATCAAATCGGTGTAGGATATATGCGGGGCAAATGTATCTCGATACCAACGCAGAGAACCACCTGCTGCTAGCGTCACTCCCAGCAGATGATAACCACCATCCACATGACAGAACAAATGCACCCGACCTTCGGGATCGGGAATTGGGCGATCGCACGGTGCAAATATCGCTCCTGATGTGCCAATACTCAAACTACCCCGGCTCAGGTTGCTTGATGAGATGCCCAAACCGATCGCTGCTGCGGCATTATCACCTCCACCTGCGACCACAGGTAATCCGGCTGATAAACCCACACGGGCGGCTATTTCTGATTTTAGCCGTCCAGCGATCGCGGTAGATTCGATGACTGGGGGGAATAACGTGGGGCTGATATCGAGAGCATGGAGAATATCTGTATCCCATTGTCGATTCGCCAGATTCAGACAGCCGACACCAGACGCATCAGATGGTTCTGTTACTGCTTCGCCTGTTAGCACATATCCCAGATAATCTTTGGGCAAAAGAATCTGCCATAACCGAGTGTATGCTTGTGGTTCTTCAGTCCGCAACCATAAGAGCTTCGGCAGTTGAAATCCTGTAATTGCCGGATTTCCAGTGCGCTGGATCAACTCCTGTCGGGGAATAGCCGCTTCAATCTCAGCAACAGCTTTACCTGTGCGCTGATCGTTCCATAAAATTGCTGGTCTAATCGCTTTGCCATCCGCGTCGAGAGGAACCATACCATGCATTTGTCCAGATAAACCGAGAGCGATCGCCCGATGTCCGTTTAGCTGTTGAGTAACATCGAAGAGAGCATCCAAACTGGCTTCCACCCAATCCGATGAGTTTTGTTCCGTCCAACCAGGTTGTGGAGTTAACAGGGGATAGCTTCTGGTTGACTGAGCGATAATTTGCCCTTGTAGGTCAACTGCGATCGCTCTTACTCCTCCTGTACCCAAGTCTAAGCCAACTACGATGTCAGTCAATTGCCCCTCCAAATTCTTAATCCTCAATTAGCAATTTTAAAATGATAGGACTTACAAATTCTTGGCGCTCTTGGCGCTCTTGGCGGTTCGATAAATTAAGCTTTTTAGGAATTTTTGCGTCAATCCTGAATGAGTAATACCAATTCTGTATGAAGATGCACAAAATAAAACGAACCGCCAAGACGCCAAGAACGCCAAGGAAAAGAAGGATAATTATTTGATGCGAGTTTACAGAGAATTGGGATTAAAGGGTTGCGGTTTTCACCTCTTGTTAAGTTTTTTCTCAAAATCGGGCTAATGTTTCTTTAGCTCCAAACTCATACAATCGGTGTAAATGGTTCGTAACTGCATCAACAAAAAGCGGTGACTGCGATAAATCGCCAAAAATCTCAGTTAGATTGAGCAATGGTTTGGCATCGCTGCCACTTGAATGAGCTAGTTGAGTCAGAGTACCTGCTATTGGGTCATCAATGGGAATGGTGTTACCTCGATCATCTTGTCCGTTGAGGTAACAAAACCAAGCAGCAACCGTTAGGCTCATGTATTCAATTGGACTTCCTTCGCGCAGCGCGTCACGGACTGAGCCTAAAACAAATTTTGGCATTTTGGCGGAGCTATTGAGGCAAAGACGCGGGAGTTGATCCCGAATCTTGGGATTGGCAAAGCGTTCAATTAAGGTCTTTTTATAATTATCTAAATCAATTCCAGGTACAGGTTGAAGTGTGGGCGTAACTTCTGCCATCAAACGATCGACAGCTTGTCGGAGCAATGGATCTGCCATGACTTCGTGGACGTAGGTATAACCTGCCAAGGAGCCGAGATAACCAATCAACAAGTGACTGGCGTTGAGCAACCGGATTTTCATCATCTCGTAGGGATGAACATCACTGGTCATTTGAACGCCAACTGATTCCCAATCAGGTCTACCTGCGCTGAAATTGTCTTCGACTACCCACTGAAGAAATGGTTCGGCAACAACTGGAAAGGCATCATCGATGTTAAACTGTTCCGCCACCATTTTGATATCTGCTGGGGTTGTGGCGGGGGTAATGCGATCGACCATGCAGTTAGGAAAGGCTACCTGTTCAGCAACCCAATGCCCCAATTCCGGGTTCTGCATTTGGGCAAATGCGGTTAACATTTTGCGGGCAATGTTGCCGTTACCTTGCAGATTGTCGCAAGACAACACGGTAAATGGTGCAATTCCTTGTTGACGGCGGCGATTAAGGGCTGCTGTCAAAAAGCCATATACTCCAATTGGCTCGTCGGGATGCTGCAAATCGAACTGGATTGTTGGGTGATTGGCATCGAATTCGCCGCTACCTTCAATATAGTAGTAGCCCCCTTCGGTAATGGTGAGGGTAACGATGCGGCATTTGGGATCTGCTAAGGTGTCAATCACAGCTTGGGGGTTATCTGGGGCAAACAGATATTTTGTGATTGCCCCAATTACACGAGCGCGATCGCCTTCTGGGGATCTTTCAACTAAGGTATACAAACAATCTTGTGATTTCAGTGCATCCCGCATCCGTTTATCGAATTCTAGTAGACCAACCCCACAGATTCCCCATTCACTACCAGGATTTTGATGAAAGTAATTATCCAAATATAAAGCCTGATGTGCGCGATGGAACCCACCCACACCGATATGGACAATACCGTTTGTGATTTGATGGCGATCGTAATTGGGTACGCGAACGTTATTGTCTAAATGAGACAGAGATGCTTCATTCAGCTTGATTGCTGAGTCTGTGCTGATATTGCTGTTCATGGGATTCATTCTGGGTTAGGTGGTGACGATGAACTTTGGGGATGGCTTCACCGTCGCGATCGAACAAATGGCAAAGCTCACCATTAATGTAAATCGGAACGTAATCGTGCATTTTGGCTGGATTATCTCCGTCTGTTTGCACAACTATGGTTTCACCACCCGCAATCTTGATGTAGAGAAAGGTTTCTCCGCCTAATCGTTCTACAACTAATACTTCACCATTCACGCTTGGGTTATTGCGATCGAGCCGCAGATGTTCGGGACGAATCCCTAATGTTGCTCTATCGCCAACTGAGAGGGTTTTGGGTTTCACCGGAATCGTTACGCTTGCGTCACCAGGGAGTCTGACTGTTGCCCCAGAGTCATTGACGGCTGAAACTGTCACCGAAATAAAGTTCATTTTCGGTGAGCCAATAAATCCGGCAACGAATAGATTGCGGGGATGGTGGTACAGTTCCAGGGGAGAACCCATTTGTTCAATAATACCGCCCTGCAACACCACAATCTTGTCGGCAAGGGTCATTGCCTCAACTTGATCGTGGGTAACATAAATCATGGTGGCTTGCAGGCTGTCGTGTAAACTGGCAAGCTCAATCCGCATCTGCACCCGCAATGAAGCATCCAGGTTGGACAGTGGCTCATCAAACAAAAATACTTTGGGATTACGCACCAAAGCACGACCGATCGCTACCCGTTGCCGTTGTCCTCCTGATAATTCTTTGGGCTTGCGGTTTAAGAGTGGCTCCAGTTGCAGGATACGAGCGACTTCACGCGCCCTTTCATACCTCTGGGCTTTCTGCATACCCGCAAGCCGCAGGCTAAAGGCCATATTTTCTGCAACTGTCATGTGGGGATATAAGGCGTAGGTTTGAAACACCATTGCTAAACCACGTTTATCGGGTGGCACATCATTGACTTTTTGTCCATCAATGAGTAAATCGCCGGAGGAAATTTCTTCTAGTCCAGCAATCATGCGGAGTAAGGTTGATTTTCCACAGCCGGAGGGGCCGACGAAGACGACGAATTCGCGATCGCCCACGTCGAGATCGATGCCTTTGATAATCTCTGTGTCGGCGTAGGTTTTATGGATATTTCTTAAAGCAACTGTTGACATAAGTTGTTTCCATTAATGGGTTTAAGTTTTTTTATTGTGTAGAGAGGAGTGTGGTTTAAGAACTTCTGTGTTGATTTAGGATTTCCAAGAAATAAATTACGAACCACAGAGACGCAGAGAACACAGAGAGTTTATTTCACAGCACCAAAAGTCAGACCCCGGACTAATTGGCGTTGACTCAGCCAGCCGAAGATGAGGATGGGTGCGATCGCTAGTGTTGATGCTGCCGAAAGTTTTGCCCAAAATAATCCTTGAGGGCTGGAAAAAGAAGCAATAAAGGCTGTGAGTGGGGCGGCATCTGCTGTTGTCAAGTTCAAGCTCCAAAATGCTTCATTCCATGACAAAATAATCGAAAGCAAAGCTGTGGATGCAATTCCGGGTACTGCCAATGGCAACAACACATGCACAAGTTCTTGCTGTGTGGTTGCTCCATCCATGCGATCGGCTTCGAGAATTTCTTTGGGAACTTCTTTGAAGAAGCTGTAAATCATCCAAACGACGATTGGCAAATTAATCAGGGTATAAATGATAATCAAACCGATGTGAGTATCCAGCAATCCGGCGTTGCGACACAAAATGTAGATTGGTACTAGCACACCAACGGGTGGCAGCATTTTAGTAGACAGCATCCAAAGTAAAGTGCCCTTGGTGCGTTTGGTTGGGAAGAATGCCATTGCGTAGGCGGCAGGTACGGCAAGCAGCAGCTCGACTATAGTCGAGCCAAGGGAAATCGCTACGCTGTTAAATGCATAATTGAAATAATTTGCCCGATCTTGGATGGCAATATAATTCTCCAATGTCGGGCGGAAAAACAATTGAGGGGGAGTTGATACTGCCGCGACTTCAGTTTTGAAACTGGTGAGAAACATCCAGAAAATTGGAAAAAACAATATGCAGGCAGCAAGCCAGCCGAGCAATGTCCATAGCCAAATTTTAGAGGTTTTACGTGCCATGTTAAGTATCCAAATTACGAGCAACACTACGCATCAAAAAGATTGCCACGATGTTGGCAAGGATTACGGCAATTAATCCACCGGCTGAAGCACCGCCGACATCGAATTCCAGCAAGGCTTTTAAGAAGATGTAATAAGCTAGATTAGTGGTTGCAAGTCCCGGTCCGCCGCCTGTGGTAACAAAGATTTCGGCAAAGATGGTCAGGAAGAAAATTGTCTCAATCATGGCGACCACAGAAATAGCGCGGCTCAGATGGGGTAGCATGACAAAACGAAATAGAGCGATCGCATTTGCTCCATCCATCCGCGCAGCTTCTAACTGATCGCGATCGAGTGACTGAATTGCAGTCAATAAAATCAGCAGGGCAAAGGGCAGCCATTCCCAGGACACAATGATAATGATGGCAAGTAAGGGAACGCTGGCAAACCAATCTATCGCCCCGAAACCCAAACCTCTAGTAATTTGAGCAAATAGCCCATTCACTGGATGCATCAGCATATTTTTCCAGATCAGGGCGCTAACTGTGGGCATAACAAAAAATGGTGAGATTGCCAACACCCTCGCCACTCCACGACCATAAAAATCTTGGTCAAAGAGAATTGCTAGTAATGTACCCAGACCAATTGTGATTGCTAAAACAGAAACAACCAAAACTATTGTGATGGCGATCGATGTCCATAAAGCTGAGTCACTGAGGATGAAAGTGAAATTTTCAATCCCAATGAATTTGCGTGCATCTGGATTCAGCAAGTTATAACGCTGAAAGGAAAACCATATAGTCATCACCAGAGGCACAATCATCCACAGCAATAGGAGAACGACTGAAGGCGCAACCAGAGGTAAAGTTGACACTTGCCGCGTAGTCCGTTGCTTGCTGGGTGGTGGCGTTTCGGATTGAGGTTTTACCGCTAATGAAGAAGACATAAGCAATTCAAAATTCAAAATAACAGCACTTACCCAAAATCTTTCTGAAACTTTCTTTCCTTCGTGTCCTTTGTGTCCTTTGCGGTTCGTTTTTCACCACAGAGACACAGAGAGAAATCTTTTCACTCGATATAACCCGTGTGTTTCATGAAGCGTTCAGTTGATTTCTGCGATCGCAGCAACGCTTGATCTACCGAAGTTCGATTGGTTAACGCCGCCGCTAAGGTTTGTCCGACAGAAGAACCGATCGCCTGAAATTCTGGAATATCAACATATTGAACTCCTTTATACGGAGTTGGTTGTGCAGATGGACGGGTAACATCGGCAGATTGGATTGCTGCCAGCACTGTTTCTGCAAAGGGTGCAGCTTTTCGATAGTTGGGATTCTCATAAGTGGAAGTCCGAGTTCCTGGTGGTACAGCAACCCAGCCATTTTCCTTAGCAACTAGTTGGATGTATTCTTTTGATGTTGCCCAAGCAACAAATTTTTGTGCGGCTTCAGGTGATTTTGAGGTTTTTGGAACTGCTAGCGCCCAAGCCCAAAGCCAGTTTGAGCCGTTGGGATATTTTTCAATCGGCGCACGAGCAAAGCCAACTTTGTTATAAACTTGGGATTCTTTGGGATTGGATAACAACCCCGCAGCAACGGTTGCATCTACCCACATCCCGCACTTACCCGTTGAGAATAACGCCAGATTCTCATTAAATCCATTGGAACTGGCTCCTGGCGGCCCATATTTGTTGAGCAAATCTACATAAAAGGCGATCGCCTCTTTCCAAGCTGGAGTATTGATCGTCGGTTGCCACTTCATATCAAACCACTGTCCACCATAGGTATTAACCAATGTGGAAACAAATGCGACGTTTTCACCCCAACCGGGTTTTCCACGCAGGCAAACTCCATAAACCCCATGTGCTGGGTCGTGGATTTTGCTTGCCCATTCTCTCATTTGGGGATAGGTTGGCTGTTGAGGAACTGCAATCCCAGCTTTGTCAAACAAGTCTTTGCGGTAGTACAGCATGGAACTTTCCCCATAGAATGGCACGGCATATAATTTGCCGTTATTGGAAAGTCCTTCTCGTATAGGTTTGAGCAAGTCATTTACGTCATAGTTTGCGCCTAGATCCAAGGGTCTTAACCAATCCCGCCTAGCCCAAATTGGTGTTTCATAGGAACCAATGGTCATGACATCAAACTGCCCACCTTGGCTAGCAACATCTGTAGTTGTGCGTTGGCGTAACACATTTTCTTCCAGCACAACCCACCGGAGTTGAATATCAGGATTAGCTTCCTCAAATTTCCGAGAAAGCCCTTGCATCACCACCATGTCGCCATTATTAACAGTGGCGATCGTTAGTTTAGTTTTCTCTGCGGCTTGGGAGCGTGGTGAGCAAGCATATAGCAGATGCGCCAGCATCACTCCAGCGAGAAATGCAGCTAGCACTTTAGCGAAGCGGCGAATACGCATCGCATAACTCCTTTAAAGTAAAAAACCGAACGAAATAAATTTTTGATTTTATGCTCTAATTTTGGGCAAAAGCTCAATAATAGAAATCATACCAATCTGATTTCAATGACGGGAATTTGCAACAATTCTTCAATAAGAGGTTTAAATCATGACAGCGAAAGCAACCTATCAGTTTGCAGGTAAGACCATCCTAATTACTGGCGGTGCAGGAGATATTGGCAAAGCAACTGCACACCGTTTTGCTGCCAATGGGGCAGGTGTAGCACTACTAGATTTGAATGAACCGAAGATGGCAGATGTGGCTGAGGAACTAAAAAGCTACAACGTTTCAGTCGGCACATTTCGCTGTGATGTAACATCTGCTGATGATGTTGCCAAAACCTTTACTGATGCTGTAAAGCAGCTTGGGCGGATCGACTATGTATTTAATAATGCGGGTTATCAAGGAGTGTTTGCCAAGACCGACGAATATCCTGAAGACGATTTTCAAAAGGTTATCAACATCAACGTTGTTGGCGTCTTCCACATTCTCAAAGCCGCTGCACAGCAACTACGCGATGCTGGTGGAGGCGCGATCGTTAATATGGCGAGTTATGCGGGGGTGGTTGGGCCGCCAAATATGTTGGCTTACGCCGCTTCAAAGTTTGCTGTCATTGGAATTACTCAAACGGCAGCGAAAGACTTGGCTCCTTACGGCATTCGGGTAAATGCACTCTCCCCTGCGCTTATTGGCCCTGGTTTTATGTGGACGCGGCAAACCGAATTACAAGCAGCAGTAGGTTCCCAGTACTTTGATGCCGATCCCAAGGTAGTTGAGCAACAGATGATCGATTCAGTGCCAATGCGGCGTTTGGGAAGTTTGGAGGAGGTGGCAAATGGGGTAGCGTTTTTGATGAGCGAAGAGGCAAGCTACATTACTGGGTTTAACTTGGAGGTTACTGGGGGATAATAGAAATTTAAAAATAATTGAGCAAAGATTATATCTTTGGGCATATACTCGAAATTATCCAATCATGCCTTTGATAGATACATAGTTTTTGCAGGTAGTATATGGGACAACCTTTTTTAGAGCGGCGCGATGCCAGCAAAGCTGGCTTGCCCCTTCGGGCGCGCAAATTAGACTTGGCTGCTCATGCTGCTTGGCTCTATTACATCGCCGGCAATACACAAGAAGAAATTGCAGCCAAGCTCAATGTGTCCCGGCAAGCTGCACAACGCTTAGTGGCATTGGCAGTCAGTGAAAAATTGATTAAATTTCGACTCGATCATCCCCTGAGTGAATGCATTGCTCTGGCTGAGTCGTTACGCGATCGCTTTGCTCTGTCACTTTGTGAAGTAGTACCAACTGACGCAGGTAGTGGTGATACATTATACGGAATTGGTGTATGTGCTGCCACCTACCTAGAGACTTACCTGATGGCTAAAACCCCAACGATACTGGCGTTGTCATCAGGTCGCACGTTGCGAACAATGGTAGAGCAAATACCCTCAATGAACCAACCCCAGCATAAAATTGTGTCAATTATTGGGAATATGTCCCACTCTGGGCGTGCAGGTCGTCACGAAGTGGTTATGCATTTATCCGATCGCGTCGGTTCCCAAGCTTACCCAGTGCCGACTCCCGTTGTAGCGACTAGTGTCGAAGAACGAGAACTCTTGCAGACTCAGCGATCGTTTCTTGCTGTCAAAACTCTTGCAGAGCAAGCCAAAGTAACCTTTGTCGGAATTAGTCACATTGCGTGGAATGCTCCGTTACATCAAGACGGTTTCATCAATGACGATGAGGTGGCTGAATTGATTGAACTGGGAGCAGTAGGAGAAATTGCAGGTTGGGCTTACAGCGATCGCGGAGTATTGCTGCAACAGGGGACAAACAGTCGGGTTGCCAGTGTAGCGCTCGAACAACCGGCTCATCGACTAATTATTGGTGTGGCGGGTGGTGTGAGAAAGGCTGAGGCGATTTTGGCTGCTCTGCATGGCAAATTAATTACAGGATTGATTACCGATGAAGCTGCTGCCCAAGCGATTCTTGCTAAGAGTTAGTAAATACTTGTAATTTGGTTAAAAATTTTACACTATCTAAAAAAGGGCACGCCCGTTAAGCCTGCCCTTTAGCTTTAATGTTCTTGTCCCGTTGGTCGGATGAGGATTTCGTTGACATTAACGCGCGGCGGTTGCGTAAGAGCGTAAACGATCGCAGCAGCAACGTCTTCGCTTTGCAGAGGTTCTATTGACTTGCGTCGTTCTTGAATCCGTTGTTTGGCAACTGGATCGGTAATTTGGTTGTCAATTTCCGTATCCACTAAACCAGGTTCAATAATGGTGACGCGGATGTTGTCCTTGTGGACTTCTTGACGCAATGCTTCCGAGAGGGCATTGACACCCCATTTGGTAGCATTGTAAACACCAATGCCCGCCCGCGCTGTCCGTCCAGCCACTGAAGAGATATTGACTATATGCCCCGATTTTTGCGCCTTCAACAGAGGCAAAACAGCATGAGTAGCATATAGCAGTCCTAATACGTTGAGGTCAAACGATCGCCGCCAGTCTGAGCTATTTCCCGCTTCAATCGTGCCCAGTAAGGCAATCCCTGCATTGTTGACAAGGATATCGACCCTTCCCAATTCTGCATTGGCCTTTGCCACCAAGTTATTTACCTGAGTTTCATCAGTCACATCAGTGACAATAGGCAATGCCTTGCCACCACTAGATTCGATGCGTTCTGCTAACGCCTGAATGCGATCGCTACGCCTAGCAGCGAGTACTACTGTTGCTCCTTCTGCTGCCAAAGCGATCGCAGTTGCTTCTCCAATTCCCGCTGAAGCCCCAGTGATAATTGCCACTTTTCCTTCTAATTTACCTGTCATTTATCTAACTCCTTAGTAATTGATAATTGTTAATTGGGCATTGGACATTAATTATTCCTCCCCTGCTTCTCTGCTCCTCTGCTCCCCTGCTCCTCTGCCTCCCCTCCCTGCCTCTTACCAATCCTCAAAACAGACGCAACAGCCGCCCCACACAGTATGAGGGCTGCAAAGCGAAAAGTTCCTTGGAACCCTGCAACGATCGCATCAGGAGGGGCAACAGAGACATCTGCACCCGCAGACATACTAGCGATTAAGGCTCCAAATACTGCCCCGATTACAGAAACTCCTACGGTATTACCTGATGTACGTGACAAAGACAAAAGCCCAGAAGCAATCCCTAGCCGTTCCCTCGGTACCGATCCCATAACAGTGCTGTTATTGGGCGATTGGAATAAACCCAGACCAATGCCGTAAATAAAATAGCGCGATACATAGCCTAGCTCAGTAATTTGAGCATTAAAGGTGCTAATCCCCAGACAGCCGCCAATCATCAACCCCAGCCCAATTGAACTGATCAGTCGTGCGCCAAAGCGGTCTGAAAGTATTCCAGCTAGGGGGGCAATTAGCCCACTCAGTACAGGCGATACAGCTAGTAACAGCCCTACTTTTACCGTTGGATAATGCTTGACCCTCTCTAGAAAGAAAGGGACGATGAGTAGCGAACCGCCAATAACAATGAATGCTAGCCAGCCACTTAGCAAACCCATACTCAACTGGAGATTGCGAAACAGCTTTAGCTCTAGTAGTGGCTGCTTTAGAATCGCTTCAACTACCAAAAAAGTAATGAAACTCACGGTAGCGATCGCTAATAATATCAATGCATTAGTACTGCCAAAACCCTGGCTCTGCCCTAGCGTCATACCTAAACCAAAACTACCCAGAGTCAATAAAGCCAATATGGCTCCCAAAAAGTCAAATTTCTGTTTGCCCTCAATGCGTGCAGAAGGTGGCACTACACGAGCTATTAAGAAACTAGCGATAATCCCCAAGGGTACATTGATGAAGAATATACTATGCCAGCCTGACCAGCTTAAAAGCAATCCGCCAGCAGAGGGGCCAAAAGCAATTCCCAGTGACACTACACTACCGATGATGCCAACAGCCCGACCTCGCTCGGAAGAGGGAAAAACTTCTGTGATGATTGCCAAACCAAGCCCAGAAATGAACACAGCACCTAATCCTTGAAGCGCCCGAAAGCCGATCAACCACTCGATACTAGGTGCAAAACCACACAACAGCGAACTGAAAGTGAACAGAACCAGTCCCCCTTGGTATAAGGACTTTTTACCCCACATATCCCCCAAGCGGGTTGCTCCCAAAACTAAACCAGAACTGACCAACTGGTAACTCAATACAGCCCATTGGGTGGTAGGAAAACTAGTGCCAAAGGCTTGCACTAATGTGGGCAAAGCAACATTAATGATGCCCACATCCAGGGTAGACATGAATACCCCAAGTCCCACACCGAATAAAACCCAATTTTTTTGAGAGCCTGATAAAGCCAGAGGTTCTGCTTGGAATTGTGCCAATGTTTAGCCTCCACCTTTGACTTTACGGTTGTGAATAGTTTGCATACGTATATTCATTGTAGGGTGCTATCCTCGCCACCAAGTTCGGGAAACTAAGTTTAACGTGAGTTCTTGCAGAAGTAGGGAAAAGGTTAAGGGGTAAAGGGTAAAGGTCTGAAATTTTCCCTTACCCTTTAACCTTTTCCCTTTAACCTTTCCCCAACACAGGTATCTACTTCCCAATCGGCAAGATTGGCTTTTCCACTTGTCATATATTTGGTAAAGTACTTAAGTACTCTTAACTCTGCACTCCTTCGGCTATAGCTAACGATAGAGATAAACAAAATACGGTAACTTGATTGAGTTACTGTACTTTAAACTAGTTAGCAACCTATCATAGACAACTCTCAGAAGCAAGCTCTAGAGAAAATGGAGAATAGGGAATGGTAAATGTCAATTATTAAAGTTACATCTGCAACTGCAAATAAGTACCTTTTTGTATAAGTAATGACTCAAAAAGTTGCCTTCTCTCGATTTGCTTTAGGATTTCTTGCAGGCTTTGTCTCTGTTTTGCTATTTCATCAAGGTATGTTGGCGCTGCTACATGCAGTAAATTTTACACCTCGCGCTCCTTATTCAACTACACCGACACAACCATTAGGAATCCCACAAATTTGGTCAAATGCTTTCTGGGGAGGCATTTGGGGACTGATTTTAGTAGTAATTGCACCTCGTTTTCGACACGATAAAAACTATTGGTTAGGAGCTTTAGTCTTTGGTGCAATTGCTCCAACGCTAGTGGCTTGGTTTGTGGTTGCACCACTCAAGGGTCAACCCATCGCAGGCGGCTGGAAACTTGTGGGAATAGTGACAGGTTTATTGGTTAATGGTGCTTGGGGTGTAGGAACCGCCGGGTTGCTGAAATTATTCTCTAGGAGGCAATTGTTTAACAGCTAGAGTTTTAGACGCTTCTAAGTAAGGGGGTAATGTTAGTATCATCCAAACTAACCAAAATAGCTATATTATTATTTGAGAATAATCGGTCAAAAAATAGCGATCGCATTATTCGCGTTAGACCAATTCTGTATCAAGATGTGTAGAAATAACCCCACTACTTGCGGCGCTTCCTGCGAGTTCGGGAAGGTTGGGAGGGGTCTAAATGATGTGCAGCTTCACAGAGAATTGGCTTTACTCAGTAAATCAAAAATCAAAAATCAAAAGAATTTATTACAATGGATAATTTTGGGATTTACACACTTGCTAATGACGTGGTATTTGACCAACTAGTAGCTTTGCTAAACAGCATTGAGGTGAATGTTAGTCCAGATATTCCGATTTGTATTATTCCCTATGATGACCGCTTAAAAAGAGTTAAGCAGGAGATACGTTCTCGACCTAATGTTACGCTATTTGACGATAAAAGCTCGATCAAAAAATGGGAGGATTTTGCCGTTCAAGTTTGGAACGCTTATCCAAGAAATAGCCGAAAAAATAAACCTTCTATCGAATGGAATAAAAAAAATAATTTAATCCGAAAAATGTGTGCTTTTGATGGTGAGTTTGAAAGATTTGTATTTTATGATGCTGATAGTTTGGCAATGAATAAGTTGGACAAGGTTTTAGAAAAACTAGACCAATACGACTTTGTTTTTGATGACTGGGAACACACAAAACAAACTTCAGTTGCAGCTTTCGACTTGCCGAAGTTAGAACAAAAAATGTCTTTGCCTGAAGCTGAAATCAGACGAGAAATCCACTGTTCTAGTTTTTTTGGTTCAAAAAAGGGTATTTTAGGCGTTGAAGAATTACAAATACTCAAAAAGCGATTGATAGAAGATAAGGAAGTCGAATTGATTAACGAAATCGCTTGGTGGTGTGACGCAGATTTATTTAGTTACATGACTTTTAGAATTGCTCGACCACTATTTAACTTTACACTCAGTCCCAATGGTGAAGATAGAACTGGCAACTGTGCTAATGCAAATCCATTTGTGAACATTGATAATGTTCTTTACAACCAACAGGGATTAAAACCAATTCATCGCCTTCACTATATGGGCTATTCTGCTATTGGATTTACCCGCTTGTGTAAAGGTGAAGATGTTGATATTCGTTACAAAAATGAATTTTTGCACTATCGCTTTCTGAAGCAACCAGAGCAAAAACCGAAGCGATTAAAGCCACCTACCATAGCGGCTAGAAGCAATCGATTTATCAAAAAAGTTTGGAATAAAATTAATCAAACTATTTCTTACACCTAGCTTTCGCCCAGCCTTGCTCATTAAACCTTTTGCATAAATCAAAAATAAGAACCTCACGCAAGCTACGCTTTATCTCCCCTCGCCTTGCTAACTAAGGTGTACACACATCTTGGTAATGAAGCCCAAACCTTGGATTTACCCCCCTTAATCCCTCCTTGACAAGGGGGGAAATATCTGGTTCTCCCCCTTGCCAAGGGGGAGTTAGAGGGGGTTAAAATGACTTATGTGTACACCGTAATCTTGTACCAATTCTGTATGAAGATGCGCTAAACCATAAGATAAGTAAAAGAAACAAAAACGAACCGCAAAAGCGCAGCGTCTCGTCAGAGAAGGACACAAAGTAAAGAAGTTAAAAGGGTTTGGCGCAGCCTTACAAAGAAATGGTCTTGCTAAAGGGAGGGGATTAAAGGATGGAGTTTTAGGGACTTTTGCAAGATATATATTATGCATTTAGTTATGAGCAATGTCCACTCTACATATTGCAAAAATGCCTAAAGTTAGTGTTTCCATTCCCACGTTTAATCGAGTTAATTTACTGCCTTTCGCAATCGACAGTGTACTCAATCAGTCTGAGCAAGACTTTGAGCTAATTATTTGTGATGACGGTTCTAGCGATCGCACACCCGAATTGATGTCACAATATACAGACAATCGGATTAAATATATCCGTCATCAGCAAAATATTGGTAAAAGTAATAATATGCGCTCTGGCTTTGATGCTGCCAGTGGTGAATATTTTATCAAATTTGATGATGACGACCGGCTAACACCCGATTTTCTCGCAAGTACAGCAGCTATTCTTGCTGAAGACTCTAGCATTGATTTTGTTGGTACAGACCATTGGATAATTGATATTAACAATGTCCGGGATGAGGCAAAAACTCAAGAAAATTCTCATCGCTGGGGTAGGAAGAAGTTACCCGCAGGTGTTGTAAATAATTTGTTAGAAGTTGTATTTATTCAGCAAAGCTTTCAAGTAGGGGCGACATTATTTCGCCGTAGAACCTTGCAAGAATTAGGATATATGCAGCCAAATCTGCAAAATTGTGAGGATAATGATTTATTTGTGCGTCTGGCTTTGGCTGGAAAAAAGGGCTATTACTTACCAGAATTATTGATGGAATATCGCTACCATGCAGAGCAGCAAGGTATTAATCGAGCCATTCCTTATTTATTTGATAAAATTCAGTATTTAGAAAATTATAAGTTTGAGTCTGAGAAATTAGAGAAAGTCAGAAAAAATCGTTTAACTGAAACACAATTATTATTAGGTTTGCGTTTAATTGAAAAGGGTGAAACGCAAAAAGGCAGAGAGCTAGTTTTGGCGGGACAGTCTTTTTCGACTGCTAAAGCTTGGACAGGTTTAGGTTTATCGTTGTTACCAGTTGGGTTGCGAGGTAAAGCGTTTAATGCACTGCGACAGATGCAGGGTTAGAGATTGACATATTGTGCAACTTACTTTTGACGTTATTTGGAAAAGCTGTGTAGGTTGGGTTGAGGAACGAAACCCAACATTAAGCGTTAATTGTTGGGTTTCACTTCGTTCAACCCAACCTACTAGCTGCATTAATGTACTTTCCTAATTTCTTTAGTCAATTATTTTCTGACCACCGATGAACTATTTCGAGCATTTTTTCAATACTTATGGCTTTAACCATCCCTTTCCCACGCGGGATTTTAACCCTTTCCACTACATCATTCAATGATTGAAATTGTTTCTTATTGCGCTCATTTTCTACTATTTCTGCTATCTGAGAAGCTTTTTTTTGATTAAAACCAGCATTTTGTAATTTTGAGACAATTTTAACTTGACTAAGTGTTTTAAAAACTTCTATTGGTTCAGTCTTATCAGCCATCTGCTTTTTAAGCTCTTTAACTTCATTTTCTAACTTTGCATTAGTAGTTGCTTGTTCTAATATTTGGTTCGTTATCTTTTCAAAACGTGATTCCAAATTTATTAAAAATTGTTCTATATCTTTTGATTGTAAAGATGTTTTTTCTGAAGAATCAGCTTTTTGTTGTCTAAATAATTGAACTTGCTTTGTTAAAGTTTCCTCATTTTCAGACTCAATAATAATTGCTCCAATCATTTCGCCCTTATGAGGCTCTATCTCTCTAGCCCTAGCAGCAGCATGATATTCAAAGTGTCCATCAACTACCTCAAAGGAATTGATACTTGAGCGACGAATAACTATAGGATTAATAACTCCCGCCGCTTCTAAAATAAGATTTGCTGCCTCTTCTAGTTTATCATCTCCAAAACTTGAACGAGGTACAGTAGAAGTAATTTTCTTGATAGCAACAAGTGATGTAGATAATTTCATTAATTCAACCCTATTTTTTCTAAAACTTCTATTGCTAATAATTCAAATTCTTGTGCAGCAGTTGAATCGGGCTTAAAATCAAGCACAGAAATAGGATCAGCCACCTCCATATCTCCTATAATAAGAAACCTTTCAGCGCATTTTGCCAGGTCATCTCTATCATAAATTACCGTATTCATCATCTCAAAATCATACCGTTTTGGAATAGCTTCGAGTCGTTTGGGTAAAGTATGTTTAACAAACTGGTTATTAGTAGATATTTTGCAAGCTAATACACCTAGAATTTTAATTTGAGGCTTTCTTATTTGTTTTCTAAATCCATTTATTTTTTTGAGAAATTCCCTAACGTTTATTAGTCCTTGATTAGCGAATGGTTTGAGATCAGAAGGAATAATAAGATAGTCAGCAGTAATTAGAGCAATTCTAGCGTACAGATTTAATGAAGGAGGAGTATCAATCAATACTACATCATATTCTTCTGCCACTGCATCTAGTTTTTGAGCAAGCATCATTTTACTATCTTCTTGCTGAATTAACTCATTTTCATAATTCATCAAACTAATATGAGAAGGAATAACGCTAATTTCTGGATTTGTGAATTGGGATTTTCTGGCGACTTGATTTATAGGAAAAAAATCTTCTGATTGCAAAATATGACGAATATTAGAATCTTTAATATCATCAAACTCTTCATCATCAAATTTGACTAACCCAGTAGCAAATGTAGTGTTGGCTTGACTATCTAAATCAATAACTAGAACTCTTTTCCCCTTCTTTCTAATAGCAGCAGCTAAATTAACTACAGTTGTTGTCTTACCAACGCCACCTTTATTATGGTAAACCGCGATTGTTTTCATTGAATGTTCCCTTTTGGTTTCAAGTTTGGAATTATTTTCAGTTATTTGGGCTTCTTGCTTATCTACTAGCTGTCCTTCTTTAAGGCTCTCTCGACCAATTAAACTTTTAATTTCATCTAACTTAATTTCAACTTCTTTGCCAGAACATTGAAATATTAACTGAATATCAGTCTGTAATTTTTGATAAATTCTAATCTCTTTGCCATTAGTCAACAATCCATGCCTGACATTCAAGCTGGTTAAATAATGCCTGAGTCGAGGGACATGATGATTTAAGTTTTGTTTGGGATGCTTTGCCTCCATGACGACACTCAGCGGTGAGTTGGCATCTAAGACAAAGGGAATCACTTGTGCAGCAAATGCCAAGAAATCTAAGCGGATGCTACCAATGGCAACCTCTTGATGCCAAGTGTCAGGAGTATAACCTAGCTGTGGTAGCAAATATTGCACTATGAGTTTGCTTTCAACTTCGCTTTCGTTACGGCACATCTCAGGATTAAAAGGCAATATTTTTCTACCTCTAAATAATTATTGGACTTGGGACAAAACCTGATATTTGCTAGATTATGGCATAGCCTTAATTAGGTTGAGTGATAGAAATCACTTATAAAATATAAAAAATCATCACAAAATTAGTACTTCTGCTGATAAAGTAACCAATTTTGAGAGCTAGCCATATTCAAAATTAACAGGCTACGTATGTATTTCCCCATTATCCCTGTAAATGGCTAGAATCAAAGTGTTTACCTATTTGCACTAAAGCTTTTGGCTACTGTATCTTGTCCCCACTGCCATCAACTTGTTGATAGTCAAGCTATTAGTTGTCCTTATTGCCGGACTACACTCAAAGCTTACGGTCATCCCGGTATTCCATTGCACCGCGCCGCTGGGGATGGGTATCTGTGCGACACCTGCACCTATCACGCTGATGATACTTGCAATTTTCCTAAACGTCCTTACGCCAAAGACTGTACCCTCTACCAAAATATTGAAGAGACAAAGTTAGAGTTAGAACAGCAGCGTTACACTAACAGTTTTGCTATAACTGTAAAAAGTTGGGTAAAACGCAATCAGGTTTTGCTGTTACTTTTGGGTTTATTATTAGTCTGTTTGTTGTTCGTTATATTAAGGTCTTGATTTGGGTTTTCTAGGAGTGGGGAATAAAATTTAAAATATCTCTCCTTTTAGGAGAAAGGTCAAACTGTAATACATCAAACGAGAACCACTATAAACTCATTGACTTGAAGTCTCCCTAATGTCTCGATGCCATCGTCCATCTTCACCCAGTCCAGGAATTTCATTAATTCCTAAAGTTTTTCTCAGAGCCAAATACGATTTTCCTTCTTCTGTAATGTGAAAATAGTTTTTTAAATCTCCTTTTACCTCTTGTTGAACTTTTTCAATTCCTTTCCCCAGAAAATTATTAATAAATCCCATAGCTCGAAGATGCTTCAGTTCCCTTGCTAAATCATTGTCAAATTCAAAGTGAAATTCTTCTTGGGAATTAAGCTTAATCAGATGACGAAGCTCATTGCCATCAATCAGATATCTAACTAAAAATTGCAATGTTGCTGATTGTTGCTCCTGAAGCAAGTCAATTCGCTTTTGTTGTCTATTCAGTTCGGCGATTTGCTCATCTTGCAAGTTATTGATATCATCCCGAACTTCTTGCTTAAGTCTCCTGAGCGCAATTCCTGTACCGGAAATTGAGATATCATCTATGCTATCTAACAAACCGGAGTTAAACAGTAAAATCAAACTAAATATAATAACTTCTGTATTTCCAATTCTACGGTTTTGTTGAGGAGTTGGGGTAGGAGAAAGTACAATAAAAAGTAAATACAATAATCCTGTAATAGACGCTATTTTTAGAAACCACCAGTTCATACTTGGCTTAGGCTTTTCTTTGGGTAAGCTAGCCTTGGAGTCTAGTGGTGACAACACTTGTTCTGAACTGCGCTCAGATTGGTCAAAAGCTAGTTTTTTGAGCGTTTCTAGCTCTTTATTAGCCATTTAAGTTCGCTGGTGGGATAGGGGACAGAAGATACGGATTGTATCTTCAAAGTGCGATCGCGTGAGTCTGTATCCTGAATGTGAAAGCGCCGTCTTTACTACATTAGAGAATACGTCGCACTCTTGATGATGTGCTTCATTCTACAGACAGATGGTGTTGCACCAAAATAAGTAATTTAAGTAAGTAGCTTAATCGTCCTTATCTGATTGCTGAAATACTCCTGGCGCAAAGGAGTGAATCTGAGGCGTGCTACTGTTAAGAGCGATCGCAACAGTCTAATATACCAGGGTTGTGATGCCGGAATTTGCTCGAATGTAGCAACCTACATCAGTTTTTGTCACAGAATGGAATCCATCCACAGGCTAATATTTTCATGTTCGAGCGACCCTTTTGCTGTGGGAAACAGTTTTTAAATTCCCTCTTTTAGCAGTCGGCATCTAAATCCAAATTAGGTGTACTGATAAGAAAGCGAAAGGAGATTATTTGCTCAAGCTCAAAAACAAGGAAAACCAACAGATGGCCAGCTAGATGAGTGGCAGCAAGACTTGAATCCGTAGCCGATGGCTGGTCAAAATTATGTTTGGAAGGAATGCATTCTGAGAAACAAGGTCTAATGCTTATGAGATTAAAGAACTGCATGACAAACTAGCAGACTAAACACACGAAGAACTAAAACAAATTAAACTACTACCAGCTGAAAACCGCTTGGAACAAAGGGCTAAATACATTGACATAAACGATCGACAGCGTGCAAAGTTGGCTGCAATGTCTTAATCGAGAGATTTTTTCAAGATGAATTTGTTTGAGGTAAATCCGTAATTCAGATTAAAGATGAATCCAATGATAAACCAAATAATTAGACATATAAAAAATTTACTGCGGCATTGAAGCCATTATTCTTTCTTAATACCTTGGATTGAGACGGAAATATTATGCAGTGTTGTATAGATTTAGCTAATTAACATTTTGTTTCATGCTAAAACGCGATTATCTACTCAAATACTTAAACTGTTTACTCGCAAATCCAGTATTAGTTATCGTACTAATGCTTACAACATTGACGAGTAGTTGTCAAAAAAACGATCCGGCAGCGAATGCTCAAAGCCCACCAGCATTGCCAGTAAAACTTCAGAGAATTGATGCAGGCACAATCGAAGAAAGTTCCGAGTTTGTCGGATCGTTGGAAGCACAGCAAAAAGTCATATTACAGCCCCAAACTCAAGGTAGAATCGAATCAATTCTCGTTTCGAGTGGTCAGCGAGTGCAGCAGGGTACGCCGATCGCGTCTTTGAGTTTAGATCAGGCTCAGGCTAATGTCGCCAGTTCGATCGCAGCTGCTAATTCGGTGCAAGCAGCATTGGCTACTGCTCAAGCAGAACAACAACAAGCCGAAGCCCAACGCACCAAAGCAGCTGCAAATGTTCAACTGCAACGGACACAGTTTAATCGTAGCCAACAGTTGGTCAACGAAGGAGCCATAGCTAGACAAGAGTTAGACATTGCTAGAAATAATTTACAAACTGCTCAAGCAGACCTGCAAACATCCGAAAAGCAAGTCGCAGCAGCTAGAGCAGCTGTCCGCCAAGCACAGGCAAATATCCGCCAAGCTCAAGCTAGCACGGCTGCGGCGCGAGTCAGCCTCAATTTTAAGCAAGTGGTAGCACCCATTACTGGCGTAGTTGGTGAATTTCCGGTCAAGGTTGGAGATTATGTCAACATCGGACAAACAATCACCACACTCACACAAAACGATTCACTGGATCTCAATCTTTCTATACCCTCAAATCGATTGCGTCAATTACGAACGAACTTACCCGTTCAGTTAATCGATCCCACCACCCAGCAATTGATTGGGACGGGTACGATTAGCTACATTTCTCCGAATGTAAGTTCTAATCAACAGTCAATACTGAGCAAAGCCCGCTTTCGGAATTCACAAGGGCGATTGCGCGATGGACAATACGTTAGAGGTCGCGTGATTTGGAATCGACAACCAGGTATCTTGATTCCCACTGTTGCAATTTCTCGCATTGGTGGGCAAAGTTTTGTGTTTGTCACCGAAAACAAAACCGTCAATGGACAACAGCAGCAAGTTGTACATCAACGTTTAGTGCGCCTGGGAGATATTCAAGGGCCCAATTATCAAGTTATCGATGGGCTTAAATCCGGCGAAACGATTGTAACTTCTGGCATTCTCAAACTTAGAGAAGGCGCACCAATTCAACCGATATCATAAATCCAGGATGGATAATTTATGATTTTTTCGATCGCGAATACCTTCATCAAACGCCCGGTATTAACTACCGTTTGCACTTTACTGATTCTGATTGTCGGTGGCGTGTGTATTCCGTTGCTGCCGCTTAATTACTTGCCAGATATTGCACCGATTCGCGTTCAAGTTTCAGCTTCCTATACTGGGGCGGATGTGGAAACTGTCGAAACTGCGGTGACAACTACGCTGGAGCGACAGATTAACGGCGTTGAGGGAATGCAGTACATGACCTCGAACAGTTCCGCAGGTAGTAGCCAAATTTCAGTATATTTTGGCTCGCAGGTAGATAAAAATATTGCCCAAGTTAACGTCCAAAATCGCCTCGCCCGTGCTACACCTCGCCTACCGACAACGGTGCAACAATTCGGTGTGACAGCACAAACATCTTCTACAAGTATTTTGTTAGTCTATGCTCTTTATCCCGAAAATAATGAGTATGACGCGCTGTTTATTAGTAACTATATCGACCTAAATTTGCGAGATCAACTGCTGAGAACGCCGGGAGTTGGAGATTTAACAATTTTTGGTGAAAAGCAATATGCAATGCGGTTGTGGCTCGATCCAAATGCACTGGCAAGTCGAGGCTTAACTGTGGCAGATGTCTCCACGGCATTGCGATCGCAAAACATTCTCGCCGGAGCCGGAACGTTAGGTCAATCGCCTATCCCTCCAGGTCAAAGTTATGAAATTCCGTTGCGAGTCAATGGTCAATTTAAAGATGCGTCAGAGTTTGAAAATCTAGTCATTCAAGCCGGAAGTAATGGCAGTTTAATTAAACTCCAAGATGTGGGTCGTGCAGAACTTGGTTCGGAGACTTACAGCAGCAATGCTAGAAATAATGGTAAGCCGTCAATTGGTATCGCAATTTATCAATTACCTGGTAGTAACGCCCTGGATGTCTCGAAAAACGTTCAGGCTCAGATGAATGAGTTGATGAAAGACTTTCCACCAGGGTTAAAAGCCCAGATTGTCTACGATACCGTTGGATTTGTGCAAGCGTCACTCGAAGAAGTATTGAAAACACTAGTTGAAGCGATCGCTCTTGTTGTACTAGTGATTTTTCTGTTTCTGCAAAACTGGCGAGCCACAATTATTCCCCTGGTTGCCATTCCCGTTTCATTGATTGGGGCGTTAGCATTCGCTTACGTGTTTAAATTCTCGTTGAATAATTTAACGTTATTTGGCTTAATTTTGGCAACAGGATTAGTTGTAGATGATGCCATTATCGTTGTTGAAGCGATCGCCCGCAAAGTTGAACAGGGAATGCGACCACTGCAAGCATCAGTCGAGGCAATGGATGAACTTACCGGAGCGGTAGTTTCAACGTCGCTGGTATTGATGGCGGTGTTTATCCCGGTGGCATTTTTCCCAGGTTCGACAGGAAAAATGTATCAACAGTTCGCGTTGATTATTGCTTTTTCAATCGCTATCTCAACGTTTAATGCCCTTTCCTTTAGTCCGAGTATATCGGCAATTCTGCTCCGCCCACCTCGCCCTGCACGCGGCCCGCTTGGTTGGTTTTTTGGTCGTTTCAATCAAATTTTACAATGGATAATTGAAAAGTATTTAGCGACGGTGAATTTTCTGATTCGCATTCGTTATGCGGTAATCGGATTATTTGTGGTTGGTTTAGCTGCAACTTATTTCATGTTTACCCATGTTCCCACCGGATTTGTTCCGAGTGAAGACCAGGGAATTGTCTTAGGTATTATTCAAGGCCCAGATGGAGTTGCCCTCAACTATACCGACCAAGTAATTACCAAACTCGAACAGATTCTCGAAAAAGAACCAGAGGTGAGTAACGTTTTTGCCACTTCGGGATTTGGCTTTGCAGGTAGTGGCTCAAATCGCGGCGTGTTCTTTGCAAAACTCAAGCCGTGGGAGGAGCGCACTCAACCCAATCAAACTGCCTCTGGAATCTTAGCCCGAATAAATAAAGAGTTTGCAACAATTCCAGAAGCTATTATCACCGCAGTCAGTCCCCCACCAATTCAAGGCTTTAGTACGTTAGGGGGATTTGAATTACAGCTAGAAGACCGTACCAACGGAAGACTGACAATCAATGATTTTTATGCAAATGCTCAAGCGGTAATCGCCCAAGCAAATCAAAAACCGGCGCTCAATGGCGGCGTTTTTACCCAGTTTACTGCCAGTACACCACAGTTTCAAATTGACTTCGATCGCACTCGTTTAGAAGCGCTTAACATCGATTTTCAACAAGCTGTGAACACACTCGGAGCTGCAATTGGTTCTCAGTATGTTAACGATTTTACCTTGGGACAGCGTACCTACCGCGTATATGTTCAAGCAGATGCGAACTATCGGCGATCGCCTGATGATATTCGACGGCTTTATGTGCGATCGGCAAATAATCAAATGGTTCCATTGAGTGAGGTTGCAAAAATCACACCTACTACAGGGCCATCAGTGATTTCCCATTACAACGGCTTCCGCGCGATCGATTTACAAGGTAGAGAAGCATCGGGCTACAGTAGTGGACAGGCAATTCAAGCAATGCAACAAGCGGTGACTGAAGCAGCAACACCGGGGGTTGGCAGTGATTGGATTGGAACTGCCCGCGAAGAATTAAGTGCAGGTAACTTGGGGATTTTGATTTTTGGCTTCGGGATCATTATGGTGTTTCTGACGCTGGCTGCTCAGTATGAAAGCTATATCGATCCGGCGATTATTTTGTTAACTGTACCGTTAGCGTTGTTAGGCGCATTGAGTGCCTTATCTTTGCGCGGTTTGGTGAATGATGTCTACGCAAACGTGGCGTTAGTGATGCTGATTGGATTAGCGTCAAAGAACGCGATTTTGATCGTCGAGTTTGCCAATCAAGCCCTAGAAGAAGGTGTGACAATTCGACAAGCAGCCATAACCGCAGCGCAAGAAAGATTTCGACCGATTGTGATGACTTCAAGCGCCTCCTTGCTGGGATTTTTCCCCCTAGTAATTGCCACCGGAGCCGGTTCTGCCTCGCGCTGGTCGTTAGGAACAGCCTTATTTGGTGGGTTACTCGTGGCAACGATTTTGAGTTTGCTGATTGTTCCAGTCCTGTACGTAATCATCAAGACTTTGGAAGAACGCTTCTTGAAGAAAAAACCTGCTAAACCCTCGCAACCGCCATCCCCAGATGGAAACGAAGATGGACAATCAAGAGCGATGCCAACTCCAGCCGGAGACGGTGCGCGAACGACGAACGCTCATCAACATTCATCTGTAATTATCAAGCAGAATGCTGATGATAACAGACGTAATGATTCGAGTAAATAAAAAAGGAAGAGGGTTAAGCCAACAAACACAATGAATCGCCGTCTCTACAATAACCAGTCTTTTGTAGAGACGGCGATTTATCGCGTCTTCGTGATGATTTATCGTATCTTTCGCAATCTAAAATTTTCATCAAAAAACCTTAACCAAACCGTATTAGGCGTCAGCCTGCCATTAGGCAAGCGGAGAGAGGCTTAGTACAGCATTTCATTAATTCGTAGCAAATTATTAAATTTGGCAATACACGACAATGCTAATGCATCGGCTTGCAATGTTAATGCATCGCCTTGCATTAAAAACACTACGCTTTTACGCAAAGCTGTACTTAGAAAGCTACTTTCATTTTTTCTCTGTTTCTATGAAACCATCCTGCCTCTCGAAGAGCGGAGAGGGGATTCAGTACCAACTCAACCCAGAATCAGTATTATTACAAGAGGTAAAGATTAAGCTGTAACTTTGGGAACCACTGAGACAATATAAAGTATCTCCTAATAATTTAGCAAAGTTATAAGCATTGGAGCGAAGCAAATGAACGCTAAATTAATCGTTTTTTCTGCCTTTGTGACAGCATTTGTAGGTGCAGGAATTGGCTTTATTACTGCTAGTTTACTTCCTTGCCCGTACACAAGTCAAATGTATAAAGGTTTGGAACAAAAATATGCGATCGTTGGTGCATTTGCTGGCTTGCTAATTGGCTCTAGTCAAGAAATGATTCGAGAACTCAAGCAAGAGCGGGATGCGGAAGAAGACTTGCTGCGAGATTTGAACACAGCTATTCACTCAAGTGCAGATAAAGGGAATTTACGATCGCAGTTTTTTGACAAGGACTAAAGCTAGTTTAGTAGTCAGCTTGCTTAATTGACGTTTAACCAATCAAAGCGATCGTGCAGGGCAAACGTATCTAAGAATTTCTCCTTGTAAAAAATTTGGTCTCTGTTACTCGTAAAATCCAAGAATGGCTAGAATCAAAGTGTTTACCTATTTTCACTAAAGCTTTTGGCTACTGTATCTTGTCCCCACTGCCATCAACTTGTTGATAGTCAAGCTCTTAATTGTCCTTATTGCCGGACAACACTCAAAGCTTACGGTCATCCCGGTATTCCATTGCACCGCGCCGCTGGGGATGGGTATCTGTGCGACACCTGCACCTATCACGCTGATGATACTTGCAATTTTCCTAAACGTCCCTACGCCAAAGATTGTACCCTCTACCAAAATATTGAAGAGACAAAGTTAGAGTTAGAACAGCAGCGTTACACTAACAGTTTTGCTGTAACTGTAAAAAGTTAGGTAAAACGCAATCAGGTTTTGCTGTTGCTATTAGGTTTATTATTGGTCTGTTTGTTGTTCGTTATATTAAGGTCTTGATTTGGGTTTAGTGGGGAGCAGGGGAGGCAGGGGAGCAGGGGAGGCAGGGGAGCAGGGGAGAGTTGCAGTAAGTTTATCCCTCTGCCCCTCTGCCCCTCTGCCCCTCTGCCCCTCTGCCCCTCTGCCCCTCTGCCCCTCTGCCTCTTGTACCCAATCCCCAATCCCTAATCTTCAAGCTGTGGTGATTTTGGATGCTTCCGCAATAGGTTCAACTTGTATCAGTGGCGCTTTTTCCTCAAAGGTGGCTAAGTCGAACCAAAAGGTGGTGCCAATGCCAACTTCACTCACTAGATGGACTTTACTACGATGTCTGTCGATGATATTTCTGACAATCGATAAACCTAAACCCGTGCCTTCTAGGGTGTGAACTCGGTTTTCTACGCGGAAGAAGCGTTCAAAAATTGAGTGTTGATCTTCTGTGGCGATGCCAATTCCAGTATCGGAAATTTCAATTCGCACTGGTGCAGATTCGGTGTGACTGGGTTTGAAATCTAGTTGGTAGGCGCGGATTGCTACTTTACCACCGGCTTTGGTGAATTTAAGGGCATTACCAATTAGGTTGCCAAACACTTGTACTAACAGATCGTAATTACCTAATACTAGCGGCAAATTAGGGGCAACTTCCTGAACAAGTTCAACACCTTTATCTTTTGCATTGAGTTGGTAAGTACGCAGAGTTTGCTCGATCGCTTGGGCTAAATCTACGCCATCGAAACTGTAGTTGCGACCAGATTCGAGTTTTGATAAATCCAAAACATCGTTAACTAGGCGGGTGAGGCGATCGGTTTCATGGTTGACTGTTTGCAGAAACTCTTGGCGTTCTTGTAAAGCTAAATCTTCGCCGTAGTCGTGCAGGGTTTCAATATAGGTTTTAATGTTGAATAGAGGCGTTCGCAGTTCGTGAGAAACGTTGCTGATAAATTGACTTTTTGCGTCGTTTAGTTCAACCTCACGGGTTATATCTTGAATAGTAATCGCAATACCTTTAATACTTTCCCTTTGCAGGTTGAGTACTGTAGTTAAGAGAATGCGGATCGTCCGTGGGGTCGGTTGGTTAATAAAGATTCGGAATTCGGCGCTTTCGCATTCGCCTGCTGCCATTTCGTACAAGGGACGGGTGATTTCGATTTGTACTGATGCTGGCAAGTGATGCAAGACATTGCAACCTACTACATTAGCGGCTTCCCAGCCAAAAATTCGCTCTGCTGTGGGGTTGACTAAAATCACCTGCATATTGTTATCAATCAACACAGCGCCATCTGCGATCGTGGAAACTAGGGTTTCTAGTTTGGCTTTTTCTGCGGTCAGTTCCTCAATATTCTGTTCTTCATAGCGCTCTAATCGCTCTGCCATTTCATTAAAACTTAAAATTAATTCCCCTAGTTCGCCTCCTAAAGGTAAATTAATGCGCTGCTTAAAATTCCCGGTAGCAATTTGCTTTACCCCCACTAGCAGTTCTTTAATGGGCTTGGTGATGGTCAAGGCGTTAATCACTCCTGCCAAAATCACCATTACCCAAATTGTGATAAAAACGGCAATGGTGACATCGCGGGTAAAATTGGTGGAGATAATAGCGGTCTGATTGGGGTTGATGCCGATCGCTAATACACCTAAGTATTTTTTATTGACAATCAGGGGAATAAATACATCGGTGACTATCCCATCTGGGGTTATGTGTTGCCGCACCATCGGCTTTTCCCCATCGCCTGGGTAATCTTCTGGCAGTTGTATCCGCCGTTTAATGGTGAGTGAGTTTTCTACCTCAGCCTCCCAAAAAGGAATGCCAAAAAAGATTTCCCCGTTTTCATCGGCGTAGAGCATATAACGCACGCTAGAGGTGCTGCTATAAAAGCGTTGGGAAAATTGGGCAACCTCTGTGAGATTATTATCCGCGATTAAGGGGGCAACGTTGGCAGCAAGCAGCAGCCCCAAATCACGACCGAAGCGGGTGTCATTCATCCGCGCATCCTGCTGAATTGTATTCACAGCCCAGAAGGTCAAACCACTCATCACCAACGAAACTACCATTGTGGCCACAGCTAGCAGTTTAGTCTGGAGGGTGAACTCTGACCACCAACTAGCGATCGCATCTCGAATTGTTTTTAACAGACTTAGCATCTTAAATAAAGTTGTTAGTAGTCTTTGTTATAAAGTCCAACAACTTAAAAATTAACAGTTAATTTGACAAATATGTCAGGGGAAGGAGGAATAGGGCATAGGACACTTGTACTGAGCGACTAGTGCCGAGCGGAGCCGAGGTAAGTCGAAGTATTGGAGATTGGGCATGGTAAATAACTCCTAACTCCTAACTCCTAACTCTATAACCGATATCTCTCCGGTAATATATCCCTTCAAACTGAATATATTTGATACCTGCGTAGGCTTGGGCGATCGCTTGCTCAAAATTTTCTCCAATTCCTGTCACATTTAATACTCGACCCCCATCTGTGACTATTTCTTGTTGCTGGTTCAATTTTGTACCTGCATGAAATACAGTTGCTCCTGTTGCCTCTGCTTCCTCAATGCCAGTAATCACCTGGCCCTTCTCATATTCTCCTGGATAACCACCGGAAGCGGCAACCACAGTGGCAGATGCTCCCCCTTTCCAAGCAATGGGCGGCAATTCACTTAAGCGCTGCTGTACACAGGCTAGAATCAACTCTTCTAGGGGTGTTTCTAACAGTGGCAAAATCACCTGGGTTTCGGGATCGCCAAAGCGACAGTTAAATTCCAAAACCTTCAAGTCGCCATCGGGTGCAATCATTAACCCAGCATACAACACGCCTCGGTAATCAATGCCTTTAGCTCTTAAAGTGGCGATCGCTCTTTCTAATACTTCTGTTTGAATGCGTGCCATCAACTCTGGTGTAGCGATGGGTGCGGGGCTGTATGCTCCCATCCCGCCAGTATTTTCGCCTGTATCGCCGTCACCAATTCGCTTATGATCTTGGGCTGGCAACAAGGGTCTAATTGTTAACCCATCAGTCAATGCTAAAACTGATACCTCTTGCCCAATCAAACATTCTTCAATGACGACAAATTCCCCAGCACTGCCAAATTGTCCTTGAAAAATTGCATCAACGGCACTTTCCGCTTGTGCAACTGTTTCAGCCACCGTTACACCCTTACCAGCCGCCAAGCCATCAGCTTTAACAACAATTGGCGCACCCTGAGATTTGACGTAAGATTTTGCTGCCGCAGCTTCCGTAAATACCGCAGCCCGTGCCGTCGGAATCCCTGCTTCTTGCATCAAGGCTTTTGCCCAAGCTTTACTCGCCTCAATTTGCGCTCCGGCTCTGACTGGGCCAAATACCATCAATCCTTTATCTTGGAGGTAATCAGTGATTCCCTTAGATAAGGGGACTTCTGGCCCAACTATTACCAGAGTTATGCCATGTTCTAGAGCATATCGGCTCATACCCTCAAAATCGTCTACTGCTAAGGGCAAGTTTTGGCAACGTTCCATACTCGCCGTGCCCCCATTCCCTGGTACACAGACAACTTGCTCAATTTGCTTAGATTGCAACAGTTTCCATGCCAGAGCGTGTTCGCGCCCCCCATTACCGACAACTAAAACTTTCACTGATTTCCTCGTGCGTCCCTTGCAAAATGAGAATACCTTAACTGCTCTCGCGGATCAATTTTTTCATCAATTCTCACACTTGTGCAAGTTTATTCTGGTTTACAGGAGAATTCAGGAGTCAGGATTTAGGAGTCAGAATAGGCTTATGGTGTCAATTTAAGGTCAAATGCTTGTCCCACATACACTTGAGACGCGATAAATCGCCGTCTCTACAAGTATTTTGGGCTTATCTGAATTGTAAGTTTTGTCTTAAAAATTAAATTTAACTAATTAGTAAAATTTTAATTTTTATTGTCAACAATTACTAAATAAAGTTAGTAACATCTTTTCAGCACAACTGTATTAGTTGAATTATCTTTTCTGCTGAGACAAATCAAATTATCTAGGGAAAAATCATCAATCAATAACCAATTTTTGATTATAATTATTAACTTGTGAATATTGCGGTTAATCAAGATATAAAAAATCAGCAAAATGGCTAAAATTATCGTTACTGGAGTCGCAGGCTTTATTGGTTCTCATCTTGCAGAAACATTGCTACAACAAGGAAATGAAGTAATCGGGATTGATGAATTCAATGATTATTACGATCCGATGTTAAAGCGAAACAATGTTGCACATTTATATCGTTTACCTAGTTTTGCATTAATTGAAGGAGATATGCAGTTTTTAGATTGGCAGAAACTCCTAAAAGATGTTGATGTAGTTTACCATCAAGCGGCACAAGCAGGGGTCAGAGCAAGTTGGGGTAAAGCTTTTCGAGGCTATACAGAACGAAATGTTAACGCTACACAAGTTTTGCTGGAAGCAGCTAAAGATGCTAAACACCTGAAAAGATTAGTGTTTGCCTCTTCATCTAGTGTATATGGTGATGCAGAAACATTACCTACCCACGAGAGAATTTGTCCTCAACCGGTTTCTCCTTACGGCATTACGAAGCTAGCAGCAGAGTTTTTATGCGAACTGTATTACAAGAACTTTGGTGTGCCCTGTGTGACATTGCGCTATTTCACAGTTTATGGCCCCAAACAGCGCCCAGATATGGCATTTCATAAGTTTTTTCAATCCATTTTGCGCGATGAGGCGATTCCCATTTACGGCGATGGCCAGCAAACGCGGGAGTTTACGTTTGTTAGTGATATTGTCGCCGCTAATTTAGCCGCCGCTACCGCACCCGAAGCAGTGGGAGAAATCTTTAATATCGGTGGTGGTAGCAGGGTGGTTTTAGCAGAAGTCTTAGATACGATTGAAGAAATTGTTGGGAAGCCAATCAAAAGAAACTACATAGAAAAAGCGATGGGAGACGCGCGCCACACGGCTGCTGATGTATCTAAAGCGCAGAAAATTCTCGGATATCAGCCGCAAGTCTCCCTAAAAGAGGGTTTGACGCAGGAATGGGAGTGGGTAAAATCTTTGTATTCCCTATCTTTCTAATTTTCCTCTTTTTCTTTATCTGTTTAACCGTCTTGCCTTTAGCTGGTAGTCAAAACAACACCTTGGCGCACAGCACGCTTGCGCTCGCTTTTACGAGTACCTCCAGCCATCTGATACTCATGGCTATTTTTTCCAAACTTATAAGCAACGCCAAGTAAAATTTTTTCAGAATAATCTGCCAAAGCCCGTTCATTTTCGGTGATTTGGGTTAGTAAAACATCAATAGTAGAGAGGGTAGTATTGTAAGCTTCCAGTGATTGACGAAGACTTTCAATTTTCTCAGTATAATCTTTAACTGTTAAATTATCTCCTACATCTAGAGTAGGACTGATAGATTTAATGCTAGGCAGAAGTTCTTGCAGGGAAGGCGGAAGTTGCTACAGACTGCACGAAACACTGAAACGTCAACCCTGGAGCAATATTTTTTGATGTATTAGGGACTTCCAACAAATAAATTATCCAATCTTGCAGGGATTGACCAAGATTTTGCACAAACCGATCGCTTTGTGAGTCTATCCATATCAGCAATAATGAAAATTTTTATCAATAATTAATTTCTTGGAAACCTAAATACCTTCCTTTGAAAGGGAGATAGAAGAGGGCATGAAAGCATTTTTGTGTTTGAGATTGGTTTCATCAAAGGCATCAAGTTTAGAAAAAAACCTCTAACGCGATCGAAAAATTCCGAAATTGACTAATTAGGGAGTGGAGAAGGAAATAACAGCGATATACGTTTTATGTTTAGAAAGGAGATTACTATCAAATATAAATTTGTTATTAGAGCATCAATCATCTCTTTTCTTGGAGCTTCATTAGTTGCCTGTGGTGCTTCTCTAAGAGAGTATAAAAAATTTGCCAACGCTGGACAAGAATATGCAATTGCGCTAGATACTTTATTAGTTACATCAGGAAACTATGCTGTTGATGCAGATTCGGAAAAATTGCTTAGGAATCGCCTAGAAGATACAGTCAAAGATCGTGAAGAAATGTATGTCGACATGACTAAAAAAGATAAGCAATGGCTTATATTAATTGGACAAATGCGCCAACATACCGATCTACTCAAACGCTACTTTATTGCTTTAGAAAATTTAGCAACCTCCGATGCTCCAACACAAGCGCAAGAAGTTACTGAAGATATTTTCACTCAATTAAATAATGTCAGCGCTAATATTCAAGGTAATCCTCTTGTCTCTGAAGAAACTGGCTCTGCTTTATCTGAAATTCCTAAAATTATATTGAGTAATAAAATTAAAGGTGCGTTGAGAAAAGAATTAGAGCAGAGGAAAGAAACGATTTATCGAGAGCTTGCTATTCAGGAATCAGTACTGGAACTTCTTACTATTCAACTACAAAGTAGTTTAAAAACAATTCAAGACAATCAGGAAAATCGTTTACTTTTTAAACCTTATACGGCTGCCGATTCAATTAGCGATCCTGACGAATGGATAGAAAAACGGCGGGATATCTTAACGATCACACTTTCGATAGAAGCTTTGAATAATGCAAGTGAATCAGCCAAAGACTTCAAAGAAGCTTTTAAGCTACTCCTAGAAGATAAGTTTACTATTGCACGTGCTAATGAACTTTTGTCTGATATCAATTCCCTAGTTCATGTAGCCGAAGAAATCAAAAACAACTAAGAAACCAAAGGAGAATTAATTTTATGTCAGAGATAGCATTTAATATCGATAGCAAGAAAAAATTAGCATTTCTTAAAAATATCAGCGCTATAGACGAGAAATTATATCAAATTGGTGTTGAAAGTAAATTTACCGATCCAAAACAGAAAGAAGAATTTAAAAATCATCGTCAAAAATGGACAAAGTTTGTCAACACAGTCCAGATCAATACTGCTACTGTTCTGGTCAACAAACTGGAGCAAAATGAGAAAGGTTTTGAAGATGGCATTAAAGCGATAAATCAAGAAATTCAGGAAATAAATGATACTGTAGGTTTCTTAGAAATTTTGGGTCGGACGATTGATATATTTGATAATATTGTTCGTTTGGCAATTTGACAGGGCTACGGTGTACACACAAGTCTGAAATAGCTGATTAACCAGGGTTTTACCCCACCCTAACCCTCCCCTTGTAAAGGGGAGGGAACTAGATTTCCGGTCTCCCCCCAATGCATCGGGGGGATTAAGGGGGGTAATTCTACTTGCGATCGCCTGTTTGATTAGTTTAATCCTTAGCTTACCTATTCCCATGATTGAAATTCATTAATGGCACTACGAATTAAGGAAGTTATTTGAGCGCGACGGGTTTCAAAGTTGGCGGCGATGTAAATCAGTAAAATGCCAACTAGCAAACCAATAATCCATTTTAAAAAGGAGTACTGTAAGCTGAAAATTACTGATTGATAGATTGTAGTAATTAAAAAAGTGGCTGTACCAATGTAGAGAAAAGCGCGCACTCGTAAAGCTAATCCGGCAAAAATGGCGATGAGACTAAAAATTCCCGGTATCCAAGCTGCGTTTTGATGAAATAAAATTGCCCATCCACAAATTAAACCACTACCTAGCACTCTCAGAAAATGACGAGATATTTTGTACTCTGGTAACTTCAGTTGGGTATCCACTTGAGCCATATAAAGCAGTGATAACCCAATTGGTGTTACATACCACAAAGCATCAGTCAAGCGTAAAGAATCAAACCAACGGTAAAGTGCCCAATCAATTAACGCCACACTAATATAGGTGAAACGGATGTTTTCACCTACTTTTGCTAGAAAGATGTAAAAACCAGCTGCGAGTACTAAGGTTATGGGGTAAGTTTGCAGTCTAGTTTCCCATAAAATTATCAGAGGTATGATGTATGCAGCTTGTTGCCAAGGTCTTTTAGACCAACTCCAATTTTCCCAAGGTAGGATGTACAAAAAGTAGGCTACCACACAAGCGATCGCACCATTCCAAGGAACTAATGGCCCAGCCCAAAATCGCCCTACTGCTGTCTCCCGCCAATAAATCCTCATCCCGGCTACCTCTAATAAGCCAAGGTAAACCCACATTTCGGCGATTGTAATTCCTGCAAAGATACTGGGGGAAATACGCGAATTTCGTCCTTGAAAGATGGCATAGCGAATCAAAAATACTCCCGTTCCCAATCCCACCAAACGGTTAACTGCAATGGGAAGAGGAATGGCAGCCATTAATAAACAGCTACTCCAAACCCAATGAATATGGGCAATTCTTTTTAATTCTTGAGGAGTTAGATGTAAGTAGCTGACTAGCCTTGGCGACAGAATCCGGTAAGCATACATGATACTCGCGCCAAGGGCAGACATGGCAATCAATCCATCACCTAATGCTCCTCCTGAAGCTTGTGACATTTGATAGAACAAAAGTTCATAAGCAGAAATTGATACGCTAATAATTCCTAAGTAAAGTAAGGGTTTAAAGCTTGTGTGCCGTCGCCCTATGCCAATAATAATTAAAGCTACACCCAAGGAATACAAACCTGTCCACTGGGTGAAGGTGTTCAAACGCAGCAATACACTAAATGCACCATAAATTAATGGCAAAATGTGCAGGCTGCTAGGAAACCTTTCTAATTGATGTCGTCGTCGCCACCACTCGCCGACAAGTTGAGTAATTAAACCCAAAGCGATGTTTGCAATTGCAATTCTCACAAGTGAGCGTTCCCCCAACCCTAGCACTTGGGTAATTAACAATTCCAAACACCAACCAATACCATAAAATGCCCAATTTGTCGGTTCGAGCCAACTGCGATAAACAATGGCTGCCAGGGTTATTGCAGTGGCAATTAAGAACAAAAATCCTGAAGTCGTAAACCCTTGGTAAATCAGCACTGTGTGCAGTGTCAAACTTAATAATTCAACACTACACAAAGCGATCGCCCATTTATCGCTAGCGGCTGCATAGATAACTGCTAATTCGTTACCGCGTTGGTTCAAAACTGTCCGCGCTAACCATAGACTGAGAGTTGCGATCGCTCCTACAACAAACCAACCTGCTACCGCTAGGCGAGGCAAACCAGGTACACCCGTCCACAGTAGCGCCCCAATGAAACTTAAAACAAATCCTTCTGTAATTACCGCAGATACTTGGTTTCGCAAATAGCGCGTATTTGCAAACATCAATCCAGCACCTATAGCCAAACCGATTAATCTGATTCCTGGTAGTTGTAAAGTTAGTAGCTGGGCAATTATCACAGCTAAAACACTCAAGTAACGGCTAGTAATCCGCCGCTCTATAATTGCGGCATTGGCAACACCTGTGAGAGCTAAAGGCGTAACTAGCCATAAAACTCCCCAATCAGATCGGTTATCAGTGATGCCATACCAAGATGATTCTGTATTCATCCACAAAAGGAAAAAACTCGCTGCGGCTAATCCTAAACCGATATCCCATGCACTACGTTGCCATAGTCCTTCCTGCAAGCTAAATCGCCATTCTGCAACCATGAGAGCCAATAAAATACTTGCCCAAACTTGTTGACTCAGGGTTGGGAATAACCAATTAATGGTAAAGCAAAATGTCAGCACCCCCATAATGTGGGTTAGATATACCAGGGGAAGGGATGAGGGGGAGCGGCGTTGAGTAACGAATGCGAGAGTGGCGGTAGAAAATAGCAGATTTAGCGATCGCAATGTGGGATTTACGAGAGCGATCGTTGTTAAAAAAGCTCCAAATAACAGGGCGAGGAGTTCGCCAAACCTAGCTAATTCTCGCTTTTGGCTGCGATACAAACTATCTGTAAGCGCCACCATCAAAATTACGTAGGGAAATAAAGCTATACCCAGTAGCGCCCAAGGTTCATTTTGAGAATTGGTAAGTTGGGTACTAGTTGCGATCGCTAATTTCTGTAAGTTATCGGGTACTAATCGCCAACCTAGCAAAATCGTCTCTAAGCCGATCGCGAAAACCCCTGCAAAGTCTCGCTTTAAACTGTACCGCCACAAGCGACTCCCCACAAACCACAAACCCAAACCACTGACAGCTATTGCTTGCCAAGGATAATTTACTACCGATACCACCCAACCCAAAAAGAGTAAAACCCCACCAAATCTTTCCCAGAGTAAGAGGGATGAGGGAGACAAGGGAGACGAGGAGTATATTAATGTTACTTCCCCCGCTTCCCCTGCTCCCCTGCTCCCCTGCTCCCCTGCCTTCCTCCTTCCCTGCTGCGCTAACCAAGTCATCAACCAGCCACAAATGCCAATAGCTAACCCCAACAGTGTGACATCTACTTTAGTAACAAAAATTGCCCGCACCAACAATACTATTAAAGAATAAATAATTACAGCGGCAGGTAAACTAATACTTAAGCTACGGCGCTCGCCTCGATCTTCCTCGCTGACAGTATGAGGCTGTTGGAAAAGATTGTGATAAACGGTAATAATAGTTGTGGCGATCGTTGCCAGATAAACAGCAATTAAAGGAAATCCTCTTAACTGCCAACCCCAATGCAGATAACTCAGCCCCAGAATATTTACCAGAGGTAATTTGCCAGGATGTAAATTGGTAAAAATAGTCCGATTTTTGGAGAGTAAAACAGTTATAGCAGTGAGGGTAGGACAGGCGATCGCAACTACAATCCAATCCACAGGATTTTGCCACAATTTAAAGCTATCCATTGCCCAAAAATTCACTGGCACCAACAAAAGAGTGGCAATCAGCAATGTCTGAGCCGTCAATCTGAGGTTATTTTGCCTAGTCGCCCAAAAGCTTAATCCCCAAAAACTCAAAGTATAAGCAAATAAAACCCCGTACTGTCCAGAAGCAGGAAACCTCGCCCATTGACTAGCAGCCAGTACCCCAGAAGATACAACTACCAGGAAAACCCCTAGAAAAAGTAGCCAACGCACACTCAGTTCTGCTCCCAAGGACTGCAACATTGTGCCGATGAAGTTGGGTTTAGCTGGTTTTTGTTGTGGTTGTTTACCGCTACTAGATTGTAAAGCTGCTATGGGCAACTGCTGCACGGAATCGGAAGTTGCAAATACTACCTTTGTTTGAACTTCAGCTTGAGGTTGCAACACCACCGCACAAACCAGAAACTCTCGACATAACTGCCTGACTTGGGCATCAGATATCAAACCTAAACGCAGCCATATATCCAGTCCTTCTAATAATTCAGGATGGGAAGATGGTAGTCTGATTTCAATTTTTAGCGGGCGCTCAAGGGGCGATGACATAAGCGGCAGCAGTACAAGTATATACTTAAATTATTTGTTTAATTAAAGTATATTTTTGCTCTAACTGTGCCACTTATCAGGCTAATTGATATTAATTTTTAACCCAATACAGTTTAGATAAACCCAAAACCCCGATCTAGAGACGCGATTTATCGCGTCTTTACGATATCCCTAGATATGCTCGTATACTTAGTTTAATTAGATTTTGTTATTTTCCAGAGATAGTGGTTTACCTGCTGTAACTTTGAGTTATAAACTTTTTCAATTCCAGCTTTTAAAAAGTCAGACGGCTCGAACAAGAACAAAAATATGTCACTAAAGCCATTAGTAATCTCTGGTAATTTATTTTTTCCGACAATTTGAAATTGCACTTTTGGGTCGATTAATTCACTAAGTACTTGTAGTGGCGGAATAATATTATCCTCATCACTAATTAAAAGCGGTTTCTTTCCTTGATTAATGATATTAGCAATTTGAGGATATTCTTGGTATTTATCAGGCACTTGGTTCCACCAAATCTGTGCTTGAGAGTGAACCACACAAGATACAACTTCACCCATAATCACCATAAACGCTACAAGCGACCAAAACTTTTTTTGCCAAGCTTTAGTAGAAGTAGACGCGATCTTAGTTGTAAATAGGTAAGCCACAGCTAACTGTATACCTAAAACTGAAGGAAGTGTATATCGACTAGTCGCGAATCGCTTTTGAAATACGAAATCTGTTATCAGTAAAGGAAGCCCTAAAGATCCAATCAAGGTTAAGACAAATAACCAAACTTTTTTAGAGGTTTTTCGACACACAACATAAATTGAGTAGCTGATTAAAGCTAAAATAATTAAAATAAAAGGAATTAAGACAAACTTGAGTTTTCCAGGTTCATTAGGACTAATACCTAAATCAAGAAACGCACGACTAAAGATACCAGCCCACCTTGTAACTGACATAAATAATGTTTGTTTAGTATTCGCCCAAGTGACTGCTTCTGGTTGAGGATTGGTAATAATAATCCAAATCCAAGGTACAAAACTTATAAACCCCGCAAGCAATGATAGGACGTAGTAAATCGATGTTTTACTCAATCGAAAGCGTTCGATTATAACTACATAAATTCCCTGTGCAAAAGCAACCAAGGTAAAAAATAGATGAGTATAAAACCCTATTGATAATGTTGCTACATAAATGCACCAACTAACTTTTGTTTGAAGGCGCATGGCTCGCAGCAGTGCTACGCTCGACATTAAGATGGCTACTATCCCTAAACTGTACGATCGCGCTTCTTGTGCATACACGATATGAATCGGTGAAATGGCTACTAACCCGATGGCTATCCACCCGACTAGTGAAGACTCAAATAATTCTTGACATAGCCAATAAAGACAAGGAAAGGTAAGCAGACTAATAAATGCCGAAAAACTTCTGATCGCTGCTACAGAATTGCCAAAGCACTCTACCCAAAACCGGGTCATCAAGATATATAGTGGCAATATCTGCGAGTCTTCTAAAATAAGCCCTTTAATTGTATCAATTACATTTTTGTCAGGATTAGTATGCTGGTATTTATGTAAATCTTCTATGCTAATCAAACGACCATTACTTAATTGCGTTTTCATTTCGGACAGCTGATAGCCAGATATGCGTAATGATGACAAAACTTCATCACCCCAATAAATTTTTTTGTCAATATTGACGAAACGAAAAAATACACCTATTACTAATAGGATGATAATGAAAAAACGTAACCAATATTTAGAAATAGTCCATTTCTGTGATAATTGCTTTTTCATGTAGTTTTCAATCTCCTCAAAGCCTTAATTAACCTTGGTAAAAAGGCAACTCATAATTTGTTATTAGCAACAGGCTAATAACAAAATAAAATTAGTATCTTGGAATAGGAGAGTGGACTAAAATTAAGATTGATTTATATAATTTATAATTTAGAAATTAAAAAATAAATACAAGGTATTATTTTATTTTTAACAAGTATTAATTGATTTTGCAGCTTTGGACAAAATTATACTTATAGTAAATATAATTGTTTATTTGTCATCCTACAGTATAAATTAATCAATTAATAAAATACTGGAGTTACAAATAAAAAGATTTTATAAAGTTTAGATGAAAATATTATTATAAATACGTCTGGAAGTAGCAAAGAATACAGAGACGCTATTGTGGAATCGTTGTAAGTTCCAAAAAGACCCTTTTTTGACAGAAGCGTAAGAGTTGTACCATTTACTCTCACCTACCAATATGGTTGCCCGACAGTATCCGGTATCCGTAGCTTGCTTGTCGCCTCTGTTAAGAAGCTTTTTAATTCTGTGTTGCGAATTTTAACTTGCCCTTGCCTGGGCTAAATCGACCGTTGTTCCAGCAGTCTAAAATACGGCATCTGCATACTACGGTAAATTTATCGGTTTATAGTATGATATTGAAATTGCGATCGCTTGATATGTAGCCATTAAGCGCAAGCAACATATCTCAAGTAAACGGACGAGTGCGAACACCGTACCGCCCTATCGATCAAACTATGGAGAATTGACATGAGCAACAAACACATTGAAGTCAAACAAGTAGCAGGTTTCATCGGTGCTGAAATCAGCGGCGTAGATTTGTCGCGTCCTTTGCACGATGATGCGGTCAAAGAAATTCGTCAAGCACTATTGAAGTGGAAAGTCGTGTTCTTTCGCGGTCAAAACATCGATCATGCGGCACAGATTGCATTCACGGCTCGTTTCGGCGAAGTGACTTACGCGCATCCCCACGAAGATGAGCCGATTGAAGGTTTCTCAGAAATCCTGCCCATTGACCGCAGTCGTTACGAGCGGCGCAATGGTCTACGCCGTTCCAGCTACGAGAGCCGTTGGCACACCGATGTCACAGCAGTTGTCAACCCACCTGCGGCATCAATTTTGCGTGCGGTTAATGTCCCTAGCTTCGGTGGTGACACACAATGGACAAATTTAGTTGCAGCTTATGAGGGTCTATCAGCACCCCTGCGGGCGTTGGCAGACACATTAAAAGCCGAACATCGTTTCAATGCGCGTTTGAATTTCCCCAGCAACAGCAAGATTGCCCAGCGCATCGCAGCCAATCCCCTGGTTTCAATCCACCCAGTAGTAAGGGTTCATCCTGAGACTGGTGAACGCGCATTGTACGTCAATCCTGGCTTCACCTCGCACATTCTTGACGTATCACGACAAGAGAGCGATCTACTGCTTGAGTTATTCTTCAACCAGATCGCCAAGCCCGCCTACACCACCCGCTTCCGCTGGAATAACGGTGACATTGCGTTCTGGGACAACCGCGCCACCTCCCATTTGGCCCCTCAAGACTTGGATCATCTGGAAGTCGAGCGCGTCCTCTATCGCACCACCATTACGGGCGATGTTCCAGTTGGGCCCGATGGTTTCCGATCGCAAGTGGTTGAAGGTGAGGCGTTCAATAGCGAACTACCAACCGTATTGAAGAGCAAAACTGAGAAGCAAGAAGCAGTAGCAGCGCTTTCATAAGCTACAGAGTGGTAAACAAGGGCTGCGCTGTTCGTAGCCCAGTTTACCTACTAAAGTATTTAGCGAAATATAAATTTATTTGTCTAGCATTAAGTAATTTTTACAGCAACTCCGAATGATTCATGAGAACATTTCGATCGTTTCTTTTGAGTTAATAGTGAACCCCAAGCAATGGTTCAGAGACATCACCACAGCCTATTCCCTGGCAATAACTATATCATTGGACTTAATAACAGCATAAGCTTCTTTCCCTTCAGATAAATCCAACTCTTCTACCGATACTCTGGTGATAATTGAAGTTAATTCAACTTTGTGAACAATCTCCAGCGTTACTTCACTATTAACGACTCCAGTAACAACTCGCTTAACAACACCCTTGAGAATATTGCGAGAGCTAACTTTGAGTGGTTTCTTTTGAAAACTAATTTCTATCTCAGGCATTTGAGTGTAGATATCTTCCTCTTCTGTGTTTATGGATGGTAGCAAGTTTGATGGTGAAGAGTGTTGATTAAGACCACGTACCAGTTCCCGGAGAATCTCGGTCTTAGTTCGCTGAGACTGGCCGCAAAACTCTTCCAAAATCTTTCGCTCCTCTTCTGAGGTTTGGAATGTGACCCACCCTTGTTCTTTTCTAGGCATATCTTTTACCGATTTAGTTGGTTAATTGTTGGTATTTTTGGTACTATTTTACCTAGCATCAATTTTATGGAAGAAACCTTTCAAACGCCTTTTCTATGAAAAGAAGACAAATTTTTGGCTTCCTGGGTATAGCGATCGCTGGCTTGCTGCTAGCAATTGGTTTACCGTTGGTTCCTCCTTCTCCTGTAATAGCACAGTCGAACACCAGCATACTTGTATCCGCAGCCGCCAGCTTAAAAGAGGCACTGGAAGAAATTAAGCCTTTGTACCAACAAAGTAAATCAAATATCAATATTAGTTATAACTTTGGGGCCTCTGGTGCCTTGCAGCAACAGATTGAGCAAGGTGCGCCAGCGGATATCTTTATTTCTGCTGGCAAAAAGCAAGTGGATGCCTTGGAACAAAAAGGACTATTGCTACCGGGTAGCCGTACTAACCTAGCAAATAACTGTCTAGTCTTGATTGTGGCTCAGGATGTTGTTGGCATCAATAGCTTCTACAATTTAACAGATAGTAAGATTAAAAAAATTGCGATCGGTGAACCCAGAAGCGTACCCGCCGGTCAATATGGCGAACAAGTCTTGAAGAAATTGAAACTTTACGATCGCCTCAAGTCGAAATTTGTCTTTGCTAACAATGTGCGTCAAGTTTTAGCAGCAGTAGAAAGTGGCAACGCCGAAGCGGGTTTAGTTTATGCCACTGATGCCAAAATTTCCAACAAAGTAAAAGTCGTAGTTACTGCTGATGATAAATTTCATTCCCCAATTGTCTATCCGGTAGCAATAATTAAAAGCAGTAAAAATCCTTCTGCTGCCAAAGAATTTGTCCAGTTTTTATCTGGCAGTGAAGCCAAAACTGTACTCAGAAAATATGGGTTTATTGTGAGTTAAAACAAGGGGCTTACGCCCCTTATCTGATTAATTGAAGTTTAAGAAGCTGTGGACTGTAATTTTTCTAGTCGTCCCAGCACTTCTGAACTGTGAATAGTTGGGTTGACTTTAACAAAAGTCTCGCGCAAAACGCCTTGAGGATCGATGATGAAACTGTGGCGCATAGATAAAAAGCCGAGCCACGAACCGTAAGCTTTGCTCACTGAACCATCAGTGTCAGCCAACAGGGGGAATTTTAGTCCCTCTGAATCGCAAAATTTGGCGTGAGAATCAATATCATCGGCACTAACACCAATAATTTGAGTATTTTTTTCAAAGTATTGGGGTAAGTCTTGCTGAAAACGACGAGCCTCTATAGTACAACCAGACGTGAAGTCTTTAGGATAAAAGTACAGGACTAGCCATTTACCGCGCAAGTCAGAGAGGGAAATTTTGCCATCACCTGTATTGGTTGGCAAAGTAAACTCTGGTGCGGGTTGATTAATTGCCGGAAGTTTACCACCAAGAGCATTAGCAGTAGGGGTAAAATTCAGCCAGCTGATGACAGAAATACAGCTGGCAAATAATATGCTTAAAAAAGTGCGGCGGGAAATCATGGTGTAAACCAGAATCACAACTTTACACAAGTTTACAATTCTTGGTTGCGAGAAATCTTATTCTAAGTGAGATTCGGCAGGGGTATCTGTGCTTTCGATGTATTGACTATCTAGGAGAAAAGCCCCCCTAGAAAAGCGAATACCCCAATATCCACCGGGTCTGCGGTCAATGACTATACCTTCTTCACCAATGTGAATTACATTAGGAGGGCGCAGCATGGGCATAGGTTCAGCAGTTTTGACGTAGGCTGGTAGTGCCACAACACGGACTTTACTACCAATTGCGAATTCTTTGGACATCTTAATCAAGCTAGGAGTTTTGAATTAACTCATAACTCAAAACGATCTTGAAAGTCTACTAAATTGGGCATTAAGCAAAATACTTTTGTTAGCAGTAGCGTGGCGTTTAGCCATTACTGAGTAAATAAATGAGATTATCCCCTAAGCCCTCAGCACTGAATGGCACTAAGATAAGCCCAAAGTCTTGTGTTGCCTCGTTCCCAGCCTGGAGGCTGGGAATGTATTCTCATTAAGCCACTGGAGGCAGAGCCTCCCAGCCTCCAGGCTGGGAATGTATTCTCATTAAGCCACTGGAGGCAGAGCCTCCCAGCCTCCAGGCTGGGAACCAGTCAGGACAGGGGCTGTGTCTTAACTTAGTGCCATTCCCCTCAGCAATAATGAAGGTAATAAATAGGGAAAGGGAAAGGGGATGAAGTTTTTCCCCTTTCCGCATCTTCTGCAAGAAGCCTGTTAATTTTTAACTATAGAAAACAATGCCTAGACATCAGTCAAGGGTAAGTGCCAAAGTAACTCTGGTTGCCAAGTATCTGGGTCAAAGTGAGAGTGACAACCGCGTTGGTATGCTTGCCAAAGTCTGTTCCAGGTGAATTGTTGTCGAGAATTTAAGTTTTTATGGATGACTCGCAACAGTCCTAGTCCCAGCATCAAGTTAGTTACGCTAAATTTTGTTCCTATTTGGGATTGAGATGGGCGAGTATTGCCCACCCCAGAATTATTCTTTTTTGAAAGATGATTATTGAGGATTGCCTTGTTGACGACGTGAAGGAGCATTTTGACGGAATTGCTCTAATTTTTGACGCTGTTCCGGGGTTAAGACTGCTTGAATCTGTTGTTTTTCAGACTCGCGGATTTGTCGCATTTGGGTTTTTTGTGCTTCAGTTAGATTTAAGTCACCAAAACCACCCTTTCCTCGACGTTGGCCGGGTTGGCGTTGACCTTGAACTGTTTGCCCTTGAGCCTTACGCGCTTGCCACTCAGCCCGACGTGCTTGTTTCGCTGCCTCTAATTTTGCTTTTTGTTCTGGGGTCAAAACTGCTTCAAATTTGGCGCGGCTATCGCGGCGAATCGTCTGAATTTGCACTTTTTGGGCATCTGTTAGACCCAACTCTTTCCAAGGGCCTCTTTCTTTTTGTGGAGTTTGTGCAAGTAACAGGGGTGAAGGAGAGGCTGTTTGAGCGTGAACAGCAAAGGAGGTTGCGGTTAAAGTTAAGGCGATCGCGGAAGCAACTAGCGATAATGCTTTGAGTTTCATTACTTGTTTGGTGGGTTTTTCCTGGTTGGATGCCACCATCATAAGAACTTATCTTCAGCAGTTACATGAGGAGAAAGTCATGGTTATACCCATGACTTTAGTCATGATTGACAATAGATAGTTAAGAGTTAGAAGTTAGAAGTTAGGAGTTATAAATTCTGGAAATTTTGATTATGATGATTTCATAAGTCATTATTTAGCTGATTAACTAACTGTTTTGTTCTTTTAATTCAGTTTTTATTTCTCACTCAGCGCGAAAAATTTCAGCGGTGAAACCATTTGCTCAATTTTTCGGAATTATTAACTTCTAATTTCTCACTTATAACTTCTAACTGGAGCAATGCGACTAATGAGTCGTCTAATTGAAATTAAGAAACATCCTTTTCCGTCTCTGCTTTATCTGGAGTGGACATTACTGGCAATCACCGCATTGACAGCTGTTATACCACCTCCGTTACGGCGATTTCGTCCAAAGCCTCCAGAACTATCAATTTGTAGTGCATTTCCAGACTTGTCAGTTTGTAGCATATTGCCAGAACTATCAATTTATAGTCTGATTATTTTTGCGTTAATGGGCTTAAGATTACCCAGAAATAACCAGACAAATAAGGTAATATATACAGCTATTGAATTTTTATTAATTTTAATAGTTGGACTGTTTGGGGAAAGATTCTCTCGCCTTTTCCCTTTTCTCTATATAATTTTAGTGACTCGCAGTTGTCTGATTTTTCAGTTAAATGGGCGCTTATTTGTTACAGCTTTGTCATTTGCCTTATTTTTAGTTACTACACAACTAAAATATCAGTTATTCAATTTTCAAGCATCGCCGCAGGCACAAGAGCGATATCGATTTTTGATTTTGAATTCGTCGCTAGTATTTGGCTTAAGTTTGGTTTTTGTGTTGTTGATGATGAATGCAGTTTTGTCTGAACGACAAAGTCGAGAAAAGCTAGCTCATGCTAACGACAAACTCCGTCAATATGCCATGCAAATTGAAAATCAAGCTACCTTAGAAGAACGTAATCGCATTGCTCGTGAAATTCATGATTCATTAGGACATTCTCTGACTGCTTTAAATCTGCAATTAGAAACTGCTTTAAAACTATGGCAATCTAACCCAGGTAAGGCTGAAACATTTCTTGCAACTGCAAAGGAATTGGGTTCAAAGGCGCTAAAAGATGTCCGTCAATCTGTTTCTACTATGCGTTCTAATCCCTTACAAGAACAATCTTTAGAAGATGCGATCGCTAGTCTTTCAGAAAATTTTCATCGCTTTAATGGAATATTACCAATTTATCAAATCAACCTGGAATATTCTCTACCACCTGAAATAAATACTGCTATTTACCGGATTACTCAAGAATCTTTAACTAATATATCTAAATATGCGTATGCAACAGAGGTAAAATTGGAACTCACTACGACTAAAGGCAATTTGCGATTGATAATTCAGGATAATGGTAAAGGTTTTGATGTAGGGCAAAATACTACTGGTTTTGGACTTCATAGTATGCGCGATCGCACCTTAGCACTTGGGGGTCAGTTTAATATTAATAGCGCTCTTGGCTCTGGTTGCAAAATTACAGTTAATATTCCATTAACATGGTTAACATAATGATTAAAGTATTGCTGGTAGATGACCAAAGTTTAATTCGTCAAGGATTAAGAGCATTATTGGAACTAGAACCAGATTTAGAAATAGTTGGAGAAGCAGAAAACGGCGAACAAGCGATTAATTTTGTTGCAGAATTTCAGCCAGATGTAATCTTGCTAGATATCAGAATGCCGATTATGGATGGAGTTGCAGCCACAAAGGAGATTCAAAAACGTTTTGCCAAAACTAAAATTTTAGTACTAACGACTTTTGATGATGATGAATATGTGTCAGCAGCTTTAAAGAATGGGGCAATGGGTTATTTATTGAAAGATACACCATCAGAAGAATTAGCTGTTGCTATACGTGCCGTTCATAAAGGATATACTCACTTGGGCCCAGGTATAGTTAAAAAGCTGTTGACCCAATTTTCTCCTGTTGCACCAACTCATTCACCACCTTTACCATCTAGTTTAGCTGAACTTACTCCCAGAGAAAAAGAGGTTTTGCGCTTAATTGCCACAGGCGCTAGTAACCGAGAAATTGCTCACGGACTCTACATTTCTGAGGGGACAGTAAAAAATCATGTTACGAATATTTTAAACAGATTAAATTTGCGCGATCGCACTCAAGCTGCAATTTGGGCAAATACTTATTTATCCTATTTGAATGAGCCAAGTTAAATAATTTAAAATTAACAATAGCAGTTATTACCTATATTAGTAAGGGTGATTAGTGTTTAATATTGTGCTTATTATTTTAAAGTTTTATTTTGTCAATACCACGGTTCTTTTTATAAAGACCAAGTTACAGCTATTTTCAGGTAAATAGACCACGCGGTAGGGGCACAGCATTGCTCATGCGTGTCAACTTAACGTTAAAAGGGCGGTTAGAAACCGCGTCTACACAGACAAAACCCACCTTCGTGGGTTAAGAATCCTTGATTTTGTATTAGTCCACGAAGGTGGACTTTGTTTGTGTAGCGAATTCCATTCGCCAAGGCTTAAGTTGACACCAATGAGCATTGCTGTGCCCCTATGACAGATGTTGTTCAAATACATGAAAACTGCTGTAAAGCTAAGTAATTATTGTGAAGTCAGCTACTTTTCCCTAAGTAAGGGATTTCCAACAAATAAATTACTACTACTTATAGGTGGGCAGCGTTCGATCCCAACAAATATTAAGCTTGCAACAAGAGAACCCCCAAATATACTGAGTTAATATATGTAAAAAATAAAAACACCCGTAATCATGCGATTTGGTATCAATATTTACCAAAGTATAATCAAGGTAATCAGGAAGCTGATTGAGAACAACCTATTTAAGCAGTCCCACTAGGAATTAAGGGTTGTTCACCATACTCTACCTCTCAAAAAGATATGCCAGATTTATTGCGAAAGGAAGTAGGTGATTTTAATAGTGTTGCGAGCTGCGCTAATGCTCCGTTGTAGGCGATCACAACACCTAAATTTATATTTTTTTAATTTATCAATCAAGTTTAGGAGCATGGCTTGGTTTTATGATGATAGACTTCGGCAGTATCAAAAGCTACAATGGTGATAGAGGATTTGGGTTTGTCGGTCGTACTTTTTCTAATCCTAATGGAAAAGTTTTCTTCCATATCAAAAAAATCAAGAAAGAACATCCTGAATTAGCCCAAAAATTGGATAATAGCGAAGTTGCTTTTGAAACAGTTAATTTCTGGTATGAAATTGAAACAAATGAAAAAGGCGAACAAGTTAGTAAACTTTGGCTAGGCAAAGAAAATATTCCTCAAAGCTACAGACATGAATTATGTGGTTTGATCCAAAAAATAGAGAGTATCTGGAAAAATGTAGACTCTCCAAAACCTAGTTGGCTTGACCTTGTAACGATAGAGTTGCTTGAAGTTGATCGCAGGGATGAACTAAGTGTTGAGCGAGATAACTTAGAGAGCCAACTTAGAGCAGCAGAGGAGGAGCGACGCAGGGAGGCAGAAGCTTTACTCCAAAATGAAATTGCAAGAATAGCTAAGAAGCATCGCTTAGAGAAAACGAAGGCTGATGAGTTGCATCAACTACTAACGGAGATGCGTCCTTTAGGTTTTACACATAGTGGGCAACTCTCGAAACATATTGTAAGATATCGACTTGGTTATAGGTATCCAAATATCTCAGGTATTGTGACAATGGAAGATGGAGGTACAGAATGGGAGTTTCCTGGGGGATTTCCTCCAGAGATTTATAAAATTATTTGTAGGGAACTCGGTTTGGATAACCAGAGGACGAGTGCTACAGTAAAAGATTTTGAATCATTTGAGGACTTACACATTAACAGAAGTAGTTCAAAGGGCTAGTCCTAAAAATAAGTTTTTTGATATAGCGCTTCTTGTTGGTATGCAATACACTCTCACCTTGCTTGCATTCTTCTCTCCTAAAAAGAGAGAGGTTTTGAGGCTTACTCCCCAACGCTAGCTTTCTTAAGGGGCTGAGGGTTAGGTCTGTATTGAACTCAACTAAGAAGCGCTATAGCTTATTTAAATAACTCCAAACATTCATTTTTTAAAACGCCTTTTGTGACTTTTATTTTCCTAAATGAATTATCGATTACCTCTTCGCAAGATATATTAATTTGTGATTGATTTACTGAAATTAAATCTTGGATTGAAGCACCATATACAATTTCTGATAAACCACTCCAAACACAGGCAGTTGCACACATCGGACAAGGTTCGCCAGTTGTATATATGCTATAACCTTCTAAAGAGGGGTTTTTCAGTTTAGCTGTTAAACTACGAATAGCATTGATTTCTGCATGGGCTGATGGATCGTTGTCTCTCCTCACAGTATTATGAGCTACGGCAACGACTTCGTTATCTTTAACAATCACTGCACCATAGGGCGCATCACCTTCTTTTGCTTCTGCCAATGCTAAACGCATAAAAGATTCTGGGTTCATATAAGCTGAGGTTAACATAAGGATAATGGTTAATAATATCGTATTTCTAATGTTATAACTGGGAATTAAGATGTATTAATGGTCGAATATGTTACTGAGCAGACAAGAAACAGAGTTTTACTTAGAAGACCTAGAAACACCAATAGGTAAAGCGATTAATTTAACCCTTGCCTCTTTGGTGCTAATATCATCAGGAATTTTTGTGGCAGAAACATATAACATTCCTGATTATATGAGGTTTCAGTTAAATGTAGCTGATACTGCGATCGTCATCATTTTCGCTGTGGAATATTTACTCCGCTTGTGGAGTGCGGAAAACAAAATTAAGTATATTTTTAGTTTTTATTCGATTATTGACTTAATGGCGATTCTGCCATTTTTTCTAGGTATGGTGGATATTAGTTTTATCCGCTTATTACGATGGTTTCGGATTTTACGATTAATTAGATTTATAGATAGAAAGTTTTTATTCGCTAGTATCAGCAGTGAAGATGGGATGATTTTCGCGCGAATATTATTTACATTGTTTGCAATTGTTTTTATTTATTCTGGCTTAATTTATCAAGTCGAGCATCCGGTTAATCCTGAAAATTACGGTACATTTTTGGATGCATTCTACTTCTCTGTTGTCACAATGACAACTGTAGGATTTGGTGATGTTATTCCAATTTCGGAATTAGGACGTTTGCTAACAGTATTGATGATTTTTACCGGAATCGCACTGATTCCTTGGCAAGTGGGGGATTTAATTAAACAAGTGGTGAAAACTGCTAATCAGGTAGAAATAGTTTGTTCGGGTTGTGGTTTAGCTTTCCATGATGTAAATGCTGGGTTTTGTCAGAGGTGCGGGACTAAGTTACCTAGTCGCAGGATTGATTAGACAATAAACTCTTTGAGGTTCTTTTATTATGGCAATTCAATAAACACGATCCAATCCTAACCCGTCAATTTGATAGGTTGCTTAGGGTGTTGTCTGCGGTGGATTAGTGGAATTAGGAAATGGAAGAGTTGGTACAATTACAGGTACAGGTTTTGCTTTTTCGCCTTGCAGTTGAATTTGGGCTTGATTGCGGCCGTCTATTGCTTGTTGGTAATTAGGTTTGTATTTTATTGCTCGATCGTAAGAAGCGATCGCATCTTGATATCGTTTTAAATTTAATAGAGCATTGCCTCTACTAAACCAGCTTTCGGAATGGTCTACTTTATATCGAACTGCCTTATTATAAGACGCGATCGCATCTTCGTATTTCTGCAATATGTATTGTGAATTCCCTAAATTATACCAGAGTTGATAGTCATTTTGCTTAATCGTTGCCGCTTTATTATAAGATTTTATTGCTTCTTCATAGCGTTGGTTTTGATGCAGCGACCATCCCAAATTATACCAAGCTTGATAGTTTCTCGGACTGTATTTAATTACTTGATTAAAAGATTCAATCGCTTCTGGATAACGTTGTAAATTCAGCAGTATATTACCTCTGGACAACCAAGCTTGGTAATAATTTGGCTGATATTGCACCGATTTATCATAAGCTGCAAATGCATCTTGATAGCGTTTTAAATTGACTAGTGCATTACCCAAATTATACCAAGCTTGCTCGTAGTCTGGTTTTAAATCAACGACTTTTTGATAGGCTGCGATCGCTTCTTCATATTGCCTAGAATTCTGCAAAGCTAATCCTTTTTTATACCAAGCTTCGTAATTATCTGGTTTGAGTTCAATTGCCTTTTCATAAGATTTAATTGCTTGGTCGTATTGGTTTAAATTACTGAAAGCTTCACCCCTAGCATTCCAGACTTCTGAGTTGTCATTCTTTAATTCTAAGGCTTTGTCAAAAGAGGCGATCGCTTCTTGATATCGCTGTAAATTTCCCAATACAGTACCACGTCCAATCCAAGCATCTAAATAATCTGGCTGAATTTGAATTGCTTTATCATACGCCACTAATGCGTCTTTGTATTTTCTTAATTTATTTAGTGTTTTACCTTGACCATTCCAACCTTGAGCATAATCTGGTCTAATATTAACGGCTTTTTCATATACTTCTAGCGCGTCTTGATAGCGTTGTAAATCAAAAAACGTATTTCCTTGTTTAGATAATTCTATGGCATTATTTGAATTAATGTAATTCCAAATAAATATTGATGCTACTCCGCCAACAGCAAAGAAAAATATTGTTAGTAAAATTTTACCTAAAATACCTTTTTTTGGTTCAGGTTTGTTGATATTTTTTGGTGGAGAAGGAGGAGTTAACGCTATTGTCTGAACAGGTGGTTGTCTTAACTCTTTCAGCGCTTGTAATGCCACCGTTGCCGAAGGATAGCGTTGCCGAAAATCGTAGCAGACCATTCTATCTAAGAATTTAGCAAATTCTGGTGTTACTGTAGCTTTATCGTGCCAGATAATTTCATTAGTATCAGCATCTTTTACTATTTCTTCTGGTGATAATCCAGTGAGAGCTTGAATAGCAATTATTCCCGCAGCATAGATATCACTGCTTAATTTTGGCGTACCATGAGCTTGTTCGCCAGGAATATATCCAGGCGTACCGATAGCTACTGTTGCTAAAGTTTGACCTTGGGGAGTAATAACTTGAGTTGCAATTTGTTTAACTGCACCAAAATCAATTAAAATTAATTTGCCATCTGGTTGGCGTCTGAGGATATTGTGGGGATTAACATCACGATGAATTACATTCTGTTGATGGACAAATTCTAAGATTGCCAAAAGTTCTTGTAAAAGTGAAATTACTTCCTCTTGACTGAGGATTTTACCTGATGTTAATTCTTTACTCAGGTCATGACCTTCGATCAATTCCTGTACAAGATAGAATTCGGCATTTTCCTCAAAGTAAGCTAAAAGTTGGGGAATGCGATCGTGAGTTCCTAATTTATACAGAACTTGTGCTTCCGTATCAAATAAACGTCTAGCTGTTTCCAAAGTTACCGGATCGCTGGACTGGGGTTTGAGTTTCTTAACAACACATAGAGGTGAACCAGGTAATTGGGTATCACAAGCCACAAAAGTTTCACCAAAACCCCCACCTCCCAAGTTACTAATAATTTGGTATCTTCCTACAAGTGTGTTTCCTAGCATCTTGTTTGCCTAGTTAAGTGGGATGCGATCTGATTTCAATCTTGCCACAGGTTAAGGAGGACTGACGGAGTGGAGGGAGTGGGGGAGTAGGAAGCAGAGGAGCAGAGGGGCAGAGGAGCAGAGGAGCAGAGGAGCAGAGGAGCAGAGGAGCAGAAATAGAAAACTAACGACCAATGACCAATGACCAATGACAAATGACAAATGACCAATCTATATGATTCCTATTAGTGATAATATTCGTTGTCGAAGTAAACCAATTATTAATTACTGGTTGATTACCATTAATCTGGCTGTATTTTTATGGGAACTTCAACTAGAGTTTAGCGGTCAATTAGGTTATTTTGTGAATACTTGGGGTATGATTCCAGCGCAGATTAGTGGAGCAGTTACCAATGCTCTCTTTTTCAACTCTGCTGCTTGGATAGTTGTCATTTGGCGGGTATTTACCCTATTTTTTGGCATATTTCTACACGGGAGTTTTAGTCAAATATTAGGAAATCTGCTATTTTTGTGGGTTTTTGGAAAAACTGTAGAAAATCTTCTAGGACATGGACGCTATCTAGGGTTTTATCTGGCTGCTGGTGTAATGACAGAGGTAATACAAATTCTGCTTGAACCGAGTTTGACAGTTCCATTGATTGGGGCAAATGGTGCGATCGCAGCTATTTTAGGAGCATACGTTATGAAGTTTCCTAAAGCTAAAATTGACACTGTTTTACCCCTAATAATCTTGTATATCCCTATCCAAATACCAGCCTTCTTCTATATATTTTGGTGGTTTTTACAACAATTATTTTATGGTATCGGTAGCTTAAATATTCCTCCTGTTGGCGTAAATCAATCGGGTGTTGTCTTCTTAGGGCAGGTTGTGGGATTATTAATTGGCGCAGCCTTCATTCGATTGAAGAGATAAACTTTATTTAGCTATCTAGCTATTTTTATAGGGTGGGCACTATTAACTAACTGATGTCACAAAGCTCAATTTTAATATTTTTGGCAGTGCTTACCCTACAGCTATCAAAACTCATATATACCTTTTGGCTGAAATTACTCAACTGTTTTTGCTTAATAAAGCATATATTCAATAAGCAAAATGATTAGTATAATTATTATTTATTTTTTAATTTTATTTTTATGTAACCTTTGATAGATTACATTTGATAGTTGAAAAATTCATAGATCAAACTAGGGAATACATAATCTTCAAGTCGATATAGTTAAATATTAGCGGTGTACAAAATGCAAAATGTTGATAAAGTTAACTTTCAACTCACTGATGAATTAGCAATTTTACGGCAGCGTATAGCTGAGTTAGAGCAATCAGAGAGATTTTATCAACAAAGGCAAGCAGCACTTGAGGAACAATTAACAGAACTAAAAAGAAAGCTGCCAGTAGAAGCAGAAAATTCTCAGATTGAAGTTAAGGAAACATCTGTACATCTCAATCTGTCAACAGAGGTAGCAGTAATTTTAGAGCAACTCCAACAAGAAATTGCGGCGCGTCAGCAGCTAGAAGGACTTCTCAGGGAGAGTGAAGAACGGCTGAGGCTAACTCTAGATGTATCCCAGATGGGCTTGTGGGATTGGAATATTGTTACCAACCAAGTCATCTGGTCGGAAAATTATGAACTGCTTTTTGGTCTACTTCCAAGTAGTTTTGATAGCCCTTATGAGACGTTTCAAAAGTTCGTTCATCCTGAAGATAGCCAATCTGTAATGCAAGCGATCGCTCAGGCTTTGGCACAAAAGACTGACTACAATGATGAATTTCGGATAGTTCGCTCAGACCAAAGTACACATTGGATTTCTGCCAACGGAAAATTTATCTATAATTCTCAAGGACAAGCGGTGCGAATGATCGGCGTTTGTATGGAAACTACTGTGTGTAAGCAAGCAGTAGAAAGTACTCGCGAACTCACGACACAAGTCCAAGAACAGGCAAATATTTTAAATGCCATCCTTACCGCTTCAGTGGATCATATTTATATTTTTGATCGCCAAGGTTGTTATCAGTATGTCAGCCGTGATGGAGCAACTATACTAGGTTTAGATACCCAAGATATTATCGGTAAAACGTTGTCAGAAATGGATTTACCCGCAGACCTAATCACGCAGGTAGAGAATCAACGACTTGCTGTAATGAAAACGGGTCAACCGATTAAAGATGAGTGTAAATATGTTAATCGTGATGGGCTACATTATTATGAATATATTCTCACACCATTACGGAATGTTGACCAAACTATTGAAGGCGTAATTACTGTTTCTCGCGATATTACCGAACACAAACGGGCAGAAAAAATTTTACGTGAAAGTGAAGCGCGATTTCGGCGTTTGTTTGAATCTAACTTGATTGGGGTCGCTTTTTGGAATGTGCATGGCTTTGTGATTGATGCCAATGATGCCTTTCTTCAACTAGCTGGCTACACTCGTGATGAGTTTGCTACTTTAGGCAGAATTAATTGGAAAGAACTTACTCCTGTTGAGTATCAAGATTTAGACGATCGCGCCATTTTGGAGGTGCAAACCACCGGAGTTTCCAAAATTTATGAGAAAGAGTACATCCACCGCGACGGCAAGCGAGTACCGATTGTTTTAGGGGTAGCCTTGCTGAATGATTCTCAAGAACATGGTGTTGCTTTTGTACTCGACATCACCGAGCGCAAATTGGCTGAAAAAGAATGCGATCGCCTACTAGAGTGCGAAAAGACAGCACGACAACAAGCAGAAATTGCCAGCAAAATTAAAGATGAATTTCTGGCGGTTCTCTCCCATGAACTGCGAACCCCACTCAACTCTATTCTGGGATGGTCGAAAATGCTGCGGACTCGCAAGTTTGATGAAAAAACTACTCACCACGCCTTAGAAACCATTGAACGCAACGCCAAGTTACAAACCCAGCTAATTGAAGATTTGTTGGATGTGTCGCGCATTCTCCAAGGAAAATTAAACTTGAATATCTGTCCTGTCAGCTTGGTAATGGTAGTTGAAGCAGCACTAGAAACGGTAAAATTAGCAGCACAAGCCAAGTCAATTCAAATTCAGACCGTATTTGATACCAATTTGGGACAAGTGATGGGCGACCCAAATCGGCTGCAACAAGTTGTGTGGAACTTGCTTTCTAATGCGGTAAAATTTACACCAACAGGCGGACGGGTAGAAATTCGACTCATGGAAGCTGGTAATCAGGCTCAAATTCAGATCAGCGATACAGGTAAGGGAATTAGCCTGGACTTTTTGCCTTATGTGTTCGATTACTTTCGTCAATCTGATGGCACAACTACACGCACATTTGGTGGACTAGGTTTAGGACTAGCGATTGTGCGTAAGGTTGTAGAAATGCATGGGGGAAATGTTCAAGCCGAAAGTCTTGGAGAAGGATTGGGTGCAAGCTTCACTGTCGATTTACCGCTTTTGGTTAGAAGCGAACAGGTTCGGGGTGAAGAAAATCAGTCTTCATATTCTGAGCCGGAATCCTCGCTGCTTGCAGACACTCAAGTTTTGGTAGTGGACGATGAACCAGATATCCGCGATTTAATTACCTTTATTTTGCAAGACTACGGCGTGCAAGTAACCGCCGTATCCTCAGCACAGGAAGCATTACAAGCGCTGTCTGAGTCGATACCAGATGTTTTAATTAGCGATATTGGAATGCCAAAAACAGACGGTTATATGCTGATGCGGGAAGTGCGATCGCGATCCCCTGAACAAGGAGGAAATGTCCCAGCGATCGCTCTGACAGCCTATGCAGGGGAAATGAATCAGCAGCAAGCATTAGCCGCAGGATTTCAAATGCATATCTCCAAACCAGTAGATCCAGATGTATTGGTGAAAGCGATCGCTGATTTGATTGAGCCAAGTTGATATAGATAAGCGTCCGTCGGCTGTCCATCACTTTAGTGTTGTGCGATGTCTACTGCTTTCCTGCTAGACTCTGAATAGTCCTTATGCTTTCAGGAATTATGGCATCTGTTGAGCAGATAATGAAAGAAGCCTTAACTTTGCCCAGTGCAGCGAGAGCATTGTTGGCAGAAAAACTGGTTGAAAGTCTTGAATTTGATGTAGACGAAACACTCCAAACACTGTGGACAGATGAAGCCAAGAAGCGTAGAGATGAAGTTCGTCGCGGTGCGGTTTCACCCATTCCTGGAGAGGAAGCGTTAGCTAGAGTAAGACAACTTTTGGAGTAATGAAATACGTCTTTCATCCAGAAGCATTGAGTGAATACGGTGAAGCAGTCAAGTTTTACGCAGAGCGCCGGGTTGAATTAGCACAAGCATTTATTAATGCGGTTGAGGATGCAATTTTCCGAATTATCCAGTCACCGACTCGTTGGGCTATTGTTGACGAAGACATTCGTCGATGTCTAACGCGCAAATTTCCCTATGGAATTTTATACACTATTGAGGAAGATCGCGTTTTAATTTTGGCGGTAATGCACTGTAGTCGTGAACCGGAATACTGGAAAGAGCGCCTCACAGAGAAACCATCAGATGGATAAAATAAACTCGAAATAAATTTCTAAAAATGAATCAGCAGCAAGATTTCAAATGCATATCTCTAAACCAGTAGATCCAGATGTATTGGTAAAAGCGATCGCTGATTTGATTGAACCAAGTTGATACTAAATCCTGAATCAAAAGCCCTCACCCTAAATCCCTCTCCCAAGCTTGGGAGAGGGACTTTGAAATTCGCTCCTCTCTCCCAATATTGGGAGAAGGGGTTGGGGGATGTAGCAAGATCCCGCAGGGTGGGCAAATTTTCCGACAAAACCCAGATTGTAAAGACGCGATAAATCGCGTCTTGAAAAACCAATCGCATTGTTAGTCGGAACAATCGCATTGTCAGCCAAAACGCGATCGCTTAGATTTATAACACTACTAAAGGTACTAGTTATCCCTTTGAAAATCGCTATAAGATGACAAAAAGGGTCTTCTAGGTTTGGATGAAAATGACTGAGCAACGTGATGCTGATTTACCATCAACTGATTCTCAGCAATTGAGCGAACCGGCCGACAAAACGATTACCAAGTCGGCCGATAATTCCTGGAAAAATCAGATTGCTGGTGTGTGGAACAAAGCAACAACACGTCTAACACAACACCTACCCGTGGAACAACTGGCACAGACAGTTGTGGAATGGTTTAGTGTGAGCGATACTCAGGTTGCAGAGATTTTAGAGAAAATCCGAGCCGAACTGCCAACCACAGAAGCCCTCTTGATTGGTAAACCCCAAGCCGGAAAAAGTTCAATTGTGCGGGGATTGACGGGAGTTTCTGCTGAAATTGTCGGTCAAGGATTTCGCCCACACACGCAACACACCCAGCGCTATGCTTATCCTTCCAATGACCTGCCGCTACTAATTTTTACTGATACAGTGGGACTGGGTGATGTCAAACAAGATACTCAAAAAATTATTCAGGAGTTAGTTGGCGATTTACAACAGGAAACTCGTTCCGCCAGAATCCTGCTTTTGACGGTTAAAATTAATGATTTTGCAACTGATACCCTACGACAAATTGCTCAACAACTGCGCCAGAAGTATCCAGACATTCCCTGTCTGCTGGTAGTTACCTGCTTGCACGAAGTTTATCCTGGCAATACCATCGATCATCCCACCTATCCGCCAGATTATCAGGAAGTCAACCGCGCATTTGCCGCAATGCAACAAGCCTTTGCAGGAATAAGCGATCGCTCTGTACTCATTGACTTTACCTTAGAAGAAGATGGCTACACTCAAGTATTTTATGGCTTAGAAGCACTGCGAGATTCCTTAGCAGAACTACTCCCACAAGCAGAAGCCCAAGCGATTTATCAGCTATTAGATCGAGAAGAAGTTGGGAAGCAAATTGGCAACCTTTACCGAGATACTGCACGCCGTTATATTTTGCCATTTGCGATCATGTCTGCAACTTTGGCTGCCGTACCTCTACCATTTGCCACAATGCCCGTACTCACTGCTTTGCAAGGATCAATGGTGGGACTGTTGGGTAAATTATATGGGCAAACAGTTACTCCATCTCAGGCGGGAGGCGTTGTGAGTGCGATCGCAGGTGGTTTTTTAGCACAGGCAATTGCCCGAGAGTTAATTAAATTTATACCAGGTTTTGGGAGTGCGATCGCTGCTTCTTGGGCAGCCGCCTATACTTGGGCACTAGGCGAAGCAGCCTGTGTTTATTTTGGCGATTTAATGGGAGGTAAGAAACCCGATCCCCAAAAAATTCAATTGGTGATGCAAGAAGCATTTAAAGCGGCGCAAGAACGGTTTAAGGGGATTAAACACTATTAGACATCTGCTGAAATTAAATATAGATATAGATATAGCAGTTCTCTTACCCCCCTTAATCCCCCCGATATATTGCAATAAATCTAGTTCCCTCCACTTTATAAGGGGAGGGTTAGGGTGGGGTAGAACCTTGGTTAATCAGCTATTTCAAAAACTTGTGTATACACCGTAGCCAATACATACGGGCAGGGTTAGGGTGGGGTGATGCGTTGAGTGATTGTAAGCAAGTGGACCTAATATGAATCCATTCCTAGACAGAACTATAAATAAAAAAAACTAGTCGAAATACTTATTTAAAAGTATTTTTTTTATCCGACTAGAGGCTGATGAAGATAAAACATTTGATTAGTTTCCTAGATAAGAAGAGGCTACACAAATATCGGATAAAAGTTTGGCAACTGTATTGATTTTGTGTAAGCAGCCTCTGCAATTAACGAGGAATTCAAATGTTTTATCACACTAAGAAACTCCAGTATTTTAAGCCGCCAGAAAAACCAGATGCGGTTTATGCAATGAAAATTCAAGAACTCATCGGCGGTACTTTTGGTGAAATGACTGTGATGATGCAGTATCTGTTTCAGGGCTGGAACTGTCGAGGCCCTGCCAAGTACCGAGATATGCTGCTAGATGTTGGGACTGAAGAAATCGGTCACATTGAGATGCTGGCAACGATGATTGCCCATCTTCTAGATAAAGCGCCGCTCAAAATGCAAGAAGAAAGTGTCAAAGATGCGGTTGTGGGTGCTGTGATGGGCGGTAGTAACCCACGGGATGTAATTATGGCGGCAGCGATGAACCCCCAACACGCCATTGTCTCTGGTTTGGGAGCAACACCTTCTGATAGCGTCGGCTATCCTTGGAATGGTCGTTTTATTGTCTCCAGTGGCAACCTGTTGGCAGATTTCCGGTCTAATCTCCACGCAGAAAGTCAGGGACGTTTGCAAGCAGTGCGACTGTATGAAATGACGGACGACCCAGGGGTGAAAGATACCTTGAGCTTTATGATCGCCCGTGATACGATGCACCAAAACCTGTGGCTAGCCACCATTGAAGATTTAGAAAGTTCTGGAATGGAAACGACTCCAGTTCCCAGTTCCTTCCCGTTGGATTTGGAGAAACGCGAGTTTTCTTATCAGTTCTGGAATCACTCAGAAGGAACCGAAAGTGCCGAAGGTCGTTGGGCAAAAGGCCCCTCAATGGATGGCAAAGGCGAATTCGAGTATGTGGAAAATCCCCAACCACTAGGCCCAGAACCGGAACCACCCCAGCCCGATCTCCGACTGCATGGTACGCCGAAAGTTGGACAAACACAAGGCAAAGGCAACGGTTCGAGTGCACCCTCTGTGATTGAGCGCACGACTATCGGTGGCTAATCATAATTTCCAGCACTTATACCATTCCACGAAACACCTGATACAGATACATAGCTTTGGTAGCACAGCTAGCTAGCTGTGTTACCTGCATCCAAAGGAGAACGCTATATTGCAATATGATTCAGTGAAGGATAATTAGTCTTTCAAGATGCGATAAATCGCGTCTCTAGATCGGGGTTTTGTTGCTTAGGGAACTCCAAATAAAAAAATACTCAACTACTTTTTGTGGGGTGGGCGTCTCGTCTTGCCTGCCCCAAGCCAACGGCGGACAAGATGTCCACCCCACAAGATTGGATAATTTATTTGTTGGAAGTCCCTTATCCTGTAACTGTATTGCGCTATATCGTCTCTCCTACACTTTCTCCTTTGCTGCTGGCACAATGCCAAACTTATTTAAACCTGCATCGATTTCCCTAAGTGTTTTAAAATCTTCCTCCGGTAAAGGATAGCTGCTACTACTGAACAAACCCCCGCTGAAAGTAGGCTGCTTTTCCAAAAAAGAGAAAGCTTGGCGAAACTGATGCGGTTTAGCTTTAATTGGCGAATCAAAGTGGCAGGGAATTATCCACTCAAAGTTCCAACTTGCAACTTTATCAGCCCAGTCAATGGTTTCCTTCGGTGCGCGGTTGAGAATCAGTGTTTGTAAAATTGGTGCGACAAATAAACGCCCATCACCTCGCAGGGCATCAAACGATCGCTGCCAATCTGATTGCCATTTAAAGGGGTACAATCCAAAATAAGCTTTCCTTGAGCGTTCTGGGGCTTTCAAGGAATCTTGTAAAACCTGACTCCATTGGGCTATATCTAATGCCTGTGGTTGAAAATACAAAGCAAACAGACAGATGCGCTGCCAACCCTTACGGCGATTTACCTGATTATCTGCAACAAGATCGGAAGCATAATCCTTGGCATGGAATAATAAGGGATATGAATCTAAGAGAACGATCGCAGGTGGATCTTCTGGGATAGAAAGCACAGAATCTGTCACTAAAAGAGTATGCGATCGCTTGTGGAAAAAAGCAACTTCCGCAAACCTACCAGGGCCAAGACCGATGGGGCCCAGCATTGCATAATCAAATTCGTCAGCAAAAGGTGTTTTGCTGCTATCTTCTGGAAGTACTTGAGTTCGTTTTGGGGGTAAGCCAAGCCAGCTAAGGGGAAGATTGAGTGGGAAACTCCACTGATGGGGAGCTACAAACACCTGTGCAGTCGGAAAGTATCTGGCGAAGGGGCCAACGAAGACTTTGTGTTCTATACCAGAGATTGTTGGCAAAATGATGTACTTAATGCTGCCATATTTCGCCACCAACTCATTCACAAGTCTCATACACTCTGGCGTTGGTGCAACAGGCGCATAGACGAGAAGACCCCCGGTTTCCAACTTCACAACAGTCATGCGAATCGGGACAACAACGTAGAAAATGCCTTGAATCTGGTCAAAATTCCAGATTGTGTCCTTAAGCACTTCTTGACGAATTGTTTGCCGCCTACCGTAGGGGTAGAGTGGCACAACAGGCCATAATCCCCAGGAAAAATCCTTTGGATAAATCTGTTGTGTATTGACTATGCGTTCATCAGCCACTCTGCAACCCCCTCCAAATTCCCAATACTCAAATTGTTTTTAGCAAATTGTTGAGATAATAATACCAATTTGTAATTCGCAATACTTGTCAAAGGTAAGAAGTAAGCTACGTAATTAGTAATTCGTAATTAAGAGGGGTTATATTTAATCTGGATTTCCAGCTTTGCATCTGTAGGTTTTTTTGCAAATGGTATTACCAAAAGGAGATGTTACGGCACTGGGGTTCTTTTTATGCGTCCTCATAAAGGATTGGTATCAGTCCTAAAAACAATTAATCGGAGAACATCGTGAAAATAGCGATTATTGCTAAAACATTAATTACATCTATAGGTTTGTTAACTTTGTTTGCCCCAAGTCAAGCATCGGCTCAACTGATACCGCAACCTTGGGTTTCAGTCGGTGGAAAAGATGGCGATCTAACTTATGCTGTCGGAGCTAGGGCTTTGAATTTCGGGGTTGAAGTGGGAACTGGCGCTGATGGTGCTACGGGAGTAGATGTTTTAAAATTTATCAATTTGCCTGTAATTTCACCTTATGTAGGAATTGGACTGTATTCAGAGGATAAAGGTGTTGCAGTTTCAGGTGGCGTTCAGGTAGGTGCTACTAATAACGTTTTTGTTGGTGCTGGTTACAATTCTGTTCGTGGTTTTAACGGGCAATTGGGAATAAGATTTTAACTAATTCGTAATTCGTAATTCGTAATGACGTTCTCACAGCGTCATTATCAATTACGAGTTAATTATGCAGGGGGAGTAATTGAAGTTGAGATTAGTTCTCTAACACGCTCTGCGGAATCTTGTTGTAATGCTGATGCCGCGATCGCTTCACTTTCAACTATACTTAACCGAGCGATCGCCTGCTTCACTCCAGGTATACTTTGAGGATTTACGCTCAACTCATCCAGCCCTAAACCTAATAAAATTGGTGTTGCTAAAGTATCTGCTGCCAATTCTCCACATAATCCTACCGAAATCCCCGCCGTATGGGCAGCTTGGACAGTTTGCTGCACCATTCGTAACACGGCTGGATGTAATGCATCAACCAAATTTGCCACGCGGGGATTAGTGCGATCGCTAGCCATGACGTACTGACTCAGATCGTTAGTCCCTATACTAAAGAAGTCTACTTCAGCAGCTAACCGATCGGCGATCGCTACTGCTGACGGAACCTCCACCATAATTCCTACTTTCATCGCTGCATCAAATGCGATACCAGCTTGATTTAGTTCAGCCTGTGCTTCGCCCAAAATTACCTTCGCTGCACGTACTTCAGTTACAGTCGCAATCATCGGCAACATGATTTTAATTTGGTGTCCGACACTAGCTCTCAAAATTGCCCGTAACTGAGTTTTGAAGAGTTCTGGACGAGCTAAACAGAAACGAATTCCCCGCCAACCTAAAAAAGGGTTAGCTTCTGGAAACCCCACTTTGATATAGGGAAGCGGCTTATCACCACCGACATCGAGGGTACGAATAATTAGCGGACGATTATCTAAAACTTGAGCGATCGCCTGATAAACTAATAATTGTTCTTCTTCAGTCGGGGCGCTGGTTCGGTCTAAATACAGAAACTCAGTGCGGAGTAGTCCCACACCTTCTGCACCGCTAGCCACAGCAACTTGCACATCATTTATACTACCAATATTGGCGAAGACGCTAACTTGCCGACCATCACGAGTAATCGCTGGTTGATGTGCCGTAGCTCGTGCTTCTTGTTGGGCTGTTTGCCAAGCTTCTTGCTTTGCTGCCAGTAAATCCAAGATGTCTGATTCTGGTTCTACCCAAGCTCTGCCACTTTCACCATCAAGTGCCATCAGTGTACCATCTGCCAAGTGCAACACCTGGGCATCCACTCCCAAAACTGCCGGAATACCCAACGTCCGGGCGATAATGGCACTGTGGGAAGTTGCACTACCAGAAGTTGTACAAATACCCAACACCTTTGTCGGATCTAGTCCAGCCGTATCTGAGGGGGTTAAATCAGTCGCCACCAAAATTGCTGGTGACTCCAGATGCAAGTTAGCCGCAGCATTCCCAGCGAGTAATCGCAGCACTCTTCGCCCGACATCTACAACATCGTCAACTCGCTCTTGCAGATAAGAATCCTCAAGTGCGCGGTAGGAAGTCGCTACTTCATCGACTACAGCTTGCCAAGCGGCTTCAGCATTTATATGGTTGTCTAAAATGCGCTGATGAGCCGCTTCCAACAGTACTGGATCTTCTAAAAATAGTAATTGGGCATCAAAAATGGCGGCTTCAGCATCACCAATTTGCAGAGATGCTTGTGAGAAAACGGCTTGAATTTCTTGTCGGGCAGTATTAATCCCTGCTTGTAATCGTTGCCACTCTGCATCAGGATCGTCTACGTGGTATTCCGTAATTGTGATGTGAGTGGGTTGATAACGAATAACAGGTGCGATCGCTACTCCTGGAGAAGCTGCAATCCCCGAAAGTTCGCCGTAAGTTGTTGGTGTAACTTCATGGTGAAATGCTGGTGGAGAATTCAAGGCAACGTTATCTTCACCAAAGTTATTGGTGAATAATGCCTGTAATGCAGCCAGCGCCTCATCTGCATCAGAACCAGTGGCAGTAATCAGCAGTTCGTGTCCTTGACGCACCCCTAAAGTTGTGACTTGGTTAATACTGTCACCCCTGACTAGCTCAGTATTTCTCGTTAAATTCCGTATCAGAATTTGAGATTGAAACCGGGCTGCCGTTGCCACAAACTGGGCGGCGGGGCGGGCGTGTAATCCGAAGCGATTGCTCACAATCAGCCGGATTTCTCGCGTTGGCGATTCTATATTAGTTGTTATTGGGGTGACAAGTGACAACGGCCTACTAACTACACCCAATTGAGTTGCCTTGGCAAGGAGTGCGCCGCGTGCTTCCGCCATCACTTGGTGAATATCTCTACCAGCCGCCGCCGCTACTACAGCAGCGATCGCACCTTCTACTAGAGGTGCTTCACACAAATAGACTTTCTCCTGCTGTGCTTCTGGCAGAAACTCGATTGCCATTTCTGCACTCAGCAAAGCACTACCCAAATCCATTAACACCAAGACACCATCATCAGAAAAAACAGAAGCGATCGCCTCATAAACCTGAATCGGATCGGTACCCAATGGATTTTCCGGATCTTCAATACCTGCTGCAACAGCAATGGCAACTTGGCCTTGAACCATCTGCGCGGCGAGTTCCCGCACACCCAAAGCTAGTTGTTTACTGTGAGAAACGATAACAATTCCGATTAATGCCACACCGTCAACCTTGTTGAGAGGTTTGCGTTTAGCTAGTTATCCACTTCATTTTCCCATTCTGCTATAATTGCAACTGCGCGAAAATATTCCGGTCTTTCCAGCTAGAAATACGAATAAAATAGCCTTCTTTTACGGAAATACGTGGTTTCCACTCATAAACTCCATCGCTAGCAGTACGGGAAGAAATGTTGTGGATAAGTTTGTTCCCATCGTACAACTTAATCGAGACATCGCCATCAAAATTATCCCGCCACAATATTAAATAAGGTTGATCTTTCTTTGGAAGTACTTTACCAACTGGTTGAGCGATCGAGATTTTTGGCGCAATCTGATTTTTGCTTTTCTTACGGAATCCTAGATAATGAGGTAAATCTCGGAAAGTAGGATTTTCTTGCAGATTAGACAGTTGGGGAACAATAATGTTTCCCTTCTGAGAATTGAACAAATAAGTCGATCTGCCGCCGTCAACGGTAATGATATGGCCTTTGACCCCTAATTTACGTAATAAATCGGCTGCCTCATCCAGAGTTGCTTGGTTCACCGTCATAATCAACAAAAGCTCGTCACCTTTAACACCATCCTTATTCAGAGTACCGATGACTTGATATTTATTCGCTTGGTTTTGGGCTAATACTTTCGCCGGATGATCGCTATATCGGTAAGTAACGATCGCATTCTTCACTGCTCTTTGGTTCAGAGGCGCACCGCTAGCTTGGTTGTAATCGGTAATATATGCCTGCTTATCATCCCAGACTAAAGTCTTGAGGCGAATATTATTATAATATTTATCTTTTGGTTTCTTAATTGGGCCATAAGGGCTAGTGCCACCAGTGATGACTACACCATTAAGTTTAATCGGAAAGGATAATTGAGTACTAGATTGGTATTGTTCAAAAAAAGAACAATTAATCAGCGAAAAAACGTTGTTTGCGTAAAGTTTTTGATATTCGTCTGCAACATCAGAAAACAACTTATTTTGAAAAAAAGGGCTGTAATATTTACCTTCTCCTTGATAATATTTTCCTTCATTTAGACCCATATTATCTACCTCTCCGATAATTTGGTCTATGTGCATTTTGCGGAGATTAATAACTTGTAAATACGCTTCGTTAGCATTCGTTAATTGTTTTCTATATAAAGCTGCACCGTCTACAGCTTGGAGAGGTTGATAAGAAGATAAAGGGTTGAAAGTTTGGGCAATCCAAAAGCTACTCAGAATCGGCAGCAAAAAAAGCAGTAAATTGATTAGAGCATTCATCGTCTCGCGATCGCAATTCTACAAAAAGTTGTTGTTACTACTTTAAGGCAATGAGTTGCGATGCCTGCGGTTTTTGCTAGCCCACGCATGACGGTATTCACTATAGGCTATTAAAATTACGAACGCAGACATAATCAAATTTAGCCAATAATACCTGCAAACCATCCAGACTCAATACTTCTCGGTTAAGCATTTTTAACTCGGAATCGGGTTTGGGGTAAAGGGTAAAGGGTAAGGGTTAAAGGTTTTTTCTTTCCCTTTTCCCTTTCCCCTTTTCCCCTTAACCGAGAAGTATTGCATCCAGACTCATATCGAAAGTTGAGAAATAAAACCCAACATCTACTCTTTGTTAAGAGTAATTGCATTGAGCGCTATCGTTTGCGAGGTGCTTTTGTAAGCACCTCGCAATCCGTGTCGCTTAACGATTAGAGAATCTAATTACGATTAAACAAGCACAAAATTCTTTTCAGTTAGTGACAGTCCAGCAGATAGTTGTGCAAATTTTACCTGAGTAAACGCAGATGAACTGCCGTCCTGGTCAAAGAACAATGCACCTGTATCAAAATCGTAGATCAATCGTTGATTGGTTGTTGTTGCAGATGTTCCAATGGTAAACTGACTTGTCTCAAATGTACCTTTTGATAACCCGCCACCAAAATTACCAGCATATACCTGAATTAATTCATTAGTGGCGTTGAAGTCATAAATAGTGTCAACACCCCCACTGTAATTATAGAAACCAAAGGTATCAGTCCCATCCCCTCCAATTAGGCTGTCATTACCGTCTGCACCAAAAAGGATATCATTGCCATTGCTGCCAACAATATTGTCATCATAGCTCGTACCTGAGATATGTAACTGTTCGATATTGTTGTAGTTAACTCGATACAAGCCCACCGTAATTGAGCCAGTATTAGTAGTCGCATCGAACGTCGAAGTAATTCCCCCAGCAGCATAGTTGTAAAGGGTGAACAACGAATCGTCACCATTACCCCCATCTAACGTTTGAGTCACTAAATCAGACAGGTCAGTATTTATGGAATTAATGATTAGATTGAAGGAATCATTGCCATCGCCCCCAGACAGAAGGTTATCACCTGTTGAATTGCTAAAGCTCAAGTTGTCGTCACCAGCGCCTCCTTCTAGAGTATTATTACCAGACGGGCGAGAGTCGGAGTAGTCGTTAGAGTTGGAGCTGTAGTAGTCACCAGAGATATCAAGCTCATCATTGCCATCGCCCCCAGAGAGCAGGTTATCGCCTTTTGAACCACTAGCGCTCAAGCGATCGTCACCCCCACCTCCCTCTAGGGTGTTATTGCCCTCCGAGCGGGAGTTCTTGGATTCGCTGTAGTAGTAGCTGTAAGAGCCAGAAATATCAAGGGAATCATTGCCATCGCCCCCAAAAAGCAGATTATCGCCTTTTGAACCACCCGCACTCAAGCGATCGTCACCCGTACCTCCTTCTAGGGTGTTATTCCCCAAGGAGCGAGAGTCGTAGGAGTAGCCAGGGAAGGAGAAACTGTAGCTGCCAGAAATATCAAGGGAATCATTACCATCGCCCCCAGAGAGTAGGTTATCACCTTTTGAACCGCTAGCATTCAAGGTATCGTTACCTGCACCTCCATTGAGAGTATTATTGCCTAATGAGCGAGAGTCAAAATTGCCGAATTTGTTAGATCGGTCGCTGAATATCCTGCCAGAGATATCAAGAGAATCATTACCATCGTCCCCAAAGAGCAGGTTATCGCCTGTTGAACTGATAGCACTTAAGGTATCGTCACCAATACCTCCTTCTAAGGTGTTATTTCCCGCACCACCTCTGAGCAAGTCATTACCACTCAAGCCGTCGATGATGTCGTCACCCCCCTGACCATTGATGACATCATTGGAGTTGTCAAAACCCGTAATGTTGTTATCCAGGTCATTCAGGAAAGTAACAGTGTTCCTGTTGAACACAGTAGTTTGAGTGGAATCAGCATCAAACACATCAAAACTGTCGCTAATGCTGGTTTGTCCATTAAACAGGATATTGCCAATAGCTGCTCGTGAAGAAGTTGCTGGTAAATTATCCAGGTTTTCTAACTTGAAGTTTTGCAAAATAACTTTGCTGTCATTACCAAAACCTTCAAAGGAAATTTCTAAGTTGTTACCATTTTGAGCTAATTGCAGATTTGGAGCAGTGAATATATTACCTGTAAATTGCAAGGTGTCTAAGGAGTCAACCACGGTTGCTGAGGGATTTGAACCTTTACCTACGCCACCGAAATCGGTAATAATATCAGTATTAGTGCCGTCATCGTAGCTGTCGCTCAAGTCATAAACAAATTTGTCATTGCCCGTGCCACCAGTTAGGGTGTCTTCCCCACCCCCACCTGCCAAAATATCATTACCTGCATCGCCAATAATCGTATCTTTGCCATAGCTCCCGGAGAGCGTATCGTTTCCACTCTTCCCCAGAATGTTCTCGTCGTAAGTTGTGCCTGAGATATTTAATCGTTCGATGTTCTTGTAGTTAACCTGATTTGTGCCCACCGTAATTGAGCCAGTGTTAGTAGCGGCATCGAATGTTGTTGTGATACCATCTATAGCATTGCCGTACCTGTAATCAACGGACAACACATCGTCACCCGCTCCCCCATCGATCGTATCTTTGCCACTATAGCCCGTAGAAAGGGTATCGTTTCCACTATTGCCAACAATGTTGTCGTTGTAGGTTGTACCTAAAATATTTAATTGTTCGATATTCTTGTAGTCAACCCGATATGTGCCCGTTGTAATTGAGCCAGTGTTAGTAGCAGCATTGAATGCTGTTGCGATCCCCTCTGTAGCATTGCCGTAGCTGTAATCAACGGACAACACATCATCGTCACCCGCTCCCCCATCAATTGTATCTTTGCCACCATAGCCCCCAGAGAGCGTATCTTTCCCATTGCTCCCCACAATGTTGTCATTGTAGATAGTACCTGAGAGATTTAATCCTTCGATATCTTTGTAGCTAACTCGATATGTGCCCGCTGTAATTTCTCCAATGTTGGTAGTAGAATTGAAAGTCGAAATTATCCCTGCTGTAGACAAGGTGTAATCGACGGATAACAAATCGTCACCTCTTGTCAAGATTATATTCTCAGATTTAGTTAAAGTAGCCAAGCTGTAATCTACGTATAACAAATCCTCACCCTCATCCCCATCTACAGTTTGAGTCACTAAAGAGGAGGTGGCAGTATCTAAGGACAAGCTGGTTAGATAGAAGGAATCATTGCCATTGCCCCCAGAAAATAAGTTATTACCTGTTGAATACCGAGCACGGAATGTATCGTCACCAGCACCACCGTTGAGGGTGTTATTACCTGAGGAGGGGTAAAAATTCCCTGCATTAGTGCCGAACAGAACGAAATCGCCAGAGATATCAAGAGAATCATTGCCATCGTCCCCAGAGAGCAAGTTATTGCCTGTTGAGAATTCAGCACGCAAAGTATCGTCACCAGCACCACCGTTGAGGGTGTGATTGCCTGAAGAGTTAAAACTAAAGTACGGTCTATAAGGATTAAAGCCAGAGGTGGAGAGATAATCATTGCCATCATCCCCAAAAAGTAAGTTATTGCCTTCTGGAGAGTCAGCACGCAAAGTATCGTTACCAGCACCACCGTTGAGGGTGTTATTGCCTGAAGAGCCAATAAAGCTGTATCCGAAGTTAGTAGAAACGAAGGAGGTGTCAAGATAATCATTGCCATCGCTCCCAGTGAGGAAGTTATTGCCTTTTGAAGCCCCAGCACTTACTGTATCGTCACCAGCGCCACCGTTGAGGATGTTATCGCCTGTTGAAAAATCAACATTCAAGATATCATCACCAGTGTCACCATTGAGGATGTTATCGCCTGTTGAAGAGTCAACATTCAAGATATCATTGCCCACACCACCAATGAGAGTATTATTCCCTGTACCACCCCTTAAAAGGTCGTCGCCACTTTTGCCGTCGATGCGGTCATCACCCCGCTGACCATTTATGACATCATCTGAGTTGTCAAAGCCGTTAACATTATTGGAGAGGTCGTTAAGGAAGGTGACTGTGTTCTTGTTGAAGATAGTGCTTTGGGTGGAGTTGGCATTGAAAACATCTAAGCTGTCTGTAATCCTACTTTCCCCATCATTATTAAACAGTATATTGCCCAAGTCTACAGTTGCTCCAGTAGATTTACTAAGGTTATCCAGGTTTTCCAGAGCAAAGTTTTGCAGGATGACTTTGGGACTATATTCCGCTATAAAGGTGATTTCCAGATTGGTGCCATTCTGGGTAAGCTGTAGATTTTTAGCAGAGAAAGAGTTTGAAAATATTAGGGTGTCCACTTCAGCAATTACTTCTGCCGAGGGATTTACGCCTTTACCTATGCCACCAAAATCGGTGATGGTATAAACATCATAGTAAAAATCGTTGCCACCTCCACCAGTCAAGGTATCGTTGGAACTTCCCTGTAGAGTATCGTTGCCCTTAGTGCCGTAGATATTTGCCATACTTTTACCTACCTAAATTTATTTTTTCAGTAACTTCAGTTCTCAATTTGCTGTTTGTGCGGTTTTCAAGCGCAAAAATTCACCTAAATTTGACGTTTTCTGTATACTTTCTACGTCAACCGTGACATCTGAAAAATCGATAAAATTCATTCACAGTAGGCATTGCAATAAAATTCAATTTAATTGCTTCAATCACCTTTTGCCGAAAATCGTAACTGTACGGGTTTGGCATTGGTAGTCAGTCCTGATTGAGGAACACAATACGTTTTCTAGTCTACGTCCTAACTGTACTAGCGACAGCTATATCTTATATCTGTTATCAATGCAAGAATCATTATAGGCAATTAAAATTACGAACGCAGACATAATTAAATTTAGCCAATAACACTTGCAAACCATCTGCACTCATATCAAAAGTTGAGAAAAAACCCAACATTTACTCTCTGCTAAAAGTAATTTGGATTGAGCAATCGAATGCAAGGTGCTTACAAAAGCACCTTGCAACCTGTGTCGTTTAACGAGCAGAGAATGTTAATTACGATTAAACTAATACAAAGTTCTTTTCAGTTAGTGTTACACCACCAGATAGTTGTGCAAATTTTACCTGAGTAAATGTACTTGCACTGCCATCAAGGTCAAAATATAGCGCACCTGTAATATCGTCATAGATAAATCGTTGATTGCTTGTTGTTGCAGATGTTCCGATGGTAAACTGACTTGTTTGAAGTGAAGGCGTTGACAACCCGCCACCAAAACCATAAGTCGATACCTGAATCAGTTCATTAGTAGCATTGAAGTCATAAATAGTATCAACACCTTGGTTGTAACTATTGAAAGCAAAGGTATCAGTACCAGCTCCTCCAATTAGACTATCATTACCATTGCCACCTATAAGAAAGTCATTGCCATTGCCACCTGTGAGGATATTTTTACCAGAGGCGTCATAGGCTGTAAGAGTATCATTACCATCGTCCCCAAAGAGCAGGTTATCACCTGTTGAACTGCTAGCATCCAAGCGATCATTTCCTGCACCTCCGTTGAGAGTGTTATTACCAGACGAGCGAGAGTCGTTGAAATCACTGGAGTTGTAGCTGTAGTAGTTACCAGAAAGATCGAGCTCATCATTGCCATCGCCTCCAGAGAGCAGGTTATCACCTGTTAAACCACCAGCTCTCAAGCGATCGTCACCTGAACCTCCTTCTAGGGTGTTATTGCCCTCCGATCGCGAGTTCTTGGATTCACCGTAGCTATAGCTGTAAAAACCAATAAGGTAAAGAGTATCATTGCCGTTGCCACCAGAGAGCAGGTTATCGCCTTTTGAACCACCAGCACTCAAGGTATCGTCACCTGCACCTCCTTCTACGGTGTTATTCCCCAAGGAGCGAGAGTCGTAGGAGTAGCCAGGGAAGGAGTAGCTGTAATTGCCAGAGATGTCAAGAGAATCATTACCATCACTTCCAGAGAGCAGGTTATCGCCTGTTGAACCGCTAGCATTCAAGGTATCATCACCAGTACCACCGTCAAGAGTGTCATTGCCTGTAGTGGTAATGAGAGTATCATTTCCCACACCGCCAATGAGAATATCATTTCCTACACCACCTCTGAGCAGGTCATTACCACTTTTGCCGTTGATGATGTCGTTACCCCCTTGACCATTGATAACATCATTGGAGTTGTCAAAACCCGTTATATTGTTGTCGAGGTCATTGAGGAAGGTAACTGTGTTCCTGTTGAAAAGGCTAGTTTGAGTGGAATTGGCATCAAACACATCAAAACTGTCAGTGATGCTGGTTTGTCCATCAAACAGGATATTGCCAATAGCTGGTTGTGAAGAAGTTGCTGGCAGATTATCGAGGTTTTCTAATTTGAAGTTTTGGAGAATGACTTTGCTATTAGGGACATTTTCAAAAGTGATTTCTAAGTTGTTACCATTTTGAGTTAATTGCAGATTTTGAGCAGTGAAGACACTACCTGTAGCGAATACACCACCCGTAAATTGCAAGGTATCTGAGGAGGCAATCACTGCCGCAGACGGATTTGAGCCTTTACCTACGCCACCGAAATCAGTGATAATATCAGTGCCAGTGTCAAAGCTGCTGTCTAATAAGTTGTAAACAAATTTATCATTGCCCGCGCCACCAGTTAGGGTGTCGTCACCACTCCCACCTGTCAGGATATCATTACCTGCACCCCCAAAGAGCGTATCATTTCCACCATAGCCCCCAAAGAGCGTATCATTACCACTGTTACCAACAATGTTGTCATTTTGATATGTACCTGAGATATTTAATCGCTCAATATTTTTGTAGCTAACCCGATTCGTGCCTGCCGTAATTGCTCCAATGTTGGTAGAGGCATTGAATGTCGTTGTAATCCCCCCAGAAACACTGTTGTAATTGCTGTAATCGACAGACAACACATCGTCACCCTGGCCTCCATCAATCGTATCTTTGCCACCAGAACCAGTGGAAAGCGTATCATTTCCATCATTGCCAATAATGTTGTCGCCGTAGGCTGTACCTAAAATATTTAATTGTTCGATATTCTTGTAGTCAACCCGATATGTCCCCGCCGTAATTTCTCCTTTATTTGTGCCCGCATTGAACGTCGTTGTGATTCCCTCTGTAGCATTGCTGTAATCGACGAACAACACATCGTCACCTGCTCCCCCATCGATCGTATCTTTGCCACCAAAGCCAATGGAGAGCGTATCGTTCCCATCATTGCCAACAATGTTGTCGTCGTAGGCTGTACCTAAGATATTTAATGGTTCGATATTCTTGTAATTAACTCGATATGTCCCCGCCGTAATTTCTCCTTCATTTGTAGTGGCATTGAATGTCGTTGTGATTCCCCCAGAAGCATAGCTGTAATCGACTGACAACAAATCGTCACCCTTACCCCCGTCTATTGTTTGAGTCACTAAACCAGAGGAGAGAGAATCTAGAATTGTCAAGTCTAGATAGAAGAAATCATTGCCATTGCCCCCAGAGAAGAAATTATTCCCTGTGTAATACTCAACACGCAATGTATCGTCACCAGCGCCACCGTTGAGGGTATTATTGCCTGAAGAAGGGTTATAGGAATCTTGACCGCTATAGGAGATAAGATCGCCAGAAATGGAGAGAGAATCATTGCCATCGCCTCCAGAGAGCAAGTTATTGCCTGTTGAATTGCCAGCATTCAAGGTATCGTCACCAGCACCACCGTTGAGGGTGTTATTGCCTGATGAGCTAAAATTAGGCTCCCCTCTATAAGTAAAAATGCCAGAAGTGGAGAGATAATCATTGCCATCTCCCCCAGAGAGTAAGTTATTGCCTGATGGAGACTCAGCATTCAAGGTGTCATCACCAGCGCCACCATCGAGGGTATTATTGCTTGAGGAGGGGTAATAGATGTATCCGCTGACGCTACTATAAACGTTAGAGCTAGAGAGATAATCATTGCCATCGCCCCCAGAGAGTAAGTTATTGCCAGATGTTGCCCCAGCATTCAAAACATCGTCACCAACCCCACCGTTGAGGGTGTTATCGCCTGTTGAAAATTCGACATTCAAGATATCATTGCCCGCACCACCAACGAGAGTATCATTACCTGTGAGGGAGTCATTACCCGTACCGCCAATGAGAATATCATTCCCCACACCACCAATGAGGGAGTCATTGCCCGTACCACCTCTGAGTATGTCGTTGCCACTTAAGCCATCAATGAGGTCATCCCCGCCCTGACCATTAATGACATCATCTGAGTTGTCAAAACCGCTAACATTATTGTTGAGGTCGTTAAGAAAAGTGACTGTATTCTTATTGAAGATAGTGCTTTGAGTGGAGTTAGCATTGAAAACATCAAAGCTATCTATAGTGCTAGTTTCTCCATCAAATAAGATATTGCCCAAGTCTACAGTGGCACCTGTAGATTTGCTAAGGTTATCCAGGTTTTCCAGAGCAAAGTTTTGCAGGATAACTGGGACATCAAAAAACCTCGTTATATAAGCATCCCCTGCAAAGCTGATTTCCAGATTGTTGCCTTTTTGGGTCAACAACAAATTTTGGGCTATGGCACCAGTGCCCTGGAATTCTAGGGTATCCACTTCGGCAATGACTGCTGCTGTTGGGTTTGTCCCTTTACCTAGACCACCAAAATCGGTGATTATCGCAGTATTGTTGTTGTTGTTGTTGTTGGTGTAGTTGTAGTAGTAGTAGTAGACGAATTTATCGTTGCCGTCTCCACCACTTAAGGTGTCTTTGCCACCGTTAGGATATATGGTATCGTTGCCTGCAAGGCCCTTAATCGTATCCGCGTCATTATAAGTACCCTGTAGGGTATCATCGCCGTTGCTTCCAATGATATTTGCCATAACTTTTACCTTTCTAAATCATTTTTTTCAGTAACTTCAGTTGTCAATTTGCAGATTATGCTGTTTAAGGGCGCAAAAATTCACCAAAATCTACATATTTTATACGCCAACCTTGAAAAACAGTAAATTTATCGAAAGTTTCCCCAATTTCAAGGTTTTTACGTGTACTTTTTTATCTCAAACTATTGAAGTCTTAAGCACTATACAAATTAATTAGCGTGTGAATTTGCGAGAACTGGTCATTTCAGGCTTTTTATCATCCTTTTTGAGTAAAAATTACTCTTTTAAGTACCAAAAAATTCAGCTTCCATGCCGAAAATTCATCCTTAATATTTATTTTTTGCCAGCGCCTAAGTCCTACTAGAAGATAAAAATAATCAACAATTGACTTTTAATCGGAAAAAAGATTTTGATACCTTCCCTGTAGCTTGTTATTTGTGAGTGTCTAGCTTGAAAATAGAGAACATCTCAAGAGCCTCAAAAGAACTACACAGTCAATATCATACTTAGATGTTTATACTTAAATACTCATCTTTGCATACTCTTCACATTACTCGTTGAAAAATGTATACACAAGTATTGAGCTTTGTATATTCTTCATCTTCTTCTCGTGTCTAGGTAATAAAAAAGTAGAACCTAGTAGGCAAATCTTTTAAGAAGCGATAAAAAGTACGTACTTTTTTAAAGGCTGCGCTATCTTTCCTTCGGAACGCTACGCGAAGGGTAAGCTTCTCTACGAGACGCTACACACAGCTTGCTTCCACGGAGTGGTACGCTAACACCTGCGGTTTTTGCTAGCATACGCATTCAGCAAGAATTGTTAGAAGTCGCTAGAATTACAAACGCAGACATGATCCAACTTAGCCAAGAACATTTGCAAACCATCCGCACCCATGCCGAAAGCACCTATCCAGATGAGTGCTGTGGTATAATCTTGGGCTATCTGGCTAATGAGGGCAAAACTGTGGTAGAAGTCATACCAACAGAAAATGCTTGGAATACAGAAGCGGTTGCTGAGTTTCCAGGTGAACGCACAACAGAAAGTAAAAGACGGCAATATACGATCGCACCCGAAGTTATGTTAAAAACACAAAGGGAAGCACGCGATCGCTCATTGAACATTATCGGCATTTTTCACTCCCATCCAGATCATCCTGCTATACCCTCAGAATGCGATCGCCTATACGCTTGGCAGGGATACTCGTATATAATAGTTTCCGTCCAAAACGGCAAAGCTGGAGAACTCAAAAGTTGGAGCCTTGATGATACTCATCAGTTTCAAATAGAGGAAATTGAAAATATAAAATAACTGGCTTAGTTTAAAGACAGTCATTCATCGCGGTTTTCGTCGCTATCACAGATGAAAATTCGTCTTTCCCACTCCTATCTCTATATAAGATCCAGTTTTTCGATAGGATTAATATTCCGCTTTCCCACATCATAACTGCTATGCTCAATCCCAATCTGGACGAAATCCAGTTGACCAAAGACGATTACGAACGCTACTCCCGACACCTGATTTTACCGGAAGTAGGGCTAGAGGGACAGAAGCGCCTGAAAGCCGCTAGTGTAATGTGTATCGGTACAGGCGGACTCGGTGCACCACTACTTTTATATTTGGCGGCGGCGGGTGTTGGACGCATCGGGATTGTCGATTTTGATGTTGTCGATACTTCTAATCTGCAACGCCAAGTAATTCACGGGACATCCTGGGTGGGTAAACCCAAAATTGAATCGGCAAAAAACCGCATTCACGAGATTAATCCCTATTGTCAGGTTGATTTATACGAAACTCGTCTGACTTCCGAAAACGCCCTGGAGCTGATTCAACCTTACGATATCGTAGTGGATGGTACTGATAATTTCCCCACCAGATATCTAGTTAACGACGCCTGTGTATTGCTGAATAAGCCCAACGTCTACGGTTCAATTTTACGCTTTGAAGGGCAAGCTAGTGTATTTAATTACGAAGGTGGCCCGAATTATCGTGACCTTTTCCCAGAACCACCACCACCAGGGATGGTTCCTTCTTGTGCAGAAGGTGGCGTATTGGGAATTTTGCCAGGAATTATTGGTTTAATCCAAGCAACCGAAACTGTTAAAATTATTCTGGGGCAAGGCAACACTCTCAGCGGGCGATTGCTGCTATACAACGCCTTGGATATGAAATTTCGGGAATTGAAACTGCGTCCTAACCCGATTCGCCCAGTGATTGAAAAGCTGATAGACTACGAAGAATTCTGCGGGATTCCACAAGCTAAGGCAGAGGAGGCAAAACAGCAGTTGGAAAGTCAAGAAATGACCGTCAAGGATTTAAAGGAGTTGCTGGATAGCGGTGCAAAGGATTTTGTACTGTTGGATGTCCGCAACCCCCATGAGTACGACATTGCCAAGATTCCTGGTTCGGTGTTGGTGCCCTTACCCGACATTGAAAATGGGAATGGTGTTGCTAAGGTGAAGGAAATATTGAACGGCCACCGCTTAATTGCTCATTGTAAGATGGGCGGGCGATCGGCAAAAGCCCTAGCTATTCTCAAGGAAGCCGGAATTGTGGGGACGAATGTTAAAGGCGGAATTACCGCTTGGAGTCGAGAAATCGATCCTTCAGTTCCAGAGTATTAACAAGAGAGGCAGGAGGCAGAAGGCAGGAGGCAGGAGGAATACTAGCCTCTGTTTTCTGCCTTCAGCAGAGCGAGTTTGCGGTTTAAGTCTCCACTTCCCATCTCCTGATGACCTTTTTGGAATTAAAAGTTAAAAATTAAAAATTATTCTATTTTTAATTAATTAATTTTGGTACAGAGCTAACAATGATAGATAGCGTAGTGTTAGCGAGGCCACGTACTCCTGCAAAGAAGCAAGCTAGGCGCAGCGTCTCGTAGAAAGCGTCTTGAAATTTTTAATTAATAATTTTTAATTTTTAATTGGAGCGAAGCGACTTGACTACCTCGAAATCTCATCTCAATATTTTATGGGTGCAAGTTTGGGTGTTGGCAGCTGTGCAGGGAGCAATTACCCTCTCGTGGTTAATTTATAATATCTATTTACCGCAACTTTTGACTCAGTTTGGTTTTCCTGCTTCATTGGCAGTTGGTTTGGTGCTAGTCGAAAATGCTTTGGGTGCGGTGTTGGAACCAGTGATGGGCGGACTTTCAGACCAAGCTAGGCGCTGGTTAGGAACTCGGTTTCCTTTCATCTCAGTAGGCATGATTCTCGCATCGGCTTTGTTTCTTGCCATACCATGTGTTGTAAGTTTGATCCCGCCTACTACCGTCATGCGATCGCTCTTACCTATAGTATTGGTAGCCTGGGCATTGGCAATGACAATATTTCGCTCTCCAGTTATGTGCCTATTGGGGATGTATTCAAAACCAGCCCAGTTACCTTTAACAGCAAGTTTTATCACTTTAACAGGCGGTGTGATTGGAGCTTTTAAACCAATAAGCTACAAGTTTATTCTGAGTTTAGGCCCAGTTTATACTTTTGCGATCGGTTCTTTTGTAATGCTGGGGGCGGCAGCCGTGTTTCGCTTAGTCAATCCCCCAGAAGTACCAGTGGATAGACACCAAGCAAAAACAGTAAAGTTGCCCTTAGAGAAATTGGCTTTGATTTTAGGAACTGGTTTCGGTGTTGCGTGGGGTATCCGTTTTCTCATGGATGTCTTGGGTAAAGTACTCAAGACCCAACTGAATACTGATAATATTGATATGCAAATAGTTTGGATTGGAATAGCGATCGCAATTGCCAGCATACCAGCAGGAATCTTCGCCGTTAAAATTGGTAATAGTCAAGCAATGCTTTGTGGGATCTGTGCAATCATTCCCTCGTTATTGATAATGATATCTCTGGGCGCACAAATTCCGATAATTTTGTTAATCGTTGCGAGCTTTAGTTTAATTGTCAATGGGGCAATTCCTTTTGCTTTAGGGTTAGTACCCCAGCGGTGGGCGGGATTAGGAATTGGGATGTATTTTGGTGGGTTTGCTTTAGCTATGAGTTTGTTTGGCGTTATATTTCCCCAGGCGCAACAGATAACACCTTTTGTTGGTGCTATTGGGGGTGGATTGGCATTTTTCCTAGCTGGTGTTTGCATTGCGGTGAGTGGCATTTCTGAAACGCAAAGGAACGCAGAGGTTTAACGCAAAGAAACACAAAGGTACGCAAAGTTATTCTCTGCGTACCTTTGTGGATGAAATCTGACTTTCTTAATTACGAATGAGTTACAGGTTTAACTTGACTCAACAAACTGTGCAGTTTTTCGCCTTCAATGACCTCTGTTTCTAAGAGTTGAGTAGCGATCGCTTCTAGCAAGTCTCGATTCTGTCTGAGAATCTCTAGGGCTTGTTCGTGGGCTGTTTCCACGATTTCCTTGACTTCGCTATCAATGGCTTTGGATGTGTCTTCACTTACCGCCCGTCGAGGATTAGCCCCACCATTACCCAGGAATGCTGCTTGTTGTCCTTGTTGGTAAGCTAATGGCCCTAAAACTTTGCTCATACCATAAGCTGTTACCATCCGTTCTGCCAAGTCAGTTGCTCGTTGCAAATCGTTGGAAGCACCTGTGGTAATACTGTTAAATACAATCTCTTCAGCGGAACGTCCACCTAACAAGGTTGCAATCTGACCCCGCAATTCTGCTTCATTCATCAAAAAGCGGTCTTCAGTTGGTAATTGCAGAGTGTAGCCCAAAGCTGCCATCCCACGAGGAATAATCGAAATCTTTTCTACACGACCGTTTCCGGTTGTGAGCGCCCCGACCATTGCGTGACCAACTTCATGGTATGCAACAATCTTTTTCTCAGTCTCGTTCATCACGCGACTCTTCTTCTCTAGACCGGCGACTACCCGCTCAATTGCTTCGGCAAAGTCTTCTTGAGCTACCCTTTCACGGAGATTGCGCGCTGCCAATAATGCGGCTTCGTTCACTAAGTTTGCCAAATCTGCGCCAGCAAAACCTGGGGTACGAGTAGCGATCGCTTTTAAATTTACATCATCTCCTAATTTTACCTTTTGAGCGTGAATCTTGAGAATTGCTTCACGATCGGATAAATCGGGACGGTCTACCAACACTTGGCGGTCAAAGCGTCCTGGACGCAGCAATGCAGGGTCTAGTACTTCGGGGCGGTTAGTAGCAGCTAGCACAATTACCGTTGCATCCCCAGCCGCAAACCCATCCATCTCAGTTAGTAATTGGTTGAGAGTTTGTTCTCGTTCATCGTTACCACCGTAGAAGCCGTTACTGCTACGAGACTTACCAATCGCATCCAATTCATCAATGAATATAATACAGGGAGCTTGTTTTTTAGCCTGTTCAAACAAATCCCGGACTCTAGAAGAACCGACACCGACAAACAATTCGACAAACTCGGAACCAGAGATGCTGAAGAATGGAACTCCTGCTTCTCCTGCTACGGCTTTCGCTAAAAGTGTCTTACCAGTACCAGGAGGGCCAACTAACAGCACACCTTTGGGAATCCTAGCGCCAATTTGCGTAAACCGTGCCGGAGTCTTGAGGAAATCTACAATTTCTACTAACTCAGTTTTTGCTTCTTCTACCCCAGCCACATCTGCAAAGGTGATTTTCGCGGATTCGCCTTCAACGTAAACCTTAGCTTTGCTCTTACCAATGGAAAGCGCACCTTGCGGGCCACCGCCACCACCACCACGAGCGAGAAAGAACTGCCAAATACCAATAAAAATCAGTGGTGGAATCACCCAACTTAAGAGGGTTGTAAACCAAGTATTTTTGGGTGGCGGTGTAGCAGCGAACTCAACTCCCTTTTCTTCTAGAAGTTTGGGTAATTCTAAATCAAAGATTGGTGTCGTTGCAAACACTTGAGCCGGCTCGGCATTTTCTGCTTTTAATTGGTAAATAATCTGGTTTTGACCAACGGAAACACGGCTGACTTCCCCTTCCTGTACTTGATGGATAAATAGGCTATAAGGAACACCAGCAGGGCCAGAAGCAAATAAACCAGGCAAAAATAAATTTAAGAGCAGGAATAGTCCTGATACTGCCAGTAATATATTAGCAACGATCCGAAACCGAGGTAACTTAGGCTGTTCTTTAATTCCCATAGATTTTACCAATCCTTAAATAATGAAAACTAACTTGAAAATTGGGCATAGGATATGGGCAAGTGGGCATTGAGCATTACTTTTCCCCTGCTTCCCCTGTTCCTTATTTCCCTTAACGCTTTGAGAAACTTGATTAAAGACTAGTCAAAAATGCTGGTATATTCGCATCTGAGCAATGTCTACGACGGGCTGTAAGGCTCATGATGCTCGTTAGCCCTTGCATCTATGTTTGGGAGAAGACTCGCTAACGGTAAGGCAAAGTTGTTCAGCTTCTCTCGATATTCAAGTATACTACCGTTTCTCATAATTTTTCCCATTTAACAACGTTTGCAGCTTTTTTTTACTTATTTATGTAACTAAACTTAACAATTTAATGAATCTTTGTGAACTAACGAGCCAATACGGTTTACCGTACTCAAAAAATATGCAGAGATTGAGAGACGCAAATAGAAATCCCCTACGAAGAGTTATTTTGGAGCCTTGGCGGAGCTTTCCTTGCTCCACTCCTGAATTCTTCTTCAATAATTTCACTTTGAACTTTGGAACTGCGTTCTCCATATATGCGGTTCCTCCAAGGCATTAATGTCCATCATTTGACCAGTGGGGGCGATCGCTAGATAATTTAATCACACCGTAAGAACGCCCAACCTGCCATAAAGTAGAATTTTCATAACTGGTTCGTGGCTGATTAATACTAACTGTCGTTCCGTTAGCGTTTTTGATATTTAAGGTTCCTGACCAAGTAATTTCCCAATCAATTGCTAATCTTTGGGTATGACGAGAGGTAAGAACAGGTCGAAAAGCAATATTATAAGCAGACACCATTTCTTTAGCAGCTTGGACAGAACCAGCATTGGTGTAATGTAGCCAATTAATATCTACATTAGGCATAGGTGGAACATCTTTGGCAGCGATTTCATTATTACTAATACGGAAAGCATAGTGCATTAAATAAGCTCTTTCCGAGGGACGGAATACTGAAGCTACACTGATATTAGCTCCGGCATTTTTTAAGGCTTGCTCAAAAGCTTGTACTTTTTGACGGAAGGGAGAAGCTAAATCATCAATTAAGTCGCTGTCGGGGAAAACATTAACCCAAGCTTTTCCACTCAATCGTTCTCTTAATTTTTTGGCGTATTCAGTTATGTTGTCTAAAGCCAACTCCAAATCAATGCCAAGCTTGGTTTTTGTTGTATTAGAAAGCTGTTGAGCTAATTCGGCTCGAAAATTGATATCTCTGATTTTATAAGTTTCGGCTAGCCCTTTTGTACTGTTGGGGCCAAAATCTCCATCAGCTACTAACGGCGGATTCAAACGACCGATTGCTGTTAAACTTTTTTGTAAGTCCTTGACCTCATTATCTCCAAAGTTAAGATAGGTTAAGAATTTTTTCCCGGCATTGGTATAGATAGCGAAATAAATTGCAAAACCTTGCTCTAGTGCTTTTTTATAAGTAGCAGTATCGACAATTCCCGTTACTGTTAAAGCATTACTAGTCTGATAATCACGAGTTGCTTGAGTTGTAATATTCCCAAAATCTCCATCAACGGCAGCAATAGGGAAGTCATAATCTAAAAGAAATTTCTGCCAAGCAATTACAATTGGCCCTTCGGATTTTTTCTGGAGAGTCGGAAGTTGCAAAGCTTGAAGTTTAAAGCTCATAGTTTTTATTGAATGAAACAATTGTGTTCAGTTGATTTTTATGTCACTATTCGTCGTATAATTTAAGTTACTACCGCTGCAAATTTGGTATCCCGTACTTCATTAGAGCGATTGGAGTTCAATAAACGCTGTTTTGCAAAACCCACTTTGGATTATAACATCCGCAGTTATATTAACTTTTATCACGAATACTTAAAATAGAAAGTAGCTATCTCTTTAACTTGTTGGCAGATGGGGTCAGAAATTTTCTGGAAGTCAGCCACAGCAAATTGCGTAGGCTAAGAAAAACCCCAAGCATCGCCCATACTGTTGTCAAAGATCCGCCACTTCTGATTTTGGACGGGGATACTTTGCGTTAGGTAATGAAACCAAAGCGGCTATTCAAAAATCTCTGGCTATAATTACCCAAAATTGTATAACCATAGCGTAGGCAAAGCCCGCCGTAGGCATCGTATATATAAACGCCTCTATCCTTTTGTCCTTTCTGTGATATCTTACGGTCAGTCGCTACGCCTAATACGTTAATTAAATTCATCCTATCAGGTGAGTCTAATGGGTGAGGTACAACGAACACGAAGTATTGTACCTTGAGGCTATCAAATGGTTGTGTAGTACCCCAATTTCTCGGCTCAAAAATTAGGAAGTAGATAATGACTGTAAACCAAATTATTGGAGATTCAAAAAATAATATTTTTGCAAACGTTGGTAAATATTTTTTTGCCTGGATGATGGCTTCAAGTAGTAGTAAATATGATAAAATTGTCAGCGATCGCAAACGTTCTCTTTTTGCTAATCTCCAAGGTAAAGTGTTAGAAATTAGCCCCAGAACAGGAGCTAACTTACCTTACTATCCTAAAGATATCCATTGGATCGGAATCGAACCAAATTCACAGACGCATTCCTCTCTCCAAAAACAAGCAGAAAAACTGGGTTTAAACATCGACCTCCGCATTGGGAATGCTGAATGGTTAGATGCCGAAGATAACAGCATCGATACTGTTGTTAGTACATTAGTTTTATGTTCAGTGCCGAATATAGATTATACATTGCAGGCAATTTTAAGAGTACTTAAACCAGGCGGACGCTTCTTATTTATTGAACATGTTGCCGCACCTCAAGGAAGTTCATTGCGACAAATACAAAACACAGTTAGTCCAATTTGGAAAACAATAGGTGATGGTTGTCATCCAGATAGAGAAACTTGGATAGCATTAGGAAAAGCTGGTTTTAGTAGCATCAATTATGAGCGATTTGATGCACAATTACCAATTGTTAGTCCTCATATTATTGGCGTAGCGACAAAATAAAAGTATGAATAAACCCCCGGCTAAAATCGTGGGGTTTATCCCGGATTTCTCACGCATAGTGTAGGCTTCAGGGGAAGAGGAGTGTGGGGAGTGTGGGGAGTGTGGGGGGTAAGACTTCTTCCCCCCACACTCCCCACACCTCCCACACCTCCCACACCCCTTGGATTTCTCACAAGTGAGAAAATCCAGTTTATGAGGTTTTCCACCCGAGATTTTATGGATTCTCGCGCAGGAAAGTATCAATATCATTTAGTTCTTGCCGATCGAGGCGGAATTCTCCAGCACCAATGATTCCTTCCACCTGCTTGGGATTGCGTCCGCCAACGATCGCCGCAGTCACCGCCGGATTATTTAAAGTCCAAGCGATCGCTACTTCACCTGGGGAGCGATCGTGTTGTTTACCAATGTGTTGCAACACTTCGACTAGCTTCAGGTTACGAGATAGACGTGGCTCCTGAAATTCACTACTGTTTTTGCGCCAATCATTATCTGGGAAATTAGCCACCCGCTCAGGTGTCATCTTTCCTGTGAGCAAGCCAGATTGCATCGGTGAATAAACAATCACACCTATGTTATTTTCCTTACAAAAAGGCAGAATCTCCTTTTCGACATCGGGCTTCACCAGCGAATAAGGCGGTTGCAATGACGTAACTGGTGCAATCTGTTGGATACGTTTCAACTGTTCGACATTGAAATTGGAAACTCCGATATAGCGAACCTTACCCTCATCTTTGAGCTTGGCCAGAGTTGTCCAGCCTTCTTCGATATCTGAGTCAGGGTTGGGCCAGTGGATTTGGTAGAGGTCGATGGTTTCAACCTCTAGTCGGCGCAGACTGGCTTCAACCTCCCGCCGCACAGAATCCGCTTTCAGACTGCGACCAATTTCGCCCTTTTCATCCCAGATCATTGAGCATTTCGTAAAAATGTAGGGGCGACTAGATCGACCTTTGAGCGCTTTAGCAACAACCTCTTCAGAATGCCCTAAACCATAAATAGCTGCGGTGTCAATCCAATTAACGCCAAGATCGAGAGCGCCATTGATCGCTGCGATCGATTCTTGGTCATCTTGCTCTCCCCAGCCAAAAGCCCATCCACCTCCACCAATCGCCCAAGCACCAAAGCCGATTGGAGTGATGTTAAGCTCCGAATTTCCAAGCTGTTTGGTTTGCATATCTACTTTCTTCAAGAATTTTTGAGTCAATTGCTACTTTATGCTGCAAATATTCTCTCAACAGCTATCTAAAGTGTGAATTACTACTGGTGCAAACATGAGAGCCAATCAATCACTACTTGCTTGTGTAGTATTACTAAATCCTAAATGTAGTATTGATATGGCTGCAATTGGGAAGAATTGACCACATACTTGCTGCATTAATTTGCCGTATTTATAGTATATTAAAAATAGATTTATTAAAACCAGCAATCATACTATGAACATTCAAAATCTCGACTCCTTTTTTACTGAGCTTAGTGAAGAAGAACTGAAAAGCTGCAATGGTGGTAGCCTTGGAAAACCCTTAGATGGGGCAGGTGATGCTACTGGTCAGACTGTAAACAACACTTTAGATACCACCAAGTACACCGTGGATGGTGCTAAGGACGCTGTTATTCTTATTACAGGCCCACTAATAAAATTTTTAGGGGCATAATTTAATTTGTAACTAAGCCTCTACTTTGCTGCGAAAATTTTTTGCAACTGATTAAAAGACATCAGAAAAGTATGAGGAGGTTAGTCGCTAGCTTCTACAATTTAGATGTGGAAATAAAACTAACCTCCTTATACAAGTAAATACAGCGTCAGAATTCAGGTTTAAGATTGAGGAACAACAGAGTCAGCAGATTGAAAACTTCCTCAACTTGAACATAAAAACTTGTGTAAAAGAATAAATAATAAACCGTCTCTAAATAACTGAAAACAAAGCTTTTCCCTACATTTTATGACACCTCGAATAATTAGACATTCTCTACAAAGTTTGTCTTTTGCTGCTTTTGCAGTACTATTTACAACTGCTTGCCCTTTATCAGTAAAAGCTTTGACATTAGTGACTAATCGAGACGATTTGAAAGCTAATGACAAAGTAGATTGGTCGAGCTTAAGATTTGGGACACCTATCAGTTTAGGACAGCGGACAACAGCCAATCTTTTACCCAGTTCTTTTGAAACTACTTCGGAAAAAGGACTGGGGTTAGGTGTAAATATTCCATCAGTTGAAAATTCTAGACCTTTTGTATTCCAAAATACACCAAGCCTTTCAACTAACTTTTCTAATGGAGATTACATTCTTTTTGCTGGGTTTAAACCTGGAAACTTATCTAATGGAAATCCAAGTCCACTAACTATTACATTCAATCAACAGATACAAAGTGCAGGAACGCAAATAGCAGTGGATAATACACCACAATTTACAGCGTTTATCTCAGCTTTTGATGACCAAAATAATCTTTTGGGAAGTTTTTCTACTCTAGGAAATTCTTCGAGTGTAATAGATAATTCAGCGGTTTTTCTTGGTGTAAGTAGTGATAGTGCAAATATTTCAAAACTAGTTTATAGTAGCTCTGTGAACGATCAAGCTATTGGCATTAATTTCTTGAGTATTCGCAGTACTGATATTCCTGAACCAGACAATGTTTTGGCTCTAGGTTTTATAGCTACGGGTTTATTGCTGCTAAAAAGAGAATCTTTTAGGAATAAAAAATTATAGTTAGGATTTCGTGCAATGGGTTATTCCCCTTATCCCCCATCGTTCCCCTACAGGGAAGCAAGCAAGAGCGTCATTAGGAATTACGAATTACTCAACCTACCGAATATTAACTTCTTGAAGGTAATTTACTCCTTGAAGATATTCAACCTTAGTAACTGAGTTTTTAGGGACGAAGGAATTTGTTCTTTTTGTAGAAGCTATCTTTTGATTGTCAGTCAGTACGCGTTGTTTTTGAGTATACTCATTCAATTTGACTTGAGCTTGAGCATAAACTAAAGTATCGTTGGGAATATTTCTGAGAAATTTTACAGCTCGATCGAAATCACCAATAGATGCTTTTTTATAAGCTTTTTGTAAAAAGTAGGCTGCCCTGATCTGCCGCTTTCGATTGTATTCAGCTAACTTATCTTGAACTAAAGCACCCGCATGACTTTCTTGAGGAATTTGACGCAGATATTGTAAGGCGGCAGAAAAATCTTTGTCAGCAGCTTTTTCGTAAGCTTTTGCTAATAAATCTTGCGTCTGTATTTCAATGTTGACAGATGCTTTTTGAACTATTTTATCTGTTTTAGATTGCCAATATAAAATCTTGGGAACTTTTGCAGCAGCATGAAGAACATCTGACCATCTGCTCTCCTGAAAAGCTAATTGTGCTATTTCGTATTGCTGTGCAGCTACTTGCCATTGTTCTTGCCATTCTTCAATTGTGGCTTGCGCTTCTGGATAAACATTGCTGTGAGAAGGAATTGATTTAGCGAGTGCGATCGCTTCTTCTAAATCTCCTGCTTGATATTCTTTTTTTGCTTTAAATAAAGTATCTGTTTCTGAATATGCAGGTGCAGTATTCACTAAAGAATATACACCAAATCCCATCAATAAAGAATTAGCTGCCAGCCCTACTTTCATTCCTGTGAATAATGGGGATAATTTCCCAGACGCAGGATTTTTTGCTACTTCTAGAGAAAATTGAGAATCTTCCTGTAATGTTTCTGATGGCTGAGGTTCCCAGATTATTTGTTTGAGTACCCGCAGTACTTCACCCGCAGACTGAAAGCGGTCTTGGTGATTATAACGTATCATTTGGCTGAGAATAGCAGCTAAATAATCGTTAACTGGCGTGTTTTGAGAACGCCAAAAAATTTCATTAGTAGAAGGATCGGTTTTTAATTGTAGTGGTTCTAGCCCTGTTAAAGCCTGGATAGCAATCATACCCAAAGCATAAATATCACTATTGGGCTGTGTTTGACCAATAAATTGCTCTGGCGGTATGTATCCCAATGAAGTGACGGGAATTCTATAAATGGGCAATTCTGCACCTATGCCAAAATCGATCGACTGGATTGAGCCAAAGTCAATCATAACTAACTTGCGATCGCGATCGCGCCTGATCAAGTTTTCCGGCTTGATATCGCAATGGATCACGCCTTGAGAGTGGACAAATTCTAGAATACCTAAGACATCTATCAAAAATTGTACAACTTCGCTTTCACTCCACAGACACCCAAAATATTGATCGATGGGCAATTCCGCAGTCAGCGCATGTCCTTCAATACACTCTTGCACTAAATAAAATCGCTCGTTTTCTTCAAAGCAGGTGATGAATTCAGGAATTTGGTCATGGCTTCCCAGAAGCTTCAGGGTTTCAGTTTCAGTCAGAAACAGTAACCTCAGCATCTCCAAGTAGCCGGATTCAGAACTGCTAACTTTAATCTGCTTAATAACGCATTTGGGATTCTCTGGATAATCTACATCTACAGCAATGTATGTTTGCCCAAACACCCCTGCACCGAGGCTTTGGACAACTTGGTAACGCCCTTGTAGTAATTTACCGATTATGTGGTGGGTCATGACCTGGTTACTCAGTAAGTCCTTTTATCTAGTTTTTCTGACATTCCCTCCTGTTTCCGGAATACTTTAAAAATAAATAACCAGAATTTTTACACTTTAGATATAAGTTAATTTTTCTTAAGTATTGTTGCGTAGAAAAAATACTTTTTTTAGTAAAACAAATACTTTGCAAACAAAATGCGAAGTATTGGCGGTGCTACATTCTTAACCGGGAGATTGATGTTTATAATAGCTGCCTTGTAGAAAAAATACTTTACAACCTGCAATTGACCATCAGGATGTCGAGTTTGCCCAGCAAGTGCTAAAGGCAATGGGAAGAAGAAAGAGCAAGAGAGAAATGTGACTACTTGTCGATTAAGGGTAAAGGGTAAAGAAAAAACCTTTACCCTTTACCCTTTACCCTTTACCCTTTACCCTTTACCCTTTACCCTTTACCCTTTACCCTTTACCCTTTACCCTTTACCCTTTACCCTTTACCCTTTACTTACGAATCTCTTGTCTAATCTTGAGTCTTTTCTTGATAAATTTGCGGCGCAAGAATCACTTGAATTTGCTTTTCGTGGCATTTTTGAGAAAAAATGCTAATTTGCTCGGACTCGCCTCCTTCAATTGACAAAGATCGCAAAAATCCTTGAAATCCTAAAAAAGCTAATTCATAAATAGCTTTCTGACTAAAAACACCTTCAAAATATCCCGTGTGGGTATCAACACCTTGACGATCCGTATTCTTAAAAGACTTCCGAATAAATGCCAAGGTGAGCAAAATATAATTCCCAAAATTTATCGCTGGCTTTTGGATGGCAGAACTAACTATTCCAATCTGATTCATCCGGTCATCTTTATAATCTGTACAGTCAAAATATGTAAATACATCTGCGGGTTGTACCAAGTCTTCTGACATTTCAGTTATTTCTTCAAGTTTTCTATGTTCGCTACTAGACGAACGAATTTCTAAATATTTATAAGGATTATCAAGCCTGTAACCTTTGCCATAGTCTTGTTTGTGTAAATTAACAACTCCATATCTGGGTGTGTGACCCACTGAATCATTTTTATTGTTGAAATGTTTAACTGTTATATTACCAAGCCTGTACCCACTAATACGAGTTCGCGATGGGAAACTAAAATAATTTGCGGCAGTAGAAGTAAATCGTAACGCTAGGTCTCCTTCATTACAAAATATATAAGCTTCTTCACAACGACGTAAAGAAGAACGAAGAAAATTAGCACGTCCTGGCAAGATACTTTCTACAGGAATATCAGGTGCAACTAACACAAGCCTGCCTAATTGGAATACATTGCCGATATCCGAATTCGGTTTTTTATTAATAGATTTAACATCAAAAACATCAGAGAGAATCCGAATTACATCTGTAACTACAAAACACCCCATACTATGACTAATAAAAGATAATTTAATACGCTTGTTTGGGGGAAGTTTTACTGTGTAATCCAACTGTCTGATCAATTCAACTAAATCTGTAGTTCCATAATTACTTGCTCTGTAAATATCACGAAAATAAGTAGATATCCTGAGAATAATTAGTGTAAATATAATTGAAGATACAATCCCAGATAAAATTAACATCGCTGTGAAAAAGTGGACAGCACTATTACTCAAAATATTTAGGAATAATAAAGCTATGGCAGACCATATACTAATTGTTAGTCCCAAAGCTAAATTAATAGCTAGTAAAGTTGGTAGAGAAGAAAGTGCGTTGATTAGCTTTTGCCCAAAGGAACCAGACTCATCCGTTTTTATAGGATTTTCTGATGGCCATCTGTATCCGATAAAAATATACTTATTGGGTTGTTCAATATGTGTATTAACATATTCATAAATCTTGTTGCATCCCGTCTCTGTATCCGATGGTGTAGAACTATATCCATGAATATTGATAATTATTTCTGGATCGGAGCTTGATTGCAAAGTTTTAGAAATTTTCTCAATCATTTTTTGGGCTGAAGGTTCAGCTTCTCCATCATTGATATTAAAAAACTTTTTATTCGCAACTGATGAGAAATACCTATTAGAATTGTCTTCTTCTGTCTCAACATTCAGTTTTGCAGTACTAACTACTAAATAACCAGGTATTATTTCCCGATTATTGTTTTTAAATTCGTAAATTTTGTACGGTTGATTGTCTGGCAGACTCTTATTATCAGGATAGGTCATGAGGTCTATTTCCTTTTACAATTTATATTCAGTATATCGTAATCCCTTTTCGGTGATATCGGGTCAGGCTGCTTAGATACTGAGTGAACTCAGTACTTATACAAGCGATCTATAAACCAACCCTGACTCATACCATTACTGCTTGATGGTCATTAAAAGCTATAGCCTTATTCACCATAGCTTAGAGGTTGTTTGAAAAGTGGTTGGCTGTCATTTTAGGCACTATCCGATCCCCCCTAGCCCCCCTTAAAAAGGGGGGAACCGGAATCAAATATACCCCTTAAAAAGGGGTATTTAGGGGGATCTAGAACGTTTTGTTACCGATAATAAAACTTTTCAAACATTCTCTTAGAGTTATTCAAGCGTGCCATTCAAGTATGAGCCAGCGTTGGATAATCGGAAGTTTGTGATAGTGTAATCAAACACATGGGATTGATGCTTCACCTTGATATAAATTCTCCCGAATACCAGATTAACTAAATAATCATAAAAATCGAAATCTTTCGGGATAAAAGTTCAAATTTTATGGAGAACTATCAGTTTCGGAAAGGACAATGGTAATTCCATATTTTGGAGCCGTTGCTAATATTTTATCAAGCACTTGTTGAGTTATAGGTAACGGTGGAACTGATGAATTATTTACTTTAGTTCCGACTGGTACAAAAAAAATTCTAGTCCACCTGGAGTAGCCAAAATCAGCATTTTTGCTGGTGCAGAACCAATGTTTTTAAAACTATGGAGTTGACCTTTAGGAGAATGCAAGAATGTTCCGGGAGTTGCTACAACTGTTTGTTCATCAAGATAAAACTCAATCGAACCTTCAAGAATGTAGAATGCTTCATCTTCTCGACTATGAATATGTGGCGGCGGACCTAGTTGAGGTGCAAGTACTACTTCAAACAGTGCATACTTGCCATCAGTTTGTTCGCTCGTAGCTTTAAAGGTGGCTACATCGCCTGCTACTGAATAACTATCACCATCACCTAGTTGAGATAAGATCCCATGATTAATTGTCATTTTCATCATCTCCTAATTTTTATGACAAACAGATTGCCCTGCTTGCACAAATCAATAAAACACATCCTAGCCATGATTTAAAAGCCCAGTAATTAACGCTCTTCAGCGATTAGAAATCGCGGCTACATAAACAAAGTCCGCCTGCGCGGACTAACGCCAAAAGAGGGTTTCAAATTTAATCTAACGAGAGTAATAAAAGAGCGTTAATATCCAATGCGCTACCCACTATTGTTTTCCGAAAATTAATTAGGATAATTAGCTTTCATGCTAAAACTGATATTTACCGGAGGCTTCTATCTAAAGAATTAGTTGTTTTCTGCCTGTGGGGTTGCCTAATACCATTTCTTTGTGAGGTTGCGCCAAACCCTTTTAACTTCTTTCTTTACTTTTTTATTTCTTTCTTTGTGTCCTTTGCGTCCTTTGCGGTTCGTTTTTCTTTCTTCTTTCTTCTACTTGCAGATAATCCATAAAATATTATTATTAGTTATGAATTGGAACATGAATAGCGAACGGAGGCAGCAGATGGTGAACGACTGGAATTTACCCTGGGAAGGTGGATGCCGTTGCGGACAGATACGGTTTCAGGTGAGTGCCCCGCCTCTGCTAACGATGGCTTGCCACTGCACGGGTTGTCAGCGAATGACTGCCAGCGCTTTTTCTTTAAGCGTCGCGATTCCAAGCGTTGGGTTCTCAATACTGAAAGGTCAGCCGACCATTGGCGGTTTGCACGGCGCGACCCGCCACTACTTCTGCCCGCACTGCATGAGTTGGATGTTTACTCGCCCGGAAGGAATAGACGAGTTCGTCAACCTGCGTGCAACGATGCTGGATGATGCGTCATGGTTCGCGCCTTTCATCGAAACTTGGACCAGGGAAAAGCTGCTATGGGCGATGACCTCTGCGGTTCATAGCTTCGAGACTCTGCCCAATTACGAAGACTATGCTTTCCTGATAGAAGAATACGCCAAGCAAGCGTCGAAACCTGCACGATGACGAACTGTTTTTGCACGGATTTACGGCTGGCTCTCGGTGCGATCGCTCACAAAACCGCTCCCTTCAAAGACTAGTGGCGAATACTTCAGCCATCAACTCAGACGGTTGCAGTCAGGTTTGGGGAATTTTAGCCACAAAAGTCAATAAACTTTAGCGTTGAACTGAAGCTTGTTTTAGCGGGGTTCCGTTCCAAGAGAAAGTAGGTTCGCCCTCACAATAACTCCATCTTGCTTCCCAGGGCATGGGAAAATTAGGAACCTGAAAGCGGATTGAAAATCGTCCCCAGGTGTTGCTTAACTTGCCTGACCCATCTTCTCGTGACGTGTCACATTTGACATTGGAGTTACCAACCCAATAGCCATGATAAATTCCACGATTGCTCGTTATTCCAGCTAGCCCTTCAATGAAGATAGTTCCTCCTGGATAAGTCCATATAGCAGTTTTACCGCGATCGCTTTGATAGACCACCTTGCCATAGCTGCTATTCCACACTTCATCTGCAAGCGCAATTTTTGGCACAGCCGCCCAAACAAATACTGCACTGACAATTACTAGTTGCTGAAGTTTCATTGCACTCCTGATTTCTAGTGAGCGTATAACACTACACACAGATGATATCGTTTGTGGTCATAAAACTAACAATTACAAACAAAGGCTTTTCAATATTTAACTATTGACTTCTTCATCATGTTCAACCACCTCAGATTTATCTTGTAATGGCTTCACTACTCGTGCGATCGCTTCCTGAATAAAAGCTTTAATAAATTCATCTCGGCGATTAATTTGAAACTGTCGCTGTACAACTTCCGTCATTCCACCATCACCCCAATCTTGGTCATGACGAAAATATTCAATGAAACTTTTACCGGCAATTCGCGTTAAATAAGCTGCTGTCACGCCTTGAATTGCTCTACCAATAATAAAGGTGGCAACATTGAGTTGCAACGCCGTAGATAATAATTGAATTGCTCCTTTAACAATGCCTAAACTGGCGATAGTTTTTGCTAAAGAAAGGGCTAATTCTCGTCCCCGTTCCATATTCAATTCACAGCCATACACTCTGCCAATTTCCACAACCATTTGAGCGTTGACTGCGGCTGTCGCTAATAAATCTACAACTGGTATCGGCGTAACTGATACCACACCAGCGCCAATCCATTGAAACCGTTCTACGATTTTGTCAGCTTGGCGGCGACGCTGGCCATCAATAAGTTTTCGCGCTTCATCTCCCAATCGCAGAGATTGCAAAAGAATATTATCCGCCACCAAATCTTCACCTTCAGCACGTAAAACAGCAGCCGTGCGCCGCAGCAAAGGGACAATATCCGGTTCCGGCTGGAAGGTTTCGCCAGTTTCTAATTGTGCAGGTTGGGGATTAGCAGCGATCGCTACCACATCATTAGTAGCAATAAATCCCCGTACCCGTTGACGCAATCTCGCAAGGATGGATTCTTTATCTTCATCTGTATATAAATCAGTTTTGTTGAGAACTAGGAGCGATCGCTTCCCAATTTCTGCCAACCCCCGCAACGGCTCATATTCTGAACGCCGTAAGTCATTATCTACCACAAACAACAGTAAATCTGCTTCTGTCGCCAGTTCTCGCGCCATCTGTTCCCGTTCCGTTCCCGCCACCCCTGCTTCTAAAATCCCCGGCGTATCTGTAATTAAAATCTTGCGTTCTAATCCCTTCAACCGCAGACAATAGGTTTCTCCAACCTGAGTTGTACCCATCGGTGCATCTACTTGACCGACCATGCGTCCCATAATCGCATTAACTAGAGAAGTTTTACCAGCACTCCCCGTACCAAATACCACTACTTGAATTTCACCCCGTGCGAGGTTGGCTTCAATCTCTCGCGATCGACTTAATAAAGCTTGACGTGTGACTTCATCTTGAATTTGCGCTACCTGTTGCCGTACAGCCTGGAGAGTTGTAGAAGCTGCGTCAGATTTAGCAGCCGGAATTTGTGCCGCAGTCGCTCGTTTCGGGTTGCGACGCGATCGCTTTTCCCCGGATCTAATCACCAATACATAATAAACAAAAGCGGCAACCAAAGCTCCAATCAGAATAATCAGCAACAATAGCAGTAAATTGCCTAGCAACGGCGAATAGGATAATTGCCAATAGAGGCGTGACAGGGAATCAATTAGCCATAGGGCTAGCCCCAAAATGACGATCAGACCGACAATCAGCGTTACTATGCGTGACAGAGGCATGGCTGGGAAGTTTTAGTAAGTATTCAGTAGGCAGATGCTTCTAATCTTAATAGTTTCAGCATTTTTTACCAGAGTAGTGAGAAGGGGCAGAGGGGCAGGGGGCAGGGGAGAAAAGAGGCTTTCTTGATAAATCAACAATGCTCACTGCATTTTTTACATCTTGAAAAAATTGCAACAATGTAAAAATGCAATATCAATATTTCGAGAAGTTTTAGTATGCAGACTATTATCAAAAAGTCAATAAATAAATCTTGGGCTGGTGCGATCGCAGAACCTGCAAAAGAATTTCCCCTTACTCCGCTGTCAATTATTTCTGGCAAAATTCCAGATGGCTTGCGTGGCACTCTTTACCGCAATGGCCCCGCACGGCTAGAACGCGGTGGCGCTCGTGTCGGTCACTGGTTTGATGGAGACGGGGCAATTCTCGGCGTTCATTTCACAGATGCAGGAGCTACCGGAGTCTATCGCTATGTGCAAACAGCAGAATATCTAGCTGAAACTCAAGCGGATAGATTTCTTTATGGTGTCTATGGAATGCATCCGCCAGGCCCCATCTGGAAGCGCTGGGGACAAAAGGTCAAGAATGCAGCGAATACCTCAGTGTTGGCTTTACCTGATAAATTGTTGGCTTTGTGGGAAGCAACAAATCCATATAGCCTTGATTTGCAAACTTTAGAAACGAAGGGATTGGATGATTTAGGCGCTTTGGATAATGGATTACCTTATTCTGCTCATTACAAGCGCGATCCAGACACAGGCGAGATTTTTAACTTTGGAATCAGTATCGGAAGTTCTGTACAACTGAATCTCTACAAAAGCGATTGCACTGGCAAAATTATCCAAAAAACTGCTTTTAAATTAGATCGCTACTCGATAATGCATGATTTTGTTTTAACTCAAAGGTATCTGGTATTTTTCATGCCACCGATGCGGATGAAAATGCTGTCACTTTTGCTAGGTTTGACTACCTTTAGCGAATCTCAGTTGTGGGAACCTCAATTAGGAACCCAGGTGCTAATCTTCGATCGCGAAAACTTATCCTTAGTGAGTCGTGGCGAAACCGATCCTTGGTTCAATTGGCATTTTGGCAACGGCTATGAAGATAAAGACGGTTCCGTGGTGTTGGACATGGTGCGATATGCAGATTTTCACCAAACTAATGAGTATCTCAGAGAATTTGCAAGTGGTGAGACGCACGCAGTAACTCATGGAACATTGTGGCAAGTCCGCCTCAATCCTCAAACTGGTAAAGTTACAGCAATACAGGAAGTTGTCAACCGCAAGTGTGAATTTCCTGTAGTGCAGCGATCGCAAGTTGGGCAACCTTGCCGCTATACTTATGTATCATTAATGCCCCAAAGAGGGGATATAGACAAAGAATGGTTAGGTGCGATCGCCCGTTTTGACTATAAAACTGAAACCCTCACCGAAGCAGACTTAGGAGAAAACCGCTATCCTTCAGAACCCATCCACGCCCAAGATGCCCAAAACCCTGAGCAAGGCTGGGTGCTAACCGTTGTATACGATGCTAATACTCATAGTAGTGAAGTTTGGGTATTTGATAGCGATCGCCTGGATGCAGAACCAGTTTGCAAACTAGGATTACCTAGCGTTATTCCCCACAGCTTCCACGGCACTTGGAACCCAGCTTAACAATTTGGGGAAGAAGCAGGGGAGTAGCGGAGACAAGGGGACAAGGGGACAAGGGGACAAGGGGACAAGGGGACAAGGTGACAAGGTGACAAGAGGTAAGAAGTTGCAACAAGTCTTTGCCCTTGTCCCGAATGGCACTAAGAAAAGCGGAAAAGCTTATCAATTAAGCAGTTTGTAATTGTTTACGTAATTCATGCCGGGGTTTTGTCATTAAGGGGTACAATTTTGGGGCGGCGTTTACGAACTCGTGGTTGACTTCGACCTGGGCGGTCGGGAACAGCCTTGCGAGCAATAACTTTTAGCAAAGTGCGATAAATTCGGAGTCCATTTACGGACATCCAATGGCATCTCACCTATTTGATAGGCGCAAAAGAGGAGTCGTATAAGTAGTGCCTGCCGACCACATTAAGCTACGAAGTAGATTGTAAGCAAGCAAATAAACATAAATTTCTTTGCGTACCATTGAGGGGGTTTGACATCGTAGAATATCCATACCCAAGGTAGTTTTTATATGTCTTAAATCCAGTTCAACATCCCAACATTTACCGTAAAGTCCAACAATTTTGAGAGTAGAATAAATTTATTTGTCTAAGAGAGTAGTAATTAAACTAACTCGTTGAGTACGAAAACCAGGAATAACGATGTAGTAGTAAATTTCTCTTACAATTATGGTTTTAGGTAGAGCATCAAATTCATCTTTACTCAATCCTTTTGGACAACTTCTAGGCTTATACTAAGTAACTAATTTGTCGCAATCTCCAACAATTTTGCCTTTTCGCATAGTTGTTGTACGAGATTGATGCTTACGAAATACAGCATCAAAATCAAGCTTTTTGATAGTAAACATATCGGCGTAAGCACAAAAACCTCTATCTCCTCTAAGCACATCATTGGGTTTAAGAGAACTGTACAGTTTTCTTGCTAATTTAATATCATGAGTGTTCCAAACGTCTATGCATAAAGCAACGGCGGCTCCTGTCACCAAACTGAATATCACACCAATTTTTGCAATTGGAAACCCACATCCGGGCTTTTGACTACTTGGCCTTTGGATATTCTTTTTGGTTTTCTACGGTGTCCTGTATAGACACTGTTAACCTATTTATTACTTTGATATTGCGACCATACCATAAATGTTCTTCTGTTACTTTATCTTCTAGATTTCGTACTGAGGAGTTGAACAGTTTTTTTTCTAATAATCTCTCTGGAAGCCTTGCTCTGGCGCAGACAATATCCGCTTGTATCACTTGTTCGCGGAGCGTCTCGAAAAGAAGGAACTTCTACCTCTTCTTCTGCTAAGGTATTTCTTCACAAGATCCTCACATACTTATTGTAACTTTCATTGTAACTTTTAAATTGAACTACCTATCTAGGGTTTCTCCCGGCTGGCAGGGCTACTCATAGATAACATATTTGCCAGCGAATATCTCTGAATCAAACTTATAACCGAGGGGATTGATATGGCAGACATTATTGGAGACAACCAGAATAACACTCTAATTGGCACGTTTGAGAATGACGCTATCCTTGGTCAGGGCGGTGATGATAACCTCTTTGGTCGGGGCGGCAATGATGACCTCTTGGGTGGGGCTGGCAATGACTCGCTTAATGGCGAGGACGGCAATGACCTTCTCAATGGTGAGGACGGCGAGAACACCCTACTTGGTGGGTTCGGCGATGATGTCCTCCTTGGTGGATCTGGCAATGACCTTCTCGATGGCGAGCAGGATGACGATCAACTCCTTGGCAAAGGCGGTGACGACACCTTGCTTGGTGGGTTCGGTAATGATGCTTTCCTTGCTGGATCTGGCAATGATCTTCTCGAAGGCGGGGACGGAAATGACCGACTCGCTGGAGAAGACGGTGACGACCAACTCTTTGGCGGGGAAGGGTTTGACACCCTCCTTGGCGGGGCTGGCGATGACCAGGTTGATGGTGAGGATGGCAATGACAACTTGACTGGTCAGGCTGGCGATGACACCATCCTTGGCGGGGCTGGCCATGACCGACTAGAAGGAGGGGACGGGGATGACAAAATCTTTGGTGGGACTGGCAATGATACTGCTGACTATTCAAATAGCACTGCCGGTGTCACCGTCAGCCTGGCGACTGGAACTGCCAGTGGTGGGGCCGGGAATGATGTCCTGTTTAATATCGAACAAGTCTTTGGTTCTGGTTTCAACGATTCCCTAACTGGCGGGCGCGGTAATGACAACCTCTTTGGTAGAGGTGGCAATGACGTGCTTGATGGTGGAGTTGGCAATGACCTGCTGGATGGCGAGGAAGGCAACAATATTGTCCGTGGTGGGGCTGGCGATGACACCTTGCGTGGTGGGACTGGCAATAACCAACTCTTGGGTGGAGTTGGTGTTGATACTGCTGATTATTTCAGTGCCACTACCGGAGTCACGATTAACCTTGCCACTGGAACCGCTACAGGGCAGGGCAGGAATGATGTCCTGTTGGAGATTGAAAGAATCGTTGGTTCTAGGTTCAATGACACCATCCTTGGCGGAGCTGGCAATGACTTCTTCATCAGTGCTGGGGACGGGAATGACTTTGTTAATGGTGAGGCTGGTAATGACCGCCTCTTTGGCGATAACGGCAATGACACCCTCCTTGGCGGGGCTAACGACGACTTTATCAATGGCGGGTACGGCAATGACTCCCTGCTTGGCGGTAGCGGCATTGACATCCTGCTTGGTGGGGCTGGCAATGACATTCTGCTTGGTGAGGACGGGAGTGACACTCTCATTAGTAGAGAAGGCAATGATACCCTGCTAGGCGGCAGCGGCAATGACATTCTGCTTGGTGGGGACGGCGACGACCAACTCCAAGGTGGAGGTGGGGATGACCAACTCTTTGGTGGGACTGGCATTGATAGTGCTGATTATTTAAATGCCACTGCCGGAGTCACCGTTGACCTTAGCACTGGAACTGCCAGTGGGGGAGATGGGAATGATGTCCTGTTCAATATCGAGCAAGTCTTTGGTTCTAGTTTTAACGACTCCCTGATTGGAGGAGGCAGCAGTGATACCCTCTTTGGCAGAGGCGGCAATGACACCTTGCTTGGTGGGGATAGTGATGACTTTCTTGATGGTCAGGAAGGTAATGACCTCGTCTTGGGTGAGAATGGGAATGACAGCCTGTTTGGCGGGGCTGGCAATGACCAAATCGAAGGAGGAGAAGGCGATGACACCCTCAGTGGCGGGGTCGGTAATGACACTCTCCTTGGAGGGCCTGGAAATGATGTCCTCATAGGCGTTGATACTAACGGTTCTGATTCTCCTGGATTAGGGGAGGTTGATACCCTAACTGGAGGGCCTGGGGAAGATCGGTTCTTACTTGGAGATGCTACTAATGTCTTTTATGACGATAACAACAGTGGAAATGGTGGTTTGGCAGACTACGCTACCATCAGTGGCTTCAACTCCAACGAAGATACAATCCAGCTCAAAGGAACACTGGCAGACTATCGCTTGCAGACTGTGGGAGCCGATACAAGGCTATTTCTGGACAACTCAGGAGAGCTAGATGAACTCATTGGTGTTGTGCAAGCATCGCCTCTGAAGCTTGATAGTGACGACTTCCTGTTTTACGAGAAAGAAGATGCTGCACAAGGGACAAACAATACACTAGCCACTGCTGAGAAGCTAGGTACTTTAACATCAGGTTCAGAAGTTAATACCTCTGCTCAACTGGCAAGACTTCCAGGGAACAATCCTGATTTCGACTTTTTCACATTTTCTTTAGCTAACCCAGGAACTGTGACTATTAACACGCCGAATTATAGCGGTAACTATCCAGTTCTCGGCCTGTTTAATAGTGCTGGGAACTTACAGAGTTCCAGTACTTCTCAATCAATCACCGCTTCACTAGGGGCAGGTACTTACTCCATTTCAGTAAGTGATTATGATTACTTCCCTCAAAATGGCGGAACTTTCAGTTCTGGCTCTTTTGATCCTGGTTCTTATACGCTAGGAATCACTGTAGCCTAAGGACAAATGGTACTAAGAAAAGCCGAAACAGTCGCCTACGCAGCCAAGCGTCCACTGCTATTAACGAATCAATACTTGTAATGCTTATACAGCATAGTTTACAGCTTTTCTTAGTGCCATTTGCCCTTGTCCCGAATGGCACGCTTGTTAATCGCAAAGCCCTGATCTAACAAGATTTTTGAGTGTGGGGAGTGTGGGGAGTGTGGGAAGTGTGGGGAGAAAGAGGAGAAATTGAATAACTGCATATCAACAAATGCTGCATTGCCTCCCCATCCTCCCACACCTCCCACACCCTGCCAGCAAGGAGGTTTCAGCTTTTCAAGCGTGCCATTCGCCCTTGTCCCCAATTCTGCTTGTCCCCAAGTCCTCTTTCCCATGTCCATTCACTCTAGTCTTCGATAATTGCTAAGTGTAAAAACGTAGTATCCTACATATTGGTATCTAAAAATAAATCCAAAATCATGAGGAGAAACCCGATAGCATTACTACTTAGCGGAGTGATTGTCAGCTTTGGACTGTCATCATTGTTAGCTCAAGCACAACAACAGGTTTCTAATGCCCAAGTCGCGGCAATGGTAGAAGCGTTGCGACTAGCTGCACCGCAGACCGGCACCGCAAATGATGGACTTTACAGCCAATGGCAAGTTAAACCAGAAACCTTAAAAGGCTGGTCGAAATATTGTCTCAAAAAAGAACTAACTCCGACGCAGTTTGAAAATAGCCCCGCGAAGGCACGTCAAGTAGTTTCTTGCATCACGCGCCGTGAGTTTAACAAGCAATTTCTCGCCACCAATAATAATGAAACCGCTGCTGTGCGTGGCGTCGGTTGCTGGTGGATGACTGGCAGCTATACAGGCTGCACCAGTGGATTTACTGCTACATATCTTCAAAAAGTTGTGGGTTTTTACCAACAGCAGCGTTCAAAACCAGCAACTACTCCATAAACATCACCAAATTAATCGCCGCGATGTGGCAATAGAAATATAAGTGAAAAAGAATCTAGAGACGTAGCAGTGCTAAGTCTCTACAAGGGTTATGGATAACGCATATTTAATTTCACCAAATGTCTAATGATAAAGCGATCGCAATTAAGTAAAATCAACCCCGATGCGTCTATGTTGACTTTAATACAGAGTTTTAGCTTTAACCCAACTGTATTGAGTTATATCTAAACAAGGGATTGTTTGAACTTTGCCAATGCTGTTAGAATGCATCGATGTCAAAAAAGCAACATTTATTAAACAAAAAACCCGGTTGGTCTTTGGATGAGCGAGATCCAAAGTTCATAGAATCTCTGATGCCCCTATTTGGGTTTTTGTATCACTACTATTTCCGAGTTCAAACTAGTGGCTGGGAAAATATTCCACCCCAGCAAAAAGTCTTATTTGTTGGTTCGCACAATGGGGGACTCGCGGCACCCGATATGTCAATGATGATGTACGACTGGTTCCGAAGATTTGGTGTAGAGAAACCCATTTATGGTTTGATGCATCCCAAGGCTTGGCAGGTTAGCACGCCACTAGCGCAACTGGTAGCCAAGGCTGGAGCAATCATCGCCCATCCGAAAATGGCTTACATTGCCTTGCGCTCTGGAGCGAGTGTGCTAGTTTATCCCGGTGGAGCCGAAGATGTCTTCCGGCCGCATTATTTACGTAACAAAATCTACCTTGCGGGGCGACAAGGATTTATCAAGTTAGCGTTACGGGAAAATGTGCCGATTGTGCCTGTGATTTCCTGGGGCGCTCACGATACACTCATTGTCATCGCTGACTGTTACAAAGTTGTGCAGCAACTCCACGAGTGGGGGATGCCTTGGCTATTAGGTATCGATCCAGAAGTTTTTCCAATCTATCTCGGACTGCCTTGGGGATTAGCAATTGGGCCATTACCCAATATTCCATTGCCAGTGCCCATGTATACGCGGGTTTGTCCGCCAATTGTATTTGAGCGCTACGGTCGTGAAGCAGCTAGCGATCGCTATTATGTCAATGAATGTTATGAATTAGTTGTAAGTCAGATGCAGCAAGAGTTAGATAACTTAATAAAGCTAACTGCTAAGACCAATTCTCTTTGAAAAGTTATGAGTTAGAAGTTTTGAATCTTTAATTTATCACTCCTAACTCCTAACTCCTAACTCCTAACTGTTTTCCTAGCCGCCGCTGACTGGTGGAATCAACACAACCTCATCCCCATCTTGTAATAGGGTATCTGGTTCGACAAATATCAAATTAATCCCGAAACGGGTTAAATCGCGCCATTGTGAGAGTTCAGGGTGTTCAGCTATGAGGCGATCGCAGACTGCTTTGACTGGCATACTATTAGGAAATTCCAGCACTAGTTCCGAAACCCTAAAGGCTTCTTGATAAGCAGCGAACAATTTGACGGTAACGGTTATTACAGATTTAGACATACAACATACTTTGGCAGTACGAGCAAGTATTTTAATATTTGCTAATAATGTAAACAAATATTTAACATAGATAAGTATGTTTTGCTTCCCCGCCACTTGTGGTGAAACAAATCTAAGCATACTCCTACGGAGAAGCAAGCTACGCGGTAGCATCTCTAAGAGTTGCTATGCCGTTGGCGTACTCCTGCAAGTGTCGCAGACAAGCCTCTCGTACCATTTTGTATAAGTAAGTTACGCATAGCGTCTCCTTTTGGTTTTAATTAATACTCCTAACCTCCTGCCCGGTTGTTGAGCGTAGTCGAAACACTGCCTCACTCCTGCCTTTTTTGTAAAATCCCAAATTGTTTGACTATTCAGCATTGAGGATTTTTGGTACTTTGAAAAATTCGCCTTCCTGTTCAGGCGCACTGTTGAGAATACTTTCCCGGTCAGGATAGGGTTGCAATTCATCCTCTCGTGTGATATTGCTGACATCAATTGCGCGTGTTGTTGGTAGCACATCACTGACATCAAGTTCATTCAATTGTTCGATATAGTCCAGAATACTTCCCAACTGGGTAGTGAATTGTTTCTCTTCTTCTGGAGTCAATTCTAAACGTGCAAGATTGGCAACTTTGTGAACTTGTTCTTGGTCAATCATAAATTGTCATTTGTCACTTGTACTGAGCTTGTCCTGAGCTTGTCCTGAGCGTAGTCGAAGGGCGTAGTCTAAGGGCGTAGTCTAAGGGCGTAGTCGAAGGCGGAGCCTCTCGTAGAGAAGTATTGGTCATTAGTCCTTAGCAAATGACAAAGAACTAATGACTAATGATTAAAAGAATACGTCAATTTGCGATCGCCCGGTGGTTTTCAGCCAGTTTTGAGCTTCGACATAGTTATTGGGGGCCATGCGAATGGCTCGAATCCAATAGTCTGCTGCTTGGTCAAAAAGTGCTTCGCCAGCCTCGTTATCTCCAGCTTCTTTTTCTTTTTCGCCTTGATAGTGGTAAATCACAGCGATGTTGTTCAAGGCTTGGGGCATACGTGGGTTTAACTCAATTGCCTGATGATACAGTTCTAAAGCCTTTTTGTGGTCGCCATTGCTGGCATAAATTAGCCCCATATTGTAGAAAATATAGCCGCGATCGTTGGTATCTTCCTCTAGTGTTAGAGCTTCTTCATAGTATTCCAATGCCTCAGCATATTCCCCTTCCGCTTGGGCCGACATACCATCTCGATAATAAACAAACGCTTCTTTAGCTTTTTTGTTGGTTGGCAGGATCTTCAGAATGATATCCGCCATCACAGTAAAGGATTTGTCAATAAAATTATCGTTTTTTTGCGTTCTTGGCATATTTCTCTCTGGGTATTGGGTATTGGGGCATTGGGCGTGGGGCATGGGAAAGAGGACTTGGGGACAAGGGGAAAGACTTGTTGTAAGTTCTAAACTTTTGTCACCTTGTCACCTTGTCCCTCTGCTCCCCCGATTACTGAGCGTAGTCGTTGGCGCAGCCTCTCGTAGAGAAGTATGCTTCTTCATCTCCCCAATCCCCTAGTTCACTCAATAGTTAATTTAACTGATTTGCGGGGGCATTCTTCTCACTGAGAGGTACGATACATTCTGAACTATTATGTCGAGAGTTGTTTACCAAGGTGCTAACTGGATATGCAGTCATTGCTGACGCTGGATAAGGACGCAATAGCTGCTGTAGGGTTTGGGCCGTTTCCACTTGGGAATCTAGCCATAAATCGTAATCTTGTGGCTCCAGAATCACTGGCATCCGCTCGTGGATGGGTTGGAGTAATTCGTTAGCTGCCGTTGTCAAAATTGTACAAGAAATTATTTCTTCGTTAGCAGGCGAACGCCATCTCTCCCACAAACCTGCAAAACCGAAGGGTTGCCCATCTTGAAGACGAAAATAAAATGGCTGCTTCTTACCTTTACCTTGTTGGCGTTGCCACTCATAAAAGCCATCAGCTAACACTAAACAGCGTCTGTGCTTAAAAGCCGAACGAAAAGCGGGTTTTTCGGCAACAGTTTCTGCCCTAGCATTAATCAGCTTTGCCCCCATTCCTGCATCTTTCGCCCATGACGGAATTAATCCCCAATGCAACTGCTTAAATTCCCGCTTTTCGCTTTCGGGATTTTGCAACACTGTCGCCACCATTTGCGTAGGCGCAATGTTATATTCGGCTGCCAAATCGGGAACAGACTCGACATGGAAAACTTCAGACAATCCTGCTGACGAATGGTTTAGAGTAAATCTTCCACACATAGTTTTCTTTTCGACCATTAACTAAATTAAACATCTCAAACTAGAAATAAATAATATTTTTTTATTTTCTCGAATAATTTCCTGTAGTACGTTCAGATACTAAATACAAAAAAAATATCCGGTTTTGGGAAAATCTTTTGGTAAAATATTGTATTTTGAACTTTCACTTCTCAACACATTCCTAACTGTATTGTAACATGGAACTACTGCATCTGTACGATTTTTTACCTTCTGGACATGGTTATAAGATACGTCTTTTATTAACACAACTAGGTATGCCTTTTGAGAGGATAGAGCTTAACATCTTGAAAGGCGAGACTCGAACACCAGAATTTTTAAGTAAAAATCCTAACGGTAAGATACCTGTTCTGAAAATTGAGCCAGGGAAATATTTGGCAGAATCAAATGCCATATTGGTTTATCTGAGTGAAGGTACAGAGTTTTTACCTTATGACCGCTTTTCACGAGCGCAGGTGCTGCAATGGTTATGTTTTGAACAATATAGCCATGAGCCTTTTATTGCTACATCAAGATTTTGGATTTCTATTTTAGGTAAAACTGAAGAATATAGTGAAGCTATCAAACAAAAACGCGAACCAGGTTATGCAGCACTTAACTTGATGGATAAACACTTAACTTCTCAAGATTTTTTTGTAGGAGAACGTTATACGATTGCTGATATTGCCTTGTTCGCTTATACTCATGTAGCTGATGAAGGTGGGTTTGATTTAACACAATATCCTGCTATCCAAGCTTGGATAGAAAGAGTCAAAACTCAACCAAGGTATATCAGTATTAGAGAGGCATAAAAATTAGATTTTGCAAGTTCCTATCTCTCCTTTCTTGTCTCTAGTAGAGAATGTCCTGGGTGGAATGTAGCTCACATTCAGAAAGTAGCAAAGTCTTCACAAAAGATATTATTAAGCAGCAGTTAGGTATTCGGATCGATTTCCATCAGCTTTTGCCGAGAGGAGAAACCTGACTTAATTCTGATATGAGACTTGGGTACATCAAATTTATCTGCTAGTAGTTTAATTAACTCTTCATTAGCCTTGCCATCAACTGGGGGCGATTTTAAATAAACAGTCAGACTACCATCAGGTTGTTCTTCAATTTTTTGCTGTTTTGAATTAGGTTTAACCTTGACTTTTTTTTGCATAACTTATTTTGTGTAATTGTCGCAGCCATAACCAGCCTAAAACAGAACCCAATACATAATGAGGAAAATCCCACCAAACAAAGGTCGTACCAAGTAACAATTTACCTATCAAGGTGGCGCGCATTTGCTCTAATAGTGGCGGATGCCAAAGTTGCAAGAATTCTAGTATACAGGTGATGACAAAAACCCATATAGGAATTTGGATTACCGCTACCCGATTTCTGAAAAACAAAAATGCGAACAGACACCAAAATATTTCATAAAATACAGCTGCTCCGTAGTCATTAAACCAGTGATGGGCAGGCCCATTATAATACTTAAACAAAAACCCCATCGGTACAACGATGAGTATAGAAATAATAATAAATATTGTTTGGTTACGGTATCGAAGCATTTTCTATAGACTAGAGACTATCCAAAATTTTAGCAGCGGAACGACTAGAAGTCTCCTTTGGGTACTAGGGAAGAAAATATAAGTAAGATTTGGTTGAGGTCTGAATCTACATTCAACTTTTCAAGAATCTAACTACCAAAAACCGCAGCGATCGCTAATTTATAAAAAGCATATAAAATTTTTGTAAAGCTCAAGTGTTATTAAAGACAAAAATATTTTGGATATATATCAATTTAACTTATCTATTAAAAAAAATATTGGTTTAATAGATGTTTTTTTGCAATTAAACATAATAGTTCTTTAACAAAAAAAAAGATATTGAAACCTAACTTAATGACAAAGCCCATAAAGCTACAAAGCTGACAATATTAACCAAATAAGTCAGTAAATTGTAGAAAAAATTTAATTTAAGGTTTAGAAACACATATTAATATATTATGAATCGCTTTTATTAAGTATTTGTAAGATTTTGTAAAGAACTTTATGTAACCTTGTACTTCATGATAATTAAATAATTACAGCATGGGTTCAAAAAGTTGGAAAAAATCAAAATATTTGACCTAGTTACTTAATCATTTGCGTAATAAAGTAATGGATTGTCAGGAAAGAATTTATCTAATTTTGTAGAGTAGGCGTTTCGCTCGCAACTAAGGGCTGGCTTTTCAGGTCAGCCTACAGTAAGTAGTTGGATATTTTTTCTTGAGAGTTCCTAACTAAATAGTTAATGTTTTTTAACATGAGATTACGCAAATGACAAGTAATCTACATTGAACTGATAAATAGTTCTTTGATTGATGCTGAACTTACATATTTAGTGAGAAATTTAGGAGAGATAATATGGCTTTCGGTACTACAAATCCTGACACGATAAATGGGAGTTCGGGAAATGACACCATAGTTGGTTGGGCTAGTGGTGGTAACGCCAATAGTGCCTCCGGTAACGATATCTTGAATGGCTTGGCTGGTAACGATTCCCTCGCAGGTGGCACAGCGAACGACAGTCTCAGCGGTGGAGATGGCAATGATACACTTGATGGGGGCACAGGAAACGACACTCTAAAAGGTGGTGCAGGCAGTGACACCTTCAAAGGCAGTCAGGGTAACGACAACATTGATGGCGGAGATGGCATTGATACCGCAGACTACAGTCAACTAGGTCAAAGCATTACCTTGTCAGGTGTCGGAACTATTCAAAAAGCTGGAGGATTGGGAAAAGACCTACTCTTTAAAGTTGAAAAGGTTATTGCTAATGCTAAGGTTGCCAACAACACCATCGATGCATCCCAATCTTTACCTGGGGTATCTATCACCGCTAACCTGCAAACTCAAAGTTTAGCTGCCAATAACGTTCCTGGCTTAGGAACATTGTCATTTACCGCAGTCAACTTTGATAATGTCATCGGTACAAATGCAAATGACATCATTGTTGGCGATAACCAAAATAACCAATTATCCGGTAATAATGGCAATGATACACTTGATGGGGGTGTAGGAAATGACACTCTAAAAGGTGGTGCAGGCAGTGATACCTTCAAAGGCAGTCAGGGTAACGACAACATTGATGGCGGAGATGGCATTGATACCGCAGACTACAGTCAACTAGGTCAAAGCATTACCTTATCAGGTGTTGGAACCATTCAAAAAGCTGGAGGATTGGGAAACGACCTACTCTTTAAAGTCGAAAAGGTTATTGCTAATGCGAAGGTTGCCAACAACACCATCGATGCATCTCAATCTTTACCTGGGGTATCTATCACCGCTAACCTGCAAACCCAAAGTTTAGCTGCTAATAACGTTCCTGGTTTAGGAACATTGTCATTTACCGCAGTCAACTTTGATAATGTCATCGGCACAAATGCAAATGACAGCATTACTGGCGATAACCAAAATAACCGATTATCCGGTAATAATGGCAATGACACACTTGACGGCGGTTTAGGTATTGACACTTTGAATGGGGGAGCAGGTGACGATACTTACATTGTTGACACTACTCTTGATACCATTAGAGAGGCTGCGAATTCAGGTATAGATAACGTCCGATCTTCTGTAAGCTACACATTAGGAGCCAATCTGGAGAACCTGAGGCTGAGAGAAGGTGGCAACATTACCGGGATAGGTAACAGTTTTAACAACTTTCTTTTTGGTAATACTTCTAATAACACTATAAATGCAAGAGCAGGCGATGATACCCTAGACGGTAATAATGGCGATGATATCCTCAATGGTGAGGACGGCAATGATAGCCTACAAGGCGGGCCGGGCAATGATATCCTCAATGGGGGATCTGGAAATGATATCCTCATCGGTACTTTTCCTGGTAGTCCGCTTCCACCTGGATTAGGGGAAATTGATAACTTAACTGGCGGGGCTGGGGCAGATAGATTTATTCTAGGGGACGCTGTAAATGTTTTCTACGACGATAACAATACTACGAATCCTGGTTTTGGAGACTTGGCTACTATTACTGACTTCGACTCTAGCCAAGACCGAATTGAACTCAACGGATTTTCACAGGATTACCGCTTGCAAGTTGTTGGAAGTAACACACGAATATTTTTAGACAAATTAGGAGCAGAGCAAGATGAGATTATCGGTATTGTGCAGGGGGTAGTGGGTCTCACACTTGATAGTGACAACTTCACTTTTCTATGAGCGGAAAAATACTGGATAAAGTACAAACAATACATTCGCCAGCCCTGAAGGGTTATCTTGCCTGAAGATAGCGGAACTTTCTCTGGTAACAGTTATAATCCTGATTTTTCTTATACACTAGGAGTCAGTTTTGCATAAAAACTTTGCCAACTTAAGAAAGTACTAATATCAGAAGGCAGATTCAAGGATACTTTTTCTTGTGGCTAGGGGAACACGGCAGCGTGTTCTCCTTTATTCGATATGAGACTATTTACAAGCCAGTACTTATCTTCGGGGGAAACACATCTTAATTATTTCTAATTGATTAGCGTTCTAAAATTATCTTGATAATTGCAATTTTGGGTAAATGATAATCAAAACTAATCATCTAGACAAATTGAATCGTCAATAGTTGCAATAAAACCGATGAAATCCCTCAAAAGTCCCTCATCCAGCTTTTCTAATTCCCAAGCACCAGAACAAACTCCTCAATTGGCCTATAGACCGTTTGGCGGCCAAACTCAAAAAGCATCTTTTACGCCTGTGACACAAACAGACGTAGAGAATGAAGCTTTTGTAGAAGAAAAGATGGAAGTAACTGGATTGGAATTACAAGCCAAGCATCGGACGATTACGCCAGAGGGACAAGAACGACTGACTGTATTGCAAGCCAAGATGGATCGATCTTTGAATTCTCGACTGGAAAAAGCAACTCGATTTGGTCATAACTTTGCCAATATTCCAGTCAGAAGATCAGATACATCAACACCAATTCAGGCAAAACTGACGATTGGGGAGCCTGGAGATAAATACGAGCAAGAAGCTGACCAAACAGCACGTCAGGTGATGCAAAGAATTCATCAGCCACAGAGTGGGAAACTTCAGCGAGAAGAATTACCTGATGATGAAGATGAATTGCAAGCGAAACCAGAGGGCAGTATTCAGCGCGAGGAACTGCTAGAAGAAGAAGTACAAATGAAATCTTGGGGAGAAACTCCCTCGTTGCAACGGGAGGAACTACCAGAAGAAGAATTGCAAATGAAGCCGCTTGGTACTTTATCCCAGATAGTGAATGAGGTACAATCCCCAACCAAACCACTTGGACATGACATCAGTCGAATATCACTGCGGCGTCCACAAACAAAACTGACAGTTAATCAACCTGGAGACATTTATGAGCAGGAGGCTGATAGCGTCGCCCAGTTGGTGATGCAGAGGATGAGCGAACCTGTGCAATCTATCCAACGGGAGGCATTACCAGAGGAAGAAGACCAATTACAAATGAAATCCCTAGCGGGTTCCATTACCCCTTTGGTGCAGCGTCAGGGCGGAGGAAGGACAGCCGCAACATCTGAGCTAGAAACTTCTATCCAACAAGCACGTGGAAATGGGCAGCCGCTGGCAGATGATATCAAGCAACCAATGGAACAGGCGTTTGGGGCTGATTTCGGTAGCGTTCGGGTTCATACTGATGCTCAATCTAATCGCTTAAATGAATCTATACAAGCTCGTGCTTTTACCACAGGACAAGATGTGTTCTTCCGTCAAGGCGAATACTCTCCTGGAAGTAATGCAGGCAAAGAATTACTGGCTCATGAGTTGACGCACGTTGTCCAGCAGAATGGCAGTGCAGTGCAGCCGAAATCTCTTCATCTAGCACCAAAAGAAAATAAACTTCAGACAAAAGTGCCTACAACCTCTGCGGGGCATGGGCTAGCTATCCAACTGCGAGAGAATTTCCAAAAACCAAGTGACGAAGACAACCAAAAAAATTTAGAATCCAAAACTGATACGGAAAACGGCGAACAACAAAATCAGACTACGACAGAAAAACATCAAGCTAGCCCCACACCACCAGATGATGGCGGGAACGCGGTAACAGATCCACCTCCGACAAAAAAGGTTGGTGCAGCAGTAACTCAGAAACAAGTTGAGGCTGGAGGAAATCAACCAAAAGAGCCTGAGTCAAAAGATACCAAAGTTAATACAGAAAAGGTCGATTCTCAACAGCAAGCTCAAAACAAAGGAGCAGATGTAGGTAAGGGAACCGCAGATTTACCTGGAGGAAACGCAGGGAAAGCGATCGCCGGATTACCAGGAGCAAATGTAGCCAGCACTACAGTAAAATTACCTGATGCAGCAGCTGATGGTAAAAAGGCTCCCACTTCCCCTGAAGATGACCCAGCATTTCAAGCGGTAGTCGGCACAACAAAAGAGGTTGCAGGACTTGAGAAAAAACACCCACCTGCCAATAGCAAAGCCCAAGAAGCCCAAGCGGCAGCCCAACCCCCAGGTAATGAAGTAGACAGCAAAGCGCAAGCCAATCAAGTTGGGGAGATGCAACAAGCCCCAACACCAGGATTTGATGCTGCCGCTTTCAAAGCCAAATTGATGGAGCGCATTGCTGATATGGCTCCCAAGAACTTGGAAGAGGCGGACAACTTTAAAAATAACAATAAACTGGACTCTGTTAAAGGCGATTTGAGCGGTCAGGTTAAAGAAGAACAGAAAAGCTCTCAGGGTCAACTAGAAGAGAAAACTAAAGAAAAACCTGATGCCAGTGGGATTGAGGCTAAACAAGTAACACCACTGCCAAAGAATGAGCCAGGGACAACGCCAACAGGCGTTGATGCAGATAAAGCTGCACCCAAATCTAAAGGACAAGGTGAAGTCGAAGCACCACTGCAAGAGGACAGTAAAAAACTTGACCAGCAGATGAAAGAGGCGGATATTACCGAGGAGCAATTGGCAAACTCCAATGAACCGGAGTTTCAAGGGGCACTCGCAGCCAAGAAAGATGCTCAAACCCATGCTGTGGCAGCGCCGCCACAATATCGCCAGCAAGAGCAAGGCATACTCGCAACCGCTCAAGCTACGGCAGAAGCTACAGCCCAGCAGCATTTGCAAGCAATGCACGGTACCCGTACTCAAAACCTGGGTCAGGTAGGGGAGCAGCAGGTGGGTGCCAAGAGCAAGGATGAGCAAGCACGGGCAAAAGTTGCTGGTGATATTAATAAGATTTATGACAAGACCAAAGGTAAAGTTGAGAAAACCCTCGGTGAATTAGACGGACAAGTTATACAAGCCTTTGATGCTGGTGCTGCTGACGCAAAGAAAGCCTTCGAGGATTATGTTGGCAAGCGGATGGACGATTATAAGAGCGATCGCTACAGCGGCATTTTGGGGCCAGGAAAATGGTTGATAGACAAATTGTTTGGTATGCCCTCAGAGGTGAACGCTTTCTATCAAGAAGGTCGCCAGCTTTACATCAATCAGATGGATAATGTAATTAACAAGGTTGTCGCCATTATCAGTAAAGGACTTACCCAAGCCAAAGCAGAAATAGCCAATGGTAAGCAGGAAATTCAGAATTATGTTAGCCAACTACCGCAAGAGTTGAAAGGAGTTGGTCAACAAGCTGCCGCAGACATTGACAGCAAATTTGAAGAATTGCAACAAAGTGTTGACGATAAGCAAGATGAGCTAATTGACACCCTAGCGCAGAAATATCAGGAGAACTTGGAAGCTGTTGATGCCCGCATTGAAGAGATGAAGGCAGCAAATAAAGGTTTTATTCAAAAAGCTTTCGACTTCATCGTGGGAGTCATCAAGACGATAATTGAACTGACCAAAATGCTTTTGCAAGTGCTAGCGCGAGTTGCTGGCGTAGTTGGGCAAATCCTCAAAGACCCGATTGGTTTCTTGACTAATTTGATCCAGGCACTGAAGCAAGGCTTCCTCAACTTCATGAATAATATCGGGAAGCACCTCCAGCAAGGATTAATCGGCTGGCTGACTGGCACAATGGCAGAAACTGGTATTGAAATGCCAGAAAATTTCGACCTCAAAGGGATCTTTAGCCTAGCAATGCAGCTTTTAGGCTTCACTTATGAAGCAATTCGCGGTCAAGCTGTGAAACGATTGGGTGAAGAAAAGGTCAGTCGATTGGAACAAACTGTTGATGTATTTCAAGTCTTAGCCAGTGAAGGAGTGGCTGGGATTTGGCAGTTTGTCCAAGAGAAGATGGGCGACCTCAATGCTTTGGTGATCGAACCCATCAAGAATTTTATTATTGAAAAAGTGATTACAGCAGGGATTGAGTGGATTCTCAGCCTGTTGACCCCGGCTTCAGCATTCATCAAAGCTGCTAAAGCGATTTATGAAATTGTCAAATTCTTTATTGAACGCGCCCAGCAGATTGCCGATTTAATTAATGCGATACTGGATGCCATTGGTGCGATCGCTAGTGGTGCGATCGATCAAGCAATCAAAAGTGTTGAAAATGCCCTAGCAAAATCTTTACCAGTCGTCATCAGTTTCCTAGCAAGTCTTTTGGGCTTAGATGGAATTGCCGGTAAGATTCAAGGAATATTCCAGAAGTTGCGGAAACCGATGGAAAAAGCAGTTGATTGGGTAATTGATAAAGGTGCAAAGGCGTTTAAGAAAGTTGGTAACAAGGTCAAGAATAGCAAGTTTGGTAAGAAGGCTGGAGAACTGAAAGATTCAGCGAAGGAAAAATATAAAGCCGGTAAGCAGTGGGCTGAGGATAAAAAGGAAGCCGGAAAGAAATGGATTAATGATAAAAAAGCAGCAGCTAAGAATTGCGTTGAAGATGAGAAGGGAGCGGTGAAAGACAAGTTTGGTAATAAATTCAAGAATAAAGAAAGTAAAAAGGTAAACGACAAGGAAAATCAAACAACACCTAAAACTCTGGTCGAAAGTAACTCAGTCACAGTACAGCGCCCTGAGCTTGAACTTGCCAAGGATATCTTACAAATCAAGAGTGGGACGGTTCTGTATAATAAAGGTGGTGAACCTAAACAAGTCACGCAGCGTCTATTAAGTCAGCACCATGACGCAAAGTTTGATCAAAACAGTGGTACTTTAATTCTGCCACCTTTGAAAGCATCATCTCTTACCCAGGCAAAATCACTGCATGAGGCAGCAACAGAGGTAGCAGAACAAACTGGTGTGTCTAAGATCACACTGAGCAAACATAATGGTGTTGCTCGGCTTGATGGAAGTATTAACCCAACTGTCTACGGTTTGGCTGAGTATACAGTTCCAGCAGATGCAGCTTCACTTGAGCCATTAATCAAGGATATTGAAAAATCAGCAAATAGCCAACATCCACAAAAAGAATACTTTATATCGATTTGTAGAGAGGCAGCAAAACGATATGATGCACAGGTAGATTTTATTGAGGTTAAAAGGCCACCCGCACATATTAAGGTTGAATTTGAACATTTGACGACTCATCAGAAGTTCTCAACAGAGATTTCCCAAATATATAGTGACAATGTTTGTCCGGCTTGTGGCACTCTCAGTGGGGAAATTGGTAGCGGTGGCACATTTAATGGACGACCTGGTGAACGCAAGCCACATAATGTTGTATCGGCCTCAGTGTTCCGAAACACTATCGAGACTGTATTAAAAAATTATAGTGTCAAAAATCTGGATCTCTGGGCGAAGAAGCTGATTGCTGCTGGCAATAGTCCCGATGGTTCTGCTGTTACTGAAGACAAACAGTGCGCTGTATGTGAAGATGCTCAAGGTGCTTGGACTTTAATGCAACGCGCTTCTGGCAAAGCACTCAGTAGCACTCCTCTAGGAAATCAGTTTCAACACGCTACCTCTGCTCAGTTAGAGCAGTTTACTCACGATAAGATTCAGACCGTTGTAGACCAGATTAAAAAGCTTTTAAACCAAAAACCTGGAACTAAGGATCGTCCACTTATTAGCGATATTAATACTCAAATTGTAGCTTCAGGAAAAGTGGATGCATTTTGCAACGATTTAATCGCAGAATTGGAAAAGGCAGCAAAATGAAATCATTTGAGAGAGAATCTTTATGGATGAGCTATGCCCACTCCTGGGGAGGGTGGATCTCCCGATGGTTAGACTTGGAAGAAACACAAGCCCTTAGTGAGCAGATACCACAGTGTTGGATTGACTTGATAGCTAACCCTTGTGCAGTCACAATTCAAAAGGTCTGGGCAAAGACCGCAGACAGTCTGCCGCGATTCATAGATTATTTGACAAACTCTATTCTGGAAGCCAGAGTTGCAGAAAGTGAAATTGGATACCTCTTAGTGTATTTTCTGAAAGACTGGCGAGAAGTGGATATTAACGAATACGAAAATGGGTTTATGATGACTGGTCTTCCTACGCCAGAGGAGGATATCACCAAGTTTGAAGCGCAGATCGGAACCCTACCTGCTTCAATGCGAACTCTATGGTTAACACATGGTTTTGTTCAACGGCGTGACAGCACTTTTATTGTTTCACTTCAACCACAACAGCAAAAGCTGGTTCATGCACCCAAATTTTATCCTGCTAGACGAGATCGTTGGCAAGAAGGAAGGGTACTGGAATGTTTAGGGATTGCTGATGTTGTGGGTGAGATTGTTCCTAGCTTCAGTCGACAGGTAGGCACGTCTTCTTGGGATGACTATATTGTAGACGTGATGCGTTGGGAAGAAACTATGGCGGAAAGCTTACGTATTCACATAGATGATTTTCTGGCAGACTGGACTTTCAGCGAATGGCATTGAGCAAATTTACATCCAGCTTATGAAGTTGGCCAGGATGGGGAGAATTCTAGATGACCATCAACACTGAACATTATCTCCTGAACACCGAACTAACCCTACACGACTCCTCCCAATCTCCCCTAACCGTTCGCGCGATCGCCCTATCCCTCACCAAACAAAACAACGAACTCATTGAGTGTCGCCTCACCTTCCAAGTCAACCCACAACTCTACCAACGCATCGATACCGCCGCTTTATTCAATCTCAAACCAGATGCGCGTAATACTCTATCATCTGGTAAATTCCTCAGCGAACTAGACATTACAATCGAAACCAGCCTGAAACCCGATTTATTACCACTACTAGCAGAACACGCCATCAACATTGATGAAACTGCAAAATATATCCTGAATTTAAGCCAAGAACAACCCGATAACCAAATCCTCTTCACCGAAAGTTGGTTGGGTTTATCTGTTAAACAGCAACAAGAATCAGGCGAAATCGGCTATCGTACTCTTTGGTCTTATATTAGTCCAGAAAATCTGGCTCAAACAAGCGCTTCTGGTGAAGGAATTGCTGAAGGTATTGTCAACTTTTTTAAAGATTGGACTGAGGCTAATTTATCTGTAAAAACTCAGAAAGCATCTGCCAAAATGCTGGAAGGAATCGATAAATGTTTGACAGAATTAGCTGATATTAACACAGATGAAATAACACAAAAACTAGAGGCAACTTTGCCCTCATCTTCTACAGATAGTAGTCTTTTTGAAGAAATAATTAATTTTTTCCAAGCTGATGATTGGCCCTTTGTACAACTTCTAGGACAGCCAGCTTTACAAATATCGTTCCAAGGCGAAAATGGCAAATGGAATTGTTACGCTAGAACAAGAAGTGAACAAAATCAATTCGTTTTTTACTCAATTTGTCCAGTCAACGCACCAGAAAATAAGCGGCTGGCTGTAGCAGAGTTTTTAACTAGAGCTAATTGTGGCATGATGATCGGCAATTTTGAACTAGATTTTACTGACGGCGAGATTAGTTACAAAACCAGCATTGATGTCGAAGGTGACAGACTTAGTTTTGCACTCATTCAACGAGTGGTTTACGCCAATGTGACGATGATGGATGAATACCTGCCAGGGATTATGTCTGTGATTTATGGTAATGTCTCACCAGAAGAAGCGATCGCTAAAATTGAAGGGTAGTTGGATATTTGTTTTTTTGTTAGTCCCTAAGCAGAAGTCATAGTAACAATTGCCACTATGACTTCTGCTGCGGTTGAATATTTCTGAGTCTTGATTTAAATTCCCAACTAAACCTTTGCTTCCAAAGATTTGAGTAACTCGGTATTCACACCTGATTCACGAGTCAGGGCAATTTTGCCAGTGCGGGCGATTTCTTTCAAACCAAATTTTTGTAATACTTGCACGATCGCTACCATTTTACCTGGATCTCCCACAACTTCTAAGGTGAGAGAATCTTCTGCCACATCCACGACTCGCGCCCGGAAAATCTGAGACAATTCGATCACTTCTGAGCGATTGCTGCTACTAGCATTCACCTTTAAAAGCATCAATTCTCGCTCGACACAAGGGGTTTCGGTAATGTCCTGGACTTTTAGGACATTGACTAACTTGTACAGTTGCTTGGTGAGTTGCTCGATGACGCGATCGTCACCAGGGACAACCATTGTAATTCGGGAGACTCCTCCTTGTTCAGCAGGGCCAACAGCAAGGCTTTCAATATTGAAGCCACGACGCGCAAATAAACCAGATATGCGGGAAAGAACACCCGCCTCATCTTCTACGAGAACTGAAAGGGTATGTTTCATCTTCGCCAACAGAGGCTAGAGCAGGAATTGAGTAATGCAGACACTAGCAAAAGGCAACGCTAGAACTACTACCGCACTAAATTTTCAGTGCGACCTCTTATTGTAAACTTAAGCGTTGCACTCATTGCATTCTCAATCGATAAATTGTTTAGAAATCCGACTGCAAGCAAAAATTTCATTGAATGTATATCTTTTCATTGGCAGATGCAGCATTTGTTGTAAACCTTTTATACTCAGATTTGATAAGCCTCTAATCGGAGACAAGTTTTTATGGGTTGGTTACAAAGATTGTTTGGCATGGAAAAACCTCAAAATGCAGAAGTAAATCCGGCTCCACAGGCTATACAGCAAGCTCCTAGTAGTGATGTCGCTGCTGCTACGCAATCAATACCTCCAGAACGTCTAGGATTAAGCGGAGAATATGACCAAAGTGGTTTAGCAAAGCGGGTAGCGTTAGCATTTGATGAAGATCCGCAACTCGACGATGTTAATACCCTTTGGGTTGCTCAGACGGGTAGCACTGTAGTGTTGAAAGGTAAAGTCCCCAGTCAAGAAATTCTCAACAAAATGATTTCTGTGGCGAGTTCTGTAAGTGGTGCTACAGATGTTGACACTAACCAGGCGACGATTGGCTAGTTACTGCTGATGCGATCGCTCCCATTGCATACCATTGCATAATATTTAGGGAACAATCAATGGTTGGCGATGCCTGCGGCGGGCTTCGCCTACGCCAACCCATCTCTCAATCCAATCTAAAATCGCTTGGTTAACTTGTTCTGGACATTCATCATGGGGACAATGCCCTACATCCTCCAGATTCAGCAGTTCTAACTTCTCGTTATATTGGGCAAATTGGCTAGCCAGGGCTGGCGGCACAAACCGATCTTTTTGTCCCCAAATTAAAAGCATGGGAATTGTTAAGGTTGGTAATACTGTCTTGACACTAGGACTAAAATTAATTCCGATCGCAGCTTTAAACAAAGCACTAAACGCCCTTGCAGAACCGCGGTCTTGGGGAGGCCCTGCTAAAATTTCGATCAGTTCATCGGTAATCGCCTCTGGGTTAGCGTAGGCGAGACTAGCCCAGCGACGCAGCACCCCAGGACGGCGCACGAAGTTAAATACAGGTTTAAGTATCAACGGCGAAGCGACAACATTTTTAATTGCTGTGACGAGTGGGCGCAGCAGAGGAGGAATTGCTTCTTGTTCTAATGACGGGTCGGGTAAACTCATCATCACCATCCCCAGCACCATATCGGGATGGGCGGCAGCGGCGGCCATAGATATTAGTGAACCGTTGGAATTGCCTATTAATATTGCTGGTTGACGGATAAATGTTTTCCAGAAATCGTAAACTTGCTCAACCCAGAGTTCGATGCTGTAATTAGCTGCGGCTTTTTCAGAAGCGCCAAAACCCAACATATCTATGGCGTAAACTGTGTGATGCTCACCCAACACTTCTAAATTATGTCGCCAATGACCAATAGAAGCACCAAAGCCATGTAACAGAATTATGGGTGTTGTATTGTGGTGATTTTGGCTAGGGCGAATGTAAGTGTAGCGAGTTTGCCAACCACGCCAAATCCAATCTCTTTGATTACCAACCCGTTCCTGCCAGTGTAGCGTAGTGGTCACACTTACCTCCGATTTATCAACGTTGAAATCCCATTATAAGAATTGGGGATTGGGTATGGGGAAGAGGGGCAGAGGGGAAAAATTTACTGCAACTTCTCCCCTGCTCCCCTGCTCCCCTGCTCCCCTACCCTATTCCCTATTTACCTAACAAATTGGGGCATAATTTCAGCAGCGGTGAATATTCCATAGATGCCGCGTTGGTGCAATTGTCTACCAGCTTTGAGATAGCCGAAAGCAGGGCCACAGACATTTGCTGCCATGCTGGTTTCATCTCCCAAAGTAAAGGTATGGGTAGAAATCTTTCCTTCAAAGGTACGTCCTGTTACCTTCACATTGGTGCTAAGAGGCTTTTTGGGATTGCGGGTATCGACTACACCACCAACTGTAACGCGATCGCGTCCCACTATCCCGGCTACTTCTAACATCACATCATCAGCGTGTTCCATATTTGTCAAGGTAAGCACGCCATTAGTTTTATCTAGTAGTGCTTCTACTTCTGCGTCAGTCATCGCCCTCGCAATTTCCACTGTGTAACCAGGCATGTGACCTATATCTTCCCGAACAGTGGCGCGGTAAGCTTCCCAGTTAGCAATTCCCACCCCAAAGGTAATTTCAACTTGATGAATTTCGGCGTAACTTTGGGCGGCTAAAGCTGCGGCTGCTGTTAATAGTCCAGGGGTAGCACCACATCCTGTCATGTAGGTAATTCCGGCGGCTTGCAGTTCCTCCTTCATCGCTAGGAGTTGTTCTACAGCAGTGGTGCGTTTAATTGCATCTACTAGTACCCCACGCCAACCAGATTTGATAAATTCCTTGGCGACATTGGGAATAAAGTCATTAGGTAGGTTAGGTAAAGCTAAAAAATAACCATCTACTTGAGCTATTTCGATTAAATCCTGAATACTTTGATTTGTTAATGTACCAATTGGCTCTAAATAACCCACCGAACCTTGGGACTGATAGGTTGCAACAGATTTTTCAGTATTTAAACCGTCAGCAGCATAAGCGTAGCCTTTTTGATCTGCTGCTGCGACTAAAATCATTTCTTGTTTGCCAGCAACTACCTTGGCGGCTGCTTGTCCGAGTCCGCCGAAACCCAGTACTCCCACACGTATCGCTGGCGAAATATTTAGAGAATTTTTGATTTGTTCAGAATTCATAGTTAATTCGTTAAGTTGAATCAAAAGCCTTGAGTATTCGGCGTCTCAGCTTCCGGCTTCTAACTGGTGGCTGATGGCTGATAACTCAAAGCTATAGAGATTAATTATGATTCATTATCCTGGGTTCTTTGGCCTGATATTGCAGATATTTATCTACTAGCGATCGCTTTTGAGTTTTTTGACTGGGAATATACCAGATTTAAACCAATGGCCGCAACTGGCAACCCAGAAGAGGGCTTAAAAATACTGGCTAAACTTGATGCTCTGACACAATAGAGTTTCTGGCGCGATGATGCAAACACTCACGGAGGCGATCGCTTAAAGTGGTACGAAGTTGTTATCATTCTGAGCATTATGAAGCGCATTTGCACTACAGTTGAGATTTTTACAATAACTTCATTATCTGCTTTTATATTTGCTACCACCACTAATTTATTGCTAGTGCAGACAGTCACAGCTAAACCAGTACAGACAAAAAACCCAGTCAATCAACCAATACCATTCAACTCAAGAGTACGAATATATCCTGCAAATAATAGCTTACCAGCAAGCCGTTTGATGACGATTGAAAGTGTTATCAAAAAGTCTAGTAAGATGCGAATCACCGAAGCAAAACTTACAAGATATGAGGAATTTGCAGCTAAAACAGGAGAGTACAAATCATCGATTTCTAACAACCGAATGGTCTGGATAGTTACTGGTTTTGTCCAAGGTGAGTTGAGAATAGCTAAAGGTAGAAGTGTTTGTACTGATAACGCTAAACTTGTGGAATTAACGGATGCTGAAACTGGCGATTCTTTTGGTAGAAGTATTTACTGTCCTCCAAATAACCAGATAAATTTTATGTAGTAAAGTTGACTGAGAATCAAAATAACTTGATTTCAGTAGATTGACAATTACAGTGGTGCAATCGCTTCATTATCTATAGTGATAACAAGTTCACTTTTTAGCAGTAATTTTAACGCTCATAAATTTCTAATGGTAAATTATCTGGGTCTTTAAAGAAAGTATATTTTTTACCTGTAATTTCATCAACTCTGATATCTTCTACCTCTAACCCTTTTGATTTTAAATAAAAAACAGTTTCCTCTACATCATCAACTTGAAAAGCAAGATGTCTTAAACCACAAGACTCTGGTTTACTAGGTCGTTCTGGAGGATTTGGGAAAGAGAATAGTTCGATTTGAGTATTTTCTGCAACTTTTAAATCTAATTTATAAGAATTTCTGGCGGCGCGAAAAGTCTCTTGAATAATCGAAAATCCTAAAGTTTCGACATAAAATGCTTTGGAGCGATCGTAGTCAGAGCAAATAATCGCTACATGATGAATGCCAGTGGTTTTCATGTGTATTTTTCAAGCTACTAATCATTTACCCATAGCACTTTTACCAGAATTTTACTACTACACTGTGGTTGAAGTTTTGCCCGATGTCTAACCTTTCGCATATTTAACTAAAATTCATATTTAATCAGCAAAAAGGCATATTACTTTCTCAAAACTTCATATTTGAACCTCATCTATGTTGAAACCTAGAGTTTTTTAAAAGATATATTTATGTAGGTTGGGTGGAGTGAAACGCAACCCAACATTACCAGCTTATTTATGTTGGGTTACGCTATCGCTGCACCCAACCTACAAAACTACTGCACCATAAGTTTCCTGAATTAGAAGATGAAGATATTCAGCAAGCCTTAATTTTTGCATCGTTCTACTTGAGCCATCGCATCATTGAACTACCTAACAGCTATGAAACTGTTGTTTAATCAGGGATTACCAGCAATCGACAAAGATTTGGAATTTATAAAAGCTAAACTAAGTTAGCCGATGGTATCCGCCTATATTCTATGAGGTATTGTTCTATAAATTTTATTGGTCTTCAACTGCGCTTTGTTCATACTCAGTAATAATGCTCCTAATGTCATCTGCTGCCATATCAGCTTGTTCGGATTTAGTATAAATAGTGAGCAGAATAATCCCCATTGCTGTTTTAATGTAATAAATCAGACGGTAGCCACCACTTTTACCTTTTTGAACATCGCTATTTCGGACTCGTAGCTTAAAAACTGCATAACCAATCTTAGATATTTGATCTCCAGGTAACTCTCCCCGTTAAAGTTGTTCAATTACGGGTTGTATATCATTACGAATACTCCGATATTTCTTGGCGAGGGTGCGTATATTTCGGTTGAACGTTGGCGCGGTTTCAACTTGAATAAACGATTGCTCAGACATCTTCAAGTCCTTCCCAAAGTTGAGCCACGGGAATTGTTTGTCCGGTCATAGCTTCATGCCAAGCTTGACGAAAATCTTCTACAATCACTTTTTTAGATGGCTCATCTTCATCAATTTCTGCTGCTTCTGCGATCGGGACAATTACTTCAACACGACTGTTCTTATCAGTCATTAAGGGATGATCTAAAGTAAGTTGCCCATGCTCATCAATGGTTGCCATAACTTTAATTGCTTTCATGGGGATTCCAAAAGATATGGGATATAAAGGGGATTTTTCTACATCACATCAGCTAACTGAAACGTTGCGACTTGAGGCAAACTCCAGATTTTCATCGTTAAGAATTTGATTCCCTCTGATGCTGACTGACTGAATGCCACAGAAAGCGGTAATGAGTATACCAGAGTCTATGTACGTCTTTTTACGACTCACAAAATCCACCGCGACGTGCAGCAAGTTCAAGTTCAATTTCGTCAACACTTACGAAGTTGCAATCCAGCAGCGATCGCTCGTTGTCGGATCGACCATAATTTTTTGGCTAAGGGTGTTTGTGGCACAAAATTCAGATTCGGCAGGTGTTGTTTCTGGCTCAGATTTAAGTAGCTCAACAAACTCCAAAACTTTTTGTTGCTTTTGGGGTGTGAGTTGTCGCCAGTGTTCAAGTAGTTCAACTTCATTACCCATAAATACAACGCTCGTGAATGATTTTTCTATTTTAGTGGCAGAAGCCTTATTTCCTGTTCCTTGCTATAAAATTTTGCTTGGAGTACAATCGTTTCTCATTAACTTGGCATGAAGCAATATATATTGAGGATGATTTTAATCAGGAGCTAGGGTTACTTCCATGAAATTAGATCGCATTACCAGCAATCCCAATCGCATGAATGGACAGCCATCTATTCGTAATCTTCGGCTTACCGTTCGTCGAGTGATTGAGTTATTAGTTACCTACCCTAATCGTGAAGAACTGCGCCAGGAGTTTCCCGAATTAGAAGATGAAGATATTCAGCAAGCTTTAATTTTTGCATCGTCTTACTTGAGCGATCGCTATTCCTGTGAGTCGTGATTTCTAGGCGATCGCCTCAATTATCTATCTGCTAAAGGCTTTGCAGTATGCGATCGCATCAACAATCTATCTTTTAAAGGCGATCGCTATTCCTGTGAGTCGTGATTTCTAGGCGATCGCTCTTTTGCTTTTATATATATCGTATATTAGGTATTGGAGCCTAGATCAAATGTCTAGACTTTTAAAGTTCATGTAATTACTACAAGAATTTAACCGTGATTACAAATGCTAGTAGCCTTACCCTTGGCGCTCTCCGTCAAACTTTTGGCTTGAGACTAGACTCTAGCGATCGCTTTTTTGATGAATGGTTAAATAATGCGCCGACTCTAACCGAAGCGGAACTACAAGGACTAGATCGCCTCACTCGAAACTATACCTATCTCAGTCAAGAAGAACCACCTCTCGAAGAAATTGTTAAGCTTATAGTTATATCACCATTGCTAGATTTAGCAGGTTTCTATCAGTTTCCTTTTTTGGTAAAAGCAGAAGTAAGTACCAATATCGAAGTTGCAGACGAAGCTAATGCTATTGCAGTTCAAGGCAGGATTGATATTTTGGTGATTCAAGATAGTTTTTGGATTTTGGTAATCGAGTCAAAGCCTGCAAGACTAGACGTTACGGCGGGAATTCCCCAAGCACTTACTTATTTGTTGAGCGCTCCCAACTTACAGTCAAGTTGTTATGCAATGGTTACAAACGGAAGAGAAGTATTGTTTTTGAAATGCGATCGCCACCAAAATGTCCCTCAATATACTAGATCCAATACTTATCGGTTACTTGAAAATACATCAGAACGTATCCAAGTTTTGCAGGGACTTAAACAAATTGGGGCTTATATTGGCGATTTTAGGAGTTAGGCGATCGCTATTTCTGTGAGTCGAAATTTTTAGGCGATCGCATTAATAAAAAACCTAAAAATCAGATAATTACGGTGAATAACAATCAATTTGGTGCGTTACATTGCATTAACAAACCCTACAAGATCGGCTACTCAGGGGAGTAATGATTGCGATCGCAAATGGTTTACTCGTCTGGTTGTGGCGGGTATCATTTACACTCAGTTAAAGGAACTGAATCTCAAGTATCCAAAGGTCAGCGAAGAACAATATCAAGGACTTTTAAATGCGAAGGAAATTCTGGAGAGCTAGAAATAAGGATGAGAATTGGTTGATATTAGCCTCAAGATTCACGATTCTGTGATTTCACGGTCTAACGCTTCTGGTCAAATTCAAGTAGCTTAGTTTAATTATCTGCACCAGAGTTGTTATGCGTTTCATTATTAAGCTGTTACGCAAGAGTACCTAAAAAGGCAATTCATTATCCTCGGCAGCAGGAGCTTCAGAAATCACTCCCTTTGGAAGTGGTAAGTTTGTGACGACATAAAGATTCAGCATGTCCTCTCTATCCATGAAGAGGATTTGACTACGTTTCGAGGCATCAAGCATATTCCCAAGCCAGTTCCGCGCAGCTTTAGTAATTTCTCCACCAGCAACAATAAAGGCATGATCCACAAGAACTCGTTTTCCAATTTCAGGATCGAAAATTTCATGCCCTAGCATCATCATGACTTGGTTGTGAATCTCAGCTACATTTGTATTACCAGATTTGGTAATGCCTGAAGAATCGAGCTTCCCTTTTTTCGCTTGGAGACCAAAGTAGAGAACGTGTTGTGTTGGGAGGATAAATTTCATCCATATATCCTTACCGTACTCAAGTGCTTTATCTTTGTGACCCGCTGCCGTAATCCGATGATAGCCTAACTGTCGAAACAGCGGAAGCAAGACTTCTTCAATTAGTTCATCTTCAGAACATTTATCCAAATAATCAATAAGTTGTTCTCTTTTTTTAACTTCCTTCGGCGTGAACGGTCGATGAGGATTAGGAGCCGTCGATATCGTTTTTGTCCCGATATGACGTATGTACAATACATCATCCTCCCCGTAGAAGGCTTCATACCCCTCTCGCGACAGAGGTTTATTCAGCTTCTCAAGCGCAAGTGAACGATCTGGATCGTCTTCCTCTGCATCGGATTTCTGCATCAATATTCGTAATACATGCACAAAGCACTCTGGTAAGGCGTTAGCAATCGGTTGTGGTTCTTGCAGCAATTCCGATAGCCTTTCTACAGTCCAGGACCAGCGAGTTGAACCATCATGAACAAAGTCCAAATCGCATTCTTCAAAAAACTGAGTGATGTAACTACTAGAGCGATACGGGAAATATTGGGAATCGCCTATTACCATTTCCGCTATCGCGCGCAAGTTTCTGTCCTTGAATTTCATCTTAGTAGTGTCGTTCAGAACTCGCTGTTTTTACTCACTGTAGCATAAGTATTTATATCTTACAGATTACAGGATAAATACTTATATAAGATGAATATTTCATAAATTGTCAGATAAAGTAACCAATAAGTACAATAACAAGATTTTTGCAGGGTAATATCCCTGAATAGTGTTTCATTTGGCACAATACAACCTTTTAGAGTGTCCTAGCGGACGTTGGATGACTTTTCAAACATCCTCTAAGCGAGAAGCGATCGCCTTAGTCCAAGAAGGGCAACCAAAAGCAGTGCTGTTAAGTTTCATCAGAGGTTTGACTTACTAAATTGGCTTGTTTATTTAAGTAATTCACGCATTTATTTTGGTGTATCGCTATCTACAAATTTGGGATTACGGTAAGAGGCTTGATTTCACCTCCTACTCAACTTGGGTCAGTGGCAATTTCCCAAGCAGAAGCACTACTGACAATAATGCGATGATCTGGGTTGCGAATGATGTCTCGGCAGTCAGTGTGGAGTTTTGGGTCGTCAAAGAGCCACCATAGCAGGATATAGGTGTCGATGAGGTAGCTCATTCCCATTGCTGGAGTTCATCTTCTGGCAGTGGTTCAAAGAAAGCATTGCCGAGTTGTCCTTTTAATAAACCAGGGGTGCGCGGTTCGACTTCGCTCACCGCAAAAGGTTGTGTACGTTCTTGACTTAAACCTAGTCGAAAGTAGTGAATTAGGTCATACAGTTCTGCTAGTTTGTCTTCAGGGATGTCTTGCAATTCTTGGACAATCTTCTGGATCAGCATAAGTCAAACTCTTCGGTGGTTGTTAATCAATAAGTTAGGAATATGCGACTACTTTGTTGCTCAATTGAGGAATAAAATATTTTTTCTCGCTTTGCGTTTTGTCCCGAAACTTTCATACCGCTAATCAGCAACGCAGAATTTTTACTATTCCTGTAAAACAGTCTTTGATACAATCCTCGTTTTCTTGAGGTCTGCTTCCGAAAGTTGTTCTCCAGCTTGCAAGCGAGTAGCGGAAGTTTGCAACACTGTCGCTGCACCTTTATCTCCAATTTGTAATGCAGTTTTAGCAGCCGTTTGTAGCATCGTGGCTGCACCAGTGCGATCGCCTTGTTGCAATTTCGCCTCAGCTAACTGGGTTTGCCGATACTTCGCTAATGCTAAAATAGACTTCTGCACCTGGGGATTAGATGTCGGTTGATACGCCTGCACTACATCTGCATACACTGGCATCAAGGGCGAAAGTAAACCTTCTTCGTTAACCAATGGGTCATCATAACGGATTTGCAGATGAGCGATCGCTTGTTTCCCTTCTGGCAATTGTCCCAGATAAATGTTTGCCAAAACTACCCGTTCTACATCCTGCATCAAATCTCCCAAACGGACAGCAAAGCTACCATCAGCTTCCGGTTCCACTGGTAACTCGATTGTGTCTGGGGCAACTTGGGCAATAGGTTTCAATTCTGCTAATCGGACATTGGGCACTAGAGATAACAGCAAGTAAGCATTAGTTAGCCCAATTGATTGAATCCGCCCAAACAGCCGGCTAAACTGATCCACCGCTTGTTCGGGACGTTCAATATGGGCTAAAGTCCCACCACCAACATCGGCAATTTTTTCCAACAAATCCTGATTCCAGCTATTACCAAACCCGAAAGTGTTGATAGTTAGGTTCAGCTTGGCAGCCTTTTGCGCCAGTTTCAGACAGCGCTTATTGTCATCTCGCCCAATATCCCACTTCCAAATTCGCAAACCGCTTTCACCATGTCCATCCGTCAGCAGGAATGCCTGGGAAACAGCGCCTCTTGTACCCTTCATCAATTCTGTAATTCCCAATTCCAAACCATCAGCGATCGCAGTGCCGCCGCTAGCAGTCAGTTTGCTTTTTATTTGAGATTTGATGCTTTCGGGATCTTCAATCGCTTGGTTAGGGATAATGACTTCCGCAGTGCCGGAAAAAGCCACAACTGAAATGCGATCGCCTACTTTCAACCGATCGATTAATCCTTCCACCGCCTGGATTACCGTTTTAATTGGTTGTCCATGCATGGAACCACTTTTATCCAAAATCAAGCAGAGATTAAGGGGGAGATTTCGATCGGACTCACCAGCAATCGCAAAAATCGTCATTGCTAGTTGACGTTGGCTACTTGTTTGAGCCACATCAACATTATTGTCATTTAACGCCGAGAGCAATTTAACTTTCATTGCGGAGGGGTATCTTGCAAAACTGTTTTAGAGACAATTCTGGTTTTCTTGCGATCGCTTTCAGATAAATCTCCACCAGATTGTAGCTGGGTGGCAGAAGTTTGCAACACCGTCGCCGCTCCAGTATCCCCCATTTGCAAAGCAGTTTTCGCAGCCGTTTGTAACATCGTCGCTGCACCACTGCGATCGCCCTGTTGTAATTTCGTCTCGGCTAGCTGGGTTTGACGATACTTAGCTAATGCTAAAATAGAATGCTGTACCTGGGGATTCGGGTCTGCTTGGTAATTTTTCACTACATGGGCATAAACTGGGATATTTGGTGTAACTAAACCTACTTTGTTGGCGGCTGGATCGTCGTAGCGGACTTGCACATTAGCGATCGCTTGTTCACCTGTTGGCAGTTGTCCCAAATAAATATTAGCTAAGATTACCCGTTCCGCATCTTTCATTAAATCTCCCAACCGCACAGCGAAACGTCCATCAGCTTCTTGTTGCAGTGGTAACTCAATTGTGTCTGGGGAAACTTGGGCGATAGGTTTGAGTTCCGCTAGCCGGACATTCGGCATCAGGGAGAATAACAGATAAGCATTAGTCAATCCCACAGTTTGAATACGGCTGAACAGGCGATTAAACTCTTCCACAGCCTGTTCGGGTTTTTGAATATAAGATAAAGTACCTAAGCCAGCATCAGCAATTTTTTCTAAAACATCTTGGTTCCAGTTGTCACCAAATCCCAAAGTATTTAAAGTCAAATTATAGCTAGCAGCCAATTGGGCAAATTTCAAACAGCGATTGTTATCACCGTGTTCATTTTCCCCGTCGGTTAACAAAAAGGCTTGAGAAACAGTATCTTTTTTACCCTTCGCCAACTCCTCAATCCCCAAGCGCAGTCCTTCATCAATCGCAGTTCCACCATCGGCGGCTAGGCGATTGATTTGCTGTTTGATTTTCTCTGGATTTTCAACACTTTGACTAGATACTAAGACTTTGGCACGGTGATCGAAAACTACAACACTGAGGCGATCGCCAGGGTTGAGTCTATCCACCAGACGATTCGCTGCTTTTTTCACCGTTTCTAGCGATCGCCCATTCATCGAACCACTATGATCGAGAATTAAGCATAAATTCAAGGGTACATGGCGGTCTTGAGTCTCTGCGATCGCTGAAATCGAAATTCCCAACTGACGTTGACTGTTCAGTTGATTTGCGTCCAAATTACCATCATTCAAGGCAGGCTGCAAATTAACCTTCATAACTCAGAGTCCCTATTCAGGATATACATATTAAAAAATAACTTCAAAGCACTACTTTAGCTCTACGGAAAACCTATCCAACATAAATACACTAATATAATCAGAATATCTTAGAAGCCAAGCATTGGCAGATGCGAAGCCACCTTCAGCATTAGGGAGAAATCCGCACCTTGAGGAAGGGTGGCATCGCGCTAGGATGTATTACAGTTAACGGCATAGTTTCAGGCGATCAGTTGCTATGGACATTTCCCCAATCAAAGCTGTTCAAGCCCCATATTACGGCGATAGCTCTTACCGGACACCACCGCCAGATTTACCTTCCCTCTTATTGAAGGAGCGAATCGTCTATATTGGGATGCCACTGGTGCCTGCTGTCACGGAATTAATCGTGGCCGAATTGCTGTTTTTGCAATCCGACGACCCCGACAAACCGATTAAAATCTATATCAACTCCACCGGCACTTCCGGTTACAGTGGCGAACCCATTGGCTTTGAAACCGAAGCCTTCGCCATCTATGACACCATGAAATATATCAAACCTCCTATCCACACCATCTGCGTCGGTTCGGCGATGGGTATGGCAGCGATGCTTCTCAGTGCTGGTACAAAAGGTTGCCGCGCTAGTTTGCCTCACTCCTCGATTATCCTGCATCAGCCTAAGAGCTACGCCCAAGGTCAAGCAACGGATATTCAAATTCGCGCCAGGGAAGTTTTGGTAAATAAAGGGGCGTTAGTTGATATCTTACATCGCACCACTGGACAGGCCCCAGAAAAAATTACTAAAGACATGGATCGGCTGTTGTATCTGACACCTTATGAAGCGAAGGAATACGGACTGATTGACCGAGTTTTTGAGAAAGAAGAACTCGCAAATCCCCCACTCCCTGCCAGTGTTCTTTAGTGAGTGTTGAGTGCTGAGTAGAGACGCGATTAATCGCGTCTGTGCAGGAGTTATGAGTTATTTCTAACTCTCCCACCGCCCCCAAATTATTAAAAACGGAGTAAATTATGCCTATAGGCGTTCCTAAAGTTCCTTACCGGATGCCCGGTGGACAATATACAGATTGGATTAGCATCTACGATCGCCTTTACCGGGAACGGATTATATTCTTGGGGCGAGATATTGATGATGAAATTGCCAATCAAATTATCGCTGTAATGCTGTATCTGGACTCAGACGATCCAGGTAAAGATATTTATTTATACATCAACTCCCCCGGTGGAATGGTTACATCTGGCATGGCTATTTTTGACACCATGCAACATATCAAATCAGATGTAGTGACTATTTGCGTGGGATTAGCTGCTTCAATGGGGTCTTTCCTGCTGGCAGCTGGCACCAAAGGCAAACGGCTAGCATTGCCTCACTCACGGATTATGATTCACCAGCCTTCAGGTGGCACCCGCGGACAAGCAACCGATATCGAAATTGAAGCTAGAGAGATTCTGCGGATTCGTCACCAGCTCAATGGCATTTATGCCGATAAAACAGGTCAGACCATAGAAAAGATTGAAAAAGATATGGATCGTGACTTTTTCATGTCTGCCGAAGAAGCAAAAGAATACGGCTTAATTGACCGTGTGATTGAAGAACGAACCTCTATAGTAGCAGACCAGTAGAGGGGCAGAGGAGCAGGGGAGCAGAGGAGACAAGGGGACAAGGAGGAATTATTAAACAAGTCTCTCCCTTGTCTCCCTCCTCTTCCTTGTCTACCTTGTCTCTTCTCTATGCTCAATCCTCTTCTTTAAACAAACTGTCAACATTGAACTTTAAAATAGAAAATTAGCCCTTATCATTAATAGTCCGGGCTTGAAGCTGATACTGACAGATAATAGCCGATAGCTAAATATTCGATAGCTGATAGCTCAAGATGGATCTTGGAGATTGCTACCGTTTGCTAGGTTTAAGATCGGGAGCTTCTTTTGCTGACATCAAAGCGTCTTACCGACGACTGGCGCAGCAATATCATCCCGATATCAACCCAGATGACAACAAAGCCAAAGATAAATTTATTGCCTTGACAGAGGCTTACAAACTCCTGCTGACGGTAGTACTACCAGAGGAAATTGGCGTACATTCAAGTCATGTGTCAACGTCTGAACGTGACGACGCCAAGGCAACGCAGCGGCAGAAAACACCAGTAACGACGGTGACAAGCCAACAATCAGAGAAACCAAAGCCGCCGAATCTGTTGGAAATAGAAGAACGGCTGAAGTGGAAGACTTATGAGCAATTGCAGCGATTTTTGCAAGAAAGACGATTTCCGCAAGCGATCGCCCTGGCGGAAGCTCTAGCAGATCGTTTGTCAACAGATGCAGAAGTCCGTCAATGGCTAGCGATCGCTTATCAAATTTGGGGACGGGCGCTAATTTCCGAAAAACAACTACTCAAAGCCAGAATTTATCTCAAAAAAGCTCTGAAGACAGACCCCCATAATAAAAGTCTCTGGTACGAAGTCCAGCGCGATTTCCAGCGCTTGGAGCAAATTTTTTAAAGATTCAAAATTAGCCCTTTCAAGACTGATAAAATTTTTGGAGAAGAATTCTTCTTATTTTTGTGTTATCTGCGACTAATGCAGTTAAGTAAATTCCCAAAAAATGCTGATTCAACTTGAAAGGGCTGGTTCTGAGTATAAAAATTTTACCCAAAAGCTTGATTTTCGGATTCTGTTAGAAAATAAACGCTTCAATTATCGCTTTATTTACAGTTGAAAAATAAGCTCTTATTTTTCTTTTTTCAGAGTGATTAACGAGGGTTAATTACTTTAGATTTTTGTTACATACTTAGAAATTTTTCTGCCTACTTTCTATAAATAGTTAATCTAGTAAATAAATATAAAATTGAATTTGGAAACCACTCATGGGGATCGGAACAATCACCAGGGTTTTCGGCCTATTCATCTCCGCGCCGCTAGCATTTGCGACCGCCGCTCAGGCTGCGCCGTTCAACAGTCCGGGCTATCCAAACTATACCTACGAAGGGAAATACCCGGAGTCTACGCCCTGCCGTTACAACCTCCAGCAGAGTAAGAGCGCAACCTGGGCTGGAAGCAAGATAACGCTGAAGTACTTCTACAGCGGCCAATGCGGTTCATTCGCGCGAATCGACAACGCGCCGCCTTACTGCAAAGTCTACCTCGATCGCACCCGGAGCAGTAACCCCAACCCCAGCAGCTGGGACTACGTTGGTGAGACCGTCGATCCGGGCATTAACTTTGCCTACACGAAGGTCGGCAATAACCTCAGTGGCCGCCTCTCCCGCGCGGCGCTAGTCTGCGGCACCGGAACCGTCGTAACCCCACTAACTGGTACTAAGCGTGACTTTTTGCGGGATGTGGAAAAGGAAGAGCGGTTCGCTAATTGCTACGGCTCGTAAGTTGGAAAGTCTGACCAGAGATTTCCTTAGATCGGACTTTCCACTAAATCGAAAATTGGTACGATCATCGCTGCCATCCCCTCAGCACTGCTCCCAAGGTAGCGATTCCCTCGACAATCTTCTTAGTTGGTTGAAAGCTAAAAGCTAACCTGATGGCATCATCTCCCTGTCCATTGGCGTAGCAGCGAGTTCCTGGGAGAAAGCTGATGCCATGTTCATTGGCAGCAGTTAGGAGTGCTTTGGCGCTGATGTCTGGCGGTAATTTACACCATACAAAAAAGCCACCACCTGGTCGCAAAGCAACTACATCACTGGGAAACTCTTGAGCGATCGCTTCTAACAACAAATTACACTTATGTTTGTAGCAGGCGATTAGCTCCTGAATGTGACGATCTAGTTTACCTGTAGCACAGTAGCGACCAACCACATGGCTGACAAACGGCCCCACAGGCCCTTCACTTTTGAACATTGCCAACCGCTCAATAATTGCTGGATCGCCACAAGCCCAGCCTAGTCGGATGCCAGGCGCAATAATTTTTGAGAAGGTATTCACATATAACACCCACCCCTCCTTGTCAAGGCTTGCCAAAGATGGCACAGCTTCGCCTTGGAAGCGCAAATCGCTGTAGGCATCGTCTTCCACCACCAACACGCCATACTCAGCCGCTAACGCTACCATTTTTTGGCGACGAGATAACGGCATAGTAGAGCCTGTGGGATTATGAAAAGTAGGGATAGTGTAAATAAACCTGGGTCGAATCCCCCGTTTTTTCAAGTCGCTTAAAGTTTCTTCTAACGCATCTACATCCATTCCCATCTCATCTACAGGAATAGTAATCAGGCGGGCGCCAGCCTGGACAAATCTATTAACTACTCCCAAGAAAGTTGGCCCTTCCACAATTACCACATCACCAGGTTCGAGAAACACATCTGGTAGCAAGCCCAAAATCTGACCGGAACCGTAGCCAATAATCACGCGATCGCGATCGGCGGGTATTCCTTGGGCTTGCAAGCGGAGAATTATTTGTTCATAAAGTTGGGCTGAAGGTGGTCCGTAATTGAGAGCGATCGGAGCTTCTTCTGCCAGTACAGCAGCACTTGCAGCAGACAAGTCAGCATGGGGAAAGAGAATTGGGTCAGCTAGACCATAGGCAAAGCTGACGGTGATGATTTTGGTTAACTCAGTGCCGTAAGTTGGTGGTGTCAGATTTCTAGCTCTTTCGGCGAACAAATCAGCAATTTGGTAAGCAGAAGTGGTAGAAGCCATAAGCGATTAAAAATTGGGAGTCAGAATATAGAACACACACAAAGGCAATTAGCAAAAAGTCATACGTATGTATTCTTTCTTATAACATCATGACAAGTATCGTAAAAATTGATTACTAGAACAAAATTACTATGGTGAAATTAATTAACTTCAAGTGGCAGCAGCTAATTCTCAGCTTAGGCTGCCTACTACTAATTATTGCCTGTCAAAGTTTATATCCCACTACTGACCCAGACGCTAAACCTCTCAAGGTAGCCACAGATCCCACCTTTGTCCCTTTTGAATTTCAAACAGCTGATGGTAAGTTAGAAGGTTTTGATATTGATTTAATGAATGCGTTGGCGTCGCCCGCCGCAGGTCTTACCCTGAGCCTGTCGAAGGGCATCGCTAAAGTAGCAGGTTTTGCAGTCCAGTTTGAAAGTCTGCCCTTTGATGGCACGATCTCTACCTTGCAAGCCAAAAGAGTCGATGCAGCAATTAGCGGAATCACGATTACCGCCGAACGCCTGAAAACAATTGCTTTTTCACGACCTTATTTTAAAGCCGGACTTGCGATCGCTGTCCGCGAAGACAATCAAAATATTCAAGACTTCAATAGTCTCAAAGGCAAAAAAATTGCTGTCCAAATTGGTTCCACTGGGGCAGATTTTGCCAAAACCATCCCCAACGCTAAAATTAGTACTTTTAATTCTGGGCCAGAATTTTTCCAAGACTTGCTTAATGGCAACGTTGATGCTGTGATTAGCGATGCTTTCGCGACTTTGTATGCCATTAAAAATGGCAAACTTAAAGGCATCAGAGTTGTTGCGGATTTCCTTACCCAAGAATACTACGGGATTGCTATGCCCAAGGATTCACCCCATTTGGATGCAATTAACAAAGGTATAGCAACTTTGTTATCCAATGGCACTTACAAGCAAATTTATCAAAAATGGTTTAAAGTTGAACCTCCACAATTGCCAGACTCTTGATAATTGGGCATTGGGCACAAGAGGCAGAGGTGCAAAGGAGCGGAGGGGCAGAGGGGAAAAACTGAAAAACTTACTGCAACTTCTCCCCTGCTCCCCTGCTCCCCTGCTTCTTCCATTCCCCATTTCTAATGAATTGCCTGCCAATATATGAAATATTTATCTAATATGCGTCACAATTAATACTGCCACCAAAATTCATTGATAAACTACAATCTACTGTAGTCAGGGACAGCCAATTGTGGCACCTTGAATGTTAGTGGCTAGAAGCACCTTGGAACGAATGGGAATAAAGGAACTTCCACTATGCTGATTTGCCCTCAGTGTAAATTTGAAAACCCCAATAGCAACAAATTCTGTCAAAACTGTGGCACGTCCCTGACTCACAAGGTTTGTCCTGAATGCGGTACAGATGATGTACCTGTGAATGCACTACGTTGTCATAACTGTGACGCAGAATGTGGAACAGTGTTTTGGGCAATTATTGCTAAAGAAACAACTGGGGAAGCTTTGAGAGTAGAAGGGGATGTCGGAGATGTGGGAGGTGAGGAAGTAATACCCTCCTCATCTCCTTTATCGCCTAGCTCTCAAATTACATTAGGCTCCTATTTAGACTCCCAAGAGCGCTATCAATTATTAGATGTGCTACCTGCTCAGACGGAAACTGCCATTATTACTGATGTGGGTGTGAGAGTTCTAGACTGCCAGCCGTATCAAATATCACCAATTGAGGCAATCCTAGAAAGTCAGGAATCAGATTTGCTAACGCCATCAGTGGAAGCGAGTGAGATTCCTCGCCTTGCTAAACTTTATATTGCTTTACAATCCCAAGGTGAGCGGGGGATACCGTCGATTCACGACGCATGGCAGCAAGGTGATATACAGGTATTAATAATCGAAAACCGCTCGGATTGGCAGCATTTACTCGACCTCTGGCAAGAAGAAACAACCAGTTCGTTAAAAATTTTACACTGGTGTTATGAAATGGCCCAACTTTGGGCAGTATTGGAACCAGTAAATTGTCGTCAAAGCCTTTTAGATTTGTCGAATTTGCGATTGGATGAAGACCAAACATTGGCACTACAAAGGTTGTATGTGGAATCATCGAATTCTCAGCCCCCCACGGAGTCGCCAGAAGATAGCCAAAGCCAAACATCTGCTATTCCAGAGGAGCCATTAACTATCCAAGCTTTGGGAAGAGTTTGGCAAGCACTATTTAGACAGTCGCAACGAACTCAATTTGGCTCTGTAGTCCAAATGTTGGGGGATTTAGAGGTAGGTAAGATTCACACGATCGCCCAATTGCGATCGCGTTTGGAGGAAATTTCTATTGAACTGGAAGCACTAGGAACCGCAACTTTACCCCCAATAAAGGAGAATAATACAGCTGTGTCCACTATCCCGCAATCAGATGAGTTAGAAGATATCATTAGTAAAACTGATGATATGCCAACTGTTGTGCTGGCGATGCAGTTAAGCAGCTTAGAAGATGCAGGACGCACAGATGTGGGGCGTCAACGTCATCATAACGAGGACTGCTTTGGCATCGAAACCAAAATTCAGAAACTGGAGTTCCCTAAAAGTCGAGTTTTAGAAGGGCATGGTTTGTATATTCTTTGTGATGGTATGGGTGGACACGCTGGCGGCGAGATAGCTAGCGATTTAGCAGTCAATACCCTACGGCAATACTTTCAAGAACACTGGATTGCCAACCAGCTGCCAACAGAAGATAGCATTCGTGAGGCAGTGTATTTAGCTAATGAGGCGATTTACAAGCTCAATCAACAAGATGCCCGTTCTGGAGTTGGTCGTATGGGTACAACTTTAGTAATGCTTTTAATTCAAGATACTCAAGCAGCAGTTGCTCATGTGGGAGATAGCCGTCTCTATCGCCTGACGCGTAAGCAGGGACTAGAACAAGTCACAGTAGATCACGAAGTTGGGCAACGAGAGATTAACCGAGGAGTGGAAGCAAGTATAGCTTACGCCCGTCCAGATGCCTACCAACTTACCCAAGCCTTGGGGCCTCGTGATGAAAACTCGATTAATCCCGACGTAGGCTTTTTCGACATCAACGAAGATACTCTTCTGCTGTTGGCATCGGACGGTCTATCAGATAATGATTTACTAGAAACCCATTGGCAGACTCACTTAGAACCCTTACTTAGTTCTGGTGCTAACTTAGAACGGGGTGTGACAGATTTAATTGATTTGGCAAATCAATACAACGGTCACGACAATATTACTGGTATACTTATTCGGGCAAAAGTACGCCCAAATCTAGAAAGTTAATCATAAATGGGCATAGGGAATGGGGCATGGGGAAGAAGCAAAGGAGCAGGGGAGCAGGGGAGCAGAGGAGAAGTTGCAGTAAATTTTTCCCCTTTGCTACCTCTGCCTCTTATACCCAATGCCCAATGCCCAATGCCCCATTCCCTATTCCCTAATCCATTTACCTTGTAGGTTGTATTGTGGTTAGTCTGACCCTGTTAGAACCGCAACAGAAAACGCCCCTCCAGCAGTGGAGCTTTGAGAACTCCTCCATAATTCGGATTGGTCGAGCGGCAGATAATCACGTTGTTTTAACTGATAGTTTAGTTTCGCGGCATCATCTAGAACTGAGAAAAGTCGGTAACGCTAGCAATGGCGATGCTTGGCAGCTGATTAGTCAGGGTACAAATGGGACTTTTCTCAACGGTATCCTTGTAATTCAGAGTCCGTTACCAGATAATTCCCTTTTGCAATTGGCACAGGGAGGCCCAATACTGCAATTCCAAATTCAGGAGGTAACAGTACTGGAAACTGGTTTGCGATCGCAGCAACAAATACAAGGGACAGCAGAAAACGCCGCTGAGACACTTTACTCAGCAAGAAATCTGGCAAATTCATCCTCCACTTGCACGCACGAAGGCAACTCTCCAAACAATCTGTTTTGCATCCACTGCGGTCAACCTCTCTCAGTCCAACAGAGAATTCGCCATTATCAGGTGTTGCGAACTCTCGGACAAGGAGGTATGGGTACTACCTATCTGGCTTGGGACGAGGCTGGTCTGATTGCGGGTATGCCACAACTGCTGGTGTTGAAGCAAATGAATGCTGATATGTTGAAAATTGTCAAAGCTCAAGAGTTATTTGAGCGAGAGGCGCACACTCTCAAATCCCTTAACCATCCTGGAATTCCCAAGTATTATGACTTCTTTGTAGAAGGCGGAAAAAAATACTTGGCAATGGAACTAATTCACGGACAAGATTTGGAGAAACGCGTCTATACCACCGGCCCAGTGACACCAAACCAAGCGATCGCTTGGATGATCCAAACCTGCGATATTTTAGACTATCTTCATAGCCAAGAGCCTCCACTGATTCACCGCGATATCAAACCCGCCAATTTAATGGTGCGAAGTTCAGAAAATCGCATCGTGGTGCTAGATTTTGGCGCAGTTAAAGAAATTGGCACAGCGCCTGGTACTCGAATTGGTGCAGAAGGTTACTGCGCCCCTGAACAAGAACGAGGACAACCTTTGACTCAATCTGATTTGTATGCAATTGGGCCAACGCTGATTTTTCTGCTCACAGGCGAAAACCCGTTCAAGTATTACCGCCAACGAGGGCGAAACTTCAGGTTTGATGTGGCAAAAGTTCCCACCATTAGTTCCCAATTAAGAGATGCGATCGATCGCGTTACAGAACCATTGCCACGCGATCGCTATCAAAATGCAAAGGAATTGGCTGCGGCTTTAGCTGCTTGCAAAGTTTAGAGAGTCGGGAGTGTGTAGAGACGCGATTAATCGCGTCTAGGGAGTGGTGAATATTAAAAATTTCCATCCCCTATTCCCTATTCCCTACTCCTCATCCCAAGTTTCTACAGCTAGTAATTCACTAACTGGGTCTTGCATACTAAAGCCAAAGTCAAGCAGTTCTTGTTTCCAGTGCTGCCATTCATTACCATAGAGCAGAGCGATTTTCCAGATGCTATCGCTTGGCTTGATAATATTCGATTCTATGAGTGATTGCACGTTGCGCTGCAATTTCACCATTGGGTGAATCACTTGCTGAGTCATAACCTCGATTGAATTCTGATTTTGTGGGTAAATGCTTAATTAAAACTGCTTTCCATTCTGCAATTGTTGCCGGCCCGTAGAGTGGTGTAATTTGGTAAAGCTAGTCTTAACTTTCTAACTATACCATAAGAAACTCTACTAAGTTACTGGTAAATTCGGTTTTGTACGGTAATTACCACCAGAAAATCCCAATTTACCAAGCAGTCCTTAAACTTTTTGCAGAAGCCAGACAAAAGTTTTGGGAGAAGGAGTAAAGGATGTTTATCTTTCCCCTTTTTTCTTTAACCTTTGCTCCTTTTATTTTTCCTCTTTACCTGTACCTTTTTTTCGCAACAGTGCAACACTACCTTTCGTAAGATATCTATTGTGGACGCCGAGCAGAATAATTAGTCCTCAGGGAAGTTCCACTAAGTAGTGTGATTGAGCATTACTGGGAAAATTCTGTTTGTTTAAATTAGGGAAAATATGCTTGTTGGTTGAAGAAGCTATAGGATACGAGCTAGTTTGAAAGTTTTTGACTGACAGAAAAATTTGCAATTGAGTAGAAATGTCTACTCAATTGTCGATTTAAATGTTATTTACACTATCGCAAACATCTGGCTTTAGGCGAAATAATTGCAAATCTTTATATAATTTTTATGTTTTGCTCAGAGAATAAGACTTGTTAGGGCACAGGGTAGGGTTTTGGTTTGAGGTATAGGAGCGATGCCAACAGCGGTAAACTACGCATGGCAAAATTGGCAGTACAGCATAGGCTTACCATAAGGTTCTCTCGTCTTCAGAGTCAGCATTTGAAGTTTGTGTAAAAAATTTTTAGCGAGGATGTTAGTTTCTGTTGAGCAGATGGGTATCCTCAGAACGGAGGCTTGCTGATACTTAAGTGTTTACCGCAGCAAGTATGTGAGGCATGGCTGGTTCAGACGAAGAATACCTAATTACCCGCAAAAAGCAGATTCAGCGGCGACAAAAGATTGTCACGATCGTGTCGATGTTCTCGTTTTTTGGTTCTACGGTATTTGCAGTTATTCCGGCAATCCAACAGGCTACTCAACCTAAGCCAGCAACTGCGTCTGCTTCTCCTGAGTCAGGATTACAGCAACAGGCGCAGGGCTACGAGTTGGTTTTACAACGGGAACCAGAAAACCAACTTGCTTTAGAGAAACTGTCTGTGCTGCGGTTGCAATTGAAGGATACAAAAGGTGCGATGGAACCTTTGGAGAAGCTGGTGAAGTTACACCCTGAGCGGCAAGATTACAAAGTTGTATTAGAGAAGATTAAGAAGCAAGAGGGAAATAGCGATCGCAGCATAGATAAACAGCCAAAATCTAAGTAGCAATTTCACTTAAATATTTTTGGAAAATAATAATTTTGAGATTTCAAATAAATACAAGATGTTTAATGGCAAATCGATTTTAATCACTGGTGGTACAGGCTCCTTCGGCAAACAATTTGTGAAAACGGTTCTCAGCCGATATCAGCCTCAGAAAGTCATAGTTTATTCACGTGATGAACTGAAGCAGTATGAGATGGCGCAGGAGTTTAATGCACCTGCGATGCGCTATTTTATTGGAGATGTACGCGATCGCGATCGTTTGCATATGGCAATGAGAGGTGTAGATTATGTTATTCATGCTGCGGCACTCAAGCATATTCCTGCTGCTGAATACAACCCAATGGAATGTATTAAAACTAATATTTACGGTGCAAATAATGTTATTGATGTTGCCATTGAACAAGAAGTAGAAAAAGTGATTGCTCTATCAACCGATAAGGCAGTTAATCCAATTAATCTCTATGGCGCAACCAAGCTAGCTGCGGATAAACTTTTTGTTGCAGCTAATAACATTGTCGGGACAATGAAAACCCGGTTTGCTGTAGTTCGCTACGGCAATGTTGTCGGTTCAAGAGGCTCAGTAGTACCTTTTTTTCAAAAATTGATTCAAGAAAAAGCTACGGAGATTCCTATTACAGATGAACGTATGACCCGTTTTTGGATTACGCTCCAACAGTGTGTAGATTTAGTAATTAATAGTTTTGAAAGAATGCATGGCGGAGAAATATTTGTTCCGAAAATCCCTTCCATGAAAATTACCGATTTAGCGGAAACACTTGCACCGGGAGTTACAATTAAAGTTATTGGTATTAGACCTGGAGAAAAATTACATGAAGCCATGTTTTCTTCTGAAGTTTCACATTTAGCTTTGGAATTTGCTGACCATTATGTGATTAAACCAACTATTGAATATGCTCATTCTGTGGATTACGCTTGCAACGCTTTAAGTGAAAAAGGAATCCCTGTTCCAGAAGGTTTTGAGTATAGTTCTGAGATCAATACAGAATGGCTAAAAGGTTTCCAACTACTAGATATGTTAAAGCAATGAGTGGCTACATTCCTTATGGAAGGCAAGATATTAATCAAGAAGATATTGATGCTGTAGTTGAAGTTTTACGCTCAGACTGGATTACTCAAGGTCCAGCTATAGAGAGATTTGAGCAAGCTGTTGCCAACTACTGTGGAGCGAAATATGCCGTAGCGGTTTCTAGTGCTACAGCTGCATTACATATTGCTTGTCTTGCTGCTGGTTTGGAGCAAGGAGATATTCTTTGGACATCACCAAATACCTTTGTTGCTTCAGCTAATTGTGGACTTTACTGCGGTGCAAAAGTTGACTTTGTTGATATTGACCCAAATACTTACAATTTGAGCATAGATGAATTAGAACGTAAGTTGACTTGGGCAGAAAAACAGGGTTGTTTGCCTACAGTATTAATACCCGTGCATTTTGCAGGGCAATCTTGTGAAATGGAACAAATTGCTGCTTTATCACAGCGTTATGGTTTCAAAATTATCGAAGATGCTTCTCATGCAATTGGCGGAAGCTATCAGACACAACCTATTGGTTGCTGCAAATTTTCCGATATGGCGGTTTTTAGCTTTCATCCGGTAAAAATTATTACAACTGGTGAAGGTGGTATGGTCTTAACAAATCAGGAGGATTTATATCAGAGGTTGATTAGATTAAGAAGTCATGGCATAACTCGTAATCCAGATTTAATGCAAGGAGAATCTCATGGTCTTTGGTATTATCAGCAACTAGAATTAGGCTTCAACTATCGAATGACAGATATCCAAGCAGCATTGGGTACTAGTCAGATGCAACGGTTGGATGAGTTTGTAGAACGTCGCTGGTTTTTAGCCAACCGCTATAATCAACTACTGCAAGATTTACCATTAATACTGCCGTGGCAACATCCAGATTCCGAGTCTAGCTGGCATCTTTATGTAATTCGACTCAAGCTAGATAAGATTAATAAAACTCATCGGCAGGTATTTGAAGAACTTAGTCCAGAAAAGATAGGGATTAATTTACACTACATTCCAGTTCATACCCAACCTTATTATCAGCAATTAGGCTTTAGATGGGGTGACTTTCCCCAAGTTGAGAAGTATTACAAGGAAGCTATTTCGCTTCCTTTGTACTACAGCTTTACCCAAGAAGACCAAGACAGGGTAGTAACGACACTGCAAAGGATTTTGCTATGAAAACTGTTGCAATCATTCAAGCTCGTATGGGGTCTACCCGTCTACCTGGAAAGGTGATGAAAGAACTTTGTGGAAAAACTGTTTTGGCACATGTAGTATTTCGAGTTCAAGCTTGTCTGTTAATTGATGAAGTGGTTGTGGCAACAACTAGATCAAAAACAGATGATGTGATTGTGGCAGAAGCAGAAAAATGTGGTTCAAAGTGGTTTCGAGGAAGTGAAGAAGATGTTTTAGAACGTTATTATTTGGCGGCTAAAGAATCTAATGCTGATGTAGTTGTAAGAGTGACTTCTGACTGTCCAATATTTGACCCTGAAGTACTCTCACAAATGTTGGAAGATTTCAAAAATGAAACACTTGAAGGCTTACAAATAGACTACCTCAGCAATTGCTTGAATCGCAGCTATCCCCGTGGATTAGATGCAGAGATTTTCACCTTTAATGTTTTAGAGAAAGCATTTAAAGAAGCACACAATCCATATGAAAGAGAACACGTTACACCTTATATCTACGAGCATCCCGAAATATTTGCTTTACATAACCATACAAACGATGAAGATCTAACTAATTATCGGTGGACTTTGGATACCGAAGACGATTGGAAATTAATAGAAGCAATCTATACAGATATATATCAGAATGAAGAAATTTTTACAACTGATGAAGTAATAGCTCTTTTAAGAGCAAAACCAGAATTGGTTAAACTCAATATTCATGTGAAGCAGAAACAACTTGGTTTTTGCTAGAAAAAGTTACTTAACACTTTATGCCTTAAGGAGCATTTACTATGACTAAATACATTCAGTACTGCACTCATTGTGTTATGCCAGAAACTAAACCGGATTTATATATTGACGAGCAAGGAGTTTGTAGTGCCTGTCGCAATCTTGAAAAGCGGCAAGAAGTTGACTGGCCAGCACGGAAAAAGGAACTGCTTGACATCTTAAAGCGTTACCGTTCTAAGAACAGCAGTAATTATGACTGTATTATTCCGGTTAGTGGTGGTAAAGATAGCCACTTTCAAGTACTCAAAATATTAGAAATGGGAATGAATCCTTTGTGCGTGACAGCTACGACCGATAAACTGTCTGATATTGGACGACGTAATATTGAAAATCTCAAAAACCTTGGTTTAGACTACATAGAAGTGACCACCAATCCCTTAGTGCGTAGTAATATCAATCGTCTAGCGTTAACTGAAATTGGGGATATTTCTTGGCCAGAGCATGTAACTATATTTACTATACCTGTTAGGTTAGCCGTACAACTCAACATACCATTAATTATTTGGGGAGAAAACCCACAGAATGAGTATGGTGGTCCTGCTGCTGCTGGAAACAACAATTCCTTGACCCGACGATGGTTAGAGGAGTTTGGCGGACTGTTAGGGTTGAGAGTCACTGATTTAATTGGGCAAGAAGGGATTGAACCGCAACATCTCATTCAATACACCTATCCCTCTGATGAAGACTTACAAAGGGTTGGGGTAACAGGGCTTTTCTTGGGTTACTATCTGCCTTGGGATGGCTATCAGAACGCCCTTTATGCGCAAGCTCACGGCTTTGAAACTTACCACAAGAGTATTGAAGGTTCTTTAGTAAACTACGAAAACTTAGACAACTATCAGACGGGAATACACGACTACTTTAAATTCCTCAAGTACGGTTTCGGGAGAGCTACAGACCTTGCTTGTTTGCACATCCGGCGTGGACGATTGGGAAGAGAAGAAGCTATCAAACTAGTGAAGATGCACGATGGTAAATTCCCTTGGATTTACTTAGGATGTCCTTTAGAGGAGATTCTTAAAGATATCGATATGACCGTGGAAGAGTTTATCCATATCTGCGATCGCTTCACCAACAAAAAGCTATTTCTCTGTGATAGCAGAGGCAACTTGGTAAAAGACAAACAGGGAAATCTCAGCAAAATTAACTATGACAATATCATTCCTACTTCAGAATTAGACTGGCAATTAACCGTCAATCACACCACAGTCTTATAGGATACCAATGAAAAAAGTCGCGATTGTTGACTATGGTATGGGAAATGTGGATTCTGTCGCGCGTGCAGTTCAACACTGTGGCGGCGAACCAGTTATTACTTCCGAAACTGCTGATTTTGAAGTCGCAAATTACATCATCCTACCTGGAGTGGGTGCTTTTCAAGCTGGGATGAAAAATATCCGTAGCCACGGTTTAGAGGTAGTGCTACGAGAACAAGTCTTGGGAAAAGGTGTCCCTTTTTTGGGGATTTGTTTGGGTATGCAACTGCTAGCTACTAAGGGATGGGAAGGAGGAGAAACAGAAGGGCTGGGTTGGATTGAAGGAGAAATAAAGCGACTTTTACCTGATAGCTCTGATATCCGTATCCCTCATGTGGGGTGGAATGAAGTTATCTTCAATCAACCTTCATTTGTATTTCAAAACATTCCCTCTGGCAAAGATTTCTACTTTGTTCACAGCTACCACTTCTCATGCCATCATCCCCAGGACGAAATTGCTCATACACCTTATTGTGGAGGTTTCGTCTCGGTAGTCGGTAGAAATAACATTTTGGGTGTCCAGTTTCATCCAGAAAAAAGCCAACGGCTAGGATTACAAGTTATGAAAAATTTTCTCTCTCTTTAGCAGGCGCTATGTTGAAAGTCCGTGTCATGCCAACTTTGTTATTTAAAAACTTCGGCTTAGTTAAAGGTATCCAATTTAACAGTTGGCGGCGGGTTGGTAGCGCCATGCAAGCCGTTAAAGTTTATAATATGCGCGAAGTCGATGAGTTAATTTTTCTGGATATTAGTGCTAGTAGTGAGGGGCGTGCCCCTGACTTTGAAACCGTCGATGAGCTTGCCGATGAGTGCCATATGCCTTTAACTGTAGGCGGTGGCGTACAAACAGTTGCAGATGTAAAGCGATTGTTGCAGGTTGGTGCTGATAAAGTAGCTATCAACACTGCTGCTGTATTTACACCAGAACTAATTCAATCAGCCGCCCAGCAATTTGGCTCCCAATGTGTAGTAGTTTCAATTGATGCCAAAAAACTCCACACTGGAAACTACGAAGTATTTACTCATGGTGGAACACAGGCTACAGGAAAAGACCCTGTGACATTTGCTCAGCAAGTGGAGGAACTAGGTGCAGGTGAAATATTACTGACATCTATTGACGCTGATGGCACGATGAAAGGTTACGATATCGAACTAGTCAGAAGAGTAACCCTAGCAGTTTCGATTCCTGTAATTGCATCTGGGGGGGCCGGGAATTACGAACATATGGCTTCGGTATTAATTGAAGGAGGAGCATCTGCGATCGCGGCAGCTAGTATATTTCACTTTACTGAGCAAACTCCTTTACAGGCCAAGCGTTTTCTCAAAGAGCGCGGTATAAATGTACGGCAATAACTCAGAAATGACTTAATTAATTTCAAAATTAAATTTCTAGCTTGATTTTGAGTAGTCAAGGAATTTCAGTTACTGAGACCGACTCTAAAAGAGGAGAGGATAAAACACTCCAGTGAAAGTAATCATTCGTACAGATGCTTCTAGTCAAATTGGGACAGGTCACTTAATGCGCTGTCTTGCTTTGGCTCATGTATGGCAAGGAATAGTAGGAGAAGCTATTTTTGTTATGGCTACTGATGCTGCGGCTTTAGAGGCACGGTTAAAATCAGAAAATCTGAAAATATTTCATCTACCAATGCATTTGCATAGCTCTGAGGATGCAAGAGAAACCTCTCGTCTTGCACAGCAGCTTGATGCTATGTGGGTTGTAGTTGATGGCTACTACTTTGGCTCTGAATACCAACAAATTATTAAAAATTCTGGACTAAATCTTTTATTTATTGATGATTATGGACACGCAGATCACTACTATGCAGATCTAGTTTTGAATCAGAACATCTCTGCCGATAAAGACTTGTACTCAAAGCGCGAGCTTTACACTCAGATATTACTGGGAACTGATTATGTATTGTTGCGACGGGAGTTTTTGCAGTGGCAAGGATGGCAACGCTCTCACCCACTTGTAGCCAGCAAATTACTGATCACAATGGGAGGTGCCGATCCTGATAATGTTACTCTAAAAATCATTCAAGCTTTAAATATGCTGGATATAGATGCAATGGAAGCAGTCGTTGTAGTAGGAGGAAGCAATCCTTACTATGAGCAATTACTATTAGCATCACAGAATTCGCTATTTCCTATTCGTCTAGAAAAGAATGTGACAAATATGCCTAAGTTGATGGCTTGGGCTGATGTGGCAATAACAGCAGGTGGTAGTACCTGTTGGGAACTAGCTTTTATGGGCTTGCCTAGCCTAATAGTGACTCTGGCTGAAAATCAAAGAGCCAGCGCGCAAAAATTAGATGAGATGAGGGTATCTATCTATCTTGGTTGGCATGAGGATGTGTCTGCTGCTGAAATAGGGTCGGCGGTTGCTGATTTACTAATAACTGCACATACACGAGTAGAAATGACTAGACGCGGTCAAGAGTTAGTAGATGGCGAAGGAAGTAAGCGCGTATTGAGACATCTAGAAGCCAAGTTGTTAAAATTACGCTGTGCTTGCCCAGAAGATGGTCGGTTGTTATGGGAATGGTCAAATGACCCAGACGTAAGGGCTGTTTCCTTTTCCATAGAAACTATACCTTGGGAAGAGCATTTTCAATGGTTCCAATCACGACTGCACTCTCCGAATTGTATTTTCTACATTGGTGTTAATAGAAATAATGTGCCTATTGGTCAAATTCGCTATGACATAGAAGGATATGAAGCCATTATTTCTATAAGTATCGATAGAAAGTTTCGTTATCAAGGTTATGGCTGTAACCTGATTAATTTAGGATGTAAAAACATATTTTCTGATTCTAACGTTAATATAATTCATGCCTATATAAAATCTCATAATCAAGTATCAATTAAAGCTTTTTACAAAGCAGATTTTAAAAATATGGAAAAAACTAAATTAGGAAAACATGAGGCAGTTCATTTAGTCAGAAAAAAATAAAACTTCTGTGAAAAAATTAAATGATAGAAATTAACATTGCAGGTAAAAAAATAGGTGCTAACCATCTACCGTTTGTGGTTGCTGAAATGTCTGGCAATCATAACCAATCATTAGAAGTAGCTCTAGAAATAGTTGACGCAGTAGCCAAGGTTGGGGCACACGCCCTCAAACTCCAGACCTATACAGCAGATACTATGACCTTGGATATCCATGAGGGTGATTTTTATATTGATACGCCCAATAGTCTTTGGCATGGTAAATCGTTGTATCAGCTTTACCAACAGGCTTATACTCCTTGGGAATGGCATAAACCGATTTTTGACCGTTGCAAGGAACGAGGAATCATCTGTTTTAGTACTCCTTTTGATGCTACTGCTGTAGATTTTCTAGAATTCTTAGACGTACCTTGCTACAAAATTGCCTCTTTTGAAAATACTGATTTACCTCTAATCCGTAAAGTTGCCAGTACTGGTAAACCGATGATTATCTCTACTGGTATGGCGACAGTTTCGGAGTTAGACGAAACAGTGCGGACGGCGCGCGAATCGGGTTGTCAGGATTTGATACTACTCAAATGCACAAGTACTTATCCAGCAACACCAAAGGATAGTAACTTGTTAACTATTCCTCATCTGCGTGATTTGTTCAATGTACAGGTGGGGTTATCAGATCACTCGATGGGGATTGGTGTTGCTGTTGCGAGTGTTGCTTTAGGGGCGACATTTATTGAGAAACACTTTACCCTCCGTCGGGCTGATGGTGGCGTTGATTCCGCTTTTTCAATGGAACCAGAAGAAATGCAGCAACTGGTTCTGGAAACTGAGAAAGCTTGGCAAGCAATGGGTAATATAAATTACGGTGCGACAGAAGCTGAAAAAGCATCATTAAACTTTAGGCGATCGCTTTATGTTGCCCAAGATATGAAAGCAGGAGATATATTCACATCAGAAAATTTGAGAGCCATACGTCCAGGGCTTGGTCTATCACCTAAATATTACGAGCTACTACTAGGAAACTCAGTTAAATACGATGTTAATGCTGGTCAGCCAGTAACATGGGATATTATTTTGTAAACAATAGTGGAGTATTTATGTATTCATTTAAATTAGTTTATAAAGGTATAAATTTCTTCTTGCAAAATGAAAACTTCTTTGAATATTATAGAAAATTATTTATCTATATTTTTAAACAATTCAATCAATTATTTGGTAGGCAGTTTTTTAACGAACTACTCATGGTTTCGTCAATTAGGTCGTTGGTTGTAATAGCGAGGTATATTTATTATGTGGCAATCAAAAAATCAATGGCAATATATGAAGGGGAAGATAAATATATTGGAAATTTAACTATTCCCCATAACCTAAAAGGACTACAAAATTTTGTAATCTTGCCAAGAATTTTAATGTTGATAAATCCACTTGCTGTATTACAAATATTAAACTCAAATTCAAAAATATTAGTGATCGGACCTCGTTCAGAAGATGATTTACTTTGCCTAATTGGACATGGTTTTGAAATAAAAAATATTCGGGGCTTAGATTTAATCTCCTATTCTCCCTGGGTAGATATAGGCGATATGCATTCTATGCCTTATGAAGACAATTCATGGGATGCTCTAATTTTAGGATGGGTACTTAACTATAGCAACGATCCCAAGCAAGTAGCTAGTGAAGTAATTAGATTAGCAAAAAACGGATGCCTAGTTGCTATTGGAGTTGAATATAACCCTCTTAGTGATGAGCAAATTAAAGAGATATATGGTTATGCGCCAGGTGGCTCACGTAGTAATTCAGTTGATGAGATATTAGGTTATTTTGGTGAGTATGTAGATACAATTTATTACAGTCACGATATTAAATCTGTTGTTGGCGATGATAAACAAACTGAGTTAGCAGTTATATTCTCCATTTCCAAAAAAAAATGCCAGTCAACAAAGCAATCAAATGACATAGCAATTCAGAACAACTCTCAACTAACCAATGAACCGGATCGAATAGAATTATTGAATGATGAAGGAGAGCAAAATACAGGTTATGAACAATATTGTTTAAATTTACTGCATCTTTCCTTAAAACTAGACAATATTGAGCAATCTGACTTGCTCGATGCAGAAAAAAAAGCAAGCAAAAATACTTATTTTGAAGAAGAATTTGCAGAAATTCTTAGAGACTGGGCTATTAATGAAGAAATACCAATCTTCGTGAAGCAAGAGCAGTTTTTAAACATCTTAGATATTTTCAATAGAGGCTATGAGCATTTTATAAAAAATTCCCAAACTCCTCCTGAATCTTTTCAGGCTATGCGGTTACTATATTTTTTAACAGATGGAGCATTTAACAATTTTTGGGCATCCTTATATAGCTTGTTTTATTTACCTTATGATTTAAATACAGTAAAAGAGTTCTTAATACCTTGTAACAAATCTAAGGCTGAAAGTATTGCTAAGGAAATTCAAGCTCAAGGTTACTATGTTTTTGAAGAGAAAGTTTCAAGCGATATTTGCGATCGCTTACTAGATTTTGCATCTTCCACACTATGTAATATCAATATACATGATGGTTCCCAACCAGAATATGCAATCTATCAAGATCATATAGAACAACCAAAGGCAACTACATACCATATTGAAGAAAAGCAATTAATTGAAAACTTTATTATTCAAAACATCATATCCGATCGCTGCATTCTAGAAGTTACTCAATCTTACTGTGGTTCCAGTGTTACAAATGCCCATATCGGTATGTGGTGGAGTACAAATTTCTTAAATGGTCAAGCTTCATCGCCAGATGCTCAACTATATCATTGGGATGCAGATCAAATTAAATTTTTGAAATTTTTTATCTACTTAACAGATGTAGACATTAATAGTGGGCCACATTGTTATGTACAAGGTTCTCACCAAAATAAGCCTAACGCTTTACAGAGAGATGGACGCTTTTTAGATGAGGAAATAGAAAAATACTATAATCAAGACCAAATAGTAGAAATAACTGGTTCAAAAGGTACGATTATTGTCGCAGATACTAGTGGTTTTCATAAAGGTAAGCCAGTTCAATCTGGGCATAGACTAATATTACAAATTACGATGTCAACTTGTCTTTTTGGCGCTCCATACAATCTGATTGCATTGCCTGAAAGCCCAACTTATAATCTGCAATATGCAATTGAAACTTTTCCTTACACATACCAGAGATTTTTAGTATCTCAGCAAATCAGACCACGAACTTAACACAAGGAATAGGCTATTTACTAAGTATAATTCCTTTACTTAGCTAGCCAACAGAGGCAACATTTATTGTCCGCTATTGAAAATTGTAAACAAAGGATTAGAGCAATGACTGAACTCAAAAAAATCATGTTTTTCGCACCCTATGCATGGTGGTCAGTCCATAGTCAAGTCGATGCAGTAGTTGCTTCGGCATTGAGGTTGCGGAATTGTGAGATTTTTGTAGTTGGTTGTGATGGAGTATATAAAAATTGCAATGTTGCACATTTCGCAACTCAGGTTGGTTACGAATATGCTGATGCTTGTCAAGCTTGTTCACAAACTAGTAAACAGCTCTTGGCCTCATCTTTTAATTTACCTTATCTACAATTGCGCGATTCTATCACTGACAATGACTACAATATTGCTAATCAATGGGTAGAAAATCTTGGACAACAAGATTATAAAAATGCTGTCTATTTTGAATTACCAATTGGTAAATGGGTGACCTCATCTATTTATACGTATTTTAGAATATCTTCTGATAAAGAACTGTCCAGACCAGATGTGAGAAAAGTTCACAGACAATATTTAATTGATGGATTAATAACTTATAAAGCTATTTCCAGATTACTAGATACTTATAATCCAACAAATTTATTTTTATTCAATGCTCGCTTTGCACCTTACAGTGTAGCATTTGAGGTAGCAAGGCAGCGAGAAATTGATGTTATCACCCATGAAAGGGGATTTATTGCTGATAGTTTTTGTTTCTTTGATAATTCTAATTGTTTAAGTCCTAAAACACCAATTGATTGTGTCAAGAGTTGGGAAGATACTACTTTAAACAAGCAAGAAATTTTGCAAGTAAAAAATTATTTCATGGAGCGGGAAAATGGTCAAAATCTTAGTTGGCCATCTTTTTATGATTTCCATTCAAATCATATAAATATTCGTCAACAATTAAGAATCCCATTAGATGTAAAAATAATCACTGTTTTCACCTCAAGCGAAGATGAGCTTGCAATGTCTGATGATTATAAGTGCATTACAAGCCAACTAGATATGATTGAAAGCTTGATGGAAATATTTAAGGATAGAGATGAATATTTAGTAATTCGTCATCATCCCTTTATCGCAGGTATAGGAAGTAAGACATTCCCACATGCTGTAGCATATGAATTTTTGTCAAGAGCTTATCAGCAAGTACTTTCTGCTCCTAAAAATGTGCGGATTGTCATGCCCTATGAACAGTTAACTTCATATGCAATTTTATGGCATTCTGATGCAGCGATCGCTTTCTTTAGTACTGTAGCACTTGAGGCATTGGCTAGAGGTGTACCAACAGCAACATTTGAACTATCTCCATATCGGGGAGCAGTACGACATGCTTTTCAAGACACCACTAAAAAATCTTTGGGAGAATTAGTCGATAAGCTACTTTCTGTCTCTTCTCAGCCAACTGTCAAGGACTTGCTCAGGTTATATCGCTTCACTAATGCTTATTTCTTTAAGTTTTCTACTAAGTTCCGCTCAATTGGCATAAAGGACTATCATTACCCTGATATAAGGATTAAAACTTTAGATGAATTGAAGCCTGGTATTGATCCAGCTTTAGATAGAATTTGCAATAGAATCACACATAACAGTTCTATCTACGATTTACCAACAGATGAGCGTAAAAATAGCTCAAATTTTGAGGAGTTGAATTTCTTTAACAGCGAGTTGCAAGAGATAGAAGAATATCGTCAACAAATTAAGTCTCAAACTTTAGAAAGTGACGATTTATCTGCCAAACCCTCAGTAGCTATAATTCATCTCAATTATACAAACATTCAAAAAACTGACAACCAACTTTTACCAAGCTGGAAAAATCAATCTCGCCATGAAAATCTGATTGTTTATGATTGTAATAATTTAGATTTGCATGACTACCAAAGCATCATAGAGTCAATTATTAATGTTATTTCCATTGTTGAAGAAGAATATGTTCTGATTACGAATGATTATATTCAGTATGACGAGTCTTTCCTTTCATCGGCTTTAGATATACTTTTGGCAGAAGAACACAAACAAACTGCTGGAGTTATATTTGGAGCTTGGATTGCATCTTCTAATAGAATCAATCAACAAATTTTTACTGAACGTGTACCTGCAAAAACTTATTTAGAAGCTGTTCAGATTTTACCATTACTAACATTACCTCAAAACCTGCTTTCTTTTGGGCTAATTCGCAAGGATTTCTTGTTACAGTTTTTGACAGATGTTAATTCTGTGTCCACTTTGAGTGAATTTGCTGCAAGTATGTTTAGTCTTCTCAAGCAGCCAGCTATCCACAGGGTAGAACTACCAATGTTAATTATTCACCAGTTAGATACTGAGTTAAATCAAGATATTCAACCAGAAAATCAATCTCCTAAATCCAATTATTTACCATCAGAACAATTAGATACTGATGGTTCAATGAATCAAAATCAACAGATATTACTATATACAGACGATCCAAGCATTTATGGAGTTGGGCAATACAACCACACACTTCTTTGTGAATTAGCGAAATTAGGCTATCAGGTAACTTGTGTACAGAGCCAAGTATCTAATCAGTTTATTAAACAGCGCCAGCAGTTGGGCATTCAACATTTGTGGCTTGACTACAATACTCTTCAAGAATTTTCACGTACCTTAACGAGTATATCCGATGCTCAAAAGATTTTAGCTAGTGTTAAGCCTGACCTTGTGATTTTTAGTGATTGCTGTCCCTTATCCAATCTAGCTGCTAAAAAAATTGCTAATCAGAGGGGGATACCATATATTATCGTCGAGGGATTTGTCGCTCCCTATTTGGCAGATCGATTTGTCTCATACTTGGAAGAATTAGAGCAAATTTATGCTCAAGCAAGAGCAGTTATTGCTGTGTCAACCGAGAATTTGAATTTATTACACCAGCTCTTCAGACTTCCAAAAAACAAAGGACAGGTGATTTATTACGGGCGACCAGAACATTATTTTGCTCCTCCTACACCATCTGTTCGCGATCGCCTGCGTCAAGATTTAGAAATACCCGCCGATGCTATAGTTTGCTTTACAGCTGGTCGTTTGGAGCCTGTCAAAGGTTTTCAGTATCAACTAGAAGCAATTCAACAACTCAAGCAAAGTGGAATTTGGTCTCAACTTTACTTTATTTGGGCTGGTACTGGAACTTTAGAAACCCAATTAAAAGCTGAACTAGAGCAACTTGGAGCCACTAAACAAGTCAAGTTAATTGGAGAACGTTCTGATATTACAGATTGGCTTGATGCTGTTGATATTTTTGTTTTACCTTCAGAATTAGAAGGAATGCCATTATCCATAATGGAAGCAATGGCAAAAGGATTACCGATCATTGCGACCGCAGTCAGTGGTATTCCCGAAGAGTTGGGTGATACGGGTAAATTGTTACCCGACCCTAAAATTGATCCGCAAGCCACTGTACGAGAATTAGTGAATACAATTCATGCTTGGGCTATTAAACCAGAATATCGCTACAAACAAGGTCAATCTGGCAAGCAACGTGCAGAAGCAATGTTTAGGCAAGAACTGATGCTGACAAACACAGTAGCAGTAGTAGAACGCGCACTCTTGCCACTAAGAAATCAAGTTTTACCTGCTTTGTCAAATATGCCACTTGTATCTGTGATTATTGCCTGTTACAACCTAGCTCAGTTTTTACCAGAAACAGTGGCCAGCGTCATTGCTCAGACATACGAGAAATGGGAAATCATTATTGTCAATGATGGGAGTAAAGATAATACCAGTGAAGTCGCGCAACAGTTGATATCAACGTATTTTAATAAAAAGATACGACTTGTTGAGAAACCAAACGGTGGGCCTGCTAGTGCTAGAAATGCTGGTATCAGAGCATCCAAAGGTGAATATATACTTTCATTGGATGCTGATGACAAGTTAAGCTCAACAGGAATTGAGAGTCTGCTAAGTGTGGCATTAAATCAAGATTCTCCTTGTGTGGCATTTGGTTCTTACCAAATGTTTGGAGTAGAAAATAAACTTATTATCAGCGCTGACTTGTTCTCTAAAGAAAATATGAAGCGATTTAATATGCTTCATAACTCTTCACTTTATTCGAGGAAAGCATGGGATTTAGTTAACGGTTACAAAGAGGATGTTGCTTTAATTGGTTATGAGGATTGGGAATTTTGGCTTAATTGCTTAAAACATAAAATCAACTTCTACGGTTTAAGAGAAATCGTAATATATTACCGCAGAAGTATTGATTCGACTGGAAATCGAGCTTTTACCCAACATCATAATAAGTTTGCCTTAATCGTTGCCTACAACTCTGAGATTTTTAACCCAACAATAATCAAAGAATCAGAAAATTTGTTGCTTTCATTTGGGTTGATTAAAAAGTCAAATGAACTCAGCAATGAGTTAAAAGAGCTTTTATTTCAAATAAATAGTTGCGTTAATCAGTATCAGCAACAACCAAGCAGTAACTCAGCAATAGGGAACCTCTGCCAAGCTCGCCAGAGATTGACAGAAAAATTACTCACTATCTCAGCAGAACAATTAATTGTTGATTACTCTGCATATCTAGGTAATACACATCAAAATTTGCTAAATAGCGGTATTAAACATGAATCTCTGACAGATGAAGAGCAGAATTTTGTTAATACTCTATCAGATCATATTGCTAAAGGTTTCGGCGAAGCACAAGCTATCCAATACCTGTTAGCAGGAATGTTGTACCGCCGTGCTGACCAGCTACCCCTGCAACACGATCTAACTCATATTCCCCAATGGTTGCTAGCTGATTATCTGAAATTTATCTTTGAATTTCCGCGCCTATTTCAAAAGAAGGGAGAGGCAAATAATTACTATTATTATTTAGAACAATGGCTAGATTATTTAATAGAGAATCTATCTATTAATCAAGAATCGGCACTATGGCAGTATATAGCCCAATTTTTCCTTCAAACTGCCAATTTCATCCCTCTATATTTCACTACAGAAAACTTAATAGGGATTTATAGCAAACGCGCTGATATCATGGAATATACCTTGAAAACTCAAGGCTACGAAATCGACTACGACTTTTCAGAGCGATCGCCAGAACGCAAAAAAATTCGTCTAGGAGTTCTTGCTGGTCATTTTCAATCAAGTACAGAAACCTTCCATACACTGCCAGCATACAAACATTTAGATTGGAATAATTTTGAAATTATTCTCTATACCCTAACTGCAAATAACAGTCGTTTAGAGCGTTATTGTACAGGTCATGTAGATGCTTTAGTTACTCTACCTCCAGACCTACAAGGTCAGGTACAAACGATTCGTGATGGAGATATTGATCTTCTCTTAATTGCGACGAACGTTACAGCAGTCACAAATCAGATTACATTACTTGCCTTGCATCGACTGGCAAGGATACAGTTGACCTTTGGCTCTTGCCCTGCCACAACAGGCATACGAAACATTGACTATTTTATTTCTGGCAGTTTATCAGAACCTGTATCGGGCGGACAAGAACATTATAGGGAAAAGTTAGTAACTCTTGATGGAGTAGGTTACTGTTTTGATTACCCTTGTGAACTAGAGATCCTTAAAATTAAACCCAATCGAGAAAACTGGGGTGCGACTGAAAAAACTGTTGTATTTACTTCGGGTGCTAATTGCTACAAGATCATTCCAGAACTGAGAGAAACTTGGGCAAAAATTCTTGCTGCTGTACCTGATTCAATTCTCGTTTTGTATCCATTTGCTCCTAGCTGGAGCGATTCTTATCCGGCTAATTCTTTCCTTAACCAAATGTATGCAGTTTTAGCTAGGTACAATGTTGAGAAAAGCCGTCTCATTGTTCTTGATGCGCTACCTAGTCGTGCCGATGTTAGAGAAGTTCTAAAGCTAGCTGATATATATTTAGATTCCTACCGACATTCAGGCGGTCATTCCCTTGTAGATGCTTTAGAGGTAGGATTAACAACTGTAGTTTTGGAAGGTGATGCTCTCAGGTCGAGACATGCAGCTGCCTACTTACGAGAAATCCAAATACCAGACTTAATAACAAACAACGAGATGGATTATATTAAGTTAGCGATCGCACTTGGAACTGACCGTGAATTACGCCAACAAAAGAGCGCCCAAATCAAAGAAAAAATGCAAAATAATCCTAGTTTTCTAGATAGTCGCTCTTACTCAGCTAAAATAGGCAGCCTCTTCCAAGAACTATTTAGTAAATACCTTGCAGATACCCTAAGTCAAAATTTCCGCTTAGGAGATATCAACCTAATTATTTTCCCAGACTGGTCACAACCAGAAGACCTACTATATCAAGATTTAGCGAGTGTCATTTCTACCCTCACGACTCACCCAGATAAAAGTCACATAACTCTTCTCATAGATACTCAAAATATTTCTGAGGAGGAAGCCGATATGCTTTTATCGTCTTTGACCATGAATTTGCTCATGGAAGATGATGTAGATATAACTGAGGGGCCAGAAATTTCTTTGCTAGGTAAGTTAAGTGATGCACAATGGAAAACTCTTTTGCCTAGAATTGATACTCGAATTGCTTTAACAACAGATAATCAATATGCGATCGCACAAGCGAAAGCAGAAAATCTCCCATTCTGCGATGTAGATAGCTTGAGCGCATCTTAAGAAGCCTTTTATAAATAAGTTTGTAGTAAGCACTTCAGTGCTTAAATTTATCATTTCAAAGGAGGAGGACTAAAGTCCCCACTACGAACTTTTGAATTGTTTGTAGTAAGCACTTCAGCGCTTAAAAATATATGTATGAGTATCGCAAACTCACAACAGAACAAAAAGCTGAACTAGTTAAATATCGCTTAAGCCAAGGTTATCCACCCCACTCTCCACCACATCCTGTACAAGATAAGCAATTTTATCTCTTAACAGCAGCTTGTTACGAGCATCAGTGTCATATACACACTGAATCTCGTCGTCAGCAACTGCTAGATATGATTTTTGATAGGTTTGGTGTGAGTGCAAATGAAGAGAAGAGCGCTGAAGCGCTCACTACAAATTTAAGAATATGTGCTTGGGTTGTTTTGCCTAATCACTATCATTTACTGGTTTACGCGGAAAATTTTGATGTATTAGGTGATTTATTTCGCAGAATACATGGTGCGGTTTCTCGCCAGTGGAATATAGAAGACAATGTAACTAAAAGAAAAATTTGGTATCGTTGGAGCGATCGCGCTATTCGTTCGGAAAGACATTACTATACAACTGTTAACTATATTCATTACAATCCAGTTAAACACGGTTTAGTAAAATCTCCTTACGACTGGGTTGAAAGTAGTGTTCACTGGTATTTACAAGCTTGTGGACGGCAATGGCTGCGTGATTGTTGGACTCAGTATCCAGTTCAAGATTATGGCAAAGATTGGGATAATTTTTAATGTTGGTAGTAAGGACTTTAGTCCTTATTTTCTAAGCACTGAAGTGCTTACTACAAACTTTTCATTACTAGCTTAGACATTGTACTAGCTCTTATTAATATTGAATTTGAGGGTTTTAACCCTCACTACGAGCTTATTTGCCATCAATATACCTTTGCCACATCTGTTCGTAAGCCTTTTCCATCTCACGGGTAAACTGTTTGCCATTCCACAATGGGGCTGTTTGCCGCGATGCTTTCAACTTCAGAGCGACTTGCTGACGTAAAGCCTCATCTTTCCCTAAGCGCACACCCCATTCTATATACTCTTCATCAGTCCAGGCAATACCTTCTGTGATACCCGCATTCATCATCATGGTGTAGCTGTTACGCGCTGCAAATTGTTCACCAACTCTTGTCACTAAAGGGATACCCATCCACAATGTTTCTAAGGTTGTTGTCGCTCCGTTGTAGGGAAATGTATCTAATACAATATCAGCAATGCCTAAATTAGCACGATGAACTGACTCTAAATAAACTTGTGGTAAAAATCGTAACCGAGAACAATCTACACCTTCTTCTTCGGCAATTTGGTAAAAGAAGCGTTTAATTGTTTCCTCCTCAGCAGGCCCTTTAATCAAAAAGTAGCTGTTAGGTACTTGTTTAATAATTTGCATTTGCCACTTTGTCGTTTCTGGATGGCGTTTATATCCTCTTTGGGCGCTGAGATAGACAACGGCATCCATAGGAATATCCAAGTCATCGCGGCGGAGAGTTGGTACACCAACTTCAAAACCATCTACTGCTATATAAGTTTGGGGTAGCCGCCAGATTTTTTCTGTATAGTAATTTTGGGCATCATTTGGCAGTACATAAGGATCTGCGATAAAGTAATCAATTGCAGGTATGCCTGATGCATCCCATCCCAGCCAAGTAACTTGAATTGGTGCTGGCTTGAGTGCCATCACTTCACTGGTAATATCTAGAGTGATACTGTCAAGGTCAATTAAAATATCAATTTCATCTTGATATATCTGGTCAGCAATTTCTAGACCATTCATGCCTAATTGACGAAGTTTTCCTGCCTGACTGAGATACCACTCTTGGAGATAGTCATTGACTAATTGATAGTTCACAAAATAAGTATGAATATCAAATTTATCTCGATCGTGATGTTGAAATAACCATCGAGCTAGCCAACCAACAGAATGATTCCTTAAAGCGTAAGATACATAACCAATTTTTAATTTTTTAGTAGGTAAAGACAAATCTTGCTTATTGATAATTTTATGACAATAATTTTTTCCTTCTGATTGACCAAAAGCTTTAATATAAAAGTTAAAAATTTCAGCTACCTGATTATGAATACCTCGAAAATCTGCAGGAGCATCTTTAATATGAGGTATCGCAAAAGATGGCGTCAGCAACCGTAAGATTCTTCCTTCTTCTAAAGGAATTCGTTCAGCTTTAATAAACTGTTGAAACACAGTTTGCAATTCTTGACAAGTTGTACATATCTCTTGCCAATATCCTCCTGCTGTCATTAGACCCCTTAACAGCAAATGAAGTGCAAAAATTTTATCAGCCAAGCTTTCTGATAAGGAATAACATAACCTAGCTGTCTCTATTCCTTGAGAATAATTACGAGCGTCTTGGTAAAAAATCGCTAAGTGCCGCAAAATTTCTACATTATTTGGCTCCAATTGTAAATGCAATTCTAGTAGAGATGCTGCTAGTAAAGGCTGCCGCAAAGTATGACCAATTTTCAGAGCAGCAGGAAGCAGTATAGAGAAGCATTGATGAGTATCAGAGAAATAAGGCAGACTAGCTTCTATTAAATTTAGATTAATTGGATGTAAGGGAATAGTATTTAAAAATTCTTTTAAAACTTGGATTAGTAATTCGGTATTTATTTCTATATCTTCTTTTGCTTTTAAGCTTTCAATTAATCCCCACTCATTCACATTATCAATTTCTTCAAAGTTTTCCAATTTTATAGAAAGTATAAGTATTTGAAGCAAATTATTTATATAACTAGGATTAATTTCTCGTATATGCTGGCGAATTAACCAAGCCAGAGAATATTCTGCCAGTGTTTCACGCCTTTCAGCTTCTACTTGTAAAAATTGAAATAGTTCATTTATCCAAATTGGTAATTGTTCCTCATCTGCCTCTGTTATTGGCAACATCCAAGTCATTTGAGCTTCTGCTTCTTGCCCTTGTAATAGCAATAGTAACCCTAAATGCCAATAATAAGAGATAGTATTTGGTTCTATTGCTATTGCTTGCTCGTATAACTTTGCTGCTTGCAAATAGTTCTCTTCAATGAAGTATTCTTCAGCCTGATTTTGCCAATTATATATATCAGTAATCATTTTAATTTTTATAGAAAGAGGTATGGGCAATCTGATTGTGAATAAAACACAAAATGAAATAAAGTGGATAGAAGAATCTACCCACTTGGGAAAATACGTAATTTAGCTTAATAAAAGCTGTAGTGACAAGTTAACTTTTATCTCAAGTGGTGTAGATGAGTAATATTTCAACTATTAACTGACGTGTCTACTTAGATAAGCTAACGTAGGTACTGGGGCAAGTGGGTGATCCTGCGGCGGTGAAATCGGAGGCAATTACAGCTGGAGCACCGCCAACTCTAGTTAGTGAAGATTCACATAAAAGAGCTATGGTGGTAGCTTCACTGGTAGCAGCTTGTGTTGTTACACCCACACCACCAAGATAATTTTTCAGAGGTGCAGACGCAAGTATTACTCCTCCTTGGTTGGTTACTGCACTAGCAGTACCAGTAATTGTGTAGGAGTAATTTGATGTTTGTGTTGCAATACCAAGACCTAATTTACCAATTTCACCGGAAAGTGCAAATGTGTTCTGTTCTAAGTAAAAAGCTTGTTGAGCGCGGTTCATCGAACCCACGTAGGTTTTTGCTTCTGACTGTTTGGCTTTGTTGGCTTGGTTCAAGAAAGAAGGCAGAGCGATCGCAGACAAAATACCGATGATGATAATTACTACTAGTAATTCAATAAGTGTAAAACCCTCATTTTCATTCTTTTTGTTGAGGATGTGTTGGAGAAACTTTGCTTTTAATTCCGTTTTCATAAGTGTTTTCCTGGGGTAGGAAGTGCTTGGGTGTTCTAGATGTAACTTACCCAGCTGCGATCGCTTTCCTATCACCTTCAGAAAAAAAAGTTTGAGGAGGTACAATTACACAATCCAAAATCCTTACATTCCAAATGCACAAACATCACTAAATCCCTGGTGTTGACCAAGAGCTACTAGGTGGAAGCGCCTTATTCAAACTCAGGTGGCCACAGTTCTGATATTGCCAGTTCCCAACCTGGTAGCAAGTCCGGTAGTGTAAGTGTGTCGCCATTTTGCATCACTACTGAGGCTTGGTTTAGTTGATAAACCGTTAATGTCAATTTGTCAGGGTCAATCAATATGCCGATTGTAGACCCAAGTTGCAAGAATAGCTGAATTTTCTCTTCAAGCGGTTTGATTATATCGCTTTTAGATTTAATCTCAACCATCAAGTCTGGAACCAACTCTACAAAGTCGCACTTGGTCTTCTTCAATCGGCCAGCCCGAACAAAAGACACCTCAGGCGATCGCAAATTTCTTTTTTCCGAGTCGTCCTCTTCTATATTCAGCAAGATAAACCCAGCGCTAGAACCAGTTACACGTCCTAGCTGGCGCGACATGACCCAGATATTTAAGAAGGTAATTAGACGAGTGCCAATTTCCTAATACTCGATTGTACGAGAGTATCTTAACAAAGACAAAATTGAAATTAGTTCCAAAGCTTACCGACAAAGGTATGAGCATTCAAGAAATAGCAGAATTGCTAGAACTAGATGTTGATATTATCAGGAAGTATCTGCAAGAAAAGTTTTAGCGGTTAAGAAGATATTTGGCAAGTGTTGAGCGCATAGCACCGTAGGCATTTGGCGTAGGCGTAGCCCGTCGCAGACATCGCTTCCCATCTGAGGTAGCCAATCATAATTTGTTATGCTATATTAAGCGTAGTCGTTATGAGTTCATATATTTTCATGACTAACCCAACTGTAGAAAACTTGGTAATTATCGGTTCTGGCCCAGCAGGCTATACAGCCGCCATCTATGCTGGACGCGCTAACCTGAAACCCGTTGTATTTGAAGGTTTCCAAGCCGGGGGTTTACCTGGTGGGCAACTAATGACAACGACGGAAGTTGAAAATTTTCCGGGATTTCCTAAAGGAATTACCGGCCCGGAACTGATGGATGAGATGAAGGCGCAGGCGGAGCGCTGGGGGGCTGAACTATATACTGAAGATGTTATCTCAGTTGACTTGAGTCAGCGTCCCTTTACAGTGCGATCGCAAGAAAGGGAAATAAAAACCAACAGTATCGTCATTGCTACCGGTGCAACAGCAAAGCGTTTAGGCTTACCCAGCGAACATGAATTCTGGAGTCGGGGTATTTCCGCTTGTGCAATTTGCGATGGTGCAACACCAATTTTTCACGGCGCAGAATTGGCTGTAATTGGTGCTGGCGACTCGGCGGCGGAAGAGTCAATTTACCTCACCAAATACGGCTCTAAGGTAAATATGTTGGTACGCACGGATAAAATGCGGGCTTCTAAAGCGATGCAAGACAGGGTTTTGAGCAACCCGAAAATCCAAGTGCATTGGAATACAGAAGCCGTGGATATCTTCGGCAATGGTCACATGGAAGGGGTGAAAGTCCGCAATACTAAAACTGGTGAAGAGAGCCAACTGCACGCTAAGGGTTTATTCTACGCCGTTGGTCATAGTCCCAATACCTCTTTATTTAAAGGACAATTAGAACTGGATGAGATAGGTTACGTTGTCACTAAGCCCGGTTCTGTAGAAACCAGTGTAGAAGGCGTTTTTGCTGCTGGCGACGTACAAGATCATGAGTTTCGGCAAGCAATTACGGCTGCGGGTACTGGTTGTATGGCGGCGATGTTAGCAGAACGTTGGTTGTCATCTACTGGTTTGATTCAAGAATTCCATCAACAGCCAGAAACAGCGGTTAATGAATTAGAACATCAGCCAGCGAAAAAGACTGAAGCCGAGGAAGAAGCTGGATTTAATTTGGATGGGACGCGCCATGAGGGTGGTTATGCTTTACGGAAATTGTTCCATGAAAGCGATCGCTTACTCCTTGTTAAATACGTCTCTCCTGGTTGCGGCCCTTGTCATACTCTGAAGCCAATTTTAAATAAAGTGGTGGATGAATTTGACAGCAAAATTCATTTTGTAGAAATTGACATCGACAAAGACCGAGATATTGCTGAAAATGCTGGTGTGACAGGAACGCCAACAGTTCAATTGTTCAAAAATAAGGAGCTGGTGAAGGAAGTCAAAGGCGTAAAGCAAAAGAGTGAATACCGCCAGTTGATTGAAAGTAATCTTTGAGATAAGTAGGTATTGGGAACTGAGGAAGACTCTGCCCAATACCTGCTATGTAGACCTGATATTTGATGTTTGAAATATACGTAGGATGCGTTAGTGAAGCGTAATGCACCCTACGTATATTTAAATTTTTTCAAAACTCAAATCGGATTACTATAGTTCGCTTAATTAAGCTTCCCCGGCATAAATGCGCGGGGATTTCTGAAGAGTCCATAAAAGAACTTTCTTAGGCGCACTTAAAGCACCTCTACCTACTCCACTTAAGTCAAACTTAAATATCGCAGCTACTTTTCTGATTATATTGACTGCCCCGTTACAGTCTGCATTTATTTTGATTCCAGTTGAGGTTCTAAATTGACCTCTAGTAATCCGAGTCCCGCTACTTTCCCACCCATCGGGTTTTGCACCGATTGTAGGCAGAAAATCACCATCTAAAAAACTCGTCTTGCTGGTGTAGCTTTCTTCTGTTTCAATAAAATCAATACCGTGTTGTTCACATAGCTGGGCGATACGGTTTTTTAGTTTAGCTGTAGGGATTTGAACAAATTTTTGGTTGTTCTTGTTGCCCATACTGGAACCGTTTTTTTGCTCTTCGTTCCATCCGAAAACAACAGTACCAATTCGATTGTCTAAGCAATAGTTGATTACAATTCTTGCAGCTTTATTTACAGCGTCTCGCATTGTACGATTACGCTTTTCTGTAATTGCCGCAAGTCGATTTGACCAAAAGCTTTGGGGTTTTCCTTCTTTTATATTGGCAACTGACTTGTTGTACCACTGATTAATGCTTTTGAGATGCAATCCGTCAATAATAAAAGATGTTCCAGTATTTGATACACAAGTCAACCAGTTGTCTAATCCGTGGTCAATTCCTAATACTTTAGTTTTATCAACATCAGCACTAATGAATGAGACTTGGTAAACGAACTCTGCATAGAATTGTCGATTTCTTGGTAAGATTCTAATCTCTCGAATAGCCTTGAAGTCAAGGTTTGACGGCATTGGCAGATAAAAGGCATCTATTCCAAACCAAACCTTTGATATAGAACCCATTGGAAAACGAAGTATTCCGTCTTTGAATTTTATTGAACGTCCAGTAAAAGTAGCTAGTGCTAAACCTCCTGATTTTCGATAATTAGGTAACTTAGGTTTTTGCTTAACCGTTCCCTTTGTAATGCCTTTCAGTAGTCCAGTATAAGACTTAAAAGACTCAGCCACAGTAGTTAGTATTTGCTGCGCCGTGTCTGAATATAAGGCTTGATAGTGTTTGTTTCGCGCAATTGTTCCTAGCTGTTTGTGCAGGTCTGCCTTACTTGGAAACTTGCCAGTTTTGAAATAAATTTGACGGCTATAATAAATGCCACAATTTGTAAGACTATTAGCAACGGAACAGATATACTCCAGAATAGCTTTCAACTGATTATCTGGATTAATTAAGACTTGCTGACAACCATACTGGATTGGCATTAATTGCAATATTTTATTGACTCAATTACTGTATCTGAGATAGGCTGTATTTGTCAATAGCTTATAGCCTTCAACATGAAAACAACATTAGAATATAGGATAGGCAATCACTCAAAAGGCAATGCCGTAGTTCACTTGATTTGGATACCGAAACGAAGAAAAATGGTCTTGATAGGAGAAGTAGCTAAACGCCTTCGACAAATAATTAATGAGTTAGCTCTGGAGAAAGATTGGGATGTTTTAGCGTTAGAAGTCGCTCCCGAACATGTACATTTATTTGTAGAGCATCAGCCAGATATTGCTATAAATCAGATAGTAAAAGCCTTTAAGGGGCGTTCATCTTATATGTTGCGTAAAGAGTTTCCCCAGCTATTGAAATTGCCTAGCTTATGGACTAATAGCTATTTTTACTCTACTGCTGGACAGGTTTCAGCAGACGTAATTAAAAGGTATATTGAAGATCCACATAACGGATAATATTGACGGCGAATTAATTCGCCGTTGGCACTTCCTCCACGCATCTATTGCCAAGTGGCTTCCGTGCCGTTCAGTGTTATTTTTGTGATAGCCTTAATTGCCCACTCCATACAAGAAGCCGTGTACTTGGGACATCAAGTTTTAGTGATGACAAGAAAAAATGGGAAAAGCGGACAACTTTACTGCTCATGCTTTGTATCTTGAAACAGGTGCAAAGAATGAGTCTAATACCAATTCTGTATGAAGATGCGCTTATAGTGCAAGAAATAAAGAACGAACCGCCATCGCGCAGCGTCTCGTTAGAGAAGAGCGCCAAGTACGCCTTCGCGTTCGCTTTAGCGTCTCTGAAAGAGAAGCGTCTCGTTCGCGCAGCGTCTCCGACAGGAGAAGAGAAGAAATAAGAAATTAAGAGATTTGGCGCAGCTTCACAAAGAAACGGTATAACTCCAAAATAGAGCTAATTAATATTAATTATCTTGATGGCGATCGCTTGTATCTTGCTCAGTTTCTAGTAGCCGTGAAATAAGCATTTCTGGTTTTCTACTAATAATAGACTTAACTTTATCAATAGCAATTACTTCACTGATTTGCACAACCATTTCCCAGAAAGTATCCTCCTCTGTATCTTTGTTATAAGTTCTATGTTTAAAGGACAATAAATCATCCCAAACTCCGATGATTGTGGCGAAATACCACTTATCTCTCACTAGTATCCAGATTTCTTGTTCTAAGTAAGTTTGTAGAAGAGGTTTCACAATGACCAAGATAATAAAAAATATTGTGCTACATATTAATTAAGTATTAACAGCCAAGACCACAGTTAAAATACTGAAAGTGTGTCAAAAAAATCAAAGGCTGCATCATCAAGCTGACTAATTCGTTGATAAAGACGATCGCGAACATTGTAGGACTCTGAATAGTAGTTAAAATCTCTGGCAAAAATCAGGCATAATTTCACCTCTAATTCAGTCTAGCTCTGTATCCAGCGTGAGGTAATCGGACTTTTATTCAGGATGTTTACGCAATCCCCTATCTAAATATGTAAAATGGTCAGCGTATCAAGCTTTGCTCCAGGCGATCGCTTTATGGCCATTACAAAACGGCGACTACCGACATTTTTGCAATTTGGCAAAAGTCTCAATCTTTCCCAAAAACTCATGCTCATCGGGTTAGCCATTACCCTATTTTTCATCTTCCTGGCCTTCTTTGCTCCCGTATTGCAGGCTTGGGGATGGCTGCAAAACCCGAAAGATTTTCTCTCTAATCCAATTCACGAGCCACCCTCAGCTAAACATTGGTTTGGTACTAGTCGCCTCGGCTATGATGTGTTCTCCCGAACATTGTTCGGCGCTCAAGCTGCTTTGCAGGTGGTGATTTTGGCAACGGCGCTGAGTATGATTATTGGTGTGCCTTTGGGGATGCTAAGTGGTTATCTCGGCGGGAAGTTGGATAAGGTGCTGCTATTTATTATGGATAGCATCTACACTCTACCGGGGCTACTGCTGTCTGTGACACTGGCCTTTGTGGTGGGGCGTGGGATATTAAATGCTGCGATCGCTATTAGCATCGCCTACATTCCTCAATATTACCGCGTTGTTCGCAACCACACCGTGAGCGTGAAAACTGAAGTGTTTATCGAAGCTGCTCAAGCAATGGGTGCTTCCACTTGGGTTGTGCTTTCCCGTTATCTGTTTTTCAACGTCATTCAAAGCGTACCCGTTCTATTTACACTCAATGCCGCTGATGCGATTTTGGTGTTGGGCGGTTTGGGCTTTTTGGGGCTAGGACTTCCCGAAGAAGTGGCAGAATGGGGACATGATTTAAAACAAGCCTTAGAAGCTCTACCTACTGGCATTTGGTGGACTACGCTTTTCCCTGGTTTAACGATGACATTCATGGTGGTAGGGTTATCACTACTTGGTGAGGGGTTAAATGAATTTGTCAATCCCCGTTTACGGAGAGAAAATAGAATCCGACAGTAATCACTGGTCATTAGTTTTGGACAAATGACTAATGACAAATAACAATACAGAGATTTGTATGAAAGATAATCTAACGTTAATTGCTGCCGCTACTGGCGGGTTTATCCTTTCCGTTGCTCTTGCTGGTATCTTAAGAGGTGCGCCAATTACTGCTTGGCAGGAACAATCGAGTTTTCGTACCACAACTGTTGCTAATTTACAGAGAGCGGAGTTGAAAGCCCCGCATCTTAAAATCGGTGATGAAAACAACTTGCACTCAATAGAATAAAAATTTGAGTATTTTTTCGCGCCAAGATGCTAATAAGTATAGATTTACAGAAAATAATGGCGAATTGAGGGGTGAAATTGAAACGCAAAGGAGCGCAGAGGTAAGCGCCAAGGGTACGCAAAGGTTTGCTAGGTGGCTATGGTTTGGTCTGAGGATTTTAAAGTGGTGAGTTCTCAAGTAATTGGCATTGATGTCGGGGGAACAGCAATTAAGCTGGGGCGTTTTGCAGATGATGGTACTTGTCTCTTATCTTTGACTGTGGTATCTCCTCAACCAACAACGCCGGAAGCGGTGTTGGCGGTGCTGGTAGATGCGATCGCTCAAATCGATCCAGAAAATCAAGCTGTTGCCATTGGTGTTGGTACTCCTGGCCCATCCGATGCCGCAGGACGCATTGCTAAAATCGCCATTAACTTGCCTGGATGGATCGATGTGCCTTTAGCAGACTGGTTAGAAGCTAAAACTGGCAAACCGACTGCGATCGCTAACGATGCTAATTGCGCTCTTTTAGGAGAAGCTTGGCTGGGAGCCGGTCGCCACTTTCAAAATCTGATTCTGCTAACTTTAGGTACTGGGGTTGGTGGCGCAATTATCCTTGATGGCAAACTATTTATTGGACATCAAGGAGCTGCCGGGGAATTGGGTTTAATTTCCTTAAATCCTGATGGCCCAATTTGTAATAGTGGCAATCGAGGCTCTTTGGAACAATATGCCTGTGCTACTGCAATTCGCCGCCGCACTCTTAAGGAACCCATCGAATTGGGTTTTCTTGCCCAACAAGGAGATGCCGCAGCATTGACTTTTTGGCAAGAATATGGTGTTAATTTGGGAATTGGTTTGACGAGTTTGATTTATGTACTCACACCACAAGCGATCGTGATTGGTGGCGGTATCAGTGGTAGCTTTGAGTTTTTTTTACCAAGTGTGAAGGCAGAAATTGAGAAGCGAGTGCAGCCTTTATCACGAGAGGGTTTACAAATATTGCCAGCAGAGTTAGGCAATTTTGCAGGAATAGTAGGTGCAGCAAAGTTGGCATGGCAAAACTATTCAAGATTTTAAATTATGGTTCAAACAACCCCAGCTAGAGACAATCTGTCTTTACAAATTAGAAGAAAAATTAAGCTCTAACTAAGAGATAATTTGATTAATTTTACATTACGTAACATAGTTTAATTTATTCTTGCCCACTTACTTAGCAATTCTGACTGATGGTGAAAAGTGAGTAAAAAGCAACTATTTAAGCTTGAATAAGCGCTATGTAATGTCAGAAGATGCAGTTAAGATGTTTTTCTGGCAAAAATCATAAAATGAGTATGTTATTCAGAACCAAAGCCAGTCTAATGACTAAAGGCTTGAAGAATCAGCGAAAAGTCAAGCAAACTTTTACCGTAATGCTAATAAGAGCTAGCCATCGCTACGTACTCATGGCATTGATACTCAGCTTGATAATTCTTGCCTGCATTAACATCTTAAAATCTAGCCAATCTTCAGTCACCGAGTCTCCTATTAACAGTAAAGTCCTGAAGATTTGGTCAGATAAAGGTTACACTTTGGAAGAGGATGAAGCGCTCCAGAAGATTATTAGTAACTGGGAACAGCAAAGCGGCAACAAAATTAAACTTACTTTCTATACTAATGATGAATTGCCACAAAAGACTCAAAGGGCACTTCAGGCAGGTAATTCGCCCGATCTCGTCATAAATAGCAGTGCTGAGAGAGAGCTGTATCCACGTCTTGCTTGGGAAGGTAAATTGGCAGATGTCTCTGATGTAATTGAACCAGTCAAAAGTATTTATTCTGAAGGTGTGTTGGAAGCAGTTCGTTTATATAACAACGTTGATAAAAAACCGAGTTACTATGCAGTCCCAATTAATCAATTAACAATTCATATCTTCTACTGGCGAGACTTACTAGAGAAAGTAGGTCGAACTCAAAGCGATATCCCTAAAGATTGGGATGCTTTCTGGGAGTTTTGGAAACAAGTTCAGGATGATTTGCGCGCACAGCAAAAACAGAATATTTACGGATTAGGCTTTCCTTTTTCCACTGGTTCTACAGATACCTACTACTTATTTGAGCAGATTTTAGAGGCATACAATGTCCAAATTTTAGACTCCAAGGGTCAACTTCTGCTCAACGATCCCAAGGTATATCAAGGTATTGTTAAAAGCTTAGAGTGGTATGCGAAATTTTTCCAGCAGGGTTACGTACCACCAGACGCAGTAAACTGGTTAAATCCAGACAATAATCGCAGCTTGCTCAATCGTGGCGTGGTTATGACGCCTAACAGTTCGCTCTCGATTTCTGCTGCTGTCCGCCAAGATTCTAACACCTATCGTCACAAGCTTGGTATCCTAGAATTTCCGAACAAACCTAATGGTAAACCGATGCGCTTCTTAGTCTCGATTAATGAAATAGTTTTGTTTGCCGAGTCTAAAAATCAGAAGGTAGCCAAAGACTTTCTCGCGTATTTAATTAAACCTGAAATAATAGGAAACTATCTCAAAGCTACCGGAGGTCGGTATCTACCAGTAATGAAGCCTGTTTGGAAAGACCCCTTTTGGACAAATCCGGCAGATCCTCATCTTTCCACTGCAACTAAAACACTAACTAAAGATACTCGCCCATTTTATATTGTCCAAAACCCTGCTTACAGCCTAGTTTTAGAAGAGAATGTTTGGGGTAAGGCTCTCAATGGAATAGTTGTCAATAGCATATCTCCAGAAGAAGCAGCAGACACGGCAATTGAGCGGATAAAACAAATTTTTGATGAATGGCAGTGAGCTATTTTATTTTTACCTTGTTCTGCTACACAGGAATTTCAAGACAAAGAATATCCTGTTGCTTTTTGAACGTATTTCACAACTTTTTCATAAGATTCAGGATTACTCACAGGGTTGATGATAATAGGAATAGTGCCATCTGGCAACCAAAAAGTTATCCTGCCGTTCGGTTCATGACAAAAGGAACTGATGCAGTTGAGATTAATGACATATTCATTTTTTTCGTAAATTATTTTTACCCAGTGGGCACGATCTAATTCTAATCCTGTCACACATTCTAAATAATCGAGAATTTTTTGATAATCTTCCAGGTTATTTTGTGGGTTAATTACTATTGGAATGGCACTATCGGGTAGCCAAAAAGTGACTCTGCCATTCAGTTCATAACAAAAAGCATGGACACGTTCAAAATTTACTACATATTCTTTCCTCTCGTAAAGGATTTTCACCCAGTACGCCACAACATCTCCTCAAGTCCGAAATTTACGAATGATGCACCCTGGATGTCCAAATCTACTGAAGTCTTAAGTTAATGTTGCAATTAATTTTGAATTTTGTTAGCGCAGCGTTAGCGAGTCTGCGAGCGTCATTTTGAATTGTTATGACACCTCCAATGGTGTTGGTGTGCTAGATGTCGAAAGGGAAAGAGCGATCGCTGTTTGAATAAACCCTTTAAATAAGGGATGAGGGGTACTGGGGCGTGATTGAAATTCTGGATGAAATTGGCAAGCAAGAAAGAATGGGTGCTTGGGTAATTCCACAATTTCAACTAAACGTCCATCAGGAGAAGTACCACTAATTACATAGCCAGACTTTAACAACAAATCGCGGTAATCGTTGTTGAACTCATATCGATGTCGATGTCGTTCATAAATCACATCTTCTTGATAGAGCTTAAAAGCTAAAGTATCAGGCAGAACACGACAAGGATATAGTCCTAAGCGCATTGTACCCCCTAAATCCACTACTTCCTGCTGTCCTGGCAATAAATTAATTACTGGATCGGTTGTGTAAGGGTCAAATTCAGCACTGTTGGCACCTGTCAATCCCCCTACGTGCCTAGCCCATTCAATCACGGAACATTGCATTCCCAGGCATAATCCCAAAAAGGGAATTTGGCGATCGCGGGCGTATTTAATGGCGGCAATTTTGCCATCGACTCCCCGAACCCCGAAACCTCCTGGTACAACTATGCCATCGACACCCTCAAGAGAATTTTCGGCTGCTTCAGTTTCCAAATCTTCTGAATTTATCCAACGCAGGCGCAGTTTGCCATAGGTGGAGATTGCAGCATGATTTAGTGCTTCCACTACAGATAGATAGGCATCACTTAACTGCACATATTTACCAACGATCGCAATTTCTACCTCATGCTTGGGACTATGTAAACGTTGTACCAGGGTTTGCCACTGCGTCAAATCTGGTTTACGTTGTTCCATTTGCAGCAAGTTCAGCACTTGTTCTGCCATTCCTTCCCGTTCTAGATTTAGCGGTACTTCATAGATACTTTTGGCATCTTGGGAAGTAATGACACATTCTTCCGGCACATCGCAAAATCCCGACAATTTCTGCTTTAATCCCTTGGGTAAGGGGCGATCGCTCCGACAAACTAAAATATCTGGTTGAATGCCAATGGATCTCAGTTCCTTAACTGAATGCTGTGTCGGCTTAGTTTTCATTTCACCGGCAGAGGCAATCCACGGCACCAGCGTGACGTGCATATACAGCACATTCTGCCGTCCCACCTCTTTACGGAACTGGCGAATTGCTTCCAAAAACGGCAGCGATTCAATATCTCCCACCGTCCCGCCGATTTCTGTAATTACTACAGAAGGGTTTGTACTTTTAGCAACTCGCAGAATCCGCTCTTTAATTTCATTGGTAATATGAGGAATTACCTGTACAGTACCGCCATTGTAGTCTCCGCGCCGCTCTTTATTAATGACTGCCTGGTAAATCGAGCCAGTAGTCACACAATTTAAGCGCGACATTGAGGTATCGGTAAAGCGTTCGTAATGCCCCAAGTCTAAATCTGTCTCCGCCCCATCCTGGGTAACGAATACTTCCCCATGCTGAAAGGGACTCATCGTACCAGGATCGATATTGATATAAGGGTCGAGTTTGAGAATCGACACTGAATATTCGCGCGACTTGAGCAAACGCCCTAGACTTGCTGCTACAATGCCCTTACCAATACTGGAAACTACGCCTCCAGTAACAAAGATAAACTTAGTCATAGTAGTTTGAATTTCTAACAACTTCTAAAAATACATCCCGTCATTGTGCCACAGTTATTGTGGTGTCATTTTCTGTGATTTGCTGTGAAAAACCTCTTAGGATTAGTAATATTAGGCTGTATTCTCACCTCCTCAGTAACATTGGCAGAGCCATCTCTTATAGTCGTTTTTCCCCAGACAAACTACCAGACAATTGCCCAAAAAATCTTCTTTCTGGGCACTGCACCACCAGATGGTCAGGTTTTGATCAATAGTAAGCCAATTACCCGCAGCAAAGCTGGTCATTTTTCTCCTAGTTTCCCCTTGCAATTGGGGGAGAATCTTTTTACTGTGCGTTACCACAATCAAGAACTTAAAATTAAGGTGATCGGGCTTAACGCTAGCCCTGAACTACCACAGGGGGTAGCCTTTGCGAAAGATTCCCTGACTCCCGCAGTTGACATTGCCAGATTACCAGGAGAAGTAATTTGTTTTACTGCGATCGCACCCCCTAACGCTAATGTCTCTGTAATCCTGGCTAATCAAACTATTGCCCTTTTACCACAACCTCAACAAGCACAACTACCAAGTAATTTGGCAGCTTTGACAGGGCAAAATCAGCCTCATGCCCAGTCTAGCGTAGGCAACTATCAAGGTTGCACCACAGTGGCAACAGCCGCCGATCTGGGAAAACCTCAATTTCAACTGACGCTTGACGGCAAGACGATAACTCAACCAGGATCTGGTAAGATTGAAATCCTCTCAAGAGCGCAGCTGCCAGTTTCTGAGGTTACAGTAGAGTCAGGCGTTGCTCGTACTGGCCCTAGCACCGATCATTCTCGACTCACACCACTGCCCAAAGGCACACGCGCAACAGTTACAGGTCGGGAAGGTGAATGGTTGCGCCTAGATTATGGCGCTTGGATTAATAGTAAAGAAACCCGCATTCTACCTGGTGCAGTTCCGCCACAAACAATAATTCGCAGTGTCGGATACCGTCAACTCCCTAGTGCGACAGAGATAGTTTTCCCTTTGCAAGTTCCCGTACCCGTGAGCGTACAACAAAGTGAGCAAACTCTCGCTCTCACTCTCTACAATACCACTGCCCAAACAGACATAATTCGCCTGGATGATAACCCCCTAATTAATCGCCTAGACTGGCAACAGGAAGCTCCAGGACAAGTAAAATACACCTTTAACCTCAAAAAAGCTCAACAGTGGGGATACAAGCTGAGATACGACGGTACAACCCTGGTTTTGGCTTTGCGTCATCCGCCTAAAATCGGGAACACAAGACGAAAGCCTTTAGCTAATTTCAAGATTGTACTAGATCCAGGGCATGGCGGTAAAGAAACTGGTGCCAGTGGGCCAACTGGATATTTAGAAAAAGATGTCAATTTGGCAGTTTCCAAATTGCTGCGGGACGAATTGGTGAAGCGAGGGGCAACAGTGGTGATGACGCGGGAGGATGACAAGGAGGTTTCGCTAGTAGAACGTCAGGCAATTATCAGTCAAGAAGAACCTGCGATCGCTATTTCTATACACCACAACTCTCTACCAGATGATGGCGATGCCGAAAAAATCAAGGGATTCGGAGCATTTTGGTATCAACCCCAAGCCCACAGCCTGGCAATATTTTTACAGACGTATGTTGTTAAAAAACTCGGCAAACCTTCTTATGGTGTGTTTTGGGACAACCTAGCACTGACACGCCCAGCAGTTGCGCCATCGGTGTTACTGGAATTGGGTTTTATGAGCAATCCCGATGAATTTGAGCAGGTAGTGAACCCAGAAGAACAGAAGAAAATGGCAAAAGCGATCGCTCAAGGAATTACTGAGTGGTTCAGAAGTGTGAGATAAATTTGGAGGTAATTTGCAATGCCGAAGAAGAAATCAGCGATTCTTGAAGCCGTTCACGAAACGGCTACGGGGCTGCACAAGGCTGGACTGATGGATCAAACTACATTGCAGGAATTCGACAGTCTGTGTTTGTCTGAGATTGAACCGCTAGAACCTAAGCAAATTAAGGAAATACGCGAATCATCTCATGCCAGCCCGGCAGTATTTGCTGCGATTTTGAATACAAGTTTATCAACGGTTCAAAAGTGGGAAATCGGTCAGAAGCGTCCCAGTGGCACTGCTCTTAAGCTGTTGCACCTAGTTAAGAAACGGGGATTGAATACCCTGATTGATTAAGGGGTCAACCCTGTGTACTTGCTGGATGCGACCGCCTCCGCCGGGGCGTAGCCCATCACTATTTTTTAGCTAGTTGCTGCTCAATGTTGCGATCGGTTTTTGTTTAAGCTTTTTGACTATGACCATAGCACTCTTGTTAAGAGTTGCTTAGATTTTGGGAATCCTATAGATGGGTCGTCTCATACAACATAGCCAGTTAGTCATGTGGATGTAATTTTTAAGTTAAAACAACAGATTTGCATTTTGTTGAAAAAGCCATTTTAAATAACATCTTAAAACTTTGTTTTTAAAGAAATATGGAAGATTATAATCAAATTTTGCCAAACGATTTGAGTCATGAGAATAGATTACAATGCGATTTTACATATTGGAGTAGAGAAATTCGGGTAAATAGAAATGATGCTAATGCTTATAAAGAACGAGCTAGCATTCGTAATTTACTAACGGACTACCAAGGAGCAATAGAGGATTATACTCAAGCAATTTGCATAAATCCAAATGATGATAGTGCTTATTGTATGCGAGGTCAGGAACGCAGAAATTTGAGAGATTACAAAGGAGCAATAGAGGATTACAACAAGGCGATTGAACTAGATCCAAATTATGCTTCTGTATATTATTTACGAGCAGAATTGCACTACCAGCAGAGCAATTACCAAGGAGCATTTGAAGATGCTGATAGATCAATTCAGCTTGACCCTGACTATCCCTCTGCTTACTATCAACGGGGTCAAGCCCGTAGTGAATTGGGAGATTATGAGGGGGCTATTAAGGATTACGAACAGGCAATTCAGCTAACACCTAGTAATTTTTGTGGTTATTACAATTGGGCTGAGTTATACAGTGATCTTGGCTATGCACGCGCTAATTTAGGAGATTATCAAGGAGCCATTAAGGATTACAACACAGCAATTCAAAAAGATCCTAGTCGGATTAGATACTGCTCAACCTACAACAATCGCGGAAATGCTCGCTATAATCTGGGAGATTATGAGGGAGCGATTGAGGATTACAGTAAAGAAATTTCTTTTTATAAACATGGTTATAACAATGCTGTTGATTACATTAACCGAGGCAATGCTTACAATGAATTGGGAAATTATCAAAGAGCTATTGAAGATTACAACCATGCGATTAAGATTGCTGATAAATATCCTGACGTATACGAATATCGCGGTCTTGCCCGCTATCAAGTAGGTGATAAACTAGGAGCAATTGAGGATTTAGAGAAAGCTGCTGATCTTTATCAGCACGGAGGATTTGTAGAATATTATCAGGAGGCACTGAACCTGATTCAGTCTTTCAATGTTACTGATAAAGATGCAATTATTGAGGATATTCAGGAAATCCCTGAAACTGTTAATGATAGCCCCACAGAAGTAGAAACTACAAACAAGTCTGCTGCTAACCCACCGATTTTAAATAACCGTGTTGAAGACACGAATAAAGAAAACAGTCAAGGGATTTCAGAAAAGATTAACCACAATCAATTAGCAGAGATAAAGGAGCTTACTGCGGTTATTGAGGCTGACGGGTTTTTCAATCCAAAAAGTATAAAGCAAGCTAGAGAGCGAATTACTATATCTATTGCTCGACGGCAAGGACAACCTCAGTTTCGTCAAAGTTTGCTCGAAGCCTACAATTATCGCTGTGCCATTACTGGATATGATGCACAAGAAGCCTTGGAAGCTGCTCACATCATTCCTTACAATGAAACGGAAAATAATCACCCCTCAAATGGATTGCTCCTACGGGCAGATATACATACACTATTTGACCTTAATCTGATTACTATTAACCCGGAGACAATGCAGGTACGTTTTGCTCCTAGTTTGCGGCGTACTTACTATGGCGAAATGGATGGTAAATATTTGCAAGTCCCTAAAATTTCATCTTATCTGCCTAAAAAAGATGCACTAAAATGGCGGTGCGATCAGTGTGAGTGGTTCGTAGAATATAAATAGCCAGTAAGAGACTATTACATTTTGTTTCTTACTGACCGAAGAAAAAACTTGAAGTTTTTAAAGATTGTGGCAACCGCGATTGCACAGCATTATTACTCGCTTAAGGGTAACTGAAATCCAAATGCTACTTTATTTACGGAATTAGACTCTAGTGACAATCTTCTACTTCTTTCATTTAAACCGCCTTCAAGAATTTTTTTCATAACATTAAAGCATGATTCAAGAAATTCTGAATATGAAATATTTTCACAAGTATTTATAGTTAATATTTTACTTCCTATTTCTTCTTTTTCCAAATGTGGAGTAACTACACTATATACATTAGCATCTATTTTTTTAATGGATATATGAAGAACTATTCCTGATGGAGGCAGTAAATTGTTATCAGCAAAGCTTCGCCCACAGTTGTTAATACTAAAACCTCCATCTTCTAACTTAATTAGTAATTTAAATCCGAAAAAGCCTTCTTTTTCTATACTAATTGCATGTCGAAAATGACAATTAATAGGAATTAAATCGTTTTCTGAAGTAAGGATAGATATGTTATTAAGTTTGCACCCTAAATACTCAGCTATTTTTTTGCAAATAGTTTCAATGAATCTAAAACTTTCATCAACATATAAATATGTATTTTTATAATCTTCACTGACTAAATTTTTTAATTGCTCAAATTTTGATACTGTCATCATTAAAATAGGATAAGTTTAGTTTAATGACATATTATTCTCACATATAAAACAACCGTGGTAATACGTAAAAATACTATTTAAACTCAAGCAAAGAATAAGTGTGATTATTCTTCCAAGAGAACAGTCAGGTGTAGAAATCGAATGTGTTATTGATACAGGGTTTGAATGCTAGTGTCGTTAGTGCTAGCATTACCAGCTTTTGTTTCACCTTCGCGTATCTGGTTTGGTCAGATATCAGATGCTAAACCCATGTGGGACTACCATAGTAAAGCTTATGTTTGGGTGGGAGCAGCAATATTTGCAATCGCTCTCCTAATAAACTCAAAAATGCTTATCTAAACCAGCTTGTTTCAATACTCCATTTGCAGTATGACGTGATTTTATTTTACTATCAACTACAAAGTTATTATCTGTAATTGGGCTATACCAAATTTCATGATCTCCTTTCCCTTGCCTTTTAAAATAACATCCGGCTTCTGTTAAAAGCTTTTTAACTTCAGGAGTAAAGGAAACACTCATTAGCCAGCCACTTTGATTGATTCATGACGATGGGTTGTTAAGTATAAATCAATGTAATCTTTGTTGCCAGATTCAACTCTATTTAATTCAATAAGTTCTGGAATCATAGCTTTGAGTTTTTCTGTTAACACCTCAATAGTAGAAGCTTCTGTAACCAACCCAGGTAGATTATCACTGCTAGCTACCCACACATCAACCTCAGAATCCCAAAAAGCGCTTACTTTGACAATAAAAGTATTCATAATTCGCTTTTTTAGCTATTGCACGTATGTAAACAATTTTAATTCAGAACTTTGAAAATTTTGCAATCTTGACTTGTTATCAGATGCGTAGGCGTAGCCTGTCGTAGACATCGCTGATTTGCCTACTAACTAATGAAAAGCTAGTTGAAGTCTGTGGTAAGCTTTTACCTGTAATTACTAAGTTTTTCGGCTTACTATAACTTAGTAAATATTACTCTACATCTGGATCAATACCCATTGCTCTGAGCCGTTCTGCTAATTGTGCAGCTTTTCGTTCAGCTTGCTCGGCTCTTTGCCTTTGCAAATCAGCTTCTTCTTGACCAATCAGTAACAGATTTCCCTCTAAATCCCACCAGCGCAACCAAAATTGCTCAGGATTATTCAAGTAGCTTCCCTGCCATAACCCTAGTTCCACTCCTAAAGGAGGAATTGGGTAGTGGCCTCGCTCATTCGGCTGCATTTTGTGGTAGGAAAAATCTACCAGGTGATAAACTTCTAGTTTGTCATTACTAATTTCATAAATTGCATAGTAGGGAATTCGGATTATTCGCTCATATACCCAGAATTTACCCGGTTTTGCGCCTTCCCGACTACCAGCTAGAGGTAAAGGAGTGACATCTCGTTCTTCATCGCCATTACCACTAGCTAGTTCTATAGCAATCAATGGGGGTATGTATTCTCGCCACAAAACATAGGAGCGGCGGTTTTTGCCATCTAGCCTTGGTGGTACACCAGGGACATAAAACCAATCCGGTGCTGCCGCCCCTTTTTCTGGTGGTTCAGTTTCTCGCCAATAAATACCACAATCTTGACCAATGCAATACTGTCCATCTGGATGTAAGCGTTGCAAAACTTGAGCAATTGAGTCTGTCAAAATGACGGTTTGGGGATGTTCTTGAAAATTTTTCACAAACGTACCATCAGACTCTGGTAGTTGAGTGTGATCGGGAAACTGGGGCGGTATGGCAATATCAGCAAGTGTTTCACTCATACTTTGAAAAGTATTGCAGCTCTTTGTTTATTACTTGATGCTTCCCATAAAGTGTTACTAACTAGTATAACATCTTGCTCTGTCTTGATTTCAGTGCTTTCACCCTGCCAGAACCGCTTTGATTGCGGATAGAAATATATGCAATCTTATATTTTGAAACTGTATGTATTTTAAGTTAGGCAGCATAGTAGGAGCGATCGCTATTTTATTAAGTAATGGTAGTGCGATCGCCCAAGATGCACAAAGATATATCACTGTAGGGCATGATAAATTAGGAAACAGTGTAGCTCTGGATACGGAAACTATAAAAGGCACTACATACAAGCTTTACGGAATGTATGGCAATGGCATCTTCGAGACTACGTTCCATGCTTCGTGCAAAGAATCGCGGCTTTTTCGGAATCGCATTGCCATTTATGGTTCGGAGGGACAGCTACTTCAAGAGGATGGAGAAAAAGGAGAAATACCTTTTGTAGCTAATTCTTCACCAGGCAAAGGAATGCAAATTGTTTGTCAAAAGATTGGTGCTAGTGGTTGGTAGTTGCTCAATATTTTATAAGTAGGGAATGGGGAATAAGCAATGCCCAATGCCCAATCCCCAATTCCCAGCTAAAAAATACTAAGGGCAAAACAACGTGTCACGCGTATCTCGTCCTGTAATCGGATTAGTCCCTTTGGCAAGTTTACACAATTTTTTTTGCTCATCGGGGCGCAGCAGCGTATCGGTAAAATCTGCCCCGTCAATGACTGCACCATCAAATCTGGCGTTAGCAGCAAAAGCACCCTCCAGCAGTGCATTTGTTAAATTTGCTCTGACTAAACGAGCCGAGTCTAAAGTGGCATTTCTTAAATCAGAACCTTCCAAATTCGCAGACTCTAAATTGGCTGCAAAAAAACTGACACCGTTCAAATTAGCGTGACTGAAGTTGCTCTGGCGAAGATTAGCTTTAGTAAAGCTAGAGTCTGTTAAATCACGTCCTGAAAAATCAGCCTCGACCAAAATTTCCTTATTGTATTCGAGTGCCAAAGCTGTTGGAGCAAAACCGACCGTTGCGGTGATGGCAATTATTCCCCAGAGGAATAAGCTGAGTATGCTTGCCCAAATGTGATGGTCTGTTTTATACTTCAACCTCAACTTTATTCGGGATAAGTCGAGTGTAGAACACGTTGTGCGTAGGCGTAGCCCGCCGCAGGCATCGCTTAACCTAAAATTCACAGAATTCATCATATTTTTAGTCAATGGCTAACCTTCCTCCATCTCATTATCCAGATATTGGTCATTTAGGAGAAGACCTAGTAGCCCAATGGTTGCAATCTACTGGTTGGATAATTCTCCATCGTCGCTTCTCTTGCCGCTGGGGAGAAATCGATATTATTGCTGAATATGATAAAGGAGCAGTAGGAGAACTCAGCACTCAGCACTCATTATTGGCATTTGTTGAAGTCAAAACCCGCAGTTCAGGTAGTTGGGATGCCGGAGGAAGAAGCGCAATCACCCCACAAAAGCAGGCAAAAATCTGGCGTACAGCTGGAATATTTTTAGCCCAGTATCCTGAGAAGGCAGATTATTCTTGTCGATTTGATGTTGCTATTGTCTACTGTCAAAGGACATCAAAAAATCTGACTGGGGTTACAGCAAATCAAGAAGCTCTAGCTACTTCATCAGTACCCGGATATAAGTTTAAGCTGCAAGAATATATTCTGGCAGCTTTTGACTCTTCAATTGATAATGGTTAATTGGTAATCGATAAAATATCTTAATTACCAATGACCAATAATTTTGTAGTAGCGTTACAACCAAATAGTCTCAGGCCAGAGTTTCTGGACAGTAACCTAAGCCCCGGACAAACTGCTGCCGGAACGCTTCAATTTCGTCTCTTTCTGGGCTACCGTGAGAAACGATCGCTACCTGATAACGACGCATCACATCCACAGGGCACTGTCCAGCTTCCAAACTCCAAAGTGCCATTTGCACCCTCATTGGCGGTTCGTAGCTAATTCCTAATTCATTTAGAAAAGCGCGAAAGTCGCCATCTTCTTGGGGCGAGACTTGACCTTTGAGTTTGATCCTAACCACCCAGCCATCAATTTGATGAATTACGGTGACGAACGAAACTGGTGTCTGGGGTCTAGCGTGGAGGTGTTGAACGACCCTCAGGGTTAGACTGGCATTTGCCAGATAGTACAAGTATTCCATGTTTGTTGGTGCTTGGGATCAAAGCCAATCCTACATATCTATATTCGTCAATCAGTGCCTGTTCCCGGTAGGGTAAAAGCCCCCGTTTTTAGATGGGGAGGTTTACCCAATTTTTATGTTAATTTTTCCGTGTTACTTAATAGTAACAATCTTATAGCCTAGCGGCAAAACTGAGTAAAGATGCCTTAAAGTTCCTTTAGAAGGGAAAACTTAACTCAGCCTTTTTAAGAGAGTATAAATACTAAATAAACCAAAAACTAGTACAAGCCAATTTGAAAGATACATCTCGTCCACAAGCAAAAGATTTTGAATTAGATTGCTCGGTAGCTGGCTATGACTACACACTACCTCCAGAACTCATTGCCCAAAATCCAGCAGTTCCTAGAGATAGTTCGCGGTTACTGGTAGTTGACTCTCCGACTACAGGCATCGAAGCAGCACCTCTACACCATATTTTCCATGAATTGCCTGCACTGCTGCGTTCTGGTGATTTGTTGGTTATGAACAATACAAGAGTCATTCCAGCGCGGCTTTATGGTCATAAATCCACTGGTGCGAAAATCCAGGTGTTGCTGTTGGAAGAACGGCAGCATAACTGTTGGTTAGCTTTAGTTAAGCCAGGAAAAAGCTTCAAACGGGGAGCGAAGATTATCTTTGAACCAAGGCAATTAGGGATTCGGGATTATAAAGATTTTTCGCCAATCCCCAGTCCCCAGTCCCCAGTCCCTAGTCCCCAGTCCCCAGTCCCCAGTCCCCAACTCACCGCTACGGTTCTAGAAACAGATGCAGCAACCGGGGGGCGTTTGTTGCAATTTGATGTACCAGAGGGTAAGACTTTGGTGCAACTGTTAGAGGTATTTGGTGAAGTACCGTTACCACCATATATCACTACCTCAGAAGCTGCTGATGAGCAGTATCAGACAGTTTATGCTAAACAGCCAGGAGCGATCGCAGCTCCAACGGCAGGATTACACTTTACCCCAGAATTATTACAAAAGTTGTGCGATCGCAAAATCGATCGAGCTTTTGTGACGCTACACGTTGGTGTCGGCACTTTTCGCCCTGTGGAAGTAGAAGATGTAACTACCCATCAGATGCATGAGGAATGGATTGAAGTTCCCGCAGCTACAGTAGAGCAAATCCGCGCTACGAAAGCTGCTGGCGGTCGAATTATTGCTGTGGGAACAACGGCAGTACGGGCTTTAGAAGGGGCGGCTCAATCTGGTAATTTACAACCATTTTGCGGAAAAACAGACTTGTTTATTTATCCCGGCTACGAATGGCAGGTGGTAGATGGTTTGATTACGAATTTTCACTTACCGCGTTCTAGTTTGTTGATGTTGGTAAGTGCCCTAATTGGCAGACAACGATTATTGAATATATACAACGAAGCGATCGCTTTTGGATATCGCTTTTATTCATTCGGTGATGCCATGCTAATTTTGCCGTCAGCTACGGGAGCGGGGAGTGGGGAGAGACGCGATTAATCGCGTCTGTACAAGAGTTAGGAGTTAAAAGTTGGATAATTGGGAATTTTTTCTTTCGTGGTGGGTACTCTGACTTATAAGAGGTTAAAAATAAGTACAGGTCTGCTATTAATGTCTGAAAAATACCTATTTTCTCATTGGTTAAATTTATTTTGTCAGGTAACACTCGGTGGCTGTTCTGCATTTTTGCTCTTGGCTGCACCGACAATTACTAATTTCCCAGTTAGCAAGCTGCTGGCAGAAACTGCAATTTCTCAGGATCTTGAAGCAGCTAGCTTTTTCCAACAAGGAGTTACGCGCTATAACCGCCAAGACTTACAAGGTGCAGAATATGCCTTTCGCCAAGCGTTGCGGCGAGATCCTAACCTTGGAGCAGCACGAAATTATCTCGGTAATATATTGATAGAGCAAAATCGCCTGGATGTAGCTTTACAAGAATTTACAGAGGCGATAAAAGTTAATCCCAATTCTAGCGAAGCTTATTACAACTTAGGGTTAGTGTTGCACCGACAAGGAGAAAAAGATGCAGCAATTACCGCTTATCGCCAGAGCTTGGTGATAGATTCCACAAGGGTGGCAGCACTGTATAATCTGGGTTTGTTGCTGTACGAACAAGGAAAGTTAGAGGAAGCGATCGCTGCATACCAGCAAGCAATTAATTTAGATGGCAGCAATGCTAATGCTTATCTTAACTTAGCGATCGCCTTGCAACAACAAGGTCAAATCGAGCCTGCGATCGCCACTTATCGCCAAGCTTTGAAGCTAGATCCTAAAAATGCCGCAGCCTACAGCAATATGGCAAATTTGCTAGCAATGCATGGTCAAGCTCCTGAGGCTATTTCTGTTTATCGGCAAGCGATTCGCCTAAATCCAAAAAGTGCCTCAGCTTACTATAACTTGGGAGTAACTTTATATAATCAGGGCGAGTTCAAAAAAGCCAGTGGAGTCTTGAAACGCGCTCACAATGAATATCGCGAGCAAGGCAACATTGAACAAGCCCAGAAAATTGAGCAGTTAATGCAGCAAATTGCTCAGAAAACTGGGCAACAGCAACCTCAAGCCAGTCAAACAGCTACTCCTTCTCAGAGTTCAGATTCTACAGTACAAACACCTGAGCCACAGACGCCAAATCAACCAGAAACGCCCGCTAACCCTGGCGATGTGCCTGTCTCAGTTGAACCACAATCCACTTCAACAAGTCCCTGACAATAAAAAACTCAGAGTTAAGGCGATTTGCCCTCATCCCCCAACCCCCTCTCCCAATTTTGGGAGAAGGGGAGCGAATTTCAAAGTCCCTCTCCCAAGCTTGGGAGAGGGATTTAGGGTGAAAGCTCATTGATTCATGCAATAAGTCTATTCTCTACTGGAGGTTCGGTTTGAGTAAAAGTTGCACACTGCATAACTCCTAACTCCTAACTTTTTTAAATCGGCAAACGATTAATATCTTTATTGCAACCAATAACAACCATTGCTGAACCACGCTCTAAACGCTTGGTAGCATCAGGATTAATTTGAAATTTTCCATCCTGGCTTACTGCTAGCAAATTTAAACCGTAGCGGTTACGAAGTTGCAGTTCAGTGATGGTCTTGCCGTGAAATTCATCAGGCACAATCAACTCTACAATACTATTATCTGGGTCGAGGTCAAACCGATCTAGAATTGCTGGTTTTGTAAGAGTACGCGCTAGGGCACAACCCGCTTCATACTCAGGAAAAACAACATGATCTGCTCCTACTCGCCGCAACAGTTTACGATGAACTTCACTAGAAGCTTTGGCAACTACATGAGGGACACCAGCCTCTTTCACATTTAGGGTGGTTATGATGCTTTCTTGAACGTAGTTGCCAATCGCGACAATTACAGTATCAAATTCAAAAATTCCAGCTTCTTTGAGTGCGGCTGGTTCTGTAGAATCTAGTTGCAAAGCATGACCAACTATTCCCTCAGTTAATGCTTCTGAAACTCGTTTTTCATCAATATCTGTTGCTAGCACTTGATAACCAAAATTGTGCAGTGTGGAACAGACAGACCTACCAAAACGACCTAACCCAACTACAGCAAATTGCTGGTTATCTTTACGTAAACTGCGAAAAAAACTTAATGATGACAGATTCACCCTTTTTATCCTTATTATGGCTCCCTGTATTTAGGGCAAAAAACGGTTATATCGCTTGAATTAAAAATTTTATTTTTTGCCTTAGAATGTATATTTTATCAGTTTGGGCATTGGTTATTTTTTCTATCGCACTCTGTATGCCCTCTCCTCTAACTATCCCACAAGTAAATTTTCTTCAGGATAGTGAATTCTAGTAGGACGGGGATCTCCTAGTACGGCAGACATCAGTAGCAAAACACCTACTCTTCCAACATACATCGTGACAATTAAGATCAGCTTTGCCGCTGTAGAGATAGTTCCTGTAATGCCTGTAGAAAGCCCAACGGTGGCGAAGGCTGATACGACTTCAAACAAAATTTGAATAAAATCTAATGTTGGATCTGTGAGGCTAATTAAAATGGTGGCGAAAATCACGGTCGCTACCGATCCTACTAATACACCTACTGCTTTCAAAATTAAAGTTATTGCTATCTTGCGATCGTATAACAAAACTTCTTCTTTCCCCCGAAGAATCGTTTTTGTACAACTGGTTAGAACTCTCAAAGTTGTTGTTTTCATACCTCCCCCTGTACCACCTGGACTTGCGCCAATAAACATTAGTGCAATCGTAATAAATAGACCAGCAGTAGTCATTTTGCTAATATCGATAGTGTTAAAGCCCGCAGTTCTGGGAGTAACTGATTGAAACCAAGCTACTAATATTTGGTCGCGTAAATTTAGAGAGCCAAATGTTTCAGGGTTTCTAATTTCTATACAGAAAAAGGCTATTATTCCGATGACTAATAATATAATGGTTGTACTGGTTGCAACTTTGAAATCTAGGGTAAAGACTTGGGTTTGAGTTTTTTTGTGGATGCGATCGCGCAACCAAAGATACATTTCCAAAATTACCTGATAGCCAATTCCCCCAAAGATAATCAACATAGATATGGTGAAGACGACTAAGAAGGATGACTGATAGCCAATTAAGTTATCTTTAAATAAACTAAACCCAGCATTGTTCCAAGCATTGATGCTATGAAAAATCGCTAACCAAAGTCCTTGACTCCACCCATACTCTGGAACAAAAGCTGGTAAAAGTAAGAAGACTCCGGTAATTTCAAAAATTAAAGTTGTGGCAATAATTGAACGAATAACTTGGGAGCTACCACTCATCCCTGGTCGGTCTAAAGCTTGTTGAATGGCGATTTTCTGCTGCATATCAAACTTACGACCAATAAGCAAAATCAGAAATGTGGTAGTTGTCATGTAGCCCAATCCGCCAATCTGAGCTAATAGGGCAATAAATAACTGACCCCAAAAGGAAAAATAAGTACCAGGATCGACTACTGATAAACCTGTGACACAAACTGCGGATGTGGAGGTAAATAGTGCCACAATCAGGTTATTCCATGTACCATCGCTAGTTGAGAAAGGCATCATCAACAGGATAGTGCCAACAGCAATGACAGCCAGAAACCCCAAACAAATTGTGCGAGCGACAGTCATAATTAATTCAAAATTCAAAATTCAAAAAGTCAGATTTAAAATGGGTTGCCAGATGCTTTAAGCTGTAGCCCTATTTGGGATAATTGGCATAAATTCGACTCAGTAAAGTTTATTAAGATAAAACTGAGAAATTTTTCCCAGGAGGATAAATCTCGGTTTACTTTCCCTGGAAGTAAAAATACCCTTATTTAATTAAAAACATACATGGTAGCCTACCTGTATGTTTTTTTTGAATTCTACTTCGTCTCAATACTACTTTTTTCATGAGTGCAACACTTTACCAGCAAATTCAGCAGTTCTACGATGCTTCCTCTGGTCTGTGGGAACAGATTTGGGGCGAACACATGCACCACGGCTACTACGGGGCTGATGGCAGCCAGAAAAAAGACCGTCGTCAAGCTCAAATTGATTTAATCGAGGAACTGCTCAATTGGGCGGGGGTACAAACAGCAGAAAATATCCTCGATGTGGGTTGTGGCATTGGTGGCAGTTCTTTATATCTGGCAGAAAAATTTAATGCTAGGGCTACAGGAATTACTTTGAGTCCTGTGCAAGCTGCCAGAGCAACTGAACGCGCAATCGAGGCGAATTTGAGTCTGAAAACTCAGTTTCAGGTGGCCAATGCTCAAGCAATGCCCTTTGCTGACAATTCTTTTGACTTGGTTTGGTCGCTGGAAAGCGGCGAACACATGCCAGATAAAACTAAGTTTCTCCAGGAGTGTTATCGGGTATTGAAACCTGGTGGCAAGTTAATTATGGTGACTTGGTGTCATCGACCGACCGATAAGTTACCACTGACGCCGGATGAAGAAAAGCATTTGCAGGATATTTATCGGGTGTATTGTTTGCCTTATGTGATTTCTTTACCAGAGTATGAAGCGATCGCACGTCAACTTCCATTAAACAATATTCGCACCGCCGATTGGTCAACCGCCGTCGCCCCCTTTTGGAATGTAGTCATTGATTCGGCGTTCACTCCCCAAGCACTTTGGGGCTTACTCAATGCCGGTTGGACTACCATTCAAGGGGCGTTATCACTGGGGTTGATGCGTCGCGGTTATGAGCGCGGGTTAGTTCGGTTTGGTTTATTGTGCGGAAATAAGTAGAAACGTTATTTGAGAGAAAACCGCGCTGTTTTACCACAGCGCGATCGCACTACAATTTAAGAAATTCAATGACGGCTAATATCTACCTTCAGAAACCTTACTTTGCTGTGAAATTGCCTATAATGCCACCAGCCTCGAGCGAACACCTAAAAAGTGTACCTGTTTCGCTATTCCCATCAGGCCCATCATATACATAAAGGTTGCCTAGATTCAGGGTTTGCCAATCTTTTGGCCCAGAAGTAGTATAAACTTGAGAACCAATCGAAGCACCGTTTCCAACACCATTAATCGAAACTGTTTGACACCAGCTATTACTCCCATAAAGTCTGACTGACGTTGGGTGAGAACCTGGTGACAGTTGCAGGGTTCCTACTACTTGAACACTGTAAGTGCAGTTATTGATAATTCCCCCAAAACTCGAAGTGCTTAAACATGAATTGTCCTGGGGAAAGGAATTCTTCATAGTAGCTCCTGGCCCCGTTACTGCCAAAGCTTGATTCGCCACTAAGCTTATGACACCAGCCAACATACTCACTAAATAACCTTTTATAAAAAAGCGCATTATTATTAACTCCAATTTTGTAACTTATTTCAGTTTCATAATTGAATTTACCTAAGAATTAAGCACGTTTTTGACAAAGTTATTCTGTCGTTACAATACTTTTTCATAACTTTTTCATATAATATTTAAGCTGTCAAAGACTTTGGAAATAATGATAATCAAAAAGAGGCAGAGGAGTGTGACCGAAAATCACATCCTCTTCCTCTCCATCACACGATTATCATTTTCACTAAGCTTACTTTGAGTATTTTAACTCATTGACAAAAAACGCTTTTTATTAGAAAGTCGCGGATGCACTTGTAGAGACGTTGTATTGCAACATCTCTACATACTACTAAATCCCACTAATAACCTTAACTAAGAGGTAAGGAATAAGAGTTACAGAGAGTTCTTGCCTAAGTGATAGCTTAGAGAAGGGAATTTAGAGTGAATTTCATTCAACGACTGTTACCGAAGCCCCTTCATTGGATGGAGGTATACCGGGTAATTCAAGACAGTATCCAGCACCATACACTGTCTTGATATAGCGGGGATGGCGGGGATCTGGTTCTAGCTTGGTTCGCAAGTGGCGAATATGCACTCGAATCGTTTCTATGTCATCATCAGGATCGTAACCCCAAACTTCTCTGAGGATTTCGCTGGGAGAAACTGTTTGACCGTGGCGTTGCAGCAAGCAGTGAAGTAGCTCAAATTCCAAGTGAGTCAATTTCACCGTCTCATTGAACCATATTGCCTCAAATCTTTCGGGAACGAGGGTTAATGAGCCATAGTTGAGAATCTCACTATGCTTTGCGGCTTGAGGAATCCGGTCAGTACGCCGCAAAAGTGCCCGCACCCGCGCCAGCAATTCTTCAACTTCAAAAGGTTTGGTGAGGTAGTCATCTGCGCCAGCATTAAAGCCTTCCACCTTGTCCTGAGTTTGGCTCAAAGCCGTCAACATTAACACGGGAATCTCAGAGGTGCGATCGTCGCGGCGCAGGCGTTGGCAAACGGTGAACCCATCTACTCTGGGCAACATTAAATCGAGCATGATCAAGTCTGGTTGTAGCTGGAGAGCCAGCGCTTGACCTTTGATGCCGTCTTCAGCTTGACTAACATCGTAGCCAGCCATTTCCAAGTTGACGGCAACTAGTTCTGAAATCGCTGGGTCATCGTCTATGACAAGAATCCTCGGCATTCTTAAAAAATTATTACTACTTATTAAGGATAATTAACAACCTTTGATAGATACAAAGATTTTTGAATCAATGATGAAAAAGTTTTTAAATCTTACATAAATATTAAGATTAAATGACTGTGAAATCAAGACTCAATTACACGAAATCTTATAGTCTATGATGTGTTATACTCCCCCCTACAATCCGTCTTGGTTTTTACAAAACGGTGTGATGATGACTGTATACACCGCTTTGTGGGGAAAACGTAACTGGCAAAGTACTACTAAAGACCCAGAACCGTCTTATCACGAAAAAATCTTCATTGGTGGCCAAGGTGTGCCAATTTTTGGCTTGGTTGCCATCCCGGAAAATGCTCACAGCACGATTATCGGGACTTATGGCATTACCGGAGAATTAAAAACAGAATGGTTTTTGAGAGTGTTAGGACGTAAAGCCTATGCTCAAGGCTACGCTGTGGTGTTATTTGATTGGCGTGCCCACGGCAAAACTGCCGAATTATCCCCGACTCTCACCTCTGATGGTTTGTATGAGGGGGAAGATTTTGTTCGCATTGCCGCCGCTGCGAAGGCAATGGGATGTCCGGGGAAATTTTGGTTTACAGGGTTTTCTTTAGGGGGGCAATTGGCGCTATGGGCGCTGAAGGTGGCTAGTGAGGTGATTAGGGACTATGGAGATTTAGGGCTAGAAGATAGCGATATTGGCGGTGGTATGGTGATTTGTCCAAGTTTGGATTCGGAGCGATCGCTATCTTATCTGGTTACAAAGCCCTTCGGCAGATATTTGGAAGCAGGGATTGCCCAAAATTTAAAAAAACTGGCGTGGCGGATTCATGATGCCCATCCTGGAAGCCTTGATCCAGAAGCGATTGAACGGGCGAACAGTATTTGGGGTTTTGACAATGAACTGGTAATTAAGCGACTTGGTTTTCCTTCCGTGGAAGCATATTACCAAGCTAGTAGTGCTTTACAAATATTGCCGCAAATCTCGAAACCGACTTTGATTTTATATGCTGCCGATGACCCACTTTTTGACCCAAGTATCATACCGGAATTAAAAGAAGCGTGCGATCGCAATTCCGCAATAGATTTATTGCTCACTCAATACGGCGGTCATGTTGGCTATTTGAGTAGTAAAGAGTGCCAGCGTCAAGTACAAGACCCCGATCTTTGGTGGGCATGGAATCGGGTTTTACAATGGTTGGAGCAACAACGAACAGAGTAATAGGCCAGACGATATTCTAGTTGCTAGGATACTCGACAGATGGAGTCGTATTGCTTGGAAGCTCAAAATAGAAAGGATGGCATTGACCCAGAAGTTACCACAATATCATTGGTAAACCAGCAAGAACAGAAGCAATACCTGTCCAGAGAGTAAAACGCGCAATATCTAACTCATCCAAAGCAACGCTCATTTGCCTAATTGCTAATAGCAGCGCTGCTAGTAGCAGTATAAAAAAGGCAAAGTACTCCAAATTAATAATCATTCATCCTCACTATGTTCTACAAAAAGTAGTTGTAATAGGTTTTTAACAAGCTTTGGCAAGGGTTTTTTGTTCCAGAGTTAACACTTTCTGAGAAAAATTATTTATTACTGAAGAGATATCTACTTCAGAACACTTGCAGATATTAGTCCTAGTTCCTTTGAGTAATGCTGTAATAGCTAATGTTGTAACCAAAATAAAATTTGCTATTCTCTGTCAATACTTTTAAAGTATCTCTCTCAGGGGATTTAACGTGGAGTTGAGGAGCGTACATTTAGAGTAATAAATTATAATATTTAGCTGGCAAAAGCGATCGCGGCTACCTTTATTTATGTTTACAGCTAGACTTAACATCTAACAACACCTATGGCAGATTCTAGGAAAAACACGTGCAGTTGTATATAGTAATGCTAAAGCGTTAAACCAGATCCACCCATAATAATCGTCGTAATTAAACAAACTATTAAAGTACAACTCCCTTGACTTTTTGACTCAATGACCGCTTCTAATCATATTTGGCTACCTGCACCCACGGATTTAACTTTGCTACCGGATGAAATTCATATCTGGCGCATAGACCTTGACCAACCGGAACCACAGCTGCAACATTTGGCAACAATCCTTTCCAGTGACGAAACGGCTCGTGCTGAACGGTTCTATTTTCAGGAGCATCGACAGCGTTTCATTGCTGGTCGCGGTAGTCTGCGAACTATATTAGGTCGCTATTTGGATATCCAGCCTTTACAAGTGCAGTTTAATTATCAGCAGCGTGGCAAACCAGTATTAGCAGATACATTTGCCGATAGTGGACTGGCGTTTAACTTGTCTCACTCCCAAGGTTTGGGTTTGTGTGCGGTGAATTGTACCCACCCAATTGGTGTAGACCTAGAATATATTCGCCCGATGTCTGATATTGAAGCTCTTGCCAAACGGTTCTTTTTACCGAGAGAATATGAGATGTTGCGATCGCTATCTCCCAACCAACAGCAAGAAGTATTTTTCCGTTACTGGACTTGTAAGGAAGCTTATTTAAAAGCAACTGGAGACGGACTATCCCAGTTAGAACAAGTTGAAGTGTCGTTGACTCCTACAGAACCAGCCAAGTTACAGATATTAGAAGACTGGAGTCTTTTTGAACTAGTACCTGCAAACAATTATGTTGCTGCCGTTGCTGTAGAGAATTTTGGCTGGAACTTAAAGTGTTGGCAGTATTGATGTTGATTAAGCTCATCTCTTGGCTGAAACAAGAGAGATATTGCAGACAAATGACCAATGACCAATGACAAATGACAACCTGCTTACTTATCTTCCTGCATATTTCGCACAATTTTTGTCACCAGGTTTCTAGGTACAAATCTGACGCTTTTTGCAAGTATTGCATTGAGTAAACCAGGAATGACAATAGTTTGACCCTTCATTAAGGCACGAAAACCAACTTCAGCTACTGTTCGTGCATCCATCATTCTCTTACCCTTGAGCAACTTAGAGTCAGCCATTCCGGTTCTTTCATGAAAAGCGGATGCGGTTGAGCCTGGGCAAAGAACTGTCACAGTGACACCTGTACCTTCTAATTCATTAGCGATCGCTTCTGAAAACGATAAGATATAAGCTTTAGTAGCAAAATAAACCGCCATCAAAGGCCCAGGTTGAAAAGCAGCAGCCGAGGAGACGTTTAATATCTTACCTTCACCTTGCTTGACCATGTGCTTCACGAATAGCTTGGTTAAATGGGTGAGACACACCAAATTTACCTGTAGCATTTCCAATTCAGCAGCTAAGTCTGTTTCGTGAAATAATCCATAGATACCAAATCCGGCATTATTTACCAGCACATCAACATTAATATCGGCGAGTTGTAACTCTGTAAAAATTTCTTCAGGAGCCGTTGATATAGATAAATCCTTAACAATAGTTTTGACAAAAATTCCAAATTTTTTTTGGAATTGAACTGCAATTTCTACTAGCTTTGGCCCGTTTCTGTCTACTAATACCAAATTGTAATCATGAGCAGCAAAAATACATGCTAATTCGTAGCCAATTCCACCGGCTGCCCCGGTAATAAGAGCAGTTTGTTTGCTCTGTCTTTGATGTGTTGTGTTCATTTAAGAATATTGGTGAATTCAACTTGATGAAGCTGCGTTGCATTTACAGTGATTCTCGCTCTACAATTAAGTACGCGTAATATCTCAAACTACAAGAAATATCTTGAGTTATTACCCTTTCAAATGCTTATGTGATGCATTGGATACATGTAGCAGTCCAAACGCAAATTTAGGACTTATGCATCGAAGAAGTTAGGCCTTAAAGGAGTTCGGTTATTTCAGACTGCTAGCATTTGGCTTTTGATCGCTCACAAAAGCAAGCCAGCGGGTAAAATCAAACTTTTATGCCCGACATTAACCATTCTATCCTCAATTGCTTCTGTCAAGGGGTGAATACTAAAAAGTTACATGATTGAGCATAAAAAAACAGGGCAATTAGATTGCCGCTGTTAGTGTATAAGTTGTTGCTGGCATCTGAAATATTAGCTGTTCAGTAGTACTGAGTTTTAAAAAACATGGACTAAATAAAATTATTTTGTAGGCTGTGTTACAGCTTTCGTAACGCACCGAAAGTATCCGGGACGGTGCGTTACGCTTCTAACACATCCTACGCAATTTTTGAATTACTAAGCGAGATTCAAGAAGCCGCTTTGAATCAAGTAGGCGGTATAGGTCATAAACAATTGAGAGTCAATTGGAGGACAAGCAATAGAACTACCTGCTAGTGCATGGAGAGTATCTTGGCAGCTAATATGAGGTCTTCTAGCTTGCAAGTACAAATCAGGAATAGTCAGTTGTTCATCAGACCAGCGCTCTAGTAAAAATGGTCGCAGAGTATACAAAGGATTGTCAGCAGAAGTCACATTATTGATTAACTCTGATTGCCATTTTTCATAGGGAATCATCTCAACTGAATAACCAAAAGAGCGTATCCACTCAACTAGCATTTTTAAAGCAGCAGGTTGGGGATGTTGTAAATTGAAAGCTTTACCTATGGATTCTTTTTGGCGTGATAGATAAACGATCGCTTTACTTACATAGTCTACAGGTGACATATCCAACATATAATCTACATCAGGGAAATATCCCATTTGTAGACAGCCCTTGGTCATCAAATTGATAAAGTCATGTGTGTTACAAATACCTGTCTTGCTATCACCTGAAATCAGTGGGGGTCTGTGGATAGTTACAGGCAGTCCACGGTCACGAGCAATTTTTACTAACTTTTCAGCTACCCATTTTGTTTGAGAGTAACCAAGATAAATACCTTCCCAATGATTGAATTCATCCTGTTCTTTAACAACCTTGCCAGCATAAGCAGTCGATTCAAAAACAGCAACACTAGAAACGTAATGTACAGGTTTGACTTTAACTTGACAAGCTAATCTCAAAACTTCTTGTGTTCCTAAAACATTGGCTGCTTTCAGTGCAGAGTATGGGAAAACATAATTCAACAAGGCAGCACTATGATAGATAGTATCAATATTGCCAGCTAAAATTTGAAACTGTTCCGAACCAATACCTAACAATGGCTGAGATAAGTCGCCGACAATCGGAATAATTCTGGAGTTAAATTCTTCTTGCCAAATTGCGTACTGTTCCAGATTCTTTTGGAGTTTGCTTTTGCCTTCTTCGGCATTAGCAGCACGTACTAAACAATAGATATCCGCATTGGTTTCTTGTAGCAATTCCCGGATGATAAAAGCTCCTAAAAAGCCTGTTCCTCCAGTTAAAAAGATGTTCTTGGGTTCACCCACAAGCAGATTAGATGCGGCACCGGGATGGATGGTGGGGTCAAGAACAGCCTCAGCACCTAAATCTAGAACAGAGGGTGCAGCGTTGGCATTAGAGGCTACTACCTTTGTATCTTGAACTGGTGAACCTTCTTGCACTTCTTCAGCTAAACGCTGTGAAAGAGCTTCAATATTTGGGTAATGCCACAGCAGCAATGGAGAGGGTTGAAATCCGAGCAACTTTTCTAAGTTACTTACTAGAATCATTGCTTGGGCTGAATCCAAACCATAGTTTTCTAAATGTTCTTTGACATCTATTTCATCAGTTGCTACTCCTAGCAACTTAGCTAAGTTAGATACCAAAAATATTTGAATATCGTCTGCTGTGAAAGACTGTTTTATAGTCATTTTTAAATCTCCAACAATGATGTAGAACGAACAGGGTGATACTGACTGTAATAATCGGAAGCTTGCAGCCCTTGAATTTTCAAATTTTGAACACGATACAAAAAGGCTGCACCAGTCATAATTTGATTAGCAACATCAACTACCTGCCGATTATTTGGTTCAGACAGGTAAGAACCGCGTACCCAGTCATTGAAACCGCCCATTGCCGGGCCACACCAAATTTGATAATCGACTTCTCTACCTTTTTCACCAGAACTAGACCAGCGAGAAGATAATCCTAGATACCAACGGAAAATCAACGCCATTTTCAGTTTAGGATTATTGACTGCTTTCCCAAGTTTCTCAGGATTCTTTTGGGATAAATAAGCCGCAGTTCCTTCCCATACTTCAGCAATAGTTTTGCGAAAGACTTGCTTTTCTAACTTCTGTCTTTCTGCCAAAGGAATCTCTTCAATGGAATCATAAGCGCGGTAGAGTTCAAATAATTTCTGCGCTCGCATGGGGAACATTGTACCCCGTTTGAGAACTTGCAATTTGACTCCCATTTCAAACATATCGGCTGCTGGGGCCATTATCATATCAGCCATTTCAGCTTGGGCTAATAACTTTTTGGTATGTTCACAAGCCCCAGATTCAACACATGACTGATTGATTGAGCCAGTCATTATATAAGCAGCACCCATCATAAAGGCTGCTAATGCTGATTGTGGTGTTCCAATTCCTCCTGCTACGCCAATTCTAATGGGTGTTTGGTAATGATATTGTGCTTGAATTTCATCCCGCAAGGCAATAATAGAAGGTAACACACAAACCAAGGGACGGTTATCTGTATGACCTCCAGAATCAGCCTCGACGGTAATATCATCAGCCATCGGAACTTTAGCTGCAAGGGTTGCTTGTAACTCGGTAATTAGCCCTTGTTCAAGAAGTTCTTTAAGTATTCTGGCTGGTGCTGGTTGCAGAAATTTAGTCGCAACTTCTCGGCGAGAAATTTTGGCAATGATTTTATTTTTGATTTCAATTTGATTGGCGCTATTCAATCCCAATCCAGCAACACGGTAATAAACAATGTTGGGGGTCAAGTCGAGAAATGCAGATGCTTCTACTGTTCTCACTTGATATTTGAGATATAAATCTACAGCGCGGCGTTCAATTGCAGGTTCGTTGGGGCTGTGGATTAAATTAAATGCGTAGGGCCCTTGAGGTAAAGCTTGTTGAATGCGATTTATGGCTGCTTCCAAACGTTCTGGAGTTAAACCACCTGCACCAAAAGAACTCAAAATTTGCTCTTTTCCGAGTGCAATGACCATTTCTTCGGAAGCAATTCCGCCAGCCATTGCGCCAGTAACGTAAGCATATTTCACTCCATGAGAGGAGAGGAAATTCGGATCTCCAAATTGTTGAATGCGAATTGGGGCTGCAAATGTTAGCAGTTCTACTTGTGCTGTTGTGCCATTATCACCAGGGGATAAATACCCCTCATTAGTGACACCGATTTTTCCGGCAACTTTCACGATGTAACAGGGTTTATTTAATACCATCAATTTATGTTTGATGGTTTGTTTCTCGAAAGATACAGTTTCTAAAGAACCTTTCCAAACCTGGTTTTTGTTATGAGACCAAGAAGAGAAATTAAGGCCATTATCGTGTTTACTTAGTACCGTATCTACGGTTGTCACGGCAGTTATCCCTCGGATTACAAGCAATGGATGATTAAAGTTGAAGGGTGTAGACTCTGTTAACGAACCGCAGAGGCGCAGAGGGCACAGAGTAAGAGAGTAATACCAATTCTCTGGGAGATGCACGTAATAATTTTTAAACGAACCGCGAAGGACGCAAAGGGCGCGAAGGAAGAGATAAGTTAAGAATTAAGCGGTGCAAGTTGAGAGAGAATTGGTATGAGATATTAAGATTCTTCGTTAAGCAAGTTTTGGGCGCAAGCTAGTTGCAATTGAATGATTTCGCTCATTTGCTGACTGTAATCTTGTCTAGCTTGTAAGAAGGCTGTATGTGCTTTAGTTATCTTTGAATTATTAGCATTGAGCTTTTGATACTGGGTCTTATTTAAATCGAACATGCTGATGATGCTACTAATTTTTTGAGTTCTGACGGGTGCGAAAGAAACAGGGATTGGCTGTCTTATTGCGCTTGACTCAGAAGATTGTAATTGTTCTCTCGGTTCAAAAACGTTATCAATGATATTTTTCGGTTTTACTTCTTCTGGCTGAGGCAAGATGTTAGGGGAGTAATTTTCTTCTTGGGTTATTTGGTTGGAAGTGTTAAGAGAATCTGTGATTTCAGATTGTTGGATATTAGGTATATCTGGATGCTGTATCTTGAAGCGATCGCACTTAATATCCTCAACCAAATTTTCAACCAGTTTGCGATTTTCATCACTCAAAATTGTAGCTGCGATCGCTTTCCCACCCAAGGTAACTGTTCTCAATGTTGCTTTGTTTGAATTAGCAGTGTCTTGGGCTTTGCTATACAGTGGTGATAAATCCACGTTCACCTGATGACTGAGTAATTTTGCTAATGCTTTAACCATCGAAGCATGGTCATCCATCCCTCTACGATTTAGAGAAACTGTGATATGTTCTTTGCTGCCAAGAATTTTATCAATCCATCGCGAACAGACACTACCAGCACCTGCTTCTAAAAATATTTTGACACCATCGCCGTAGACACGATTAACCAATTGGGGAAAATCAAGTTCTTGGCACAATCCTTTGGCGATGTTATGCGCGATCGCATCACTTTCAAGTACAATCGGTTGATAGTCGGCGGCAGAATAAAACACGATACCGGGGAGACTTTGCGACGGTAATTTGTTTACCTTCTTGATTTCCTCGAACTGCGATCGCATCGCTTCACAATGTATTACATGGTCGAAGGGAGCGGGGAAAGAATTACAACCTAGAGTTGTAATCACTCGCTTACAAGCTGCATCCTCGCCAGCAATTAATACTTCTTCTGGTGTGTTGATTTGAGTTAAGTAGACGTGATTCTCATGTTTCAGGCATTCTCTCACTTGAGATGGAGTAGCCATAAGAACATAGGTATTCCAAAAATTGTTGTTTGGTGAATCTGTTAATCCCCAATATTCACGCACCGCATTTTTTGGCCCAGATAACTTATCGCCAAATAGAGGTGACGAGTTTAAGGTGTTACTTCCGCCTTCAAAATCGCTCCAAACCCCTTGGGCAACCATCATACTAGTTTCACCCAAGCTATACCCAAATACAGATTGCGGCTTGACTTTAAAATCATCTCGGAAAATTGCCGTCATGTATCTAGCAAAGGCGATTTCACTTTCAAACATTGCCAGTGAATCATCTAACAATTGCTTTTCGAGAGTTTCTAGTTGCCTTGTTGTCAATTTAGGTAAACTTCTGGGATAAACTAGTTTTTCGACATCGGCAGCCCGATTGTAGAGATTGTTACTTTTTAAATCCTCGAAGACTTTAGGAAATAAGCGGAAGACGGTGCGGCCAATGCCAATATAAGAATTGACGGCTGCGGGATAAACATAAGCAACTGCTCCAGTTTTACCCAATGGTTTCGCGGTGAAATAACTTCCTATTGGTGTTTGCCAATCTGTCCCTTTCTCAAAGGCATTATTTACACCTTTGCGGGCAGATTCAATTTCTTTGAGTAGTTCTTTTGTGTTACGTCCTGCGATTGATAAGACATATTTTGCATCAGATTGCTGCTCAAAGGTAGCAAATGTCTCGCTGGCAGTAGCTGATAAAGAAGAACTAGCTTCGATGGATTTCTGGAGATGGTTTAGGATATCGGGTATAGTGGAGCGATCGCTAACTGCGATGGGAAACAGATGAAAAGGCATTTGCTGCAAATATCTGTTATCGCGCTCCTCTTGGCTGGGTTCCTCCGATAAGATTAAATGGGCGTAACTGCCATCTATACCCATACTATTAATTGCTGCTATTCTGCGTGTGCCGCCTTTATCGACAAACCAAGGTCTTGATTCCATCGCCACATAGAAAGGGCTACCTTCCCATACTTGCGGTGTTTTGACACCAGACCATTTTGGTGTGGCGGGAATATACCTGTAATAAAGACAGAGAGCAGTTTTGATTAAGCTAGCAATTCCTGATGCTGTATAGGTGTGACCGATATTGGATTTAACGCTACCTAACGCACAATGCAAACCGTTGCCCACTTTGGGATAAGCTTGCAGTAAACCTGTGATTTCGGCTTCATCCTCTTGGGGAACGCCGCTACCGAAGACTTCCACATAGTTAACTTCTGTGGGTTGAATCTCCGCCATCTCGAAAGCTTGTTTGCAGACATTGCTGATAGCTGAAGCATCAGGTTTTACCTGAGTATCACTCAAAGTAGAATTACCTTGTGCAAAACTCATGGCATCAATTACTGCATAGATGCGTTCATTATCTTCTTTAGCGGCTTCGTAGCGCTTGAGGACGACAGCACCCGCACCTTCGCCAACTGTCCAGCCATTAGCTTGCTGGTCATAACCCAAGGTATTGACACCCGTATTAATTGGGGCAAATTGGCTGCGGAATAAAACATTTTCTACACCACCTGCTAAATCTACCGCACCAACAACCACCGCGTCTACTTCTCCAGTAGCGAGTAGCATTTGGGCAACTTCCAACGCTTTGAGGGCGGAATTTTCGCCAGCGCTGACGGTGAATGCAGGGCCAGTGAAATTCCACAAAGCAGAAATTCGACTTGCCATGATGTTGGCGATGTGACTCACATATTCGCCGATTTCTACTGGTTGGTGAATGCTATCTTTAACAATGGTTTCCAGTTGCGCCAGTTGTTCAGCAGGTAGAGAAATTCCTTGGTTGAGTAAGCCATCCTTAACTTGCCAAGATAGATTCCATCTTTGCTGTAGCTGATGCACAGAGAATTCTGTCTCGGCGGCGACTATAACCGCTACATTGCCGCCTTCCTGTAGTTTCGCATCTTTTACGGCGCGATCGCTAACTTTCAGAAGCAACAATTGTTGTGGATTTAATTTCTCTATCTCATTGGGTGGGATTTTGCACGATAAAGTATCGATTTCAAAATCTTTGATATATGCCCCTACTGGTGCTTTTCCATCTGCTAAACCGTACTCTTTCAGGACACTTTCTTGTTTTTCTATACCATGCCATCTTTGAGGCGGTAGGGAAGTAAAATGCTGTGTTCCATCATAAATACTGCGTTCAAAAGCATCTAAACCATTGCAGTTACCAAAAAAGGCATCCATGCCAATAATGGCGACTTTGGTAGGTGGAACAGGCGGAGTTGATTCAACTGATTGTGTTGTATTTCCTTGTTCTAAAATCAGATGAGAATTAGTGCCGCCAAAACCAAAAGCGCTAATAGCTGCCCGTTTAATTGGTGCGTTATTATTAGGCCATGTCGTAGCTGTTCTAACAATTTTGTCGGCTGAAATTGTACCTTTTTCTGATGTTAAAGGTTCAGAAACATTCATGGTTGCTGGAATTACACCATGAGACATACTCAAAATCACTTTAGTCAAGCCAACCATGCCAGCAGCCGTTAACAAGTGACCAGTATTTGCCTTAGCAGAACCCACCAGAGGCGCGGCTTGATGTTGACCAAAAAATGTTTCGATGGAATTGAATTCGGTTGTATCTCCTAGTAATGTGCCGGTGGCGTGACACTCTAGATAATCGATGCTTTTTGGACTAAAATTCGCCTCATTGTAGGCTCGTTCAAAAGCTAAGGTTTGTCCTTTAGGATTAGGGCTGAGTAAGTGCTTACCTTTACCATCATTCGATAGTCCATTACCACAGATAGTGGCGAGAATATTATCACCATCTCTAACGGCATCAGAATATCTCTTCAGCATCACCATCCCAACACCATCGGCGGGAATTAGCCCTCTAGAGGATTTATCTAAGGGGCGGCTGATACCGTTTTCTGCATATCCTTGAACACCGGAAAATAACATCCGCACGAATAAGGAATCTGCACAACTTATGGCTCCAGCTAACATTACATCAGCTTTGTGTGACCATAAGTAATGAGATGCTAATTTAATCGCATAAAATGATGATGAACAAGCAGCATCCAGACATAAATTAATCTGGGATAGAGATAATGCTTGAGCAACAATAGATGCTGGTAAGCCAGATATCATCGCATTGTATAAAGATGCTTTAGTTGCACTTGGGACAGCTAAATCAAAGTCTTCATGCTGCAAAAGTTCTCTGACAGCAGGGTTAATAGCTTGCTGGTAAATTGGAGAGAATAATTGATTAGATAGTTTTGTCGGGAATGACAAATTACCTAAAATTACGCCGCATTTTGCTAGAACAGTTTGATTACCCCAATAACCACTTTGTTCAATTGCTTGTTTAGCGGCATATAATGACCATTTGAAGGTGTTATCTAAGCCAGCAACAAATTCTGATGGTAGATTGTATTCAGATGGATTAAACTGGAAATTGCGGATGTACCCGCCTTTAAGGGAATAAGTTTTGTCTGGTGTACCTTTGACTGGGTTGTGAAATATTGTCGGATCTACTCCGATTTCTTCGACGGTTGCAGAGGATGTCGAATCTTTTTGATTAACGATGTTTTGCCAGTATTCTTCAGGATTCTTTGCATCGGGGAATAGGCATGATAATGCGATGATGGCTATTTTTTCCACGATTTATATGCTCCGAGTTTGGGTATTTAGCAAGAGATAATTAAAAGGCAGGATTTACGCTGTTCCCCAAACTTTGAAGTGGCAAGTTATAGCAATCCTATTTGAGTTGTGAAAATTACTTTTTTTTAACGAACCGCAAAGGCGCGAAGGGCGCGAAGAAAAGAAAGAATTTTACAGAGATTTTAGGAATGCTATAGGTGTTGAGTGGTAAAGGAAGATTATTAGCTTCTGAGCATTTTCATTGACCAAATAATGGCATGAGCGCCGAGCATTCGTGAATAGATTTTACCTTGGCGGTCGTGTATGATAAAGTTTGCGATCGCACTACTTGGTGTCTTAGATAGTACTTCACAAGAAACGTAAAATGTTTCGTTATGTGGTATCATCGCAAATTGTTCAAATTTTTCTACTTTCCCAGGTAAACAACCTTCTTCATGAAAGTGTTGTGTCCAAACCCATAAGGCGTGCATACTCAAGTCTGTTGTGTAAGGATTTACCCATTGCACAGGGAATTGTCCTTGTTGTTGGGGGCTGAGTTCTGGCCACAAACATTCTGTAGTAATTTTTTCAGGGCTGATGTTTAAGACTCTTTTGATTTCTTGAAAAGCGGGGCCGTGAAATAATGTAGCCCCACCATTTTGGTAAAAATCTTTTCCTGTAGCGGTGATGATATTATCTTCTTCGAGATTGAGAGATTCATAAGTGGGTACATCTGGGATTTCTCGCTGGAGATTGAGTTGAGCGCTAAAATGAAACTGGATTCTACCTTGTGGGTTTTTACTCGAAATTTTGGCTTTAAGTTCGATTCTTTCAAGATTAACCTTGGAAATCTCTTCAATTTCTAAAAGATGTTCCTTTGCTAATGTCTCATTGAAAGTAATCCCCTTCAAAACTTTGAAATCTTGGTAATTAAACAATCTATAACCGGGATATAATTGTTCACAAGCATTAATAATCCAGGTCATTGCACAAGTTGCTGGTAAAACTGGAGAACCAGCAATCGTATGATCGTGCAAAAATGGATTAGCCTCCAATGTCATTTGGCGACGAATACGATATGTTCGTAATTCTGAATCTAACTCTGTAGCCATTGGAACTAATGGGCTACCAATAACAACTTGTGCGGTTGCATGATTGGTATTATCCATTTCTTTAACGAGCATTTGCGCCCCAACTGCAATGGGAATTATATCAATTTTTCGCTCTTGAAAAATCTTCTTTAATTCTGCTGTCACCATCCCACTATCCCAAGCGCCCCAATTGATAGCGACTACATGACACGAGGGATAAGTTTGCTTAAATATATGGGCTGATTTGTTCAGAATTTCATTTGCGATCGCATAATCAGATTGTCCAGGATTTCCGTAAAAGCCTGTCACAGAAGAAAACAAAACTAAATGCTGAAGTTGATTAGGGTTGACGCAAGTTAGCAGGTTTTCTAAACCTTGAACTTTGGCGGTGTAAACTTTTTCAAAATCCTCTTCTGTTTTCTTTTCAATTAACTTATCAGCTAAGTTTCCCGCGCCGTGGATGATTCCTGTAATTGGGCCGAGATGTTGCACAGCAGTGGCAAGTTTTTCTTGTAAAGCTGGCGTATCTGTGACATCAACGCTGATATATTCTGCTTTAGCTCCTGTTTTTTCAATTGCTGCTAGAGTCTTTTTAATTTCACGGCTGGAGGTTATTTTGTTATATATTTTTTGTACATTCATGGGTGTAGGCTTCTCTCCTTGAGAAAGAAGATTTTCCATGATGCATTTTTTCAATGCTGATTCATCAGAATTTTGAGCAAAATCTGGCTCGGTTTCTAATAGTTCGGAACGACCGAGGAGGATGAATTTGCAGGGTTGCTGTTGGGCTAATCTGATAGTACACTCAGCCGTAATCCCTTTTGCACCGCCGCTCACGACAAAGACAGATGATGGACTAAGCTGGGCTGTTTGTGTCATAAATCCTCGTGAATACCTGCATAAATTGGGTTTGATGTGTAACTTATTTTTGAAACCCCACTTCCATTCCTCTCCCCCACAGAGCTACGGTTTACACGCAAGTCTAAAGTAGCTGATTAACCAGGGTTTTACCCCACCCTAACCCTCCCCTTATAAAGGGGAGGGAACTAGATTCCTTGTTTCCCCCCTTTATAAGGGGGGATTAAGGGGGGTAATTCGACTTGTGTGTACACCGAGGCTTTGATTCTTACTCCCCTTCCCTTGTAGGGAAGGGGTTGGGGGTTAGGTTTGAGAGAAAGTTGCACACGGCGTTAATCAACTTTTTAATCGGCGATAATGGTGACTCGTCCTTGTGAGCCGTAGCCAACTTCACTTATATAAAGGTTGGGATCGTGAAGTTCGGCGATGATGTTTTGTACTGATTGTTTAGCATCAAGTCTGGGGCTTAGGTCGATCGCACGAGTAAACACCTTTGGCCATTCCCATCTCAGAGTTTTGGTTAATCCAAATAAACCAGCGCCGATCGCACCAAAATTAACTTTGTACTCTAAACCGAAGGCTCCATCGAGGTGAGCTACTGTGCAGAAACAACTACGTCCATGTTTTGCGGCTTCGTTGAGGGAAGGTTTAAGGTGTTTCGCCATCAAAAATACGTGCTTGACGATCGCCTTTTCCGATTCGTTATAAGAAATACTCCCGGTGTGATTTCCTACAAACATCGGATGGAGATGGATGAAGGCCCCAATCGCTCCGCAGTGAGATGCGATCGCTTGCAATTGTTGTTGAAGATGTTCTTCACTCAAGTTTGCTAAGGTGACGCGGGTTACTCCTGTGGGTAAGGGCGCTTGTTGAGCAATGAGCGATTGGGGGAAGCTGATAACTACTACTTTCCAGCCTTTCTCGATTAGGGATTCAGCTAATTTGTAAGTGGTGAGGGAACCATCATCAGTGATTAAACCGATGTGTCCCTCTGGTAACGTAAAATCCAAGTAATCGGGCTGTGGTAGACTTCTGAGTTTGACGAGATGGCGCTGGATATTATGCTCTAGTTCCGGTGGCTGCTGTTGGACAAACTCAGGTTCAGACTTTTTTTTTTCACCTCCAGCCAACTGCTGTAGGTAATCAACTATTTGACCGATGGTGCGGAGATCGCCGAGTTCTTCGATATTTGGTTTGGGTAAGTTGGGGTACGTTTCTTGCATCGCCCCTAAGATTTCTACCCGTTTGATGGAATCAATACCCAAGTCGGCTTCCATGTCCATTTCCAGTTCCAGCATCTCGACTGGATAACCAGTTTTATCGCTGGTGATGGCTAACAGGGTTTCGCCTAAGTTTGCAAATTCATCACTTGTAGCGGGAGCAGCTTCTGGTTCTGGGGTGAATGCGACAACTACGCTTACTTCTGATGTAGTAACTACCTCAACTACTGGTGCAGCCTCTACTGGAGTCTCGGTTGCTTGTTGTACTTCGTGAACTGCAATTTCTACCAAAACACTTTGGGAAGCGTGGGATTGCAGATACTCTACAACCTGACCGATGGTGCGTTTTTCTGACAGTTCTTCTAAGTTAGGCTTGGGTAGGCTGGGGTACATTTCTTGTAGCGCCCCTAAGATTTCTACCCGTTTGATGGAGTCAATTCCTAAATCTGCCTCCATATCCATGTCCATTTCCAGCATCTCGACTGGGTAGCCTGTCTTGTCGCTAGTGATGGCTAAGAGATTTTTATCCAAGTCAACAATATCGATGGTTGCGCCAGATACAGGTGCAGCAGTTGTAGGTGCTGGTTCTGCAACAACTTCCTTGACTGGAGGTGAGCTAATTTTGACTACAACCTCGGCTTGAGGTTCTTCTACTACTGGGACAGGTGGCGCGACTACAGGCTCTACTGTCTCGACAGTGGCGAAATGCGGTGTGGGTAGTAGAGACGCGATCGCTCGTGTCTCTGAGGATACAGGAGTTTCAGCTACAGCCTCTACAGCAGCCGGGAGAGGTGCTTGGGTAACATTTAAGCCATTTTTAGCTACAGGCTCAGTTACAGGCAAAGGCTGGCTTTCTACTATCTTGGTAGTAGCGGGTACGGGTGCATCACTAACAGTTGTTTCTATAGTGAACGGAGTGAAATTGCTGAGTTTTTCTGTTAGTTGGGTTGCTCCCTCACCTGAGATGACTAGAGAATACTCTTGCTGAATGAGTTGGAAAAAGCTCTTAGTATATTCCAACTGCTCTTGAAGATATTGCTCATGGATGCGTAGAGTTTCACCTTGTTGGGAATGAAACTGCATCATGCTACGCTCTAAGCTTTCCATGACAACTAACTTGATTTTGGCAGTTTCGGCTGTTGATTTACTTTCACTCAACAATGAATTCTGCTGCTGCATCAGTTGGAAAAACGCTTTAGCGTATTCCATTTGATGGTTGAGATAAGTACCGTGAACTTGTAAATTCTCGGCTTGATTTTCCTGAAACTGTGTCAGGAGATATTCTAAACTTGCTAAAAGTTGTTCGTAATTTGTGAGTTTTTCTGGTGTTGGTTGCATCTTAGATTCCTGGACTGGTTGTGACAGGGTAACAGGATTCATCTGTTGCTCTGGCTGGGTGATGATACTAGCAGTCACACCGTTCATTGCTGGGGTAAGTTTTTTATGTCCGTTAGTTTCTATCACTGCTACAGGTGGAGTTACACCTGGGCTGCTAAATAAAGGAGCCGCTTCAGAATATTCGGGCGCGGGTAATGTAACTTTATGCCCATCTTGTAAAGCTAGAGCAAAGGCATTTTTCGTTTTTTCGGATCTGTAGTTTATGCCGTTTAAACGGACATTTAATGTCTTCTTCGTCTCAATTGGGGGGATAGTTTGGGGAAGTTGGTAAGGATCGAGGTTATTCAAAGCCATACCAATTACCCGCAACTGCACAACTGCTTCTCGCAAAGAGCGATCGCTATTCTTTTGAACGCTAGGGTTCAAAGATACGGTGATGTGAGGGCGATCGCCAAGGATATCTTTGACTAAGTTGGTGAGAATTCTTCTCGGCCCAAATTCCACAAAGCAAGTACCACCCGCCGCATAGATATTTTCAATTTCCTGCTTAAACAGCACCGAGTTGGAAAGGTGGCTTTCGAGGATTTTTTGAATACCTTGGGCTTCTTTGGGATACTGCTTACTGGTAACGTTGCTGTAAACAGGGATTTTGGGACTTTGGAATTTGACAGACTTGGTGGCGATCGCAAAGGATTTCTGAGCAAAGGCAATTAACGGTGTATGGAACGCTGCTGAAACAGGTAGCAATACAGCCGTATATCCTTTCTCGTGTAAAGCGTCTTTGATTCTCGCTATTTCTGCGGTAGGCCCAGCCAAGACAAATTGAGTTGGAGAATTTTGATTAGCGATCGCAACTTGGGGAAAATGTCTCAGCACTGCTTCTACTTTGCTGATATCTTCTTTGACAGCCAGCATACTTCCCGCATCATGATCCGGATCTTCGGGTGCAGCCATTGCTTGCCCCCTAGCTTTCACTAAGAACAAGTAATCTTCTGTACTCAAAACACCCGCAGCCCATAGCGCTGTTAATTCACCAAAGCTGTGACCGGCAACAAAATCTGACTTAAATCCAGCTTGTTGCAGTATGCTATACATCCCTGCACTCAACACCCCGATGGCTGGTTGAGCGTATTCTGTGCGTTGTAAGGCAGCAATTTGGACATTTTTTTCTACCTCTCCAAACACAGGATGAGGGAAAACGATTTCTGAAAGCGGCTGCAAATTATCTTTGAGCAACAGGCTATCCATATAGCCATGAAGACGGCGCATCAAAGGAAAATTCATTACCAGTTCGCGTCCCATCTCCAAGTATTGCGAACCTTGGCCAGAAAATAGAGAAACAACTTTTCCGCCCAACTCCATACCAGAGGAACGGTAATAAATCCCTTGGGGATGTTCCCAAGATGCTGCTGACCCTTTGAGTTTCAGCCAGTCAATGCTAGTTTGCACAAACTTGCAAGCTTCTTCGAGATTCTCAGCTACAAACCCAAATCGGGGAGCAGAGAGGGGAATTTGTTGTGATTTGCACTCATTGACTAATTGTGAGTAGTGTCTGGGTGCATCTGGCGATCGCAACTTACCTAAAATATCTTCCGATTTGCTCAACAATTGCTCTACTGTAGGAGCAAACAACAGCACTTCACTAGCATCACTGTGTAAGCGGTAAGCGGCGTTTTGGTCAGCTTCATATTCTTCCAAAACAACGTGATAGTTGGTGCCGCCAAAGCCGAAAGAACTCACACCTGCGCGTCTTGGCGCTTCGCCTTCTGGACGAATCCAAGGTCTGGTTTCAGTATTTAGATAGAATGACGAATTTTTAATGTTGAGTTTGGGGTTTGGTTCGGTAATGTTAATTGTCGGCGGTAATACTTTGTGATGTAAAGCCAAAGCAGTTTTAATCAAACTCGCCGCACCCGCAGCCGCTTTTGTGTGTCCGATTTGTGATTTCACACTACCCAAAGCGATGTGCTGCTTTTTGTCATCATGCACATCAAAGAAGTCTTTTAAAGAACCGAATTCTGTCGGATCTCCAGCCATTGTGCCGGTGCCATGTGCTTCCATCAAACCAACAGTAGCGGGAGAGAAGCCAGCATCTTCATAAGCGCGTTCTAAAGCTTTGACTTGACCTTCTTTGCGAGGAGCATAAATGCTCTTGTAACGCCCATCGCTGGAAGTACCAATACCTTTAATTACGGCATATATTTTATCGTTGTCCCGTTCAGCATCTTCTAACCGTTTGAGGACAATCATCCCAATACCTTCACCCAGCATCATCCCATCAGATTTAGCATCGAAAGGTTTGACATTTTCACTGGGAGTAACCGCCGGTGTTTTGCTAAATGAGATGTAAGCCATGATGGTGTTATCGGTATCAACACCACCAGTCAGCATCATGTCAGAACGATGCTCAACTAGTTCGCTGATTGCCATTTTTAAAGCACCAAAGGAACTAGCACAAGCCGCGTCAACTACACAATTCATCCCACCAAAATTTAGGCGATTGGCAATTCTACCCGCGACTACGTTAGCTAACATTCCAGGGAAAGCGTTCTCATCCCACTTTACATAAGCGCTTTTGATTTTATCAACGATTTTTTGGGTATCTTCGTCAGATAAACCACTGCTTTTGAGTGCTTTTTCCCAAATTGGATATTCCAATCTAGCAGAAAGTGGCATTCCTAATTGCTTGGCCATCGCCACACCTAAGATTACCCCAACCATCTCGCGGTTAAACTCACGTTTTTCGCCATAACCAGCATCTTCCATCGCCTCTTTCGCAACCACTAAACTTAATAGTTGCGATACATCTGTAACTTCCAAAATGCTGGGCGGAATACCGAATTCCATCGGGTTGAAATCTACCTCTGGAATAAACCCGCCTCTTTTACAATAGGTTTTATCTTCAGTAGTTCTGGGATTAGGATCGTAATAATCTTCGACACTCCAATGAGTGGAAGGAACATCAGTAATACAGTCAATTTTGTTTACAATGTTTTGCCAGTATTCCCGTAAATTTCTAGCTTTAGGTAATAAAGAAGCCATTCCAACAATGGCGATAGGATTGTGTTGTAATTGTCTGTTAATTTTGTTGATAGACACTGATTTATCCGATTTCATTTTTTTTCCCTCGATAGACTTAATCACAGCCTGTTCACAATTATTGACAAGGCTTTCTAACTCCGCTAAGGCAGTATCAATTGAATAAGCAGACATAGGGCATAGTGAGTACTGTGGATTGTGTAGCTACAGTAATTTCTGTTGCCTACTAAATAATGAAAAACTCTCGTTTTGTAAGCAGTTAGCTATCCTATCTCCGCTAAATGCTTGTTTCCAAATCGACACCACACGACACATACTGCCAGGGTAAATCCTGATGTTTCCAGACGGCTCTGGCACACTGCGTAGGCGTAGCCCGTCGTAGACATCGCACAAAAATGTTATCCAACGCTAGACTCTTTAAATTGTGGCAATAGGTCAAAGACGTTGTTAAAACTGGTAAAATAGTCTTGGAGTGTAATAGCTGCTTGACCAGTGAATTTAATCCATTTGTAATGGTAAAGATTTTGAGTAATGGTATCCTACTGGAGTGATGGGAACTGAGGAGTAGCTAAGAGAACAGAAACGTTTTTTCACCCAAAAGCATTTGATTATCTAGGCTAACCACAGCAACATAGCTGTTGTTTATGACAACGTTCTGTATCTTGTTCAATGTCATAGCCAGTTTCAACGTCCGGGATAATATATTTTATGCTATTTGAAGCAGGAAAGTTGACAAGCTTGTTACACAAAAGACACCACCTTTAATCCGAATTTATATAACTTGAACAAGTAATTAAACGGTTACAAGGTAATGACAAAGCAGTTATCTTTAGTTATTTTTAATTTAAAAATTTCAATTGAATAACTAGTTTGTATAACCACTTTAAAGCATTGAATTAATAAAAACACTAGCATACTTTACAGAAACTAAATCATTTCTTTAAAGTTATTTCATAAACAAACATCCGCAATTACTGATGTTGATTTGAATAAAATTAGCCAGAAAAGTATAATTTATCACTCTATAAATGTGTGAAAGATTTTGTTGTCTATGAGTTAGCCATAAGTTTGTCCTGAATTAAGTTAACAATGCAAATCTGTTGTCTAGTAAGTCACAATTCAATCAATACATCGATAAATTGAATAGCCATAAGTATGTTTTTTCAGAGAAACATCATAATTTAATCAAAGCTTTTGGTTATTTTTCAATATAAGTCAAGTTAAAAAGCAAAGCGGTTATTTATAAAGCAAATATTAATTTTTAGTATGTTACTTGATAAACATAATCATGATTGCATGATTTAAAATGGTGTTTAGAAAGCGAATGGAATTCGCGGCTACACAAACATAGACGCTTTGCGGCTTCCCGCAGGGTAGTCCGCGGAGGCGGACTAAGAAAAATTGGGTGTTTTAAACCCACGGAGGTGGGTTTTGCCTGTATAGATGCGTTTTATAACCGCCCTTTTAACGTCTGCCACAGTATACTCATGTATTTTTAGATGTACGTTAATTTAACTCAGCAAAGGTATCACTTCATGCATTGAATTAGTAGAATCAAAAGCAATAATAATGTCTTATAGTACACAACCTTGCTAATCATAATCTGTTAGTAATATCAAATCTGCTTAATAACTAACTATCTGTTGGTATTCAATTGCTAAACAAGGGATTAGTGACAAGTAAATTTTTAAGCATCTAATCTTACTGTGAGGAAGTATTTTAGTGAGAGAATCAGGATTTATACAAAGTTATTTGGTTGACAAAATTCAATTTTTACGTCATACTTAATGACAAGTTTATTCCAAATTTGAGTTCATTTTTATTAGCGCTTCGTTGCTCTTGAAAGTTAACTTTTCTGACTAGCGCTATTGTATTTTACGCTACGGGATTAGATATCAAATTAGGATATAACTTAGGAAGCTTTGAAGTAACACGCCATTAATTTTCACGCCACAATAGTAAGTTTGGGCGGTAAAAGCGTACAACAATTCATATAAAACCAATTTAGACCCACCCACTTAATTTAAGGTAGAAAACCTAGAGGAAAAGCCCTCTTGGTAATTTGCGGATGGTCTATTCTAATCGACTAAATATAACCAGGATATCCCTTAAAAAAGCAGAATTGGAATGAAAATATGGCAGTAAATAAAGAAAGTCGATTATTCAGAAAACCCGTAGGCCGATCGCAAGTAATTTTAGCAGCTTCTCTCACTTTAGCGGCTGGATTAATCGCTTTCTATAGTTTGACACCCTATTGGTCTAAACCGAAAGTTGTGACAGCGCCAGCCAACCCTCCAAAAGCTGCCACGCCTGCGAAAGTTGCTGTGACTGCCTTGGGACGTTTGGAGCCAGAAGGCGAAGTTACTACTTTGACGGCTCCTACTTCTAATAATGGGGTACGAGTAGACAGACTGTTGGTGAAAGAAGGAGATACGGTTAAAGCAGGGCAATTATTAGCCTATCTCGAAAATTATGGTCGTTCTAGAACCGCATTACAACAGGCTTTAGACCAACTGCAAGTTGCCAAAGCCAAATTAGCGCAGGTTAAATCTGGAGGTAAAACCGGAGATGTTGATGCTCAAAAGGCTGTAATTGCCCGGTTAGAACCACAATATAAAGGAGACGTTGCCACACAACAGGCGACAATCGACCGCATCCAGGCAGAAGTAGACAACGCTCAAGCCGAGAATAATCGCTATCAGCAATTATATAGACAAGGTGCGATCGCGGCTTCTGTAGCAGATACCAAAGCTTTGCAACTAAAGACTACACAACAGCAACTAACAGAAGCTCAAGCCACTCTCAAGCGGACTCAAGACACATACCAAGAACAACGCAAGCAAGCAGAAGCGCAACTCACCAGTATTAGCGAAGTGCGTGGTGTAGATGTTCAAGTCGCACAAACCGAAGTCAATAGTGCAACAACTTCTGTTCAACAAGCAAAAGCCGACTTGGATTTAAGCTACATCAAATCTCCCATCAATGGCAAAATTTTGAAAATTCACGCCAAAACCGGAGAAGTTATCAGCACCACCAGAGGATTTGCTGAGATAGGTAAAACATCTCAAATGTATGTGATTGCAGAGGTGTATCAAACCGATGTTCAAAAAGTGCGTGTAAGACAAAAAGCCACAATTACCAGCACTGCATTTACTGGAACAATAAAAGGAACTGTGAAAGAGATTGGTTGGCAAGTTGACAAGCAAAACATCTTTAGCCTCAACCCTGGTTCAGATACAGACCGCAGAATAGTGGAAGTGAAAATCTCCATCGATAATCCCGCAGATAGTGAAAAGGTCGCTCGTTTAACTAATTTACAAGTGGATGTCGCCATTCATATTTAGTCATAGGGCATAGGTCATTAAGAAATGACCAATGACAAATAACCAATGACAATTGACAATTGATAAATAAATCCATGATTTTCAAAATTCCTTTAGCATGGCTACAGCTAGCCCAGCAAAAAGTTCGTTTATTAGTAGCTGTAGCCGGGATTGGTTTTATTGTGCTGCTAATGTTTGTGCAACTTGGTTTTCAAGATGCCCTCTATTCCAGTGCAACCGCAGTCCACCAGAATCTCAAGGGAGATTTATTTTTAGTTAGTTCGCAATATAAATCTTTGACCTCAAATCAAAGTTTTTCGCGGACTCGTTTATATCAATCTTTGGGGTTTGATGGCGTAGAGTCAGTTAGCCCCATGTATTTGCAATTTGCCAAACTGAAAAATCCGGCAACTGGTGAGAAATATTCAATATATGTTATTGGTTTCGATCCGGGTAGACCTGTGATAAATCTCCCGGAAGTTGAGAGAAATTTAGATAAACTCAAAACTCCTGATGTCATGCTTTTCGATCGGGGTTCTCGTCCAGAGTTTGGCCCAATAGCTGAAAAATTTAATGCGGGAGAGACTGCACAGACAATTGAAATATTTCCCTTCAATTCATTAATTGGTTATCGAGTCAGAATTGGTGGCTTATTCACATTAGGCCCTTCCTTTGGTGTAGACGGAAATTTACTTGTTAGTGACTCCACTTTCTTGAGGATAAATCCCAATACTCGTCCGGCAGATATGATTGATATTGGTTTGATTTCCCTCAAACCTGGTACTAATGCAGAAACAGTACTGAAAAATTTACAAGCAAGTTTGCCTAATGATGTCCAAGTTTTTACCCGCCAAGGCTTCATTGATTTTGAAAAAAAATATTGGGCTGTCAGAACACCCATTGGTTTTATTCTTAACTTGATGTTGACAATGGCTGCGGTCGTTGGTGTGGTTATTGTTTATCAAATTCTTTACAGCAATATTGCTACACAGTTCGTTGCTTATGCCACTTTAAAAGCTATAGGTTATGCCAATAGCTATTTATTAAATGTGGTATTTCAGCAAGCTTTGATTTTGGCAATCTTAGGTTATATCCCAGGATTTATTACTTCTGTCTTGTTATATAGTTTTGCAGCAGAAGCAACTAAACTACCAATAATGATGACCACTAATAATGCAGTTATTGTCTTAACTTCAACAGTCTTAATGTGTATCACATCAGGAGCGCTTGCTATCAATAAACTCCGCTCCGCAGATCCGGGAGATATTTTCTAACCAAAATAACTGGCTCGGAGTAACTTGTTAAAGACAAGCAAGTTCGTAGTAAGGACTTTATTCCTTATTTTCTAAGTACTTTAGTGCTTACTACAAACCATCAAAGCTAGCACTTTTCTTTTAATCAAAAATCCAAAATTGGTATAACCCTTACTATATGAACCTCAAAGACAAAACTCTCCTAATTACCGGAATTAATGAATTTGTCGGTTTGCGTACAGCCGAGTTAGCAATAGCGCAAGGAATGAAGGTTCGGGGACTGCAAAGTTCTACAGAACAAAACAAACAATTACAGAATTTAGGTGTAGAAGTAATTATTGGTAGTATCACCGATTCTGCGATTGCTCAAAAGGCTTGTCAGGGAGTAGATATCGTTTTACATACAGAGCAAATTGCCGAAGAAGCTGGTGCAATTAAGCATTTTCGTGATGTGAATGTTGGCGGGACTGTCAACATGGCTAAAGCCGCTAAACAAGCTGGTGTCAAAACATTTGTGCATCTATCTAGTGTGATGGTTTACGGTTTTAACTATCCTGATGGTGTTACAGAATCCGGCCCCCTCTCTGGCGACAATAATCCCTACTGTCTAACGAAAATAGAAGCCGAAACAGCACTTTTAGAACTTAATAATCCCTCAGATTTTGGGATCATCATTATTCGAGCCGGAGATGTTTACGGCCCAGGAAGTATTCCCTGGATAGTCAGACCAATTCTGATGATGCGCCAAAAATTATTTGCTTGTGCCAATGATGCTAAAGGAGTAATCAATCATGTATATATAGATAACCTGATTGATGGCATCTTTCTCGCGATAGAAAAAGAAATCTACGGTGAAATATTTAATATCACCGATGGACAAGAAACTTCGTGGAAAGAGTATTTTATGCGTTTAGCAGCAATGGAAGATTTGCAAGCACCCCTTTCATTATCGAAAGATGAAATCAAGTTGTTTCTAAAGCTACGCGTTCAAGGACAAAAACTTTTTCGGAAAAAAGTTGATATTTTACCAGAGTCCATAGATTTTATGACTCGTCCTTATGCTTGTTCCATTGCTAAAGCCCAAAATCTGTTAAATTACAAACCAGCAGTTGACCTAGAATTAGGAATGCAGCAAACACATGAATGGCTGCAAAAAACAGATATTCAAAGCTTGATGAAATAGTTCATAGATTTTTGAAAACTCAGGAGTCAGGTGGTCGCCGAGCGCAGTCGTACCCCTCCGGGGAAGCAAGCTACGCGCAGCGTCTCCGGCAGGAGAGGTGAGTCAAAATGGGCTAAACACCCCCCTACCGCTAACAGAATGATTGCAAAATTAAGAAGCTAGAAGACTCTTGATTTACTTGAAATGATTCAGCTTGGTATCAAAGTATCCTGGATTCTGACTCCTGGATTCTGACTCCTGAATTCTGAATTATTACGTTGCATCTACCTAACTACGATTAAGCGTAAACTAATCCACAGATTTTCCGAATACTTGTTTTCTATGAGTAGCAATCAGCCACGATTGAGCATCGGATTACCTGTATACAATGGTGAAAAATTTATCAAAGAAGCTATAGATTCACTCTTGGCTCAGACCTTTGAAGATTTTGAACTTATTATTTCAGATAACGCATCGACAGATAAAACTGAGGAAATTTGTAGAGCTTATGCCGAGCAAGACCAACGTATTTGTTACTACCGCAATGACACGAATATCGGTTGTGCTGGTAACTTTAATCGCGTCTTGAAACTGTCTTCGGGTGAGTATTTTAAATGGGCAGCCCATGACGATCTACATTCTCCAGATTTTATCAAGAAGTGTGTCGAGGTGCTTGACCAAGATCCTACTATAATCTTGTGTCATTCCCAGGCATATTTCATTGATGAACAGGGGAATTTTATCCAAAATTACGATATCAAAGTCAAGGCCGATGCACTAAAGCCACAGGAGCGTTTTCACGAATTGCTAACCAAGCATTTATGTTATCAATGTTACGGGGTAATTCGCGCTAGTGTTTTGAAAAAGATACCACCTATGGGTGGTTATGGTAATGCAGATGGAATTCTCTTGTTAAGACTTGGTATTCTCGGTAGGTTTTATGAAATCCCTGAATACCTGTTTTTCATCAGAAGTCATCCGCAACAATCAATGAGTATGTTCTTTCCAAATTACTTGGTGTTTGCTGACAAAACCAAAAAACCATTATTGAGTATGCTCCCCGATTTTTATGGGTATGCAGTATGGTTTGATTCAGCAAAGAAAGGACGAATTTTATTGCCCCATTGGAGAATAACCTGGGAGTATATACTCTCTATATGGCGTAGTAGCCTGAGTTTGAATGAGCGGCTATGTTGTCATATAAGTCTACATCAGCAGTTAAAAGGGACAGAATATCTTTTGCTGAAAGATTTGCTAATAGTGCTGCCAAGACTTTGGAAAAGCTGGCAAAAAGCATCAATAAAAAACCAACAATCCACACTTTTAACGAATCAAAATCACCTATTCTGACTACAAAACTATGCTGAAACTATCTCAACTATCTCATGTTTTGCTTGCTACTTTAGTGAGCATCAGCTTTGCTAAAACAGTGAACGCAGAGCCAACTGCAACACTTAATGTTGTAGTAAATGGAATACATCACCAAAAAGGTGAGATTTGCTTCCGAGTTTATGCAAACGAAAAAGGATTTCCGATGAGTAGTACTAGTGAAGCTCAAAGTGGCTGCGCTAAGATTAATGGCACTTCTGTAAAAAAAGAATTCTCCGGTTTGAAACCTGGAACTTATGCTGTCGCTGTGGTTGACGATCAAAATGGCGATCGCAAACTCAATAAAGACTTTTTCGGTATTCCCAAAGAAGGTTTTGGGATTTCCAAAAATCCAACTGTGTCCATACAAACAGGTACACCAAAGTTTCGTGATGCCAGTTTTGCTGTCAACAAAAATACAACAGTCAACATCATCATGAAATATTCGCTTGATTCGTAAAAGCGCCTGGAGATTGGGGGAAGAGGCAAAAGAGCAGGGGAGAAGTTGTAGTAAGTTTTCCCCTCTGCCCTTCTGCCCCTCTGCCCCTCTGCCCCTCTGCCCCTCTGCCCCTCTGCCTCTTGTGCCCCATGCCTAATCCCCAATGCCCAATCCTTCATTCTGTCGGAGATTAAAAATTTAATGGAAGATTTGGCAATATTTCTGTCTAAGTCTTTGATGGGTTGGCTGGTTATTCAGGTGTGTTTTACGCTTGTCTTTATATGGTATCTGCGCTCGTCTAAAAAAAACTTATTACCAGATGACCAGCTACCCAAAACAGCAGTAATTCTTTGCTTACGCGGAGCCGATCCGTTTTTGCCTAGATGTTTGCGATCGCTCCTAAATCAAAACTATCCACAGTATGATTTAAAATTAATCGTTGATAGTCACGAAGATCCTGCCTGGAAAATTGCTAGTGAAACCATCACAGAGCAAGAAGCAACCAACGTTCAAATCAGCCCTTTGAGAATAGTACGCAACAATTGTAGTCTCAAATGCAGTTCTTTAATCCAAGCTGTCCGAGAGTTGGACGACTCCTACAAAGTGGTTGCTTTAGTCGATGCTGATACTATAGTTCATCTGAATTGGCTCAGAGAATTAGTCAGTCCTCTAGGCGATGCGAAAGTCGGAGCAACAACCGGCAATCGGTGGTACGTACCAACAGGTAGATATTGGGGTTCTTTAGTGCGGTACGTCGGCAATGTCTCCACAGTAGTGCAAATGTTTATCTTCCAGATTCCTTGGGGTGGAACTTTGGCTGTGAAAACAGAAGTGCTTCGCCAAACAGAACTGCTAGATAAGTGGGGACAAGCTTTAGGCGAAGATTTTATGATGCACGACATCCTGAAAAAACATGGTTTTCAGGTAAAGTTTGTGCCTTCACTGTTAATAGTCAATCGTGAAGAGACTGATTTATTCAACTTAATAGACTATCTCAAGCGCCTTATCCTTTTTTCTCGACTGTATCATCCCCGTTGGTTAGCTCTTGTTAGTGAAGCTGTTTCTAGCATTTTGTTTCCGACTCTACTGAGTGTGTTAGTTCTAGAGTCGCTGTTAGAGGCAAAATGGGAAGCTGCGGCTCTGTTGTTAGTCTGCTATGGAGTTTACACTGTTGGATTACTCTTGATAATGCTGGTGTTGGAATTAGAGATACAGCGAGTGGTTCGCTCTAATGACCAGGCGATCGCCAAATTATCAGCTGCTACAATCATTAAAATGTTGATTGGGATTCCGTTGACACAGTGGGTTTATGGGTTAGCGATGCTATCATCCCTGTGGACATCAACAGTTACCTGGCGCGGTGTCAGCTATCGCGTTAAAGGGCCTTGGAATATCCGCTTAGTGGAATATCGCCCTTATCAATGGTTGGATCAGCCTATTAATAGCAAGGTTTCTCTTTGAATTAAATCGCTAAATATCAACTAGGGCATGAAAGTTATTACACTAAACATTCCCTAGTCTTCAAATTATATTATCTTATATTTAGTAGAAGTATATTAGCTATAACCCTTGTAAAAATATACGTTTTTACTTGTTGATTATCAAAACGAATTTACATTTTTTACAAGGGTTTAGACAAATATATTAAGGGGAATTTTGACTTAGCATTTTGGATGTTTTTAGAGCTTATAACCCAGGTTTATATACGTGTTTGCAATTGAGTCTACTTAATCTCCAACCTTTTCCATACCTCTCTCTAACTCTCTCTTAAGAAGCTACGGTGTACACACATCTTGGTAATGAAGCCCAAACCCTGAATTTACCCCCGGTTGTACACACAAGTCGAATTACCCCCCTTAATCCCCCCTTATAAAGGGGGGAAAAACAAATCTAGTTCCCTCCCCTTTATAAGGGGAGGGTTAGGGTGGGGTAAAACCCTGCTTAATCAGCTTTCAGACTTGTGTGTACACTGTAGCCCAAAACATCGAGGCAGTTAGAGTGGGTCAGAAGGACTTGTTACCGTAGCCTAAGAAGATAGGAAAGCGTTACTGTCAGGGGAGTGCCTCAAAGCATCTCTTCTATAAACAGAGAGAGCGGACTCTATTGCACACAAACTAGAAGCACTATAAACATCCACTTCAAAATCGAAAATATCAGCTATTTGACAATGCGTAAATCCTTAGTCTAACTGTATTAGTGGGAATTTCTGAGCCAAATAATCAGGATGTTCATCAAACATTTGCTGCGTAAATCCTAAGTTAAAAACCAGCAATTTTGTGAAATATTCCCCTTTATTATGACTAAGCAAAAACTTCGCATTGCACTGTTTACAGGATTGTACGCTCCTTTCTTAACTGGTGTTTCCGTTGCAGTTCACCAACGAGTTCGTTGGTTGCTAGAGCAGGGACATGAGGTTTTTCTAATCCATCCGCAAATCAACGATCGCTACCCCAAAAATGTCGGCGATCGCCCTATGGTAGGTTTAGAGGAAATTCAGTCTTTCCCCAACTTCTCTGCTTACGCATTCCCCACAGAACCACTGCTATTCTATAAGTCTCTTCCTCAACCGTTGAACTATCGACATTGGAGCGATACCAAGTTGCTGGAGAAATTCAAACCCGATATTATCGTGGTTGAAGAAGCAGCACAAATGAGAGGTTTATACTCATTTTTCTTGCAAGGTTATGGTCGCCCTATCGGCACTCAATACGCAAAACGAACAGGCACGCCAATAATATCGCTCTTCCATACAGATATCGTTGCGTATATCAAATATTACTTTGGAGACAGGTTCTTCAATTTAGTTCGTCCCATCGTTCCCGTTTTAGTCAAGCAATTTAGTGAGTCTTATGACTTCAATTACTTCTCTTCTAAAGAGCAACTGACTAAATACGAAGAGCTGAAATGCCAACGCGCTGAATATGTCGCTTATCAAGGTATCGATTGCGAAAAATTCCACCCGCGAAACATTTGTTATAACCCAATTCCTAACGATAACCGACCAACTCTGTTGTTTGTCGGACGCATCACACCCGAAAAGAATGTCAACCAATTACTTGATATCTTTCCAGTCATAGCTGCCAAAATTCCTGATGTTCATCTGGTAATTGTTGGTAGTGGCCCGCTAGATGAAGAGATCCGCGAACGTGCTAAAAAGTTTGGATCGGGTATTACTGTATGGGGCGAGTCTCATGGTACAGAACTTCTAGGTTGGTTTGCCAGAGCGGATGTTTTTGTTAACCCCTCCGTCACCGAGAACTTCTGCACGACAAATAACGAAGCATTAGCGTCTGGAACCCCTCTAGTTGCTGTTGTTGCACCATCAACCTCAGAACAGGTATTTCCTGGTCGTAACGGCTTCCTTGCCCAACCTAACAATCCTACAGATTTCGCCCAAAAGGTAATTGCGATTCTGGAAAATCCCGATTTGAAAGCAGATATGACTAGACACGCTCGCCCCTCTATACTCGAATTTGATTGGTCGGCATGTATGCAAAAATTTGAACACAAACTTTACCAAATCGTTGAAGGAGCGCAGAAGGTGGAAGTAGGTACAAGCAGTATAAAACGATAAGAATCACAAACAGATCGCTAGTACTGTAAATACTAGCGATCGCTAATTAGTGACTTTGGCTAAGGCTATTAGTTAAAGGGTGCGATCGCATTAAAATAAAACCAGGTTCAATAGCTAGGGATAATAATGGAAGTTTTTCAACTGACGACAATTGTTGATGCGTCGGGACATTTGCATATTGATATCCCAACACAGCTAGCGCCTGGACAGGTCAATATTGTGGTTGTTCTGAATCCAGTTGCATCAGACAAAACACAAAAATCTGATTATGATTTTTCCGATCTTGCAGGGAAATTGGTCTGGGAGGGAGATGCATTAACCATGCAAAAGGTGATGCGGGATGAGTGGTAGTCGCTACTTGTTGGATACAAATGCGATCGTAGCACTGCTACAAGGTAATTCAAAACTGCTGCAACTGTTACAAAATGCTGATTGGATCGGGATTTCAATTATTAGTAAAATTGAATTTCTAGCTTTTTCTGGGTTGAGTCAGGGAGATCGCCAACTTTTTGAGCAATTTATCCAACGAGTCGAAGTTGTTAGTCTAACGGCTAGTGATACGATGTTAATTGACCAAATTATCCAACTTCGTCAGCAATATCGGCTCAAACTACCTGACGCAATCATCGCAGCGATGGCGCTTCAGGCAATTGCGAACCTAGTAACGGCGGATCGGGAATTTGCGAAAGTATCAACATTAGCAGTTATTGGCTGGTAGCGATCGCTCTTTTATCTTCTTCACCACCGCAGCCATGACAGGGATTTTATCGGAATCCATTGCTCCTCATTGCAGCTCTGCTGCGAGTAAAGATTATGTTTTTGAGTAATAAAAAGGAAGTATGACTGCTGAGGAATTGTTACAACGTTACGCTGCTGGGGAGAGAGATTTCATCGGGGTTGACTTGTCTGATGAAGATTTAAGCTTGACTGACTTGAGTGGAATTAACTTGAGTGGAGCCATCCTCAATCAAACTATTTTGGAAGGTGCCAACTTGATTGGAGCTGACTTGAGTAACAGCTATTTGTTTCAAGCTGGATTGGACGGGGCTAATCTTCTTGGAGCTAACCTCAGTGGGGCTAATATTGCTGAGGCCGGACTCAGAAACGTCACTTTGGACAATGCGAATTTGAGTTTTGCTAACTTGCATGGCACTTGTTTGCGTGCCTCTTCCATGAATGGTACTAAATTGGATAGTACTTTGTTCTGCGATACTATCCTGCCAGATGGTAGTTTCCGAAACAATGGGTGTGATTATGTTGATCTGTGGCAACGTGGAAGCTTCCGGTTCAACTAGCAAAAATCAGAACACAAGCGTCCCGGCCGCAAAAAGTCAGTCCTATCATAAGCGGCTAACTACTGTCAAAGCAGCAATTTAGGCAATGCTGACTAAGCGATGTCTACGACGGGCTACGCCTACGCAAAAGTTATGCTGAAGCCTCATTATTAATGCATCGGCTGGCAACCCGCCACCCATGCAATATAGGCATGGTAAATAATCCCCACGCCAAACCCGTAATTAACCCAAAAGGCGTAACCAGATAGTTATTGAAACTCCACAAACCAAAAACTTGTGCTGCTAATTCCAAAGGATAAGCCATCATTAGCACACTAGCTAACGCCACACCACTCCAGCCATACTGACTTAACCAGTAAAATCCCTTACCACCAGTCACCCCATATAGTAGACGAGTAATTAGCAAACCCGTGACAGTGCCGTAGCAGCGCATACACACAGCCATAATAAACGGTGGTGCTAAATCTAACCCCATATCTGGTTGCGGACATACATGATTACCCATGAAATAAATGATGTCCGCAATTCCAGGAAGCAAAGACACTCCAGACGCAGCCAAAAAGGGAGCGATAGGCGGGCCAAAAACCATTCCTACCAACAAGAAATCAGCGATAAAACTGACCCAATTAATCTGCAACTCTTCACTAAAAGCTACTCTTGTCATTTCCCTTTGTCTGCGTCTTTGCGTCTACGTTTTCTTAACCTACCTTATTCACATAAGGACTTGTCAACTTATCCAACTGCTGAATCAACAGACTCAAGAATAATCCCACATCTGTCACCACACCCACCGATTCTACAGAACCGCGATCGCTTAACTTAGTCACCACAGCTGGATTAATATCGACACACACCATCTTCACCCCAGCCGGAGTCATATTCCCCACACCAATTGAGTGCAGCATTGATGACAGCATCAAAATCATCTCCGCGCCTTCTAGGTGTTTGGCATATTCCTCCTGTGCTTGAATCAAATCCATTTGGGTATCAGGCAAAGGCCCGTCATCCCGAATCGAACCCGCAAGCACAAAAGGTATATTATTGTGGACGCACTCATACATCACGCCACTTTTAATTGCTCCCGCCTCCACAGCTTTGGGAATGCTGCCATAACGGCGGATACTATTAATTACCTTCAGGTGATGGCGGTGTCCACCACGAACGGCGACACCCCGCTTCATGTCCACACCCAAGGAAGTGCCCATGATATTTTGCTCGATGTCGTGAACTGCGATCGCATTCCCACCCAGCAACGCCTGTACATATCCTTCCCGAACCAGTTGCGCCAAGTGTTCGCCGCCACCAGTGTGAATCACCACAGGCCCAGCCGTGACAACTACTTTACCACCAGCATCGCGGATTTTACGCAATTCCCAAGCCACTTGTTCAACGACTAATTCCACGCGCCGTTCGCTGGAAACTCCCGCCGACATAAAGCTGAATTCTTGGGTGCTGCGGAGTTCCCGCGATTCGGTTTTGCGGATGGTGCGGATACCTAAAACGTCTACAATTACCTGTTCGCCAACTTTTAAATCGCGTAGTATTTTACACCGAGCAACTAAACCTGTAGGAGTTTGAGTAATAGCGATCGCGCCATCCATTCGCTGATTTTCTACCTTCACCCAGTAACCATTAATTCGCACTTCGGTGGGATAAATTGTACTGACGTAGAAATCATCAGGTGCAACACCATCTTGGATTACCGGCTCCAAGATAGCATCTCGCTCATCATGAGGTAAATTTACTGCACCCAAATCAATCAACATTGAGATGATTTCTTCCATCACCTCATGAGATGGTGCTGATACCTTCACCTCTGCGGCTGAGGTACTTTGCCGTTGTTCTCCCAAGTTGAAATTCAGGACTTGGAAACTTCCCCCGGCATCTATAATCAAATCCAAGGCGCGGTTGATTAAGCCAGCATCTAGCAAATGTCCTTCCATGCGAATGACGCGGCTTTCTACTGAGACATTGGCGTGAATTTCATCTCGAACTGGTTCTGTAACCCGCAGAGTTAAGCATTTAGCCGCACCACCAGCTTTGAGAAATTCCGTTAGAGGTGTTTCCAGCACTTGGAAACCTACATCTGCAAGGCGGGTTTTCAAAGCATCACTCGCCTTGTTCATGATGACGATGCTATCCACATTCACCGTATTACAAGCGAAGTTGACTGCATCGGCTTCTTCAATTGCGATTAGCTTTTCTGGTGCGACTCGCATTTCAATTAAGCGATTGGAGTAAGAATCAAAAGCACCGGGATAGTAAAGCAAATAGCCATTTGTTAAAGGACAAAAGCAAGTATCCAGGTGATAGAAACGTTCGTCTATTAATCGCAGGGATAGCACCTCAATATCCAGCCATTTAGCCAGATAAGGGTGAGAATCTAATTCCGAACGGAAACCGTATCCCGCCCATAACCAGCGTCCTTCCCGATCTAGTAGTGCGTCTCCTGCTCCCTCAAAGGGCAAATCTTTGGGAAGTTCATTGACTGTATAACCATTTGCCTCAAACCATTGTTTGAAGAAAGGCTCCTCTCCCTGACGTTCTTTGTGTAAAAAGCGACTGAGGACGACATTATCGCCCAGAACTAAGCCCGCATTGGCGGTAAAAACCAAATCAGGCCAGCCTTTTTCAGGTGGTACTAAGTCTACAATGGCGTGTTGTTTGAGGATTTGGTGTAGTCCCTGCCACTGTTCCACGGCGCGATCGCGCGATGACTTGTGAATATTCCCTTCCATCCAAGGATTAATCACATAGTCCACATCGTAGTGGTCAGGAGGGCACATTAAAAAGCGAATCCGGGAAGTCATAAAAATCTTACAAGCGTTTTATATGCTACAAGCTTACTTTGAATACAGATTTTTGTTTTTTTAGAGGTAAAATCTGCTACTAAAGCTTCTATCTTTTGAGAGTTGAAGACTTTACCAAGCCTTCGTTATCAATTCTATTACTGGAACATAGTAATAATACCAATTCAAAATTCCAAATTAAGAAAGCCTCATTTAATTTGGGTTTCCAGGAAAGTGGGGCAGGTGAAAACACCGTTAAAAGCAGTCAATATTTGGTGGCGATCGCTAAATACACTTGGATTAAAGCTTAACTTTTTATCAAAGTCAATTTTTTTAACGCAGACGCAAAACTACCGTAGGCCAACACAAAGAACGCATACTCCTACGCAGAAGCAGGCTACGCATTAGGTTTCGTAGAGAAGAACGCAAAGGAAGAGAAGGAAAAAATACTTAACTGAACTCATTGTCCTATAAATGATTTGCTCCTCTGCTCCTCTGCTCCTCTGCTCCCCTGCCCCCCTGCTCCTCTGCTCCCTGCCCCCTGCCCCCTGCCTCCTGCCTCCCTCAAGCAGTCACTATATAAGACGAATTGATCGCTGCTACACGCCCAGCATCTACCAATGCTTGATACACGATCGCCGCTACCTCAGCGCGTGTAGCATCGCGGGTAGGATTAAGTTGTTTCAGGTTTGGGTAATTGACAATAATTTCCTTATCTATAGCTTTTGCTACCTCATCCTTGGCATATTCAGGAATGTTGGCTTGGTCATCGAAAACTTTAATAGTTGCCGTACCATCACTAGATAACCCCAATCCATTTACCAGAGAGACAATCACTTGCACGCGCTGAATATTTTTGTTGGGACTAAAGGTATTGTCGGGAAAACCAGAGAGAAATGAACCTTGATATGCCTGCTGAATTACCTTGGATGCCCAGAAGTCTGCTGGTACATCTTTGAATTTGATTGCTGCACGGTTTGGTTGTGGGTTGAAAGCTTTTACCAGTATTGCCGCGTATTGTGCGCGTGTCATCGTCGCATCGGGTTTAAATGTGCGATCGGGAAAACCATTAACTATCCCCAATTTGACTAATTCCCGAATAAACCCACCTGCCCAATGATTCGCAATATCTGTTAATTCAATAGTAGGTGTTGGCGTTGGTGTTGGCGTTGGCGTTGGTGTCGGCGTTGGAGTTGGAGTTGGCGTTGGTGTTGGTGTTGGTGTCGGCGTTGGAGTTGGCGTTGGAGTTGGCGTTGGAGTTGGCGTTGGTGTCGGTGTTGGAACCGAACTATCTGCAAACTCTATGTTTCCGGCGACTTTAGACGCATCTATTTTATTTCCTAGAGAAATCAGCTTATTGGAACTGACATTTTGCAAATCAAATTTACCGTTATTGCGTAGAGTATTGCCCCCTGGACTATTGATACTGCCGATATCCGGTAGAGCAGTTCCAATTACTGTGATCCCATCATCAGTATTATTTTCACTGACATTATTACGTAATACGGGACGGGCACTACCAGAGATGACAATCCCAGAACGGTTTTCATAGATTCTGTTATCTCGAAGGATGGGTGATGCAGTATCACTAATGGCAATGCCAAAACCTGTTTTGAAGTAGGTATTATTTTCAATTTGACCTTTAGAATTTTTAGCGATCGCAATTCCATTAGCTGCATTCTCACTGAACGCATTACCTAGAATCACTGGGTTAGCATCGCCTGTAGCAAATACTCCCTCCCGCTTATTGTTGATGAAGGTGCTATTAGCAACAGTAGGGGCAGTTGATTCAATCCAGACACCACTACCACGACTAGCCAAATTTGTTACAGTCACTCCCCGCAGTTCAGCTTTATCCAGCAGTACAAATGTGACATTCTGACCAGCAAAAGTACGGCTCAGGTAACTACCACTTCCTTCAATTAAAATACCATTGCCTTTATTGGCTTCATTACCCACCACTGTTACGCCAGATGGAATCGTTAACGGAAAGACTTCACCGCTAGCCGCATTGTAATTACCATCTGCCAGTTGAATCTTGGTATCAACAGTAGCTACCTTCAGGGCTTGCGTAATAGTTTTGAAGGGGGCTTGTTGAGTACCTGGATTAGTATTGCTGCCTGATACTGGATTTACGTAAAAAGTTTGAGCCATATTTATACTTTAATAAAATACATAGCTATCCTAGCGCTAACCATGAAAGTGGGTAGCGTTTGATGCATTAAGTAACTTTAAGTACTTCTCACTGCAAAGTTAAAAAATTATCCAAATGCTTTTGAGTTTCATTAGTACTCGACTAGGGCGTGTTTTCAAACTACTCGTTTAGCCTTCTAATTTTTTAGATCCCCCTAAATCCACGCCAGTTGCTCATGGGGGAAACCCCCAAGACCGCACTGGCTCCCCTTAAAAAGGGGGACTTGAAGAGATTTTTAGCCCCCCTTTTTAAGGGGGGTTGGGGGGATCTAAGACTTTTAAAACACGCCCTAGCCCAAAATTGCTAATTTCAGCAGGTCATATTAGCAAAGTGTTAGAAGCAGCGATCGCACTTGCTTCTTATTGACGTACGGCTGCAATTTGCATAACGATCCTAGCAGTAGGGTTAAGAGAAGACGCAAAGCCGGGTTGTGCATTTGTTATTGGTTTACAATATGCAGGGCATTTGGTCAAAATAGCTCCCCACGAAAAGTTTGCAAATGATACGTTTAATAGCAGAAAAATATGACTAAGCTCATCTTAATTACAGGCATAAGCAAAGGTCTAGGTTATGCAATGACCGAGCGTTTTATTCAAGAGGGACATACTGTTATTGGTTGCGCTCGTTCATCAGATGCTATCCAGAAAATAAGCCAGAAGTTTAGTGCGCCCAACGATTTCACATCTGTAGACGTGGCAAATGAACAGCAAGTAGAAAAATGGGCAGAACATATACTTCACAAATATGAACCACCAGATATAGTGATTAATAATGCGGCAATTACTAATTACCCAGCACCTTTGTGGGAAATACCATCCGAAGAATTTTCCGATCTAATAGATATCAATATCAAAGGAGTAGCGAATATAATTCGCCATTTCGTACCAGCAATGGTGAAAAACAAACGGGGTATTATTGTTAACTTTAGTTCTGGCTGGGGACGTTCTACTTCAGCCCAAGTTGCACCATACTGTGCTTCCAAGTGGGCAATAGAAGGATTAACTCGTTCTTTGGCACAAGAATTGCCGACTGGTATGGCAGCTATACCCCTCAATCCAGGGATTATTCATACAGATATGCTCTCTATTAGCTTTGGAGAAGAAGCTGCTAATTATACACCTGTATCCGATTGGGTATTGAAAGCTGTGCCATTTATTCTCAAGTTGAAACCCAAAGATAACGGGATTCCCTTGACTGTACATTAATGTGAGTTCGACAAGTCTATTTGACCTCTCCCCCAGTTCCTCTCCGTGTCGGAGCTACGGTGTACACACAAGTCTATTGATCTGCACCTTTGTTGCATCGCCCTGCACCTTTGATGCATCCCCCTGCACCTTTGTTGCATCGCTCTGCACCTTTGTTGCATCGCCCTGCACCTTTATTGCATTGCCCTGCACCTTTGATGCATTGCCCTGCACCTTTATTGCATCGCCCTGCAAAAATTAACCCATCCTACGTTACACAGCAACTTTAAAAGACTTGTGTGTACGCTGTAGCCGTTTCTGAGAGGGAGGCGCTGGGAGAGAGAGCTTCGTCGAACTCACGCTACATCAACCACAGTAAGGGCTGTTAGCAACTCTTGTGTGGTTACAGCAAGCTAACTTTTACAAACAAGCAGCTTCGTTGGATGGTATTGTTCTGTCCGCCTAGTCATCGAGGAACAGGCTCTTGGGCAGGGAGAGGGGGAAGGAATCATTCCCCCCTCCCTGCCCCCTGCCCCCTGCCCCCTGCCCCCTGCCCCCTGCCCCCTGCCCCCTGCCCCCTGCCCCCTGCCCCCTGCCCCCTGCCCCCTGCCCCCTGCCCCCT
>NZ_JBALDR010000070.1:0-71082 GCF_036917315.1 Nostoc sp. | reverse complement strand
CTCTTAAATGATGGAGAGCTTATTATTAAATGGGGAAGAAAAATAAAAAACAAGGGAAATGCTGTTTGTGCAAATTAAAAGCACAACAGCTTAAATCTTTCAACCCAACAAAAGTTAGCGAACTCTCACCTACTTTCACCAGATTTTCCCACAACAGATTAGCATCTGTCACAACTTCACCGGGAAGTTCAGTTAGGGTGTGGCGGAGATGAAAAGCATAGAGGCTGAGGCTGAAATTCTTCACTATTTTTTGTCGGGTTTCGTGTTTTCAGACAAAGGAGAGTTATTTTTTATGGCGTTATCTACAAGTTCCTTTGATGGTTCACTAGGTTGATTGGCTTGAGTCTGGGATTTACTATTAGCTATTCCTATGTTTGTATCTCCATCAATAGGAAATTCAGCAGCAAATAATATCAAATATTGCTTGTAGGCTTCTAGAAGTTGACTACGGGATTCTAGTTTCAACCAATTTTCTAGTATTTCTGAAATTTCGTCATTGTCATCTGGTAATTGACTCGATAGTTGCTGCAATTTCTCCCTGTCTTGAGTAGAAATCAATTCTGGTTTATAGTCAAGTATTTGTTGAATAAAAGCTTGGATGCTATTTTTATAAACTGACATTTTCTAAACTCCTTTACCTATGTTACAAAAAGCAGCCCAATAAAAAGGTGATTCAAAGGGCTTGGTTAAGGCATTTTTATGCTTATCATCAAAGTATTGATTTATTCGTGCTTGCCAATGTAGACTTAGCGAGCAGTTATTCAACCAATCTTGAAATCCTTTGACTGTGGTATCCCTTAACCAACGTTGTGCTGTATTTAGAGCTAATACAATATTACTTTGCTGCTGTAGTCCTTCGTAAAATTTAATCATCAATAAAGCTGTAGCAATAGCATCGACGGTCCAAAGGCTACTGACTACATTGGTGCTACCAGCTAACAAAAATCCACTGGGTAAACCAATGTATTCATCACTCGTGCTTGTAGAATCTGTAACACCAGTTTCGCAAGCAGAGAGAGTGACTAGGCGACAGTTTTCTAGTTTAAAGTGAGTAATGATATCTGCTAAAGTCAGGTTTCCATCAGCTAACTGTAAACCAGAATCTTGGGGAGAAGCAAAGTTAAAGTATCCATGACAGAAGAAAAAAGCACAGTTAGCTTTCAGCAATTTTTGATTTAGTGTGACATTGTGAATATTTTCATTAATGCCGAGCAAAATTGCTGACTTGGTAGCTTGGTCTTGCTTCAAAATCTTAGCATCAGCAAACTGTTTCTTGATGGTTCCAACGGCTCCTAAATCTTTTTCGTAATCTTGATATAAATCTTTTGTAGGGTTTTGGATGGCAAAGAAAGATTGAAAATCAGGACGTTGACGCAGTTGCACTTGTTGCAGAAGTTGACAACTGGGTGCATAGCCTACGCCGTTGGGGAATAAGTCAATTAGGTATGATTCTTTGACAGGTAAAGCATGGAGAGGAACCAGGTGTAAGTAGCGATGAGGAATAAGGATTAATATGTCGCACTGTTTAGGTACTTGGTCTAAGATTTCTTCAAGATGCAGAATTTCTGCTAACTTTTTTAGGCGTTCTTCTAGCTGATTCTGCCATTGGATTTTATTTTCGTCTTCCGGGTTGTTGTAGTCATCTAAATATTCATTTGTCCAATCGATTAAGGCATCTAAGTCTTGTTCATTAGAATGCCAGATGGCTGGCTTGTTGTCGCGGGTGATAATGAAAGCACGAAAACAATCATTAAAAAGATACCATTCGATGATTGCAGTTTTGTTCTCTAAAAGCTTCTGAATTTCTCTAAAGTGGATACTGCTACCAACGAAAGGCAGATTTTCTGGATTTGTTAATGTTGCTTTGGCTAACAGTTCTACTAAATTGCGGGTTTTACTACGTTCAATATATTCTATTGCTTCCGTGTCTCTTGCCAATGCTAGGCAAACTTCCACCATGCACCTATAAAGTTGATTCCATTCTTCTGCTTGTTTACGCTTGGCTTCTTCGCCAGAAACAATATCTCCGCGCAAAGCTTCGACTGTAGCAATGGCAGAAACAAAGGTATTGTAAGCTGAGTCAAATAGTTTTTCCTCTTGGTATAAACTGCCGAGATTTAACAAAGTTTCTGCATTGTCTTGGGGAAAGGCGCTGCGGGTTCTAACTTCCAGTGCAGCAGAATACGCCGCGATCGCACTTTCAATATTCTCGCCTCGTTCTCCTAATATTCTCTCACCGTAAGCAAGCCCCAGATTATTTTGCGTACCTGCCCAATTAACAGGAAAGGCGCTGCCAGTTAATACTTCCAGAGCAGCAGAATAAGCAGCGATCGCCAATTCAATATTCTCGGCTCGTTCTCCTAATATTCTGTCACCATAAGCATTCCCTAGATTATTTTGCGTTGTTGCCCATTTTTCAGGAAAGGCGCTGCGGGTATATACAGACAGTGCAGCAGCATAAGCAGCGATCGCACTTTCAATATTCTCGGCTCGTTCTCCTAATATCCTGTTACGGTAAGCATTCCCCAGATTATTTTGCGTACCTGCCCAATCAACAGGAAAGGCGCTGCAAGTTAATACTTCCAGTGCAGCAGAATAAGCTGCAATCGCACTTTCAATATTCTCGCCTCGTTCTCCTAATATCCTGTTACGGTAAGCATTCCCCAGATTATTTTGCGTCATCGCCCAATCAACAGGAAAGGCGCTGCGGGTATATACAGACAGTGCAGCAGCATAAGCAGCGATCGCTAATTCAATATTCTCGGCTCGTTCTCCTAATATCCTGTCACCGTAAGCAATCCCCAGATTATTTTGTGTCGTTGCCCATTTTTCAGGAAATGTGCTGCGGGTTATAACTTCGAGTGCTTGATTATAAGCAGCGATCGCACTTTCAATATTCTCGGCTCGTTCTCCTAATATCCTGTCACCGTAAGCAATCCCCAGATTATTTTGCGTCGTTGCCCATTTTTCAGGAAAGGCGCTGCGGGTTCTAACTTCGAGTGCTTGATTATAAGCAACTATCGCTAATTCAATATTCTCGGCTCGTTCTCCGAATATTCTGTTACAGTAAGCATTACCCAGATTATTTTGCGTTGTTGCCCATTTTTCAGAAAAGGCGCTGCGGGTATATACAGACAGTGCAGCAGAATAAGCAGCGATCGCTAATTCAATATTCTCGGCTCGTTCTCCGAATATTCTGTTACGGTAAGCTTCCCCCAGATTATTTTGCGTCATTGCCCATTTTTCAGGAAAGACGCTGCGAGTATATACAGACAGTGCAGCAGAATAAGCAGCGATCGCCAATTCAATATTCTCGGCTCGTTCTCCAAATATTCTGTCACCGTAAGCAATCCCCAGATTATTTTGCGTCATTGCCCATTTTTCAGGAAAGGCGCTGCGGGTATATACAGTTAGGACGATTTCGTAGCCAGCGATCGTAATTTCCATATTGCTGGCTTTGCTACCCAAGGGGAACTGCTGAATCCGATTACTAAAATTAACAATGTCTGCGGCAATGTATTCTGCTCTATCTGCTTCCGCTTCTGCTAAGGTATTTGTTGCCCAACGGCGCAATAATTTCGCAAAAATATCATTGAGTTTATCGGTATTTGCTGCCAGCAATGGGTAAATTACTTGAGCATCGCCGTTGCTGTCTGCTGTTGCTTGCAGTATTTCTATTAAAAATTGCTCGTAAGTCTCTATATCTTCTTCGGTGATGAGAGTAGTTTCTGGGGTAGTGAGATATGTTGCTAAGTTTCTCAACCACTCGGCAGTATTTTCCTCTCCCTGCTGGGCAAAATGGTCTGCTGCTGCTACAACAACCTGCACAAAGTCAGCATCTAGCAATTCTGTATTCGCTGCTAATATCTCTGGTTCTTCCCCGCTAGGGCAATCTAGCAGGGTTTGAATTAGCTGATTATAAGCGTATAAACGCTGTTCGTTCATGAGCAAGTGTGAGTTAGACGCATCTTGATTGAAGCTTCAACAATATTATGCTCAATTTCTGAAAAATTAGACACAAAGTTGACAGTCCCTACAATTTTCTGAATCGAGATTTCTTTTCACGTCATCTGGAAAAACCCACGAAAAACCTAACCCCCTAACCCCCTTACCGATGCGGGAAGGGGGAAAATTCAAAGTCTCTCTCCTTGCAGGAGAGAGATTTAGAGAGAGGTTTTCCAGATCCCGTGAAAAGTCAGCTTAGGCGATCGCATTTGCTGATTTGGAGTTCGCATTTGTTGATTTGGAGTTCGCATTTGTTGATTTGGAGTTCGCATTTGTTGATATGGCGATCGCATTTGCTGATTTGGAGTTCGCATTTGTTGATTTGGAGTTCGCATTTGCTGATTTGGAGTTCGCATTTGCTGATTTGGAGTTCGCATTTGCTGATTTGGAGTTCGCATTTGCTGATTTGGAGTTCGCATTTGCTGAATTGGAGTTCGCATTTGCTAATTGCACTTATTCTCAAACAACAAATAGATATGAAAAATAAGTAAAAATACAGACAAACTCGTAATTATTTCGTTGAAGTTTTAATAAAACAAATCCATAAAACTACCCATCTCAGGCAAAAGGATACTCCACTATGTTGAAAAAGGAATTCTTAAAAAAAAGGATATCTCATGTCTTTAAGAACTCGTACTTCTGCTGCTGTTGACAAAGCCCAACTTCGTCTCGCCTTGCTTAAATCCGTTGATGAAAATCTGGATTTAGGACATGGATTAACCATTGAAGCCTACAACCACCTCATCAACACTACCCGTGCGACATTAGAAGCTCATAACACGCTTGTGTCCAATCTTGAAGAATCGCGTAAGACAATTATCCAGATGGATAAAGCCCTCTCCGAAATATCTGAACGAATGCTAAGTGGAGTTGCAACTGTCTACGGCAGAAACAGCATACAGTATTCTAAAGCTGGCGGCTCTAATGGAAAAAGAAATAAAAAATCTAGTTCAAAAGTTGCTCCAGTTGTAGCAGTTCTTCCCACTCAACCGGCTCAAGCTGCAATTGCGAGTGCGTCAACTAACGGTAACGGCACAACTCCTTTGCTGCACTGATCCACTTTCTACATAAATATAGCGCCGTGTCAAGCCTAAATTTCTGCATTATAAATGTAAGTTAGATTGACGTAATTAAACCCAACATAGATCGTATTGTTGGGTTTCGCAAAGCCTTAACCCAAACCAAGTTTAATCCATCTAAATTTTATAGTGGCGAGATTATGCTGTAGGTTAAATATCAACAATCAACTAATTAGATAAAAACATCTCACAATCACTTCCATAATTAGTTCATATATTTAGTTTTAACCCGTCCAAAAATATAATTTGGACGGGTTGATTTGTTGTAAACATTTTTGCATTAGTAGTTAGCTTGTATAAGATTATACTGTATTATCAAAAGCATAAGAAAAGCGATCGCCCTCCGAGAAGAGTCTGCGTAGGGGTAGCCCGTCGTAGACATCGCTTTTCTTTAAACCCCTACTCTAGGAGTCAACTACAATAATGACATAAGTACAAAAGTTCGTAGAAAATCAAAAGTTCGCTGAAGCACAGTTGCAACAGTATTTGAGTAGCGAAGACTTCGATGCACTCATCTTCAAACAATCTGCTCAAATGCTATTCTCTAATAGAGAACCAATTAAACACTTATTGATTGGTTCTCCGAAAGCCGTCACCAGCACAATTCACTCATTTACAGGTGATTGGCTATGCAAGTGTTGGAGACTAGAGTCAACTACTACCAACTGCTAACCCTGGCGAGGTAATGAGTATTTTAAGCCGTCAGATTTTAGTTTCATAAAAAACGGCGGAAAACTCCATTCACTTATGGGTGGAGTTTTTCATAATTCCATACCCAAATATGCAATTAGACCACAACATATCAAATATAAGCCCTTGAGTTACGATAACACCTGCAAATATCTTGCCGAAAAATATCCTGGTGACTTCGCCAGATGGTTACTTGCATCTGACACCTCAGATATCCAAGTACTCAAAACCGAACTCAACCTCGAACCCATTCGCGCTGATTCGGTGACGTTTCTGCAAATCGCCAACCAAATCTTACATTTAGAGTTTCAAACTACACCCAAATCTAAAACTCCGCTTGATTTTCGGATGCTGGATTACTACACCAGATTAAAACGAGAATACTGGTGTGATATTGAGCAGGTGTTGATTTTCTTACAACCCACCTCCTCAGAAATTGTTTTCAATACTCAGTATGTAGATAAAAAAACCAGACACGAGTATCGAGTGATTCGTTTATGGGAAGAAGATCCCACACCACTGCTAGCTAACCCCGCACTTTTACCACTCGCGACATTAGCCAGAACCGACTCACCGAGAGACTTGTTAACTCAAGTCTCTGCTAATGTCGATATGATTGAAGAAATAGACGAGCGACAAAATATATCAGCTTGCGTACAGGTTTTAGCTGGTTTGCGGTTTGATAAAAGTTTGATTACACAGCTTTTCAGAGAGGAAATTATGCAAGAATCTGTGATTTACCAAGACATTCTGCAAAAGGGATTGCAACAAGGAGAAGAACGAGGAAAGAAACAGGAGGCGCTACAACTGATTATGCGTCAGTTAACACGTCGGGTTAGCGCAATTGAACCAGAGATAGAACAGCAGATTCGCACATTATCTATTACTCAACTAGAAGATTTAGCCGAGGCGCTGTTAGATTTCTCCAGTCAAAGCGATTTAGTCAATTACTTAGGAAATATTTCTTTACCTCAACCTAATCAGGAAGATTAGAGGAAATTATGCAAGAATCTGTGATTTACCAAGATATTCTGCAAAAGGGATTACAACAGGGTTTGCAACAAGGAGAAGAACGAGGAAAGAAACAGGAGGCGCTACAACTGATTATGCGTCTTTTGACACGTCGGTTTGCTGCAATTGAGCCAGAGATAGAACAGCAGATTCGCACATTATCTATTACTCAACTAGAAGATTTAGCCGAGGCGCTGTTAGATTTCTCCAATCAAAACGATTTAGTAAATTACCTAGAAACTATCTCTTTAGCACAACCCAATCAGGAAGATTAAGAAACTAAGCTACCGATAGCATCTCATAAATAAGCGATCGCGCTCTTTAGCACAACCCAGCAAACTAACGTCAATCTTGGGTTTCGTCTCTAGTCCCTAATAAAGAGTCTATTTAACAGAGAATTACAACCTCTCCACCACGCCGCCTAACAGTGCAATTTAAACGGGGTGATTTGTCGTAAATATTTTTGGATTAGCAAAACTGTATAAAAACATACTTTAATATCAGCCATGAGAAAGGCGATAAGCTAGGATTAAATTTCTGGCTGACAGTGGAATTTTGAGAGTGTCAACCAAATTCTTTCTGTTGTTGCCAAAACCGGATGCTCCCCACTCATACCCTCTATTTTCCTTAAAAATATCTGAAAATATATGAAATTTAGAACCTGCAAATATCCTTTCGCACTCATCCTAGTCAGCTTCGGTTTTGTGCAGATAGCTGATGCTCAAACTCCTGTAGCTGAAATCTCCAACCTATCTCAAGAAGTTTCTGTACTTCGGAAACAAGGCCCAAAAGGGTTAGAAGTATTTCTTAAATCCCATGCTAATACGTTAAATACCGCTTCTTCAGGAGCAGTTCTACCTTCCCCTGCACTTCGGCTAGCTTTAGACGAACTTTGTCAACAACGGGACTGTTACGCCTCTCGTTTGTACTGGTACACTGATATAGAACAGGCCAAAGCTGCTGCTAGAACCAGCGGTAAACCCATTCTATCTCTGCGGTTATTGGGTAGGCTGGATCAAGATTTGAGTTGTGCTAATAGTAGGTTCTTCAGGGTAGCGCTGTATCCGAATCTGGAAATTTCTAAGCTGCTTCAAGACCGTTTCATTTTGCACTGGCAATCAGTGCGCCCTGTACCCAAAGTAACTATTGATTTTGGCGACGGACGCAAGTTGGAGCGAACGATTACAGGCAATAGCATTCATTATGTATTGGATGCATCAGGTCGTCCAATTGATGCTATTCCAGGATTATATAGTCCCAAAGCATTTTTGCAACAGCTACAGCAGGCTGAATTAGCAGTAAAAAATTACAGTAAACTTACACCAAGCGATCGCGAGTCTTATTTAAGAAAATACCACAGCGATCGCTTAAATTCTATCCAAGCCCAATGGGTTGCAGATTTATCCCGCCTGGGTATCCAGTCTCCCCCTAAGTTGGTAGAAATTCCCAACAATCCTAATCAACCACCGACAGCAGAAATAGCAAGCTCTCTAGCAGTTTCTAAAATGAGAGTTGAAACGCCAATGTTAACTGCTCTCCAGTCTGATGCTGAACGGAATCAAAACGCCTTAGCTGAAATTACTGACCAGAAAGTTTGGGACAAAATTGCTCAACTCTATGCCGCCGATGTCAAGCTAGACCAAAACAGCATTTCTCTAATCAGAGCTAAAAAGTCTCAATCTGCCAACACTCAAGAAGATAATTTGCCGATAATAGTGAAAAATTTTGAAGCCACAATGGCTTTAGATACAGTCAGAAATGAATATATGCTGCACAGCCAAATTCATCAATGGTTTATGCAGGGTAAGCAAACAAGGAGTGTGGAAGCGCTCAATCAACAAGTATACGGACAACTATTTTTAACTCCTAGTTCTGACCCTTGGTTGGGGCTTTTCCCCAGCGACAGCTACAGCGCCATTGATAATGATGGCATTCGTTAGTAGCTCATAAACCAATACAGTTCAGTTAAGAAAAATTGTAGTGGCGTGGCAAGCAAAAAAATTGTGCATTAGAGGTAGGTTGGGTAGAGCGCAACCCAACATATATCAGGATGTTGGGTTACGCAAAGCCTCCACCCAACCTACTAGTGGTCTATGTCATTAATTCTGATGGGTGAATCAAATTTCAATTTCTCTTCTTTCTTCCTTTGCGTACTTCGCGCCTTCTCTACGAGACGCTACGCGAACGCGGTTCGTTCTCTTATCCCTGAAAATTAATGCGATAGACTACTAGCGCTACTACATAGTTTAAGGTTTGTGGGGCTAACCCAAGCGTATTGGCTCATAAAGTGATGTAAGTAAAAAGGAGTGATGAGATTTATCGCATTGACACCTCACTCATCACTCCTTGTAACTTGCGCGTTGATTAGCTGTTACGCATTGTTAAATTACACCAGCTTACTACTTCATTTATCCTCTAACTAAAGAGAGAGAGACTTTAAATTTTCCCCCTTTCCGCACTTTCCGCACTTCGTGCCGCTACGCGAACCTAGGGAAGGGGGTTAGGGGGTTAGGTTTTTTGTGGCTTTTCCACATAACGTGAAAAGTCAGATGAAATCTAACCCCTACAAAGGAGTAAGATTTAGATTTCTCAGCTTTTGGTGTTAGCAATAATACTTTATAAAACATCCTCTTAAAGAAGTTGGGAATCTTGTTGTGAATTTTGTTAATAGGCAAAGTATTCAGAATCACCAACGAACTTAACTTAGAGTCTATATCTTTGGTAGTAGTTGCTTGATGCTTGTGATGGAAGTTGGGGAAAGTCTTATCAGTTATTCTTAGTAAAAATGGAAAGAATTATTATTAGCACTAAATTATTTATTGGGAAAATGACAAAACGGATTCAACAATAATAGTCAAAAATTAAGGTTGAGATGTAGGGTTTTCCAACAGTGGTATCTGCTCTTTGCTGGTGCTATCTTTTTGACTGGCTTATCAGTTTAGTCAAAAATTAGCATAATCTTAGATGGCAGATTTGGTACTCGTATTTAGCTGAGTTTACAGAATTTTACCACCAAGGGTAGAAGTATTACTTAGCAAAACTCCGTAAAATTTATGGTAAACAAATATCTGATACCTTTGGAATTTGCTAGATTCAATTTTACTTAGAGCATTTAGGTTGAATACTATATGTGTCATTTAAAAACTGGCTCATCTGTAGCGACTATAGGATATAAATTGTCAAGAACCTAAAATAAATCTAACTTATTACTTCAATTACATAAAAATTGCAACTTACAACCAGTTAGATTTATCACTCAATAAAATTAAGTATACTGCAATTTTTCAAGGATTTACTTAGTAGTTTTTTTGCTTAACTTCTGCAAGCAAATAGCGAGAATTTAAGGTGAACATAGAAAAATTTGTCCAACGTACAGAAATATTGCACAAGCGTTTAGCAGATTTATACCAAACTGCTAGTTTATTACCTTGGATTTCCCCTGATTTGTTGCCGGAAGCTTTTAAGGAACTCCATAACACCTCAAAGATAGTACAGTTAGCGGCAGAGGAACTTTATCAGCAAAACGAGGAACTAGCAAAAACACGGAATTGGCTAGAAGCAGAACGCCATCACTACCAAGATTTATTCGAGTTAGCGCCAGACGGCTATTTAGTGACTAATACAGAAGGAATCATCCAAGAAGCTAACCTCACCGCAGCTAAGTTGTTGAATGTTTCCAAGCATTTTTTAGTGGGAAAACCAATAGTTAACTTTGTCCTTGTAGAAGAACGTCAGCAAGTTCGCAACGAACTGATACAGTTATCGCAATCAGACAGAGTTGGAGAGTTATTCGTACATTTGCAACAACGTTATGGCGAGTTATTTGATGCAGCTTTGACAGTGACAATTGTCCGCAATCAACGGGGTAAGGCAATTTCTCTGCGCTGGATGGTGCGTAATATAACCGAGCGTCAGCAGTTAGAATCAGCAAGAGTTAAAGACAAGAGTGACATTTTCAACAATCGCCCCCTACATAAATATGATAAAGGAGAAACTATTCCCCTCAACCCATTAGTAATTTGGTATGTTTCTCAGGGTTTGGTGAAACTCAGTACCTACTGTGAAACGGGTGAAGAAGTGCTAATCGGATTGGCAACAGCAGGAATGGTTTTTGGTTCTAGTTTGACATCTTTAGACATTTACCAAGCAACAGCGTTCGCTGATGTTGAGTTAGTGTCAATTTATGCAGCAGAGATAGCAGCTTCTCCAACACTAAGCCATACACTTCTACCAAAAATTAAGCAGCGGTTACAGCAAACAGAATCTTTTTTAGCAATTTGTGGCAGACGGCGAGTACAAGATCGCTTACAGCATCTATTACAACTTTTGAAACGAGAAGTGGGTGAAACTGTACCACAGGGAACTCGCCTAAATGTTCGCTTTACTCACGAAGATATTGCTAGCGCCTGCTGCACCACCAGGGTGACAATTACACGATTGATGGGTAAATTACAAGAAGAAGGTATAATCAGTTTCGACTTAAAAAAACATATTATCTTGAGAGATGTTGATTAATTAGTTCGCTATAGATTGATTACATTTTTCTTAAGTAAAAATCAGTTGCCAGCCAATCAGGAAAATCGCTATATCTGCAAAAACATGGCTGATGTATCCAGGCCAGATTGAGGAATAATTTAAGTAGCACCATGACCAAATCGCCCCTGCTAGAAATACCCCCAAAGAGCATAAAGTTGTCGCGCGCCAGTCGAAGTAAGCTGCCAAACCAACAACGTGATGAATCGTAAAAAACAGTGCAGACAGTACTACAGCTAAAGGACTTGATACCAAAATTTCACATTTACGATAGACAAACCAACGCCAGACAAATTCCTCAAGTAAAGAGTTAACAAATATCCAATACACTGCACCTACTAAGTAAATCACAAAACTATTCAATCCAACTTGTGTTGCTCGATCGCGAACATATTCAACATTTATCCATTTTGCGCCCAGCAGCCAATAAACAATCAAGATGATGCCTAGCATCAATAGCCCTAATCCGACTCCAGCCAATAAATCGCGTCTTTTAGGATATTCAAATTTTAAATTCTCTTTATCAATAAATAATAACCAAATAATGGGTAGTACCAACAACCAGATTTTAGCTAATAAAGCTACTAAATGTCCTTGAAAGCCAGGGAGTATATATAGTTGAGTTGTAATACCAATGCTTGGTATTGGCACAAGTAACAACAGAGCTAGTAGTGCATTTTGATTTTGATTAGCTTTTAGCATGGGGAGATTTTATTGTATTCCGATGGTTTTAACTTTTAAACCACATCTAGTTTTAAATCCATAGTTTTTATATCAAGTTAAGATGATTACTTGTAATAAAATCTATATTAACGAGGTTTACTCTCAATACTGTTCGTGAAGGCAAGAGACGCGATGAATCGCCGTCTCTACAATAATTAGTCTTTTGTGGAGACGGCGATTTATGTCTTGATGATGATTTTTCACATCTTTGTGAACCGTATTGGTTTACTATTGATTTTTATATGCAAACTATAAAACATGAGTATCATAATCAGACTTGAATAAAGTGACACTTTGGATATTGCCACATAAATTTAATCCTAAAAATTCTATGAATTTTTGTCTAATATTCCTTTGAACGCAGCATTTTGATAATGATTTACTGTACTGATATAATTACACATAATTCAAATGCACAGCCTCTTGCAATGTTGTGAAGGTCTGGGATTTGAGGCAGACATCAATACCCATTGTGCTAAGTACAACTTCGCGTAAAAATGTAGCCTTTTTAAACTTACAGAGACATAACGCTATCCAAACAGGAAATTCCAAATGTACCCAAAATAATGTATATGTGATTGAAGGCGTATTGCTAAAATCGCGATGTCTAGGTTGGGCTACGCCTACGCAACATTAAAAGCGGCTATGCACACATTTGGCAAAAAAATTCCATCATTGGGCTACATTTTAGCACTGGATTTAGGTACGACAGGCAACCGCGCCTTTGTATTTAACGCAGACGGCAAGATTGTTGGGCAGGCATATAAAGAATTAACTCAGTATTATCCTCAGCCAGGATGGTTAGAACATGACCCTCAACAAATCTGGCAGGATACCTGTTGGGTGATGCAAACTGCAATTGCAAATGCCCAGATTGTACCATCAGCGATCGCAGCCTTGGGACTCACTGTACAGCGCGAAACCTGTTTGATTTGGGACAAAACTACTGGTAAACCACTCCATAGAGCGATCGTCTGGCAAGATCGTCGCACTGCTCCCCTTTGCCACCAGTTACAAGAGCAAGGTTACGCTGATGAAATTTACGATCGCACCGGATTAATCATTGATGCTTACTTTTCAGCCACCAAACTCCGATGGCTATTAGACAATGTTACAGATGTTGACCTGAACAATGTTTTAGCAGGTACTATTGATACCTGGGTGTTGTGGAATCTCACAGGTGGAAAAGTCCACGCCACTGACCACAGCAACGCCAGCCGTACAATGCTAATGAATCTCAAAACCTGTGAATGGGATGAGGCTTTACTGGATCTATTTCAAATTCCGGCTCATATTTTGCCCCAGATTCAGCCGAGTTTAGGAGTATTTGGAGTTACTGATGCGACTTTGTTGGGTGCTGAAATTCCCATTACTGCCATCTTGGGAGATCAGCAAGCAGCTCTATTTGGTCATGGCTGCGATCGCCCCGGTTTGATGAAATGTACTTACGGCACTGGTAGCTTTTTAGTAGCTCACACAGGAACAAAAATTGTGCGATCGCACCATAAACTTATTTCCACAGTGGCATGGACACAAGCAAATACCAGCGATACTTTAGATGTCGGCTATGCCTTAGAAGGCAGTATGTTTACTAGTGGCGCTTGTATTCAATGGTTGCGCGATCGCTTGAAGTTGATTAAAACTGCTGCTGAAACTGAAGCGATGGCCAATCAGGTAAAAGATAATGGTGGAGTCTACTTTGTGCCAGCATTTAGCGGACTAGGTGCACCCTACTGGGATATGAGTGCCAGGGGAGCTTTTTTCGGCATTACCGCTAGCGTACAACCAGAGCATCTAGTTCGCGCTGTGCTGGAAGCGATCGCTTATCAAGTTCTGGAGGTGGTGCAAGCAATTAACGCATCTAGCAGTACTCCAGTTGGGCGATTAACCGTAGATGGTGGTGCTTGCGAGAATAATTTTTTGATGCAGTTTCAAGCTGATGTGTTAGGTATTCCAGTTGAACGTCCGATAATGCGCGATACCACTGTTCAGGGTGCAGCATTTGCGGCAGGTTTAGCTGTAGGATTTTGGGAGAGCTATGAAACACTCGTGGAACAACGGCAAATTGAGCGTGTGTTTGAGCCGAAGAGTGATTTCCCCTTGTCCAAATTTGGTACTTGGCAAAAAGCAGTGAAACGTACTCTAGCTTGGGAGGAGTAGCCCTTAACAAAAAACGAGTTAAAGGGAAAATTCATATCCTGAAACGGGAAGGCGAAGGAACAAATACTATTACAATCAAGCAAATTGATGGAGTATTGATTTATCATGCCCTACAGTCAATTCAACATTGACCGAGTGAAACAAGATTTTCATCTAAATACTGTGGAAGGAGTCCGCACAGCGATTCAATCAAGCCAGAGTTCAACCTTTAACAGCAGTTTACGGTACTGTAAGCAGTGGAACCCAATGGTGATTTCTGAAACTAGAGGGGCAAACAGTCACGATTGATTTAATGGATTATTCTCTTCCTCCTATCGAACTAATTCTGAGCTTTTTGGTGTGGATGGTGAAAGCAGGTTAATTTCATTCAAAAATCAATCGTTAAAATAACTCTTACTTTGTCAAAATATAACTCTCATATAATAAAAAGCGCATGACTACTAAACCGAAGATTTTCATTGATGGGGAATCGGGAACCACAGGCTTACAAATTTACTCACGCCTGAACCAACGGGATGATATCGAGTTAGTTAGCATTGAAGCATCTAAACGTAAAGATGCAACTGAGCGAACCAAACTAATCAATGCTGTTGATGTTATCATTCTCTGCCTACCTGATGATGCAGCCTGCGAAGCTGTTAGCTTAGTCAGTAATACTAGGGTTAAGATCCTTGATGCTAGTACTGCTCATCGCACCGCTAAAGACTGGGTATATGGCTTCCCTGAACTAAATCCAGGACAGCGAGAGAAAATCGCCAGCGCGCAGTTTGTCAGCAATCCGGGCTGTTATCCCACAGGATTTTTAGCTTGTATTCGTCCGTTAATTGCTAAAGGACTCCTGAATAGTAACTTTCCCATCACCGTTAATGCAGTATCAGGTTACTCTGGTGGCGGAAAGAATCTCATCAAACAGTATCATACCTTCCACGAACAGCAAGCCGGCGCAGAGTCACTCTACCCTTATGGCATCTATGGTTTGCAGTTTGGGCATAAGCACGTCAAAGAAATGCATCAGTATTCAGGGTTAGCATCACCGCCGTTGTTCGTACCAGCCGTGGGAGATTTTGAGCAGGGGATGCTAGTACAGATACCTTTGCCACTGGGAAGTTTAGATAATCCACCATCAGGTAAGGTTATCTATGAAGCGATCGCTGACTATTACCAAAGTGAAAAGTTCGTGCAGGTTGCTCCATTCCAAGATTCTACACTGCTCAGAGACGGAACATTTCTAGATGCGATTGCACTGAACGGTACTAATATTGTTCAGGTTTTTGTATTCGCCAATGACACCACCAAAGAAGTCTTGCTAGTTGCTCGTCTTGACAATCTGGGTAAAGGCGCATCAGGAGCCGCAGTCCAAAACCTAAACATCATGCTCGGTTTTCCAGAAGAGTTGGGATTGTCATGAAAAAGGGTTAAACGGTGAGGAGTGGGGAGCAGGGGAGCAGAGGGGCAGAGGAGCAGAGGAGCAGGGGAGAAGTTGTAGTAAGTTTTTCCTGTCTGCCTCTTGTGCCCAATGCCCATTATCTTGATTTTTCTTTCAGTTCTTCAAGCAATTGAATTACATTATGCTCAAATGCTTGGTTTCGCTCTTGAACTGATTCAATTAATGGTTTATCAAAAAGATTAACGACATATTTAGCTAGCTGAATACCCAAAGGTCTTAAATGTCCACCTGCTTCAGTGTTGCGAAAATCTTGAGGTGGCTTTTGCAGAATATTAGTAAACCATTCACAGGTTGATTTAGCAATATTGTCTGATTTGAAACAGACTAAACCCATGATATTAAATAGCCCACTATCCTTGATTAAATGCTGGGTTTCTTCAACAGTTGGTTTCACACCCCAACCAAGATTGTCGATGATATCCGCTAAAAATTGAGGACGAATTGCGCTCCCTGTGTCAGCAATAGCAGGTGCTAATAGGATAGAAACCTGTCCTTTAATGAAGACACTGTTAATGTTGATATCCTTATGCACATAAGTATAAATTAATTTTTTAACTTCAGCCGTTTTTCGCGTTAGTTCATCAAAGAGAATGTTAATGTCTGCAATCACACTTTCTATCTGCGACTCATCGGAAGTTTTAAATAGTAGCTTCCGAATAAACTGTTCTCTCTCTTGAGCATCTGGAGGTAGAGCAGTAAATCCTTCTAGCAGCGAGATATATTTACAGCCAAGGCTATGTCCAATCCAAGAAAAGTTCTTATCATCTAGATAGGCTTCATAATCATATCCTGCAACACTCGCCATTTTCACAAGCTCTGGCAGAATTTCATACTGTTCTCTCATGAGAAAACCAGCTTCTACATAATGGTTAAAAGTAAAATTAAATGGCAAAAGAATAATTGTATATCCCTGCTCGAATAGAGATTGAAGCAGATAACGATAAAAAAGCATAGGGCCAAATGTACCAAAGAAAGCCCCAGCAATAAATTGAATTACCCCTTTAGGCTTTGGATGTAAAGCAACCCAACTGTGAGAAACTGGTTTAAATCTCAGTTTTAGATTCATATTTACCATGACTTATTTGTAGGTATATGCTGAATCTCCAAACTGAAGTTATTGCTTTTCGGATTATTCAAAAGATTTTTTTACAAAACTGCGATCGCCTCTTACCGTACAGCCATAACTCTCCTAATGGCCTTAATTCCCTTAGTTAGTCGTGGTTAAAGCTATTTCACCTTAGCGCGGAAGCGGACAAAACCATAAGAATTAGCTGGTGTGCCAGATCCAGTGGCTGCGGGTAGATTAGGAAAACTTGGGACTGTAATATTGACCACTACTGCTCCATTGGTGTTAGTACCGCAGTATGATGGTGTACCTGAGTCATTAGCTGTATAAAAATACCCGCGATCGCTATCTCCTACATTAGTGAGATAAAGCGTAGGTGTATTAGAACCAATAGCTAGAGCAATTCCTCGATCTGCTCCTGGTAAGCCACCATCATTAGGAGTCATGCCATTAAAAGCAGTAGGAATCAAACTAACATTAGTCGGAACTAAGTCGCAGAATTTCACATTAGTTGCATTACCAAGACCATTGGAAAGAAAATATATCGTGTATTCCAATTCATCTCCCGGTTTGACAGTGCCAGCATTAATTAATCCTCGCAAGTAGCCAGCAGGCCATTTAGACTCGTTATCATCAGTAGCATAAGGTTCTGGTACATAGTTATTGGCATTAGTAGCAACGTCACTGCGACCATCCACAATATCAGTTAAATCTTGGTTATTGAGGCGGGTAATCCGTTTAATTAACAGCAATTTAGGGTTAGAACTAACAGTATTTAATACTGTAAATAAAGTGGGATCATCATCTGCTGTGCTGGCAGGATTATTACCAGTATTTATACCATTATCAGTAATTTGTAAGAACGGATTACCGAGAGTAGGTGGATTATTGGTAGCACCAGCAGAGTCTGCATCTGTGAACACTGTACCAACAGTTCCTGTAGGATTATCAGGTGTGTTAAAAGTCGCATTTGCTTGATTACTAATTGGATTACCGCTATTGGCATTATTAATCGTGGCAGTAATTTTAATGGTAATCGTATCACTTACACGGAGAGTTCCAGAATTTGTCACAGCAACAACACCAGCACCGTTGTAACTGGGATTGATTGTGATATTATTTCCTGAAGTTGCAGCAGTAATTGCCGCACTCACAAAGGTTAATTGTGAGGGTAATGAGTCGTTAATGACAAAGTTAATTGCATCGCTATTACCTGGATTCAGGTTGGAGTAAGTAATGGTATATTCGATGCGATCGCCTACAGTCACTGTTCCACTACTATCATTGTCTGCGAAGAAGCGAACAGATTTTGTTCCTATGACATTTGCTTGAGTGTTAGTAGTAATTACCAAGGGAGTAAGGATTGCTTGACTTGGAAAATATGTCCAAGTATCTATTCCCTTAAAGTCACCATAATTACTACTAAATTCATGCTCTCCTAACGCACTATTAATCCCTCTAGCAGCATTACGCGGGCTAGTAGCTCCCGTACCATTTAAGTTAATCGCCGTACCATTGGCAGTAGTATAATTGTTGTCGTTGTAATAAATGGTAGTCGATCCAATCTGCTGGCCATTTTGATCTACAAGGGTAGGAAAACCAGCAGGAGGATTTTCCATTGTGATTTTAAACCCCAGCGGATTATTCTCAGCATCCAACATGGGAAAGTGATATTCACCCGACCGTGTTGTGATTATGGCATTGTATGCTGTATTTCCTGGTAGAGGTTGGAGATTTGTCCCACTTGCATCCTTTCCATCCCAAAGCACCACATTTGAGCCAACAGCTAGCACATTTTGTAGTACTCGATCGCTACTAGGGTCAAAAATGCCATCATTATTGGTGTCAATAATTATTTGATAGCTACCAGTTGAGGCAGCATTGAAACTAAAATTGCCTCCCACACCCACAGAAGTTTGGTTCCCACTACCTCCATTACCCCCAGTGAATTTGAACGAAGTCGGTACTGTGGGAATCGTCGCTGCAATAGGAATACTCAAAGAATTGAGGGTTGCGGTGTCGGGTCGATTGAAGAAAACTAAGTGGGTAATGTCTGTTGTAGTATCAGAAACATTTGGATTTTGAACTTGCACATTGCCGGGAAAGATCAAACTATTATTACTAGCGCCGCCAGCAGAATGGTAGACAGTGCTGTTATTTGTTTTATCAAGATATCCCCGGTTATTAGCAAAAAAGATGAAGCCAAAAGGATCGACTCCATTCATGTCAGTCTCGTAACGATACCCATCTTTGGTTTGAATATAAAGCTTAGAGTTGAGTGCTACGGGAGTACCACCACTGGCATTTGCCCCCATATTCATAGCAATATAGTTAGTAAATACTCGCCCTTTTTTGGCAACACCGTTACTATCTCGAACTGTGATATCCCAAGCAGCTACCCCTGAAAATTGAGTATTACCTGTAGGAAATGCCGCCGTTGCAGTTGTTGGCGGCGGATTGCTTGCACCAGCTGTATTCGGAGAATGAAATTCAACTTCGTAAATACCTGTTTCTGTAGCGACGAAACTACAAGGGGTATAGCCACCGATATTAGGTAAAGGGCCAGCCGTTTCTTTGGCAACAGTATTAATCAAACCAAAACCAGAAGTTAGAACATTACAAGAGCCATTTTGAGTACCAAAGGGACTGCGGTAAACAATATCTTGTGGATCTGAAAAACTAGTAGGCACACTAGAGCCAAGATTAACTGTTTCTCCTTGTTGAACATAAACTTTGAGTATAGTTTTCCGAACAATACCTGCCAGTAATAAATCTGACCATTCCAAGTAAGGTCTGTATCCGCCATCAGAAACTAACTCTTTGCTGCCTTCAGCCCAGCTAGGTTGGATACTAGTTCCGAAAATACATAAAAAAAAGCCCAGACTACTTAGCCATAGTTTTTGACGGCTAATTGTTAATGGCTTTTCCATAGTTTTTTTTACTGGGTTATCGACAGTCAGAGAAAATTTATCATTTCCATCAATATTTACTGTGGCGATCGCTCTTAATTTATTAAGTAAATATTTCATCATTTAGTTCCAATAAAAATACATAATATGTGAGTAATGATATTGAGTTTATAAATATACAAATACCAGCATGAAAATTGAAACGTTTTTGCACTAGATTCAAAGCGAATAAAAAATCGTTACGACAATAGTATTCCCATGAGGAAAGGTTAAATTCGTATATAGAGGTTGCAATGAACATCTCTACATCAAATAACCCTTTTATATTTCACGCCTTTGCATCCCACTTATTGCAGCCTTGAGTTTACCCACCAAAGTTTTCATCGCCGATTCCTGTGGCTGGCGCGCTACAGGTTTTTGTTGTCCAAAACCGTCAAACAATTCGTTGAGCTTAACCGTAAAGCCCAAATACGCCCCACCTGCGGAACGTGTTCCTGAGAAATCTCGGTCATCAACTTTACCAAAGACGTATCCAGCCGAAACGCGCAGGTTAGGCGTGAGGTAGTAGCCTGTTTCCAGAACAAAGCCTGTCTCACTGTAGCTAGACTGACTAATTACACGAGCCTCACCTACTAAATCCCAGCTATATCCCAAACGATAGGTAGCGCGTACTTGGGCCAGATTTACTGTGCTAGTACCGGCTAAATCGTTAGCTATGTAAGAGGTACTGTTACGCAAAGCATACTTTCCATAGAATTCCCATTGCCAGTTAGGAGCGTAAATCGCTTCTAAAGCAAAGGTATGGTCTTGGGAACCCGTACCACTTCCTAACAGGATAGTGTCAGGGATGGTTGATGGATTTTGGCGATATTCATAACGCAATAAAGCATTAAATTTATCGCTATTGGGGTCGCGGTAAGCTAAACCCAACTTGAGGTTAGCAGTATCTCCCAATCCTGAAAGCTTTTGATTGGAAGAACCGGCCTGTTGATAACGTACTAAAGCTGTGAGAGCCGGAGAAATTTTACCCGCAGCACCTGCGGTAATTACTGTATTACTACCACCAGAAGAGGAACGATGTTCATAACGGACGCTAGCTTGAAACTGCGGATTATCGCTGTATTCCAGCCCGACACTGTAGCTATCGCCACCATCAAATCCGATCGCAGATGCTGCTTGACCAAAGGCGTAGGGTTGGGCATATTGTTGACCTGCCGCCGTGCGTCCGAAGAAGTTGCCAAATACGTGTTCGTAAGCAACGTTCAGCCGCAATCCCGAAGCAATAGTCCAACGGTTATTTATACCAATTGCACCTTGAGTAGTCATTTCGTTAGCACCACCCAAAATTGAGTAGCGACCGGTCAAGGTAGTATCCGATCCGAGTTTGTGTTCGCCGTTGACACTCAAGCTAGTGATGGAATTACCCGAATATTGACCACTACTGTAATACTGTTGGGCCAAACTGACGCTGACACCAGGAATTACCGCCCAATTCAACCCCAAAATGGTACGGTCTGGGTAAACAGTATCTTTTTGGGAAGATAAGCTGAGTTCATTTTGGGCTTGGAAGGTCAGGTTTTTAGCAAGGGGAACTGAAAAACGCGATCGCAGTTGATTAGAATTACTACTCAAAGCACTGTCGAGAATTCTGTCTTCCCGACGACGATGAATCCAATCCACATCCAGAGTAGCTTTACCCAAACGTTGTTGAATCCCAGCGGAAATCGTCGTCAGTGAATTATCAACTTTGCTCCCAGGTATCGCCTCATAACGCGGTGCAAACAGTTCTTCAAAGGTATCTAGGGGTTGGGGAGCAATCCCAAAATTGTCTTCGTGGTCGTATTGCGCTCTGACATTGGTAGTTGAGGTGAGTTTAGCTGTAACCTGCGCTCCATAACGGGTTTGTCCTGGGACAAAGCTGATAGTGGAATTATTGGCGAAACCCGTATCAGCAAAGCGATAATAGGCACGACCTTGAATCCCATTAGTAATCTTTCCTTCAGCTTCTAAACGGTAAGCATCACCTCTAACCTTTCCCACAACATCAGAATCATTTGTGGAATGGGCATATTCTGCGATTAACTTACCGTTGTCACCCAAAGCAATCAGTGCATCTGCACCGTAGAGTTGAAAGTCGCGCACCCCATGATTTTCTTGAACGTAAGTTGCTCCTATCCAACTTTCCTGATTAAGTTTGCGGGAAAGATTATATTGCAAACGACCAGCATAGATGCTCCCGTCAGAGTCTTCGCTGTCATATTGATAGCTAACAACAATCCGACGTACTAATACTTGTCCGGTTCGATCGATATCGGTACGAAGAATCGGTTCGCGGAATAATAAAGTACCGCGATCGTAGTCGATTTCGTAGTCTGGGCCTCGGTTAAGCTGTTTGCGTTCTAATACAGTCCCAGGACGATTGAGTTCTTCTAACTCGATAAAGACATTTTCACTACCTGCTTGTAATAGTCTGCGAGAGAGGAAGTAATAACCACTAGTACCATCGGGAGCAATGGTGTCTCGTTGAAACCCTTCTAAGTGGTCGCCATAGAAACCTGTAATTTGTAGGTTTCCTAAGTTGTAATTAGCTTTAAAACCGTGGAGTTGACGGGTGATAGAAGTAAATTGCTGCGATCGCCGCGCAAATTCTTCTGTGTTATAGTCACCCCACATCGCATAATCAGGATCGGAGCCAGGGGTACGAGCTGAACGCTCAAAACGCAAAAATACACTATCAATGGAAGGAGCGACTACATCAACTTTCGAGCTATCACCGTAGACAGGATAGTTTTGTTCGCTGAATTGGTAAGTTCTAAACAGGCGATTATCGCAGTTGCAATCTTCATTCAGGCTACGAGAACTGTTGTATGCCCCTGTAAATAACCATTCTCCGATCGCACCAGTGGCAAATATCGCTGAATGGAAATCTAATTGCGTTCCGTTGTTTTTGTCAGGAGGGAGGAAATCACGGAAACTGCCGTAATAATTTGTACCTCTAGCACCCAAACGTAAATCTATGACTCCAGTAACTAAACTCGGACGCAGTGAGGTTTCAAATTGTAGTTGGGTGAAGGCTTCTAAATCATTTGCGATCGCGCGAATTGTGACAGTTTCAGCCTTCAGTTGCGATCGCAACGTCGCTGTAAATTGCCCCGCTTTCGCCTCCACTTGAAATCCAGGTTCATCAGGCTTGAAGTCTTTCCCGACTAACTCGCCAGCAGTGGGTATGAGGGTGACAACAGCATCACGATTCGAGCGATTACCACTTGCATCGATGAGTTGACCCCGAATTGTCGCCGTTGAACGTCCATCCGCTGGGATACGAGACTCAACTGTTTCTAAAGTTAATTGCTTCGGCGTTCCCCGTACTGCAACTTGCACTGTTACAGGGGGTTCTGTTCTTCCAACAATTATTGCAGAGATGGTGTTTGCACCTTCTTTTAACGAGACACCATACCATGTCTGCGTTACTAAATTGGTGGTAGCATCAGTTTCCGTCCGTCCCACTAAAGAAGGGTCTACCAACGTCCCATTGACCCGCAATTCCACTTGACTACCAGCAGGAAACTGCACAATTACCGTGCTAGCTTGTACGTCTACAACACTGTCAGCCGTCGGAGTCAGGATTTTGATTGCTGTAGAGATAGGGACTATGGGGGACACGGGAAGATTTTCATTTACCCCTTGTCCCGTTGTCCCCGCGTCCTCTACTCCTGCAATTTTGCCTAATCCTCTAGACAAACCTACAGAAGTTACTGGTTGAAATAGTTGTATTTCTGTTGGAGAAGCATGAAATAGTGTTTCAGTATTTTTGCGTTCGTCGTTCTTGTCCTCTATTTCTGCAATTTTGCCTAAGTCTCTGGACAAATCTACAGAAGTTTTTGGTTGAAATAGTTGTATTTCTGTTTCGCTTGGCTGGACATTTGAAATTTTAGGAGCCGATGCTGAAGAAGTTGAGGCAAATTCGAGAGGTGGAGAATTCAAACCCTCTCCCTTAGAAGAAGAGAGGTTTTCCAGATGCGCTGAAAAATCAGGATCTTTAATACCCTTTTCTGCTTGTAAAGGGGAATCAGAGAAAAGGAGTTTTTCACTAGTGATTTCTGCTTTGACTATTGCAGGGTACAAAGCAAGGCTGAGAGCTACTATTGGCATCGCCCCCATCAATCTCAGGTTAAATGTAGTTAAACAGTGCAGTCTGGTTTTCATTTCTTGACTGGCTCCTGAAATGTTGGGGTTACAGCGAAGTTCATGCGTACCAAGCCACCAGGCTCTAAATGCACCAAGCGAGATTGGCTATTTCGTTCGCGGAATTTTTCGTTATGAGCTAGGGTGTAACCCGCTACACTGCTAAGGTCTAGTACACCTGTGTGGTATCCAGGTAAGGCATTAGCTAAGGAGAACAAACCATTAGGATCTGTAGTGATGCGGTTTCCATCCTCCAGAAAAATCACTGCATTGGGTACTCCAGGCTCACCACGCTGTTGTTCCCCGTCAAAGTTTTTATCAACAAACACCCGACCGATAATCGTGCCACAGTCAGAAACGATTCCTGGACGAATTTTCAATTGGTGGGTTGCTGGACCATCCTTAGTACTAAAACGGTTATCAGCTCGTTGAGCATTAACGATCGCAGTGTTACGACCAGTACCACGCAATGCATCGGCTGTTATTTGAGCCGCGTAGGCAATATTCAAGACTTTCTCTGGGGAAATTGTTACGTCTGTGCGGAATGTCACTGTGTTACCGTTGCGTTCTGAAGCGATCGCGACTGGTTGACCGTCCAACTCTCCTTGCACAGATTTCGGTAAAAACTGGAATCCTAAAGGTAGGTCGTCGGTGACTAATATATTACTCAAACCAGCATCAGCGAGATTTTTTACCGACAGGCGGTAGATTACCGTATCTCCAGGTTCAGCAGTAGCGCGATCGCCTGTTTTGATAATCTGTAACTGATTGGCTTGACACAAATTTGTAGTGAATTCAAAGGCTAATAAATCCAGTCCCACCGTTTCTGCATTGGGAACTAAAACAACTGTTTGCTCTATCCTGGTTTCGCCTGTAAGACTAATTGGTTGACCATCCAGAGAACTAGCGACATATCGCACGACACCATTACCTTGTGTTCCAGTGTTAGCAAGGATTTCAATCTTGACCCGCCGCTGTTTATAGATAGAATTTGGTGGTGGATTAACTACAAAAATGTAGGTTCTACCTGGAGCGGTTTGACCCTTATTTGGATCGAGTAGGAAATTGTAGACACCCGCAGGGTTATTCGTAACGAAGTAGGGATTACTATTCTCGGTATTTGGCGATTTACCACCAGGAACGTTGTTATTAGGAATATCTGGTAACTCTGTTCGAGTCAAAGCAACCAAGCTGCCCAATTCTGTCCCCGTTGGATCGCTAGAGTTGGGTTCGTATACCCCAACTGAAAAACCTGTATAGTCAGGTAAGATTGTGCCAGCGCAACCTAAAATCCGTCCTAATGGATCGAGTAAGGGGATAGGACTAACATTGATTTGCTCAGAACTTCCTTGATATTGATAATTGCTAGCAGAATCTGTATAAGTATAAGTAGCTTGATTTATTAATGGCACAGACGCAACCAGATTGTTAGTCTGTTGCGCGATCGCTGGCATAGATATAGTAGTATGCAAAAAACTTCCCAGAAGAACAGTAGCTGTTAACCGTCGCCACCAGCTACCGCTAGAAGTAATTTGCTTTTGGTTTTGAAGACGGCTCACTTACCACATCTCCTCTGAAATGTCAAGCTTGTTGTTAATAAAAGCACTAATTTATTTGGGGAAATCCAGTTAAGCTAAAACCCTTTAAAAATCTCTTTTCCAGATAGAATCTGAAAATATTCTTGATAGCGGCTCTTTTCCGAGTCAGCAAGGCGGCGTGTCTTTGCGTCTTAAATCAGCGGACTTGAGTTTGATAAGTTGCCTTGACTGTTGTCTTCGCTGCAAGTGATGGAATCTGTAAACGGATATGGGTGTAAGCAGTGGCTGGGGCTGGTTTGGTTTCCACTTTGCCGCCAGGAAGAGTAACTTTAACAGTGGGATTTTCGACGAAGCTACGCCCACCATCAATGCTGTAAATCACTTTGGCATTTTTGGCGACAGTGGTAGAATTCAGCACGTAGACCATTCCTTTGGGAATAGGTTGATTAAAAGTCAAATTTTTCACTGGGCGATCGCTCTGATTTTCGCCACTCAAGGTATATCGCAATACATCTCCTGGTCGCACCACAACTTGACCTTTCAAAGGTTCCCATTTCTGGCTTTGCTTACCCTGTTGATCCTGTGCCACCACTTGCTTTTCTGCTTCTAAACGCAATTGAATTTGCCCTTGAGTTTTGATATTCTGAGCAACAGCACTTTCTGAATGCCATACATTTGCGATTCCCGGAATTTGACCGACAAATGGAACTGTAGCAATGAGAGCGAATGCTCCTAAACCTGCAAGAGAAACACGCTTCATATAAATAACCTCAAAAAACTTCCAGAATGTGAATTGTTGACTTATCTTTCCCAGCTTTTGCTAAGAAAAAGTCACTCTCCTATTTGCTTGCTGTTTGGGGTTGGGGATAAGGTCAAATGCTTCGCAGACTCTTCTGTACTAGAGTCTGCAAACTTCAAAGTCCCCAATCCCAACGAATTAGTTCACCTTGCGTTGGAAGGTAAATGTTCTTTGAATACCCGGTGCGATCGCGCCTGTGACAGTATCTACATACTTAGCAACATCAGTGTTTGCCGTAGTTCCAGTCTGGTCGATGCCAGAGTTAGTAGCTGGATTACCACTGAAGAATTGGATGGTTGCAGTTCCAGAATCCTTAGCTGAACCAACAATGTTGCTAGTATCAATTTGACCGCTGGCATCGTTGTCTAATGCCCAGTTGTTTGGGAGTTTCGTACCATCTTCAGTAATCACAACTTTGTTAGCATTCAAAATCACATTCCCAGTTCCAGATTGAGGATCGGAAATATTTGTGTACTGAATTTGGTATTCAATAATGTTTCCTGGCGCAGGCTTCTTCGGATCGATACTGAATGTGCCATCATTCCCCTGGACTACAGGCCCAGTTCCTTGTAAAACTCGTGACTGTTTCAGCAGTTTTAGGAAGCCAGTGTACACGCGATCGATAGTGGTGTTGGATGAATCAAAGATATTATCATTCCCAGTATCCTTAATTCCATCACCGTTGGTATCCGTCGTGTAGTTGTCAATTGAAGCAATGATGGGTACTGGGAAGCCTTTATTAATATCAGTGGATAACTGCGTACCTGGAGGTAAATCAACTTCTACACCATAGTTGACACTTGCACCAGGAGCAACGTTGGGGATTGTAATTGCTGTACCAGCAGTTAATGCAAACGCTCCATTATTGTAGGTATAGACAGCAGACTGACTACCGTAGGTAATAGTCACCTTTGTATTATTCGGTAAATCTCCTGGAATTGCTGGTGGCGTTGGCTCTATCTTCAAAACACCTGAGTCAGTACCACTGTTCTTAACTGTATTGGTGAAACCAACTGATTGTGGGTCAAGTGTACTACCAGGTGCTGTACCAGCAGGAACGAGAGAAGATTTGTTAGTGAAATCATCGTTGGTTCCACCTGACGGCCCAGTAGCATCCGGGGCATTTTGCGGCCCGTTGAGTAATGCTGAAGCAATAGGCGCTTGCACTGTGAAGACGTTCGCCTCACCACCTGTACCAGTACCACTGTTGTTATTACCTACGTCAGTTCCAGTTTCTGGAGATGCTGGAGTATTAATATAGCCATCATCAACGTTGGCAGGCGGTAGAGTATCGGGAATACCATCACCATTGGTATCTGTACCCGTAGGAGGTGTCATACTGCCTGGGGAACCGTCGTAGTTGCTGGGATTTTGGTCGCCAGAATCGTCGTATACTGGGAAATTGCTACTGGGTGTTTGACCAAACAATTGAGCAATATTAGCGACGGTTAAGGGTGAAGATGCAGTTGATTCAACGGCTAGCTGAATCGAGAAGCCATTTACCGTTGTACCAGGAGCGATGGAAGTAATAATCGCTGGATTATTGATAAAACCAACGCGAGTGACTGAGGCCAAGGGTGGTGCTGTCGTAGTCCAACTAGCTGTATTAGCATTAGTTGTAACTGGATTAGTGGTGTAGACAGTTTGCCAACCAGGAGGTGCAGTTGGTGCTACTGCTAGATCTGTACCCGCAGGAATCGCATCAGAAACCAAGATATAAGTACCAGCAGCACCATTAACATTGATGCTTGTACCCGTCAAAGCTGATGGTGTAATTCCCTGTCCTGTGGGATCGTTGGACTCAACTCGCAAACTCAAATCGTAGGTCAATTTATCATCTGTAATCGCAGTTGTGCCAGCATTGTTATAGCCACTGCGAATCTTCAGAATGGTGGCTAAGGCATAGGTCTTCACCGTTAAACCAACCTTAATTTGCTCGGTGGCGCTAGCTTCCCGTGTACCATTAACTGGTGTGCCAGATACCTCACCAGCACTACCATCGGGGTTATCTACGGTGAATACGTCACCACCATCAGGACTCCGCAGTTGGTTTTGAGCATCACCAGGAGTATTACCAAGAGTAACGGTAATGACATCATTGGTTTGAGCGCCAGCTTGTACAGTTACTGGCACACGCACCAACACAGTACCGTTAACCGGAACAGAGGGTGTGTCTACGCCACCTTGAGGGACGTTTATCCAAGTTTGACCACCATCAGTACTATATTGCAGGCTATTAACTGTACCACCATTTGGTAATGTACCAGAAACTGTACCCGGCCCAGTTGTTGTCGCTTGGTTGGGAATGTGGAATTTGGTGGGGTCATTACCTACGTTAGTCAAGGTGTAGGTGTAGATTAGCAAGTCGCCAACTGCAACATTACCGCCATTGTTATCTGTGACTCCAGAAGCTGTGACGGTGATTCCAGCAACCTCTGCCACGGTGACAACGACAGTGTTAGAAGTGGCATTTATAGTTGTCCCTGGACTGTTAGGATCTTCGTAGGTTGCTGTTGCAGTGTTACTGATAGATGTACCCGCAGTCGTTCCGTCAGCTAATACGGGTGCGAGAAATTGGAAAAGGCTACCAGTTAATAATGCTGTTGCTACTAGAAATTGGTAAAGTTTATGCTGCTTATTTACAGATTGATTTCGATTTACCATAGAAGTAGTTTGTTTGCTGAACTTGTATCTCAGATTTTGAGACAGGATAAAGTTCGGCAATTCCTTTTAAGGAATTACCGATTTATGGCTGCCCAAAACGTTGAAGTTTTGGGAATGCATATTTAAGGAGTTAAATTATTGACACTCCTTGGAAATGATATTGAGACAATAACCAGAAATAACTTGTCTAGTTGTTTTACGCTTACCCTTGAGAATCAAAGCTGGCAATCGCAAATATGTGTAATTTATTACTGTATTTAGCTTAGTTATAGATGCAAATACTAATGTAGCTTTTAAAGCAAAAAAAATCTTCAGTATAAATAAGTAACTTCTATAGCTGTGAATGAATGCATCAAAGCTGAAAAATTAACTTTATTTTGGCAACACACATAGCAATTTTGGTGGCTTGATTCAGATGCTGAAAACACTAAAACTTATATATGAAAATGCTTTTGAGTCTTTGTTATCAGAAATATATACTGCTCTATAGAGTCTATTTAGATCAAAAAAATTGAAAGTTAACTAAGCGATCTAGATCGCTTAAATAGGATAGTAATTTCCATAAATGCAACTTTGTCATAAAAAAATGCAATTTAATCATATAAAATTACCGTGTTAATACTAGATAAGAGAAGCTAGTTTATTTTTTCATAACATTAAATGTATACGTGTAAATACTAAAAATAGAGAATACTAGTATTAAAGTTTTACAAGAATCATTCCTCTCAATACCAAACATACCCGACTTTTTTAGTCGGGTATGTTTGACTGGTATTTTTGCTCGTGTTAGTATCAGGCAACAAGTGACAGACAAACAGGGAAAGCTAGTTTATGACTCAGGCAATCAAAACCCAAACCCAAACCAGCACTGCCTACTTTCAAGCCTTGAAGTGTAAAGAATGTGGTGCGGAATATGAACTCAAAGCCAGTAATGTTTGTGAGTTATGTTTTGGCCCGTTAGAAGTTAAATATGACTACAACGCCCTACGTCTGACTGTCACTCGTGAAACAATTCAAGCCGGGCCCAATTCAATTTGGCGCTACCGCCCTTTTTTGCCTGTCGCAACTGACAATGTAATAGATGTGGGAACTGGTATGACTCCCCTAGTTCGTTCCCACCGTCTTGCCCGTCGCCTGGGTCTAAATAAGCTTTATATAAAAAATGATGCCGTGAATATGCCCACCCTGAGCTTTAAGGATCGGGTGGTGTCAGTCGCTCTATCTAGAGCGCGAGAATTAGGTTTCACTACTGTTTCTTGCGCTAGCACTGGTAATTTGGCAAATTCTACAGCTGCGATCGCAGCTCATGCCGGTTTAGACTGCTGTGTGTTCATCCCCGCAGATTTAGAAGCCGGGAAAATTCTCGGTAGCTTGATTTACAGTCCCACCCTCATGGCCGTCAAGGGCAACTACGATCAAGTCAATCGTCTCTGTTCGGAAGTTGCTAATACACACGGCTGGGGTTTTGTCAATATTAATCTGCGTCCTTATTACTCTGAAGGTTCTAAGACGCTAGGTTTTGAAGTCGCAGAACAACTAGGCTGGGAACTACCGGATCATGTTGTTGCTCCTTTGGCATCTGGTTCGCTCTTTACAAAAATTTATAAAGGGTTCCAAGAATTTATCGAAGTTGGTTTAGTAGAAAACAAGAGCGTCCGTTTCAGTGGCGCTCAAGCTGAAGGTTGTTCGCCCATCGCCCAAGCTTTCAAAGAAGGACGCGACTTTATTAAGCCAGTAAAACCAAATACAATTGCGAAATCGCTAGCAATCGGCAATCCAGCAGACGGTATTTATGCTGTGGAGCTAGCTCAGAAGACTGGTGGTAACATTGAATCAGTCAATGATGCCGAAATTATTGATGGCATCAAGTTGCTGGCAGAAACCGAAGGCATCTTCACAGAAACGGCTGGTGGTACAACCGTGGCCGTGCTGAAAAAATTGGTAGAAGCTGGCAAAATCGATCCAGATGAAACTACCGTGATTTACATCACAGGCAATGGTTTGAAAACCCAAGAAGCAATCCAAGGCTACGTTGGTGAACCCTTGACTATTGATGCGAAACTCGATAGTTTTGAACGTGCGCTAGAGCGATCGCGTACTCTGGATCGCTTGGAATGGCAACAAGTCCTCGTTTAGTTAGGAGTTATGAGTTATGAGTTTTTTATTCATGACTCCTAACTCTTAAATTGTACTCCTCACTTTTAACTCTTCACTTTGTACTTCTATGGCTGTAACAGTTTTAGTTCCTACAACTCTTCAGAATTTGACTAATAATCAAGCTAGTCTAGAATCCAACGGTAGCACCATTGCTGAATTGTTGGACTCTTTAGAACAAAGCTTTCCTGGTATTAAATCTCGATTGTGCGATGAAGAAGGCAAGCTACGTCGATTTGTAAATTTTTACGTCGATAGTGAAGATATCCGTTATTTAGATGGTATTAACACAGCCTTGAAAGATGGCGATGAAGTCAGTATTGTTCCTGCTGTTGCTGGTGGTTAATCTTGAAAACATCTACCTAGATTTAGCAAATGAATACATTTAGGCTTGCCGCGAATGGCAGGCTTATTTTTATTGGTTTCAAATTCAGTATTGGTATGCTCTCACCTTCAAAATCATTACCAAGGAGATATGTGTTGGTAAGCTAATCAGCATTAAAGTTGCATAATCAGGGCGGGCAAGATGCCCACTCCACAAGACATTGAGAAAATTTTAATCAAATCCAAGAGTTGAACCACATTCGCAGCTTGTAACCGTTAGGAGAAAGGGGTAAACCCAAATAAATGGGCATCCAGAAAATAAAAGCAGCCAGAATAATAAAAGTAATCGTGACACCTAGCGCCCGGAGTTGTTGATAATAACTGCAAAGACACCGATCGACAAACCAAGCGATCGCTAAAAATACAAACACCACTGCACACATATAGTGGTAGATAAAAACACACCTTGTAACTTTCACCCAAGGTAATAAATTAGCAGCATAGTTTATAACTAAATACAAAGCAATCCAAGTATCAACACTAAGAGTTGCAGGCATAGAAAAACGCTTTTCTTTCACCCAAGGAATTACCGCTTGTGATACCAGCATCCCTACTAAAAACAACATAGCAGCGACACCAAACCACCACAAAAATGGATTACCCATTGCATGAACATCATAGATAACTTGTCCAGCACCAGCAGGTAAAGGCGGGCCCATCACAGGTAAGGGTTCGCTGATACTTTCAGCCGTTTGATAATAATATGCCATTGGTCGAGTCATCAACGGCCATTTATACCAAGCAGCACAGTAAGGATGTACGTTAGGACTATTACCACCTAGATGTAAATGAAACTTCAAAATTTGCTGATGTACTGCAATAAATCCATAAGTTTTATCTAGTTGAAGGTGAGGAATCCAGATGATGCTATAGATAAAAGCTGGGATAATTCCTAGATAAAACAGCATCTGAAAAATATTTAGCTGAGTTAAATTTTGTAGTGGTGTCTGAGATGAGGTAGATAAGGGAGATGAGAGGGATGAGGGAGAATAAGTAGAAACTCCTGCTTCACTTCGACTCCCTTCGGCTTCGCTCAGGGCAAGCCGCTCAGTGACCACCTGACTTCTGTCTCCTGCCTCCTGCCTCCTGCCTCCTGCCTCCTCTAATGAAGGGGATCTAAAAAAGAGTTTGGAGTTAGGAAAAGAATGTATTAAATGAATTACCCAAGCCGCTATCCAAATGAGATAAGCACCTGATAGGAACCATAAACCATTCCACTTAGTACCGACTGAGGCACCAAAACCAATGCCAGCAAAAACTAACCAAAAAGAACGTCGCCGATTTTGGTTATCTAATGCCAATAATAAAAACCAGTGCCCTAATAAGCCAAAAATGACGATATAAATATTACTTAGAGCATACCGAGACTCAACTAAAAAAATACCATCACAAGCTGTGAACAATCCTGCAAGTATTGCAAAGGTACGACGATAACTTAACTGATAAGCGATCGCAGCCACAACTACAGGAATAAATGAGCCTGTGAGGGCATTTAACCAACGATAAGTCCAAGGCGATCGCAATGAACCTGTCAGCCCATTCACGGTATCGTGCCAAAAAGGAATGTGACTGCCAATCCAAATGCCGATGCCAATCATATATTGACTTAGCGGCGGATGAGCATTAAAAAATGGCGTATGCGTAAGATAATTATTACCAAATTTGGCAAAGTAAACTTCATCAAATACCAGAGTGTTGAATCGCTCCAGTCCCCAAAACCGTAAGGCAAGTGAGAGAATAAATACGCTCACCATCCCAATTCGGAACCACTTTTTATTCATTATTCATTAGTCATTTGTCATTTGTCATTGGTCATTGGTCATTTGTTATTAGGCCCCTTGTCTCCGTTGTCTCCCTCACCCTCCTCTACTCTTCAGGTACATTTGAAACAGGAGAAGCTCGCCACAAGTGCCAGCCTACCTCATAATCTTCAGTGGGTAAACCATCCTTTTCGGGCAATTGTTTAAGAAGGATAGTTTCCACGATTGTTGTAGTTTCCTTTTCGACAATTGCCCAATATCTATTACTATTGTTGCGTTGGTGCGACCGCTCGATTTAACACACCAAAACCTACTGCAATCAGGACTCAGCACTCTCGACTTTTGCCACTTCTAGCATCGTCTTTAAAACCGAATCTGGATTTAGACTAATCGAGTCAATTCCCTGTTCCACCAAAAACTGGGCAAATTCTGGATAGTCGCTGGGTGCTTGTCCACAAATGCCGATTTTGCGATCGCATTTTTTCGCTGTTTCTATGACCATTTTTACCATTCGCTTAACAGCTGGACTGCGTTCATCAAACAATCGCGCTACTAACGCCGAATCCCTGTCTATCCCTAGCGTCAATTGAGTTAGATCGTTAGAACCAATGGAAAAGCCATCAAATACCTCAGCAAATTCCTCAGCCAGAATCACATTACTGGGCAACTCACACATCACATAAACCTGCAAGCCGTTAACACCTTGCTTTAAACCATTTTTTGCCATCTCTGCTAAAACCAAACGCCCCTCGTCAGGAGTGCGACAAAAGGGAATCATTGGGATGACATTTGTCAAACCCATTTCTTCCCGTACCCTTTTGAGGGCATGACATTCTAAGGCAAAAGCTTCTCTGTAGCCTTCATCATAGTAACGCGCCGCCCCTCGCCAACCTAACATTGGGTTTTCTTCATGGGGTTCAAACTGTCGTCCACCTAATAAATTGGCATATTCATTACTTTTGAAATCTGAGGTTCGGACTATCACTGATTTCGGATAAAATGCTGCGGCAATTCTACCAATGCCTTGAGCTAATTTATCTACAAAATATTGGGGCTTATCGTCGTAAAGTGCGGTAATATCAGCAATTTTAGCTTTGGCAAATTCATCTTTTAACGAGTCATAGTGAATCAACGCCATTGGATGAATTTGAATTTGGTTAGCAATGATAAATTCTGTCCGCGCTAAACCTACGCCATCGTTAGGAATTGCCGATAAACTCAATGCTTCTTGGGGATTACCCACATTCATTAAAATTTTGGTGCGGGTGCGGGGTAAGTTTTCTAAAGGAACTTCTTTAACTTCAAAAGGTAATAAGCCTGGATAAACTTTTCCTTCTTCCCCTTCAGCACAAGAAATTGTTACCTCTTGACCAGGTTTCAAGATGTCCGTAGCATTACCGCATCCCACGATCGCAGGTACACCCAATTCTCGCGCAATAATTGCTGCATGACACGTGCGGCCTCCAGAATTGGTGACAATTGCACTGGCGCGTTTCATAATTGGTTCCCAATCGGGATCGGTTCTCTCTGTCACCAAGACTTCCCCGACTTGGAACTGTTCTAGTTTCTGAACATCTAGAATTAAGCGTGCTTTTCCCTGACTAATTGCTTCCCCAATTGCACTTCCCGTAACCAGGGGGATTAAGGATTGGGAATCAGGGAGTGAGGAGTGGGAATTTTCCCCATTCCCGATTCCCCATTCCCTATTCCCCAATAACAAACGATAACTCCGCAACACATTTCCCGTCTTCTGCGACTGGACGGTTTCGGGGCGCGCTTGCACAATAAAAAGTTGGTTCGTAATCCCATCTTTTGCCCACTCGATATCCATTGGAGTGAATGTGCCGTGGACTTGGGAATAATGGTCTTCAATTAAACACGCCCAACTTGCTAGTTGTAAAATCTCTTCATCACTCAGAGCGAATTTACCTCTTTCACTGGGTGAAACCGAAACATTTTTCGTAAATTTTGAGCCGTCATCATAAATCATTTTCAGTTCTTTGCTGCCCAATTTTTTATCGATAATTGGGCGAAAACCAGCTTTTAAGGTTGGTTTAAAAACATAATATTCATCGGGATTTACAGACCCTTGGACAACATTTTCACCTAAACCGTAGGCGGCTGTAATTAGTGCCGCATCCTTAAAACCTGTTTCTGTATCAATGGAGAACATCACTCCAGAGGTTGCTAAGTCAGAACGCACCATTTTTTGCACACCTACAGCCAGAGCAATGCTAAAGTGGTCAAATCCCTTGGCGTGGCGATAAGAAATAGCGCGATCGGTAAATAGAGACGCAAAGCATTTATGACAAGCTGCTAAAACTCCTTCAACACCGACAACGTTGAGGTAAGTTTCCTGTTGTCCAGCAAAACTAGCATCGGGAAGGTCTTCAGCAGTGGCACTAGAACGGACTGCCACATCTGTGTCTGCATGGTATCGTTCGCAGAGACTACGGTATGCTGTGGCGATCGCCTCGCGCAATTCTACAGGAAATGGTGTATGGATTAAAAGCGATCGCGCTTTTTTGCCGCGTTCTCGTAAATTTTTGACATCTTCAACATTCAAGTCAGCAAAGAGTTTGCGTAGCTTTGCTTCTAACCCTGCTGATTGAATGAAATGACGATAAGCGTAAGCAGTAGTGGCGAATCCTGTGGGAACGTTAATGCCTTTGGGTGTTAGCTGTTGAATCATTTCCCCTAGTGAGGCATTTTTACCACCAACTACTGGGATATCAGCAATCCCAATTTCATCAAACCACAAGATGAGCGATCGCTCTTGGGCAGATAAAGATAAAGTGCTTTTTGATACTGTAGTCATAAATATTACCTTTTTAGTTTATACTCAACTTGTAAGTGCATAACTGCTACTATATTTATTTTTCCCATATTCAACTTGAGATTTTTGGTTCTGTCGCGTAGTTTGATATTTGGCGATAAAATCCAAAACTATAAGCAATAAAAATTAACAATTATTCAGTTTAATAACTCGATTGAAATACCGGATGTAATCAATTATGGCGCAGCTAGAACGACTCCTGAAAATGGCAGAAGATGAACTAACTGAATACAGTACTGATGCCCGCAAAATAGAAAAACTACGCCGTAAAATAGGTTTAACAGTATCCGCAACAGAACAGCAGCAAGTAAAAGAGGCATTACTTGCTACGATGAAATCTAATATAATTACCCAAGTTGTAGAAGAACAAAGACAAGCAGTAGCCTTACCATTTTGGGGAATTGCTGGATTGGGTTTGTTACTAGGAATTTCTTTAAATCAACCCATAGGCTTGTTAGCGTCTGTAGTTGGAACTGTATTAGCTTACAGAGTTCAGAAATGGGGTTGGAAATTGCAGGCAAATCGTTTATTGTTACAAACATTAGAAGATATTGAAACGCGTATTGCCCAACCCACTAAGTAACAATAAAGATGTATTCTACAGATAAATTATCTGCGATTTTTGTATTTTATTATACTTAAACAGTGATTAATTACTTAATTTACATTTCGTAAGCACTTAACAATTCCTTTGGGATCACCATAGCAAAAAAATTAGATATTGGATTTAAGATTAGGTATTTATTAAGAAAGACAGCAAGCAGAAGACAGTCTTCCTTAAACTGGAACTGCCCTCCATCTTCATTCAATATCCTGGTTTGCGGGCAATGAATGCTACATTACCTTTTGACAGCAGATATTACACATCCTGCAAAAATAACTTTGCAAGATGTTGGGGAAAAGTTAAAGGGGAAGGGAAAATTCCATACCTTTATCCCTTCCCCCACTTCTGCAAGAAGTCTATTGAATATAGCTACGGGTTGTCTCAACCTGGAAGTCCACGTTAGAGAGTTCACTTGCAATAGCTGTCGCTTCGTATAATCGTATTTTTTACACGATCTCAAAGATCGTCAGCAAAAATTTTAGTCATGTAATATTGGTTGTCTTTTCGCTAATCAACTAACCAGATCGGCGATCGCTTCTGAAGCAGGGACTACAGCTTCAGGCTGATAGCGGATGCCAGCTTTCTTGAAGCGATGTAAAGCTTCACCCAAGCGATCGCAGTCTGCAATCAAACTGATCCTGACATAACCCTCACCTGCAACCCCAAAGGCATTACCTGGAGTAACCACAACGCCTGTTTGTTGCAACACGTTCAGGGCAAAATCTGTGGAACCAACACCAACGGGACACTTCACCCAAAGATACATCGTCGCCTTGGTTTTGGGGATATCCCAACCTAACTCTCCTAACCCGTGAATCAGGAAATCGCGACGGGTACGGTAGCGTTGTTGTACCTCGTGCAAATACACATCTGGCAGTTGCAAAGCTGTTTCGGCTGCCGTTTGTAATGCTGCAAAAATGCCGTAATCCAAGTTAGTTTTCAGCGTCCGCAAACCTTGAATTACATGGCGGTTCCCCACGACAAACCCGACGCGCCAACCAGCCATATTGTAGGTTTTAGATAAGGTGTGAAATTCCACACCAATATCTTTCGCACCCGGAATTTCTAACAAACTAGTGGGTTGATAACCATCAAAAGCTAACTCGGCGTAACATAAATCATGCACCAGCAAAATTTCATATTTGCGGGCGAAGGCGACTATTTCTTCAAAAAATTCGCGGGGGGCGGTGGCGGCAGTGGGATTGCTAGGATAGTTGAAATAGAGAATTTTAGCTTGTCTGGCAACTTCGTCAGGAATGGCAGCTAAATCAATTAACCAGTCATTTTCGGGTTTAAGAATCAAACTATGGATTTTCCCACCAGCGATCGCCGGGCCGCGAAAATGTGCCGGATAAGCTGGAGAAGGAACCAGAACTAAATCACCAGGGTTAACGTAGGCGATCGCTAAATGAGTTAATCCTTCTTTAGAACCCAGCAATGGCAAGGCTTCGCTATCAGGATCGAGAATCACATCATAACGGCGACGATACCAGTTAGTAATGGCACGGCGGAAACTAGCTGTGCCTTCAAAAGGTGGATAACCGTGATTGGCGGGATCTTTTAAAGCTGCGATCGCCGCTTCAACAACTGGTGCTGGTGTTGCACCATCCGGGTTTCCCATACCCAAGTCAATTAAATCTAACCCTTGTTCCCGTGCTTTAGCTTTCAGTTCATCTAAACGGGCAAATACATAAGGTGGTAGTTTTTGTATGCGTTCTGCTGGGACAATCCAATTTAAACTCATAAAACCTCGTCACTCATTCCCTTGGGCGAAACTCGATTTGCAGTATCTCTACTATCTATAGGTGCAGTGGTAGAAACCATTGCCGCCATCAACTGTTCTGGCGCGACTTTAAATGGTAGTCGATGGATGTCAGAATTAGGAACTAGAGCCATTTCGGCGGCTGTTTGCAATTCACCTAATGTAATATTGCCCAATCCCAAATCACTTAATTTCTGGGGTAGTCCAATTTCTGTGTAGAACTTTAACAACTGTTGCCGTGCCGATGCGGCTAGTTGATTGCCTTGTAGCATTTCTTCTAAACGCAGTTGCACTAAAATCCCAAAAGCAACTTTTTCGCCATGAATACTACCATGTCCTGAAATATGAGTTAAACCGTTATGCACGGCATGGGCAGCAACAGTGCGACACTGCGCCCCTCCAAGTCCCCCAACTACTCCAGCGAGTAAAACAGTGGCATCTACTACTTCTCGCCAAACCTCATTACCTGGTTCTTCCAGGGCGGCGGCTGACTTTTGCAACAAGATATCTCGCAAAACTCGTGCTTGTTGCACTGCGGCAATAATTAAAGTGTCTTGCAAGTGTCCACTGCTAACCGAGGCTTCGTACCACTTAGCGATCGCATCACCAATTCCAGCGATTAAGGTACGTTGTGGTGCAGTTTTAACCAAGTCATAATCGAGTATCAATAAATCGGGACAACGAGATAGCCCCACATCGTAGAGAAAAGCCCCATCTTCCGAATAAACATTTGATAAGGCACTCCAAGCTGCACAAGTAGCACCGGAAGTCGGAATTGTCACTACTGGTAGATGTAACTGCTGTGCGACTAATTTCGCTGTATCTAGGGCTTTGCCGCCACCAACACCGATAATTACATCAGCTTTATGTTCTTTTGCCTTCTTCTGTAAAGATTTCAGGCTAGCTTCGCAGCAATCTGCACCATAAGAAGCTTGGACAGTATGTAACTGCTGCGCTTCTAAAACTGGTTGTAAACTTTGTTGGCTGATAGCAAGAGTAGACTTACCTGCCACAATTAAGGGACGACTCCCCAAACAGGCAATCTCTGCTGCGGCTGTTTGCAACACCCCAGAACCACGGATTACTTTTGCGGGGGAAACTGTGAGCGTAAATAATGAACTAGAAGTTTGAGTAGACAAAGAAGGTTGAGTAGAAAAATTATTGGGCATATAATCTCGTTTACCAAAACCTTGATATTTCTTAATAATATAGACTAGCGATCGAGGATACTTGTTGCCAAGCTGGTTTTTGGATGGCTCCAACCTGACACCCAGATCGTCTGGATTTGAGCCAAGCAGTTCAAGAGACAAGTCCTGTTGCCGACTTATTGAGTAGTTTGACGACATTCCTTGAATCTATAAATACCCATTGACCTGAAATTCCGAACTATCAAAGTTTTGGATAACCGTATAATTAATTAACATTACCATTGTCAGATTCTCAAGAAAAGCAATCGAGAATTGATAATGTGTAGGCGATCGTGCTATTTCATGCAATCCTTAGCTACAGATATAGGACTCATATCTGATTTTTGAACAAGATTTCAGATAAAACCTTGATAAAACAAGCTTTTCAATCTCAGGATGTTTTCAGAAATCAAATCGGAGTCCTATATATGTAAATGTATGCAAATATATGTCTTTACAACCCCTTGATTTGCTGCAAAGAATTTTGAAAATGGCAACAAGGGCAATTAGGACAACAACTGACAATCACAACTGTCAGTACCCATTACCCCACGCTGATTAACTTTTTCCCACAGTATAACCACTAAAGTGTAAATATCTTAATCTAAAAATAACCATTAATGTATCAGTAAATACAAAATAAATTTTGTCATCCTGATAACAGGTAAATTATTTTTGTTCTTTGGGCATGGGGCATTGGGCATTGGGTATGGGGCATTGGGTATGGGGCATGGGGCATTGGGCATTGAGCATGGGGCATTGGGCACAAGGGAAAGACTTACTGCTACTGCTCCCCTGCTCCCCTGCTCCTCTCCTCCTCTGCTCCTCTGCTCCCCTGCTCCCCTGCCTCTTAAGCAGTAGGTTTTGGCAATTTGGCGAAATTGTCTGTGTAAATTTTGACTGTTACCGGGGAATTTTGATGAGAAACGAGCGATCGCTTGATCTCACCCAAGTAAACTGGGACAGAAATCCCTGTTTCCGGGTGGATAATAGTACGGGCGCGAACTGTCAAATTATCGTCTTCCCGCGTACCTGAACGACCATAAGAAAAGAGATTGCTAGCCGCTTGACGTAAAGTTGCTTCTAATTGTGTGGGTGTAATTTGGGGTGATGTGGCAATCACCGCTTGTGTTGAGCCATTGTCATAAACTAGAGTGTATCGGGCTGCTCCGGGAATCACAGTCCGACTCAAGGGGACTATTGAGAGTCCAAATAAACCAGCAGTCACTACCAGCATAAAGCCAGTTGTACCCACCAACCGAAAGCGGATGCCCCATTTGAGAATAAAAGCCAAAAATGTCAAGGCAGCAAATACCAAGGTAGCTATACCTGACCATTGGGTGTACTGAAGAAAGTTAGCTGTTGTGAGCATAAGGTTGGTTATGGAGGCGTCTTTTTTTCGTTACCGACACACCCATTTTACCGAGAGCTTACACCATAAGGGTTATCGTAGTCTTTAATGCCAATCAGAATATTGGGCGCGATCCTAGTTATATAAAGATTTTCGGTCTTCAACCCTCTAATTTACCATAGCTAAAACTGGTATTACTTTGCTAAATTCCTCAGTTATTCAGAACAGTATTGCCTCAGCAGAAACGATATGGAAATTTTGAGATATCTACAACTTAGTTTGAACACTATCAATAATTGCCGTTCAATCAGCATCTTTGTTCCATTTCTTTGCCAGCAATTGCAGCGATAATCAAGGGCTTAGAAAATGCCTGAACTAGTGATACAGCCAAAAAAAGTTTTAGCAAAGTTCGTTTATATTCCATTCCTAATAATATAAATTTTATCGGCTCTAACAATAATATCTAATTTTTTTGTAGTTAACTTCGGTTAAGGCAAGAGACGGCGATTTATCGCATCTTTAGTTATCTAAAATTTTCATCAACAAACCTTAATCAAACCGTATTGCAGTCAATCCTGTCTTGGAATTGTTTTTAACTGAATAAAAATAATAAATATACAAAAGGGCATCTACAAGAGATGCCCGTCATGCAGGAAAACCCCAAATGGGTGTCCCTACACCTTCCCAACAATCAGCAACAGTGACCAATTAGGTATTAGTCACACTCACAGACGTGAATATAACAATATTATTAACTTGAAACTCTCAATGTCCCCAGTGCATACACTGAAAAAACTAATAGCTAATTTTGATAAGATGCAAGCCTGTCTTTTTCGTGATAACGATGTACTACTCCAGAAATGGCAGCCAAAATTAGCCATGAAAGTGCATTCAAACGAAAATCAAAGAGGGTTACATCTACTGTATTCAATAAAATCCATCCAACAAAAGCCAGAAGATAACTGAAAAATATCAATTTGTCTCCTGTATTTATATATTTTGAATTTTGGAGTAATTGGACACTTGTAATCAAAATCCAAGCTAGTAAGCCACAAAATAGACAAGCACTGGGAAAACCAGTTTCAGCAGATAACATTAAAAACAAGTTATGGGGATGACCCAAGGGAATCTGCATCTTTGCTCTGTAAAGGGTACTAAAACTGCGTAACCCCCAACCAGTCCAAGGATGTTGTTGAGCTAAAGACCAGGCAAACTCCCACTGAGTTTTTCGCATCAAAGCGACTGGTCTATCTGGATACATATCGTCATTTAACCTTGCCCAAAAGAAGGCAGGAACTACGAAGCGAAAAATGTGAGCGACTGCTGAGGGAGCAAAAGCCGCTAAAAGAATACTAGAAACGATCGCAGCAACGCTACCTACAAGAATGCGCCAACCTTGGTAGAGTGCATAAGCTAAACAGGCAAAAATAGCGATCGCCCACCCATTACGCGAGTTGGTGAAAATTAAGGTAATAAAATTCGCAATCACTGCCACGGTTAGGAAGAGAAAGGGAACTGGAGAGTGAGGCGCAGTAAGTCTTTCCCCTCTGCTCGTCTGCCCCTCGGTAACAGAGCGTAGCCGTTGGCGCAGCCTCTCGTAAAGAAGTGCTGCCCCTCTGCCTCTTATGCTGAATCTCCAATACCCAATCCCTAATCGCCATTGTTCGATCCACAACCCTAGACTAAGGATGAAAACTATTACTAGATAAGCTGCGAAGGTGTTAGCGTGCAAGAAAAGTGAAGCGATACGACCTGGTGGGTTTCCGCCTGGTGTGATTGTCCAACTAAACACAACCCACACAAACTCGAACTTGAAACTCCAGCCTAAAAATAATTGTCCCAAGCCCATAATTGCTACTGGCATGGAACCAATTACCAAAGCCCAAGCCATTTGCCGCAATTGGGCAAATGTTTGAATCAGAGCGCTATGGGCAGCGAAAAGTAAAAAGAATGGTAATAAATTAAATAAGCCGAGGAAAGCTGCTGTTTTGTCTTGGGCAAACCCAGCACTCACGATCAGTAATACACTCAACAGGGCAAATCCCCAGTTGAGGGGGCGGCGATTAATTTTGCGGGATTGTTTCAGCCAAGTTATTAATGAGACAAAACCTACAGTTACAGCCCCCACAAAAGGACTCAATGGGAAGATTAACAGTGCCCATAGAGAGTAGTTCCAAGAAGATTGCCAACGAGACTTGAAATAGTCAAAAACTTTGTTCAAGCTGGCTCCCAACATTCCTCACGAGTGAGGCGAATTTGAGCTAAGGCGAAGATGGTGGGGATGATTCGACCATAGTTAGTAGCGATCGCTCTCCAGCCCAAATCTGCAATAAACCAAGTCCACATCATTGGCCCAATCACGGCAAACATCGTGCGGGCTGCCCCATAACGAGCTGCACTTACTGTCATACCCCGTTGCGCCATTTGCATCGTTACATAGCTTTGAAATTGCGTTGCAGCTGCTTCTGTGCCTGTAATTGCCGCTTGTTTGGCTACTTCATAAGTAGCAAAGTGGATGGCGAATTGACGGGCAATTTGCTTAAGTACAAGTGGCTGGAGAAGAGAAGTAACCGCGATCGCACTACCGCCTTTGAAAAGCAACCCCAAGGGATCGCGTTGTAATAAAAGTGGTAAGGGTTGTTTTAGTTCTGATTTGAGCAGCTGACGCTGCACCTGTACAGTCAATTTTTGCTTTTCCTGTTCCGGTAATTTTTTCCACACCTGTCCTAACAGATGTAAAAATACTTCTGCTTCTAAATCAATAGTTGCCAGCTGATTAGAATAGGGAATTTTGAGATACTTACATACTTGAACTAACGCTTGTCGGTAAGTTACCTGCCCTGTGCGTCCCCGTAATACTGTTATCCCATCTGCCGCCAAAAAACGAAAGCGACCCTCTAGTGCATCTAACCAAGCTTTGCGGTCTTGGCTTTGTACTTCGATGGGTTCGGGTGTGTGTACATAGTCTAAGGGATTGAACTTCCGACTAAATAGAATTGCCGTTAAGTCTTGCAATTCTTCTTCGGTCGCTAACTCTAGCGCCGCCCTCATTTCATCCAATTTCCCTTCCTCCCTTCCGTGCAGCTTTCTGTACCTTATTCTACTATTAGCTTTCAGCAGTCATTAGTAGTAATTTTGTCCTTTGATGATAACTAATGACCAATAATTAACTAGGGACTATTGACTCATGACTGATATTGCAGTGATTGGTGCCGGAATTGCAGGTTTAGTCTGTGCCCAGCAGTTAAGTCAAGCTGGATATTCGGTGGTAGTGGTGGAAAAGTCGCGTGGTTTGGGAGGAAGATTAGCTACACGCCGCTTGCATGGAACTTTGGCGGATCATGGGGCTTGTTACCTGAAACCAAAGGGTGAATTATTGGAACGTTTTGTGGAGATATTGCGCGATCGCCATATCCTAGAAGTTTGGACAGATCAGGTTTACGAACTCACAACAGGCGCTCCTTTATCTGAACCGAAAAACCGCAGTCCGCGTTATGTTGCGCCTGAGGGAATGAGTGCGATCGCTAAATCTCTCGCCCCAGGTTTAGAAATATTACTGAATCAGCGTGTGATCGCTATTACACCAACTCCCGAAAATAGCTGGCGTCTGACTCTCGAATCTAGCAATGAAGAATTAACTGCAAAAGCTATAGTCGTCGCTATTCCTGCACCCCAAGCGGTGATGTTATTGGAACCTTTGGGTGAGAGTGTATTGGATGCAGCCTTTCTTAATAACTTGCGTTCTGTAGAATTTTATCCTTCGATTAGTGCGATCGCGGGATATCCTTCTACATCCCAACCCCTCCCTCAGTGGAAAGCCCTAACTTTTGTGGATAATGCTGATTTAGCATGGATTGGTTTGGACAGTAGCAAGCGTCCTAACCCTGAACAACCACATTTTGTGGTGCAAAGTAGCGCTGATTTTGCCCAGCGTCATCTAGAATCACAGGATTTACAACCTGCGGGACAATATATGTTGCAACGAGCAGCTGAATCTCTGTCCCTTCCTTGGCTGAATGCTCCCGAATGGATGCAAGTACATCGTTGGCGTTATGCCTTTCCCAGCCGTCCTTGGCACGAAGCTTTTTTGTCTGCTGGAACTCCCTTACCTTTAGTTTGCTGCGGTGATTGGTGTGGCGGCAATCTTGTCGAAGGTGCGATGCTTTCTGGATTAGCTGCGGCTGATGAAATTAACAATCAGTTGCATCATTTTTCTTTCAATAATGTGAACTTTTTAAACATTTTTGCCCGATCGTTTCATCTGTAGCTAGACTGATCCTGCACTATCGTGAGTCGCCATTTTTCTGACTTACTAAATAAAAGTGCAATAAATAAGTTTTTTAGATGAAATAGCAAATTTTACTGCAAACCTAAAAAGTGATGCCAATTACCCAAAAAGCTTAACTTGATGAAAAACTTGTTCCTAATTCAAGTGGTTTTATTGCTGTTAATCTTGATCCCCTAGTCTTTATACTGCGTTTTATGTAGATTTCTGCTAAAAAGGCAGAAAATTGAAATAATTAGGATTATAAATATAAAATGTCGGTAACTTACCAGCTTATTGGACGCTGTTTTAATAAGTCATGCTGCGATACAGTATAAACTTTAACTAAAATAAGCCAAGCCAAATGTCTGATATTATACCAAGATAAAAGGCTAGTTTCGGGGTTGATTGCATCTGTAAGTTAAGTTCCTTTTAACTGATTGTCATCACGACGTTGCCATCTAAAAAAGTTATTTTCTCCACCAAGCATTGACTTGATTAAAAAAGGAGTTTAAAAACCATGAAAACGGTAGTCAATTTAACACAACAATCAATAGTGGTAGAAATTGAAAGTGTTTTGAATACATATCCATCCCATCCATATCAACAAGCCTTTGCAATTCCTGATTTACGCCAAGAGCTAATTACTTTCGTCCTCAACCGCATTCCCTCCTTTTACAGCGTCATGTCTGATGAACAGATTCCAGGGGAGGCTGAACAAGGAAGCTTGGCTTATTACAAATTGCCTCGTAAACCCTTAGAGCAGCAACTACATTTACAGAATTTGATTCACCAAGGCATTTGTCTAATCGTTCAAGAAAAGTCAGATTGGATTAGCCATCGCGTTTGTGAAACAGTTCAACCAGCTTGTGAACCCTCTCACTGGTTTGGTTAATAGTTCTAACCAGATTTGGCTCTCTGCTGAGATATCAATAACGTCCGCAGTGAATTTTGAATTTTTGAGTTAATCTCACGACTAAAGGCTGTGGGATTAGCTCAATATTTTTTTAAGTAGATTCCTATTGAGGTGTAAACTTTGACAATCACTAAGTTCAAAGGATATTCCCAGGATATGAGAAAAATAACTGCTCTAATGCTAAGTATTTCCGTAACTGTCGGGGTAGGAACATTAACACCCAAAGTCACTAATGCCCAATTGTTTTACCCACCAGCAAGCGATCGCCATTCATTAATGGTAATCGGTCAAGGAGTAGTGAGAGTGCCAGCAGATACAGCGGATATTGAGTTGGTATTCAGTAGTGGAGGTAGTGGAAGTAGCAATGATGAGTTACAAACGCAACCATCATCTCTACCCGAAACCCGTCGCATATCCTCACCCTCCGGGTTCGGCAGTCCCTCTTTGTTGGAACAACAAGACCGGGCTGCCTCACCAACTCTACTTTTGAATTACAAAACAGCAGCAGAACCTTTACCAAGCAAAAAATCCCTAACTAAAACAACTCTTCAGCCTGTAGTGGATAGCTTAGTTGCTAAAGGCATTAGGGCTGATAAAATTCAAGTACAAATTAATCCTAATACCAGTGAAAATAATGCCAAGATATTGGTGAGACTAGAAAAACCAACGCGCGATCGCGTCCAGGAAATTGTTGCTATAGCGAACAAGTCCACGAGCCAAATTGAAAACCTTTCTGTCAAGAGTGTGGGTGTTGAGTACGCAGTAAATGATTGTCAAGCTTTGCAGAGTTCAGTTTATCAATCAGCGATGAAAGATGCTCAAAGCCGCGCTCAGGCTTTAGCAACTGCTATGGAAGTTAAACTCAGTACTCCTTCTGTCGCCGAGCCATTTTACACATTATTTTATCCCTCATGTAGTTCTAAAACTGGAGTTCCTTTGCCGTCATTTGCTAGTTTTTTATTATCACCAGCTTACGATCCAGAAGCACCGGCAGAAGTTGAAATGAAAAAGGATATTTTTGTAACATATACAACGAAATAAACATTTATATTTCCTGCGATCGCACTTTGATTGAGTCCAAATTGGAAGTGCGATCGCACTTAATTATTTACTTCATGTTTGAATGAAAAAACTCCAGAAATGTTTGTGACAAATCTGGAGTCAGGAAAGATACGCATTTACCTATACCAAATTTTCACCTTGAGAAAATCCTACGTCATCCGGGTATACACTCAAATGTAGATAAAAGTGTTTGAGGATTCTCGTTTGCACTCTTCCCTGTGGGAAATAACGCAAAACAGCCCCAGATAAGCTGAGGCTGTTTTGCGAGAGTCGTTTGGTAGGAAGGGTACATCAATAAGTGATGCCCGTGTTAAATATAGATAATTCAGTATGCATCCTTATTCAGCCATGTTTTGGCATATCAGGATGATTGAGAAAATTTTAATGCTTTTTCCAAAAAGAAACTCCAGATGCACTTAAGGCATTCTGGAGCAGTAACAGGTTTCTAACATCAATCAATTTTTACCTATGCGATCGCCCGATGTCGTTAGGGTATATACTCAAATGTGTTTTATGTCTACTTATCCGCAAATAGACCAGCAAATTACCTTTCTTTCTACCCATAATCTCAATGTATCTACAGAATTCTACGAACAAAAGCTAGGTTTGGAGTTATGGCTTGACCAAGTAACCTGTCGAATTTATACTGTTAGTGGTTCTGGATACTTAGGATTGTGTCAAGCAAGCGAAACATTGGCTCCTCCAACCGGAAAGCAATCAAGTGTTATTTTTACTCTGGTAACACAGCAGGTGGATGAATGGTTTGAATATCTCAAAGAACGTGGCGTCGAATTTGAAAAGCCACCGACACTAAATGAAAAGTACAACATTTACCATTGTTTTTTCCGCGATCCTGATGGTTATTTGATTGAAATTCAACGTTTTGAGACTAACGACAAGAAAAAAGACATAACCAAATAAGTTATGTCTAGACGTTTAATGTACAGGGCAGGATTTTTACAGGCTAGAACTTTTTGATTTGCTAGGGTACATGATACCGACAAATGCTGTATGAACATTATCGATAGGAATATACCTTTTCTTCCATAGATTTATCGGGATAAAATGCGTAATTTATGCTGCCCCTGGAAAATATTTACATTTCTTTATAATTGGCGCTTAGTTGTAGCCAGCCCTAGCAAGGCTTTTGACTTTTATATAATGTTTGCTTCACTCTTAATAATAAGTAGACCTCTTGCAAAAGTCGCTAACACCCCACCCCCAACCCCTCGCCGCTTGCGGGGAGGGGTTCTTGTACCTCACTCAACTGAGAACCGCTATATTATGTTCTTAACAAGAATAGTTTTTCAAGTATCTCTGTGCTAATTGTGCTACTTTTATAATGATTATTTTGAAGCTAACAAATGCTGAATTTATCGGTTCAATAATTATTTTACTAGGGTGACTACATGATAGCCGAAAAAATCAAATGGGTGCGCACAGCATTACAACCTAAAGGTTCAGTAATAAAAGCAATTTTAAAACATGTTTTATGGTGTGGAGCTTTCGGATTTTTAATTTCTCTGCTTCACCATTTTGAAAAACCTGTATCACAGCCCATTTTAGTAAATGTGATTCCTAGTATTGTTTTAGGTTTGTTACTTGTCTTTCGTACAAATACTGCTTATGAGCGATTTTGGGAAGGGAGAAAATGCTGGGGTTCTATAGTAAATAACGTCCGAAATTTAGCGAGGCAAATTTGGGTATCAGTTGATGAAATTTCCCCAGAAGATAAAGATAAGAAAATTACGGCATTAAACTTATTGGTAGCGTTTGCTGTAACAACTAAATTACATTTGCGAGGAGAAGGTGTCAATAGTGAGTTAGAAGACTTAATGCCATCTACTAAGTACATAAAACTGAAGATTATGAATAATCCTCCTATAGAGGTTGCCTTTTGGATAGGAGATTATTTACAGCAACAATACGATCGTAATTGTCTGAATAGCTACCAGCTAACATCAATGCAAGAATTATTGAATAGTCTTGTGGATAATTTAGGTGCTTGCGAACGTATTTTAAAAACGCCTATGCCGCTTGCGTATGCTATTCATTTGAAGCAATTACTGATACTATATTGCTTTTTGCTACCATTTCAAATAGTAGACAGTCTCGGTTGGTGGACAGGTTTAGTTTCTGCTTTAGTTGGGTTCACTTTGTTTGGCATTGAAGCCATTGGCTTGGAGATAGAAAACCCCTTTGGTTATGATGCTAATGATTTACCATTAGACGCAATTTGTGAAACAATGAAGCGTAATATTGACGATTTAATTACTTTGACTCCTAATGCGCGATCGCATCAGCAAGATAGTATAACCAATTGAAAAAAGCTGATAATAATACAAATAAACCCCAGTGGCGATCCACTCGGTTTATGCATGATATATATTCCACAAAAATGCTGTATCTGTACCCATGATTGCAGATAAACCACATCTAAAAAAGAGGTGCGATCGCTTTAAGTCTGGTTTGGCAAACTATAAACCTCTCCTAATATCCTTTCACAACTGCCGAATCGCCATCTCTAAACCTTCACATACACGAGTCAGAAAATCTAAATCCAAAGTAGCGATCGCATCACTAGCTTTGTGATAATGTGGATTTCGCAAGAATGCCGTATCTGTCACCATCATTGCCGGATAACCCAAATCCCAGAATGGTGCATGATCGCTAAGTCTAGTTTGGGGAACTATTAAACCTCGATTCGGCACGGGTAGCCATTGACTAGATACGCCAGCTTTGCGAATATTACGGCTCATCCCAATTAAATCAGGTAATGTCCGCAAGTTACCAATTAAAGCAATAAAATCACCCGTATCTGGGTAGAAGCGTTCCAGAGGAGGGGGGTAACTTTGGGAACCAGGTGTAGAATCCTTATAGCCCAGCATTTCTAGGGAGATCATTAAGCGTAGCTGTTGCTTTTGTTGATGCAACAGGGCTGCATAATCAGCACTACCCAGTAAGCCGTATTCTTCCATATCGAAAGCAACCAGTCTTAAGGGATATCTCGCAGGTTCGGCAGCAAACTTTCTCGCCAATTCCAGCAACACCGCCACACCTGTAGCATTATCATCAGCCGCAACTGTTCCTGGAACGCCATCATAATGAGCGCCAATTAAAATCGGCAGTAAATCCTTTTTTTGCCCTCTAGCTTGGGATGGTAAATTTAATATCAGGTTATTGCAAGTTTTACCTCTGACTTCAAAGGTGTGGATTTCCACACTCCCCCATTGGGAAAATTCCTGGCGGATATATTCTTGGACAAAAAAATGCCCAGCCGTTGCCATATAAGGATCGCGTTCTCGCGCTATCTCACTCAGGGAAGTCTGTAATCGCTCTGTTAAATTCAAATCTTTTAAGTAGTAGCAATAATATGAGAATTTTCAGGCACTCAAAAAAGCAGAGCAAGCGTTCTTAAGGTTAACTTACCAATTTGCAGATAACTTAAACAGAAGTAGGCGGATATCAAGAATTGAGGCTGCTTGGGCACACCAACCGTCTCAATGCTATCCTAGTCTTGCAACTATCTCCTCTAGCTGCACTTCTTAGCTTACTGCCTTAATGATGAGTATTATACATTGAGGTGTTTTTATCTTGTAGCACAAAGCTAGAGGTAGTTCCGCCCAATCATAATAAATATATAAGACACTTTAGGAGAAGAGTAACGCATGGGCAAGGTAGTCGGCATCGACTTGGGTACAACCAACTCAGTAGTCGCCGTTATGGAGGGTGGCAAGCCGGTGGTGATTGCCAATGCAGAAGGAATGCGAACAACCCCCTCCGTAGTTGGCTTCAGCAAAGAAGGTGAAAGGGTGGTTGGGCAAATGGCACGGCGACAAACCGTCCTCAATCCCCAAAATACCTTTTTTGCAGTTAAACGTTTCATTGGGCGGAAGTATGGCGAACTTAATGCAGATTCTAAGCGTGTGCCCTACACCATCCGCAAAGACGAAGTAGGTAATATTAAAATTGCCTGTCCTCGTCTGAATAAAGATTTCGCCCCGGAAGAAATTTCGGCAATGGTGCTGAAGAAATTGGCAGACGATGCTAGTCGCTATTTGGGTGAGCCAGTTACAGGGGCAGTGATTACAGTACCCGCCTATTTTAATGATTCTCAACGGCAGGCAACCCGTGATGCTGGCAGAATTGCTGGTTTAGAAGTGCTGCGGATTCTCAATGAACCGACGGCGGCATCTTTGGCTTATGGATTAGATCGGGGTGACACGGAAACGATCTTAGTCTTTGACTTGGGTGGTGGCACTTTTGACGTGTCTATTTTAGAAGTAGGCGATGGGATATTTGAAGTCAAAGCTACCAGTGGAGATACGCAACTTGGTGGGAATGACTTTGACAAAATAATAGTCGATTGGTTAGCAGAGCAATTTCTGGAAGTCGAAGGGGTAGATTTAAGACGCGAGAGACAATCTTTACAACGCCTGATGGAAGCTGCGGAAAAGGCAAAAATTGAACTTTCCTCTGTCAGCGTTACCGATATTAACTTACCTTTTATTGCTGCGGATCAGGAAGGCCCCAAACATCTGGAAACTCGTCTAACGCGTTCCCAGTTTGAAGGCTTATGTGGTGATTTGGTGGGGCGCTTACGGACACCAGTGAAACGCGCCCTGAAAGATGCCGGACTTTCACCTAGAGACATTGAAGAAGTTGTGTTAGTTGGCGGTTCTACACGAATGCCAATGGTAAAGCAGCTTGTGCGGGACTTAATTGGCACAGAACCCAACGAGAACGTCAATCCCGATGAAGTCGTGGGAGTGGGTGCAGCAATTCAAGCCGGAATTCTGGCAGGTGAACTCAAAGATGTGCTGCTTTTGGATGTTACACCTCTTTCTATGGGATTGGAAACCATCGGTGGTGTGATGAAAAAACTCATTCCTCGCAACACGACAATTCCAGTCCGCCGTTCTGATATTTTTTCCACGTCTGAAAATAACCAAAATACTGTGGAAATTCACGTAGTCCAGGGCGAACGGGAAATGGCAGCAAACAATAAGTCTTTAGGACGGTTCAAGCTCTACGGCATCCCACCCGCACCACGAGGAATTCCCCAAGTTCAGGTGTCATTTGATATTGATGCTAATGGTATTTTACAAGTAACAGCCCTAGATAGAACCACTGGACGAGAGCAGAGTATCACCATTCAAGGCGCTTCCACCTTGAACGAGTCGGAAGTGAATCGGATGATTCAAGACGCTCAAAAATACGCTGATGTCGATCGCGAACGTAAAGAAAGAATAGAAAAACGGACTCGTTCTGAGGCGTTGATTTTCCAAGCAGAACGACAACTTAGAGAAGTCGCGCTGGAATTCGGTATGCAGTTTGCCCGCAGCCGCCGCCAAAGAATTGATAATATTTGCCGACAACTAAAAGAAAGTCTTCAGGAAAATAGCGATCGCGGTATCGATCAAGCCTACGCCGACTTGCAAGATGCTCTCTATGAGCTAAATCGGGAAGTCCGCCAGACTTATGCTGAAGATGAAGACGATGACTTGTTTGGGACTATCCGTGACATCTTTACTGGCGGTGATAAAGAACGCGATCGCGAATCTCCCAGAGATACATATCGAGAACGCGACTCATACAGTAAAGACTATGGCAAAGATTACGGTAGAGACTATGACAGAGATTATAGCCGCGATAATCGTTCTTCCTCTTATGAAAGCCGTCCTCCCCGCAAATCCCGCCCCAGCTACCAAGATAACTGGGATGATGAAGAAGACAATGATTGGTTATAAGAAAAGTTAGGAGTTAGAAGTTAGGAGTTAAAAATAAATCTTTCAACTCATAACTCCTAACTCTTAATTAATCCAAAATCTAAAATCTAAAATTTAAATAACTGAACTATGCAAAATTTGCCGAACTTTCGCGATTACTACGAGATTTTAGGAGTATCTAAAGATGCCTCTGGTGAGGAAATTAAAAAGGTTTATCGGCGGTTAGCAAGGCAATATCACCCCGATCTGAATCCGGGTAACAAAGAATCTGAGGAAAAATTTAAGGATATTGGCGAGGCTTATGAAGTTCTTTCCGATCCAGCCAAGCGATCGCAGTACGACCAGTTTAGCCGCTACTGGAAGCAAAAAGGCTTTGCAGGCAACAAACAAACGCCAAAGGCTAAAACTTGGCAGAGTAGTGCTAGCGATCGCAACGGGAATCAGGATGTAGATCCCAGCCAATTCTCCGACTTTGAAAGCTTTATTAATCAAGTTATTGGTGTCAAAAATAAAAGTGCGGCAAATAACTCCAGTAATGGCAATAATAGCGATCCGTTTCGTTCTCCCAGAACAAAAGTTGCCTATACAGTTAACACTCCACCTCGCACAACCCGTCGAGATATAGAAGCCAGATTAACGCTTCCACTAGAAAAAGCTTATCAAGGTGGTAATGAACGGATTCGTTTGGAAGATGGGCGATCGCTAGAAGTTAATATGCCTCCAGGGATGATAACAGGTCAAACTATTCGTTTGCGCAACCAAGGCGTTGGTGGTGGCGATCTATACTTAAAAATTACCGTTGAACCTCATCGATTATTTAAATTAGAAGGTTTAAATATCGTCTGCCAAGTACCTGTTACTCCCAGCGAGGCAGTTTTAGGAGGACAGGTAGAAGCACCTACTCTTGATGGCCCAGTGAAAATGACCACCCCTCCCGGAGTTAGGTCTGGTCAAAAATTTCGACTAGGGAATAAAGGTTATCCCAGTGATGACGGGAAACGTGGCGATCAATTAGTAGAAATTCAAATAGTTACACCGAAAAATATTAGTCAAGAAGAACGGGAACTTTACGAAAAGTTACGGCAAGTTGAAACCTTTAAACCCCGTGCTGATTTAATCCGTTAGGAATGAGGTTGTGTATCTATATTTAATACCCTTATTTCCCCTGCATTCATTACTTTGGAAATTTAAACTTCACTGAGCTACTCTGACTTTCAGATACTAATCGCCATTTCCCCGCACTTCTGTACAATCAACGTAAGCGGGATCTCCTGCGGGTAAGGGGCGAAATGGGGTCAAAAGCATTGATATATCCGCTTTAAAAAGGCAAAATCCTGGGTCATAAATCTAAATTTCTCAGGTTAGCGCCATATTATCGCAAACTTACAGAGATAGGTAGAAAATTAAATTGTTAGGTATGTTATTGCTCAGAGTAGGGCACAGAGAATAGCAACTTAATTCTCTTGCCCCATGCCCAATTACTGATATCCCTTCCAAGGAGTGACTTCGAGCTTGCCGTTAGGCTTGAATATAACTTGGAAGTGGGCTAGAGGTTCTTTGTCATTGGGAGCAGCTACATTAGAACCATAGATGGCGTTAAACATCTTAGGAAGAGGTGTTTCTCGGAAATAATCAAAGGCGACTTGATTAAGTGGTTCATAGTCAGCAATTACACCATCTTTGTTGACTGCTACCCGATATTTCAAATCTCGCGTAAAGGTGGGAGTGCCACTCCAGGTTTCACGAACTGTATTATAAAGCTTTTTATTTAAACCTTTAGTGATATTAGAGTCAGTAATTTTTGCACCGACTACCTCTGGTGTCTTAGCATATCCTCGCCAAGGGCTAACTTGCAGCACACCATTTGTAGTAAACACTATTCGGAATTGGGCTATCGGTTCATTAGAAATGGGAGCGCGGTTAGCAGGATTGTAAAGTAGGTTAGGTAGAGGAGTTTGCCCGACTTCTTGATTAGCCTCTTTATTCACCGCTTTATAACCAACGATCGCTCCATCCGCAGCTACACCTAAACGATAGATCAAATCCTGTTGCAATCCTGAACGCTTAGTCCAAGCTGGATGAACTTGGTTATACACTTGACGATTCAATGCACGCAGCTGGGATGGATCGGTAATTTCTGGAACTGTATTTAAAAGTGCTTCTAAATCTTTGACTACTGGCTTTTCATTAGCTGTGGGTATTGCTATAGGTGTTGCAGCCTCGATGGGTGTTGCAGCTGCTGATGCTGGAGGATTAAGGCTCTTTGTTGTAGAGCTAGTTTGCTCATCTGGCTTAGGCTGCGGTGGACGAATTTGGGGAGGTGGAATCAGGTTAAATGCGATCGCTGCTACTGCTAAACTTGATACTCCCACAGCAGCAGGAACAGCCTGCCTGATTAAAGCCTGACTAGCACCGCCATAGCGTCTAGTAACTGGTTGTAGTTCTAGAGATAATTCTGGTAAAGTCTGGGTATCAGCAAAAAACTGATCCACTGCTTCTACTAAATCAAACAACTGCACCGTATTCAAATCTATTTCAATAGGCGGACGTTTGGAATTATTAGAGCGATCGAACCCCTCTGGAGCATTCTCTGAATGTATGATTAATCTATGGCGGTTGCCGTCAATTTTTTGAAACTCTACTAGCTCCGATTCCTGGTTGTGTGCTTGCGGATTGGGTACAGTACTCAGAAATTCTTGGGCGTAACCACTAACGGCCCTCACCAAACTTTCAAAAAATTCTCGCCCTCCGGTTAGGGGTTGATTGTAACCAGATAAATAGCATTCTGCATTTACCAATATTGATAATTCTGGGCGCATTTCCTGGAACTGTGCAGCCCTAGTGACATCACTTAACCCTTCTAAAAGAAGAGTACAATTAGGTAGACTGTACTTACGTTGAATATTCATTCCACTTCACCGTCAAAAAGACTAATCCAGAACCGCTGCATTCCAGCAGTACCAGTACAAAATAGTAATTGTCCTAACAAATTTATTGCTAGCGCATCTAATTTTTCATCAGAAGTTAATGCTAGTACACCAGAACGTCGAGCATTCATCCGGCTTTTAAAATGCGCTCTAAACCGCTCTAGATAATTAGATAGCCGCAAATTCTGTTCTAATGGAATCTGTTTTTCTTCCATTTGTTGGCATATCATTAATAACTGGCGGATAACAACAGTTAAACGCCGTGCTATATAGCAAGCAATGACCACCAAAGCTTTTGCTTCCATAATAGTTAAGGGACGGCGCATGTGCGCTCTTCGTAGCGGGTTAGAGCTACGCATCCGCCATAAATTTACTCTGTCTTTAACAATTCCTTTCAGATCCAACTCTTGAGCAAAAGCCAGGATTGCTTCCGAACCACCAAGTTCTAAAGCTTCAATTGCCAGTAAAATCAGGTCAATTTGCAGCCTGGTTCTTCGAGGACAGGTTTTGGAAGCGATCGCAGGATCTGGTAAAGTGTCCAGAATCATCGGCAGTGAGTCTTGGGTTGGACTGTTGAACGGCGTTAAACTTGCTGAAACATTCATTCTATAAATACCTTGTGCGGTTCCAACAGACTAGATAAAACAAATTTAAGATCGGTAGCCAAGACTTGAGCCTTAGACTTGTGGCAGTAGCATGACTACCTGATATATACATTACTTAACTCTTTCTACTCAAAGTTTTCCCTATATTGAAATCAAAATTTTAAAACATAACTAAATTCACCTCATTTATTAGTGAAATACCTTTTATAGCTTGGTTTAGATTCTAATTATCGTCAATGAAGAGCGAAGCTTCAGCCTTTATCCCCACTTGACCCCCAGCGTATGACATTATAGTGTACGATTTTTCAGGTATCTGAAATTGGGCACTTGTACTGAGCGTATCGCTAAAGCGAAAGCTCCGCTAACGCGTAGCGTCTCGTAGAGAAGCCGTTGGCGTAGCCTCTCCAAGAGTTGTATTGGGCATTGCTTATTAATTTTTCTACCTCATTCCCCATTCCCCATTCCCTACTCCTTTATTCCCCATTTTATGGATTTAAAGTCTCTCGTTCGTGACATTCCAGATTTCCCGAAACCCGGAATTTTATTTCGGGATATTACTACGTTACTGCGCGATCCAGAGGGACTGCGCTATACTATTGACTTTTTAACACAAAAATGCAATGAAGCTGAAATAACAGCTGATTATGTCATTGGTATAGAGTCGAGAGGATTCATTTTTGGTTCACCTCTGGCTTATAAATTAGGAGCTGGTTTTATTCCCATCCGCAAAAAAGGGAAGTTACCAGCAGCCGTTCACTCAATTGAATATGAATTAGAGTATGGTACAGACTGCGTAGAAGTGCATCAAGACGCTTTACATGAAGGTAGCCGAGTTTTGATTGTCGACGACTTGATTGCCACGGGTGGAACAGCGAGTGCGACGGCAAAGTTGTTACAAAAGATTGGCTGCGAACTAGTAGGATTTGGGTTTATTATCGAGCTACGGGATTTACAAGGGCGTACACATTTACCGGACGTGCCGATTATCTCTTTAATTGAATATTAGTCATTAGTCATTGGTCATTAGTCATTGGTCAATAGCAAAACAACTGGCAAATGACGAAGGACAAAGGACGAAGGACATAGACGCGCCAGCGGTGAAGCAGCGCGGTCTTGGGAGTTTCCCCCATGAGCGACTGCTGAACCCGTTGGCGCAGCCTCTCGTAGAGAAGGGCTTCCCGCAGGGTAGAACAAATGACAAAGGACAAAATATAAATGACATCTACAAAAATTTCCTTGGAGACAGGTCGGGATTGGCTAATCGGGCTAGTCACGAGCGAAACTTTTGTTTATGTGGCAAAGCGGCTATTGCAGGCACTGCTAACTTTGTTATTAGCCTCAGCGTTGTCGTTTTTCATCATTCAACTCGCTCCCGGTGATTATGTAGATACGCTGCGGCAAAATCCGAAGATATCCCCAGAAAGAATTGAGGAAATCAAACGGCAGTTTGGTCTAGATAAGTCTTGGCCAGAGCAATTTGGTCTGTGGCTATGGCGAATCTTGACCAAAGGGGATTTCGGCACGAGTTTTATTTATCAACGTTCAGTTGCATCGCTGTTGTGGGAACGAGTACCAGCGACTTTGCTATTAGCGATCGCATCTTTAATTGTCACATGGGCGATCGCCATCCCTTTAGGGATATTTGCCGCTGTCAAACAAAATAAGCCAGCAGACCGGATTTTACAAGTGATTAGTTACGCTGGACAAGGCTTTCCCAGTTTCATCACTGCCTTAGCGCTGCTGGTTTTAGCCCAAATCACCTCGCCGCTGTTCCCAGTGGGTAGCATGACTAGCATCAATCACTCAGAACTGTCGTGGTTTGGCAGAATCTTAGATATCGGTTGGCACATGATTTTACCCACCATCGCACTCTCAATTACTAGTTTTGCTGGTTTGCAACGCATCACTCGCGGCGAATTATTGGATGTTCTGCGTCAAGACTACATCCAAACGGCTCGTGCCAAAGGTTTGCCAGAAAACCGCGTTATCTACGTTCATGCACTCCGCAACGCCATAAATCCTTTAATTACCTTATTAGGTTTTGAATTAGCTGGTTTATTAAATGGTGCCTTCATCGCCGAATTTTTCTTCAACTGGCCTGGTTTAGGGAGATTAGCTTTACAGGCTTTACAAGCTCAAGATTTATATTTATTAATGGCAAGCTTGATAATGGGCGCAGTACTCCTGATTGTCGGCAATTTAATCGCCGACTTGATGCTCAAAGCAGCCGATCCACGCATTCGCCTAGAAAATCTCAATTAGCAGCAATATCTAAATTCAAAAAATCAAAACTGATGGGGCGTTTTGCAGAGTATTGCCAACTATCAAACAACAATTAGGTAAATAGCGAGGATATGGATGTCGTTGAAGTAAAGTCTTCCCGATTCCTCATACCGTCTTAAATTTGGCTACTCTCAGTGTCAAGCTATTTCTGCACACTGCAAAATTATGAATGACTGTTTAACTAGTTATTTTACTAAGATTCAGACTTAGTCTTTGCACTAGTATCTTTGAGAGTTTTTCTAAGCGGGCGGCGGGAATCGAACCCGCATTAATAGCTTGGAAGGCTATAGTTTTACCACTAAACTACGCCCGCAAATTTCCAACCCTATAAATTTAACACGGTTTCTGTAAAAATTCAAGCATTCAGTTGGAATTTGCGGGTTGCATTTTGATCCTGACATACAAATTGCTCAAGTCTGGTTTTGTACCATCGTTATTGTGGGCAGCAAGAAAGTTTTCTGTTTTGAAAACTTCGCTCAGGACTTGCTCGTATGTACTTTTTTCACTTTGCAGTTTTGCTGGTTCTATTTCTAGAACTACAGCCTGTTGAAAGTTGCCATTTTGATCAATTATCAAGCTAGCCAAGAGTTGTGCTGGCTCAAGTTCCGAATTGTGGACAAGAAAACTTGGGTCTAATTGTTTTGTGTTGCTTCCCCTGTATAAAGCGATAACGTCGGGTAAAGCATCTTGTCGGAATCCTTTTGATTGTATCAAGCTAATCACTTCATCTCTAGATAAGGGAGCTACTATTGCTACCGATGCTCCTCCAGTCGAAGGCGCTGGAGTTTCTCTACTCGAAGGCACTGGAGTTTCTCTAGTTGAAGGCGCTGGAGTTTCTCTATTTTCCGGTTCTGAAACTGGTCGATTTGATGGAATACCTGTTGGTAGTTGCGTTCCCTTCCCCAGTTTAATTTCTTGACGACGCTTCCAAGGTAAATTACCGACCGGAACTGTAGGTGTCGGTGTGGCTTTAGCTATAGGCTTCGGTGTGACTTTAGGTGTAGGTGTCGGTGTGGCTTTAGCTATAGGCTTCGGTGTGACTGTAGGTGTAGGTGTTGGTGTGGCTTTAGCTATAGGCTTCGGTGTGACTTTAGGTGTAGGTGTTGGTGTGGCTTTAGCTATAGGCTTCGGTGTTGGCGTGAGGACTTTCTGCTGTCTAAAAGGTTCGCTATTAGGTTGAGAGGCGTAAATTCGGCTCTTTTTCTGGAGATTCTCAGGAGAATTTATTGCACCAAAATCTTGATTTATTGGCGTAGTTCGTGCTGTTTGTGATGAACGTGCTGGTACAGACTTTTGAGTCGAGGATAGTGGCTTTGATGAAACTATTTTAGCTGTTGATTTTGATTTGATTATTGATTTTGTTTTAGGAGCAATTTCTATCAATTCGATGGGAACAGCAGATTGATTTTGCTGGGGAAACCACAGACTAAATGCATTAGATGAGCGCATCAGCCAGAACACCAGCAAGTGCAGAGAGACTGAACTGACAACGACAAAAATCCACAGACCTGGTGGATCGGTGTGTCGTCTCCAGACCTTGGCTGGAATTGGAGTTTTGTCTGCAACCGATGGTGTCATATTATATAAACTGGATATGATTATGCACTTTTACTCATTGGTAATGCTTTAAAATACCAGTCTAAATTTTAGCGATTAACCATTACCTCTGGTGAAACAGCGAAAGTCAAAACTGTTTCATCTACTCCTTTAAGTTCTAGCGGACTCCCTTTAGTAATTTCTCCTTCCTGCAAATAATCTGCTACGGCAGCAGAAACCAGGATTGTACCGGGAACAGCAGCAGCTTGCAACCTTGCGGCAATATTCACACTTGGGCCAATAGCAGTATAATCGGCGCGTTCAGCGCTACCAAACATCCCCACAACAGCAGTACCTTGGTGAATACCGCACCGGAACTGTACGCTAGTAAGTTTGTCGCTATCGAATACACCTTGCTCTCGCCAGCGCTGGTTCAAGTCAGCCAGTGAGCGGTGCATTGCTCTTGCTGTATTAATGGCACGACGCACTTGTTCGTTAGGGGTTAGTTCTTCCGGCGCTCCATATAAAGCTAAGATAGCATCTCCCATAAATTTATCTACAGTGCCGCCATTGCTAAAGACAACTTTAGTCATGGCTTCTAAATATTCATTTAGCAGCTCTGCGACTCGTCGGGATCTGAGAGTATTTGCTAGCTGTGTAAAACCCACAATGTCACTAAATAAAACTGTAATCAAGCGTGGTTCTGGGCGCAAATCTAACGTTAAATCTCCGGTTGCGGCTTTTTGCACCAACACAGCAGGTAAAAAGCGCTTTAGCACCGATTCTGTTAGATAAGTATTTAACTCCACAATTCGCCGTTCATTTTCTTTCAACGCTAAAAGATTCCGAACTTCTGCCAAAAGTTCCCGATCGTTGAATGGTTTTGCTAAATAAGCGTCCGCGCCATGTTCTGTACCTTCGATGCGGGTTTCTTCATCTACTTTCGCTGTCAGGAGAATGATTGGTGTTCCTTTCAAAGTCTCCTCTTTGCGAATCATCTGAATCATCTCAAGTCCGCTCACTAACGGCATCATTAAGTCAGTCACAATCAAGCTGGGTAGAATTTCCTTAGCTCTACTGTGCCCTTCATGACCGTTACGAGCTGTCTGTACATGATAGCCGTTGCGGCGGAAAATTTCAGATACGTAGGTTCGCAAATCGGGGTTGTCATCTACAACTAAAATTGAGTGCTGAGTCTTATGTGCTGAGTCTTGAGTATCAACACTGGGGGAGAGGTTTATTGTAATATCTTCAATATTGTCTGTTGTTGACTCTACTAGTTCTAAATCAGCTAATTCTACGCTAGCGCGGTTTGTATTCAGTTCGGTAGGCGTTTCTAGTACTTGCTGTGCAGGTAAATGAGCATTTCCAGTCACCAGCCATAAACTAAAAGTAGTACCTTCACCATAAACTGATTCCACGGTAACTTGACCACCATGTAATTCTACTAATTCTTTAACTAAAGCTAAACCCAAACCACTGCCTTCATAGGAGCGGTTTGCTGAACCTTCAGCTTGGCGAAAGCGCTCAAATAGATGGGGAATTTGTTCTTTAACAATACCAATTCCAGTATCTTGCACTTGTAATATGCAGCGATCGCGCTCAGATTTTAGTCTGACACCGATCGTGCCACCTTCGGGAGTAAACTTCATGGCATTTGACAAGAGGTTATAAACCACCTTGTCAAATTTTTCCATGTCTAAGTACACCGTCGAACATTCATCTAGCTGGGTGACGAGATGCAGTCTCTTTTTCTCGCAGTAGGGACGAAAAGATTCTACTATTTGGCTGACAAATTCGACTAAATCACAGGGATGGAAGCTAGGCTGCATTCTCCCGGCATTCAGGCGTTGTAAATCCAGAAGTTGATTTACCAGTCGCAGCAGGCGACGGGAGTTACGCAGGGCGATCGCACATTGGGAGTAAGATAATCCCTCACCAGCCGCCACCGCCGACTCTAAAGGCCCTTGAATCAAGGTAATCGGTGTGCGAAACTCATGGGAGATATTTTGGAAAAATTCAGTTTTTTGTTTGTCTAATTCCAGTAAGCGTTCAGCTTGTTGGCGAGTTTTTTGATACAAGTGTGACTGTTGGACAGCGATCGCAGCTTGCGCTGCTACTGCTTTCGCCAAATCGATATCAGATGGCAACCATTGGCGTACTTTTTTACCTTCATGCAAGGTAATACTACCAATACATTTACCATCAGCCAATAATGGCACAAACATTAGCGATCGCGCTGGCATTTTTAAAGGCAAATCAAAACCCCGCACATCTGAGGGAGAATGGCTCACATTACCAATCACCACAGGTTCATGTGTCTGTAGCATTTGTTGGAGGATGGGATTTTCCTGAATCGATGCTTGAGAATAGGGTAATCTCTGGTTTGGTAGGTGATGATTGCTACTTGAATTATTGTCTGGAGCTGGCGCTCTTAAATTTTCTAGATGTTGAAAACTGTCATACAAGGCCACACACTCAACAAACTCATCTTCCTCAGTCCACAAAGACAAGACGCAGCCATCAACTTGTAAAGCTTGTCCCAATTGTTGGGTAATTGCCGCAAAAATATCTTGAGGATCTAAGCTAGAGCGAATTGCGCTAGTAATCGTATTAATCAAGCTCTCGCGCTTGGCAAGAGCACGTACTTGTTCGTAAGCATAAGCTTGAGACAAGGCTAAGGCTGCCTGATCCGCTACCATCAAAACTAACTGCACCTCATCATCGCCCCAGAAGCGAGGAACAGAACACTGGTGTAGCGCTAGCACAGCCATCAGTTCTTGTTGGCAGATCAATGGCACAACTAAACTAGAACAAATGTTAGCAGCAGCAAAAGCTTGCCCACGCTCACGCAGTTCGGGAGTGTTACCGTGAATGCGCTCATCATCGATCGCATCGTGAATTACCTGAACTTCGCGGGTTTCCCACACTGTCTGAGCCAAAAGAGGCAGAGGAGTTGCAGAGGATATAACGGGCAGAGAGGAAAGACTTACTGCTACTTCCGCTCCGATCTCCTGCACCTCTGCTTCTTCAGAAATAGGCTTCTGATAGATAAACCCTTTATCCGCCAACTGCTCATCTTGGAAGGGACGTAGCAGACAAACATCCACCTCCAACATGTGACCCACTGTGTCTACAATTGCTTGCAAAATTTGTCTGTAGTCTAAAGCACTGCGAATCGTATTGGTAACGGTATTCAGCAGCGATTCTTGACGGAGTGTGCGGGTAAGTTCGCGGGTTCTAGCTTTGAGGACATTGTGGGTATCCAAAGCTTGGCGTACCACCGCTTTTAGTTCCTCCGCTTCCCACGGTTTAGTGACATATTTAAATACCTTACCAGCGTTAATTGCTTCCACCAAGTCTTCGACATCGGTGTAGCCAGTTAAAATAATCCGGATAATATCTGGATATTGAGTTGCTGTTAGGCTCAAAAATTCTGTACCGCTCATCATCGGCATCCGCTGATCGGAGATGATCACCGCGATCTCTCCCTCTTGAGCCAGCAGATCGAGGGCCGCAGGGCCAGAGGTTGCCCTTAGCACCTTATAATCACGATAGAAAGTGCGGTAAAGCAAGTCAAGGTTGTCTGGTTCATCATCGACAACCAAAATTTTAGGCTTACTGTTTGCTTGGGATTTCATGCACCGCTTTCCTGCTGCAACGGCAGTCGGATAAAGAATAATCTGATCAGGTAAGGATTTTTCTGAGTCAGGTAAGAGCAGAGCATTTCGACCAATAGGGCTGTTTGGCTACATGACTGCTGAGTGTAGGAGCGTTTGCTCGCAGAAATTCGTCTCAATTGCTTGTGCCGATTACCGTTTGCGTTGGTGCAGTGTAATTGCTTTCATTGTCAGTTTTAGTGTTACAGAGTCGACGCTTACTTGCCAAATCTTTTTTCACCTCCTGTGAGCAATGTCTGATAATACATACAGCGCTCATAGCCAGCTGAAAAATCCAGATAAAGCTGCATATTAAGTTTTCCCTCCACAGCTGTTGTAATAACACTTGCAGGTAAATTTTATTTATGGTAGTCATGGTAGAGTCAGTGAAATTAAAACAATAAGATTTAAAGCCAAAGTATACTATTAGACAAATACCTCTTTCTAATTTAGCAATCAGAACTATCATTAAGACAAGTGGTAGTGGTTGAGGAGTTAGAGATTAGGGATTAGGGAACCTTACAGATTCTTGTCCCAGTAGCTGTACAGCCGATTTGGATGACTTAGTAGCAAAGTAGTATCAGTGTAGCGGTAACTGCAAAAAACAAGTTCAGTAGTGTAACCAAGGGTGGTTTGAAACCAGAGTTTGCCAATAGTGTACTTACTTAACAATTTTGGAGATGCTGCTTACAGACAAGTTATGCTATTCCTCTGCCCACTCGCTCAAAGCTCTATCACTTTACAGATGTTTTTGTGGCAATCAGTTTCATATTCTGCCTACCTAAAACAAGGTATGCAATGAATATACTGAATTTAAGGTTATAGATTTATGAAGTTGTAACTCCTAATACTCTTTCAAAAATGCAGGTTATAAAACTCCAAACTAAAGTGTAAAAATTTGTTTAATCTACAAGAAAAAGCGAATTAGCAATATTGGTTCAGTTAAATCTCCTGGGCAACTCTATAAGTTCTGATTTAGTTTAAATCTTGTTTTAGGATATTTGAGAAAATTTTTGTTGAATAAAATCAATACTAAACTAGCCTTGAAATATCGGTTTTTTCACCCATACCACCAACAGCCAATCGATCCAGCTTCCTGCCAATTCCAAATTCGTACAGCTACACCTGCTGATTTGATTGGTGTTGCCCAAATTATTACTGAAAGCTTTCACTCCCACAAGGGTGTATGGGGATGGGCTTTCCCGTTGCTACGTCTGGGTATTTACGAAGACTTAAGGCATCGAATGGCATCACCTTCGCCCCGTCATCTGTGCTTAGTTGCCCTTGAAGCTACTACTGGTGAGGCTAATAACTTAGTAGGAAGTGTGGAAATGGGTGTACGCTACAGTAGTGATTCATGGAGCCAGGTTGGTGTAGGTTTTCCTTACTTATCTAATTTAGCGGTTCACCCAAAATACCGTAGACATGGTGTGGCTTCAGGATTACTTACTAGCTGTGAAAAAGTCTCTCGCGAGTGGGGATTTCAAGACTTATATCTCCATGTTTTAGAAAATAACCATCAAGCACGACAGCTTTATTTCAAGCTGGGATATCGAGTGCATAAAGTCGAATCTAATTGGAATACATTTCTTCTAAGACGCTCAAGCCAGATGTTATTGCACAAGCACCTGAGTGCTGATTCCATTATCTGAGTTTTGTTTTAGCAATTGTCAAGTTTTGTATTCTGTTCCAATTAATTCGATAAAATCTGTAACTCATAGCGGTAATCAAACACAAACTAAGCTAAACCACGTCTACCTTGATAACCATAGTTATTTTGACTTAGAGAAAGCTCAAAACTCAAGCTAGGACTAAATAATATACTCTTCTTAAGAACTCCTGGTTTTCAACTGGACGGGGTTTAATTAGGAATCTAGCCAACATTAGCTAAATATCCATATAAATCCGCTTTGATTTCGATGACTGACTTGGTTTAGCTGGCAAGAGCTAACGATAAAGAAGGCTCTTTGAGTTATACCGAGTTTTTTCACGCAATCAAATAGGAGTCCTATAAATTAAAACTAAAACATGGTTTGTGAATTTACTTGCTTCTTAAATAGCTTTTTATAAATTTTTTCTCAAAAGAATATTTGATTTAAACTTTTTACGAAAAATCCCCTCGTCCCTATAAACAAATTATCTTTTTGGTAAATATTTTTAATATTAAAAAATGTTAAATTTAGCTTTTGGAATTTATGGTTAACAAATTTTTGAAAGCATTCGATATAGATGAAAATAGACTATAATGGGAAGATAGGCGAAATCGTGTTGAAAGAAATCATTACTTCCTCATAAGAACTTTGTAATTAATATATTCATCTTTATAAAAACTTTAAGAAAACACTCGTATAGTTTACAGACAAATCTAGTTATATCTCATAAAATATAATCACTCAATTACTGAAGCAACGCCTATATCTTGCTATTTTTAGTTGGATTGACCAGAAAGGTCTTGATAATAAAAGAATTCAAAAACTTGATTTGATATAACAGCTAGTTCCGTTTTGAAGTGCATACTACAACAACATTCATTAAAAGTTTAAAAAACATGGATAGCGAACAGCATCGACGCTATCAGACCTCTATGGTGTCAACTTATTACCCTGAAACTACTTTCCTTGACTCTGTTGTCATGTCAGACGGAACTGAGCAATCACAAAGCTCGGATATCCTTACACGTTTGCACAGTGGAGAAGTTTTCATCGTCAATAGTCGTAGGCGAAATGGATTAATACTCTTTAAACGCTACCATGCAGAGTTTGCTGGGCCTGGGGCTGCTGTGGGTGGGGATTACGATTGTGATTGCCAAAGGGCACTGCCCATAGGTAATCTTTCTTTATTAACTCCTGAATCTAATGAAGAACGCCAGAAAGCCTACTTGATTAGGCGACAGTGGATTCGATTGATCAAACAAATTACAGAAAATCCACTGCCTGGGCAGCGAGTCCAGAAGATTCTCGATCAATTTGAACAATACTTTCCACCAGAAATAGTGGCTCTTTTACCGGATGTTGCCTTTGCTCTTTTAGTAGGTGTGCTGCCACAAACAGTGGGAGTAGTACGCCGTTTGGGCAGTGAGGTAAATAGCAGGTTTAATTACTGAGTAAATTGCTAAGATGACAAATTTGCCAAAGTAGCTTTTACTCGATTAACGGTACGAGCGTTTTCCTCTATCGTTCCGACAGTAATTCGTAATCCTCCACTAATGTGCCGTACAAGAGTGCCGAGTGTTCTAAGTTTCTGGTGGAAAGTTTTTAAAGCAGCTTCTTGTGAATTAAAACCATTTGGTTTAAGACGTAGATAAATAAAGTTGGCAGCACTTGGAGTAATTTGTAGTTCTGGTTGCTGGGATAAAATTTCGATGAGTTTGGCTCGTTCACTTAGAGTTTGGGGAATTGATTCCAGCAAGAGTGTACGATTTTGTAAACCAACTAAGGCAGCTGCTAGGGAAAAGCTGGGGAGATTGTAGGGTAAGCGAACTTTTTCTAAAATGGCGATCGCTTCGGGATGAGCGACGCAATAACCAATACGGAGAGATGCTAATCGGAAAGCTTTAGAAAAAGTGCGTAATATCACCCAATTAGGATGCTGTGCTAATTCACCTACTAGGGTAGTTTGGCTAAATTCAAAGTAAGCTTCATCAATTACTACTAAAATATCCTGTGGCAAGCTTCTTAACCAAGCTAACTCTGCCTCAGTTAAGCTGTTAGCAGTCGGCGAATTAGGATGGACTACGAAAACTACGCGAATGGAGGGATTTTGAGTTTGTTCGATCGCAGACTGTGCGGCGCTTATGTCAATTTCAAAATTTGTTTCATTTCTCCCCACTGTTACCACAGAAATGCCCAAAGTTTGCGCCAAAATCCCGTACATTGAGAAAGTGGGATTGGCAACAAGAATTGACCCTTCTCCTCCTAGACAGGTGGCGATTAATAAAGAGCGGATTAGTTCATCTGAACCATTACCAACAGAAATATTGGCAGCAGTAAATAAGGATGATGAGAGGGCGGCTGATTGATTGACGTACTCAGCGATCGCATCCTTAAGTGTTTCATGTCCACCATCGGGATAACGATTTGTTTCAATTACTTGCTGATACGTCCACGCCAGCTTCTCTTTTAATTCAGGTGGTAAATCGTAAGGGCTTTCATTTGTGTCTAGCCGATCGAACTGTGTGGCGACAGAATCGGCTGTATCGCTACTGGGATGAGGTTTGTACGCGGTGAATTGCGCTAAATCTGACCGGATGAAGGGAAGCATAGTTTTAGTCATTAGTCATTGTCATTAGTCATTGGTCATTAGTAACTAACAAAGCACAAATGACTAAGGACATTATTTATGTGTGAGTCTAATATTTTACAACTTCAAGGTAATTGGCAAAAGAGGCGAATTGCCTGCCAAATTTCTTTCATAACATTACCCAAAGCGTGGTCACTGTCGAGTTCAACTAACTCCACCCAAGGACGCGAGCGCGCAAAGTCCCGACTAGCTTCTATCGGAATGACTTCATCCTTTTTGCCGTGCAAAATTAGCGTGGAGATAGGGCGTTGCAAAAGCTTTTCTTGGTATTGGGCAGCATCTGTAACGAAATCGTAACTTAAAGAAAGCGATCGCTGCTCCCCATAGTGGTAGACCATGATATATTTTTCTTGCTGCCAACGCTGTACTTCTTCATCTCCTAGCTTGGGCAACCAATGGGATAAAAACCCGAAAGCTGGTGCTAGCAAAACTAAGCGTTGTACTTGCAAATTTTGTTGTCCCAAGTGGGCAGCGGTCAAACCACCCAAACTTGAGCCAATGAGTGTTACTGGTGTAGAATCATTGTTGAATTCTGCGGTAACTTGAGCGATCTGACGAGCGATTGTCAACTGGGAAAAATCGCCAGCATTGAGATCGGGAATTTTCAGCTTTGTGTGAATTTGGGTAAAGCGATCGTTTATATCCTGCGCTTTGGCAGATTTAGGGCTAGAAGCAAAGCCGTGAAGATATATGTAGTCCAAAGTTGTAAATAGTTAGGAGTTAAAAATTATTGAGTGTTGATAAATAAAGATTTATCAATTGTTGTGGCTCACTTATAATTCATAACTCAGAACTGCTCACTCCTAAGTTTTATTAGCGCATTGTGACAAATTCCTCTGCGGCTGAGGGATGGACACCCACAGTAGCATCAAAGTCTTTTTTGGTTGCGCCCATCTTGACTGCGATCGCCACACCTTGGATAATCTCAGCGGCACTTTCACCTACCATGTGAGCGCCTAGAACTTTGTCGGTGTTGCCATCAACCACCAACTTCATCATTGTCTTCTCTTGCTTACCAGTCAAACTGTGGTACATAGGGCGAAAGCGAGTGCGAAAAATTTTGACGGCATCACCGAGTTTTTCCCGTGCTTCGGCTTCTGTCCAGCCGACAGTTGCGGCTTCTGGGCTAGAAAATATGGCTGTGGGCACAGTTTCGTGACTGAATTCGCGGCGATTATTCCCAAATTCAGTATCGGCAAAAGCGCGACCTTCGCCAATGGCCACGGGAGTTAAATTGATGCGGTCGGTGACATCGCCAACAGCAAAAATATTCGGTTGACTAGTTTGACTATATTCATTGACTGCGATCGCATTTGTGGTAGGGTATCCAGGCCCTTCGATAGAACTGGCGACAATATCAACCCCAGCGTTTTCTAAACCTAATCCATCTACATTGGGAGTTCGACCGGTCGCTACTAAAAATACGTCGGCAATTAGTGGTTCTTGGTCATCCCCTGATAAAGTCAGTTTCAACCCTTCTGGGACACCTTCAATTGCTTTCACCACATTATTCTTAATCAAGCGAATTCCGTGGTTCGTCATACCCTCTTCAATTTCTATACGGACATCTTCATCAAAACCATTTAAAATTTTTTCACCTCTGGTAATTTGTGTGACTTCAGAACCCAAACCGCGCATAATACAAGCAAATTCCGTGCCGATATAACCAGCGCCAATAATGACGATGTGTTTTGGTTGTTCTTTTAGATGAAAGATTTCGTTAGAGGTAATGCCATGTTCCATCCCTGGTAAATCTGGCTTGACAGGACGCCCACCAACAGCAATTAAAATTTTGTCTGCTGTAATTTTACGTCCATCAACTTCTATGGTGTGGGGATCTACCAATGTGGCGCGACCAGAAAATAGTGCCACTCCAGCTTTTTCTAAGAAGTTGATGTGTAGCTGCGACAGGCGTCGAACTTCCTTATCTATAGATGTAATGAAATATTCCCAGTCAAACTCAGCATTACCTACTTTCCAGCCATAGCCTGAAGCATCACTGAACAGTTCGGGAAAGTGAGAGCCATACACCATGAGTTTTTTGGGAACGCAACCGCGAATCACACAAGTGCCACCAACTAAATCATATTCAGCGATCGCCACTTTTGCGCCGTAGCTAGCCGCTCGTTTGGAAGCCGCCAAACCTCCAGAACCCGCACCAATTACAAATAGGTCGTAATCAAAAGTCATAAGTTTATGTTCTCTTTAGCAACAAGTGAGTTCCTGGGAACTTACACACAGAACGTGATTGAACTATATAAGGATATCCGGTGAACGCTGTGTAAGTCCTGTCCTTGATTTAATCTAGCGTTAGCAGATGCTATCTGGTCGTAGGGAATATCACTTTTTGCTTTGGCGGCATTGGCATTAAAGGCAGTAGTTAACAGTTGTACTGTTCTGCCCCTAATCGAGCATAAGTCTGTGCTACCGCATTGGAGCAGCTAAGTTCCACAGGAATTACGCAAAATTATGACAAAATGTACTGCCTTCAGCGTTTGTATAGCATTTTTTTACCCCTTTTAGCAATTTTTATGTACTTGGAGAGTCAGTTGGGGTTACAGGTGTTGGATCTGTTGGAGTTACAGGTGTTGGAGTTACGGGCGTTGGATCTGTTGGCGTTACGGGCGTTACGGGTGTTACGGGTGTTACGGGCGTTATGGGTGTTGGCGTTACGGGTGTTGGAGTTACAGGTGTTGGCGTTACGGGTGTTGGAGTTACGGGTGTTACGGGTGTTACGGGCGTTACAGGTGTTGGAGTTACAGGTGTTGGAGTTACGGGTGTTGGAGTTACGGGTGTTGGAGTTACGGGTGTTGGAGTTACGGGTGTTGGAGTTACGGGCGTTACGGGTGTTGGAGTTACGGGCGTTACGGGCGTTGGATCTGTTGAGGTTACAGGTGTTGGAGTTACGGGTATTACGGGTGTTGGATCTATCGGCGTTACGGGCGTTGGATCTGT
>NZ_JBALDR010000069.1:0-50872 GCF_036917315.1 Nostoc sp. | reverse complement strand
TGCTGCTCTTTTTACTTCTGCTTCATCATAATTCCTTTGCCATTTTTATGGGATGTTTGGTTTCACCCTCTTTTAATTCGCCAACAGTCTCATTCCATTCGCCCGGTATTCTTCACTTCACCCGGTATTTAATAATCTCCAATTATGATATTTCTTGAACTCGTTCTACAAAACTTTGGCCCCTACAGTGGTAAACAGGTAATCAATCTTAACCCAAAAATTGATGAGGAAAACTCACACCCAATCATCCTCTTAGGTGGGATGAATGGTGGTGGAAAAACCACGCTTATGGATGCCATTCGTCTCGCCCTTTATGGCGCTCGTGCCCAATGTTCTACCCGTGGTAATTTAAGTTATAGTGATTTTCTCAATCAATGCGTTAACAATAAAATTGATCCAGTTGCAGACACCCGGATTGAGTTGCTTTTTGAACATATTGAAAACGATAAACCAATAAAATACCGTGTTGTGCGTAGTTGGGTAAAAAATCCTAAAGATGGCAAAGATACGTTAGGTATTTTAGGTGACAGTGATACCTGGCCTGATGCTTTAGTTAATATATGGGATGAATATATTGAAAATCTTTTGCCATTAGGTATTTCTAACTTATTTCTCTTTGATGGTGAACAAGTTAAAGAACTCGCAGAACAAGAAACACCACCACCAGTTGTAGTAGACGCAATACGCGGACTTTTAGGGTTAGAGTTAGCAGACCGTTTAGCAGTTGATTTAGATATTTTAGTTAACCGTAAACTTAAAGAAGTTGGTAATAGTAAGGATTTAGCAAACCTAGAGGAAATTGAAACTAGGTTAACCCAACAGCAAGAAGATTATCAAACCACAGAAGAGAAAGTAGAAATTCTCAAAAATCAGGTAGAAGAGTTAGAACAAAAGCAGCAAGAAGCCTTTGATAAATTTATTTCTGAAGGTGGGAAGATTGCAGCAGAACGCAATCAACTAGAACTACAACAGGATACAAAAACTGCGGAAATCGAACAAGTACGTCAGTCGATGTGTGAATTAGCAGCTGATGTTTTACCTCTGGCATTAATTCCCAATTTGCTTAATCAGGCGCAAGCACAGGGCGAAAAAGAATTTCGCCATCAACAGATACAGATTTCTAAAGATTTGTTAATTGAGCGAGATCAGCGTTTACTAACTTGGCTAAATCAAGTCGAAATTTCCCCGATAGAAGTTGAAAAAATCCAATCATTTTTAATCCAAGATGTAGATAGTCTATACGCAAAGACTATCCAGACAGAAGCACCTTGGCTATTAGCTGATGATGAAACTTTAAGTCAGCTAGATAATCTCATATATCACTTACAAAATTCTAAACTTTCTGCAAAAGAGAAATTAGCTATTCTCAGAAATAAAGAAGAAGAAATTCATACTCTAGAAAGGCAAGTGCAAACAGCAGCAGCACCAGAAGATTATACAAAGCTGCGCCAAGCACTAGAAGCGGCACAAAATCAAGTCGTTGAAGCCAAAGCAAATTACGAAACAATCCGCCGTCGTTTAGCTGAGTTAGAAACTATTATTGCTAAGTCAAAAAGAGAATTAAGTGATTATACCGTAGAAAATATTAAGCATAAAAATAGCGAACATATTATTACCTCTGCGGCTAAAGTTCAAAACACACTTAAGATTTTTCGTGAAAAATTAACTCTGCGGAAACTCAATAAATTAGAGGAGGAAGTTAAAAACTGCTTCCTTTATCTCCTCCATAAATCAGATTTAGTGCATCGCATCACTATTGATACTAAGACTTTTAGCCTTTTGCTTTACGATTTAAATGGTAAACCTGTTCCAAAACATCGTTTATCAGCAGGCGAAAAACAACTACTTGCGATCGCATTCCTCTGGGGTTTAGCCAAAGTCTCTGGACACCGCCTACCAGTAGCAATCGATACGCCACTAGGTAGACTAGACTCATCTCACCGCAGCAACTTAGTTGAACGTTACTTTCCATCCGCCAGCCATCAAGTAATTTTGTTATCTACGGATACTGAGATTGGTAAAAAAGAAGTAGAAACACTGCGAGAAAATGAAGCGATCGCCCGCGAATACCTGCTCAAATACGACTCCTCCACCCGCCAAACAACAGTGGTAGAAAATCAATATTTCTGGTAGTAGATATCGTCTAAAAAACATATTTACAATATATATCACGACCTTTGGAAAGTAGATAAGCAATTATGAACTCGCCCCATGTATTAAAAATAGAGAACGACTTACGTGTTCTGTCATTAGAAGAATTAGAATGGTTATTAGAACGGATCGCAAAACAAGTGCAAGAAAGAAAGCAAATAGTAAATAAATTTACTGATGTTAAATATATGAATGAACAACTAGCTGCAATGGCTATTGATTTAGATATAAAAACAGAAATTACCACTATTAATAATGAATTTAGTATTACAGAAATGAATGGTTTGCAAAAGCTGTGAGCATCGAAAGAGGACAAATTTATTTTGTCAATCTTAATCTGGTGCTGGGTCGAAAACAGGCAGGAACAAGACCAGTTTTAGTGTTATCTATAACCGCTATAAATCAATCCCTTTTGGTTGTGACTGTAATTGTTGGTACGAAAGGAACAAATATTAAGCGTGATTATCCAACTAATATCCGAGTCTCTGCAAGTGATAGTGGATTGCTTATAGAAACAGTATTTTTATGTTTTCAAATTCGTTCTTTAGATCCAAATCGCTTTCCTGCCGATCCATCTGGCAACATTTCTGACTCAAAGATGATTGAAGTCGAAACTACGGTTCGCTACTGCTTGGGTTTATGAACGAAAACTACCTCAATTTTTAGGAAGATAATGGAATCACCCATCGAAAGAATAAAACTTTCCCAAACAGCTAAAGACCAACTTACCAAACTTAAGCGCAGCACCAAAATCGACCAATGGAATATCTTATGCCGTTGGGCATTTTGTCGTTCACTCGCAGAATCAACCACACCCTCCCCCGTCCCAATTCCCCAAGATAGCAATGTCGAAATGAGTTGGCGGGTTTTTGGTGGCGAAATGTCTGATATACTCCTCCTCGCCCTTAAGCAACGCTGTCACAATGACGGTTATCCCACCGACAAAGAAACCCTCGCCACTCAATTCCGCTTACATTTGCATCGCGGTATTGGCTACTTAGCAGGCGATCCAAATATCAAGAAAATTGAAGATTTAATTGAACTGGCGGTTAAAAATTGAAAGGATATTAGTTGACTGTTAACTGTTCACTGTTAACTGACAACTAACTATTATGCCTGAAACGCTAGAAATCGAGCGTCATAGAGCTGCGATCGCTCGCACTGATTTATCTCGCCCTGTACGATTGGCTATAGAAGGGTCAATCTTAAATCAAGACACCACTTTTTTTGACTACGGCTGCGGCTACGGTGGTGATGTGCAGCGAGTAAAAAACTTAGGCTACACCAGTGCAGGTTGGGACCCTTACTACTATCCAGATGTACCACGCACCCCCGCCGATGTGGTTAACCTGGGTTATGTCCTCAACGTCATTGAAGACTCAGAAGAACGCCGTCAAAGCCTTCGCCAAGCCTGGGAACTCACTGGAAAAGTTTTAATTGTCGCGGCTCAAATCCTGATTAACGCTCCTAGCAAAACCCAAGTTGCTTACAATGATGGCATTGTGACGCGCCGCAATACTTTTCAGAAATATTACGAACAACAAGAACTCAAAACTTATATTGATGAAGTCTTAAATGTAGATGCAGTACCGATCGCACTAGGCGTTTATTTTGTTTTTCGAGATGAATCTGAAAAAGAAAGCTACAAAGCTATCCGCTTTTTTTCTGCGACTTCTACACCGCGAGTCCGCATTCCCGTTAAGCGGTTTGAAGACTATGAAGAACAGCTGCAACCACTCATGGCTTTCTTTACCAAGCGCGGTAGGCTACCCGTGAAAGGCGAATTGGAAAATGAACAGGAATTACTGAGCGAATTTGGTAACTTCCGCCGCGCCTTTGGTGTAGTTTTGCAAGCTACTGATGAGGCTGAATGGGATGCGATCGCTTATCGTCGTTCTCTCGATATCCAAGTTTATCTCGCCCTCACCCACTTTGATAAACGTCCTGCATGGCAGAAGCTAGCCCCAGAAATGCGTCACGATATCAAAGCCTTTTTTAGTAGCTACGAGGAAGCTTGTCAAGTAGCCGACCAAAAGCTTTTCAGCTTAGGTAAAGCTGGGGTGATTAAAACTGCTTGCGAAAAAAGCAAAATTGGTAAACATACACGCGGTGCGCTTTATGTCCATGTTTCGGCACTTGCAGCACTCGATCCCGTACTACGAATTTGTGAAGGTTGCGCTAGCCGTACTATTGGGCGTGTCGATGAAGCTACGTTAATCAAATATCACACTGATAAGCCGCAAATATCCTATCTGTCTTACCCAGAATTCGATACCGATCCCCACCCGGCGTTAAAAGCCAGCATCGGTATTGATTTAAAAACTCTATTCGTTACTCACCGAGACTACGAAACTAGGGCAAATCCGCCGATTTTGCACCGTAAGGAAACATTTGTCACCAGCGACTACCCAGGCTACGAAGAATTTGCTAAACTCACCCAACAAGAACAGCAATTAGGATTACTCAATAGCAAAAGCGACATTGGTACGCGCGAAGGTTGGGAAAAATGCCTTGCTGCACACAGAGTAGAAATCAGGGGGCATCAGGTTTATCCAATTCAGGAAAGTTAAGAAAACGCTGACACTATAAGGTTATCCTGAATTTGTATTTGACCCAAGTAAATCTTGGTAGTTTGCCATGTTTGCGGGAAACCACACAGCAGCTATGACGAGTTTCAATCCCTGCTAGGGATTATATAAAGAACTGCTGCCACTGTGATAATTCAAACCTTTATAGGTACTAATTAAATGATACAATTGCGGATTTACTCGTTTTATTTTATTGATATTTCCTCAAAAGAGGCAAAAATTTGAAATTATGAGGAAAATGAAATCCCTACTGGGAGTTTTCGGTAGTCGCAAGATGGCGGCTTTATTATTTTTAGGTTTTTCATCGGGTTTACCATTATTGTTAATCGGTAATACCTTAAAGGCTTGGATGACCGAGGAGAAGGTAGATTTAGCCGCTATTGGTTGGTTTAGCCTTGCTAGTTTGCCTTATTCCTTGAAGTTTTTGTGGGCACCGTTGGTAGACAGGTTCACTTTGCCAGTTTTGGGGCGACGACGGGGTTGGTTAATTTTGACGCAGATTGCTTTGATTGTAGCGATCGCATTCATGGCTTTTCAACAACCCAAACAAGCATTACAGCTACTAGCCATCAACGCCATAGTCATTGCTTTTATCAGTGCAACTCAAGATATTGCCGTTGATGCCTACCGTACCGACGTTTTAGAGAAACTAGAAATGGGGGCTGGTGCAGCTGTTTTTATCTTAGGTTATCGAATAGCCCTATTAGCCGCAGGTGCTTTAGCCTTGATAATTGCTGAAAAACTGCCTTGGTCATCGGTTTACTTGTTTATGGCAGGGATAATGGTAATTGGTATTCTTGCTACCTTGTTCGCACCAGAACCTAAAGAAATTAGCCCTCCTGCTTCTCTAAGTGATGCTGTTATCTTACCTTTTAAAGAATTTTTTCAGCGTCAGAGCATCATTCAAGGTATTCTAATGCTTGCATTCATTACCCTATACAAGCTAGGTGATGCTTTGTTAAGCAATATGACTACACCTTTTTTGCTGCAAACGGGTTTCACCAAAACCGACATTGGGGCAATTCAAGTCGGGATGGGACTAATTGCTACGATTGTCGGTGCTTTAGCAGGTGGTTCAATTTTGAGTGCTATTGGCATCAATCGATCGCTTTGGGTTTTTGGTATTCTACAAGCAGTAAGTAATTTAGCTTACTTTTTTCTAGCATACATCGGTAAAAACTACCAAGCTATGGTACTTGCCATCAATATAGAACAATTTTGTGGTGGATTGGGGACAGCAGCCTTTGTTGCCTTTTTGATGAGTCTTTGTAACCAGCGGTTTTCCGCAACCCAATATGCTTTGTTATCCAGCTTAATGGCTGTCAGCCGCGATATTCTGGCGGCCCCTGGAGGCGCGATCGCCCAAAGCACGGGTTGGCCTGTATTTTTCTTAATTACCATCGCCGCCGCCGTACCAGGACTACTCCTATTACCAGTATTTGCCCCCTGGAACCCTCAGCCAGTGGCAGTATCCAGACCAGGACTTGAGGACGAAGAAGAGGATATATGGGGAATCAAGTAGTTATTGCTGTCGGCACATTCATCCTCTTACTCACTGGTTTATTACTGGGGTATGTTCTCTCGCAGTTAGTTCTGGGATTTCTAGCATTTAACCTCCTAACTTTTTTCGGAACACTCAGCCTAATTTTAATTTTTGGTACACTTTATTACGTTTTATTTTGGCAATTGCGGAGAGAACAATCCCGACCATCAACTCCATCAACCATAAATCAAGGGATACCAACCCAGGTAGAGGAGGGTTCATCTGATAGCTATCTCAAAAACAGGCTAATTGCTAAATTATCTGGTGACACTGCCGCAGCCGAACGGTTAATTGAACAGGCAAAGGAAACTTATCCTGGGATGCCGGAGAATTGGTATTGCGAAAGAGTACTCGATGACTTGGAAAGCGATCGCCAGCGGGAGTAGGGGTGTGGGAAGCAGGGGAGCAGGGGAGCAGAGAAGAATAATTAATCCCCAATGCCCCATTCTTAATGCCCCATTCCCAATTCCCAATTTCCATGCACAGAAAATTGCTAAAATAAATCAAGAATACTTCACAAATCTTCAGCTAGGTTCTCATAAAAGTTCCTAGCTTCTTGCAATTAAAATATGGCTATTTTTCGTCAATACATTGCCCCACTGCTTGCAGTATTAGTATTTTTCTTTGCCCTAGTGGCAGTCAGCGCCCGGATCTTTTTACCCTCCGATATGGCAGCACCTGCACCAATTGAAGAGGTGGGGGTAAGTTCTCAATCTACTCCAAGTCATTTACCACCAGCAGCACATAACGCGAGCTAGCTAAGTCAATAAATGTATTTAAGTGTCTGAGCAACTATTACCTGGATATATTATTCGCCGTGGCTCCCTTTTGGAGCGATCGCTATTGCTGAAATTCATGCAGCGAACTTACCAGGATCTTTTTCCCAACGAGGATTTTTCCCATCTAGAGCAAACAGTTAAGCAATACTTTTCTAGCGATACGCCCTTGTGGTGGGTAGAAGAGGAGGGGGAGCAGGGGAGCAGGGGAGCAGGGGAGCAAAGGAGTAAAGAATCTCTCTCCTCTGCCCCTCTTCCCCTCCGCGCCTCTGCCACGCATCCCCCGATCGCTTGCCTCTGGGTGGGCAATGCTATAGATCAAGTACATGGGAACCGTCACGCTCACATCTTTATCCTCTACGTTTTACCAGAACATCGGCGACAGGGTATTGGTACTGCTTTGATGCAATATGTGGAAAATTGGGCTATTCAAAGAGGCGATCGCCAAATTGGCCTGCAAGTTTTTCAATCAAACAAACCTGCATTGAATCTTTATAATCAGTTAGGTTATCAAACCCAATCCCTATGGATGGTAAAATTCCTGAGTGCAGAAAAATAAACTCAAGAATAGCGATAATCTACTGTTGCGTCTGAGTTATGGAGGTTCTCGTTTGGATAAAACTCGACGAGGAAGAAAGGAAAATGTATAAGAACCCAACTAATATATATAAAGCTTTAACTTATTGGCGCGGGGGATTATGTGTTAATCCCTTTTTGGGATTGAAATCAAATTATGTATGACGAAGACGATCTAAGCCTACTCGATATTGAGGAGGAGCTAGAAAGCCCCTTAGATAAAATAGAGCCGCTAACTGCCGAATCAGTTGTGGCAAAGCCCGATCCCGAAGTGATGCTAGCCTTGCTGGAAAATCCCCAGGCCCAGCAAAGAATGTTAGCGGCACGTGCTTTTTGTGATATAGAAGATGCCCGTGCTACCCCCCATCTGATTCGCCTGTTAACTGATACCTGTCCCTTGGTACGGGTAAGTGCAGCTTATGGCATCGGACGCAATCCCAGTTTAGAAGCAGTGAGTCCGTTAATTGCTCAACTAAACAGTGATTGGAATGGCTATGTACGTAAAGGTGTAGTTTGGGCTTTAGGAAACTGTCGCGATCGCCGTTCTTTAGCACCTTTAGCAAACGCCCTAAGAACTGACATTTCCGCAGTGCGTTTGTGGGCTGCTAGTGCCTTAGCACAGATGGCAGAAGTCGGTTATGAAGCAGTGATAGGAGCAATACCGCCATTAATCGAAGCCTTAGTCCAAGATCCCGTAGCAGCGGTGCGAAGCAACAGTGCTTGGGCAATTGGTCAACTGTGCCGCGAATTGCCTTCTAATGTAGTTTATGCCACAGCGATCGACGCCTTAATTCAAGCCTTTGCCGAAGATCAAGATTTGGGAGTCCGGGAAGACGCCAAAGCCTCACTATTAGGAGTGGGCGATCCCCGTGGCTTACAGCTGATTGAAACCCTAGAACAAGAAGGATGGTTTTGATTGGGCATCGGGCATTGGGTAAGTAATCGGATAGAAATATTTACACATTAGGTTTTAGGCTGGATAAGAGTTTCAGTCGAAATTTGTGTAATTAATTTTGTCTTACTACGTTGTTGGTTATTTCTCCCTCTCTCCCCTGCCCCTCTGCTCCCCTGCTCCCCTGCTGCAACCCTTACTGTCCTTCAGCTACAGGTTTGACCAAGTTTAAGTCATAAGGGCGCTCAGTATCATCCTCACCCAAATATTCGCCATTTTGAATTTCCAGAATAACTAGCGGAATATGCCCAGGATTATCTACCTTATGTAGTGTTGCAGCCGGGACATAAGTTGATTCGTTTCGATTCAGTAATATTTCTGCATCGCCACAAGTCACTTTCGCTACACCGGAAACTACAACCCAATGTTCATTGCGGTGATAATGAATTTGTGGTTTAATGCCGTGCCTGGGCTTGATTTCCACACGACTAATTCTATAGGTTTCTCCCTCCTCGATTACCTCTACCTCACCCCAATATCGTGTACCTGAATGTGGAGACAATTCATTGATATTTGACTGAGTATTATTTTCATTGGGAGTCATAATTTATTTCTCAACCAGATAAGTATTAGTATTTATCAGTAATTTACCGTAAACGAGATAAACGTGGGTAGGGAGATGCAGTCACAACGTCTTTATTGATGACAACTGCTCTAACTTTACTTTAGGCAACAGATCCTATCCGTAAATTTCTAAATGTTTGAAGGCGTGAATTGTTCACTTCCCCGTATACTGAATCCGATAAATCCGATTATTGGCTTCTTCTGTTAGTAATAAACTGCCATCTGGCAACACGAGTAAACCTACAGGCCGTCCCCAAGTGCTCGGTACAGAAGGATTTAGCAAAAATCCTGTGAGAAAGTCTTCGTAGTAGCCAAGCGATCGCCCTTTAGCATCGAAGGGAACAAATACAATTTTATAACCAGTGCCGCGATCGCGGTTCCAAGAACCACGAAAAGCCGCAAAAGCACCGTTCTGGTATTTTTTGGGAAAAGTTTTACCATCATAAAACTGTAAACCCAATGCTGCGGAGTGCGCCTGGAACAGTACATCTGGCGTTTGAGTCCGGGCTACTAAATCAGGACGTTTACTTTTGTCATCCGTCTTTTGCCGCGGATCGAGGTTATTTGGTGTTAGATAAGCATAGGGCCAGCCATAAAATGCCCCCTGTTTAACGCGTGTCAGATAGTCTGGCACCAAATCATCGCCAATTCCATCCCGTTCGTTGACAGTAGTATAAAGTTCCTTAGTTATAGGATGAAAGTCTAAACCAACAGGGTTACGCAAGCCGGAAGCGAAAGTTTGCTGCTGGGAACCATCTAAATTCATCACCTGTATCGAAGCCCGTGGTAGGGGTTCTTCATCCACATTGGTTCCCGATCCAACTGAAATATATAATTTATTGCGATCGGGTGAGACAACGACATTGCGCGTCCAATGATTGTTATAACCTTGAGCGGGCAAATCGGCAATTTTTTCTCCCTTACCTGTAATCTGGTTTTGACCTTGAGTATAGGGAAAACGCACTACAGCATCTGTGTTTCCCAGAAAAAAGGAATTACCTGCAAAAGCCATTCCAAAGGGTCTATTGAGTCCGTTGTCACTACTAGCAAATGTTTCTCGAACGTCGGCTATACCATCGCCATTGCTGTCACGCAACAAACGAATCCGATTTTGCCCGGTTTCAGTTACTAAGACATCACCAGTGGGGGTTAAAGCTAGCCAGCGTGGGGCATCTAAACCTTCGGCAAAAACATTTACTGTGAAGCCTCCTGGTACGCGCAGCACCGCATTTTCTGGAATGGACACAACTTCAGGCCGCTTGGAGGCGCTTTCTGTTGCGAAGGGTGCTGGTAAATTCTTCAGATTGATGCGGATGGGTGTAGGTGAAAGTGCTTCAGTACGGACAATATTTTTTGGCTGTGTAGGATTCGGTGTCAGTTGGGCAGAAGGTACAGATTTTTGAGGTGTAGGATTATCTGAGTTAGCGCGAGTCTGGTTACAGGCTGCTGCCAAAGTCATTAAAAAAACTGGCAGCAAAAAACGCGCAATAACTTTCATGGTGGTAGACACTATACACAATGTTTCTACTCTAGACTTGAGGCTTAATGATTGTCGCCAGTCAAAAGTTTGATTTTTCTTAGTTAGTCAACTTATTAACAATTCAAAAATAAAGCACTAATAGCGCAAGGCAAAATTCAAAAATCAAGGCTTCGGCTTCGCTTTGCCTTGACCATGAGCGAAGTCGAAGGGTCAAAAGTCAAAAGTCAAAAGTATTATGGAATGGTCTTTTTAGAGATTTTAAATAGTTGCTCTATTTACGTCGTGGCGTACTAGTGACTAAATTCTATTTCCAATTCCCAATGCCCAATGCCCAATATTTACACATATAAACATTTGTTAGTGAACAAAAAATTTTCAAATTCTGCTGCTGGTAAGGGACGACTAAATAGAAAACCTTGCATAGAGTTACATTTGTGTTGGCGTAAAAAACCTAGTTCTGCTTCTGTCTCTACACCTTCAGCCACTACATCTAGATTGAGATTATGAGCCATCTGAATTAATGCCTTAGCGATGGCTGACTTTTGCGAATCGTTAGCAACATTATGGATAAAATAACGGTCTATTTTTAATGTATTGATTGGTAAGTTTTTCAGATAAATCAAAGAAGAGTAACCCGTACCAAAATCATCGATTGCAATTTTTACACCCAAAGATTGCAATTTGCTCATAGTAGCGATCGCACTATTTACATCTTGCATAATCATACTTTCAGTGAGTTCTATTTCTAGGTCATGTGGTTCTAAATTATTCACAGATATAAAATTGACTACATTGTGAATGAAATCTGGCTGATTAAATTCAATTACTGACAGATTTACAGCAACAATCAATGAATGAATTCCAGCATCACGCCAGCTTTTAATTTGTTGACATACCCTTTTTAATACCCATTTTCCAATCGGAACAATTAAACCTGTAGACTCTGCTAACGGAATAAATTCTGTTGGGTAAATCATTCCCAATTCTGGACTTTGCCAGCGCAATAAACTTTCAGCACCTACTATTTTTCCAGATGCAATATCGACTATTGGTTGATAATAAATTTCAAATTCTTGAAAATTATGTTGTTTTATAGCTCGGTGTAAGCTAATTTCTAACAACTGCATTTTTGGAGACAAGTTGTTAGTTACAGTTTGAGGAGATAAATACCTTTTTAAAGTAGCGTATTTTTCCAGCCTGTTCATGATGGCACTTAATAACTCAGCCCGAGTAAATGGCTTAGTTATATAGTCATCTGCGCCCATATCCATACCTTGACGGAAGTCAGATTTGGCAGATTTGGCAGTGAGAAAGATGAAGGGAATTGTTGCAGTTGATGGCTCTTGACGTAATGCTGCTAGCACACCGTAACCGTCAATTTCTGGCATCATCATATCACAAAGAATTAAATCAGGAGCTTCGGAGATAGCCAAATGTACCCCAATTCTGCCATTAGCCGCAGCAATAGTTTCAAAGTTCTCAGCTTCTAGCAAATCTAAAATGTTTTCACGTACTGCTTCTTCATCTTCTATTATTAAGATTTTTGGCATAAATTACCTCATATTTATATTTTTTTATTTAATGGCAACATCCAGAAATATTTATTATAAATATAATAAATATTTTACTTTATAGATATCTACACGCTTTTTTAAAAATGCCATTTTTAATACCCAAACTAGTATATCAACCGCGTTGATAGTATGATAAAATGATTCAAGAATATACACTATACATTCTTGGAAAATCCCAATCTGCAAATCTTTAACTTCAAATGCAGTTTGTCTATCTTGAATAAGAAAATTAAACTTGAAAATGCCATCAGAGGATAAATATTTAATCGCATTTGAAAACAAGTTAGTCAAAATGTGTGTGTGCCAACAATTTTTCATCGATGCAGCAGGTTAAAAATTTATATTGACTGGTGAAAAAAATCAAGCGCCGATAGTCCAGATTCATCTGTATTTGTTCTGGCGATTGTCGCCTGTGTTCAACTAAATTGAAAGATGTTACTCTAAACTCTAATTTTCCTACTTCTAACTGGCCGATAATCAACACATCATTCAACATTTCAGTCATGATTATGTGATATTTGGGCGTATTGGTCTGCATTCTCCTATTAGACTTACGGTACAAGTCCAAATCTTCCTCATAAACTTCAATGAAGTGAGTGTATTTGCCTGTCGTAGCTTTACGTACTATAGCGCGTGCTAGTAACCATTGGGACTTGAGTAATTGTCTCTCAATGAAAATCTGATGTTCTACCTCAAAGGAACCAATACTAGTATTACCTCTAGTTTTCTCTGTTTTTTGTGCCAGTGCTTGACAGATACAGATACTTTCAGGAGTAATATTGTCGGTAATATTACTTTGCTTATCTACAACTAGAAGCAGTTCCAACTGCTGCTGGCACAACCGTGATAGCACTGAGACTATTTACGAAAATTCTGACATGTTCAATGTCATGACTAAGGTATGCATAACTTCAAAAGTATTGGCTGTTTTCAAGCTAGTTCCAGAAGTTACAAGCAGTACCATATCATGCTTGGTGAAGTACCCTACTACCTGCGAAGATGAAAAAGCAAGACACTTTTACCTCGTACTACATCAGTGCATAAGCGTAGCCCGTTGTAGAAATAGCATCTACTCTAATAGTGATGTTTTTAACACAACCATCAGGAGCAAACAGTCAATTCTTAACTCTAAGCTTTGTAACCTAATGAGCTGGGGTAAAGTTTGCATACATTTTCACGATACCTATCATCAAATAATAGTTATCTAAAGCTGCTTATCTAAGTATTTTCCAATATTTTGACGCTAAACAAGTAGTAATATTTGGGTTACAAACACTACAAAAAGTGTGTTAAGAATTACAAACTGCTTATATCCAGCTAGTTGGGTATTTAGCATTGGGCAAAACAGTTCCGAGTGCTGTTAGCGGTAGCGGGGCGTTTAACCCGTGTTGAGTTAGGAGTTTTCTTTTCCTTGTCTCCCCTGCTACCCGCCTCTCTGCCTCTTCACAAAGAACGCAACTGCACCCGCCGTTCGCCATAACGTAATAGCCTTTCTATAGTTACGAGTCGATTTTCCCAAACTTTGACTTGATAGGAATTCGACTTAATTTCTTGGCTCATCAATACCCGAAATTGAGACTGGAACCGAGTTAGAGAGGCTCTTGCAACGAGTAACTTACTAGCAGAAGGGGAAGCGGCAAGCTGATTTAAAGCGGTGCGTAAAACTTCTGCCTGGTTGTTAAAATCTGAAAGTTTCTGAGATGACCTTTGTCGTTGGTCATTTTGGAAAACAAATTTCCATTCCCGTTGTAGCGCGGTGTAACGGATGGCGGCAGTTTGAAAAGGCTGGCGGTGAGGAATCGGTTCACTTGTTGTAGATTGAATCCTACCTTGGGTGCTACTAAAGATTTTTTGGAGATCGTTGCTAAAATTTTCTGCGGCAAATAGTGCATAACCACTAACTGGCAAGTCTCTTACCAACTGGAGTTGATCGAATGCCCCAATTGTTGGCAAAGAAAGCAAGCGAATTCCCGGCACTAACAAGGTAGCTCCCAATTGTTTAGAGGCAATCCAGGGTTGCGCCAGTCGTTGAAACCGAGAAGTATCCAGAGCATAAGTCATGGGAACAATTAAATCTACATCCCCCCGCCTTGCCCAAGTTTCCCAATTTTGTTGAATTTTTTGAATCCGCTCTTGTTCTGGCAAAGGAAATACTGCAACCGACAAAATCAAATTCGGTTGCTTTTGTCGCAACTGCTGTGATACTTGGGCGACAAAGCTATCAACTTGCTCGGTGCGAAATTTTGTCCATTTTTGCCACAAATCTGCTTGGCTAGGAGAAATATTCACTGGATCTACACCAGTAAGTTGCTGAAATTGCGCTCTTGCAGCTTTCCCATAGCCATAAGTTCGACCTGCTGATGGGTCTTGGAAAGGGTAGCGAATGTAGTCTAGCTGTAGACCATCCACCTTATATTTAGTGACAATTTCCTCATACAGCTTGAGCAAGTATTGCCGCACTTCGGGGTTGGCTGGATCGAAAAATGGCTTGCTCTGACCAACGGGAATCATGTTGCCTAGATTATCGTAGTTTGCCCAATCGGGATGAGCCGCCAGCACTGGCCCTGGATAATTAGGATTAAGGTTGAGAATTTCATTATGACGTTGATTGCCAGCAGCAAAAGTCCACACCCAAGCGTGTAATTCCATGTCTCGCTCATGGGCTAGTTTCACCGCTTCTTCCAGTGGGTTCCACCCACGAATTAATGGGTTTTGCTGTTTTGCGACTTGGCTCGGATAAATTGTATAACCAGCGTTAACAGTTTCAAAAAAGACGGTATTAATCCCAGCTTGAGCGAGGCGATCGAAAATCTGTGCCAGTCCCGCCTTACTACCAGCGCGAACAATCGTCCCCCGATCTAACCAAACTGCGCGAATTTCTGGTTGAGCTAGTTTCCGATCGACAGGAAACTGCTGCCACAAAGTCGTTTTAGCGAGCAGCCACTGCTGACGAGCCAAAGCGTAGTTTTTTTGAGCAATCAATTGGGGTAAATTTTTGGCAATCAGCCTTGCTTGTGCTAACACTTGATCTTTACTTATGCCTAGCGCCCCCAGTTTGGTTGAGGCTAATTGTGTTGGCTGTTCTTTGACAGATTGAGGGGTGTTCAAAGGCCTAGAAAACTGCTTCTCCTCAGATATTGTTTCGCCAACATTAGCCGCATCAGCTAACACCGCTAAATGAGCGCTTTCCACTCGACCAATCAGATTTTCTAGCTCTTGTTGGAGAGCGATCGCTTGGTTGTTATCAATCGGCTCATTGGAGTTGGGTGCAACATCTAAACGCACCGCTTGTTCTAATTGGTCAATAGCCTCCTGAGAACTTGGCGGTTTGACCATAGGCAAAGCTCTAGGTATGGGAGCAGTGGCAGTTTTAGCAGGAGTCAATGAGGGAGATGAGGGAGATGAGGGAGATGAACTACCCCCCTGCCCCCCTGCCCCTCTGCTCCCCTGCCCCTCCGCCCCTCTGCCCCCCTGCAATGAAGGCGCAGCCGCCACAGTCGTAGAGCAGCTTTGGGAACCTCCTGGTATTTTTTTGGTGCGATTTGATGGCGCTAGTGCTGTCAAATAGTGATTGATAGTAGTTTTTAACCAGGCATTATCCAACTCGGCTGCGGAGGCTGTATCTGTTCCCCAACGCCAGCCCAAAAAGGTAGAACGCTCAGTTGTCACGACTGCGGCCGGATTATCTTTAGAATTCCAAACAGCAGGAGATTCAGTGCCCATATCATTAGGAATCACAACGCCGCCGCGCACTTTACCAAAGAGTCCAGTTTGGTTTGTCCATTCTGGGATCTTGGTTTTTGCAGCTTGAATCTGTTGTGTGTCACTAAGGCTGAATCCCCAATAACCTCCCAAGAGCGATCGCAATAATTGCCGCACTCCTGGCGATGACAAACTACCTACAGGCCCACTAGCAATCAAACGCCCTCCCTTACTCATCCAGTCTTCTAGAGCGATCGCTTGAGTTGGTGTTAATGTCTCGACGTTTGGCAAAAATAATACCCGGCGATCGCCCCAATCTGCCCCACTCTTGACATCATTTAGGGAAATTACACAATATTTCACCCCTATTGTCTGTAAGCGATCGCTTATTCCTCTCCATTGATTTGCATTTTCTTGTCCATACACTACGCTCAATACGGGTTCTTCAGTCGCTGCCGTTACTGGCAAAATACTCAAAAAATTTAAAACTACAATTTCACAACTTAAAATAAATAATCTTCTAGCTTTTTTAATTTTTAAACTTATATCTTTTTGGTTTTCCTGATAATTCACCAGTGACTCCTCACTTCATTATTAATTAATTTAGTTATTAGTCATAATTCATTAGTACACAATACACAATTCTAGCTTGATCCCTAGTAATTTTACTGAGAATCTCACTCGGATTAAGTAAAGCTAATATTTGGCTTTTCAAAAATCAAATAGGATTCCTATAAGCCTTTCGTAGAAGTACTTAGTGAATGACCTTCATCAATCTAGCCTATCAAAACCAGTAAAAAATGCCAAGATGGATACTCAAATTGCCTAAGCAATCTATAGAAATTGTTAGTTATTACATTGTAAATTTAATTTCATTAGTGACTATTTGTTTAGAAAATTTTGCATTTACCAACTCCCATAGGCTTTTGCATAATTGCAGAGATTTTTCACTTAAATCTAAAATAAAGAATACCACTCTTATTCTAATTATCTGTTTGTCAGGATTTTTGTGAGTTAAAAAAGTAATACTAGTGCATCTTAAAGCCCTCACCCTAAATCCCTCTCCCAAGTTTGAGAGAGGAACTTTGAAATTGGCTCGGCTCCCGTTCTCCCAAAATTGTGAGAACGGGTTGCCGGATGAAGGCAGATATTTGTATTTGTGCAATAAGTCTAATTAGTACTTTTGACAATCGCCAGAGTTAAACTAACAATAATTTCTCACGAGCTTTCTAGAAATTTTTAGATAGGATAAGACAATAATTTCAAAATTTGCAATTACAATCACCAAAATTTATTAAATTTAAATCAAAATTTTTATATTTAATTAAAGCCGATCGACTTTGTATTTAACATCCAAATGTTTGGATACAAAAAATTAATTTGAGTTGAAATGCTTAAAATTATACTGATTCAAAAAACGTTTATAACAGATAACCACACCCCCAAAGCATTTTTTTGACAAGAATAGGGGTTGGGGATGAGATTTTGATATGTACTTCATCCACCTGGGAACTACTATATACTAAAGAGATAACAAAAACAGCTTAAAGAATACAAGTATTGATTAAATCTTCAACTCCTCCTACTGGTAAAATTTTTGTCTCCAGTTTGCAGGCTAATTCTTCAATACTCATATCATCTAAAAATACCAATTCACCATGTTTGAGCATTACATTTGGTAGTAAAATTCCGTCTCCCAAATCTTGCCCTTGTAAGTTCAACAGCAAATCATGACCCGTTAGTAATCCCGTCACAGTGATACTCTGTCCCCAATAATCACTACATAAAGCACGCATATTTACTTTTAATCCTTCAACAGCATTTAACCGTTTCAAGATAGGTTCAAAGGCGTTTTCTACTGCATTGCCTACTACCCAAGTTAATTTTCTCTGAGGATAAACTTTTGGCGGTAGTAATTCTGTTGCCGCGGCTGCAAATTGCTTGATAAACAACTGAATTGAACCAACACCATTATCAATTTGGGGATACTCTTCATATTCAGATTCGCTCGGTAATTCCTCACCTGCAATCAAAAACCACTCATCAGCTAACCAAGCGACGTTAGAGGAAAACTTTTGGCGAAATTGTTGCGAGAGTATTCGCACTTGAGAAATCACTTCTTTCGCTTTTTCTCTGGTTACGGGTGTAAGTTCATCTTCTGGAGGTCGAAACCTTGTTAATCCGACTGGCACAACTGCCACCGATGCCACCGTAGGTACTTCACCAGTATGAAAGGACGCTAAATCTTTTAGGGTTTGCTCCAAGTGTTCACCATCATTTATACCAGGACAAACAACCACTTGAGCATGAATTTGTAGCCGTCTTTTTTGAAACCACTTGAGTTGTTGCAAGATTTGTCCCGCACGGGGATTTTTCAGCAGCCTAATTCTAACTTCCGGCTCCGTGGCATGAACAGAAACATATAACGGAGACAAGCGCATTTGCTCAATTCGCTGCCATTCTCTTTCTGGCAAATTGGTCAGGGTAAGATAAGAGCCATACAAAAAACTTAAGCGGTAATCGTCGTCTTTAAAGTACAAGCTGGTGCGCTTCCCTGGTGGCTGTTGGTCGATAAAACAAAATGGACAGCGGTTATTACACTGAATTAAGCCATCAAATAGGGCAGTTTCAAATTCTAGCCCCAAGTCTTGGTCGTAATCTTTTTCGATTTCCAGGCTATGAGTTTTACCAGTAGCGTCTAAAACTTCTAATTCTAAGACTTCATCAGCACACAAAAACTGATAATCAATTAAGTCGCGGGGACGTGTACCATTGATTGCAACGATCGCATCCCCAGCTTCAAAACCAATCTCTGCGGCTATTGAGTCTGGAAGAACCTTGGTAATTCGGGCAGGATGAATGGTAGTCATGGGAAATGGGGCATTGGGCAAAACAGTTCCGGGTTCCAAGTTCCGAGTGCTGAGTAGGGAATCTCACTTCTTTACTCAGAACTCAGCACGGGCTAAACGCCCCGCTAACATAACTGGGCATTATAGCGTTTCTTAGTTGAGTCTAATACAGACCTAACCCCTACCTCCTTCCCTACTAGCGTTAAGGAGTAAAATTCAAAGCCTCTCTCCTTGTAGGAGTGAGGTTAGATTGTATTACATACAAACGAGCGTAGGCGTAGCCCGTCGAAGGACAAATGACAAATGACTATTATCCTTTCCAACCTGCTGCGATCGCTAGTAAGATCGCACTACCAAATGCTAATCTATACCATACGAAAATCAAAGTGTTTTTGGTTGCTAAATATTTGATCAAAAATGCAATTGATAGGTAGGAAAAAATCAAGGTTGAAATAATTCCTACAATTAATAGTCCAACAATGTTATCTGGCAACTGATGAGCTTGAAACAACTTGAATATTTTTAAGCTTTTATACAGCGTCGCAATGGTAAGAGTTGGAAACCCTAACAAAAATGAGAATTTTGCTGCTGTAGCGCGTTCTAATCCTAAAAATAAGGCCGTCGTTAACGTCGAGCCGGAACGAGAAACACCCGGAATCAAGGCAAGTGTTTGTCCCAATCCAACCAAAATACCATCCCGAATCTGCAATGACTCAAAACCTCGCTTCCGAGTGCCAATTTTTTCTGCCAAAGCTAATACAAGAGACATTATAATTGACATGATGCCAATAATTAATGCACTCTCAGGTAAAACATCTTTTAAAAGGAAGCCAAAAATTAAAGCGGGCAGTGTTCCGACTACAATACCGACAAGAATCTTCCATTCTTCACGTTGCCAGTCTTTAGTTTTTAATGCTTCGATCCCACCTTTGACAATACTATAAATCAGCGACCAAAAATACCCCACAATTGCTATAACACTGCCAAATTGAATTGCATCAACAAAATCTTTAGAGCCTAGTTCTTTCCAACCAAATACCTTTGTCACAATCAGAAGATGTGCGGTGCTACTGATTGGCAAAAACTCTGTAATACCTTGAACAATACCTAAAATAAAAGCTTGAATAAACTCCATATACAATTAATACCTTTTTCGTGTTCTAGAGATCGTGATGAACATTTTTTAGCTGATGATGTTGCTTTATATACTCTCTATTGCACCCAATCTTGTAGAAAATTCAATTTTAGCGATCGAAAACATCATCGAAGACGCTGACTATGTTCTTACACCCACCTCAATAAGTCAACGCAATTTGAGAAATTCATCAAACTTTAATATTTAGCAGACTCATAGCAGCTGACTTTTCACCTCTCTGTAGTCCCTCATTTACAAGTAACTACACAGGAGTTCTGTACATAGTGGAACTTTAATGGATTCGTCTGGCGCAGAATGTTTTGCTTGGCTTGCACCAGCGCTAGTGAAAATTTCAGTATAATTACAATGCCCCAGGGGGGGATTTGAAAATGTGATATCTTAAATAAGATAAAGTTTAGTAACAAATATTAAAAACTTTGATTAATAATACACTGTCCTCCTACAGCGCTTCTACCCCTTCTATTGATACCGAGTTGGATTTAGCTGATACTGGGCAGAAGGGTATCAAGCAATTGGAATCTACACTCTCCCTTTCTCCGTCTTTACCCTTATCTATTTCTGCTCGACAAACTTGGTTAGTGTTTGCAGCAGCGGTGTTTTTGGTAACAGTCCCAGTATTCATAGAAGCGCCTATCGTGCGATCGCTACCAAGTCTGAGTTTAGCGCTGACAGGATTTTGGGTGTGGCTCAGTTTTGCCTTAATGTCACGTCCTGCAACTTACGTCTGGGGCGATTTGCTCTTAGGGTTTAGCTGGAGTTGGTTAGCAGGAGCGATTTACTGGGGCTGGTTACGTTGGGAACCTTTATGGCATCTGCCGGTGGAGTTTATCGGTTTACCCTTTGCTTGCTGGTGTCTGGCGAAGAATTGGGGCAAGGTAGGTAACTGGTTTTATTTAGGTTCTTTACTCGGTACAGTTTTAACAGATGTATATTTTTATATAGTAGATTTGATGCCCTATTGGCGGCAAATCATGAGAGTAGATGCAGATTTAGTACCGCAAATCTTACAAAATGCTCTCATGCAAGTAGAAGCACCTTGGGGGCAAACTTGGGCGATACTTCTCGCCGTAGTGTTATTAACAGTAGGAATTTCAGCTTTAGGTCGAAATCAAAGACACTGGTATGCCTTTGGTGGAGCGGTTCTGAGTACAATTTTGGTAGATAGCCTATTTTTGTTAGCTGCGATCGCAGCGTGAAAAAGGTAGGAGATACTATATGTTGCAATGAGCGTGTAGGCTTCTCTTACTGAAACTTTTCCCGGCCCAATCTACGACACATCAAAAATGATGCTGTAAAAGATTAATTAGTTAAGAAATATTACATAAAAATCCATCAGTTTCAAGTCTTTTTTGATCGGATTTTCGATCTTAGAAATCATACAGTTTGGTGTCTGCTTGGGAGGTAGAATCAGCCACCCCAAAAAGATTTCGTCTAGCTGGGAATGCTGCTGGGATCGTCGATGCAACGCTATCGCAGCTATGCAGGTACTCTTTTTGCAATGAAAATTTTTGCCAAAAGTATAGTCAAACCCAGTAACGGTAAATATTGTGGATATTAATACGCTGTATATTAGTTTCTGATGACTGCTGTGTTGACTAAGCTATCAGCTTTTGTCCTTTGTCCTTTGTCCTTGGCGCTATCACGTAGAGGCATTAGCGGCCTCCCGCAGGGTATGACTAATGACTAATGACTAATGACTAATAACTGTTGTTAGCTTAAAACTTTTATTTCTGTTTGATGGAGAGAGGTAGAAAAATCGTGAAAGGATTGGCGCGTTTATTAACAGTGTTTAGCTTGTTACTTAGTTGCTGGGGATGGTTGGGAACAACTCAGATAGCCCAAGCTGCTAGTTTCAACAGTTTTGCTTTTCCCCAAGTCCCAGTTCTGGCAATTGAGCGGCAGAATCGGGCAGACGCTAAACTAGGAACGGAATTTGGTAAAAAAATTGATTTGAATAATACCAACGTCCGAGCTTTTCAACAGTTTCCAGGGCTTTATCCCACCTTGGCTAAGAAAATCATCACCAATGCTCCCTACCAAAAGGTAGAGGATGTATTGGATCTTCCAGGATTGAGCGATCGCCAAAAACAAACCCTGCAAGCCAACCTCGATAAATTTACCGTGACAGACTTAGAGCCTGCCTTCAATGAAGGAGACGATCGCTTTAACAACGGTATCTACAGATAACTGAATTGCAGTTAATGTAGCAAATAGCAGCCCACTCCTGATTCTAGGGAGTGGGAGTATTTTATTAGAGATAAGGGGAATGAGGGAGATGAGGGAGACAAGGGAGACAAAGTAAAATCTTCCCCTACCCCCCTGCTCCCCTGCCCCCCTGCTCCCCTGCCCCCCTGCTCCCCCTACCCATTACCTTGTCTCAGATAGATATTCCCAGCCAATTTGATGTCTTAGTAGTCGGTGCTGGTGCCGCTGGACTATACACAGCGCTGTGTCTGCCAGAATCCTTGCGAGTCGGTTTGATTACCAAAGAAACCGTTGCTTTATCCGCCAGTGATTGGGCACAAGGTGGCATTGCCGCAGCGATCGCCCCAGAAGATTCTCCCACGCTGCACATTGAAGATACGATCCAGGCGGGTGCCGGTTTATGCGATCGCACCGCTGTCGAATTTCTCGCCCAACATGCTCCTAGCTGTATTCAATCCCTAGTTAACTTGGGAGTAGCTTTTGACCGTCATGGTCAAGCCTTAGCTTTAACTTTGGAAGCCGCCCATTCTCGCCGTCGTGTTCTCCATGCTGCGGACACCACAGGCAGGGAAGTTACTACCACCCTCACCGCTCAAGTATTACGTCGCCAAAATATTCAAGTCATTCAGCAAGCTTTGGCTTTGAGTTTGTGGATTGAACCCGAAACTGGTTGCTGTCAGGGAATTAGCCTGTTTTATCAAGGTAAAATCAGCTGGATAAGAGCTGGTGCTGTGGTACTCGCAACCGGCGGTGGCGGTCAGGTATTTGCCCAAACCACTAACCCGGCAGTGAGTACCGGTGATGGAGTAGCGATCGCAGCTCGTGCTGGGGCTATTCTCCGCGATTTAGAATTTGTCCAATTTCACCCGACTGCCCTTACTAAACCTGGCGCCGATCGCTTCTTGATCAGTGAAGCTGTACGCGGTGAGGGGGCACATCTCATCGATAATGAGGGGCGACGTTTTGCCTTTGACTACCACCCTGCGGGTGAACTTGCACCTAGAGATGTTGTCAGTAGAGCAATTTTCAGCCATTTACAACGTACCGCCCTTGATTTGGCTACTGCTCATGTGTGGTTGGATATGCGCCCCATCCCCGCCGACAAGATTCGTCACCGCTTTCCCAACATCATCAAAGTTTGTCAACATTGGGGCGTTGATGTCTTCCACGAACCAATTCCTGTAGCGCCAGCCGCCCATTACTGGATGGGTGGAATTGTTGCGGATCTAATGAATCGTACAAATATCCCCGGTTTGTACGCAGTTGGTGAAACCGCTAGTACCGGAGTGCATGGGGCAAATCGCCTCGCCAGTAATTCCCTGTTGGAATGTATTGTGTTTGGGGCCCAGATGGCTAATATTAAGTTAGAAAATATTGGGCTATCCTCAGAAACACCAGTGCAATTACGGAAATTTAGTCCCGATCCTAGTGAGTGGCACATCCAACAAGCACAGCTAGAAGCACTCAGGGAGAAGTTACCGCGTCTAGTGTGGGAAAGTGCTGGTATTTGCCGGGAGCAATCAAGGCTGGAAAATGCGATCGCTACTATTGAATCTTGGCAGCAAGATTTCGCTGCCTTGCCTTTAACTCAATTCTTGCTTGCTTTACGTCCAGTAGAACCCGCTAGTTTTGACCTACCAGATGTTGAACGGCAATTGGGACTTTGGGCAGAAACCCGCAATTTATTAGATGTAGCTGATTTAATTCTCAAAAGTGCTGCTTTTAGAACCGAAAGCCGAGGCGGACACTTCCGTTTAGATTATCCTCAACCAGACTCAAATTGGCAAGTTCACACACTTATACAAACAAATCATTGGTGGAAATCTCCACTATTGTCTTGAATAAAATACCTTAGAGAGCCTGACGGTTTTCGCAACCCTAAGCACAACATCTTGCAATGAGCTGCCAAGTAAAAGATGGATGTCTAAGACGGTAGTTAACTCATCGCGCTGCTCTACCAGAATCTAAAATCTAAAATTGCCATCAACGGGTACCGCTACCATTATGACTGTCGGGGCCACCATAATTTGGTGGAATGTATACGTCTTGTAAATTTTGAGAATTGACCTTGCGGACGATTGAGGTATCACTGCTAGTAGGGCCAAAAGAATTAGCACTTGCAGTACTTAACATACCTGTGCAAGCGGCAATTTTGGGGATCAGTATATAAGCACCTATGCAGAATATCATAAACTTTGTGATTGGGAAGTTAGTCTTCATCTCTTTCAGTAAATTTACTAGTTTTTCATTTAAAAGCGCATTTTATTTACTACCGTATATTTACTGTAGTCTTTGGAAAAAGTATTTTAACTTTATGAAATTATTGCTGGTAGCGTACAAATTATTGTGGTATTCACTTGTCGATTAACCTTAATTTGCTGATATAAAAGAGTCTTTATACTTAAGTGGTATTCTTAATAATCGATTTTTACATCAGTCTCAGGTTAGATATGTCAATTTTTTAGTGTGAACATTTTGCTTAGTTCACTATTTATTAATAATATCTTAATACTATTAAGTATAAACACTATGTTTATTGAATCAAGAGTTTAGAAAAATATGAAATAATACTTATTTGATTGTATAGTTTAGACTTAATCGAGTAAAGATGTATAAAGATACAACAACATATTTATCGTGTTCTAAGTTGTGTTATAAGGATTTTCAAAACTATCAAACAGCGTAATAAGCGAATAAGTATAAGTATAATTTTTAATGTAATATAAGTTACACTAAAAATTATTTTCCTAATTATTTCCGATCGCTAATTGCTTTGTGACATCAGTTATGAGGTTTAGTCTTCAAGCCAAAAAGCCTTGCTGGGTATATATCTTGGCTAAAAATTTACCTTGCAGTATATAAGCTATATTTTTCAAAATAGTGCCTTAGACATGTTTCCAGTCTAAATTCCTAACTTGAAGGTAAAAATTGTAACTATAGTCAAAAAAAACTGGAGACTTGACTCTTAACTAATTAAGCAAACTCGTAGCGATTTTTACCCAGGCGCTTGGCACGATACATTGCTGTATCAGCTTGTTTCATCAAAGTTTCACTGTCTTGACTGTTGTATGGGTAAACACTAATGCCAATACTGGCAGAGACTCGGATTGTATAGCCGTCCAAAACAATTGGCTTGGTAATACTGCTTAAAATTTTTTCGGCGACTTTAGCAGCTATTTGGACATTAGGAATTGCCCGTAAAATCACAGTAAATTCATCGCCACCCAAACGAGAAACTGTATCACTAGCGCGTAAAGAGTTGCTGAGTCTTTCAGCAATAGTCATTAACAAGCGATCGCCCGTCTCGTGTCCCAACGTATCATTGACTTGCTTAAAGCCATCTAGATCGATAAACAGCAGTCCCAACAACAAGTTATTGTGTTGCGCCCAATGTAAGGACTCGTAAAGTTGTTCGGCAAAAAATTTGCGATTGGATAAACCGGTGAGGGGGTCGTGATACGCTAAATAACGTAAGTGGTCTTCTTTGAGTTTTAATTCATTGTTAGAGCGGGATAGTTCAGCAGCTGTACGCTTCAGTTGTTCTTCCATCAGCTTGCGCTGAGTAATATCTCGGATGACACCAACTAAAAAGAAATTGCCAGCTGAGTCTTTGTGGAGCGATCGCTTAGTGGCAATTTGATGAGTCTGACCATCGGCATTTGTAAATTCTTCTTCATGTTCTTGGGGTTGCTGAGTCCGAAAAACAAAATCGTCTTGTTGTCGAAACACATCAGCTTCATGTTTTGGGAAAAAGTCATAGTCTGACTTTTCAATTAATAACTTATTTGGATAACCGATAAATCGACAATACGCCTCATTTAAAACAATCCACTGATGTTGTTCATTTTTCACAAAAATTGGATCGGGGATCGTGTTGATAACGTGATGCAAAAATTCTTTGGAACGTTTCCACTCTTCCTGCATGTGAGCAATATGACTAGTCATCCAAATAGCTGAAGTGCCAAAGCAAACCAGTGAGGGAATGAGTGGTATCCACCAACCGTATAAGAAAAAAGCCAGGTATGCACTCACGGACAATACAAAGCAACAAACTACGATCGAGAAGAGACTCCTAGTTGCGTGTCGTATCCGCCATATCATCACGGCTCCCAGATAAGACCAGACAAAAACCCACAAGTATTCCACCAAGTCAGGCCAAACTTTGAGTAATGGTCTTCCATCAACAGCAGCAGAGATTAACTCACTAATAAAATAAGCCTGCAATTGAATACCAGGTACAGGCTTTGCCGTACCCATTAAACTGCTGGAGTAGGGAATAAATACAAAATCTGGGAGACTGGGCGCAGTCGAACCAATAAGTATAATCCGATCTTTGATTAAGTTTGCTTTGACTTTATCTGCCAGTACATCTCTCATCGATACCTGGCGAAAACTACACAATTCTCTAGACGAACTTTGACATTTAGGTTTGGGAAAATTGCTCAAAATTTGGTAGCCTCTATCATCAGCTCCCACATAAGCACCATCATTAGCCTCAAAACGAGTAAATGCTGCCTTCCCTAATTGCAAATACTCAGAGTCACTTTTTGCTTTAGTGGGAGTAATTCCCTTTGACTTTAAATACAATAAAGCCAACTTCAGGGCAAAACTTTCATGTACTTCACTTTTAATGTGCCAATACAACAAACTGCGACGTACTTTACCATCAAGATCGTACAGCACGTTATTAAAGCCCACTTGATCCTGATTCAGCCCTGGTGGAGGCGAAACACTAAAGTTTTTGTTGTTATCATTTGCTAGTAGTTCAATACCAATCAAGTTGGGTATTGACTGATAAGCATTACGTAGTTCTTGATTACCAGGCTCTACTGGTAAATTTTTGTAGATATCTAAGCCAATCGCACGGGGTTTGTGGACATTTAATTTTTGCAACAACTGGGCAACCTTCGCATCTGGAATTGGCCACGAACCTACTTCGTTTAAATAAGCCTCATCAATCACTACGATCGTAATCCGGTCTTCTGGCGGTTCATTTGGACGTAAGCGAAAAAATTGATCCAAACCTGCCAACTCCAAAGATTGCAATAATCCAATGGAGTGCAAAAGCAGGACGCAGACTGCAACGCTGGCCGCAGTAATCAATTCTCTGTGTCCTCGACTAAGCGATTGTTTCAGTCCAAAGGTTAACTTCACAAAACGCTTGCCTAGCTGCTGATTCATTCCCATTACCTAGTAGGCAAAAATATTCTCTATTTCCTATAGCTAGCGACAGTTTTTAGGCGATGCCGGCGGCGGGCTACGCCTACGCTATTTATCAAATATCCTTTGGTTTGAAAGAAGGTATTTTTGTTAATGCACAAGATAATAAATTTGTACAGTGCGTAAGTTCTAAGCTATTAACTATCGGACTAACATAGCTCAAGCAGGAACTAAATAGAGTTTCTAAGAGTTTTTTCAACTCAGCAAGGTTCTTCAAGATATCGTGGTATTTGTGATGTATTACCATATATTGAGGCCAATTATCTGACTAAACGGTAACTGGGGCTTTTGTGGCTATCAGCACCAATTAAGAAATATTGTTGAAAGTGAGTTCAGTGAATTTAACGTCCAAAGCCTTATTTGGTAAAGCTTACTCATTAAACTCGTACATTTACGATCTAATTGAATATTTTACTGAGAATTACGGTAACTTCCAACAGACACACCTTTGGGTTCGGCGCTGACATGATTACATCCCAAGGTGGCTCCCGAATGCTGCAAAAAGAAATTAAAATATACATTGTATTAGGGTAAATATACTTGATTAATTTCCTTCAGCTTCAAGTGTTGGCGGATAAAAGCCGCAGGAAAATTGGTAATGGAGTATTGGACAACATTTATCATCTATTACCAAAAACAAAAAAGCCAACTGGAAACAGACTTTGCTGTATTCATCCAGTTGACTATGTATAGGTTGTGAACTACACCGTAGCACTAGGTAGGTGTAGCCTTCCCAATTGGCAACCGCGGCAGAGGCTAACTCAAGGCAATTACTTGAAATATTTGAAGTTACGAGGTCCTGTGTAACCAGAAACTTTCGCTAGTTCCTCTAAGTTTTGGACTCCGCTATAGCTTTTACCATTAACGATCCAAGTGGGGAAACCTTCAATTTTTGCGGCTTTACACACTTCTGGTTGAGCTTTGAGTCCATCGGGAGCGCACTCTACCTTAATACCATTATTGATTATTTCCTCAGCTTCTTTACCAAAAAGCAGCTTTTGTTCGTGACAGTGAGGACACCAATAAGCACTGTATTCTTTTGCACCTACCTTCCCTAGATGCTGTGCTAAGGCTATTTCTGCCTCACCAGAAGTTGTGGTAACTTCCCAACCGAACGCTGGGTTGGGGTTTTCCTTGGGAGTAAAGGTAATTTTAGTGGGTTGTCCAGGAGTTCCAGGTGTCACATCTGATTGATTCACACCAGCATAAACGCCTAAAGTACCAATCAGCGTTACCATCCCGACAATCAGGGCAGTAAACAAGATTTGTCCAATATCCTCCCAAGTCCGACCGATAATTGTTAGTACCAAAAGACTCACAGAGAATAAAGCTGAACCGATACAGTAAGGACAAATCGCTTTGATTTGAGATGTCAGCACATACATTAGGTAGCCGCTAAAGACAGACATAGCGATCGCACCTACCAGCAGCAGCCACCACGTCCAATTTTCCAATTGTTTGCGGTTATTGTTTTCCCCTGAATTGAATACCAAGGGAGCCAAAGCTAATATCACCATACTGGTGTATGCCAAAAACCCAAACAAAGCTAATGGCTGACCAAAAACCGTTGCCCAAGGACTGGAAAGCACATCATTACAGCCCTTAGCACCAGCCTGTGCCACACAAGCGGCACTGCCTCCGGTTAACTTTTCTATGGTGAGATAACCTGTTATCAGAGCACCACATCCAGCGATCGCGGCAATCAATGGACGTGACCATTTATGAATCCAAGGAGTAGAACGACGGCGAATCATAAATTGTTATTGGTTAATGGGCATTGGGCATTGGGCATTGGGCATTGGGCATTAATTATTTCTTCCCATGCCCCATTCCCCATGCCCCATGCCCCAATTAAGAATGTAACTTCACTTGTTCTGCTGATTTGCTTTCACCTTTGGAGTTCCAATTGCGACGGGCAGCTTCTACGAATTGACTGACACGAATTGGGTCAATTGGTTGCTCTATGCGTCCATGACGTTTCAGGGAACTGGAAACTATTACACCATCTGCTGCTTGCATCAATGTATCAATATTTTCCCAATTAGCCCCACTCCCGATGAACACTGGCGTGCCATTTGCTGCACCACAAGCAAGTTCCAAATCTTCTAAGTTAGGAGGACTACCAGTAGCCCAACCCGATAAAATCACTCCGTCTGCTAAACCCCTTTCAATAGTGTCTTTCACAGCGACTGTAAGATTTGGAGAACTCAAAGGACGGGCGTGTTTCACCAACACATCGGCCAGGATTTTAACATCACAGCCCAACTCCCGTCGATAGCGGAGTAGTTGATGGGCTTCTCCCTCAATTAATCCCTGGTCAGTTGCCATCACCCCTGTGAGGACGTTGACGCGGATAAATTGCGCCTGTACACAGCTAGCGATCGCTATTGCACTTTTGGCATCATTTCGCAAAACATTTAAACCTATCGGCAAAGTCACCAAATTCTGTATCCGCTGCACCACAATGGTCATGGCACTCACAACCACTGGATCGACTTGGTTTTTGGTAAACGGCGCGTCGAAAAAATTCTCGACAATCAGACCGTCAACCCCTCCACTTGCTAGGGCTGCGGCTTCTTGTTCGGCACGAGCAATCACCGCTTTTAAACTACCTCCCCAACGGGGTGAGGTAGGCAGTGGTAGCAGGTGAACCACGCCAATAATTGGGGAACGAGTTTTAAATATCTGATATAAGTCCACGTCTTTAATCCGCCTCGCGGAGTCCAGAGTCCAGAATTTTTTGACTATTGAACGCCAGTTCAACGTCACTCCTCTTAAGGTCGGGAACCTTTTTACAGGGGTGGCTCTTCAACGGGGAAAACCCCGCACGTGACTGGCTCCTTTTGACCCTTGACTCTTGACTTTCCATTAATTAGTCAAATGTGTTTTATGATAGTCGGTTTATTGCCTCTTTCCTCAGATGGAAATTGGCGTGAAACCTCCCATAAGATATGTTAAGATAAAACCTGGCTACAAGAGGAGTTTGCCACTCACTAGACGCAAGGCAGCTTTCCGTGGTTTAGGCGTCTTGTCCGCGCACTGTCGTAGGACTTGCCAATCGCCAGGTTAGCATTACTGCTTTATAGGCGTAGTCGCTTTCGTCGATTTCCCTGAGGGTAGCGACTTCTCACAACAAGCCCTTTGGGCGGCTTCCCGATGGGTAGGTTAACAACGCACACGCTGTGGTAATGTAAAATACGAATAGGCGAATTGTTAAAAAACATTACAAGTGTCAAATGTACCCAAAGACACTTCAATTTACCCTGGGGAACAGATTGATAAAAATATCATAACATGACCTCTATTTTTATTATTGATAGGGTCATAATTCTACGGACAGTTGCTGACAGTGAAAATCTGTCAACGTGCTGTTATTAGAAGGATAGCGGTCGGAAAAAAGCGAAATTAACGCCAGAATGTTGATTACAAGAAAAAAAATGAAGATATTTTCAAAATATGGGTGACAAGCCAACGATTGCCATTTCTCATCTGGGCTGCGAGAAAAATCGAATTGATACAGAACACATGCTAGGACTGCTCGTAGAAGCAGGCTACGGTGTAGATACAAATGAAGAGTTAGCAGATTACGTTATTGTTAATACTTGTAGTTTTATTGAAGCGGCCCGGCAAGAATCTGTCAGAACGTTGGTAGAACTGGCAGAGGCAAATAAAAAGATCGTAATCACTGGCTGTATGGCGCAACACTTCCAAGAGCAACTTTTGGAGGAGTTACCTGAAGCAGTAGCGGTGGTTGGTACAGGCGATTATCACAAAATTGTTAATGTAATTGAGCGTGTTGAACTTGGCGAGCGGGTCAAACAGGTTAGTATAGAGCCAACCTACATTGCCGACGAAACTACACCGCGCTATCGCACTACAACAGAGGGCGTTGCTTACCTCCGGGTTGCCGAAGGTTGTGATTATCGTTGTGCATTTTGTATAATTCCTCATCTTCGAGGGAACCAGCGATCGCGTACTATAGAATCTATCGTCGCCGAAGCGGAGCAGTTAGTTAGTCAAGGGGTAAAGGAAATTATTTTAATTTCCCAAATCACCACTAACTACGGTCTAGATATTTACGGTCAGCCAAAATTAGCCGAATTACTTCGCGCTTTGGGGAAAGTAGATATACCGTGGATCAGAATGCACTACGCTTATCCCACGGGACTGACCCCAGATGTGATCGCGGCGATTCAAGAAACACCCAACGTCTTGCCTTATCTGGATTTGCCCTTGCAGCATTCTCATCCAGATGTTCTCCGCTCCATGAATCGTCCTTGGCAAGGACGCGTAAATGATGGGATTATAGATCGCATCAAAACGGCGCTACCAACAGCCGTATTGCGGACAACATTTATTGTTGGTTTCCCAGGAGAAACAAACGAGCATTTTGAGCATTTATTAGAGTTTGTTCAAAGGCATGAATTCGATCATGTTGGTGTCTTCACCTTTTCCTCTGAGGAAGGAACCCCAGCTTACAAGTTGCCAAATCAGTTGCCCCAATTGGTGATGGACGAGCGCCGATACCAACTTATGGAAATCCAGCAACCGATTTCCCAAAAGAAAAATCAACAGGAAGTAGGCAAAATCGTTGATGTCCTGATTGAGCAAGAAAATCCTGAAAGTGGTGAATTAATAGGTCGTTCAGGTAGATTTTCCCCAGAGGTTGATGGTCTGGTATATGTCAAAGGCCAGGCAAAATTAGGAACCATCGTGCCAATAGCGATTCACCACGCTGATACATACGACCTCTATGGTCAGGTAGTCAATAACTAAATTGTTATTTGTCTTTTGTCCAAAGTCTATTGTTAAATGACCCTTCCAGATTCACCCTTATTCTGAGGTCAACGCTGCATTAATGGCAGTTTTCGTGAGGGTTTACCTGAAGTTCGCGGATTCGTTGGCATAGCTTGAGGCTGCGCTATCGCCCTTGGCTCACTAGTAGCCAATAACTAATGACTAATGACTAATGACTAAATAACTAATGACTAAATGACTAATCCAAAAATCCTTACATAAAATTTAGGACGAATTAATGACTCTTTCATTTCAAGAATTAGGAATTTCCCAAGAGCGTGTCGAACAACTAGAAAAAATCGGTTTTACCGAACCAACTAACATTCAAGTGCAAGCAATTCCCCAATTGCTAGCCGGTCGTGATGTAGTCGGTCAATCTCAAACTGGAACAGGCAAAACGGCAGCATTTTCACTGCCAATTTTAGAGCGGCTAGATATCAATCAAAGAGCCGTACAAGCCATAGTTTTAACACCGACTCGTGAATTAGCGATGCAAGTTCACGATGCGATCGCCCAATTTATCGGTAATGAAGGATTGCGGGTGTTAGCAATCTATGGAGGTCAATCAATTGACCGCCAAATGTTACAACTCAGACGTGGCGTTCACATGGTTGTGGGCACTCCCGGACGGGTAATCGATTTGCTCGATCGCGGCTGTTTAAAGCTCGATCAAGTGAAGTGGTTTGTGTTAGATGAAGCCGATGAAATGTTGAGCATGGGCTTTATCGACGATGTGATCAAAATCCTCTCGCAAGCGCCCGTAGATCGCCAAACAGCTTTATTCTCGGCAACAATGCCACCATCAATTCGGATGTTGGTGAACAAGTTCTTGCGATCGCCTGCAACTGTCACCGTTGAGCAGCCAAAAGCCGCTCCTAACAAGATTAATCAAGTAGCTTATCTGATCCCCCGCCACTGGACAAAAGCCAAAGCTTTACAACCAATTCTGGAAATGGAAGATCCAGAAACAGCTTTAATCTTCGTCCGCACCAGACGCACCGCCGCCGAACTCACCAGTCAGTTACAAGGTGCTGGTCACAGTGTAGATGAATACCACGGTGACTTGTCCCAACAAGCGCGGGAACGCTTATTAATCAGATTCCGTAACCGTCAAGTTCGCTGGGTGGTAGCAACTGACATTGCAGCAAGAGGGTTAGATGTCGATCAACTCTCCCATGTAATCAACTTCGACTTACCCGATAGCGTAGAAACCTACGTCCACCGTATTGGTCGTACTGGTCGTGCTGGTAAAGAAGGAACAGCAATCTCTTTAGTTCAACCATTTGAGCGGCGCAAACAGCAAACATTTGAACGTCATAACCGCCAAAATTGGCAAGTGCTGACGATTCCCACACGCGCCCAGATTGAAGCAAAACACATTCTGAAATTGCAAGAACTGGTGCGGGAAGCTTTGACAGGTGAGCGTTTGGCTTCATTCTTGCCCATTGTCAGCGAATTGATTGAAGAATACGATGCTCAAGCGATCGCCGCAGCTGCACTACAAATCGCTTACGATCAAACTCGTCCCGCTTGGTTGAGTTCAGACGTGGAAATTCCCCAAGAAGAATCTTCTGCTCCCAAACCAAGACTCGGTAAGCGTCGTGAATCTTCTAGCGATCGCCCCCGTGCTGCGTGGAAATCAGATAGCAGCAATGGAGAAGAAAGACATTCTTCTCCCAAGCCAAAACTGCGGACAAGTGGACACGAGTCTTCTGCATCCCCTAGTAAAAAGATAGGTTCACCGACAGCTAGAGAATCAGCTTCTTAGTCAAGAGTTAGAAGTTAATCAATTTTGGATTTTAGATTTGAGGTTTTTTCTTCAATCCAAAATCCAAACCTAAAATTGGAGAGTTGAGAGTTAGGAGTCAAGATTTTGACTTTGGCTCTTGACTTTTTGGCTTTTTGGGTAATTTTTTCTACTAGTTTGTAGGAAGATAAATTATAGATGCATTCTTCGTGGTCTTATGTTCACTATCCTAGACTTAGAGCAACTACAAGCAGAGCATCCAGAATGGCAGATAGAGCTAGTAGACGGAAATATAGTTGTTATGGGGCCATCAGATTATGAGTCAGAGGAAATAGGTGCTGAGTTAGTTAGGTTACTGGGCAACTGGGTACGCCCACAGAGGTTAGGACGGGTAACGGGTTCTAGCGCTGGTTTTATTTTGCCGACATTAGAAACTGAAAACGGGAAAGAAACTGATAATGAAAAACGAAATCTCCGCGCTCCCGATGTATCTTTTGTTCGGGCTGATAGACTTAAAATAAGCAAGCGCGACTTTGTGGAACTGGTTCCTGATTTGATGGTTGAGATAAAATCTAAGTCAGACCGGATCAAACCACTGGTAGAAAAGATTCAGCTATTCCTACAACTTGGATCTACGGTTGGTATCCTGATTGATCCTGACAAATTGACGCTCACAGTTTATCGACTCAACCAAGAACCAATAATTTTGCAGGACAACGACAAACTGACACTACCAGACTTACTACCAGGTTGGGAGCTAGTAGTGTCAGAAATTTGGCCTCCTGTATTTGAGTAGAGACGTTGCACTGCAACGTCTTTACAGCCAAGGACGACTAACTAGTTCTAACTCTCCAATTTCATCGTCGCTCAATTTCCAGCCCAAAGCACCAGCATTTTGCCGTACCTGTTCGGCTGTCTTCACCCCAGCAATGGGAATAACATTCCCCTGAGCAATTAACCAGTTGAGAGCAACTTGGGCAGGAGTGCGATCGTATTTTTGCCCGAAATTGCGTAGCAAAGATATAACTGGGGCAATTTTTTGTAGACCTTCTTTCTTAAATCGCGAGTCTATTTTCCTCGCACCAGTGGGGGTTTCAGCACTATCAATACTGTACTTGCCAGTGAGTAATCCCTGAGCTAAAGGACTATAAGCCAAAATAGTCACACCCAACTCACGGGCAGTTGCGATAATACCTTTACTTTCAACTTGGCGACTGAGTAAAGAATAGCGTACTTGATTTACAGCCAAAGGCACTCCACGGTTCGCTAATATTTGATGCGCGTCTCGCATTTGCTCTGCTGAGTAATTACTTACACCAACTGCGGCAATTCTGCCCCGCTTCACTTCATCCGCTAGGGCATTCATCAAAGTTTCTTGACTTAAAAAGAAGGCAAAAGGCCAATGTACTTGATACAAGGCGATTCGCTCTAATTGCAAGCGTTTGAGGCTGGCTGTTAAAGCATCCGAGACGGATTGGGCTGTAAATCGCCACGGTAGGGGGCCAAATTTTGTGGCGATTTGTACAGGTTGTTGTGTCTGTTGCAGAAATTGTCCCAAAAATTTCTCTGATAGTCCCATTCCGTAGACTTCGGCAGTATCAAAGAAGGTAATACCAGCTTCTAAGGCTGCTGTAAAGGCTTCTTGTAACTGTTCTGGGCCGTAGCGATCGCCATAATTCCAAAATAGTTTATCACCCCAAGCCCAAGTGCCGATGCACAAGGGTGTAACAGATGGGCCATTTTGCCCCAATGTGATGTTTTCCACGGTTGCAAAATTTGATTTATTTACATTTCTTTACTTTTATAGTGTATCGTTACAGATAAGATTGGGTGCGATCGCCACCACTTGGCTGCAAATCTTGTGGTGTCGCAGCTACGCCCGTCATAGACATCGCACCTTGCATAAAGATTTAAAACCTGAATCAAACGCGCATAAACAAGATCCCCGACTTCTTCGAGAAGTCGGGGATCTGCGGGTCGCAATTCTCACAAATCAAATAGGATTGCTATAGTTGAGTGTATTTACTTGTATTTATGAATTAGATGATTTATCCTGCTTGGCTTTTTTGATTAATTCCATGTAGACATTAATCTCACTAATTTCTACATCATGCTCAACTCTGGTTACTTTCCATCTTTCTTTTTTTAGGTAAACTTCCTCTCCTACTCTGGGAGTAAATTGAAGATCGTAGAATTTTTTGAGAAAATCTTTTTGATTTTCTTCCCATAATATTACTTTGACTGGTTCTTTAGTCATTGTTTATGCCTTTTTGGTTACTGGATGAAGCTAAGTAGTTTGATGACATACATACGGCAAGTTTATCTTACTAATTCAATGTAATAGGGTAGTTAAAACCACATTTTCACATAGATATTTTTATGTGGCTTGATTGCGTCCGATAAAGTTACAGAACAATACGATAACTCTAGTCAGCATTACTATTGGGTTTATTTGAAAATATTTCTCCGTGTATTGGGGTTTAATGAAACATAAGTAGAATGTGTCAAACTAATAGTTATTGCAGCTGATGAATACGGATTCATACAGTCATTTAGCAACGCCAAAATTTTTATACTCCCTAATATACTTAAATGGAAAAGGGATTACGGTACTTTGCCCTGTGCGGACAAAATCAACATCCATAGTTTGAAGGAGTTGTCTGAATATCAGTTTCGAGTCCTTTACTGCAAGGATTTTACGGAGATGACAGGCATCTTTGAAAGAATAATCTTTTACATTTTGATCTCCCACGAAATAATATGCTTCTTTTTCAGTTTCGCCGAAATATTTTATATTGAGAGAAGCGTCAAATAAATCTTCGAGGTTTTCCTTCTGTTTTGAAAAAATCAGCCTTATGTGATGTTTGTTTAGAAGATAGTTCCGTAATTCAGATGAAATATTTGAACTCTTTCCTAGCCTTTCATTCAGAAGTTTTTTGAAGCTTTTTTTGTCTAGTTCATTGCTACCCAAAATTTCCAATTCATCGGAAAATCTCACAAGTTCTTCATTATCTTTGCTAGAACTTTCAGCCATAAATTCTTGTATCAACCCTGCCAAAGCCTTTCCACTTCGCTTATTTTCAGGAAACTCAGTTTCGACTTCGTTGATAATAGCTTCAATTTTAGAAAGCTCAGGAATGGTGATTTCATCGCTACGAAATATCTGATTTATATCACCTGTATCAGAAATAACAAGACCTTCCAATGTCCTGCTTTTATCCCCAGAGCTACTATCTATCATAGCATCTTTGTATTTGTCAAATTTTTCCCAGTTAAATATGCCTCGGTCTTCTATTTCATAAAATTCAAAATTACCATTTGGTTGGATTTCCATAAAAATAACGTGATTTCTCTCTTCATCCCAAGCAGCAAAAGTCCAAACTCCTTTTAATTCAAGTTTAGCCCAATCAAACAGGTTCAATGTTCGAGAGCTAATATCACGCTTTATAAGCTGTTCTTTTATAATTGTTTTAACAATAGCGTCAGAGACATTTATGCTTGATTCAATTGTGAGGTGCTGCCGCCGGAATTCATTTGTTGAAGGGAGATATTCGTCTTCTTCTCCCATCTTTTCATAAAAGTCGGCATCATGAATAATTCTAAAATTTAGAGCGTCTCTTTTATCACGTTTACCAACAGTAATTAAGTTTTCATCAGTGATATAAGGAAGAAGCAATTGTTTCAGTGTCATTACTAAATAAGCAGACTCTTCATCGTTGACTCTATCAACTATATGTATTGCCTGACCATCAAGTTTTGAGTGAAGTTGTTTTGGACTTTTAAGCAAGGTGCTTGTAAGTGGTAAGTTGTCGTCAATTTCACGGCAACAAAAATTAACATCCATGTATTTCGATAGATGTTCGTGAATGCTTACCATGATATGGTGAGAAACACCAGCGCTACTTTTGTAAAAATTATCAATACTCCCAAAGTCCAGAAATGGAGTAGATGCTTTTTTACCTTTTAAACCACATTCGATATATATTGTTTTTGCATCAATTTCACCATCACGCGGTAAATGTCTCCGAAGACTTCCAGTTGATGCTTCAAATATATAATTAGGCTTATCAAGAGCATTTTTAAGTTCCTGTTTGCGTTTATTATCAACAGTATTTTTTAGCTCTGTAAGAATAGAAATTTTTGTTCGGTGACGAGCAGTTTTAATCTCTAGCAAGTACCCCTTTTTTAGAGTAATTTTTGCTACATCAATATAGTCTTTGTTTTTGCCTTCAAAATCTCGTACAAGTAACAATGATCCGGTTAGGTTGCAATAATGATATTTAGCAAAACGCGATCTAGAGGATGAAAGCGAGTTTAATAAAATCTGAGCTAGCCATTCTTCACAAATGCAGTCTTCAGAACCTGCAAGTATAGCTTTCGGAGTAACTTCAATAACAGCATCGTCTTTGAATTCCTCATTTTCCCTAATTTTAGAGATAAGTTGGTAAACATCAAGTGGTTTCTTAAACATGGCATAAGCATATTTACTATACTGAAACATGACAGCAGAAGCATTGAAATCTTTACCAAGAAGATAATCTAATTCTCTAGCTCCATACCATTTACCATTTTGTTGTCTTTCTAATCGAATAAACTCAAAATCTTGTTGAATAGCATCAATATTAAAACTGATATTCAGACGATTCGTAAAAATGCTCATTTATGAAATTCCTTCAGAATAAATTTAATTGCTTTATTGTCCACTTTATCGTTTTTACAAAGATAAGGAACTTCGATGATTTTCCTGTCAGATGAGATAATTGGACGAAAAGCTGTATTTGAAGTACCAAGAATGTTAATCACAAAAACCCGATCTGCCCCAACGATCGCCATTTTCTCACGGATTTTATCAATTAATTCATCAGCTGGTACTGCAACCCGATCGTTCCATAACTTGAAGTCTATATAAATGTTCTGCTCAGTTTTGAAGTCAAAGCATTCAAATTCATCCACATCCAGTTCTAGCAAGTCAATATTTAAGAGGCTTTGAAAAATATGTTTCCCGCATACTTCGCCTAACGCCCCTTTATAAATATTGTTGAACATTGGAGGTGTCAGCATAAGTTCAGATTCAGGGAATGCTGTTGCCCAGCCAGAATCAAGGAACAATTTATGTAGGATATCGATTCTCATTAAATCTGAAAGACGAGCAGTTTTTTCACTCACTTCTTTGACTTCTTTTTTTCCGTATTCCTCAGAAAAGAAAACTTGAGTTTCACTATAGTCATATTCTTCTAAATAATGATATGAAGAGACAGCTTTTAGAAATTTAAGGTAAATAATACTATTCCAGTTCAGATTGCATTCTGACTCTTTGGCAATAGCGGGTTGGCGGAGAACTTGCTCTCTAAGATTCTGCCATTCTTTAATAGTCTTAGGTGTCCACGGCGTTTTCAGTTGGCGGCGTATATAAGCAGAACTCTGATTGCTGTTGTTGGATGCACGGTTTTGCGCTTCGATTAAATCTTCAGATTGTTTAGTCGATTCACCAGCTAATTCCAGGAGAACAGTATATTCACGAACAGGAATTACATCTTCTGGTATAGAAAATCTGGTTAGATGTTTTCGCATTGAAGCATCAGCAAGAATATGGATTGTTGGAGCCTTCATATTAGTTCGACATATCCGACCTATGGCTTGAATAATTATTTTATTCAAGAAGAGTGAATAAGCACCTGTATTGTATAAGCTGATGAAGTCCTCAGCCTTTCGCTTAGGCTTATATCTTCCTATATATCTATGAAAGGCTTCATCCAACTTGCTCTTAAATGTGTTTAGGGAAAAAGCCCCATTTTCACGAAGAAATTCCAATTGAAAAATGTATTTGATAAAATCATCATCTTTGAGATTACTCTCAAAAATACTTACAAGCAGATTTCTTGGGCTATCTAGATAAATACCATTAATATCCATATCTGAATGCTTGGGAAAGCTGTTAATATGTATTGGCTCTAGGTTAGAAGGAATAGGAAATTGTAGATTTTGTCCAACTCCAGTTGTTTGGTAAGTAGAAATAATGAATCGGCGTTTGTTATCTTTCAGTTCATTTAGCAGTTTCTTTTTATTTTCGTCAAAGTTTTCTCCCCTAAGCAGGAAAATCGTATCATCTACACTACCATCTATGACATCTTTCTTGTCATCCAATAGTAATTTCGCGTACTCATATAATATATTTAGGTCGAACTTTGGATCAGAAGGCTGTGGTAATTTAGTGAACAGACACAGAAACGCATGACAATCAGGGTGATCCAGAAAATATTTCCATGCAGTCAACGCTCTCACATAACGGCCAAATGAGAATTCAAGACTCTTCTCATCATCATCAGTATTTTTATGACGAAGATCGTTCCATAAAGCCTGTGCTGCTTCTCGGTCACGCAAAAGCTCTTCAAGCTGTTTGATTGCTTCCTTCTGCGAATCTGTTCCAATAAATTCAGTTTTTATGACAACTTGATCGTATCCTTTGGTTGCTTCAGAATATGCGTTTTTGAGCCTGATAATAGCATCTTCTTTAAGACGTATAAATGAATTTCCCAAACGGGATTTCAGATATTCAAGATCGTAGTTTCCAATGTTGGTATAAAGTCCAGCAGTCGCAGAAATGCCGACTACCATAGCCTTTGAGCAAACTCCAGCTAAAAAGGATTCGGGTGTACGGCTGAAGTTGAACATATATATTTTCGATAAGGTATCATGCTCATTACTATCGACGATATCGTGGTAACGAAAGCCTGTATCATAAAACCCCTGGCGCTGGATTGTTCCTTTGTCAGTTTCCAAGCCATAGGAAAAGTCATCTTCTAGAATTTTACTAGTTAAAAATTCGACATCTCTATCATCAAGGCGAAAATGATTAAGAATGCTCTTAACAGCAAATTCAAGGGAAAAGGCTTCGTTAATGCTCTTATTTTCGTTTTTCAAATGACGATAGTTATCGGCTAAATACTTAATTCCTGTCTGAAAGTAGGTTAAAAACCCAGTAATATTACTCAGTAGTTCGTGAATATCGACACCAGTTTTTTTTGTTTTAGTATCAAAAGCCTTAATCCAATTTGTAAGGGTTTGTGAATCTTCAATAATCTCGATACGCTGATGACGATCTAGGACATTATGGAATTGGTAATCATAAAACAGAAAGTTCCTTTTATTTGTAGAAAAGTCTTCATGAGATTTACAGGTATGTTGTAATTTATATGTGGTAAATATGTCATTAGCTTTCTCTCGAAAGGTTTCAATCTGTTGTCGTGGGGATAACCAATTTTTACCGTCCGATTTTTTCTGGAACCATTCAGATTCTTTAATAAGCAGTTCAGGACATTCATTTGGCATAAGATGGTTATGAATATTCAAGAATAAATCAAGAAGATCCACTCGATGCTGCAAGCCTGATTTAATGATATTGTTGAGTACAGCTTCTTTGGTAGTATCAAACTCATCAATAAAAATAAGTGCTTTCTCAATAAACCGCTCATTAAAATAATATGAATTCTCAACAAGTGTCGTATTTTTAGCGACGAACTTATCTATACTAAGGAAAAAAACAGTTTTTTCATCTGTAAATACTGCGGGATATAATTTTCCAATCCATTGATATTCTCGATCATTTTTTATAGCTGAAATGCGGTCTTTTTTTGCTTTGAAATTATTTTTCAATGCTTCTATAATAGTTTTTCGGAATTTAGGCTCAATAATTTTGCGAATTTCTGTTTCCCAGCTATCTTTAACTTCTTTGGGAAGTTGACGATTTTGGAGTATTTCTATGTAAGACTTTAATTTTTTATAAATTTCTGTCTTGAATTGATCAGGAATCTCATCATCAATAGCGAGTAGATTTTTAATAACAGTATCTATATTAGAATCAATAAAAAGAACATGTTTGTCAAAATCATCTTCCTTTCCGTCAGCAATAAAACGCTCTTTGAGTTCGTTAATTGGCAAGTTTTTCTTGAGGTTGGTAATAAATAGTATTTTTCTATTTTGAGCAGCAAATTCCTCGTGATTAGAATAAATAAACTCGAGGACAGTATATGTTTTACCAGAACCAGTCGGCCTACTCAGGAGAAGTAGCCCAGGATTAAATTGTTTACAGTATTCGTTTAATATTTGTTCCATATCCCTGATAACCTTAGTAAAGTTTGAGATGGTTGGATGTCAATGATACATCTATATGGCGATCGCCAACTATGACACCAGTATTAGCAGTACAAGTAGAAGTAGGCAACTATTTCACTTAGATCCTATTAATACCCAGCAGCGTTTTATCCAGTTATGCTTACAGGACACGACTGAAACAAAGCCACGTATACACAAACGCGAGTGCATCTGGTAGAGTTGCGGAATGAAACCCAAAAATTACGAATTACGAATTACGAATTAGTAATTAATTAAATGTCCATTCTATGTGCCTGACTGTGCGGCAATCTGGACAGCTTCTATATCAACATTGAGGTGTTGAGCAATCTGCTCCACGCTCATCCCTGTTTTTAGTAACAAAGGTATGGTAAGTTTCAACATTTCAACTTCCCGTTCTTCTCGACCCTCGGCTTTCGCTTCCTGATAAACTCTTGTTTGTTCCAAAGTAAGTCCTAGCATAGCTTCAACTTCCTCTCTACTCAACGAAGAAAACTTATAAACGGCGATTAACGATTCCGGTTCAGGTACATCAGCGACTCGGTAAAGAACCGATGGTAGAGGGCTTCATCTCTTTGGAATTGAACTTCAGCAAAAAAGATAACTCTGGATGTTGCACCCTCTGGAGGTAAAAACACACCATCGATGCGGAAAGCCGTTTCTTTGACTTCAAGTGATTCAAATCGATAGTTTTGTGCTTGAGGAGGAGGGACATCAATCAGTTCAAAAAGTAACCCAGGAAAACGCTTAAAAATTTGATAGTAAATTGAGTCTCGTTTCACTACTTCATCCTAAAATTCTCTGGTTATGCGTAGGCGTAGCCCGTCGTAGACATCGCAGATTACAACCAAGCCCTAAAAATTAATCCTAACTTGGCTGAAGCATACCCTAATTGAGGTGTATAATTGCTTGCCAAATCCCAACTTCAACTTTTCGTTCGCTGATTTTAAGCGGGTAGGGTTTATCTTTATTTAAAGAGAGAGAGATTAAATCCTATAAAGCATACGAAAAAATAGCTATGGCAAGCGGTGAAGTATTTGATACCAAAACAAAATCCCTATCTGTGCCAAGGGTAAACCTGCTGACCATGTTCCGGTTAGGTTTATTTCAGATGGGGTTGAGCATGATGTCTATTTTGACTCTGGGGGTACTCAACAGAGTCATGATTCAAGAAATAGCAATTCCGGCGACGCTGGTATCAGTAGTTCTAGCACTGCCTTTATTTGTTGCTCCTTCGCGTGTCTGGTTCGGACAGATTTCCGATGCCAAGCCGTTATGGGGATACCACCGTACAGCTTATGTTTGGGTGGGCGCGGCAATATTTGCGATCGCAGCATTTTTCGCTATACAAGTGATATGGCAGCTTAATATTGCTGGAAATAGTACGGGTACTTGGGTATGGACAACCCAAACAATTGGCTGGACAGCGCTTCTGTCTATTGTTTTCGCTGTATATGGTCTAGGAATTTGCGCTAGCGGTACTGCTTTTGCTGCTTTGTTGGTGGATATATCTGAAGAAGATAACCGTTCTAAAGTAGTTGGTGTGGTTTGGTCGATGCTGATGGTGGGGATTATTGTTGGGGCGATTATTAGTAGCATATTACTACAGCCATTAACACTAGGCGTTTCCATAGAAAGCTTGCAGCCAGCAATCAACAGATTGTTTTTGATTGTCCCAGCAATTGTATTTGGTTTAGCGATCGCAGCCACATTCGGCGTAGAAAAAAAGTACTCCCAATACTCAACCCGTTCCACACTGGTGAACCGGGAAGACAGCATTACTCTAGGCAATGCTTGGAAAATCTTGACAGCTAGCCCACAAACAGGTGTGTTTTTCACCTTTTTATTGGTGATGACTATCAGTTTGTTTATGCAAGACCCAATTTTAGAACCGTATGCGGGTCAAGTGTTTAAAATGCCCCTAGCGGAAAGTACCAAATTAAATATTTTTTATGGAACGGGTTTGCTGATTGCCTACGGCGTTACTGGCTTTTATATTGTCCCGCGTTTGGGTAAGCGCAGAACTGCACGTCTAGGCTGTATGTTGGTAGCATTCTGTGCAATATTACTAGGTATATCAGGATTCACAGCTAATGCAGCGGTTCTCAAACTAGGTTTGTTCTTTTTCGGTTTAGCCGCAGGTTTCTTAACTACAGCAGCAATTAGCTTGATGTTGGATCTCACCGCAGCAGAAGCCGCAGGTACCTTTATTGGGGCATGGGGATTAGCGCAGTCCATCTCTAGAGGAATCGCGGTGGTAATCGGAGGTACAGTTTTGGATATTGGACGCAAGCTGCTACCAAGCCTAGAACTAGCTTATGGACTGGTATTTGTTCTAGAAGCCGTGGGAATGGTGCTGTCGATTTGGTTTCTAAATCGGGTGAACATCACAGAATTTCAAACAAGTACCAAGCAAGCGATCGCTTCAGTTTTAGAAAGTGAACTAGACTAACTGTATAGGGGATGGGGCATTGGGCATTGGGCATGGGACAAATGACCAATGACCAATGACAAATGACTAATGACTAATAACCAATGAATGATTTTTGGACAACAATTCTTGATTTTGCCCAAACTACCACTACCAGAGTGGGCAAGCAGCTAATGCAAGATTTTGGGAAAGTACAGGCTGACCAAAAAGCTGATGGTAGTTTGGTGACGCAAGCAGATAAATGGGCAGATCGGGAAATTCGGGATGCGATCGCTTCTAATTTTTCTGGTTACGGCATTTTGAGCGAAGAGAGCGATAAGTTATTTCCCGGTACTGAGTGGTGTTGGGTAATTGACCCTCTTGATGGTACAACCAACTTTACACGCGGTATTCCCATCTGGACAATATCTCTGGGTTTACTGTATCGAGGTACACCCATTTTCGGGTATGTTTACGCACCGACCCTGAATCAAGCTTTTCATGGTTTCTGGGCAGGTTCATCTGGTTTAGCAACACCTACAGGAGCATTTCTCAATCACCACCCCATCCACACCAGTATTGATAGTCCCAGCAACAATCACTTTTTTAACCTCTGTTCTCGTAGCACCGCAGTTATCCAAAACGGTTTTCCCTGCAAAATTCGGATGTTGGGTGTAGCTAGCTATAACTTTTTGACAGTTGCCACTGGGGCTACTCTCGGTGGAATTGAGGCGACACCAAAAGTTTGGGATATAGCCGGGGCTTGGGTAATTGTCCAGGCTGCTGGTGGGGTCTGGTCATCACTGAAGTCAGAACCGTTTCCGTTGTCACCCGGAGAAGATTATAGCGATCGCTCTTTTCCCACCCTTGTGGTTAGTCGTCCCGAATTAATTTCGGTATTTCAACCTTTTCTCGAAGGCGTAAAAATTTAATTTGCAGATTGTAAACCTAAAACCAGTGATTTTGTCAACTAGCCTAGTGGACAATAGCATACCCGATATTAAACTTAACAAAACCCTAGTTAAACAAAGAATTGAGTATAAATAAAGCTGGTAATAATCCTGATTTAAGTGCAAAACCAGTGTAGTTATTAATTTAAGTAGTGTTGTGACTTTCATTACACTGGTTAATTTAGTATAAAAAATTTTATGTTGTCTAATCTAGATTTAATTCGAGAGTTTGTGCAAAACTCTATTCAGAAAAAAGATATTTTGTTGTCAAATCCTGTTTTGACAGCGCAAACAGTGTATAAAATCAACCAACTGACAGCAAAATCTGAAGGCGTAATTGCCACTGTTCAACTATCTAACACCTTATCTGAATTCTCGATTTCTCCAAAATCAACCCAGTGGGAATTGATAAATCAGGCATTAGCAGAATATAGTTATATCCTCAAAGGAGAAGTTGATAGTCGGGGTTTCTATCAGTATCAATACTGCGAAGTTCCCAAAGGCTATCAGATGAACTGTACTAAATGTGTCATTCTATGGCGAGCCTGGTGGAAATATTGCAAGCATAGTTCAAGACAAGGGATTCCGTTAGAACTTCTGATTAGAACACGAGATTCATGGTACCCAATTAGAGATTTAATTATCAGTGACGGACTTCTTTATATCAAAACTTTGGGAAGTGAGATTGCACTTGGCTCAGACGACTTAGTTACTTGGTTAAGCAAAGTTGATGTAAGCAAAATTAAAGAAATACCTTCTACAGAGATATAAGTGTGCGTATGGCGGTATAGATGTAGGTCTCTATATTTGTAAACATTTTTCAAAGTGGTATGACAACATAATTAGGCAAAGGATGTGAAGAGAAATGAAAGGACTTTGGCTCGAAAACAACCAGTTGCAATTACGTACAGATATTCCCGTTCCTGAACCGCCACCAGGAGAAGCCTTGGTACGCGTCTTGCGTGCAGGTATCTGTAACACTGATCTGGAATTACTCAGAGGCTACTATCCTTACACTGGTATTTTGGGGCATGAATTTGTCGGTATTGTTGAACAAGGGCCAGAACACTTAGTTAACCAACGCGTAGTTGGAGAAATCAACGCTGTGTGTGGGCATTGTCGGTTTTGTCGTAGTGGACAACCAACTCACTGCGAAAATCGTACAGTTCTGGGTATTGTCAACCGCAACGGAGCCTTTGGTGAATATCTTTGTTTGCCGGTGGAGAACCTGCATCTCGTACCCGATAATGTGCCGACAGAAGTAGCAACATTTACTGAACCGATAGCAGCAGCTTTGGAAATTCAGCAGCAAGTGCCATTACATCCAAACCATCGGGTGCTAGTGGTTGGAGATGGCAAACTAGGGCAGTTAGTAGCTCAGACACTAGCTCTAACTGGCTGTGAACTCTTAGCTGTGGGGCGTCATCAAGACAAACTGGCTAACTTAGAAGCACGGGGGATAAAAACGAGTCTAGCCGAGGCTGTTACAGATGGATATTTCGATATTTCAGTAGAATGTACTGGCAATCCAGAAGGATTTGCGATCGCCCGCCGCGCCCTACGTCCCCGTGGTACTCTTGTACTGAAAAGTACTTATGCTGGCAACCTCAGCCTAGATGCTTCTTCTTTAGTAGTGGATGAAATCACCCTCATCGGCTCCCGTTGTGGCCCCTTTACTCCAGCTCTCCAGCTACTAGCCACAGGAAAAGTGGATGTGCAACCCCTGATTCATGCCACCTACCCTCTTATTGAAGGGCTTGCAGCTTTTGAACACGCTCAGAGTCGGGGTGTTTTAAAGATATTGTTAGAGATTGGTCAATAGTTAGAAGTTAGGAGTTAGGAGTTATTCTCTCTCATTGCCCTAATACAGATAAGGATTCGTCTTCGGTTGATAGTCAAGACAATCGATCGCTTCTTCTGTATTGGCAATAGATGGGCGTACAGTACATTTAAGACGGTAATTGTCAGTAAAAAATTGGCAGCCAGTACAGGGGATTTGATGCATTTGCTTGGCTGTAGCCACGCTATCTCGCGCCGCCGTCCAGAGACTCAAAACAACGAGAATAGTTACAGTCCAAGCAGTGATAAAGCATATTGGGATTAACAAAGGTTGAATCCCATGAAGGAGGAAAAATATCACTTTTAACACAGTATGTCCTTATACAAATTAGGAATTAAAAGTATATTACCTCTTAACTCCTAATTCCTAACTTCTCACTATAGACGTATAAGTTAAACGCCAGCATGACCCAGGGCTAAACCAGTGACGAGCATTCCCAGAACAAGGAAAGGTTGGGCGCTGGCTTGGTACTTAACATCATTTTTCACGGGGTCACGTAGGAAATACATATCCTGCAAGGTAATTTGCGGGATGATTAACAGTACTAGTATTGCTGCATACAAATTCTCGTGGATGCTGACAAGATAAGCTGCAATCAACCCTTGAAAGACATCAATTGTCACCACACAAATCCATGCTGCGGTGGTGATGCCAAACATTACAGGTAGTGAATTTAATCCTAACTGGCGATCGCCTTCTACACTCTTGAAGTCATTGACAATGGCAATACCCAATCCAGCCAAGCTGTAGAACATTGTCAAAATCACAATTGTGGAATTCAGTTCGCCAAATAAAGCGTGTCCTGTAGACCAAGGTAGGGTAATGTAGCTTGCACCCAAAGCGTAGCTGCCTAGCCAGCCGTTTTGCTTGAGTTTCAGTGGAGGCGCAGAATAAATATAAGCGATGAAAGAACCGATAATCGCGATCGCTGTAATTGTCGGGAATTCATGACCAGACCACACATCTAGCACAAATGCCAAAGCATAGCCAGCAATCAGTAATACCCAAATCTGAATAATTACCTGGGGTAAGGGAATTGCGCCAGAGGGAATCGGGCGATAAGGTTCATTGATGGCATCGATTTCGCGATCGTAGTAATCGTTGAGAATTTGGGTGTAACCTGTCATCAATGGCCCAGCCAGTAACATACAGGCTGCTACCTTCAAGACATTTTCCAGCGTCCAAGTATAGTTCCCAGAAGAAGCCGCACCACAGACTACGCCCCAAATTAGGGGAATCCAGGTAATGGGCTTCATTAGCTGTAAACGAATTTTCCAGATTGAAGTTTCCCCAGCAGATGCACCTTTCATCCCCAACAGCTGCCTAGTTTTCGCACTGCGATCGGCAGATGCGTTCGCTTGCTCATTGGGATTATTTATTACTGAGTCTAGTGCTTCAGATGGGTTAGGGTCTGGGGTAATGGGAGTTGATTCTGACATAATTTTTACTGATTAATTGGGCATTGGGCACTTGTACTGAGCGTATCGCTAAAGCGAAAGCTTCGCTAACGCCTAGCGTCTCGTAGAGAAGCCGTTGGCGCAGCCTCTCCAAGACTTGTATTGAGCATTGGGCATTGGGCATTAGGATTAAGTTTCTTCCCTATTCCCTATTCCCCATGCCCCATACCCCATGCCCTATTCCCATAACTTAAAACGAAATTATCAAATAATTATTCTGAAACTTGGCTCCAGCAACGGGTCTGCCACTTAGAGCCGAGGGTAAGGGAATATTGCGCCGCTGATCTCCTGCTTCTACCGTGACTTCTGGCCCATATTGGGTAAGTTTGACCTGTTTTTTGTCAAATCCTGGCAAGAATAAGCGTACTTGACGATTGTGGATGTCTATTTCAATTGGTTTGGGAGCCTGTAAAGCTTGTGCTTCAAAGTTGGGAAGAGCGTCTATCAGTGGTTGCCAGTCACCTGTGGCTAAGTCGGGAACGACGCTGACAGGTAGAGGTATAAATTCCTCTGATAAGTTGGCATTTTTCTCAGTTGACATAAGCAGAACACCACCGACAGTTAAACCAATTTGTTGAGCGCTACCCCACAAATAACGAGCATTTGCTACCTCAATTGGATCTCCTGTAGTCACTAAGAAAGCCGCGAGACGTTTGGGATCGGCTAGAGCAGCTCTCCCCTTTTCTAAAAAATTATTGACTTGGTTAGTGGGCGCTGCAAAGTTATCTGCTGTCCAGTTGATATTGAAAAAACTGCCAATCAGAGGTTGAATCAAGGGTGATTCAGTAATCGTCTTCCCCAAATCGGAGTTGACAAATAATTGCCGAAATCGCCGGACATACCAACTCAGAGATTCTGGCAAACCCAACATTCGCAGCGTTAAAGAGTCGCCCGTGCCATCGTAGACGATCGCATCATATTTGCCACTGGCATCATATTCACGGATGGAATTCAGTGCCAGGGCGTTGTCCATCCCCGGCAATACTACCAGTTCTTGACCAAAAACGTCTTTGAAGATGGGCGTGCGGAGATATTGCGCCTCAAGTTTCTTCACTTCGTCCCAGTTGCGTTCTAGTAGTACAGATGCTTGAAACTGGACTACTTGCAAATTGGGAGCGATTTCCTGGGGATCGGCAGCAATGGGGGTGCCCAGCAGGATTTGCAATGTTGGTTCTGCTTGTCCTGCGAGGAGTACGCGTTTGCCTTGACTTGCCAATAATTTGGCGGCGGCGATCGCAATTTTGGTACGAGCGGTGCCGCCTTTGCCCAAAAATGTCAATATTAGAGCCATTAGTTGATTCCTATTTTCACCGCCGATCTTTTCCACTCCAACTTAGCACTCAACAAAGACTCTCAACCTGTGCCTTCAAATTCAGAGTCAAAGAAAACCCGGATTTGAGTTCTTTACAACTACACAGCTTTGATTTCATCTTCAAAAAACCAAGTGGAATAATTATCGTCAAACAGCACCACTACACCGATCCCACCACCATCGGTGACTTTGTAGCCTTGGATAATACCCACTTGTCCGAGTTTTTTTACAACTGGGGGAGAAACGCGATCGCGCAAACGATAGACTTTAACCTTTTGTCCGATTTCCATGCCTGATTACAATTCAGATAAACCAAGTCTCAGTGTAGCGGAATCCGTGACTCTGCTCTCATAAATTCAGTGGAAGATAAGGGAACTGGGGAAGATGAAGGAGAATAGTAAATGACTAATGACTTCTGAGATTCAATGATGGTTATAACAAGAACGACAGCGATCGCAGGCGGAAAATTTGTCTAGACACAAAGCTGCTTGTCGTCAAACATCCAAGAGAGTTGTTTCAGATAGCTTGAGTTCAGCAACAAAGGTAGTAATCATGTATCAAACAGATCCACCCCGTCCGCCACAAGAAACAATGCCTACGATGTATGATTTACCCAGTGAATTAGTGGGGGAATCAGGTTTCCCAGATGAATTTCACCGAATTCAGGCAGATTTACTCAGTGAGACTTGTCAGCCTCTTGCTTATCCATCTGAGGAAATTTTGCTTGCTAGCGACTTAAATCTTTACTACGATCCCCGCCATCCTTTGTGGTACAAGCGTCCTGATTGGTACATGGTTTTAGGGCGTGTCATCAATTAGGTAAACTGGAGTCAGTGGTGCTTGGGATGATTAAGCAAATAGAGAAATAATGACTCGACGTTATGCGCTGCGAG
>NZ_JBALDR010000068.1:0-60421 GCF_036917315.1 Nostoc sp. | reverse complement strand
GTTCTAAACTTAGAAAGCCAATAGCCGGCATAACAACCTGTACCCGAAGTTATATTCATCTTTATTATATGCAAATTGTAGGCGCAACAGCTTAAGATTCAAACTATTGATAGCGGAAATAGTCCCCAATCTTGGCAAGATTTCATTAATAAAGACTCTAAGAAATGGCAAGAACAAATACAAACAGATATTAACTATCTGATTCCAGGTCAAGAATTGTTTGGGCAATTGGTTGATACTATCCGAGGTATAGTAGAAACAGAACAAACTGAGCGCGATCGCTCCTTAGAAAACAAAATCCAAGTATTAGGTATAGGCTTTGGCGGTGGTGCGATCGCCTCTGGCGTATTCACAACACATATTGATAAAATTAATCTACCGTTAGTACAAAAGCATCCCCTTTACGCATCTTTATTGTTGAGTGTTTTATTTACATTCTTTTTTATCGGCATAGGTTGGCTGATAACTCAGCGCCAATATCATTCTAGAAATAAGAGGTAGATAGAGAAATGATAGAACTCTTGTAAACACCGGATTATAGCAGTTTGCAGTTAACTCTAATGCTCACTTTAAACTACGGTGGTGTACACACAAGTCGAATTACCCCCCTTAATCCCCCCTTGGAAAGGGGGGAAAAAAAGAAATCTAGTTCCCTCCCCAATACATACGGGGAGGGTTAGGGTGGGGTAAAACATTGGTTAATCAGCTATTTCAGACTTGTGTGTACACCATATCCCTTTAAGCTGCTTAACATACACAAGTACTAAAAACCTCATAGCTCAAGGCAACTTAACCGTTTTTATACGCAGAGCAATATATTGTCTGCGTATTTTTTATGAAAAAAAGATTCATCCCAATGTATATTTCCGCATTATTTTGGGAATCATAAATCGAGGAAGGATTATACACCATAAAGTATTACTTCCTGAAATATCACATAACTTTTAGAGGATAATTATGTCTAAACGCAAGTTGCCCAAAGGCCGTAGTGTTAGTTCAGTTGCTATAGAACCAGAAGTAGCGATCGCAATTCTGGGGTTGTTTTCCGCTGCGGCTGATGGTGAAGGTATTTCTTCCACAGAAGAATATGCTTTGAGTGAATTTCTCGGTCGGGTTGACTTATTTGAAGATTACTCTGAAGAAGACTTTGAAGAATTGACCGAAAAAGTTGTCAGCTTGATTGAAGAAGAAGAACCAGAAGATTTAATCGCCCAGTCGATCGAATCCTTACCCAATAGAGGTTATCGTGAAGCTGCATACATCACAGCTATCTTAGTAGTAGGGATTGATGAAGAAGTACCCGAAGCCGAACAAGATTATATCTCTGAACTTCAAGAAGCTTTAAATATTTCAGACGAACGCGCACAAGAACTCATAGACGCAGTGTTCGGAGAAGAAGAAGAGGAAGAAGAGGAAGAAGAGGAGTAATATTTTTTGACTTGCAACCTCAATCATCTACCATCTTTAATTTGAGGTTGCTAAAATTTAAGAATATGAAATAATTTTGTTTGGGTTAAGTTGTTCAGATTCCCGACTTCATGAAGAAGTTGGGAATTTTGCATTGTATCAAAATTAACCTTTTTCAGATAAAAGTAAAATATCCTTGAGCGATCGCCATTCAACTTTCACATCACGTTATCATCGGATATTGGGGAATTTCCGTGCGTAACTCGATAGCATCTATGACCGCCTCTCACTCTGAAACTCCATCTACCAAACCCGACGCGAGTACTTTTATTTCTGACCATCTACAGGTGGATCGCAGTAAGCTAAGTCAAATGTACTTGCATTATGTCGAGACGAAGGATAAATATCCTCACGCGGTATTGCTGTATCGGGTAGGAGATTTCTTTGAATGCTATTTCCAAGATGCTGTCAAACTAGCGCAAGAATTGGAATTAGTTCTCACTAGTAAGCAAGCTGGGGAACAAGGACGGGTGGCGATGTCTGGTGTTCCGCATCATGCTTGGGAACGCTACGCGACGATGCTAGTAGAAAAAGGCTACGCAGTGGTAATTTGCGACCAAGTGGAAGATGCTTCTGAAGCTGCTGGGAGATTGGTGCGGCGAGAAGTAACGCGCATTCTTACACCCGGCACTTTGCTAGAAGAAGGAATGCTCAAATCCAGTCGCAATAATTACTTAGCAGCAGTAGTCATTGCCGCAAATCATTGGGGTTTAGCGTATGCAGACATCTCTACAGGTGAATTTCTCACCACTCAAGGTAGCGATTTAGAACATTTGACCCAAGAATTAATGCGCTTGCAACCTTCAGAGGTGTTAGTTCCGACAAATGCGCCCGATTTGGGTAGTTTGCTGCGTCCGGGAGAAACTTCGCCACATCTTCCTGAGTGTTTGCCACCATCATTTTGTTATAGTTTGCGATCGCAAGTACCATTTTCTCAAGGTGAAGCTAGACCTAGATTATTGCAGAAATTTAAGGTGCGATCGCTCGAAGGACTCGGTTGCGATCGTCTTCCCCTGGCCGTTCGTGCGGCTGGCGGTCTTCTGGAATACCTGGAAGATACTCAAAAAGAAAACCCTGTCACCCTCCAAAGACTCCGCAGCTACACTGTCACCGACTACTTAATTGTTGACAATCAAACCCGCCGTAACTTAGAAATTACCCAAACCGTTCGAGATGGAACTTTTCACGGTTCCCTACTTTGGGCTTTAGATAAAACTAGTACAGCGATGGGTGGGCGTGCTTTGCGGCGGTGGTTGTTGCAACCGCTACTCGATATTAAAGGCATTCGGGCGCGGCAAGATACCATCCAAGAATTGATGGAAAATACCCCCCTGCGTCAAGATTTGCGACATTTATTAAGGCAAATTTACGATTTGGAACGCCTCACAGGAAGGGCGGGTTCTGGTACAGCGAATGCTAGAGATTTAGTAGCTTTGGCAGATTCCCTCTCACGCTTACCAGAATTATCCAACTTAGTCGTTGAGACGCGTTCTCCTTTCCTGAAAGCTTTGCAGAAAGTCCCCAGTGTGTTGGAAGAATTGGCACAAAAGTTACACGCACATCTTGTAGAGTCGCCACCCATACTAATTAAAGAAGGCGGATTAATTCGCCATAGTGTAAATCCCCTATTGGATGAAAGGAAGGCGACTGTAGAAGCAGACCAGCAATGGATTGCCAACTTGGAAGTTGATGAGAGGGCTAAGACAGGAATTTCGACACTGAAGGTAGGATTTAACAAAACCTTTGGTTATTACATCAGTATTTCTCGTACCAAAGCCGACCAAGTACCCGCTAATTATATCCGCAAGCAAACTTTGACCAATGAGGAACGTTACATCACCCCTGATTTGAAGGAACGAGAAGCCCGGATTTTGACGGCGCGAGATGATTTAAATCAGTTGGAATATGAGATTTTTACGGCGTTGCGGGAAGAGGTAGCACAAGAGGCGGAAGTAATTCGCAATTTATCTCGTGCAGTGGCGGCGGCGGATGTGTTGTGTGGTTTGGCGGAGTTGGCGGTACATCAAGGTTATTGTCGTCCCGAAATTTTGCCAGGAAGAGAGATAAACATTGTTGATGGTCGTCATCCTGTGGTGGAACAGTCTTTACCTGCGGGGTTCTTTGTGCCGAATTCGACGCAATTGGGAAGTGAGGAAACGAACCGCCAAGGCGCAGAGGACGCAGAGGAGAAGGAGAAGAGTTTTCCCGCACCTGACTTAATTATTCTGACTGGGCCAAACGCCAGCGGCAAAAGTTGTTATTTGCGTCAGGTGGGATTGATTCAGTTAATGGCGCAGATTGGTAGTTTTGTACCAGCTAGATTTGCCAGATTGGGAATATGCGATCGCATTTTTACCCGTGTTGGTGCAGTAGATGATTTAGCAACGGGTCAATCTACCTTCATGGTGGAGATGAATGAAACCGCAAATATTCTCAACCATGCTACATCTAGATCGCTGGTACTATTAGATGAAATTGGTCGCGGGACAGCAACATTTGATGGTCTTTCTATAGCTTGGGCGGTGGCGGAATATATAGCAGTTGATATTCGGTCACGGACAATTTTTGCCACGCATTATCATGAGTTAAATGAACTGGCTAGCATTATCCCGAATGTGGCTAACTATCAGGTGACGGTGAAAGAATTACCCGACCAAATTATCTTTTTGCACCAAGTTCAACCAGGAGGTGCTGATAAGTCTTATGGAATTGAAGCGGGAAGATTGGCGGGTTTACCAGCCGTAGTTATTCAACGGGCAAAACAAGTGATGGGGCAAATTGAAAAACACAGTAAGATTGCGATGGGGCTGCAAAATCTTGATGGGTAAGCAAGTTTGTAGTAAGGACTTTAGTCCTTATTTTCTAAGCACTAAGGCAATTTACGTTAATAAATCTACCGTCGCCGTTGGTTTCGACTCCGCTCAACCAACTAAGGGATCGAGAGTTGAGCGAAGTCGAAACTCGTCAACCTGGGTATATTCTTTGTGAGAAATCACCTAAAGTGCTTACTACAAACCGAGGTGTTAATTACTGCCGAAAAATTTCTACTTTTTGTAACACCACTTCTTGATTTGGACGATCTCTAGTTGTAGGCACATTAGCGATCTTGTTGACTATATCTAGACCTTGGACAACTTCACCAAAAACACTGTGTTTGTTGTCAAGGTGAGGTGTTGGTGCTTCTGTAATGAACCATTGCGAACCATTAGTACCGCGTCCGGCATTAGCCATCGACAAGATACCTGCACCAGTGTGTCTCAATTCAGGATGAAACTCATCCTCAAATTGATATCCAGGGCCACCAGTACCCCATCGGTTGGCTGTATCTAGATAACGGCTCAGAGGATCGCCACACTGAATCATAAAATCAGGGATGACCCGGTGAAAGCGAACTCCATCGTAAGCTGGAGTTCCTTTACCAGATTGACCTGTTTTAGGGTCTTTCCAGTCGATTGTTCCAGTTGCTAGACCGACAAAATTTTTGACAGTGTTGGGGGTTCGCTCTTCTTCTAAACGAACTACAATTTCACCCAAGGAAGTAATTAAACGAGCGTGCAGTGTTCCATCACCGGGAATATTAATTTCTGGAAAGTTCATTAGATATCCTATTTTAACCAGTGCCAGTATTTGAACTATATAAGTTTATCAGCATTCAAGTTACCGCCTTTAGACATGAAAAAAACCTGAAGGCAGGAAACTTGAGCCAACAAATACTTTACTCAGGCAAATTTATTGCGGGATTCCGGCTAAAGAATCCTCTAGGGACTAGCTTAAAGCCAACTCGGTGAACAGGCATCACCGGCCAATCTTCCGATCGCGGAATATGAGTTACGCCCATTGTGTACCACAGTACGATATCTTCACCCATCAAGGCTTCATCGTCTGCAATATATTTTGGCAAACCCTGTCCAGGTTGAGTTTGGTTGGGATAATCTCCCCCAGCATAAAGTTCAGTAGGTTTATATTTTGTTACCCACACGTGATGAGTCGCAAATTTTGCCCGTTCCCGGATTTTTGAACCTTCCACAGGGAAAAATATGGAATTTCCTTCAGGCATCAGCATATATCCAGGTGCAGCACCGAGCGTATTCTTTTTGTCTGCGCTAATAATCATCCACTCCCGACTGCTTTTCATATCCAAATCACGCACAGCAGCCGTTTCTTTAGCTAGTGGGGTTTCTGAAAGTGCGATCGCATTTCCTAAAGGATTTTTCTCATCCATCGGCAAAGCTTTCACATTCATTTCCATCACAGAATTCGCCTGACCATCGACATCGAAATCTAGGCGATAATTGAAAAAGTGCTGATGATTTACTCCAAAGATATTCTTAGCAATTAACCGACCATAAGAATCATCATCAGATTGCTTTTGAGCAGCCGTTCCTTGCGCCAGTACGATACCCGTTAATTCATTTTGGACTTCCAAAGTCCCATCTTGGTGAAAGATCCAATTGATGCTGTAATCATAGTTATCAATGGCTACCGTCATCTTCATCACTAATTCTCGACTGCGACGGACATCATTACGTTGAGTATTATACTCATAGTGTTTCCAAAGCATTCCGTTCTCGCGTTCGTAGATACCGATAACCCCTGGTATTTGATAAGGTTCTCCCTGCTCATTAGCAAATACAGCATTTAGCAACAAGCCATTTTCGGGAATTTCTTTACCTAATTCCATCGTATTTGCTAGTAAACCTAAGTTGTATTCTCCAACATCAAAGGCATTTTTGAATGACCAAGTAGGCTTAGGATCGCCATAAGGTACTACCATTTCTGAGAGGCTAGCGCGGTATAAAACTGGTCGAATATTTTCCCCATCTTTATGCGTCACTTGATAGAGCATTAATCCATTACGAGGATGCATTGAATAGCGAAACTTCCAACCTTGCCAGCTAATTTCATTGTCTTCGATCTGGAAACTTCTACCATTAGGTTGGAGAATCTTCAATGCTTTCAGTGGTGACAATAATTTACCCAAGGATTTGAGATCGTAATCCCAATTTTCTTTAGAGAAAGGTACGTTTCCTCTATCAATAAAACTGGCAATTTTCCCCGTGTTTAAATTAACTGTTGCTAAGACTCCCTCAATGGGACTACCGTAATAGTTCCAGCCTTTGCCTTTGTAGTAAGATAAGCCGCGACAAAGACGATTACCTGTTGCTTCTTCCTGTTCGCTGAGAATTCCTGGTGCCCACCAACTGATTTTAACTCGATCGAAATCGGTAATTCCCCGCTTTTGCATCGCTTTTTGCCATCGGGGATCGGCTTTAACTACCTGAGTTGCTAGTTCGTATTCTGAATTAACGATCGCAGGTTGAATAGACGGTATTTCTTTCCAAGAACTTAAGGTTTTGCTTCTTAGGTCAACGATACCTTCAAAAGTTTTGTTTTGCGATCGCTCATAGATTACCAAAAAAACTTTTCGCCCAAAGACTTTACCAGGTGTAAAATTTAGAACTTCTTCTTTATCTGGTTCTTGTAAAGCAATCAGTGGAAAAGCTGCCATTTCGCTCAAAGTTTTTTCTCTTTGGATGACCGAAACAGCCGTGCTAATTTCTACCTCAGTTAGCGAAGTGAGAGGATGGGAAATCAAAGGCTGTTGTGCCGTCAATTTTTCCATTAATCCGATTGAGATAGAAATGATGGAAACGATCGCAATAGATAGCCATAAAAAACGCTTTAGCCGCTTAATCATCTTTTACATTTTTACAAAAGACTTATAGTTACCTATTTCCAAACCTAAGATTGAAAACCGATAAATTAAGAGGCTAAAGCGAAATTAATTATAATAAAATAACCCCACCCCGCTAAAGCACAGCTATGACGGGGTGGGGTTCCGGGTATTAGGCTTAATTACCTGGACATTATCTTATGCAGAAACCAAACGGCGTAAAGATTCAGCACGACGTTTAGCAATAGGGTTATTTGGAGCCAATTTGAGTGCTTCTTCGTAACTTTGTAACGCCTGAGTCGTTAATTTTTTCTTCTCGTAGGCGTGACCGAGATTATTCAATCCTGTTACGTAGTCTGGTTTAGACTTGAGAGCTTCTTTGTACTGACGAATTGCTAAGTCATATTGCTCTTGGGTGAAATAAATATAGCCGAGTCCGTTGTAAATGGGGGCGATATCTTCTTCTTCCTCTTCTTCAGCAGCTTTGAGAGCTTTTTGAAATAGCGCGATCGCTTGAGAGTACATTTTTTTCTCTGAATAAATACTGCCTAACTCATAATATTCTTGAGTCGTACCCTTTTCTTTCTCTAATTTCTTTCGCAATCTTGCAAAAGAGCCTTCAACCTTGCGAGTTTTGAAAATCTGGCGAAACACACTCACGGCTGCAATTGTGAGTATAACCACCAAAATTGAGAGATAAACAACGGCTAGACTGTTATCCATTACTGCAAATACAAATATTATAAAGTTTGTTATTTGTCATTTGTCATTTGTCCTTTGTGTTATTCACTAATAACCAATGACTAATGACCAATGACCAATGACCAATGACCAATGACCAATGACCAATTTACGGTAAACCCCAATATTGAGAGCGTTCCTGGAGCCAACCTTTTTCTAAATAACGAGCGATCGCCTGATTCACATTTCGTCTAAACTCATCGTACTGCAATCCCTTGGGCATTACTACACATAAGGGTTCAGTTGATAATTTTGTTGGCAGTAGACGATATTGAGGATATTGTTGCACCCAACCGCTAAGAACACTAGCATCTGCGGCAAAGGCTACGGCGGCATTATTTTCTATTCTCTCTCGCGCTTCTTTATAGGAATCCACTCCTACTAACTCGGCGTTTGGCAGATAGTACCGCACTTTCGCAATGGTACTGGAGTTGTTGAGTACGGCAATCTTTTGTTTTGACAAATCATTCAACTGCTGTACAGAGGGATCTTTTGTAACTAATACAGTGCCATCCAAATAGTAGGGAACACTGAAACTAACTATGCGGGTGCGTGACTCGGTTGCTGTGACTCTAGCGATCGCAAAATCAACTTTCTTGTCTAAGACTACAGAAAGGCGATCGCGATTCGCTACAGGTTGAAATTTTACAGCCTCGGCTTTACCAACCAAGTCAACTGCCAAATGCTTTGCTAAGTCTATTTCTAAGCCTTGCAAATTTCCGTTGGTATCCTTAAATCCCAAGGGACGCAAGTTATCTTTAACGGCAACATTTAAATAGCCCCGCTGCTGAATTTCTGACATTTCGGCAGCAGATGCAGTTAATCCCGTCCCTACTAGAGAAAAGCAAAAAAGCCAAAAGATAGTGGCGGATAATACCAGATGTAACCGAGTAATTGCTTGCCGTCTGTTACATCTGTTATACATCCCTCACCACCTTTATCCTTTAGCTTGAAGTGCCAATTCAGCAACTTTGCCGAAACTAGCTGGATCGAGGACTGCCAATTGCGCCAACATCTTGCGATTTAGTTGGATATCAGCTTTTTTCAAGTTACCGATCAACTGGCTGTAACTTAAGCCATGTTGCCTGGAAGCAGCGTTGATGCGGGCGATCCAAAGGCGACGAAAATCGCGTTTTTTCTTTTTGCGATCGCGGTAGGCACTCCGTAGCGCCTTCATCACTTGTTGGTTGGCAGTTCTAAACAGAGTTGAATGGGAACCGCGAAAACCTTTAGCTAGTTTGAGAATTTTATTGCGGCGTTTGCGAGCTACATTACCGCGTTTTACCCGAGTCATAACTTATTTCCTAAAATACTTACAAATATGGGAGCATCAAGCGCACGTTAAGTTCGTCGCGTTCGTGTACAAGCGCACTCTTACGCATACCACGTTTTTTGTCAGAAGATTTGTGTTCTAAAAGGTGGCTTTTGAACGCTTTGCGACGGACGATTTTACCGCTACCGGTGGCACGGAATCGTTTTGCCGCGGCTTTACGAGTCTTTAGTTTAGGCATGGTCTAGCTTTGATTCGACACGATCCATTATTATATACTATTAAAATTGCTATAACTGCAATTAAATAAAGGATTTAGCCAACGGCGATCGCTGTAGATAAACTTTGCTTCACTTATGGATGAGGTGAATATAGTTGAATATGACCCACGTTGGGCGACTTTGTTTGCGGAAGAAGCCGAGCGGATTTGGCAGTTACTAGGCAATGACTTAGTTGTAGAAATTGAACATATTGGTAGTACCGCAGTACCAGGAATGGCAGCTAAACCAGTTATTGACATCATGGTGGGAGTGCGTTCTTTGGTAGATGCAAAATCTGCTATTTTGGCTTTAGAATTTTTGGGATACGTTTATTGGTATGAAGATCCGCGTCCTGGACGGATGTTTTTTGTCAAAGGAATGCCACCATACGGAAAGCAACGTACTCATCATATTCACATAGTCGAAATTGACAGCGAATTTTGGGAACGCAAGTTATTTTGCGACTATTTGAGAAAGCATCCTGAAGAAGCGAGACGTTACGAAGTTCTAAAACGGGACTTGGCGGCAAGTTTTCGGAGCGATCGCGAAGCTTATACGAATGGTAAAAATAACTACATCCGTGCTTTGATGGTCAAAGCACGGAATGAGGATATGGGAAAAAACCAAAGCCATTGATTATTTAACTTTTTTCAGTGGCGTTGGCTTTGGGATCTAAAATTATTTGCGAAGTGGATTTGTTCACATGGTAAATCCAAGATTGCTCTTTAACCTTGACAATCACTTCCCAACCTTCCACGGGGTCGTACTGCTGGGTGCAGACTTCGCCAAAGTTGAATTGGCAGAGATTTCCAAAGGTTTTTGGTGTAGTTTGAGTAATTTTTAAATCAGTAATTTCCACCCCAGAACGGCTTGAGGCATCGCTCAAAATTGCATCTGCGATCGCCTTCGGCAATGTTTGTGAAGTAATCACTTTCGGATCTAAAATTATTTGCTTTCCAGATTTATCTACATGGTAAGTCCACGAATCTTGACGGACTTTGACAACTACTTCCCAGCCTTCAATGGGGTTGTATTCCCTAGTACAAACTTCTCCAAATTTGAATTCACAAGGATTACTAAAGGTTTTCGATGTGACTTGGGTAATCTCTAATTCCCGTTTACGCAAGCCAGAATGCCTAGAAGCATTTCGTAAAATCTTATTAGCGATCGTTTTCGGCAACTCGTTTGCTTGGGATTGGGATAATTGAGTGCCGTCTGGGTAAGGAATAGCCCCAGCAGAATTGTTTTCAATGACTCCGAATCCATAAGATAGCAAGCTTGTCAACACCAGCGCCAAGAAAATTCCTCTGGGTGACTTGAAGGTGCTTTTAATTACAGCAGATGCTTGGATGATTGATTTCATAATATATATTGATTGTTAAAGATTGAACGGATAATATCTCATACTTCTCGGTTAAGGGGAAAAGAAAAAAGCTTTAACCCAAACCCAGTAACCTTTTCCCAAAACCCAATTCCGAATTAAAGATGCCTAACCAAGAAGTATTGGGATAATATCGCAATTGAATCATAATTTGTTTGACGTTGCACTCTTAATTCAGTTTCCTTATAAAGAGTGAGCTACGGTGTACACACAAGTCTGAGAGGGTGTTTGAAAAGCCTTGGCGACTAGAAGGCGACTAGAAGTCACGGCTACACAGACAAAACCCACCTACGTAGGTTAAAGAGTTTGATTTTGTGTTAGTCCGCACAGGCGGACTTTGCTTGTGTAGCCGCAATTTCCAATCGCCCAAAACTTTTCAAACATCCTCTGAAATAGCTGATTAACTAAGGTTTTACCCCACCCCTTATACTTGTTTGCTCATTGCCGCTAAATTCACCACACATTCAGGAAATTGGCGTTTTAATGCTGGAAACACCGGACAAGGCGCTTGTTCTTGCAAATTGTCCGGTTTACTCCAAGTAAAGGGAGCTTTCTGCGCCGCAGACATCCACAACAGAAGCTTTGCTCGTGTCATGGCCACATAGAGTAAACGATACTCTTCAGATGTTTTCAAATTTTTTGCCACCTCCCATGCCTGACTAACATCCGGTATGACAGATTCTTCGTGGAGAGTAGCGCGAATTTGGGCGCGGGCTACTTCTGATAAGGTAAAGTCGCCTAGAAATTGGCTTTGGGGAGGAACCCAAAATCTGCCAGGAATCAAGTTTTCGTGGAGAAAGGGAAGAAATACATAGTCCCAATCTAGACCTTTAGCTTTGTGCATAGTGATAATCGTCAGTTGACCGCGACGGGTATAACGTTCTTCCGAATCCTCGGTTTCCACTGGTTCAAACCGTTCGGAACTAACGATTTCACTTAAAGCTGACAGCATTCCCCCCATCGAACTATTGCCAGCTATCTGCTGGTTTACCCGTTCTGCAAGTTTATCAGCAGTTGCTAATTCTGCTTGGTCGTAATTTAAAGTCAAGGCGAGAAAGGAAATTAGCTGGTAAAGAGGCAGTTCTAAACGAGCGCGAAGTAAATTGCGACACAAACGAGCAGCTTTTTGTACTGTTTCTGGCTGGGGTGCTGCTAGGGGACCAGGATACAAAAACTCTTCTGGCAGACTAGCAAGGGCGTTGAGGTCTTGAGTAGGAATTAATTGGCGCTGTACTAATGCTTCTAGCGCAGCTTTGAGGTAATCGGGGGAGTGGGGGCGATCGCAAAATTGCAATAATGCCAAAATTTCTTGAGGAACATGGGAACGGCGATCGCGTTCTCCCACATCATAAAGTGTAATTTTATGCTCTTTGCACAGAGGTGTCAGAGCTTCTGCTAACCATCGTCCTTGACGATTTTCTCGGACTAAAATCGCTGCACTATTTTTTGTTGGATCTTCACCAAATAACTCAATCACCCTTTGAGATAACAATTCAACGGTGTGATGAATATCGCGCGGTGTATAAAGTTCTAAACCTTGTCCTACGGGTGCGGGGTTGGCGTTAGCTTGCGGATCGCCAACTTCCACAGGGCGAATTGTCTGCAAGCGAAACGGTACTTGTCGGTTGTCAGCAGTCTGTTGTTTGTTGTTAGTTTTGGTTGTTGCTAACCACTGATTATTGATCCATTTGAGAGCAAAGTTAGCAGCTTCAATGATAATTCTAGTACTGCGACCAGCTCGATCCATCGTTGCCAATCGTTCGATGCGATCGCACTCTTCGCAAAATTGCCGAAAATAAATCGGATCGGCTGGAGTAAAGGTAGAGTTAATCGCCTGGTTAGGGTCGCCAACTCGGACTAAATTGAGTGGGGAGTACGTAGAGGCGCGATGAATCGCGTCTGTATTCATCCCCTCATATTCCCGATTACTCGCCAAAATTTCTAATAGCTGCGTCTGAAGAGGGCTAGAATCTTGAGCTTCGTCTTCAAAGACGGCGAATATTTGGTTTTGCTCGACGTGACGGGCACTGTCGTTTTCTAAAACGCGCAGTGCAGCTAAAATCATATCGTCATAATCTATAAAATCACGCGATCGCATCAAGTTTTGATATTGCTCGTACAATCCCGCCGCTACGCTCAAAATTGCATATTCGTCTGTGGTTTGTTTACTCCACTCCCGCAACAATTCTGGCGATATCCCAGAACTTTTTGCTTCATGAATTACCGTATTAGCCAATTCCGGTAATACTTCTGTTCGCAGCACCGATTGACGACGCAACCTTTCTGTCTCTTCTCCATCAAATTGATGACCTTCCAATAACCGCAAATATATATCTGGATTATTTACAATCCATTGTTCTACAGCAGTTCGGATAAAACGGTGACTTTGGGTTGGTGTAATTAATATGACATTTTCTAACTGCAAACCTGACAAATCAGAATGGCGGTTGGCAATGTTCAACGCTAAACCGTGTAGGGTATAGACAAAAAATCCTGTCTGAGGTAGAGATAAATCATCTCGTAAAAATTTACGAATCTTCGCTTTAATATTGGCAGCAGCGGAGCGAGTAAAAGTAACGACTACCAACTGACGGCGGGAAGATGAACGCTCATATTGACGGGCGATCGCGATCGCTGCTGCCGCCGCCATCCCAGTAGATTTGCCTGCACCAGGAACGGCTGAAATCGCCAAAGGACCAGATTGCCAATCAGCCATTTGCTGCTGTCCAGGGCGGAGACTGTTGCGGATTGCGAGAATCTTTTCCTGTAAAGAAGGAATAGGCGATCGCTCAGACAATTCTGAGTCAAGTAATTCTTCAACAACAGGGGTAGTAAATTTAGAATCGGACATTCTCAAATTATATATTTTAAATAGATATTGAATTTAATTTCCAAACCACAGATATGAATAATCTTCGGTGATTCTAATTCAAAATTATTAAATAAATTAGTCCACTGTTTTTGCCCTAATTCCGATTTTCATTAACTCAACCGTGTTGATATTTTTGCTCCAGTTAGTTTAATCTCCAACACTCCCACACCAGAAGGTGTGGGAGTGTTACGCAGTTAGCTCGTCTAAAATTGAATTTATTCGTCAATCTGCCATGAATCCTTAGTTAATTCTTCATCCAGAATTTTCTTAGGACGCACGATGATAATAACTTGTCCTAATAGAGGAATTTCTGGCTCAGTTTCAAACCATTGAAAATCTAATTCACCACCATTTTCAACGACAAAATAGCTGGAGGCATCCCATTCTCGTTGGGCACGATCTATCACTACTACAACTGGCCCTATTTGGCTTTGGGTTTGGATGGGGAAGCGATCGCTATTCGCTAAAATCACTACTGGATCTTCTGCCGCCAACAGCACTTGCCAACCTGGTAAAGGTATCCAAGCTTGCTCTCCAGAAAACTTGACCATCCGAAATGGTTCAATTTCTGTCAATATGGGCACAGCTTGCAAGTCTTGCCGTGACAATGGCAACTCGCCTACCACGGGCAAGATTCGGGGTAACTGTTCTTCAAATTCCAGGCGGTAAAACGGTAAAATTGGCGCTGGACGTTGGGGAACGGTAGTAAAATCAGTCAGTAGTTGTTCGATTTTTTGCCTTGCACCTGGCGTATGAGCAAAACGCAAACCTTTGGCGATTAAGCGCGATCGCTGTTGTAAATCTGCATTTTGGCGTGCCAGTTTCCAAACTTGATGAGCAACAGCATCCCCAGGATGAGCAGAAAACCCTTCTGGCAAAGTGCGGTAATAAGAGAACTCTTTCAGGGCTTTGGCTATATCCCGTGCCTCATCAGCATCAACATTGTGGACGAAGATTAGTTCAGCGGCGGCGGCGCGTTCTTCTTGGGTGAGCAAACGCAGTTCATATAAAACATCACTGCCGCGTGTGGCATAATGCGATCGCGTGGCTTCCGATACTCCAAACTTTTCCAAAGAATTGTAAACTTGAGAACCAACAACCACCTGGTTTTGTTGAATCGGCTCAAATCCAGTCGCCTCAAAAATTTCTTGAGGGTTGTAACCGGTTTTTAGCAACGAGGCGATCGCGGCTCCCCATTCCACCCAGTTGCCTTGTTTTTGCCTCAGTCTTCGCAGTAACTCTTGTGCTACATCGTTTGTAGGATTATCTTCGGGATTCTGAGTGTTGGGTGGTAAATCAGTCATAATCGGAGTGCAAGCTTCAACTTGAGAGGTTAATTGAACACCTCATGAGCAAGTATTATTCTAATCTATACCCAGACCTACACCTCATCCACGATCAAAACTGCCATAGTTTTGCTGATTTAGTTAGTTTTTATAGCGCAACATTTTTTAATTGAGATATTTGGGCAGACAAATTTCCTGTGTAGCGCTCACTATTAGCGTTCTCAAATATGCAAAATAACTCCGTATAAACCCTTGGCGCTCTTCGGCTATTCTCAACTAAACTTGGTATGGAATATAACAAGAGAGTGAATATTTAAAGGAAAATCTTATGGATAAACCCAATCTCGAAATTGATAAAGTCCAATCTCAAGTTATGACTCTCGAACGACCAAAAAAGCTGAAAATACTGGTAGTTGACGATGAGCCAGATAATCTGGATTTACTTTATCGCACATTTCGACGCGACTTTAATGTTCTGAAAGCTGATAGTGGGGTGAACGCTCTACAAGTTTTGGCAACAGAAGGTGAGGTAGCAGTGATTATCTCCGATCAACGGATGCCAGAAATGAAAGGGACTGAGTTTCTCAGTAAGACTGTACCTCAGTTTCCCGATACAGTAAGAATAATTCTCACTGGATTTACTGATATAGAAGACTTGGTAGAAGCAATTAATGCTGGGCAAGTCTACAAATATATCACCAAGCCTTGGGACCCAGGGGAACTGAAGGCAGTGGTGCAAAGAGCAGCAGAAACCTACGACTTGCTGAAGCAACGTACAGAAGAATTACGCCGCGCTCATGCTCAAATGGCGCTGCTGAGTGTTTTGGTACAGGTAACTCAAGCCGCTTCTAGTTTAGAAGAAACTCTCGCTCCCATTGCTAGGGCTGTGAGTGAAACTTTTGGAGCAGACGGCTGTATTTTACAACTTACAGATGGAAATACTCTGGTTGCAACTCAAGGAACTTACAGCGATATAGGTACAATAGAAAATTGGCTATCTCTTGACCCACTAACCAGGGAAGCGATCGCTACAGGACAAATGCAAGTTTCCTTAAATGTACTTAAAGATACTAAATTAATTGATGCGATTCACTACCAAAATACGGGTGTGCAAGCACATTTAGTCATCCCAATTAGCTACCGCAATCAACTTTTGGGTGTATTGTCGCTCCAGTGGAAACAACCTTGCACTTTGCGAGAAGATGAATTGGTGCTGATTAATTTATCAGCACAACTAGTGGCGATCGCTCTGACAAGTAGTCACTCTCATTAAGGTATTGTGTAGTTGTCATTAGTCATTTGTCCTTTATCCTTGGCAAATGACGAATGACTAATGACCAATGACTTATTGACTAATGACTAACGAAATTCAGTCCATTTTTAACCGTATTGCTCCAGTTTATGACCAGTTGAACGATTGGTTGAGTCTGGGACAGCATCGAATCTGGAAGGAAATGGCAGTAAAATGGAGTGCAGCTAAACCAGGAGATACTGCATTAGATTTGTGTTGCGGTAGTGGTGATTTAGCTTTACGTTTGGCACGGCGTATCGGAGCAACAGGACAGGTGTATGGAGTAGATTTTTCCCAAAACCTGCTAGAAAAGGCTAAAGAACGCTCCCAAAAGCAATACCCCCAACCTGCTATCAGCTGGGTAGAAGCTGATGTCCTCAATTTACCCTTTGACGACAACCAATTTGATGCCGCAACAATGGGCTATGGTTTAAGAAATGTTAAAGATATTTCCCGCAGTCTCCAAGAGCTATACCGGGTTTTGAAGCCGGGAGCTAAAGCCGCAATTTTAGACTTTCATCGACCGAGCAATCCTCAGCTACGTACCTTTCAACAGTGGTATCTGGACGGTTTTGTGGTACCAGTTGCCAATTATTTAGGCTTAAAAGAAGAATATGCTTACATCAGTCCCAGCTTAGATCGCTTTCCCATTGGCAAAGAGCAAATAGAGTTAGCTCATCAAGTAGGTTTTGCAGTTGCCACACACTACCCCATTGCGAACGGTATGATGGGAGTGTTAGTGCTTAGTAAGTTAGGAGTTATTAGTTAAAAATTATGAATTATGAGTAGTGATAAATTCTCATTTAAAATTTATCATTCCTAACTCCTAACTCTTGTACAGACGCGATTAATCGCGTCTCTACTGTTAACTCCTAACTCTAAGCTCTAACCCCCTAACTTTTTAAATTCTTCCCTTGGACTGGTCTCATCTTTGGCTTTATGTGTCTCCCCCGGTACTGGGTGGAATTATTGGCTATTTCACAAATGATATAGCCATCAAAATGTTGTTCCGTCCTTACCGAGCAATTTATATCGCTGGACGAAGAGTACCCTTCACCCCTGGATTGATCCCCCGCAATCAGGAACGTCTCGCTAAGAACATTTCTAATACAATCATGGGGTCACTATTGACACCACAAGAATTGCAAAATCTGGCACGGCGTTTGTTGCAAACAGAACGCGTGCAATCAGGAATTCTCTGGTTGTTGCGGTTAGCAATTGAACAAATCAAAACAGATAAAAACGAGAAAAGTGCCAAAATTGTAGCTGGAATTTTGCGGGATTTACTAGGGGAATCTTTGCCACGATTGCTCAAGGTTTTAGCGCGGCGTGAAGATTTTTTGGAGGCGCAGATCAATCAAATTTTTGACCAGATATTGCTGGAATTTCAACTGAGTGAAGAACAAGCTACGCGGCTTGCTGATTGGTTGTTGCAAATAGTTTTACCGCCGGATCTGCTCCGCCAAACGATAGTTGATTTTTTGACCGATCGCACGATTCAAATTATCGATGAAGGCTTCCGCGAAAAAACCAGTGGGACTTATTGGGTAGTAGCAAACTTGTTTGGCTTACGTAATACTCTTACACGCCTACGAACTTTTTGTTTGGATGAAAAGGAGGCTGCTAATAGTCGCTTGCAGGAATTGACTCAAGATTTGCAGATCCGCGATCGCATTCGGAAATTGCTGCAAAATTTATCATTACAAAACTTGCCAATGGGTACGGTGCGCCAACTCCGAAAAACCACCCGCGAAAGTGTCCGTCATTACCTGCAAAATAGTGGCAGCGATTTTTTACAAGGATTAACTGATTCTGTCGATTGGGAAAATATTGCTGTAGTGCTGCTGAATCGTGTTAGTACTTCACCAGTTGTCAGTACTTCTTTAGAAGTAATGAGTCAAGAGTTGGCTCTAATTTTAGAGAAATATTTGGAAAAAGATTTAGAAGCAATTGTGGCACAGGCGATTCCCATTTTATCGATAGATGAAGTCATCGTTGACCGTGTAAAATCAACTTCACCGGCTGATTTGGAAGCTGCCATTGAAGGAATTGTGAAAAATGAATTGCAGGCAATTGTGACTTTAGGTGGTGTTTTAGGTTTTGTTATCGGGTTATTGCAGACGGTATTTTTAATATTAAGTCAATATTAATTTTTTCTTTGTAACTGTAAAATTTTGTCAAATTATAGTTGCAATTTGGCCAGATTATGGAATGAAGAGAATTAGAGCGATGTCTACGATGGTCACTTCGGCAATGCTCAGTGACCATCGTAGACATCGCTCTTGTTTTTATTCAGAGTCACTCAGATTCATCCATAGGGTAATAATTACAATATTATGTTGACCTATCTTCTATCTCTGTTTGCAACAACTGTACATCTTCAATTGATAACCCAGTCAATTTTGTCACTTCCTGCAAAGGCATTTGGCTTTTGAGGAGATTCACTGCAACTTGCCGAATTCCTTCTTGTAAACCTTCGGCTCTACCTTCGGCTATACCTTGCGCTCTGCCTTTTGCCTGAGCTTCAGCCTCAATCTCTTGATAAATTACAGATTCGCGCATATTGTCTCTCCGTAATACTCTTTGAATTAACCCTTTCTCTAATACTAGACCAGCTAGAATTGCTGTGGCAGCTGCAACATTATTCTGTAAGCGTTGGTCAGGAATCCCGATGATTTCCTGTGCTACTTGCTGTAATGTACTTGCACGGTCATCTGTCTGACCTAACACCGCGAATGGAAATAAACCTGGATAGCGCAAAAGTACTTCTGTTGGCTGTTCCCATAATCGAACGACCTCGAACTCGTGGCGAGTACCAGCAATGGTAAAAGTATTTTGTTGCACGAGTTCTGAGCTTGTTTCTTTAAGATAAATTACCACTTGACGCATCTGCTTTTGGGGAAAGCGGCGATACACTCGCAAGCGATAATCAATCATCCGAAATGGGATATTAGCATCGGGTTGAGTCTGAAACTCTAGGTGAAGTACTACCTCTGCTGATTCCAATAAAATTAGTGCATCGGCTCGAATGGGTTCTAGCGAGAGTTCAGAAGGACTTAACTCCGTAAGGGAAATGGGTTCTCCCAGCAGCCAGGTCGCAAAGTCGGTGGAAAAGTTTTCGGCGAGGAATTTGCAGATGTTATCAAACATCCAAAAATCCTACCACTCCAAAGCTTTCAACTGGTCGTGGTAACAAAAAAACCGTTTTTAATCACACAAAAATTGGAATTTTGAAAGAGCGATCGCCTAATTCAAAATTTGCGTCAAATCAAGCACAAATCCTGGTAATACATCTTCTCCTGATAAGCTAGTAGGCGATGTCTCCGACGGGCTACGCCTACGCAGAATCTCAACATCCTGTCCTGGACGGTAAATTTCCACCTGTTGATTCTGGGGGTCAATTAGCCATCCTAAACGCACGCCGTTATCAATGTACTCCTGCATTTTTTGTTGCACAGTCTTTAAGCTGTCTGAAGCAGAGCGCAATTCTACCGCAAAATCTGGAGCGAGTGGTAGGAATTTGTCGGGGTCTGAATTCAGAGCTTCTAATCGCTTGCGGCTTACCCAGGATGCATCTGGAGAGCGATTTGCACCATTGGGGAGTTTAAAACCCGTTGAGGAATCAAAAGCCAAACCTGTGCCATCAGCGTCAGCCCAATTACCTAAGCGCTGTGTCAGTTTACTATTGCGATTTCCGATTCCCCATCCAGTTGGTGGCATGATAATTAATTCTCCCTCTGCCGTGCGCTCAAGTCGCAAATCTCGATTATTTTGACACAGTTGGAAGAACTGTTCATCTGTTAGTTCAATGGTGGGGCTGAGGTTCAGAATTAGGGCAGTCATAATTGCCTCTCAAACTTTCTAACTGTAGCGTAGCACTGGGTTGACATACTAGGTTAACCATCTAACAATTACCATGCTTACTAGAAAGCTATTTCCAATCATGTAGAAATTTGTTTCACTGTTATCTGTCTGATAAGAGCAGATGAGAGTTAATATTTTCTCTCTCAGCTTTTAATAGCAGGATGCTGTATTCAATCATACTCTCTTATTGTTATATTGACTTAGCGCATTTAGTCTAAATTTCCGAACCTACCCTCCCCCAAAAGTAAAACAGACTAAGCGTTATAGCTCTCGTTGAATGCTTATGGAATCATTTTGCTATTTTACTAATCTTTTAGTATTAAATTTTACATATAATTTTAAATTATTTTAGTTCAAGGCTTATATTGTAAATCTGATTAATATTAGAGAGTATATTAAATGAAAGAAAGACAAAAAATCACTAGATTTAACGGAATATCAAAGTGGTTATCTAACTCAGTTAGTGAATCTGAAGATAAGCGATACACACATCGTCTTCTCAAAGAAGATAAAAGCCAACGAGATATAATTCTCAATGAATTAATATTAATCGTTCAAAAAGCCCATGAAGATGCTCGATATCGTCTTCGTAAATTAGCAGGAAATCCTCTTGAGCCATTTGGTGATTCTTCAGAAAGTGATCCAAGCTTTGGCTATCCTGAGCGTTTTAATATTATATCTCTTCAGGGTTATTTTGGAGAGATATTTTCAGGAATCATTGCTGAAAATTTTGCTCCTTTTGGGCAGGATGATTGGGAAGTTCCTGCTTTTCTTTTTCGATTTCATCTAGTTGAATTTCAGCATTTAGAATTTCTAAATCAAACTGAAGAGATTGCAAAAAAGCGACCTGGACGTACAGGCGATGATTGTCTTGCTTTTCTACGTAACAGCAAAGGAGTAATTATTGCTTCTCTAGTTTGTGAAGCTAAATGTACAACTAATCATTATACAGAAATGATAGCGGAAGCACATAAAAAGGCAAGTACCCCACATGAAAAACCTGTTGATACCCCACAACTAATTGATATTTTGCAGGATTATGATGATCCTTTGTCATCTGAATGGGTTAACTCTCTAAGAGTTCTGTGGCTAGAACCAGTTGATAGAAATTATGAACGCTGTGATTTAGTTAGTTATATTTGTGGTAGACATCCTATCATAAATCCAACATGGATATCTCTCAAGAAACCACACGAAGAATATACAGCAGAAAGAAGACTTGAAACAGTTGAAATTCATCTTCATGAAGTTGAAAATCTTGTTAAAACTGTCTATAGTCAGCCAGCAAGTACAACACCTTTAGTAAATATTTCTAACCAGACAGTTTACCAATCAGATGACTCAGAGGTTGCTTTTGCAACCTCTGATGTCATAGTAGAAGGTGAAGTTCTGCAAAATGAGATGACTCAACCAAGTAACGAAGTCATTGCTTTAGCGAAAGAACTACAAAAGAGTCTGGCAGGTAGCAGACTAACACCAGCAATTGCAAAACTTTATAGCCAACATACGAGACTTCGGGCAGGAGAAGATGGGTTAACTGGGTGGCGAGAAGATGAAGCAGGTGAAAGATTAAATGATGCCATGCGACTTATTGAGGCTGCATTTATCCAGCGAGAAGATGAAGATACTAACTGGCGTAATGGAATGCTACGGGCTGGTGAGTTATTTGAATGGCTATCTCATCCCCAACTAAACCCGGATCTTTTACCAATTCGTTTACTTGCAGCAGCTGTGTATGAACTTGCTGGTTATCCTGCTAGGGCTGCGGGTTTACTCAATGAAGATATAAGTGAGGGAGTAGAGTCAGAAATTTTACGTTCTTTGCTAAAAGCTGATTTTCCTAGTTTATTACAACGGCTGACAGAATATTGGGCAACTCTAACATCATCAAATTTCCAAACTGAAACAAGTCTTCTTTGGGATGACACTGATACAGCTGCTGACAGATTTAACAAGTTGATTGTTAAAGAAACTGCTAGTTCTTTAGGAATTTTATGTGCAAAAATGCGCTGGGGAAATGAACCAAGATTAGAAAAAGCTATTGAAAAGCTTTCTGATATTGCTAAGGTGCTTCTTCATGGACATGACACTTATTCTTGGCTTTTAGGAAAATTGTGCGCTGAAGTTACGTCTGTATATATACAAACTTCTCTACGACATCATCTAGAATTACTTTCTCAGATGATTACTCCAAATGGTAGAAATTTCTTAGAACGTTATTTACGTCAAAGTTATCAAAAGTGTAAAGCTTTAGCATGGCGTTCTCAAATTTGTGGAATCGAACGACTAGCAACAGCAGAATCATTTGCGCTCTGTACCCCTACAGGTTCAGGAAAAACAACGATAGCTGAAATTGCAATTTTGCAAAGCTTGTTTTTTGAAACAACAAATTCTAACAACTTAAGTAACTCTACTCCTTTAGTAATTTACATAGTGCCAAGCAGAGCGCTTGCTATAGAAGTTGAATCAAGTCTGTCTCGTGTTTTAAAGCGTTCCACTAATAACAATGTTATAGTTACAGGTTTATATGGAGGGACTGACTGGGGGCCAACAGATGTATGGCTGACATCAGAACAGCCAACAGTTTTAATTTGCACTTATGAAAAAGCAGAAGCTTTGATGAAATTTTTGGGTACTCTATTTATTCGTAGAGTTTCTCTTCTTGTTATCGATGAAGCTCATGCAGTTCAATTTGATGGTAATAAAGATTCTTTACAAAAAGCTGAAAGTAGATCCTTACGCTTAGAGTCATTAAGTGCAAGACTGTTTACTTATATAGAACAAAATAATAGCCGAATTATTGCACTATCTGCTGTTGCATCACAAACAGAAAACGCATTAGCAAGCTGGATAGAGAATCAAACCAACGCTAGCCCAGCAAAGACATATTACAGAAGTACGCGCCAATTAATAGGCCGACTTGAATGCTTACCAGGAAGAAGATTTGAAATACGCTATGACTTACTAGATGGTAGAGGGTTAGGATTTCAAGAAGGAGGACAAGCTGACACACCCTTCATTCCACGTCCATTCCCAGCATATCCCCCTGCTGGTAAATTAGAAACAAATAAAAGTTCTGGAAAGCGTCTTCGCCCTCATCTATTCTGGACCGCTATGCACTTAGCATCTCCAGATGATAAAGAACAACAACGAGCAGTACTGATTTCAATAACACAGAAAATTGACGGATATGCTCAAGACTTTCGTGCTCTTTTAAATAAAGAATGGGAAAACATATCAAAGCCTTTATTCTTTCAACCACCTTCAGAACCAGAAAAAGTTAAAATTTGGCATAATTGTTTACGCTCTTGTGAAGACTATTTTGGTGCTGATTCCTGCGAATACCAATTACTACAGAAGGGAATTGTGATACATCATGGAAAAATGCCTGGGTTAATGGCTAGATTACTGATAGATTTAATAAGAGAGCGAATTGTACATTTAGTTGTGGCAACTTCTACAGTTTCTGAAGGTGTTAATCTCCCTTTTGAAACTGTTTTAATTCCCAACTTACAACGTTGGTCTGATTACGATCAAAGGTGTATAGATATCAATTATCGTGAATTTGGTAATTTGGTTGGTCGGGCTGGACGTCCTGGATTTGGGACTGAAGGGCGTAGCTTAGTGGTTTTGCTTAGTACCGAATCTATAGAGCAAATAAAAGATCCGAAAGAAAAATATAATGCCAATAAAACTCGTAACAAATATAACTCTTTGATAAATAATTTAACAATACAAAATAATGACAATTATGAAATTTCAAATTCCCCAAGCCCTTTAGCTCAATTATTGATTCATTTAGAACAACAATGGCAAAGTATTTCTCTTTCTAGCTCACAAGATACTTTTTTAACCTGGCTAGAACAAACTGCACCACTTTATTACAACAATAATCTTTCTGAAGCAGAATCATCAGCAATTGAAACTCTAGATTCACTAGATAGTATTTTACTGTCTGCAATTGTTGAAATTGAGCATCTAGCAGCAAAAGATTTAAGCCCTGATGAGTTGGAAGAGCAACTAAAAAAAATTTGGCGGAGAAGCTTTGCACATTATGCTAGTTCCGAGCAAGAAAGATTAGAAAATTTATTTATCAGGCGAGGTAGAGCATTAAAAACAGAAATTTATAGTAATTATTCACAGCGCAGGCGTTTGTATCGTACCAGTCTGCCACCGCGTGCTGGAAATGAACTTTTAACTATTTATCCTAGACTTAAAGAGCAGTTAGAAAAAGGTAAAAATTATATAATTTGGACATACGAACAACGCTTTAACTATATTCAAGCTGTGGTTGGTGAACTCGGAAAAATATCAAAATTTAAGCTGAAGATTCCATCAAAGAAAACTTCAGGTGATACTTCTTGGAATGAAATATTACGCTGGTGGCTCGATCCAATTAGAGCAATTAAACAACCCAAGCCTAGTCAAGTTTCAAATTGGCATTCATATATTAGTCAGAATTTTGGATATAGATTCAACTGGGGCTTAGGAAGTATTATTGCACTAGCAATAGATGAAGCTTTTGGTGGCGAGTTAGTTGAATCATCATTAGAAAACTGGTCACAAACTGGGCTACCTTGGATTGTTTTCTGGATGAAAGAACTTATTGTATGGGGAACTTTAGATCCCGTAGCCGCATACTTGCTTGCTAAAGTAGAAGATGTAACAACTCGTAAACAAGCTGAAGAACTAGCGCAAACTTACTATCACTACATTAGCGAAAGAGAATCTGAACCAAATGAATATCTTAATGCAGTTAATATCAAAAATTGGGTAGAGGAATCATATTCCAGTCTTGAACGACATTTACCAACTCCCAAACCTCCTAACCGAATTAATGTCAATTTGCTGAAAGATTTTAGTAAGGCTCCAAGTAAAAATTGGAGAGTAGTACCAGTAGAAATTGGGGATGATATTCAATGGTTTGATTTAGCAGGATTTCCACTCGCAATTTGCCAAAAGCCTGAAAAGTGGCAGTCTGATTTTCTAAATACCTACGACTTCATCCTAGATGCGGAAAATCGATTTGTTTCATCAAAGATTTATGTTTGACTATTCAAGGGATGCTGTGATCAGCAAAGGCTCAATATATGCTTCTAGAGTATCTTTAACTTTAGAAGGTTGACGAACTGGAGCGATCGCAGAATAATCCGATTTTACTGTCCAGTCGTAATGGCGAAGCAGTGTGGAAAGCACGATTTTCATTTCCATCTGGGCAAATTCCATACCTAAACAACTGTGCGAACCATAACCAAAACCCATCAATGCTAAAGGATGTTTTTTATCTTCTTCACGAGGTGGTGCAAAGCGATCGGGGTCAAAGCGATCGGGATCTGTGTACAGTTCTGGTAAACGGTGAGTCAGCATCGGCGAAATAGTCACAAACCAACCAGCAGGGATGCGATAACCTCCATACTCAATATCCTTGAGGACGCCACGATTATAGGCATACACTGGCGGATAGAGCCGTTCTGCTTCTTTAAGGACGTTGGTTAACTGTGGAAGTTGTTTGAGATGGGATAAGTTAAGGGGATTATTTCCCACAACTGCTAATTGTTCTTGGCGCAGTCGCTCTCGCCACTCTGGATGATTACCTAATTCAAAGATTACCCAAGTCAGCAAAGAGGCTGTTGTCTCGTGTCCAGCAAATAGTAATAATAATGCCTCATTGATTATCTGTGCTTCGCTCAATTTATTGCCGTCTTCATCAACAGCGGCTAGCAGCAATCCCAAAACATCTTTTGATTCTTCTAAATTACCCTGCTCGATACGTTGGGCGATCGCTTCACGTAAGAAAGCCACTAACTTACCCCTAGCATTTTGACCGCGACCATATAAGGTAAAAGGGACATTCCATTTCAATATCGCCATACTGCTATCTAGGAGTTGTGTAAACCACTGACTGGTTTGCTCAACTTCGCTCTTGTTCTGACTTCCCAAGAACAGGCGAGTCGCAACCATTAGGGTAAGCTGACGGAAACTAGAATTTAAGGAAATCGTTCCTCGCTCTCCCCAATCTTTGAGGAAGTCTTGCACAATATTTTGAATGGTATCGAAGTATGTAGCGATCGCTTTTCCGTGAAATGCTGGATACATTAAGCGACGAGTTAGGCGATGTTCTTCCCCATCTTGTAATAAAATATTGTTGCCAAATGTTGATTCTAAGAAATACCACCCGATCCGCGACGACATATTTTCAGCTTGTTCTACCAGCACCAGCCGATTAGCATCAGGGCCAATTAGATAAGCACGTTTGTATCCCATGACGCTCGTCTTAAAAACTGAACCATGCTGCTGGAATCGTCGCCATAGATACAGTTCTAAATCCCGAAATATTTCTAAAGTCTCCCCCAAGATGGGCAAGCCATAACTACCAGGCATTTCCTCGGCTGATTTTAGCTGCCGCATATTTGAGTACCTCCAGCAGGAATTAGCTACAGTTTAATTGTAAAGGGCAGTTAGGCTTTACAAATCAAAATTACCAATTGTGGTAGAGTTTTTCTGCATAGAACATAATCTCTTCATTTGGCAATCTAATTTTTGGTTTTTGTCGAGGATACAAACTTTCTACAGCACTTGTATCTTGCTCAATAACAGTGGCTGCTGCTTGTAAAACTGAATTCTTAAACAGAAATTTCATCAAAGGATTGACGACTTTGGCATACATCAAAATAAACGTCTTGGTAATTTTTTCTGTTTCCGGGTAGAGAATATGAATTTGAGCAATATCCCCAATAGGGGTTTTAGCCAACAAAGCTGTAGTTGAAGGAAAAGCGTATTCGAGTCTGTTAGCAAGCGTTTTAGGAAAGATTCCCAAAATAGGATTTTTGATAATTTCTCCTAATGTGTTGTTGGCTCTTGTCAGTTCTTGTTTGACTGTAGCAAAGTATCCTTTTTCTTCAAAATGACTTACATTACAAGATGTAATTTTAAATAGTTTTTTATGAGTACCATTTTGGTGATTATAGTCATAGTTAACCATCAGGTTATTCAAAAATTCACCTTGAATACTTTTTTCCCCAGTTACTCCAATGAACTCGTATTCATCGACAATTTTCTGATGCAAATCTGGGATGGGCAATCTTGGCTCAAATCCGGCATAAGTCCAGATACAGTCATTGCTAATAATTAACTCTAATGCTTTGGTAATTGGCTTGTCTTTTTTATCTCCTTGCTGTAGTCTGCCTTGTCCATCAAATTCTAGTGCATGAAAAGGGCAAGTAATAGTATCTCTTTCTTGGCAAATCCAGCCGTCTGATAAGGGTGCTTGCATGTGCGGACAGATGTTATCAAGGGCAAACACTTCGCCTTTTTGGTTTTGCCAAATAACATAATCCTGTCCATTTAATGTGATTTTATTTGGTTTATTCACTCCCAATATAAATTTGTGCGCGATTAACCAAGGCGCACCAGGTAAAATTGGTTCCATTTTTCCTCCAAAATCTTGATAATTTTTTCAAAAGTTGCTAGATGCGTTAGCAAAAGGTAACGCAATCTTGAAACTTAAAAGTTGTAGGCAAGCTGATGTCGCCTGTTCTACGTCACTCTTTTGAATGTAAATTGGGATAACTAAGGTCTTGTCTGCAATGGACGAACTAATACTACCGGGCATTTGCTCGGCTAACTTCGGCTACTGCATGGACAAGTTATACAACTAACTAATTTTTTAGTTAGTGGATATTAATTTAATAAATTTCATCTTCTATGTCAACTACTAACCAAGTTTTTAGTTAATATATTTTCGTTATGCTGATGGAGCAATGTGAGTCGTTCAACGCAGTCAAAATTCTCATCTAAAAAGCCGCGTCAGGTGCGCGATGCAGAGGCAACGAAAAAGCAGATTCTCGATGCGGCAGAAGCAGAGTTTGCCAGAAATGGACTTCAAGGGGCGCGGACAGGAGCGATCGCTAGAGGTGCAGGTGTCACCACAGCGATGATTTACTACTACTTCCAGAGCAAGGAAGGACTATACCAAGCGGTTCTGCAACGTCCGGCGGTGGAAATGCACGAAGGGTTTGGGCAGCTAAATCTGGATCGGTTCCCACCAGAGGAAGCCTTGAAACTGCTTGTCAAAGAAGCGATCGCTTATGAAGCTGCTCACCCGCATAGAGGAATGCTTTGGTTCCAAGAAGCAAACCAAAATCAGGGAAAGTATTTTAAAGAGGGGAATTGGCAAGAAAATTTTAGCTATCTCATCAAGATTTTAGAGCGGGGAATGGCGGAAGGTTGTTTCCGTCAACTCGATCCATTTTTCACCACCCTGCATATTGTTGGGGTTTGTAATTTATACTTCAACGCTTATGAAAACATTAAGCATACTAGACCCGATTTGCAACTGCTAAGTCCAGAAATGATTGAACAGCATACTCAAGCAGCAGTTAATTTTATCTTGGCTGGTGTGCGATGTAGTGAGAATTAGGGATTGAATATTGGGTACTCAATCTATTCCTAAACCCAAGCGCTTAGGTTATATCTGATAAAATTAAGATATCAAATGCCAACAATTTTAAAAAAAGGCGGTTTCGAGGTTCGTATCTACCTTAACGATCGTATTCCTGCTCATGTCCATGTTTTTAAGGGGGGCGGAGAGGCAAAAATTAACATAGGAGATGAAAACCTTTGGCTTGAACAAGTTATTTTAATCTCTTTTGCTTTTCGTCTGGTACACGAATAGTTAAAGTTGCCATTTTTGTTTAACCCCTAATAATTTATTCGCGTTTCAATATTGATAAGTTAGTAAATAAAAATTCAGTATTTTGGAAATCTTTAATTACGAATTCCGCACTGTGTTACTAGCCTTCAACTTCGGATAAGCAATCCGTTTGTGATGAAATTGCTGCCAAACATCCACAAATATCTGGGCAATTTGTGACATCTCTTCCCGTTTTAGTCCTGAATCAACGAGTTGATTGTCTTGCCACTTGGCACGCAGGATATTATTCAGCATTGCTAAAGCTTGTTCAGTGGAGACATCTTTAACCGATCGCTTCTCTCCCACAGATTTAGCCGATGCTTGCAGCGATCGCAGCGCCGCTTCACAAGAATCTGCTAACATGACAATTCCGGTTTCGCGTGATTGGGGAATTGGTCCATCGTAACGAAAGTCTGCGTCATCTACAGTTAAACTTGGATCTGACTGAGCCATTTGCTGGGCTTGGTGATGGAAATAAGCAATCAGCATCGTTCCCTGATGCTCTGGAATAAAAGCTTGAATTGCTGTAGGTAAAAGGTGTTTACGCGCCATTACCAACCCTTCAGTTACGTGCTTCTTGATAATTTCTGCACTCTTCCAAGGATCTTTAATCTCTGTATCGTGTTTATTCGGCCCCCCCATTTGATTTTCAATAAAGCCAAGGGGGTCGTGCATTTTGCCAATATCGTGATACAATGTTCCAGCCCTGACTAGTTCAACATTGCATCCTAATTCTTTGGCAGCAGCTTCAGCAAGGGTAGCCACAAGCAACGTATGTTGAAAAGTTCCTGGAGTTTCAGTAGCGAGTCGTTTTAATAAAGGGCGGTTAGGGTTCGCCAGTTCTGCTAGGCGAATTGGGGTAACTAAATCAAAAACTTTTTCTAGATAAGGACTTAAACCCAAGGCGACAACACTCCAGCCTAAGCCGGATAAAGCAAATAATCCCGCTTCTTGGAAGACAATATACCAAGTTGAACCAAATACTTGACCAATTAAGATTTTAACAACCAGATAAATACCGCCTTGAGTTAAGGCGATCGCAACGCCTAATAAAGCCAACTCTTCACGCGATCGCAATCGTTGGGCAATATAACTACCTAATATTCCTCCCCCAACACCAGCTAAAAGCGCAGCCTTGCTCATATCCAAGCTAATTCCTAATATCGGCCACAGCAGGCCGACAACTGTCAACCCCAAAGTAGGTCCGTAAAAGCTTCCCAACAATAAACCAAGGGCGCTCCAGGTGGTATAGGGCAATCCGATGACGATTACTCCTGGCACACTCAGAGTTAGCAATAACACCAACAGGCGATCGCGTTGTCGCAATTCGTAATCAATATGGCGTTCTACCCAGACAAAAATGCCAATAGCGATCGCAATCACGCCTCCTAACTTCACCAACTCCTGCCACTTTACCTCCCGACGAATCAGGTGATAATGCTCCAGCACCTGAAAGTTCCATGCAGTAATCTGCGCTCCTTTTTTGACAATTACCTCACCATGCCGTATCTTCACCATCACGGGTGGCACGCCAGCCGCCGCCTTTTGAGCATTTTGTCTGGTTTGTTCTTCATCTTTTTGCAGATTCGGCTTGAGTACAGCTAACAACAGATTTTTTGCCAAAGTTTCAGCGGATTCTGGTACAAAGGTCTGTAATTGTAAACTTACCGCATCTTGCAAGATATTTTTTGGCAGTCCTTGTGGGATGCCTTGGGTGAGAATCCGCTCTACACTTTGATGGATTCCCATTTGGGTTTTTTCCCATTCCACATCTGATAAATCCAAAAGTAGAGATTCTTCATATGCTGCTTTGGGGCTAAGAGTCTCTAACTTTAAAAGTTTGGCAGTGGCTTGGATATATCTTTGACGGGTTTGGGAAATTTCGGCAATCATTAAGGACAAGCTTTTCTCAGAAGTTGTGAGGCGGTAAGATTCTAGTTCTGCTACAGCTTGAGTAAAATCAGTGTTTTGAGAAAAATCTACCGGCTCTGTCTTCTCTAGATTCTGGGTATCAGATTTGGATGTGATGCGCGGCTGGCGTTTCTGATTGGGTGCAGTTATGGATAATGGACGGGATGAAGCAGTGGTTTGTCCGATTCCCTTCTGCTGCTGATTTTTACTATTTTCTACAGCCGATAGCAATGCTTGCCATTCCGACTCAGAACAAGAGCGGAGATAACGTTGGGTAGAGATAGATAAAACTACAGGATCAAAAAAAGGAAAAGCTCCAGCAACAGCGCGAATTTCATTGCCATCATCTAGAAGTTGTTGCAAATTTTCGTTGATTTTTTCGTTGATTCGCGCATCAAGCATCAACACCTGTAAGGAGCTTGTACTGACGGCTTTGCGCTCGGCTTCGGTTTTTTTCCGATCTTCGATGCTAGCTGTGTAAGGCGCTGTAATCGTTTGGGGTGCGGGATGTCCTAGTTGGAGTTGAGTTTGATTGTATAATTTATACCCAATAATACCTGTGAGGGACACTACAGCGATCGCTAAAATCACCGAATAACGCTGTTTATATGCCCAATCTAAACCAACTGCACAAATACTACTCTTAGTTTTAACCGATTTTACCTTTGCCCTTAGCGCTCTTTCTTGTTTTCGGCGTTCGTTTTTCTCATTGGTTTTTGATAAAAACAGGAATACATTCTTGAGCATAGTCCTTAGAAGTTCTCTTCTATGGGTTTTACCTTTGGGACTTCTCATTAACTTTCCTTTACGGCGTAGTGTTTTGTACTGTCGCCGCCAGTGAGTCAATTGCTGGTTCAAGAACTGCAAAAATTGATGCATTTTCATTATCTCTACCTGCAATTGCCGACTTTGATAGCTCAAAAAAAGACAATTATCAGGAAAGTTCGATCTGCGGCGGCTGCAACTTGGTAGCGGGGGCTTTTTTATTGCTGATTTACCACAATAGCTAGCTACAGAATCAGTCCGAGGGTTTACTGAAAAATTCTAGTATATGAGACTAATACACAGTGGCGGAAGTTTGCCTACTTTTAACCCCTTATTTGGTTAATTAAGATTAACGCGATCGAATAACGCGAGGAGCTGCGTAAACTGAAAGCGGAGCTACTTCACATCCGCCCTCTGTTAACTCCCTTGGGTTTAAAGTAAGATTATACACTCCTGACCACACCGCCACAAATGCATCGGTCAATTCTAACATTTGGAAAAAGCTAGTTAATCCCCATACTGGAGAATTCCTCTGCAAGAGCAAGACTTGCCAATTTACGGGAATTCCGCCTGTACCGTTATATGCTCCCGATAAAGCACCAGTAATTGCACCTGTAGCTTGTGAGCTTAGAAGCGTAGCATCTTGCACTTGAGAATTGTCATTGTGAGAAGCCTGTAAAACTGTCAGGCGAAAGTCTTCCAAGCTACTCAAAAAGCAGTAAAATGCCATAGCAATAGTGTTACTGAGCTTTTCTTCCTTAGCAAACTCAGCTTGCGCCGTTGATAATCCAACCCCTTGCTCTAATAAATTCTGGACTCTTAATAATTTTTTTGGTATTGATGTCGGTGTTTCTCCGATAAAAGAAATTGTTTGGGGGATAAGAGTTAGAGGGTCAAGTTTTTCAGTTAGTGCAAGAGCGATCGCATATCCTACTGCTAGCGTTCCATCCCTGACTACTGGATCGTCCTCCCAGATTTTTAGTACGCGCAGCAAGTTTTCTCGGAGCTTAATTGGATTTTCGTGAAAAAAAAGTGCTACTGGTAATGTGGCAATAATTATTTTTATGGAGATGTCATCAGTTGCTGCTGAATGAGGAGATTCTTCTTGCTGACGCTCTATCCAATCATCTAAATCTAATCTACCCAAGGCAATCAAACTCTGGATACCCAGAACCGCCATTCTGCCTAAATCTAGGGAACTCTCAAACTGTACTTTACCACCAGGAGCTACACTTCCCCCCAGTAATGCTCCGAGTAAAGTTCCTTTAAACCGACTTATAGGAGAGTAACGCATAAATTATGTAGTTAAAAGTGAGGAGTTAATGAAATATTACTAATTCCTAACTTTACTACCAACTACCAATTCCTAACTTCTAACTCCTAACTCTTAAATGATCTATCAAAGCTTGTAAGCCCAATAAGTAACTTTGAACGCCAAAACCACTTATTTGCCCGATCGCAACTGGGGCGATATAAGAATGATGGCGAAATTCTTCCCGGCGGTAAATGTTACTCAGATGTACTTCCACGGTGGGCAAATTAACAGCAGCGATCGCATCTCGCAAGGCTACACTTGTGTGCGTGTATGCTCCTGCATTAATCAGAATTCCCTGATGTTGCCCTAACGCGCCATGAATAGTATCTACCAAAATTCCTTCATGATTTGACTGCAAAGGAAAAACTTTCGCCTGTAATTTGAATGCTTCTTCTTCTAACAGGCGGTTAATTTCAGCTAGTGTCAACGAACCATAAATTCCTGGTTCTCGCTGTCCTAGCAAATTTAAGTTTGGCCCATGCAGTGCCAAAATACTTAAGGGTTGCAACGTCAAATTTACCACTTTGGGATTAGTGGCGACGGCGCGAGCGATCGTTCACAGGAATCGGAATCAGTTCCGGTTCCGGTTCAGCCTCTGGCCCTAATAGGCTTTCAATTAGCCTACGAGCTAATTCCTTAAGCTTTTCCAGCACCTTTTCTATATAGTCCATGAACTGACCGCTCCTGAGATACTACCTCAATTTTTGATTAACAGGTACGCAGAAAAAAACATACTTTCGCACCTCTGGCTTCCAATCGGGCTGATACACAATCCCGCATTTGGGACATAAGCCACTTCTAAAATTTAGCGTTGTGTTTTCCCTTACTTTTTAGAGTATCACACTTGAACCTACTGAACTGTATCCTATCAAGGATGGATATCAAGGGTCAAGAGTTAAAAATCGGACTTTAGATAGACTATTGAGTAAGAATTTTAGATTTTAGATTTTGGATTAAGAGAATTTTGAGATTCATGCCTCGCCCGTTATAGGCGAAATAAATCTAAAAGACGCTTCTTCTCTGCGAGACGCTGCGCGAACGTCGCTAATGCTAGCGTAAATCTAAAATCCAAAATTGTTTGACTTGTCACTAGCCTTCTGTACCCTTTTTCTTTGCAGCGGTTGTTGATGATTTAGCTGTTGACTTAGATTTGGAAGTCGTTGATTTACTCGTTTTGCGAGTCGATTTTCCGGTCGATGTCTTAGCTGCCAACAAACTCAGCGCCGCCGCCAGGGTTATATCTTCTACCGTTTGACCTTCTGGGATACTGACATTAGTTTTGCCATGCTTGATGTAAGGGCCATAGGGGCCATCGTAGATGTTAATTGTTTCCCCGTCCTCTGGATGCGTACCCAATTCGCGTAAGGCTGCCTTGGACTTGCTGTTGGTGGAACTGCGCCCCTTTTTTGGTTCGGATAACAATTCCAATGCACGTTCGAGGCTAATTGCCAATACATTATCAGCAGCTTTCAGGGAGCGGTAGTCTTTTCCTTCCTTACCCTGGTCGTGAACCACATAAGGGCCAAAGCGTCCCAAACTTGCTTGGATTTTGCCGCCAGTAACTGGATGAACTCCTAATGTCCGGGGTAGTGCCAACAGACCAACAGCCATTTCCAGGGTAACGGTTTCTGGGGTGACACCTTTGAGTAGGGAGGCTTGTTTCGGTTTGGGGTTTTCGTCGGTTTTGTCACCCAATTGCACATAAGGCCCGTAAGCACCAATTTTTACATAAATTGGTTCGCCAGTTTCTGGATGGCGACCTACCTGATCGGGTCCTGTGATTTTTTGCCGCAGCAATACTTCTACCTGTTTGGGGTCGAGGTCAGCTGGCGTTAGGTCTTTGGGAATTGAAGCGGTGATAACTCCTTCACCATTTTCGACTTCAATATAAGGGCCGTATTTACCGATGCGGACTTTGGCATCTAGATTCTCCAGTTCTACAGTCCTAGCTTTGGTGGCATCAATTTGACTTTCCCGTTCTTTTACCAGGGTTTCTAACCCTTTTTCTCCCAGATAGAATTGCTGCAAGTAGGGCAGCCATTTCACTTCACCGGTGGCAATGTCATCAAGGGTTTGCTCCATCTTCGAGGTGAAACTGGGGTCAACAATGTCCGGGAAATGTTTTTCCAGCAAGTCGGTGACGGCGAAAGCGGTAAAGGTGGGAATGAGAGCGTTAGTCACCAAATGGGCATAACCCTTGTCGATGATTGTGCCAATGATGCTGGCGTAGGTACTGGGACGACCGATACCTTCGCTTTCTAAGGTTTTCACCAAAGAAGCTTCGGTGTACCTAGCTGGCGGTTGGGTTTCGTGCCCAACTGCTTCTAGCTCTGTACAATTTGGACGATCGCCCACTTTCAGATTCGGCAAAATTACTTCCTGGTCTTCCAGTGCTGCTTCTGGGTCGTCTGAACCTTCCACGTAGGCACGTAAGTATCCTGGAAATTCAATCCGTTTGCCAGAAGAACGGAATCCAGCATCCTCAACTTGCAATTGCACGGTAATTTGAGTTTGCCGGGAATCAGCCATTTGACAAGCGACAGTACGCTTCCAAATTAAATCGTAGATAGCAAGTTCTCGACCGCCCAAAGGAGTTTCTTGAGGGGTGCGGAAGGTGCTACCTGCTGGACGAATTGCTTCGTGCGCCTCTTGTGCGCCTTTGGATTTGGTGGTGTATTGCCGGGGTTGGGGACTGAGGTATTGTTGACCGTAGAGCTTTTCTACAGAACTCCGAGCAGCTGCGATCGCTTGATCTGACAAATGCACCGAATCTGTCCGCATATAGGTAATATACCCTTGCTCGTACAAATTCTGGGCAACCCGCATTGTGTCACGGGCTGAGAGACGCAGTTTCCGGTTAGATTCTTGCTGCAACGTCGAAGTGGTGAACGGTGGCGACGGTTTGCGCGTCACAGGGCGTTCTTCGATGTCGTTAACATTCCAGGTTTTCCCAGTTAGGCGTTCCTTGAGGGCTACCGCTTGTTCTTCGTTGAGCAACAAGACATTGCGACCTGCGGTAATTTCTCCGGTCGTTGCGTCAAAATCGCTGCCGTTAGCGATTTTGGTTCCTGCTAATGTTACCAGTTGGGCTGCAAAGGGGGTTTTTTCCTTTGACAAACTAGCTTTCAAATCCCAGTATGTACCCTCATGGAAAGCGCGGCGTTGGCGTTCCCTAGTGACTAAAAGCCGCACGGCTACAGATTGCACTCGCCCAGCAGATAATCCCCAGGCGATTTTTTTCCACAGCAATGGAGACAGGGTATAGCCCACCAGTCGATCTAAAATCCGCCGCGTTTCTTGGGCGCGAACCAACTGCTCATCAATATTGCGGCAGTTTTTCAGAGCTTTTTTGATCGCCTCTTGGGTAATTTCGTGAAACACCATCCGTTTAGTCGGAACTTTCGGCTTCAGCAATTGGTATAAATGCCAACTAATGCTTTCGCCTTCCCGGTCTTCGTCCGTTGCCAGAATCAGTTCATCTACATCTTTGAGGGCATCTTTGAGCTGGGTGACAATTTTCTTTTTGTCTTTCGGGACAACATATACCGGTTCAAAGTCGGCGTCCACATTTACCCCTAGCTGCGCCCATGATTCCCCTTTGACGGCAGCAGGAATTTCACTAGCCGACTGGGGTAGGTCACGCACATGACCCATAGACGCCTCCACCCGATAGCCTGCTGGCAGGTAGTTGCGAATGGTACGAGCTTTGGTTGGAGATTCGACGATGACGAGAGTTGACATGGAAATTTCAATAAAAAGAAGAGCTAGTAAGCTAAACAGTCAAATTGAGGTAATTTTTGCAAATTGTCAAGATAAATGGTCACGCTTAGGGCAGTGATTTAATCCTCACATAAACTGCCTGCTTGGGAGAAAATCCGCTGAACTTAATGCCCAGTCTGTCCCAGAGGATAAATGAGGGTAGGCTGGGTCTGAATTTCCAGCTATTTCAATCTTTAACTTATCTAACGCATAATTGGCGACTACAGTTTTCAAAATATTCTTTAATTGGGGAATCGGGAATGGGGAATGGGGGGACAAGGGGACAAGGGGGAATTATTTAACAAGTCTCTACCTTGTCTCTTCTCCATACCCAATGCCCCACTCTCATAAAGCTTGTGCCAAAATTAAATCAAACTTGAGAGCAAAAGCGAAGTGGGATTTGTACCCATGTCAGGAAAGCAAAACCATGAAACCAATTCGTCAGGGTGATGTTATCTTACTACCTGTGCAGCAGGTTGAAGGACAAAAAATACCTCATTTAACTTTGGCAGAAGGCGAAGTTACAGGGCATAAGCATCGCATTACTGATGGAAACGCCGAATTATACGAGAAAGATAGCACACTCTACTTGCGTGTGTTTTCAGAGTCGGCATTGCTTGCCCATGAGGAGCATAAAGCTATTTCTATTCCCCAAGGTGACTGGATGGTGAAAATTCAGCGAGAATACGAGCCTGAAGGTTGGCGTTATGTCGCTGATTGAAAAGTTAACGCCTGAGCAAGAGGCTTTGATTCCAGTTTATCGGGAAAAGTGGAGAGCGATCGCGCTTTCAACTGAGCGAATTGATCGTGAAAAAGCGGCGGAAGCAGTAAAAATTAGTTATGTAGCAATTCGTAAACAAGAACCTGAAATTATATTTTGTGATAGTCCTTATGCTGGTCTAAAAATTGTAATTCAGAAGCAGCTAAAACACCGATTAAACACGGAATTTCATAACCAACTTTTGTACCAATTTAGAAATGAATTACGTAGCCAAGTTGCATGGCAGCTAGAGAGCCAATTAATGGAACAACTAGTCACTGTCGTGTTACCAGATTTAACTATACTAGAAGACATATTGAGAGTTGAATTAAAAACTCAACTTCAACTGATAACAAATCTTCGTAGTCCTTGGTTTAAAGCTCAGTTATATTCAAGCGTATGTAGTTGGGTAGATTTTTATATTTCGGTATTAAATTGCTCTTACAACCAACTAAAATGGCAAGCTTTACAGTCACTACTAGAGTATTGTAACTGGATTTTGCCTTATGAAAAAATTTGTATAGTATGCGATCGCCCCCTTCATCTGCGCTTTGACAATCAAAATCGCCTCCACGCTGAAGGCGAACCAGCCATTGAATTTACTGATGGATATAGCCTTTACTCCTACCACGGTGTAACCTTGCCTGAAAAATACGGTAAAACCCACCCGCAGCAATGGCAATCTCAATGGCTTTTAACAGAAGAAAACGCCGAACTACGCCGAGTGTTAATTCAGGGTATTGGTTACGCCAGAATTTGCCAAGAATTACAAGCTATTGAATTAGATTTTTGGAAAAAATATACTCTATTAAAAATAAATAATGATGTCGATGAAGAACCAATTTACTTATTAAAAATGACTTGCCCTAGTACACGGTTTATTCACGCCTTGCGAGTTCCACCGAATATGAATTCAGCGCGTGAAGCAATTAGCTGGGTAAATTGGGGTGTAGATCCAGAAGAATTTGGCGTGCAAACATAATTGCTTAAAGGACTTCCCCATTTAGAAATTGTTCAAATAGGTAAAAATTTTTGATTAGTAAAAATGATTTACACGCTAACACCTGAGCAAGAGGCTTTGATTCCAGTTTATCGGGAAAAGTGGAGAGCGATCGCGCTTTCAACTGAGCGGATTGATCGTGAAAAAGCGGCGGAAGCGGTCAAAGCTACTTATGTTTTGATTGGTATGGAAGAACCTGAGATAGTTTTTTATGATAGCCCGAATGCTGCTTTGATAACTACTTTAAGCAAATTATCACAAGAACTTGCTAGGAGTTGGGTTGGCAGTTGGGATGGTTCGGATCTGTGGGGGGAATTAGGTATTTATGAACTACCGCCTGCAAACGTATGTAACGACCTAGAGGATGAATTAGATAAACAAATTGATGACGAACTTGATTCTCTACTGAGGTTTGAATTAAAAACAAAACTAGAGAATAGTATGAATAATTTTACCCACTGTCAGCAATTGTGGAACGAATTACATAGACAATTGGAAAGTCAACTACAACTTGAAGTGGAATATGCCGAGGAAGACTGCATTGAATATGAAATATTAGCTTGCGGTGCAAGTTACAACGATTTTTGTATTTCGGTTTTGAATTGTGTGTACGATCAAGTTAAATGGAATTCCTTTGAGTCAGTAGTCAAAGAGTGCGGCTGGATTTTCGCAGGTAAATATACTTGTATAGTATGCGATCGCCCCCTTCACCTGCGCTTCGACAATCAAAATCGCCTCCACGCTGAAGGCGAACCCGCCATTGAATTTACCGATGGATATAGCCTATACTCCTACCACGGTGTAACCTTACCTGAAAAATACGGTAAAATTTACCCACAGCAATGGCAAGCTGAATGGCTTTTATCAGAGAAAAACGCCGAACTACGCCGAGTATTAATTGAGGGTATCGGTTACGCAAGAATTTGCGAAGAATTGCAAGCTATTGAATTAGATAATTGGCATGAATATACATTATTAAAAATTGATAACAATGTGGATATCGAACCAATTTATTTATTAAAAATGACTTGCCCTAGCACAGGGTTTATTCACGCCTTACGAGTTCCACCAAATATAAACTCAGCGCGTGAAGCAATTTGCTGGGTAAATTGGGGAATTGATCCAGAAGAATTTGGTGTGCAAACATAATTACTTAAAGGACTTCCCCATTTATAAATTGTTCAAAAAGGTAATGACAATCCATTCATGCTAGATGTCACATTAGCAGAAAGGGCATACTATAATTCTTAAATGGACTAAATTGAGAGTTAATTATTCATTTTTGAGTAGTACAGTGAAGACACTACCATTTGGATAATTATCTTCGACGGTAATTGTACCAGAATGTGCGTCGAGCGCCATTTTGCAGAAAGCCAATCCTAAACCAATTTGCGAAACTTCTGGTATCGGAGTTCCAATTTCATACTTATCAAAAATGATTTGTCGTAACTCCAGACTTACTCCAGAACCAGAATCAGCGACTTGCACTTTTACACCACCTGCTGCTAAATACTCTCCCCGTAGGGTAACTTGAGACTTGGACGGGGAGAACTTAATGGCATTGGAGAGCAAATTATCCAGCACTCGACGAAAGATAACTGCATCTACTGCAACAATGCCACCAGGTTCGGGTAGTTCGCGTATCAGGGTCAGGTTCTTTTGATTTGCGATCGCCTCAATACCTGCCAATGCTGACATACACAGCGTACAAAGGTCTACTTCTGTATAGTTGAGAACCATTTTCCCAGATTCCAGCTTTGCCACGATCAGCAAGCTATCGATTAACGATTGCAGTTGTTGCCCAGCAACTAAAATTTGATCGACTTTGCCTTGCTGTTGTTTTGGTGACAAATCTGGCAACCGCAGAATCTCTGCGCCTAAAACAATACTGGTAAGTGGATTTCGCAGATCGTGCACAATCATGTTTACCATGTCTTCTCGCAGTTTGAGCAATACTTGCATATTGTCGTACTGCTGCTTAATCCTTAACATGGAATGAACTCTGGCTCGTAATTCCACACCATTGACAGGTTTACTAATGAAGTCATCTGCACCCGTCGCCAGACATCGAGCCAAATCTTCTTTATCGGTTAATGCTGTCACCATAATAATCGGCACTGCTTGCCAGTGTGGATCGGCTTTGATGCGTCGGCAGACTTCCATCCCATCAAGATCGGGCATCATCACATCTAATAAAATCAGATCGGGCTGAAAACTATCGAGGCGGTTTAGAGCTTGTTGACCACTAGGAGCGTAGTATAGCTGGTAGTTTTCACCATCCAGCAAGGTTTCAATAACATCAAAGTTATCGGGTTCATCATCGATCGCTAAAATAGAGGGTTGACTATCCATCGAGAATTTCCGCTACCTTTCTAAAAATTGTTGAATTGTGGTTACAAGCTGTTTAAGTTTTACGGGTTTGGTCAAATATTCGTTAGCTCCAGCTGCTAAACAAGTTTCGCGATCGCCGGGCATAGCTAATGCCGTTAGTGCAATTATGGGAATATGCACAAATTGTGGTTCGTTACGGATGTGGCGGATTGCTTCCAACCCATCCATTCCCGGCATTTGAATGTCCATCACAATTAAGTCGGGGCGTTGAACTCTGACAAGATCGATAGCTTGTTGTCCATTGTTTGCCAAAATCAGATGATACCCTCGACTTTCAAGATAGGCAGACATCGTATCAATATTTGGTTGATGATCTTCTGCCAGCAAAATCAAAGGATTCTCTAGAAAGACTTCTGGCACTACAATTAGATTTGGCGAGTCTGAACGGGCAGGATGTTGTAGTTTCTCTATAGTTGCTTGAAGTTGAGCGCGGGTAATGGGTTTGACCAGATATTCAAACGCTCCCTGAGCCAGTCCTTTGCTATGTTCATCCACAACTGAAATGATGATCGTTGGAATATCTTTGGTTTTTGGGTTGGTCTTGAGTTGATTTAGCACCTCCCAACCCGATAGGTTCGGTAGTTGCAGATCGAGAATGATTAGAGCAGGTTGAACTCGCAGCACTTCTTCTACGGCTCCTTCTCCCTGGGGATAAATGGTAGATTGCATTCCCATCTCGCTGAAGTAACGAGTAATCTGATCGGCCGCCGCCACAGAATCTTCGATAATCAAAACTTGAGCATTTTCAACAAGTAAGGGATAGCTGGGTAATGAAGTAGTTACCTGCGTTCTTAGAAGGTTGTCGCTGCTATGGTAGGGAATGCGGACGGTAAAACAACTTCCCTTTCCAACTTCACTGCTAACTAAGACGGTTCCTCCATGTAGGGTAATAATCTTTTGTACCAGTGCCAAACCTAGACCGGTGCCACTGTATTGGCGATTGAGGCTGCTGTCAAGTTGGATAAAAGGCTGAAACAGCTTGCCAATTTCTTCAGAGGCGATACCGATGCCAGTGTCAGTGATATGGAAGCAGATATCTGGCGAAGACAAGGAAGACAAGGCAGAATTTACTTCCCCTGCCCCTCTGCTCCCCTGCCCCTCTGCTCCCCTGCCCCTCTGCTCCCCTGCCTCCTCCAGCCGGACTTCTAGCGTTACACATCCCCGTTCTGGCGTAAACTTGACAGCGTTACTTAGCAGGTTGATCAGTACTTGACGCAGGCGGCGATCGTCTATTTGGATGCTGTCAATATTGTCAGAAATATGAGTACTAAGACGAATACTTTTTTTCAAAGCCATCTGTTTGACAAAGGCAAGGCTGGTATCACACAGGCTCCTAACAGAAACATCACTTAGTTGCAGTTCCAGTTTGCCAGATTCAATTTTCGACAAGTCTAGAATGTCGTTGATTAGTTCTAGTAAATGTCTGCCACTGCGCTCGATAGTGGCGATCGCTTTTACTTGTCTTTCATTAATGGAGCCAAATACACTTTCTTGTAAACCCTCTGACATACCCAAAATCGCATTGAGAGGTGTTCGCAGTTCATGGCTCATGTTTGCGAGAAATTCGTCTTTGAGGCGAGTGGCGCGGGCAAGTTCCATATTTGCGTTAGCAAGCTGCTCATTCGTTTGCCGTAATTGTGCTTCGGCTTGTTTGCGTTCTGTGATGTCTTCGTGAGATACTACTACGCCAATCACCTCACCTGCGCTATTGGTCAGAGGAATTTTATTAGTTCGTAGCCAGAGTCGTTCGCCATTATCCCCTTCAAATGGCTCTTCATAACCGAGTTTAGGTGTTCGAGTGTTCATCACCATCATATCGTCTGCACAGTAGAGGTGTGCCAACTTTGCCCAAGGTAATTCAAAATCGGTCTTGCCGATAATCTCATCAGTTGTCAGTTGAGAATGGCGGATAAATGCTGGATTGCAACCAATAAACCGCGATTGGCGGTCTTTCCAGAAAACACGTTGCGGAAATGTATCTAGTACCGTTTGCAGCATTTTACGTGATTCTTCTAGTTCTTGCGCGGTTTGTTTGCGTTCGCGGATATCAAATAGGGTGGTACGGCTGTATAGATAGTTACCCTCAGCATCCTTGACAGCAGTAGCGCTTACCAGCACTGGGAAAACTGTGCCATCTTTACAAACCATGTCAAGTTCCACATCCTTCAACGAACCCTGCTTTTTGAAGCGAGGATAGTTTTGCGCGAAGGACAAGCCACTGGCTTGAGTGAAAAAATTTACCAGGGTTTGGCCAATCATTTCTTCACGGGTATAACCCAACCATTGCAGTTCAGTCTCGTTGACTTTAAGCAATCGGCCTTCGCTGTCGAGGGAATGGTAGCCACAGGGAGCATTATTGTACAAATCTTCGATCTCATGGGCATATTTCGCCAATGCCTCTTGTGCCTGTTTGCGTTCGCTGATATCTGTTATTCGGACTAGATGCATGGTACGTCCGGCTACAGTAATGGGCTTGGCTGCAATGTTGCCCCAGAAAATCTTACCCTGAAGAGTAACATATTCAATCTCTAGGCTCCAAACACCTTTTGACTGCATATCTCTGACGATCGCATCTGTTTCGCTGGCAGTGAATGGACGCAGTTGGAGTGTCTGCCCATTGATATCGATCAATTCAGTGTTGTCAACTGCCTCAAACAGTTCTACTGCCCGCCGATTGCAATCTAGAGTCAGCAGGGTTTGCGGATCGACCAGAAAGATGGCATCAGCAGATTCGTTAAAAATTGCTTCTCGTAAATCCCTGTTGTGGATGAGTTCTTGTTCGGCTTGTTTGCGTTCGCTAATATCATAGTTAACCCCAATCATCCGTACAAGCTCTCCCTGCCGATCGCGTTTGAGAATGCCGTAGCCTTTGAGGAAACGAATTTCTCCACTTGGTTGAACGATGCGGAACTCGACATTATATTCTTGATTTCCTTGTATAACTTGCTCCATAGTTTCCAGCAGATAAGGGCGATCTTCCGGATGTAAGCAGTTAAGCCAAGCATCAAAAGAACCGTTAAAATCAGTTTTACTCACTCCATACAGTTCGTACATGCGATCGTCCCAAATCTGGCTTGCTTGGACGAAATCATATTCCCAAATACCAAATCCTCCAGAACTGATGGCTATGGTTAGCCGTTCGGAGAGATGATGCAACTGTTCTTCAGCAAGTTTACGTTCGCGCAGCGCAGCTTGCTGTTCGCTAATATCTGTCAGTGTGCCGATGTAGCCAATAATGGTGTCGTTGGCGTTAATTTCGGGTAGCACTTGGACATAAAACCAGTTAATGCTGCCATCTGGGCGTAGATGCCTACCCTCACTCTGATAAAATTCCCTTGGGTCAACATGTCCTTGGTCAAATTTTAGAGACCATTCCCTCCCCAAACGCTCGGCGTCTTCTGGGTGCAAAGCCTCTATCCACCCCGCCCCCAATCCTGCCTGTATTGGTCTACCAGTCATCTCACTCCAGCGATCGTTGACATAGATGCATTTACCAACGGCATCTAGCCGGAAAATAGCTACAGGAGCCGCTTCTGCCAGATGTGCATAACGGAGTTCGCTGTCTCGAAGGGCTGTCTCTATTTGTTTTTGCTGGGTAATATCTTTGGCAATACTCAAAAATCCGATATTCTGTCCTTCCAGATCCTTAAGGATTTTCACTGACAGAAATACAGGGAAACGAGAGCCATCTTTGCGAATGTAAGTCCATTCGTTTTCATAGGTGCTTCCGTCTTGAGTGACGATAGTAAAAAATTCCCTACCAGGTGCAATTTCCCTACCCAATTCCAACGAGAGTTCTGCTGCGCGTTGTTTGAGTTCCTCTGGGTCGTGAAATGTAGTTGGATTTATTTGCCGAACAACTTCATCTGCTTTGTAGCCCAACATTTTCTGAGCGGCTGCGTTGAAGGTTTGGATGCCATTTGAGTTATTAAAAATAATGGCATAGTCAGTACCATCTAAAATGGCTTGCTGCAAATTAGCGATCGCTAACAATTGAGCTTCTGCCTGTTTGCGCTTTGTAATGTTAATATGGCAACCAATCATCCGCAGGGGATTGCCGTCTCGATCCCAGGCAATTACCCGACCGGAACAAATGACCCAAACGGTAGAACCATCCTTATGTCGGTATCTCACCTCATTGTAAAAGGGGATTTTTCCGCGACTTTGGACGTGTTGCTCGAAAAGTTCTAGAACACCCGGTAAATCCTCTGGAAAAATCAGGCGTTGCCAGCTCTCTGGTGTATTTGCCAACTCACAATCTTCATAGCCGAACATCTGCTTGAAGGTTAAGCTCAAGTATTCCTGATTGCCGGGAATATCCCAGTCCCAGTAACCTGCTAGGACTACTTCGAGAATTTGCTCCAGAAGACGTAATTCAATTCGCAGCATCTGGGCACGCCGCCGCTCTTCGTCTGAAAGCTTGCGTTCTGTGATATCTATTAGCACGCCCAGCATTCGCAGTAGTTGTCCGGTTACGTCGTAAACTCCCCGTCCTTTTGCCGATACCCGGTGAATGCTGCCATCTTGCCAGACAACTCGGTATTCCACAGCATAATCGGTTTGGGTGGCGATCGCCTGCCTCAGTTGCGGCTCAACCCATTCCCGATCCTCTGGATGTAGTTGATTGAGCCACTTTTCATAAGTCCAGTTCACATCACTCAGATCGGAACCAAAACAGCGAATTGCATTCTCGCTAGCAAATATTTGATGGGTGATTGGGTTCCACTCCCAATAGCCAATACCAGCAAAACTCAGGGTCAGCTTGAGTTTCTCTTCGCTAGCTTTTAGGGCTGCTTCTGTCCGTTGGCGTTCTGCCAGTTGTGCCTGTAATTGCTGATATGCACTTCCCTGTTGAATGGCGATCGCTATTTGCACCGCTAGTCGATCCAACAAATCTAGTTCTACTGATTGCCAGTGGCGAGATGCACTACATTGGTGAGCAATTAATAATCCCCATAATTGCTCTTTGACCAAAATGGGTACTACCAGATTGGCTTTAACTTCAAATTGTTCTAAAAGATGCAAATGACAATTCGTTAAACCAGCCTGATAAATATCGTCAATTGATCGTTTTTTCCATTGGCGATAGTCAGTTCCGGCTCCCTTTTGAAAGCAGGTGTCCAAAATCTGCTGCCCCAAAGCCACAGTCCAACCAGGAAGGACTGACTCCGCCTTAATTGTGCCGCTCATATCCGGCTGAAATTGAAAAACAAGTACTCGGTCTGCTTTGAGAAACTGCCGCACTTCTGTGGCTGTGGTACGCAGAATCTCTTCTAATTTCAGAGACTGACGAATCCGTAAGGCGATCGCAGCAATCAGTTGCTGTTGTTCCCGACTTTGTTCTAACTGTCGAGTCAAATCCATCCGTTCAATGGCATGATGAATTGCACCTTGAAGAACTTCAGGTGTAAGTTTCTTTTTAACCAGATAATCTTGCACACCACTTTTCATCGCACGGACAGCAGTAATTTCATCCCCTTGTGCTGTCAACATAATCACAGCAGTTTGAGTATTGCTATGGCATTCCCGAAACTGCTGAATAAACTTCAGCCCATCCCCATCTGGTAACAAAAAATCCAGCAAAATGATATCTGGAATCTCCTGTTGACACCATTTCAGTGCTGGCTTTCCCGTCTCAAATTCCAAAAAGCGGTAGGTATACAGGCTGTCTTGCTCCAAAAAGCGACGATATGCTTCCCGATCTTCAGCGCAATCATCAATCAGCAGGATCGTGAGGCAAGAAGGATGACTCATAAGTTAAAAATACAAACGCGATCGCGTTTCAAAAAAATTATAGCTCGATATCATCGTGTTAATAGCTTGATGTAAATCGAATCACGCTTGAACAAGAAAAATATAGAACAGGCAAAATACCTGAGATATCTTTATATTGCCCTTCAGCGCGATGTATTGTCCAAATCCCTTAAAATTTTTGCACTTTAATCGCTTTACGACTAAGTGTTATAAACGAGTGGGATTCGCAATTCTACCTAAACACCTCCTCAGAGCTTCAGTAAATTTGCGGCCTTCAAAATTCCATCCATTAACAGCCGCAAGAGTAACACTCAAACCTCTGTTTTGCAGTGATTTTTATCATTAGCCAGATTGTTTTAAAGTTTCACATCATCGGTTTTATTGGCTTGTTCTATGCCCTTCTTTTATAAAATCTCCTCTATCCTACGGATGATCTAGAGTTGCAACTCAGTATTTATTCAGCAATTCCAAATAGCCATTCAAGTAAATACTCTCAATTTAATCAGAAAAAAATCCTGTTTTTCATCGATTACATTTTCATTTAAATCCTGAATACTAAAACTATTACAAACAAGAATTACTAGAAATTATTTGTTTGTATCCAGTTCAGTGTCTTAAAAATTTCAAGCTTAAGTCCAATTGCACAAGGAGTTTTAACCTAATGTCACTAGCAAGTATAGAGCGCCGTTTACAGCATAAATTAGACCTTAAACAGGCTGTAAATCACAAATTCAATCCTGTTAATCTTGTGTTGCTCCTAGTAGCTTCAATTATTCTAGGAAGCTCTAGCTTTATTATCGCTTCTTATGTATTGTCTTCAGTTAGTTCGATAATTTCATCTTCCGATGCTAATCCTACATCAATTCCCTGGATTGACAATAAGTTTGACTGTCAATCCAGTAGTAGAACCTGGCGCGATCGCAAGTGTTGGGATTACGAACATAATCCTATGTTTTAAAGCTTAGTCCTTTATTTGCTTGCTCAAAATTTACTTTTTACTTACTTCTAATTTGTTGGATTACAGTTAAGCTGCATCTACCTTAAAAAACTGTTATTTTTTTACATCAAGGAACAACTCAGAACTCAAGACATGAGAAGATAATATACTTTAGTAAACAAAACAATATAAAAATACAAATAATTAATCATAGAAAACACTGATGCTTTTTCGTTAATTATAAGCAAAAATATTATTTACCTCTTTCTTAAAGATAATTCTATTTCAGGCATCTATACATAATGTTCATTAACTCTCTCATTTCTGATAATTTACAACAGACTATCATTCGTCATCCGCTTGTTGTTAGCTCTGAGATGATGCTTCCGAATGTAATTGCACTAATCAATAAAGCATCAGGTCATCATGATAGCTTGCCAATCAAAGATAGTAATTATTTGCTGAACTCAGGTAAAGATATAGCTAGCAACACATCTCAAGCCACTAGTTGTGTTTTAGTTTTAGAAAACTCACAGTTGATGGGGATAATTACGCAACGAGATTTAATTAAGCTGACAGCACAAAGTCAAAATCTAGAGGGTATCAGTGTTGCCCAAGTGATGACCAGAGAGTTAATAACATTAAAGTTAAGAGATTTTAAAGATGTTTTTAGCGCGTTACATTTGCTGAGTAAAAATCGGATTTGCCATCTGCCGATTATTGGGGATAAAGGAGAATTAATTGGATTAGTGACTCCTAGCAGTCTGCTGACAATTTCTATTCTACAAGCCGAACTTTACAATCATACACGAGTTAAACTTGTAGAACGTCAGAAAATCGAGGCAGAGCTGCGATTGGAGCGTAATTTTGTTTCTACCGTTTTGAATCTAGCAGACGCTCTGGTTATAGTACTAGATTGTCAGGGAAAAATTGTTCGCTTTAATCATACTTGCGAACAAGCTACAGGTTACGCATTTGATGAAGTTAAAGGAAGATTTGTTTGGGATGTGCTGCTGTTACCTGATACAACAAAATGTATCAAAGATATTTTTCAAAATTTAGCAGAGAGAGAATTTCCTCAACGTTATGAAACTTCTTTAGTTACTAAAGATAGCGATCGCCGCTTAATTTCTTGGTCAAATAAGGTCTTACTTAACCCTGATAATCAAGTTGATTATATCGTTTGTACAGGCATTGACATTACTGAAAGCCGAAAAGCACAAGAGGAACTTCAGCAGACTCGCAACTTTTTACAGTCGATGATTAATAATCTGCCTGTAGCCGTCTTTGTTAAAGATGCCAAACCAGAAGCTTTTGGGACAGTCAAGCTCTGGAATCATACCTGCGAAAATATTTTTGGTATTACAGCAGAGCAGGCTATCGGCAAAACAGATTATGAATTATTCCCGAAAGAACAAGCAGACTTTTTCTGTCAAAAAGACCTAGAAAGTTTTGCTAGCGGGGTACCTCAAGATATTTCTGAAGAAGCTATTGACAGTCCTAGTTTTGGCAGAAGAATTTTACACATGACTAAAATTCCTTTGTATGACAAAAACCAACAACCCGAATACCTGCTATGTATTTCCGAAGACATTACAGATTATAAACGAGCAGAAAAAAATTTGCAACAAGCAAAAGAGCAATTACAAACGGTTTTAGATGCAGTACCTGGGTTTGTTTCTTGGGTAAATGATGATGGATATTATTTAGGGGTTAATCGCCATTTAGCCGAAAGTTTTAACTTGACTCCCGATGCTTTTGTTGGTCAAGAATTGGGGTTTATGGAAAACAGCCCGAAATTTACAGAATTTATGTATGAGTTTTTAGATAGAGAAGATGTAGCAGATTCTAAGGTTATTGATGTCCAAATTAATGGTAAAATATGCAATTATTTGCTCGTAGCTCAAAAATATCAAAAAAACACAGCCGCCGTTGCCATCGGAATTGATATTACAAAACGCAAACAAGCTGAAATAGCCTTACAAAGTTTGATAGAAAGTACAGCTTCTACGACTGGACGTGACTTTTTCCCAGCATTAGTTGAGCATATTTCTTCGACTTTAAATGTCCGTAACACCTTAGTAAGTGAGTTAATTGATGAGCAAGCTCACACTTTAGGATTTTGGTCTGATGGGCAGTTACAACCCAATATTTTCTATGACCCAAAATCAACTATATGTGAAATTTTGCTCAAGCAAGGATTTTACCAGTGTAGTTCGAGAATTCAGCAACTCTTTCCTAATGCTAAAAGATTAGCTGCTATGGAAGCTGAAAGTTCTATGGGAGTTATTTTGAGTGATGAGTTTGGTCAACCAATTGGCTCACTATGCATAGTAGATGATAAACCCATACCTGACCAACATAAATTTGAAGGAATTCTCAAAGTATTTGCAGCCAGAGCATCTGCTGAACTGCAAAGACAACGAGCGCAAGAAGCTCTACAAAAACTCAATCAAGATTTAGAAGTCAGGGTTCAGCAACGCACTTTAGACTTACAACAAAGTGAGGCAGAACTTAGAGCTATTTTTAATCAAGCAGCAGTGGGAATTAAACTAGAAACTTTAGATGGTCATTTGATTAAAGCTAATCAAAAGTTTTGTGAAATTTTAGGCTATAGCCAAGAAGAAATACTTAATAAAAACTTTAGAGATATTACACATGCAGAGGATATACAAATCCATCTAAATAAGTTGCAACAATTAATAGCAGGAAAAATAGAAACATTTTCCATCGAGAAGCGTTATTTACATAAAAATGCTAATGTAATTTGGATAAATCTAACGGTATCTCTAATTCGAGATCCGATTGGCAAACCAATTTATACGATCGGTGTAGTTAAAGATATACGCGAGCGCAAACAAGCTGAAGAAAATATTTGTAAAGCTTTAGTAAAAGAAAAAGAACTTAGTGAGTTGAAATCTCGTTTTATTTCTATGACCTCCCACGAGTTCCGAACTCCTTTAGCTGTGATTGCTTCCTCTGCTGGAATCTTAAAAAGTTTTAGCCATAAACTAGATGAACAACAAAAACATAAACATCTCCAGTGCATTGAGACTTATGTTCAACACACTACTCAACTATTAGATGATATTTTGCTAATTAATAAGGCTGAAGCTGGAAAATTGGCATTTGAACCAACTTATATTAATTTGATTAATTTCTGTCGTTCTTTGGTAGAGGAAATTCAACTCAGTTCTCCCAAACATACCCTAGCTTTTTCCCCTCAGCATTTGGGTAACTTATCAATAAATGATTACTTTATGGCTTGTATAGATAAAAAACTTTTGCGACAAATATTGAGAAATTTACTTTCAAATGCTGTCAAATACTCGCAAGATGGCAGCAATGTTCAAATTGATTTATTAGTTCAAGATGAAAGCGCAGTTTTTCTAATTCAAGATGAGGGTATTGGTATTTTACCAGAGGATCAACAGAACTTATTTGAACCATTCTACCGAGCTAGTAATGTTGGTAATACGCCAGGAACTGGATTAGGTTTGGCAATAGTTAACAACTGTATAGACCTTCATAGAGGAAGAATTACCTTCACTAGCCAGGTCGGAGTCGGTACGACATTTAGGGTAGAACTGCCACTAATTATAAGTGACTACCTAAATGACAAATATCTAATGTGTTATTAATCAATAGTTTTAGGGAACAATAAACTGCGGGAGATTGTTTGGAGTCTAAAGTAAATTTCCACGTTTCTAAGCTGAATAATCAGTTCTAATAACTGTATTTACTGCGTCTGTACATATCACAAAACTGCCTAGTAAAAATCACTATTGAAAAAAGCCAATGAATAAAAAGATATTAGTCATTGAAGATGAAGCCCAAATCTGTTCAAATATTCAACAGATTTTAAGTTTCTCCGATTTTAATACTATTACTGCAAATAATGGTTTAGAAGGATTACGACTTGCTAAAACAGAACAACCAGACCTTATCTGTTGTGATGTTATGATGCCTGAACTCGACGGTTACGGTGTACTGACAGCCTTACGCCAAGACCCAATAACTGAATCTATCCCAGTAATTTTTCTGACTGCAAAAGTAGACCGTGGTGACTTACGCCAAGGTATGGAGTTAGGAGCCGATGATTACCTGACAAAACCTTTTTCTATGGAAGAACTTTTGAAGGCAATTAAGGTCAGATTAGATCGGGTGGAAAAACCAACTTTAATCAAACAACAATACGAACTTGAACATCAAGAAAACACCAAGTTGAAGCAGGAGATAGAGATAAATTCAGAAAAACTACAACAGAGCCAACATCTAGCAGAAATATGCAACGAGGTTTTACAAAAGCTTTTACAAGATTTAGGGAACCCGCTTTCAAATATCAATATGGCAATCTATATGCTGAAAAAATCTCAATCAGATGTTGAGCGCGATCGCTACTTGAGTATCCTACAACAAGAGTACGCGAGAGAAATGATCTTGTTGAATGAAATGAAAAATTTACAAACATTACTAACCCCAGAAAATGTCAAAATTCTGCAAAATTTTAATGTGCTTAACCATAGCAAATAATATAGTTGCGCAACAAACCTATTTAAATATTTCAGCGTTTATGCTTAGGACATGAATATTGATTATAAGGTATTATTGACAAGTAATTTTTCTGAGTTAGCAAGATAAGCTTTGTGTGGATAGAGCGTTTCCTAATCAACTGAAGTATACCCAAATCTTGTTTACCAAGGTTAGTAGCTTTAGAAACGTATCTCACTAAGTCGGAAATTGTTAGACCAAAAACATAAAATTGATATTTTTATTTTTCTTAATCATAGATGAACACAATTTTAATTATAGAAGACGAACCCCAAGTAAGGGCAAACATTCAGGAAATTTTACAACTTTCTGATTTTGAAACTTTGATAGCTGCAAACGGTAAGATTGGATTAGAAATTGCTCAAGCAAAATTACCAGATTTAATTATCTGTGACATTATGATGCCTGAATTAGACGGCTACAGCGTGCTGTCTGCTTTACGTAAAAATGAAGCAACTATCAATATTCCTTTAATATTTGTTACTGCTAAAGCAGAGCGTTCAGATTTTCGTCAGGGAATGGATTTTGGGGCTGATGATTATTTGACCAAACCGTTTACTCCTGAAGAACTACTAAATGCGATCGCTTCTCGTCTTAACAAACACGCTTTGGTTGAGCGCCAAACTCAAGCCAAGCTAGACGAACTCAGAATGAATATTGCTCACTCATTACCTCACGAACTAAATACGCCTTTAAATGGTATTCTCGGTATGTCACAGATGTTAATAGAAAGTTGTGGCATCATGCCTGACTCTGAAGAAGTCGAAATTGCCGAATTAATTTACACATCTGCCAATCGCTTGAATGCATTAGTTCAAAGGTTTTTATTATATAGTGACCTGGAATTAATATCTAAAAATCCCGAAAAAGTCCGTCAAATTAAAGAAAAAAAAGATAGATGTTTTACTGAGAAAATTATTAGTGAAGTTGCTCTCAAAAAAGCTATAGAAAACTCTAGACAAAAAGATTTAAAGCTAGATATCCAAGAATCTACAGTACAATTACCACAAGAAAATTTGAGTATTCTAATTGAAGAATTACTGGATAATTCTTTTAAGTTTTCTTTACCAAGCAGCGAAATTAAAGTTATGAGTAAGAGAGAAGGTAATAAATTTAATTTATATGTAATTGATAATGGCAAAGGTATGGCAATTGAAGAGATTAATACAATTGGAGCTTTTGTACAATTTAATCGAAAGTTATGGGAACAACAAGGCTCTGGCTTAGGGCTGGCTATTGTTCAGCATATAGTTAAATTATATGGTGGTGAATTTACAATTGCTAGCATTCCTGAACAAGGAACTACTGTAAGTGTGAGTTTGCCTTGCTAGGGGATGCTGACAAATATAACTCAATACGGTTCAGTTAAGGCTTAACTTTTTGTCAAAGTCAATTTTTTTAACGAACCGCCTACCCCTTCGGGGAAGCAAGCTACGCGCAGCGTCTCGCAGAGAAGGACGCCATCGCGTAGCGTCTCGTTAGAGAAGGACGCAAAGGAAGAGAAGAAAGAGAAGGGAGAAATGCTTAACTGAACTGTATTGAAATATAACTACAGTAAAATATAAATTTACAAAATAGTAATTCAGGCAGTAAGGGGAATCTATCTTAATCTTTTAGGAGATTAGTTATATTCCGTAGTTTTAAGTACGCTTTTTCAACACCAGGTTTGCAGAACATGACCCTTCAACTGTTGTCCTAACCAAGGTGTATTCTGTGAAAGTGTATAAAGACTTTTCCGTTCGACTTTCCAAGTTTGCTGGGGATCAAATAAAGTAAGTTCCGCTGGTTGATGAGGTAGAATCGCACTTACTTTTTGCCCTAAACACTCTGCTGGATTGGTACTCAATGCCCGCCATAATTCTAAAGCTGTAAATTCCTCAGTTTCAACGAGATATTGCCACAGTAAAGGTAATGCTAGCTCTAAACCAATTGCCCCAGCTGGTGCTTCGGCAAAGGCTTGGACTTTTTCTTCGTAGCTGTATGGTGTGTGATCGATAGCGATCGCATCAATCGCACCGGCACGTACCCCTGCACGCAACGCCGCCACATCACGAGGATTTCCTAAAGGCGGGTCTAAATGCAAGCTGGTGTTATAACTCTTAACTGCTTTGGTATCAAGTAAAAGGTGCATCCAGGTGGTGCTGGCGGTGATGGGTAAACCAGCCGCTTTAGCTGAGGCAATTAATTCCACGCTGCGAGCTGTAGAGACACGCATGATATGGACTGGTGTGCCGATGGTTGCAACCAATTCCAGCATGGCTGCGATCGCAGTTGTTTCAGCGCTGGCGGGGATTGGGGGTAAACCAAAACGGAGAGCATCTGTCCCTTCTCTCATTACACCATTTGCTGTTAACTGGCGATCGCTAGGCCAAAATGCGACTGGTTTGCCCAACGGCTGGAGATACTCTAACACTCGCCGCACCAGCGCCAAATTTTCTAAAGGTTTACCATCAGTAAAACCAACAACTCCAGCAGACGCTAAATCTGCCAATTCCGTCATCTGCTTCCCAGCAACATCTACGGTGATAGCACCCCAGATATGAAGCAGAGGTGCAGGAGAGCAGGGGAGCAGGGGAGACAAACTCTTTTCTGCCTCTGTGCCCCTCTGCCTCTCTGCTCCTCTGCCCCTCTGCCCCTCTGCCCTCTTCTGCTGCAACTGTGCCACAAGCGCAGGGTTATCAATAACTGGGGATGTATCGGGTAAAATGCTAACTCTAGTAAAGCCGCCAGCAGCAGCAGCTTGTAAGAAAGACGAAAGGGTTTCCCGTTCTTCAAAGCCAGGTTCGCCAGAGTGGCTGTACAAATCGACTAATCCAGGGCCGAGAACTAATCCCTGACAATCTCTGATTTGAGTATCAGAACTGATATCAGAAATGTGCGAAGCCACTTCTCGGATATAACCATCAGCAATCAGCACATCAAAGAGTTCGTCGATTTCAGAAACAGGGTCAATCACTCGTACTTTTTGCAGCAGTTCAGTCATAAAAGTTTTTAGTTATAAGTTAGGAGTTAAGTAGGTAGGCATAATTAAACATAAAGTAAAATCCTAGTTCGTAGTGAGCGATTCATCGCTCAAAGCAAGGATTATTAGGACTAAAGTCCTTACCCTTCTCCTAACGGAGACGCTGCGCAAACGGGTTCGTTAGTTGCTCATGGGGGAAACCCCCAAGACCGCGCTAACTCACTACAAACTTTAATTTATTTACGTCTAGCTACTTATGAGTTATTTGTTCTTCAGTCATTAGCTTCTAACTTTATTCCTCACTCCTAACTCCTCACTCCTGACTCAGCAGTCAGCACTCACAACGCTCCCGCTGCTGTTTTATCTAGTACGCCTCCACCAAAGTGATAGGTGATGTTCATCGCTTGCAGTACTGGTAAACCATCGATTCCAGCAGGGTAGTCGATAACACTAACTGCACCGTTACCTTGGCGAAAACTCCAGAAGTTTTCCAGCGATAAACCCAGAATGTGACAAAGCAAGGTTTTGTTAGTAGCGTCATGAGCTACTACTAATACAGTTTTGAATTGATTATTTGATGCTGCTTGCAGAATTGATTGCCAAGCTGCAACGCTGCGCTCCCACACTTGTTGCAAATTCTCCCCTTCAGGCATTTGCACTTGCGTTGGTATCAGCCGCCATCGCTGCAATTCTCCCGGAAACTCTTGCTCTATCTCTGTTTCTAATTTGCCTTCCCAGAGACCATGACTGATTTCTCTTAAACCATCTTGCAATTCTAACTTGACATTCGGATGTTGTTTTAAGATAATCTCTGCTGTTTCTTTAGGGCGCAGCATTGTGCTACTGACAGCAAAATTAATCTCTACGTCTTGGAGAAATTCGCCTGCTTTTTGCGACTGTTGTCTACCGTTGTCGTTGAGGGGGACATCAATTTGTCCTTGAAACCGAGTTTGGCGATTCCAGTCGGTTTCACCGTGACGCACTAGTAACAATCGTACTCCTTGATGATCCGGTCGCAATGAGGGTAAAGATTCTCCGGTGTGTTGCGTCTGATTTAAAGATTCTAGCTGGACTGGTTCGCCCAATCCTCCAGCAAAATTTAATACGGTGATGCCACAGTTAGATTGCTGTATTGAGTGGTAGCGACTGGGAGGGATGCCTAACGCTGTGCTAATCAGGGCGCGATTAATTCCGTTATGCCCCACGATGAGAATAGTTTCGCCTTGATGTTGAGACAAAATTTCTTGCCAAAACTGCCGTGCTTGTTCGTATAAAGCAAGAACGGGAAAATGTTCTCTTGTTCCTTCTGCATCATTAAGCAGCATCCGCAGTTCGTCGGGGTGTTGATGCCAAGTGCGGTAATCTTCGGCAAATTTTTGCTTGACTTCAGCAGTCAGCAATGCTTCCCATAAAGGTAGGTCGATTTCTAGCAGCAAATCAGAAACTTGAACTACAGCAGATTGTTTAGCATGAGTAGCTAACTCATTATGGATAATATCTGCTGTGTGTTTCGCTCGTTGTAAGGGACTGCTGTAAATCGCATTAAATAAGATATTACTGAGGGCTTTGCCTACTAGACTTGCATCATTACGACCTTTTTCGGTTAATGTTGACGCATCAGTGCGTCCTTGGATACGCCGCTCGGTGTTATAACCGCTTTGACCGTGGCGCACAATGATGACACGAGTCATCTCAAAGCCCTCCTCTTATCTTGACGATTAATTTTACTGCAAAACGATTGCATAATTATCGACTCAGGAAGGCGGATTGAGTCAGGTGCAAAATTTTATTCTGGTAGAGGAGACAGGACGATTGGCTAAAACTGCCGTTGTCTGAACGATGTTTTCTAATAAAGCTGTTTTGATTTAAGTATAAATACAAGAGTGAAAATGATGTAGGCACAATTCCAAAATTGTGCCTAGTAAAATATCTAAGCTAGTAATGAAAAGTTTATAGTAAGGACTTGAGTGCTTAAAAAATTAAAGACTAAAGTCCTTACTACGAACTTGTTTACCTTACTAATTGAAACTTGACAGATTATTAGCAAATATTTTGGGCAAGGCATAATTAATTAAAATTACAACCTTAGCCTTTATACTTGTCTATTCTCTTCCTATATCTAACTGTACTTCTAATCCATCATTGTCACTGTCTGACTGAGCCGGTGTTAAGAAAACTGAAGTGTCTGGCTGTGATAATGATTCGTTAAAGCGGATTTTGGCTGGAGTTCTATTTTCTCTTCTATTCTCGTTGGAAAGAGTTGCTGGATTAGCTTGCTCAAAAAAACTTCTAAAGTCCTCTTGGGCTGTTTTCTTATCGATTCCAAGGAGAGAATCACCACTTAATCTATATTGTCCGGGATTTGAGCTTGATGCTGGTGATTGAGCGTAGACTTGGCTTCCTAAGCTTGCAAAGGCTGCCGTAATCCCTAAGAAAGCAATAATTTTGGCGTTCATTTGTTTTATCCAAATTATTTGAATATTGCTTGTCTATTATTCTCTGGGAAAAGTATTTTGATTAACTCTATCCTTAGGTTCAACTATAATAATAGTATTGCTTATGTACTTAGCGTGTCAATGATTTTGGCTGTTTTAGGCCTTAACAAGTTATAGCTTTGGCATTTCTTTGGAAGTTAGATTATCTGGTTACGCTTCTTAGCGATCGCAGTTAAATTCTTTGAGATATGCCAGGATGAAACCAGGGATATTTAACAGTCGCAGTAGAGCGATCGCTTGGCTGAAGCTGTGTTTAATTACCACCACTACAATTCTTGTTACAATCTGACAAATTTGTTATTAAAATAACGAGTTTAGTTACCATCACTACATTTTTTGTTACAAACATCATAATTTTCGTTACAATTTTACAAATTTAGTTACTATCACTACGATTTTCGTTATAAACATCATAGTTTTAGTTAATATTGCTGAGTCAATTGTTACAATAAACACCAAATTATGTGGATTTTACCCAACCAAAATTAGGCTTTAGTAAGGCAAGCTAGCTCTAGAACACATTAAAAAGAGCATCATTATGCCTCGTCAAAAGCGTACATATCGCGTTCTAGAAAAAGCTGAATTGAGAATCGCCGGACTCAAAGCAATCGATCCCAGCATGGACTTTGGGGATGCTCGCAACTTGCAAAATGTTGCACAAGTTATTCAACAGTACCGCAGTAAAATAGATTCTTATAATACCACTCTGGCTGTGATTGACTCTTATAAAAGTGAGATGAAAGAGTTGGAAAAAACTTTGAGCGATCTGAGTGAAAAAATGCTTCTGGGAGTTGCTTTTAAGTACGGCAAAGATAGCCATGAATATCAGATGGCGGGTGGTGTTCGCAAAAGCGATCGCATCCGTAAAAGCAGAGCAACACGCTTGAGATCGATTTCAGAGGAAGCAGTTACTAAGGATGCTACAACTGTATAAAAGCGTCCTGAAATTAAAGTCTGCTGCTACTGAAACAAAGCTTGTTTTTAGCAAGATTTTAGGCATGAACAAGAACTCCCGATCGGTGTCATGCTTGAATTTTGCATAGTTTTGTTGTCTAGAAAAGCAAATAAAACAAAACTTCAGCGATTTTTCTGCTGTGTATTTTACTTTAGTCATCAGAAACTTTACGTAAATCTATTGATGTAACTATAAGTAAAGTCGGTAAAATTAGTGAGGTTTAACAGATAGAAATTAACTAAAATTAGCTTTAAATAGCAGTCAATATCTGTTAAACCAAACAAATTTGTGATAACCGCTCGATTGTTTATCAGCAACTATTGCTCAACATAACTTTATCCACTGATGAGCGACTTGAATAACCAAAGACTCAAACTCAAACTTCATCAGTTGCGTTTAGTTCCATATCTAGCAATTGGTTCTCTAATTTTTTATTTTAATTCCAACCTAGATTTAAACTACATAGTTAAAGGATATTTAGTCTTAATGGAATCTCAGCTATGTATAATGGTTATTTATTTTTTGACGGCAAAAATTACTAGCAAAACACATAAATAATCAAAAAAGGTCAAAAAGTTTGGTTGTATTATATGCCAATAGATATTTATTAGAGTTAATTAAGGAAGTAAATGTTATGAAGACTAAATCTACAGCAATTATACTTTGCTTTTTTGGCGGGTGGCTGGGAATTCACAAATTCTATTTAGGACAAAATGTAGCAGGTATTTTGTACTTATTGTTTTTTTGGACTTGTATTCCATCTTTAATAGCTTTTGTTGAGTTCTTCATCCTAGTTTTGATGTCAGATACCGAATTCAATACCAAGTATAATCAAGTTATCGCAAGCACAGGTGGAGCAGTCTCTGCAAAAGATGCAACCAGTGCGTTAGCTGATTTAAAAACTCTTTTTGACTCTGGGATAATTACCGCAGAAGAGTATGAAGAAAAGCGACAAAACCTTCTGAAATCTTTATAAATTAAAATCATTAGTCGATTTATGATCTCACAATCTAAATCTTGGTTTCAACAAACTCCTGCTTGGGTGTGGTTATCATTAATCCCGACATTGGGGGGATTTGCGATTGTCTATGCAGGTTATAAATCTAAGACGAAAACTTGGGTTGTTCTAGGAATTAGCATCTCTATTTTAGCTTTAGCTTTATCAGCAAATAGTTTAGCTTTTGCTGTCTGGATGGCTCAAATTGGCATTGCGTTCTATCTCAAGAAATCTTATTTAATCAAAAGTTATCCGAAAAATTTACCAATTCCAGAAGAACAAGAGTTAGCAAATTTAGTTGCGAATAATCGCGATAAAATAGATATTAATGAATGCTCAAAACATGAATTAGTTAATTATTTAGGGCTACCGATAGTTTATGCAAATAACATCGAATCATTGATGAATGAGGGATATGTTTTTACTCATATAGAAGAGTTAATAGAAATAGCCGGAATTCCCGAAAAGCAGGTAACTCGAATCACACCACTGATTACTTTTAGCTACAACTACAAAAAAGAAGCTGATTTTTCTTGGAAACGATTAAACACATATTCAACTGATGAATTAATTACTTGTGGATTGGATGGCGCGATCGCCGAACAAATTGTTGCCGAAAGGCAGCAACGAGGTGAGTATAAATCATTGATTGATGTGAAGCAGCGCACTGGATTACCGTTTAATACTTATCGTCACATCGCTTAAAGGATGTTTGAAAAGTTATCAAATATTTTTTACCCCACCCTAACCCTCCCCTTTATAAGGGGCTACGGTGTACACACATCTTTCTAGAAAACCAAAATCGTCCTAGATCCCCCTAAATCCCCCTTAAAAAGGGGGACTTTGAGAGCTTTTTGCCCCCCTTTTTAAGGGGGGTTGGGGGGATCAAAAGCCTGTGGCGCAACTCTAGAAGACTTGTGTATACACCGTAGTTTATAAGGGGAGGGAACCCGATTTTCTTGTTTCCCCCCTTTATAAGGCAGGGCTGTTTCATTCCACAAGGGCAAGAAGTTTGTCAATATCATGAGAGAGAAATCTTTGAGAAATTGTGATGGAAGTATGACCATTTCG
>NZ_JBALDR010000067.1:0-107913 GCF_036917315.1 Nostoc sp. | reverse complement strand
GGCAAATACAGTACAAAACGTATTAAATTTAACTCTAGTCTTTCTGGTTAAGCTTTCGTTACATAGTTAGAAATTTTCCCGCCCACCTACTTAGTTGGCAAGAAGACACTTGGTTGTGCATTGATGAGATAGGTAGATGTAGAGCCGATTTCTTTGTTAAAGATGACTTTTCTCAGTACTGGCACAATTCACGCCTTGAGAGTACAGCTTGAAATGAACTCTGCAAGAATTGCTATTTGCTGAGTAAATTGGGATATAGATGCGGAAAATTTTTCTGGGTAAACTTGACCAGCAAATGGTAATGAAAAACTATTATCAAGATTTTTTAATTCGTGATTGGGTGAAAAGCGATCGCACAAGAGCCGCTGAAGTCATCAGTTATGTATTATCAGAATACGGTCTGGCTTGGGAACCCAAGGGTGCTGACCAAGATGTGTTGCGAGTCGAGGAATGTTATTTGGCTACTGGGGGAGAGTTTTGGGTAATTGAACACCAAAGTCAGTTAGTAGGTACTGGAGCATACTACCCCATACACCGAGGCGAAAAAGCTGTAGAAATCCGCAAAATGTATCTTTTGCCCAGCATCAGGGGTTTAGGATTAGGGAAATATTTGTTACAACAGCTAGAAGCAGCGATCGCAAAGCGTGGTTTTCAGCAAATTTGGATTGAAACCGCCAGTGTTTTGGTGGAAGCAGTCAAGCTGTATGAAAGCAATGGCTACATTCCAGCAACGGGAGTAGAAACAACAAGATGCGATCGCGTGTATGTTAAGTCATTGGTCAAAGACTAATGACTAATGACCAATGACAAAGGACAATTCTAAATGCACGCTTGGATTAAAAATCTCACAGGCTTACTCAATCTTTTTCTCCAATCCCATTGCCCTCTATGTCAACGTGCAACTTCCCAAGAATTCTGTCAGAACTGCACCAGACAACTGCAAAAATGTCAACGTAAAGACCCGATTTCTCTATGGCAAGAGCCTATACCTGTGTTTGGTTGGGGAGAATATGGTGGCCCGGTGAAACGAGCGATCGCAGCGATGAAATACGAAAATCAACCCCAAATAGCTCGTCCTTTGGGTCAATGGTTAGGGGAAGCATGGTTGTTAAATTCACCGAAGCGAGATAGCCAGCCTGTAGTAGTTCCTATCCCACTTCACGCTAGCAAACAAAAACAACGTAAATACAATCAAGCCGCACTGATAGCACAAAGTTTCTGCGAAATAACTGGATTAAAATTGAAACCAAACGGTTTAGCAAGAGTGCGAGAAACTGAAGCGCAGTTTGGTTTGTCGGCATCTAAACGAGAAAAAAACTTGAACCAAGCTTTTGCTATTGGGCAAGAATTTCGCCATCGTCCTCCAAATGTCCCAGTGCTGTTAGTGGACGACATTTATACTACTGGTGCTACTGCGAGGTCTGCTGTGCAAACACTTCGTCAGTATGGAATTGTGGTCTTAGGATTAGTTGCTGTAGCCACTGCTGTCAAAGATGGATAAATTAAGAAGTAATGGGCAAGCTTTGACAGATAAATGCATAAATTGACCGAATTACCCTATTTTTGTAGAAAAATTGCTTGAAATGTATGAATAAAGTTTTGGCGGCAGGTTTAAAACAACTCATCATCATTCCTGCCACATTGCTGGCAATAAGCATTAGTACCAGTGCAGCTTTTGCTCAAAATAAATTGTATAGTCCAATTCCTTTATCTAACAGTACTGAAATTGACGATCGCCTTTCAGACAAAGATATTCCCACAGGTCAAGGTGGGTTTGCCCGTGATTACACTGTGAAGTTACAGAAAGGTGATAATTTAGCAGTTGACCTGTCATCAGAAAACTTTGACAGCATCATCACACTGCTGGCACCTGATGGTTCAACTCTGGCAGAAAATGATGATGGCCCTGATGGTAGTAGCAATTCCTTACTATTTACTCGCATCGTAGAGACAGGGAGTTATGTTATTCGCGTCCGGTCTTTTGGAGAAACTGGGGTTGGGGCTTTTAAACTTAAAGTGACAAAGTTGCAACCGATTAAGTGAAGTAGTCATTTGTCATTTGTCATTGGTCATACGAAGAGGCAAAGATGCAGACGGGAAAGACTTACTTCTCCTCTGCTCCTCTGCTCCTCTGCTCCTCTGCTCCCCTGCTCCCCTGCTCCCCTGCTCCCCTTCTTAAAAAGCGGTCAATGCGCAGAGAAATAAGGCTTCAGTCCACTCAACGACTGCGCCGTAGGTATCTCCTGTGTGTCCGCCTAGTTTGTGGTTGAACCATGCACCAGTTAAAGTGGCGATCGCACTTCCAGCAATTATGATTGTCAGCGCGAGAAATAGCTGCTGTTTATCTATTAGCCAAAGTAAACCACTCAAACTAAACAACAACAACAATCCCGGTAACAAATCTTTGTAAGAACGAATGGCTTGTTTGTGAAATGCGCCTTTACCAGTTGCTTTTAGATAAGGATATCGGGCGATCGCTAGTTGCTGTCCCCAACGTCCCCAGCCACAAGCAGCCATCAGCAACAAGCAACGGTTTTCTGGCATATCCGTCAAAGCTGTTATTTTCAGTATCACCAAGGCGATCGCAGCCATTGCTCCAAAGGCTCCTGTAGCACTGTCTGCCATCACCTCCAGTCGCCGCTCTGGGTCGCCGACTGCTAAACCATCGGCAGTATCCATTGCCCCATCTAAGTGTAATCCTCCAGTTATGGCAATCCAAACACTTACTACCAAAGCACTACGAGTTAACACGGGCATACCAATATAATCCATCCCCGTATCTAGCAATCCTAAAATTCCCCCAATCATAACCCCGACAAGCGAAGCAAGAAGTGCCACTCCCCGAAAGTCTAATCCGTTTAAATACGGCAGTGGAATTACTGTGTAAAATATGATACTAGCTGCCAGCTTTAACAGCAGCTTTTTCCACCACTGTTGCTGTTTCGTCATCTGAATTACATTAATTTTTGGTAAATTGCTGGATAATAGTCATAATTTCGGTACGACCGACATCAGTAGACTTTAAAACTTTAAATAAGATTTACTTCCATTAAACATTCTCGTTAAAAATTTTGTTATGCTGGTCTAAGTGGTAAACAAATATTTTTGGGTATTTTTTTATACAAAAACGACTAACTTAGGAAGTTAAAATTCCATCAGGGAGCAAAATTTGTGTTTTGTATTCGTTAACTAAAAACTTACTCCAAATTATTAGACGATTGCCCCACAAAATTGATATTTTTTTAAATGTAGGGAGTAAACAAGCTATTCAATTATGACAGTTTAGCTATGTTGCTGCTCTCCTTAGCTCAATCGCAATTTTCCTATGAGTCACCATCTACCCGACACCAGGATACCAGCTCCGTGCATTATTAACACGGGCATCATTGTGAATAAGCTCGACATCCGGCGATTGCTGGCAGATTTAGGTCGAGTCCACTACATCTACACCCAAGAAGATAAGGTACTGAGCGAGGGTGAAGGGGATGTGATGGAAGTTTTTGCCAATCCGCAAAGGTCTACCTTAGTGGCTAACCGGGCGCTATATCTGAATGTTTGTAGTTTTGATTACTTGGAACTAAAACAGTCGTCGCAACAAGAAACCTACTTCGATTTGATGCAAGAAGGAGTGTGTCTGCGGTTAATTCCCCGATCGACACCTTTACAAGAGCGACGAGAGCGAAGCTTCAATGTCAGCGCTATAGAAGCGATGATGGAACAAGTACTCTCAGCCAGGTGGGATGCAGAAATTGACGATGACTGTTCTGATTCTTTCTAAATAACAATTATTTACAGTATATACTCGTAAAGTTGGTAACTAGGTTAGTAATGAATGCTTAAGTGTTCGCTAAAACTCAATTACCAATTTTGATGTTTGGTCATAATTTAGCCAAATAATATTATTTTTGCCCTAATACCATTTGGTTTTATGGCTGCTAGTACAGCAAGACGGAAGTCAAAAAGCTTTGATTTTGGGCTTTCTGGCTGTAATGAAATGATAGGTTTATTTCTGCTGCGTTGTACTAGTTATGGATTTTTGAAACTCTTTACCGATTAGTGTTTCACAATCCAAAATCTAAAATCTAAAATTCCAAATGGCATGAGTGCGAATTTTTCTTTTCAATGTCTTGCTTGCTGTAGTCAAACCAAAGCTAGAGCAGGAGTGTTTTTCACTCCTCACGGTCTTGTAGAAACCCCCAGATTTATGCCAGTGGGAACACTGGCAAATGTCAAAACTATTACTCCATCTCAGCTCCGAGATACTGGGGCACAAATGATTTTATCTAATACTTATCATCTTCACCTACAACCAGGGGAAGCGATCGTGGCTGGGGGTGGTGGATTGCATAAATTTATGGGTTGGAACGGCCCAATGCTCACAGATTCGGGTGGATTTCAGGTATTCAGCTTAAGCGAGATGCGAAAAATTACTGAAGAAGGCGTAACTTTTCGCTCGCCCCATGATGGACGAATTATTAACTTAACACCAGAGCGCTCCATTGAGATTCAAAATACTTTGGGGGCTGATGTAATTATGGCCTTTGATGAGTGTCCGCCCTATCCAGCGACTCGCCAAGAGGTTGAAACTGCAACTGAGCGCACTTACCGCTGGTTAGAACGCTGTATAACAGCTCATCAACGCAGCGATCAGGCATTGTTTGGGATTGTGCAAGGGGGGGTGTATTTGGATTTGCGTTGCCGTGCGGCGGAAGCTTTGGCTAAGTTGGATTTGCCCGGATATGCCATTGGTGGCGTGAGTGTGGGAGAACCGCCAGAATTAATGGCTGAGATTGTCAAAGTAACAGCACCACTTCTACCCCCCGAAAAGCCGCGTTACTTAATGGGTGTGGGTACTTATCGGGAAATGGCGATCGCGATCGCATCTGGTATAGATTTATTTGATTGCGTCATTCCCACTCGCTGGGCAAGGCATGGTACAGCGATAGTCCAAGGCGGACGCTGGAATTTAAAAAATGCTAAGTTTCGTGAAGATTTTACGCCATTAGATGAAACTTGCCCCTGTTACACTTGTCAAAATTTTAGCCGTGCTTACATATCTCATTTAGTGCGATCGCAAGAAATATTGGCTTATACCTTGTTGAGCATTCACAACATTACCGAACTAATTCGCTTTACGCAAAAAATTAGAGAAGCAATTTTGAGCGATCGCTTTGTTGCAGAATTTGGTCACTGGCTCAACTCATCTGAATCAGCATCAGATGAGGGTGAAATTACAAATGACTATTGACCAATGATCGAGACTCAAACCATGTTAAGATACTTCTCAATTATGAAAGCTGTGTTGGATAGGTGGATTTAAACAAACATGGAAGCAGCACTTTTATTAGCAAAACTGCCAGAAGCTTACCAAATCTTCGATCCTTTGGTAGACGTTCTCCCAGTCATCCCGGTATTCTTCTTGTTACTTGCTTTCGTTTGGCAAGCAGCTGTGGGATTTAGATAAGTTAATCTATTTTTCAATTTATAGGACAGGTAGTTTACCTGTCCTATTTTTTTGTAGCATCGTATTTGAGAAAATTAATATTTATTAATATTTTGCAATGAATTATGATAATAAATAAGATGTTAATCAAGCTATGTCAATATGAAGCCTTGAAAGCCAAGCTTACAGTCAAGGAGGAATCAGTTATGGGTAATATCAAATTCGTTAAAGAAAATAAAGAAGTAGTGGCAGCAGATGGTGCTAATCTCCGGCTCAAGGCGATACAAAATGACATTGATATATATACATTTATTGGTAAAATGACCAATTGCGGTGGTAATGGTCAGTGTGGTACTTGCGTTGTCGAGATAGTCGAAGGACTAGAAAATCTTTCCCCCCGCACAGACGTAGAAAACCGGAAATTCAAGAAAAAGCCAGAAAATTATCGCCTTGCCTGTCAAACTTTAGTGAATGGCTCAGTCAGCGTAGTCACGAAGCCTTAAATTCTCAAATCTGTCATCTATCCAGTCAGTAGTCAAAATACTTACCAAAATTGAGTTTCCTCTCTACGAGACGCTACGCGGACATTTTGAATACTTCTCCTGGCGGAGAGGCTACGCCAACGACAAGCTCAGTACAAGTTTTGAATTTTGAATTGGTATAACTCTGTCATGGATAATGCTATCCTAATGTTGTTGACTGGAAATTAAAGAGAGGTTTTCTTGCCATGCAAGTTAATGACCTGGGGTTCATAGCGAGCATTTTGTTCGTACTAGTCCCCGCCGTGTTTTTACTAATTCTTTACATCCAAACTGCTAGCCGCGAAGGTGGAAAAGATAGTTAAGAGTTTGTGTATAAAATAAATAACCCCTGCACCAATAGTGTAGGGGTTTTTATTTATCAACTATCAATTTAGTGCTGTTAGCGTAGCCTGTGCTGGGTGCTGAATAGTAAAGACGAGACAAATCTTACTTATTTACTATTTTATTACAACAATTATTATACTCAGCACTGTTTACTTTAAGCGATTGTCCGCGCTAACAATACCGGACAAGTGGCATTGACTCGAACATAGTCAGACAAGGAAGATCCGATGAGCCGATCTATATCAACAAAACTCTTAGCGATCGATGGACGACGATCTGGAGAACCGAGCAATAATAAATCTATATTTAACTCTTCTGCCAATCGACAAATTTCTTCACCAGGTTTGCCACTGCTGATATAAGAACGAGATTGGATGCCTAGTTTTTCAGCTTCTGCAACTGCGGCTGCTAAAACTGGATTTTTGTCTGAGTTAACCTTGGTTATTTCCGATTTTTTACCACCGAAATCTGTACTAATATTTGCCAAAATTAATTCGCCGCCCGGAATATCTCGCAGTAAAAACAATGCCAATTTCAAGCAATTTTTTGCTGAATCAGAATTGTCTATTGCCACCATAATTCGCTTAATTCTTTTAACATAAATGTCATCTTTTACCAGCAACATGGGGCGAGAAGATAGCTGGAAAACATACTGACTGACTGAGTTCGATAAAATCGATTGCAGTCGCTTCAGTCCGCGTGAACCCATAATAATTAAGTCAGCGTCGATTTCATCAGCTACTTGGCAAACCACATCTTTGGGATCGCCTTCACGCAAAATTGAAGAAACTTGGCTAGGATCTAAGTTCAAAGTTTGAATAGCATTCGCCAGAATTTTACCCCCATTTTCCCATTTAGTTGTCATGGTAGTAGCAGCATTTTGTGCTTGAACAACATGCAAAATCGTAACTTTTGCAGATTGAATTGAAGGGATTTCTTTCAGGGTTTTGAGCATTTCTTCTGCGTGTCCCAATCCCGATACAGCCAGCAAAATTCTTCTGATCATCTTACGTAATTTTTGTGAAGTTTACTTTTGTTTTCGCTGTTGGTACTTGGCTCTGGTCGGATTTTCACCACCTTGCTTGACAACCTAATTAGTAAGTTGGCACAAATAAACTTTATTTTTTAGTATTTAACACTCAAACAAATGGCAAAGGATAAAAAACTAAACAAATGTTTAAGTTTGTTTGCACTTAGTCACTTAAACTTTCAACTAGACTTCAACTATTCAGGATACTCTCAATTTAGTCTGATGAACTTAATAAATTATGATGTTAGTTATTATTTTTAATCTATGTTTACTTTTGTTAATTAGAAGTTAGTTAAGTATTGCAAATAAATGCCAAAATAACTCTATAGTAAAATTGATTCAGTATAAGCTTTAACAGGCGATGTCTACGACGGGCTATGCCTACGCTTCCCACTTGAATAGTCTACACTCCACCTGAATTTCTCATATCTGCCGCCTTTTTTAAGTCTTTTGCAGTTTTGGTAACTCAGATAGCATTGCTATATCCGAACATTCGCAAAATGTGGGATAAAAATATCTGAATTAAGATATTGTTATGGTCGAAATCATATTTAATACTATATTGAAACCCTCCAAATAGAATCTGGAGGGTTTGTTTGATTGGTTATGAGATTTGCTTAACTTAGATGTGCCCCTGGTTGTCCGTTCTGGACTACAAACGAAGCTAGGGTTTTGACAGAGGCATTCAAGTCAACGATGCTTGATACAACGCGATAGTCACTTTGCCAGCGTTTTTGAGTCAGGTTGCAGCGAACGTATCCTCGGTAAGCACCGTCAAAGAACTTAGTATGGGGATTATTAGTTAGGGCTGCTTGAGATGGGGCGATGAATGAGGTGGGAAAGTCAGAGGTAATTGAAGTTCCTACGAACTCAGTACCTACCGTCGGTGAGTTTGGGTTATTGAAATCAAGCTTCAGGTCGTGTACCCAACTAGAATGAATATCTCCACTAATTACCACTGGATTAGAGGGTTGGCGCTGGTTTAGAAAACTCAAAAGCCGATTACGTGCAGCCACGTAACCGTCCCATTGATCTACATTGAAGACACCGACACCTGGACTACTATTGAAATTGTACTCGGCTAACATAGTCTGTTGAGCGATCGCATTCCAGCGCGATCGCGATTGGTCTAACCCTTTTCGTAGCCACTGCTCTTGCTCTGAGCCGGTCATCGTAGCATTTGTATCAAAAGCTTGGGGACAGCGAGGCTTAAGTCCGTCATCACAAGGTTGATTAGTGCGGTATTGCCTAGTGTCTAGCACATTGAACTCAACTAAATTACCGAAAGTCAACCGCCGATAAAGCAGCGCGTCTGGGCCTTTGGGCAATGAAGACTGACGTAAGGGCATGTGTTCGTAGTAAGCTTGGTAAGCATTGGCTCGGCGTTTTCTAAAAGCCTCTTGGGTTTGGTTGTCTTCGGGAATTAAGTTGGCGTAGTTGTTGTCAACTTCATGATCGTCCCAAGTGACAATCCAGGGAAAAGCCGCATGAGCAGCTTGGAGATTTGGGTCAGTTTTGTACAGAGCGTGGCGATCGCGATAGTCTTTAAGAGTGATAATTTCTGGACTATTATGCTGGCGGGGCCCACCAGATTGTGGCCCGTATTCGTAGATGTAATCACCCAGATGAACCACAAGGTCGAGATTTTCTTCAGCTAAATGCCGATAAGCTGTATAGTAGCCATTTTGCCAGTCTTGACAGGAGACAAAAGCAAAGTTCAGTTGTTGGGTATAGCTATAAAATGCTGGTGCTGTACGAGTCCGTCCAATTGGGCTAGCTTCCCTACCCACTTGAAATTGATACCAATACCAATGGTCAGGGTTTAGCCCACGGACATCAACATGGACTGAGTGCGCTAACTCTGGTGTTGCTAGTACTGTTCCTCGCCGCACAACCTGTTTCATGTTTTCATCAAGGGCGACTTGCCACCGCACTGGGACATTTACGATTGGCATTCCACCTCCAGAGAGTGGATTTGGAGCCAGTCGTGTCCAGATAACAACACCATCCGGCAAAGGATCGCCAGAGGCAACACCAAGACTGAACGGATAGCCAGAAAACCTTGAGTTAGCCAATACCGGATGCCATTGGCTAGCGATTGTTAACCCCGTTAAGAATCCTGCACCCAACAAAAAATTCCGCCGTTTGCACTGATTTGCTAGCAGGCACGTACCATCCATAAGTTCCATATTCACCCCTTCTTAGATGTAAATACAGTTGGCATTTAGGAGGGTCAATTGCCAAAAGCACAAATAATGGCTTGATTTGACTTGTTTCCTAATTGCTGCTCAACCAAACACAAGCAACCTATCAAACCAGGATCAAGTAGAAATTAAGATTTTGTTAAGTTTAAATTTGAATTAGGGGATTGGGTATTGAAACTAGGAGAAGTTTGTGGCAGATTTAGGCCCACCACCAAAATAGTAAATAATTTATGACAGTTAACAATACAGTTTTGGGAGGAATTGAAAGAGTTAAGCAATTGCTGGAGTATGGGAAGGTTGAACAAAAAATTGATGCCCTTATAGATGCTTTTGAGTATGGGGAAGCTGGCTTAGACTTGATTATTGAAGCTTTACAAAACTCAGAGGTTGATGTTCAAGAAGCAGCTTATTGGCTACTCCAGGAAAGTACAGAGCCAAGAGCTAAACTGGCATTACAGCTATACAACCCATATTTATTTTTTGAGTATCTTTTTACTATTGAGAGATATACAGATCAAGTTCGCAGTATAGCTTGTGTAGATATAAGCCAAGAGTTGCAAACCTTAGTTACTTGTAATTATAACAACATAATTCAAGTGTGGAATATGCAAACGCAACAAGTAATATGCACATTCCAGCCAGAAGCAACGAAGGAATTTCATCAAATCGCGATCGCACCCAATAATCGCGTTTTAGGACTTTGGCATTGTCTTGATTTGGCTGAGGTGTGGGATTTAAAAATAGGGCAGAAGATTTTCACTACAAATATCCAGTCGGAGGAATTTTGGGGAGTTTCTTTTAGCCCAGATGGTCAAATCCTTGTAAGTACTCGTGATGGTTATGAACTAACATTTTGGGATGTTAATGAACAAAAGATAATACCTTCTATTTTTATCCCCGAAAATATTCATCGCCGTATTCCCATCTACTCAAATTCGCAAATATTAGTGACTGAAGAACAAGACTTTGACCAAAACTATGAAATATGGGATTGGCAAACACAACAAGTAATTTGCACCTTAAGTCTTTCAGGGTATATGCCTGTAATTACTGTCAGCCGCGATCGACGCTTTTTACTTAGTGGTAGTCGAGAAAATGGAATTATCAAAGTGTGGAATATTCGGACAGGACATGAACTTTGTAGTCTCACAAGTCATTTATCGTCAATTACTGGTCTTGCAATTAGCTCAGATGGACAGAAACTATTTGTTTGGAGTAGAGACAGCACCGTTGAGGTGTGGGGAATTTAATTATTCATGCTGATTTCAGATAGTTTTACTTCAGAATTCAGGATTATATTATATAAATTACGAATTATTTAAAATCTGCCATTTCCCTGAACAATGTGCTTAACGGTGGTCAAAGTTTCCAGGCTGATAAATCCCCGGCGATGACCTTTTTGATTAGACATACCGAGAAATACTGAATCTCCCCGCGAAGGGTTGCGGGAAAAACGCGGAGAAGTGTTGATGTAGGTAGAGGCACTGTTAACTCCCAACGCAAACTGCCGACTTTCCTGGTAAGATTCAGTCACGATGGAGTCGGCATGACCGCTGCTGTATTCATTAATCCAGGCGATCGCAGCTTCTAAGCTATCCACTAGTTTAAAAGCTACTGTCCTGGTTAAATAAGGGTTTCCCCATTCGCCTTCTTTTACCAGCTGCAACTGGGGAAAGGCTTGTACTAGTTCTGCATCCCCTTTAATTTCAAAGCCTTTTTCCGTCAAGCTGTTCCACAGAACTGCTAAAGATGATGGCAAGGCTTGACGATGAATTAGTACTTTTTCAATGGCGTTGACTTGATCGGGTTCACTTTGATGGCTATTAAGAATCATCAAGCGCACCATTTCTAAGCTACTATTCAGCGACCAGTAGAGATAACAGTTACCCATCGCCGACTTTAAAACTGGGCAAGTTGACTGTCGGACTACCTGCTGCACTAAGCTAGAACGTCCGTAGGGAATCACTAAATTCACGTACTGGTCTTGGGTAACTAGATCCCGAACTGAAGCCCCATGTTCTGCTGTGATCAGTTCTAGACAGCCGGGAGCTAGACCAACTTCTGCGATCGCATTTTGCAATGCCTCAGCGATAGCGGCGTTGGTATGGCTGGCTTCGGTGCTGCCTTTGAGAATTATACAATTACCAGTTTTGATACAAAAACCCGCTGCGATCGCCCCTAAATCGGGAAACGCTTCATAAATAAATCCAATCACTCCCAAGGGCATTAACTGGGTGTAACTTTGGGAATCTTCCAGTTGATAATCAGCGGTTCTAACGCGTCGCAGCGGATCTGATAATTCCCCCAACCGTTGTAAAATGTCTACTGTCATCTCTAGTCTTGTGGGAGTCAGCTTCAGCCAGTCCAATATCAGCTCAGGCACTGCCATTTCCCGACTTGCTTCTAAATCCAAGGTATTGGCTTCTAGAATGTCGTCAAATGAGCGCTCAATCGCCTTTGCCATTGCCAATACTGCACGACTTCGGTCTGCTCCCTTTGTGAGCGCCAACTTTAGGGAAGCTTGATAAGCTCGTTGGGCACTAGTAATCGGTTCGGGGTGGTCATCCAATTCAACAGTCATTGAGTTAACGTCTGTAGGTAAGCCAGACCATTAGTGCTGGTAAGATAGCCAATAGCACCGCCACCATTGCCCAAGCAATAATGCTGGAACCATTTGCCAATCGCAGTGCTAATGGCAGCCATATAATCACTAGCACGAAAATAATGCCCAGCGCTATAGGCAGATAGCTTTCTCCCAAGCGGGGATGGACAACATGCCAACTATTTCCCATCCAGCGCCAAGCCCGTTTGTAGGGATAGGTGGTGGAAAGCTGTTCTAGGACATGACCATTATCTTCTACAACAAAGATTTGCTGACAGCGATCGCAACCAAATGCTTCTGTTAGCGTAATCGGAATTAACTGACCCCGGCGACGACAGGGACAGGGGTATTCGGTATTGAAATCGATTTTTTCGGGTTTTTGAGATTGCACAAGCGTTCTAATAACTTGAGCGTGTTTTACACGAACTACGAGAATATAATGACTTGGTAAACACCTTAAAGGCTTCTGTCTTTATATACATAAAAAGGTGATGCAAACATTGCCCTGATTAAAAATAGTAGATGCCGCTAACTTTAAGTATACTAGTTGCCAAATTAGTACAGAGTTATCTATTTGTAATCTTTCCCCATAGCTGGCGATCTTGTTTAAAAATTTCCTTCTCTTCATCTGTCGCTTTCAAGGTAATGTGGTTGCGTTTGTGGGGATTTATTATGCTGACACACCTGGTACAATTTTAAGCATAGGTGGCGATTCGCTCCTAAGGCAAATTCTTTGGGAAGGCTACACTCGTAAACAACACACATCAACAAACCCGCTAATTTCCCTTTGGCTCACTATATATTACTATCAGTTCTCAAAGTTAGATCGGCATTATGTCCAATCTCTATTCCTTGGAGTTCGCAAGCGTTTGCAAAGCGGGAATTGTTAAAACATCTATTATATGCAGTCTGTAAATCTTCGTCCAAATATATAGATTGTGGCTAATCTTGACCGATCTCCCCATCTTTGGAACGGTTTACAATAGTGCAGAGCTAATCTACGTACACTTCAACGCACCCTAAAAACACTAAACCTCTTGGAATTTTTAAATTCAAGAGGTTTTAGTTGGAAGCGGGTGACGCGATTCGAACGCGCGACATTCACCTTGGCAAGGTGACGCTCTACCACTGAGCTACACCCGCAATCAATTGCCATATATCAATATCTCAGATTTATCTGTAATTGTCAACCCCTTAATATAGTCATTAGTCATTAGTGAATAACAAAGGACAAATGACTAATGACTAATGACTAATGACTAATGACGGACTAGCCGAGTTCTTCTGACTCCAAAGTTAAATTGCCAACGCTGGCACTTGGAAAAGCGGCTGGCAGAGACTGGCTATTACGAGAATATGGCTCTGCTAGGTTAGAACGCAGTTGTCGCATCAGGCTAGCCATTTCTAGGGCATTTAGGGCATAATCCCAGCCATGATTACCTTTTATGCCTGCCCGTTCTAGAGCTTGCTGCATAGTATCTACTGTCAAAATGCCAAAAATGACTGGCACCCCAGTTTGAAAGCTAGCGGCGGCAATGCCTTTAGAAACCTCTGAGGATACGTAATCAAAATGGGGTGTTTGTCCTCGAATGACTGCGCCAAGACAAATTACAGCATCATAACGATGGGAAAGTGCTAATTGGCGAGCTACTAAAGGTACCTCAAAACTTCCCGGAACCCAAACATAGTCCACCTGATTACCTTGGGGATTAGGGTCTACACCGTGACGTTTTAAACAATCTTGACATCCCTCTAGCAGCTTTCCGGTAACGAGGTCATTGAATCGACCAATCACCACTGCAAACCGCAAAGGCTCCGTTTGGGTAAAAGTTCCCTCGAAAACTGCCATGATTGCCTCTTTATCAACTATACTTCTGGCCAATATACATTTCTTATTTAAATGTAGAGGAGCAGGAAAGCGCGGTCAAAATGAAGTTTCTAGGAAAAAGAAAAAATCCCTTGTTTCCCTTAACCTTTAACCTTGGCTTTTCTGCCCCTCTAGTTCTTATATTATGTGCCTGCGCCAGAGCGAAGCCGTCGCCTACACGACAAAAAAGTTTAACAAACCAACTAAAAACACCAAACCAATCCAGACCCCAGAACCAACCCAGAGCAGTTTTTTAGATTCACCCCAATTTTGGGGAGTGGCGTAAGCAACCGGAACGCCGACAACTAGGACAAAAGACAACAAGACTAGACCTATCAAGGCAAATTGGAATATTATGGTCATTTTTGCTTCTCCCAATACAGTGAAATACTAAAGATAGAATATCCTAAAGGGCGACACTGACACTTTCTTATTATTTTTAAGCTAGCAGAAATTGCAACATTTTTGTCATTTGTCCTTTGTCTAAGTAGAAGTGACTAATGACTCTAAACTATGGATTTAATTCTTTGCCACACAACAGCAGATTTTGACGCATTAGGAGCAGCAGTAGGGTTGACGCGCCTACTATCGGGAAGCAAGATTGTGCTCCCTGGCGGCTCTCATCCTACTGTACGGGATTTTTTAGCATTGCATCGGGATGAATATCCTCTGATTGAACGCCGTTCGGTAAATTCAGAAAAAATTCGCTCTCTGACTGTAGTGGATACACAACAGCGCGATCGCTTGGGTAAAGCTGCTGAGTGGTTAGATTTACCTACTGTAAGAGAGATTATAGTTTACGATCATCACTTAGGACAAGAATCAGATATTCCCGCCACGCGATCGCATATTGACTCAGTAGGAGCCACCACAACTTTAATCGTTGAGCAATTGCAACAACAGGAAATTTCCTTGAGTTCTGCCGAAGCAACTGTGATGGCTTTGGGTATCCACGTTGACACTGGTTCTTTGACATATGACCAGTCCACAGCACGGGATGCCTTAGCTTTGGCTTGGTTAATGCAACAAGGGGCTAGTTTATCAGTAATTTCCACCTACCGTGACCCCGGATTATCTTCGCAATTGCAGCAGCTATTAACTGAATCTCTGGAAAGTTTAGAATATCTCTGTCTACATGGATATACGGTTGCTTGGGTAACTTTGAAAACTGAGGCTTTTGTGCCGGGGCTGTCGAGTCTAGCTTCGGAACTTGTGGAATTAACTGAAATTGATGCCCTACTGCTGGCTAATGAATATCCTTTAGGTGAAGAGGATTCACGCTTAACGGTAATTGGGCGATCGCAAATTCCCAAAACGAATCTTAACCAATTATTCCAACTTCTAGGTGGCGGCGGTCATTCGCAAGCCGCATCGCTAAACCTAAGAGGAGTTGATTCAGAGGCAATATTAAAACAACTCCTAGACGGGGTAAAAGCACAAATTCCCCATCCCCTCACTGCTAGGGATTTGATGTCTTCTCCTGTGCGCACGATTCTGCCTGAAACCACAATTGCCGAAGCCCAGCGCATTTTATTACGTTATGGACACTCTGGTTTATTCGTAGTTGATACTCAAGGGCAACTAGTAGGTATTATTTCGCGGCGGGATATTGATATCGCCTTACACCACGGATTTAGTCATGCGCCAGTTAAGGGCTACATGACCAAGAATCTCAAAACGATTACACCATATACGACATTGCCACAAATTGAGTCGGTGATGGTGACTTATGATATCGGACGCTTACCAGTATTGGAAAACGAGCAGTTAATCGGTATTGTTACCCGTACTGATGTCTTGCGGGAATTACATCAAGAATGGGATGAAGACCAAGAGGGAGAGCAAAAATTCAAAATTAAAAATGATGCTCACGGACTCGCTAACGCTGCGCTAACAAAATTTAAAATTCCTCTCAGGACTGAATTGCAAAATCGCCTTGCTCCGCAACTGTGGCAATTACTCACCACAGCATCGCAAGAGGCAGAAAAACGGGGTTGGCATCTTTATCTAGTGGGCGGTGCGGTGCGGGATTTGCTATTAACAGAAGCAGTAGCGGGCACTTTGATGATTAAAGATATCGATCTTGTGGTTGATGGCTTTCATAAATCAGCAGATGTCGGTGCTGGTGTGGAATTAGCCAAAGCACTCCAACAACTTTACCCTATGGCTCGCTTAGAAATCCACGGGGCTTTTCAAACTGCGGCTTTGTTGTGGCACAAAGACCCAGAATTAGCTTCTCTGTGGGTAGATATTGCCACTGCTAGAACAGAATTCTATCCTTATCCAGCCGCAAATCCAGAAGTTGAGGCGAGTTCCATTCGTCAAGATTTGTATCGCCGAGATTTTACCATCAACGCCCTTGCCTTGCGCCTGACTTCCCCTCGTACTGGTGAGTTACTCGATTTTTTTGGTGGATTACTAGATTTACAAGCTAAACAAATTCGGGTTTTACACGCCAATAGCTTTATCGAAGACCCCACCCGCATTTTTCGTGGCGTGCGCTTTGCCGTGCGCTTCGGATTTCAGATAGAACCGCAAACTGAAGAGTTTATCCGCTATGCCATCAACAGTGGTGTTTACGATCGCACTGCTCAAGAGAATAGCAGAACTCCAGCCCTGCAAACTCGACTGAAAACGGAATTAAAACACATTCTAGAAGCCTCCTACTGGAAATCAGCTTTGCAGTTACTAGATAACTTAGGGGCATTGCAATGCATCCATCCTACCCTAAAGCTAGATGTGGAAGTCCTGCGAAAATTACGTTTGCTAGAACGCTGTTTGCGGCGATTTGACCCGCAACCAACCCTCACTCATTGGGAAATGCGTTTAGAAGCGTTAATTGCCCATTTAACACCACAATATCGGGCGAAAGTAGCAAAAAATCTACAATTGCAAGATGATGGCATTAAACGCTTGCAAAACTTGGCTTCTGCCCAAACTGAAGTAATAGAATCTTTGCCTAAGTGTGAAAGTCCTAGTCAAGTAGTACAGTTGTTGCGACAGTATGATTTACCAATGCTGATTTTAATTGCTGTGCAAAGTCCGCGATCGCTTAGACATCAGATTTGGGAATATTTAACTGTTTGGACTAATGTGCAGCCACTATTGAATGGCAATGATTTAAAGAAACTTGGTTACAAACCAGGGCCTCAATATCGGCAGATATTAGATGATATACTTGCTGCTACCTTGGATGGAGTAATTAAAGACAAGACTGAAGCTGAGGAATTTTTAGCGCAACACTATCCTAAATGAAATAGCTCTGGTCTAAATTGTATCTGGATCGATATTTAATTCCCGCAGTTTTGCTGCTAAACGTTCTGCCTTTTGTTCGGCTTGTTCTGCTTTTTGTTGTACCTGTTCTGCCGTTTCTTCCGGTGTTGGTACTAGTTGTCCATCTCGTGTAAAAAATCGCAATAAACCTTCATAAACTCCCAAATATAACCCTAGCTGATCACTCCACAAATATCCTTGTTCATTTGCTTGTAGAGGTTGATATTCTCCATCTACTAAATGAAATCCTGCAAATTTTTGTGTGTAAGGGTCGAACCAAAAATAATCGGGTGTGCGAAAAACTACATTAACGCTTGGCAAAAACAGCCGATCGCATCCTCGCTTTCCGAAATTCCTTAGTGTTACACTGTAGTCAATATCAAACCTCATCACAACTCCAACGAGATAGCAGAAATGAAGTAGTACCAAACACCTGTTGCACCAAAGCAACAAATGTCAACAAAGAATAAACGCAACTAGTTTGACAGGGTTACTTCACATAGCCATGCAATAAAAATATTGTCATTAATCCTATCTATATAGAACCGTTTGACAAGTGTCTGCGGCTGAGTTTTTTGTGTCTAATCTATCCGTAATTTTTGGAAACACGCGGGTGGGAGTTTGGAAATTGAGGTTTGAGAAGAATGCCGAAAAAATCAATATTGTTAGCTGAAAACTTAGCCTATGACCTCAGCGTAGATAAAACTTTATTTCAACGAGTTCATGTGAATATCGACGCGGGCGATCGCATTGCTTTGGTTGGTCGCAACGGAATAGGAAAATCAACCCTACTCAAGATACTTGCAAGTCAACTCAGCCCCAATACAGGCTCAGTTTTGCGTCATGGTATGGTCTATTATTTGCCACAAATCAGCACTATCAGACAAGAAATTACAGCAGATACAGTGCTTAGTTTTTTGATTTCTATCTCTGATGAATGGTGGAATATTGAGGAGATTTTACAAATACAATTTCACACAAACCTTGATCTTTCACTACCAATTACTAACTTGAGTGGTGGAGAACTTACTAAACTATTTCTGGCAATCGGTTTAGCTCAAGAACCAAACTTGCTATTACTTGATGAGCCAACAAATCACATGGATTTGCAAGCGTTAGAAAGCTTAAAGCAGTTTCTTCAAGATTTTGCAGGTGCTTTTGTAATTGTCTCGCATAAGCCTTTTTTCTTAGATAAACTGACAGATATCACCTGGGAACTTACACCTGCTGGCGTGAAAGTCTATGGCGGTAATTTCTCGCACTATCGAGAGCAAAAAGAAATAGAGTTAGAAGTCGCATTGCGATCGCACGAAGCCGCCAGAAAGGAACTCAAACGTACCCAAGCCACAGCGATGCAAGAACAGCAACGCGCAGCCCAATCTAGTCGCAACGGTCGCGCCAAGTTTCTGAATGGTAGTATTGATAGAATGGCAGCAGGATTGATTAAAACCAAAGCTGAGGTATCTACCGGAACTGCAAAAAAGAAACATGAAGCAGCAGTAGCAAAGGCTAATCAAAAGGTTGCAGAGACAAAGGTCAAAACCACCAAAGTCACGAGTATTCAGCTAGAAGAAAAAAATCAAAAGCGCCGAAATCTAATTAATATCCAGGGTGCGAATCTTAGGATATCGGAACGTTTATTGATTCAAAATATTCAACTGCATATATCATCTGGCGATCGCATAGCCATTATCGGCGCAAACGGTTCTGGTAAATCGAGTTTGGTCAAAGCAATTTTGGGCGTAGAAAACCAAACAGCGGTTTTAGAATCAGGTGAGGTTTTGCTCACACCAGCCATGAAAGCTGTATATCTCGATCAAACTTACGAATTGGTAAATCGCCAATACACAATTCTAGAAAATATGCAAGCTGCCAATCCTCATCTCAGCCATCAGCTTTTACGTCAACAACTGGGACACTTTCTCTTTAAATATGATGACGTTCACAAAAGCGCCTCTGTACTGAGTGGAGGTGAATTGGCAAGATTAGCGCTCGCTATAATCAGTATCTCAGAAATCGATCTACTGATTCTCGATGAGCCAACTAATAACCTGGATATTGAAACTGTTGAACAAATAGTAGTAGGTATTAATGATTACCAAGGAGCGCTTTGGGTAATATCCCACGATATCGATTTCCTCAGCCGGATTAACATTACCCAAGGTTTCAAGTTGAGGGAACAAACTTTGCAAATGACAAATTATTTACCAAGTACACCAGAGCAATATTATCGAGAGTTGCTGGAATGCGATCGATAAAGCGATCGCCTGATGTAAATTTCTAGCTCAACAATAGAAGCCGCAAAGCATACAGGCAAGTTATAATTCTCTTGCGGTGCAACGTAACAAAAATTTATGAGTAATCCCCTTGTGCAAGCCTTTTTCGTAGGCAGAGCGGTAGCAGAAGTAGTTAATGAGCGTTTAGAGGTCGCCTTGACCGATGCTTTGAGCGATCTGGGCAAATTTGATGCAGAAGCTAGAGAGCAGCTGCGCCAGTTTACAGAAGAAGTCCTAGATCGGGCAAATCGGGCAGCAGAATCAGCTAATGCTGGTCAAGCTACTGCAAGTACTGGGCAAGCCAGTTCTGATTCCGGTGACTTGCAAGCAGATATTGACGAATTAAGAGCAGAAATTGCCCTGTTACGAACAGAATTGCAACATTATCGCCGAACTTCTGCATAATTTTAGTCATTAGTCATTGGTCATTGGTCATTGGTCAAAAATTATGCACGAATGACATAGACGCGCCAGCGGCTACTCTACGAGTTCTCCGAAGGAGTACCCGCAGGGTAAGACAAATGACAAAGGACATTTAAGAAAAAAACAGTTTAGGAATCAGAGTGTCTTTTCTTCCAAGTGATTCGGTCGCAAACCAACGGTAAACAAAGTATATGGAACAAGGTTATTCAGAGAAGGCATACCGTTGGAATCGGGAAAAATACTCTAGCAAACGGCGTTTTGTGGACATTTGGTCTTTTGTCTTGACCTTATTGTTCAAACTTTGGCTATACAACAAATCTTGGAGTTATCCAGGTGGTGTGACTGATGTAAAGCAAGCTGCAAGACGCAAAACCCAAGCGGTCTGGATTCGCAATACCCTACTAGATTTAGGGCCAACCTTTATCAAAGTTGGGCAACTGTTTTCTACCCGTGCTGATATATTCCCTGGTGAATATGTAGAAGAACTAGCCAAGTTACAAGACAAAGTACCAGCATTTAGCTATGAGCAAGTAGAAGCGATCGTTGAGAAAGAACTAGGCAAGAAAATTCCTGAACTCTTCCATAATTTTGAACCTATTCCCTTAGCTGCTGCTAGCTTGGGGCAAGTACACAAAGCTGTACTACATAGTGGAGAATCAGTTGTTGTCAAGGTGCAACGTCCTGGACTAAAGAAGTTATTTGAAATAGATTTACAGATTCTCAAAGGAATTACCCGCTACTTTCAAAACCATCCCAAATGGGGACGGGGACGCGATTGGTTGGGTATTTACGAAGAATGTTGCCGCATTCTTTGGGAAGAAATTGATTATCTTAACGAAGGTCGTAACGCCGATACTTTTCGCCGTAACTTTCGCGGCTATGATTGGGTGAATGTCCCAAGAGTATACTGGCGTTATGCCACTTCCAGAGTTCTGACTTTGGAATATCTCCCTGGAATTAAAATTAGCCAATACGAAGCTTTAGAAGCAGCGGGTTTGGATCGAAAAGCGATCGCTCGTCAAGGCGCTCAAGCCTACTTACTACAATTACTCAATAGTGGCTTTTTCCACGCCGATCCTCATCCAGGTAATATTGCCGTCAGTGCAAATGGCGCTCTGATATTCTATGATTTCGGGATGATGGGGCGGATTAAGTCCAACATCCGCGAAGGATTGATGGAAACACTGTTTGGCATTGCTCAAAAAGATGGCGATCGCGTTGTGCAATCTCTGATAAATTTAGGTGCGATCGCCCCAACTGATGATATGGGCCCAGTCCGGCGTTCCGTCCAGTATATGCTGGATCATTTTATGGATAAGCCCTTTGAAAATCAATCAGTTGCAGCAATCAGTGACGACCTTTACGAAATAGCTTATAATCAGCCATTTAGATTTCCAGCAACTTTCACTTTCGTGATGCGAGCCTTTTCTACTCTAGAAGGGGTAGGTAAAGGCTTAGATCCAGAGTTTAACTTTATGGAAGTTGCCAAACCGTATGCAATGCAACTTATGACCGATATGAATGGTTCTGAGGGGAATAGCTTTCTTAACGAATTAAGTCGCCAAGCAGCTCAGGTAAGTAGTACCGCCTTGGGTCTGCCACGTAGATTAGAGGATACACTGGAGAAGCTAGAGCAAGGAGATATGCGCTTGCGCGTTCGGTCTATAGAAACCGAACGCCTGCTGCGGCGACAGAGCAGTATTCAGCTCTCAATAAGCTATGCTCTGTTAATCAGCGGTTTTACGCTTTCAGCTACTATTTTAGTGGTTAAGGATTATCTATGGTTAGCACTGCTGCCTGCTTTAATTGCAGCGGCGCTTTCAGCGATCACGATCCGATTACTTTTACGCCTCGACCGTTACGATCGTATGTATTAATTGTTGCAAAAAATTTATGAAACTTAATTTCACGGGTTTTAGCGATCCGGGACTTATTCGTTCTAATAATCAGGATGCTTACTATATAGACCCAGAAGGACGATTTTTCGTTGTTGCCGATGGTATGGGTGGTCATGCCGGAGGTGAAGAGGCAAGTCGCATTGCCACTGGAGAAATTCAGGCGTATTTAGTAGCAAATTGGGAAACTTCTAAGTCTTCTCAAGAATTGCTAGAGCAAGCTTTGTGGGGAGCCAACGAAGCGATTTTGCAGGATCAGCAAAATCATCCCGAACGCGCCGATATGGGGACAACAGTTGTAGCAGTGATTTTTCGCTCCCCAGAGTCGCCTTGGTGCGCTCATGTTGGCGATTCGCGGCTGTATCGCTTCCGAGAGTCGCACTTAGAACAGGTAACGGAAGACCACACTTGGGTAGCACGAGCAATCAAAATTGGTGACATCACCTTAGATGAAGCACGATTACATCCTTTTCGCCATGTATTATCGCGCTGTTTGGGGCGCGAAGACTTGCATCAAATTGATGTGCAACCACTAGATGTAAAAGTTGGCGATCGCTTGCTGTTATGTAGTGATGGTCTTACAGAAGAACTTGTCGAGCAGAAGATTGCTAACTGCCTCCAAGATGGTCCTTGGCTTGATAAAGCCGCCATCTCTCTTGTTGAGGCTGCCAAAGAGCATGGAGGGCACGATAACATCACAGTTGTCATCGTCTCCCTTGAATAAAATAGTCATTAATCATTGGTCATTAGTCATTAGTCGATGCTTAGTAACTTGAAACAAATGACAAAGGATAAAGGACAAAGGACAAATCTGGTAAATATACTCAGTAATTTGTTCAGCGTGAGCATTTTTCCTTTTTACAATTTGATACAAATATTTTTAGCCTCTAAAATGACCGAAAGAGGCTAAATTTGTATAAATTGGTAAATTGACATCTTGCACATAATAAGGTAAAGCGACTATAATTCACGCTTATTACCATTAATTCCCCAACCTCCTTAAAATTTCCGTCCTCCGAAGCTTCTTCCACGCTTGCGGAGACAACATCTTAGGCTTTTTAAACACAAAGACTAAGACGGGTTTTGCATAGCACCAAATATTTTCTTTAAAGGAGATTCGTGCAAAGCAGGAAGGAATGAGGGAGGTAGTTATACCTATCTAAGACCAAGTAGAGCTTATTTTCCGGAATATGGTTCAGCTGACTTGGGTGGTATATCAGTAGGATTAGGTGCAAGATATCAGAGCAGAAAAACTCCACACTTTGGATGTGGGCAATCTGTCAAACAATTGTTATCTTTCGTAATACGGAGGAACAAATGTTGGACAGATATAAGTCCAAATATTATCCCATTTGGACTTCTGTGAGCGATATCACCTTTACGCGTTGTTTTTTCGGAGTAATTATGAATCAACCAATGAAACTATCCTTGGAACAGCAATTCAGCATCTGCTCATTTTCCACTCAGGTGCAGAACATGAGCCACGAGCAAGCTAAAGACTTTTTAGTAAAGCTCTATGAGCAAATGGTCGTGCGTGAGGCAACTTATCAAGAGCTTCTGAAGCATCAGTGGGGCTTAGATTCAGGTTCCACTATGGCATAGAGTCGTTCTAATGTCGCAGTGGGCGACCTCCTTCTCTTGCTTGGTTCCAAGGAGGAAAAGAGCTGGGGATGTCGGGGCGTCAACTTCGATAAGTAATTCCACAAGATGATCCAAAAGTTCAATTCACGAAATTAACCAAGAATGAGTAAACATTGTCTACGGCATATCTGCTGGAGTCTAGACTAACTTTAGAATTGCAGGCGAAATCCGTTGTTTGCTTTAGCCAAACTTCTTGTTGTTTCGTCTAGCGGTGGAATCACACCTGCACAAATTGACAATCCACAGGAATCTTTGCCCAGGAAGATTTAGAGGTAATTCCGATACCACTGCTTTAGCAGCTAGTGATTTAACTCTTTATACATATAACTAGAAGTTACATCTTTATATATCTTTTGTTTATAAAACGTTACATTCTTGGAGCGACCACCTATAAAATACGTAACATAAAGAAATTATGCCTAGCTGGAAAGATCGTATGGAGAATCTGTATCTATACTTTCCAGTTTTGTTATAATCTGAGGCTTAATCTTTTCGTACTCGTTTTTGAGTAAACTTTTACTAATTTGCGGGTCGGCAGAGGACATCAACGTATTGCTCATTGCGACCCACTCTTGCAGTCGTTGCCGTTGGGCAGAAGCGACGCTAGAAAGTAAGATGTGGGTACAGCTATTTGGTGCTTCTCGGGCAAAGAATAAGAGGCGGTAGTAACCTGTTTGCTGTAGTAACCGAGCAATTTCTTGACCAAGGCTGGTTTTGAGATCGAGGTAATAAGGCAACCATTTAGCGCCATGCTTGCGATTGTAGATGACAGTAATCCATAGCAGCATGGGATGGGGGATAGAGATGAACAGAAATTGGTTATAGCGCGTACAGAGTAAGCGTTTTTGAATTTCCTCTTGCGGTAGCATCACCCACAAAGCTGGTAAAACCTCCCCATTGGTATGAATGGGCTGGGGAAACACAATATCGGCAATTGGTTTATTTTTGGGCCAGGAAATGGCACGAGCGATTTCATCGTTTGACCAGGATACCCGCAAATCGGCTTTGGTCTTTTGTTCAAGCTCAGTGCTAGCTGTAGTAGTAGGAACGAGGGAATGGCTGGCTTGCTGAATTTTACGGGTATGCTCAGGCTTTTCTAAAGATGCTAAAACTCTGAGGATTTCAGTAATACTTTGGGGGCGATCGCTTGCTTTTTTAGCTAGACAACTCATCACCAAATTTTCAATTTCTTTTGGTAGTTCTAATCCAGGCGCAGCCTCAGCAAAAGAACGTGGTTTTTGATAGTGATGTGTTTTATACCACGCACCAAAAGAGTGAGTTGGTGCCACCAGTGGCATTTTACCTGTGAGCATCTCAAACATCATGACGCCCAAACTATAAATATCAGCACGATTGTCTAATTCCTTACCCTCCATCTGTTCGGGAGAAGAATAAGCCAATGTCCCCAAATAGAATTTTGTATGGTCGCCATCTGACTGTAATAACTTAGCAATACCAAAATCTAGAACCTTGACCAATTCGCCAAAACTGGGATCTTGAATCACCAGCATATTGCTTGGCTTGACATCGCGATGGATAATTGGGCAAATAGTGCCATCAACCGGGATGCCATCATGGGCGCACTGTAACCCCAGGCTGAGTTGACGCGCCATACTGAGGAATCTTGGTAAAGGTAATCGTTGCTTGCGAATAATATTGTTCAGGCTTTGTCCTTGTAAGTATTCCATGACGTAGAACGGCGTGTTATTGTCATCTACGCCATAGTCCATAACTCGGACAATATGGATACTTTTTTGCCCTAGTAAAGCACAGGTTTTTGCTTCTCGCTCAAAGCGGTCTTGCAATCGCATCTTTTCATTTTGGATTGATAGAGCCAGAAACTTAACCGCAACAGGTACACCTCCCAACAATGTATCTTTAGCACGATAAACCCGACCCATTGCTCCAGTACCGATTAACTCTTGGAGTTGGTAGCGTTTGCTGAGTAAGCGACCAATGTTGGGGTCTGACATAGAAAATTCGACTCCAAAAGCAGGTTGTAAATGTTTGGGAGGACAAGTGCATTCAAAAATTGTGGTGTAGCTTTAGTTTGCCCAATTTTGACTAATGCGCTATCACTCTTGGCATCTCCTCTTCTCTACGAGACGTTGCTTTGTGTTGGGAGAAGACGGCACTAGTTTGGCTACACGAAACCTTACCTGCCTTTGTAGGTTAACAAACCTTTAAATTCGCATTAGTCCAAGGAGGTAGGCTTTGTTTGTGTAATAGAGAATTATATTCGCCCAATACTTTTAAAACATTTTTTGATTACCTAACGATATTTTTAACCTTAAAGCTAGCTCTTACTATGTAAAAATGCATTATTTATTGATAAAACTGTAATATTCTAAGTGGTAGTTTTTCGTTTTCTCTGTTGGTTAGGATATATATCAAAACTTGATTTATTATTCATCACATAGTATTGAATTCGACGTTCGATAATACTATTAAGTCGGGACATAAAATCATAAAAGAAACCCGGGTTTTTCCTAATTTCTGTGAATGCTGTTAACCATTTCCCTTGTTTTATAGGTTCTACAACTTGAAGATAAGCTAGATTTTTCTTATAGACTGAGAGATTATAAGATAGAGCACGCCTTAGAGCAGGATTTTTTTTCACAATGTCTTGTTGCATGAAATAGATAGCAGCTTTGCAAGATTGATTGAGACGTGGTAATTGGCTTTGATATACAAGAGAACCAGGACGTGAACGGTAGAAATAATAGGGTTTTGGTTCAATAAAAAACCTAGCTCCTTTAATTAAGCATTTCATATCAAGCCAAAAATCTTGACCCATCCTGATTTCATCATCGTACTCAATGCCGTGTTTAACCAGAAATTCTCGTTTGAATAGAGGCTTGCTTAGACCAAGATGCAATCCTGGTTCACCGAAGACATCAGTTTCTACAAAATAAACGATATCAATTTGGAAGATTTTATCTATACGTTCTCCACTTTCTTGAATCAATGTACTCCAAGGAGATGTTGTACCGTCTTTGATAAAATAAACATCATCAGCAATCATGTCTGCATTTGTTTTATTTGCCAGAGATACAAGCTTTTCCAATCTTTCGGGAGCATACCAATCATCTGAATCAAGTACAGCAATCCATTCTCCTTGAGCTGCCCTGAAGGCGCGATTACGTGCCGCCGCCGCTCCAATATTTTGCCGATTAACTATCACTTTGAGACGTTGATCGGTGAAACTTTTAGCGACTTCTACAGTTTTATCACTTGAGCCATCATCGACTATGATAACTTCAATGTCAGTGAGTGTTTGCTCTAAGGCTGACTCTATTGCCTTCCCAATATAAGTTTCAGTATTGTAAGCAGGGATAATAACGGAGACTTTAGGATTCACGAAACTGAACTCCTGACTACATGGTTAGGTAAAATACTAAAATCCTGACAATAATTTGATCGTTTCTTTTTTACTATACAACTCAGTCGGTCAGTGAGAATAAACGATGAGTGGTTAAAGTTGGGCAGGAGATATTAGGCGTTGGTAAACCAGTGCATTGCCAGAGTTTTTGAACGGCGGTTTTTGGCTTAGAAGAACAGCAAAGCCCTGAGGCAGCACTGCTTTTAAGCTGACTGACGCTCTAGGCTAGCTTCCATTGTGTTAGTTAAAAAATGACCAGCCAAGATACCACTACTGAGGTAATATGTATTTTGCGAAATCCGGTGTAGGGTTTCAAAGCCACTACGACGCTGACGATCGCCTAGTACCCAGTAACGCTGTACGATAGTATCCAGACCAATCCAGCCTTCTCCTTCAACCTGCCCCAAAATATTATGTTGTAGTAAAAAAGTATACTGACGCTCTCCATCATGCAACCGCCCTTTATATTGCAGAGAGATTTCAGAGCGATCGCTACCTGGAAAAATCAGTTTTGTGGCCATAGTAAACCAGTTATCTCGATTCCAAGCGACCAAGGTCATACCCTTGACGCTGATTGGCATACCATTACGTTCTAGCCAATTTCCTTCCATTGCCCAGCGTCCTGGTTCCAATAAAAAAGTATGAGCCACCTTTTATTCCCTGTCTTGCTCGAGTGCCGCCAAAACTACAGTTATAGCAGTGCTAAGTTACGAGTGCTGAGTTGCTAGTGAAGAATGAAGAAATTTTTATATCTTGTTTATTTTTCCTGACTCAGCATTCAGGATTGAACTTGGTGAATTTCTCCCAAAAGTACTTCTTGAGGTGCACCTGTGGCAGCAGGTAGATTGCCAGGAATACCCAAATGTCGCCAGTAGGCTAAAACCGCGAAGGCGATCGCTTCTTTAAAATCTGCACTCAAGCCGACTTCATCTGTTGTCGAGACTGGTATTGATCCCAACAACAATTGTAACCTTTGTTTCAAATAAAGATTGCGACTACCACCACCACATAATAGTACTCGTTGTGGCATTTCTGGCAAAAAAGTGCGGTAACTATGGAAAATTGAAGCAGCTGTAAGTTCTGTGAGAGTTGCCAGTACGTCAGCAGGATTGAGTTGGTATGCTTGAGCATCTTTTAAACACTGATGCAGGTAAGTCACACCAAATAATTCGCGTCCAGTGGATTTGGGTGGCGGCAGATGAAAGTAGTCTTGGTTGAGCCATTGTTCTACTAATTGATGGCAAGGAGTACCACTTGCTGCCCAATTGCCATCTTCATCATAAGTTTTAGCACCACCGCTTAAATGCTCCACCGCTAGATCCAACAGACTATTTCCTGGGCCAGTATCCCAACCACGAATTTTTGAGAGCCAGTCTCCATGCCGAGGCGGAATATAGGCAACATTGCCAATACCACCAATGTTTTGAATACAACGCCCCTCCTGGGGATGACTGAGTAAATAAGCATCGACTCTGGGTACGAGAGGCGCACCATGACCACCAATAGCAATATCAGCAACGCGGAAGTTGCTCACAGTCGCAATGTTCGTAAGATGGGCAATTAATGCACCTCGCCCTAGTTGAAGACTGTAACCCAAGGGACTGCCCAGTGCTGTTAACGGATAGCTAGGGTTTAGCCCGTGGGTAGCGATCGTTTCTCTCCCCCTGCTCCCCTGCTCCTCGGTCACTGAGCGTAGCCGTTCGCGCAGCGTCTCGTAGAGAAGTGCTGCTCCCCCTGCTCCCTCTTTGGGTGGTCGATGATAAACCGTTTGACCGTGGGAACCAATGAGAGTGGCTGGCTGATGACCAATTTGAATATTTTGGGCGGCTTGGGCAAAGACTTGAGCGATCGCATCATCTATTTCCGCTAATTCTGCCATTGAGATGGCAACGCCTGCACCAACTGCTAATATTCTTTCTCTAAGTTGGGCTGGATAAGGATATGTTGCCCCGGCTAGCAACTCAACTTTGAGATCCAATTCTGTGCCGGAAATCTCTACCAACGCAGCGTCTATCCCATCTACGGATGTGCCACTAATTAAACCAATAACGCGAGTCGGGACAACAGCTTTTTCAGGTGGATGCATCGATCGAGATTCTTTTGTTGGTTGCAAGAGTTTAGTTTAATTCATGTTACTAACTATGTCAAAACACTCAAGTTGCATAGTTGACTACAAAAGAAAAAGTAAATAGAGCGAGGGAAGAATCTCAAAACCAATAGCAATGACCACGAATCTATTTCTATTTATCAGCAAGCAAAGAATTTCAAATAGTTTTGTTTATTATCTTGATCGATCCTTAATCAGGACAACATCCGAAGATACAAACTCTTGATATATACTAGCTAACTTCACAACTTTTTTATCTTCAGATAAAGAACAGATATCCTATCCACTTTTCCGGCAAGTGAAACTACTCATTTATGTTCAAAAGCAGGGCAAATTATTGGCTAAATTTAGGAATTTTTCAATAAATACAAATCCAGTAGTTTCATCCTATTGTTTCTTCTAGAAGACACTACATAATGAATCCAAGTCGCACAACGAACTTTTCAACAATTAAAAATACAGAATTTCAAAATTATGTCTCTTACAAAAATTGCTTGTATCGCTGCTCTATCTTTATCTGCAATCTCCTCATTTATCTATGCAGGTTCTGCCCAGGCTATTTCCTTCCAAATAACCACTGGCATTGCAGGCCCTAATGGAGAAACTGACCAAGGTGCTTTTTCTGAGTTTACTCAACTTCCTGGTACGACAACTGTTAACTTCAATGATGGTCAAGCACCAACCACTGGTTTTGCTAAATACTCATTTGAGAATAACAGTGGAAGCAGCAGTGTGAGGTCAGATGTATGGGCACCTGCTGGGGCAAATGGTGAGGTCAATAATGGGAAGTATTTGGCAGTTTTCAACGGCGATAATGTCACAATTAACCTTGCAAGTTCCCTCAATTATTTCGGTATTGACTGGGGAGCTATTAGTTCTGGTAACGTTTTTTCCTTCTACAATGGCGATAATCTAATCAAATCATTTACAACTGAGGATGTGAACCCAGTTGCTCCAATTCGTGCATTACAGCATGGCGGTGAAGGAAATGGCTATCTTCACTTCTACTCAGATAGTAGCAACGATATTTTCAACAAGATTGTCATTACCCAAACAGGTGGTGGTGGATTTGAAAGCGACAACCATTCTTTCCATCTAGGAACTGACAAATTTACTGGTTTTGACCCCGAGTCTGTTCCTGAGCCTAGCATTACATTAGGTATGCTGGCTGTAGGTGGTATGTTTCTACGCAAGCGCAAGAACGAAAAGTTGCAAAGTGTAAGGCAATCTCATTAAATATATCAATCTTACTTAGCTAAGTAAGATTTTCTCTACACTCTACCCTTAGTCTGTACAAGCATTTAAAAACTTAGTTAATATTAAATACAAATCAGGGTGAGCTTACTTAGGTAAACTCGCCCTAATCCTTTTGCCATTGATAATCCAATGCAGTTCAGCTAAGGGCTATTGCTGTATGTAAATAATTAGTCTTTTCAGACGCGATAAATCGCGTCTCTACATGAGGGTTTTGATCTTCTCTGAACTGTATTAATTTATAATCGTACCTTCTTCTACAGTCAATGTTACGCGTAGCAAGCTGTAGAAAAATTTTCTTTAACTAGACTTTTTGCATGAATCAAAAGCCCTCACCCTAAATTCCTCTCCCAAGCTTGGGAGAGGGACTTTGAAATTAGCTCCACCGATCTCAATTTTGGGAAAAGCGGTTGGGGGATGTAGCAAGATCCCACAGGGTGGGCAAATTTTACATTTTTGCAAGAGGTATGCTCAATACTGCTTAGAGCTTAACCGAACTGGATTAAGAGTAAACTGTAATTCTGACTCTTAACTCCTAAATCTTCCTACAGGTTGTTGCATGAATAAAATATACATGGATTAGTTTAGATATAATAATGACTCATTCTTTGTTGTCCTAACTGGAGAAATTAATGGGTCGCGCCAAAAAGGTTGTCCTGGCATATTCTGGCGGAGTGGATACCTCAGTTTGCATCCCCTACCTCAAGCAGGAGTGGGGTGTGGAAGAGGTGATTACCCTAGCAGCAGATTTAGGTCAGGGAGATGAATTAGAGCCAATCAGAGAAAAAGCTCTGAAATCGGGTGCAAGTGAATCCCTAGTGGCGGATGTCAAAGACAGCTTCGTTAAAGATTACGCCTTTGGAGCGATTCAAGCCAACGCCCTTTATGAAAATCGTTATCCTCTAGGAACCGCTCTTGCTCGTCCACTGATTGCCAAGGTATTAGTAGAAACAGCCGAAAAATATGGTGCTGATGCGATCGCTCACGGTTGCACTGGCAAAGGGAACGATCAGGTTCGCTTTGATGTCTCTGTCACCGCCTTAAACCCCAATCTGAAGATCCTCGCACCAGCCAGAGAATGGGGAATGAGTCGTGAAGAAACAATCGCTTATGGTGAGAAGTTTGGTATCCCCTCACCAGTCAAAAAATCTTCCCCCTATAGTATTGATAAGAATTTGCTCGGTCGTAGCATTGAAGCTGGTTTACTCGAAGATCCCTCATTTGAGCCACCAGAAGAAATTTATGAGATGACCAAAGCGATCGCTCACACTCCCAACGAGCCAGAGTACATCGAAATTGGTTTCCACGGTGGTATTCCCACAACCCTCAACGGTATAGCCAAAAAGCCAGTTGAGCTAATTGAAGAACTCAATCAGGTGGTAGGAAATCATGGCATCGGACGGATCGATATGATTGAAAACCGTCTGGTGGGGATCAAATCGCGGGAAATCTACGAATCACCCGCGATGTTGGTGCTAATTCAGGCACATAGGGATTTAGAAAGCTTGACTTTAACGGCAGATGTTACCCATTACAAGCGTGGGATTGAAGAAACTTACAGCCAAATTGTTTATAACGGTTTGTGGTACAGTCCGCTCAAAGTTGCACTCGATGCCTTTATTCAAAAGACACAAGAGCGAGTTTCTGGAACTGTACGAGTGAAGTTGTTCAAGGGCAGCTCTACGATAGTTGGGCGTTCGAGTGATAATTCCCTCTACACTCCCGATTTGGCAACCTACGGAGCCGAAGATAAATTTGACCACAAAGCCGCTGAAGGCTTTATATACGTTTGGGGACTACCGACTCGCATTTGGTCACAGCAGGTTAGGGGTTGAGAGTTAAAAGTTAAGAGTTAAGAGTTAGGAGTTAGGAGCTAGGAGTTAAAAAAGCAAAATACAAAAGTAAAAGTTAAAAAAATTCACTTTTTACTTTACTCCTCACTCCTCACTCCTCACTCCTCACTTAGTTTATGCTTGACTTACTCTTCTGCTGCACCTTTAACCTGGCGAGACTCCAGCCACAGGGGCACAATAATTAAAGCAGCGAGGATTAGTAACGCTGCGATCGCAAATTGACCCACCCAAGCAACCAATTGTTCTAAAGAGACTACTTTGCCTGCAAAAAAAGCTAATGTCACCATCAAACTAGCCCAAGCAACTGCTCCTAACAAGTTGTATAAAAAGAATTTTCCAAAGGGCATTTCAGCTATACCAGCTAGTGGTGCAGCAAAAACTCGTAACAATGCCAAAAAACGTCCAAAAAACACCCCTTTAGCAGCATTTTGACTAAATTGATCTTTAATACTCAGCAGCCGCACTTCAGAAATCCGAAATATGCTGCCAACTTTTACCAGAAAAGCCCAACCGCTTACTCTACCAATCCAATAGCCACAAGTGCCACCAATGACAGCACCCATGATTGCGTCACCGAGAACCAGCCAGTAATTTAGTTCATCGCTACCAGCTAAAAACCCGCCTACTAAGGTCACGGTTTCACCAGGAAGGGGAATGCCTAAATTTTCTAGCAAAATTCCGAAAAAAATTGCCCAATACCCGTAATTATGAGCAACTTCCTGGATATTTTCTAGTGAAATCAGCTCTAAAGACATTCCGCACCGCCGTCTTTACAAATTTTTACTTTTACTATATCTTTGCTTGTTTTTGGGTGGGGTGTCAATCAAACTAATACATAGAGTCATTAAGTCATTAGTTTAATACTGAATAATCCATAGATTTTAATCTATGCTAACTGTTAACTTTCTACTATTAACTATACAACTTTTGGGACTAATACCACATTTTCATAATTTATTAAAAAAAGATTAAAAATTTTATAGAAAGTTTATAAATATCCGTTTAAATTGTGAAAATCTTGTAAAAGATACGGTTGATACCGAAATTGTTAGGCGCTTATGCCTATATTGATGAAAGTTATCACAAATTATACGACATGAATACTGAAATAATCTTTCTCAGCTGTAGGACTGCAATTGCCCAAATATTTGGGTAAAAGAGTCATTTCACCGTTGAAAGAGAAGAGGTATTGATGTCTTTTTCAATTTTTTGTCAAGTGTTCCAATTACCCTGTTAAATTCATGGCTTTCACACAAGAACTTCAAGTGATTTTGTTTAAACCCCAAGGAAGCATAGATTTGGAAGGCGGTAAGGCTTTGAGCGAACAGATGGCTGGAGTAGTCCCTCAAGCTTATCAACTCTGGGTTATCGACCTAGCAGAAGTTAACTTCATGGACAGCTCTGGATTAGTTCCTTTAGTAAAAGGCTTAAAAGCTGCACGTCAGAGTGGTTGCCGCTTGGTTCTATGCAACGTACAAGCTCCTGTACGGTTGATTTTGGAACTTACCCAACTCGATACAGTGTTTGAAATTTTTCACACTTACCAAGATATTTTTACCACCGTCAAAGATAACAGTCTGGTGCTAGCAGACTAACTAATAAATCTACCTATAGAAGGATGGCGGAGTCAAGCAATATTTGCATTTTTTCACATTCTCTTAAGATAACAGTCTGGTGCTAGCAGACTGGTCTTCTTTCTTGTCTAGAGAAGAATGTTGAGGGAAACTCATGGCTTTGAGCTAGGCAGTATAAATTACAGATGAATGAATCTGCTTATTGGATAATTATCCACCTAAAGTAGTAAAGTTCAGAAATGACTAAAATTGGTCAAAGCAAATGCAACTGTTTGTGATACTCCCCAGCCTTTTCAAGACAGGGTTTTTCAAATTACTCTAAGCTAATTGTTTTATATACTGCGTAACTAGTGAAAGGAAGCAGGAGGTAAGAAAGGTTAGAATATGAGCTTTGACGTTATTTCTAACTCTATAGTTATTTTTGCCTCGATCTACTACTTGGATGCCTCCAAGATGCTTCGATGCACCAATTTCTTACCTCTTAGATTTCACGATAATGGTAATTTTAGGCATTCTGGGGAGTCGAAATATTAGTTTGTTCGGATGCTGGGCGGGGAAAATTTGGTAAATCAATACCGCTGTGACTAGCATTGCGAGTTTTTAGTGCTAAACGGTAACTCACACTTTGCAGTTCTGCTTGCAGTTGGCGGTTTTCCCGTTGTAGCGTTGCTACCTTTTCTCTCACTGGCGTCATCCGCTCCTCAAACTTCCGACGGTAAATTTGAGGCAACTCTTGTACTACTTGCTCCAACATCCGAGTGCGATCGGTAAGTTCTTGAACTGACTGTCGCAATTGATAAATTTCGGAGTCACGAGTTGTAATTTGCTCTTGGTAGAACGCCACCTGCTGTTCCACAGCTTGGAGTTGTTCTTGTAAAGCGTGTAACTGGGTCAGATCGCGCTCAAATTCCGGCTGCTGGGGCATAAAACTAGTGTTACCCTTTACCAGCCGGAAGAGTTCTTGAGATAGTTGTTGCACTAATTGATCGCGAAGTTGCAACTCTTGGCGTAGCTGCGATACTTCCGTCGAGAGAACTTGAATATTAGGTGTATCAGATTGGCTCACAGTAGCTTAAAGCTCCCATTCAGAATCTTGTCCACTCTTAGGTATAACTGCGGGAGTACTACCTTTGGCAAGTATTTGTTAATTTAGCATTCCCAAACAAGTCACGAAAAAAGAAAAAGACAAAATTTTATTGAATGCGGATTGGGAATTGGGGATGGTGGGGCCCCCTCTGGGGATAAGGGGTAATGGGGATTAATTATTTCTCCCTCATCTCCCTCATCTCCCTATTTTCTAAACTGTTGCAGGTGCAGGTGCAGGTGCAGGTGCAGGTGCAGCTACTTTAGTGGGCTTTTCTTTTTCCTCTTTAGGGGGTTTTTCTTCTTCAATATCCTGCTTAATTGTCAAATAGCGAATCACTTCTTCACTCAAACGCATGGCGCGTTCAAAGGGGGCGATCGCAGTTGCAGGCGCACTGTAGTTTAATTGGATGTAGATGCCATCCCGGTGTTTTTTGATTTCGTAAGCCAGACGGCGCTTACCACGATTTTGAATTTGGATCTCCTCAGCGCCTTGATCGCGAAGCAAATTCTGATATTTTGTAACCGCTTGCTCTACCTGTTCCTCTCCGAGGTCAGGACGGAGGATGTACATTGTTTCGTAATTTGTAGTCATATTTTTCAGTTTCCTCATGGACAAAAGTGGCTGCCGATATTAATTTATACCTGACTTTTATTTAAAATTCCAGTATTAATCAACATCTGAAGCAACAAGGAACTATAATCTTACCAGTTTTCAATTTGAATCATTAGCCAAATCGCCGAAGTTTGGATTTTTTGGATGTCCCTAATGAAAACTAGGTTGGGAGGCAACCCCGATATTTCTTTCACAAGATCGATCGAGCTATCAGCTTCGCTAAGGGGTATCTTTCTTTAAAGGCATCTTAGTAGCGATCGCTTTTTTGCTCAAGGCTCAATCGGTTGGCTAAACAGCTAACTGACGATTGCTACCTGCTCACAGCTTCTAATCGTAGAAAAAAGGATATTCATCAAGGTTATGGCGCAGCGCTACGTGCGAATTCAAAATCCAGAAGGACAGATTTACTATGGGTTACTACAGTTATCCCTGAATGTGCAGGTGCTAGATGCTCCACCCTGGTTACATGGACAACCCACTGATTTAACTTTGACACCAGAAAATTACCAAATTCTAGCTCCCTGCGCTCCCTCAAAAATTGTGGCGGTGGGTAAGAATTATGCAGATCATGCAGCCGAAATGGGAACTCCAGTACCTTCTGAGCCACTAATCTTTCTTAAACCACCTACGTCGATCATTCCATCTGAGAGGGAAATTAAGTATCCCCCCCAGTCACATAGAGTTGACTACGAAGGAGAGTTAGCTTTAGTGATTGGCGATTATGCCTTTGAATGTACGCCAGAGGTAGCCCAAACCAAAATTTGGGGCTACACCATCGCCAATGATGTAACAGCACGGGATTTACAAAAACAGGATGGTCAATGGACGCGAGCCAAAGGTTTTGATACTTTCTGTCCCTTGGGGCCTTGGATTGTCCGGGAATTAAATCCAGGAGCGAGATTGCAGACTTTTGTAAATGACGACGCTAATCCAGTCCAATCTACCTGTATCGACCGGATGGTATTTTCCCCCGATGTTTTAGTTTCCTATATCAGTCAGGTGATGACGCTACTCCCTGGTGATTTGGTGCTTACAGGTACGCCGGAGGGTGTAAGTGCTTTGCATCCAGGCGATCGCGTCCGCGTAGAAATTGAAGGTATCGGTCGCCTGGAAAACACCGTAGCGTCCCGTTAATTTCTAACGCACTTGCATATACACTGCATCGGAAATCGCTGGAATTTCTGCATAACGTCCACTTACAGACTGGATGACTGAATATGCGACTGCTCCCACTATACCGATAAAAATGGTTGTGGATAGGGTTTGGATGGCAAAACCACCAGAGGGAACTAGTCCCACAACATCAGTTAGGATGCTAAACAAAAAGATGATGATGTCCAAAAGGATTGCTTGCATGGTGTTGAAACGAATAAAGTGACTAATTTTTTCGTTTCTTACTACTAGCAAAAATAAAGCAAAGAAAATAATCATTCCTGCATAACGCACGCCGTAGTAAATTCTCAACAATGGCAGAAGCGGTAAAAACAGTAGTTGTAATGGTGGAAACTCTGAAAGCAAATATCTACCAAATACAAAAACTTCAATTAGAGGAAGCAAATAAGGCAAGGAAGCAAAAATCCGATCTGAAACTGTTGTAGACCCGCGCCAAGACATTATGCGTTCTCCTGTGGTTAAATTTTTAATAGTTACTTGAGCTTAGGATAACGCAGTTGCTAGGTCTTGCTGAGAAATTCAACTATTCTATATGGGCGATGCGAAAGCCCATCATGCACTCATACTGGTCTGGCTGCTGTTGAGTAAGTTTGCGAATGGCTTGACCACAGCGCAGTTGACCCCCACGCCAACGGGGTTGACCGCTCCCGTCAGCGAGTAAACAAGACTGGCAAACTTGCTCAGGGGCAAGGATTTGCTCGTCCATTAAAATGACTAGCATCGAATCCCTCCTGTAAATCTTCATTGTCAACCCACATTTCACTCAGGGTAAACACGCTTTGTCGCCCTTTAAAGAGCAGTTTCAGGTAGGTTGGATGCGTTTTGCGTGGTTAAGTGTTGTGATTTGCGCCTAACTTGGGCGATCGCAGAGGACACTTAAGAGCCACATCCTACCTCTTTGTAGCAAAAATGTGGGCAATTACAATTCAATAACAATTCTCAAGTGAATTTAAATTTATTGTACGTTGTGTCTATTGCAAAGTGGAAATCTTAGTAAAAAATAATACAAAATTTGTTGCACTAAGTTGAGCAAAGACAACTAACGGTATCCATTGCATCCCTGTTAATTTAGCACTAGGATGTGTCAAACTTAATATTCAGAAAACAACAAAAGCTTTACACATAAGCAAGACGGCGACTTATTGAAATTCCCTTGAGGTGAGTAGTTAAAGTGTGGGAAGTCAAGCCAGTAAAACTGAGTTAACTTGATAGCCATTTAAGTGAGGCATTTCTAAAATACTGAGGTAAACTTGCAAGCAAGTTAATCCACAATATTACTCAGCGGCTCGTCGGTCTGGGCATCACTTACAATGGAACACTGGCAATTTCTGATACAGAAACAAGGCGCTCGCTCGTGGCATATCCTAGAATCGCCAAATTTGGAAATTTTGGAAGGACAGTATAGAGTTTTGGCTCGTTCTAACCTTCTTAATACAGACGTGGAAGTGCGGGTAACTCACTCTTCAACAGAGGAAGTTCAACCAACGCGGCGAATTTTCAAGCGATCGCGTCGCACTAATTCAGAAGGCGTAATGGCGGTAATTCCTTTTACCTACTTCCAGGCGGGAGTTTGGGAGTTGCGTTGTTCCGGCGATTTGATGTCGGATCTGCTCGGTAAATCTTGGCAATACAGCGTGCAAGTGCAAGTCTTCTCGCTGTTAGCAGAGAGAGAACCGAGGAAAAATTTAGGATCGAGTTCACCCGACGATCGCCTAGATACTGTTTCTGAAAACTTGGAATCTAATGCCTCAGCAGAAACGGCAATTACGTTATTTACGTTTGAGAAAGCGATCGCAGTTTCTGAAGAACTGGCAATTACTACAAATGGCAACCTTGTTACCACTGTTGCGCCAGATGAAGAGAACTTGGAATCTAATGCCCCAGCAGAAACTGCAATTGAGCTAGATAATGCGATCGCAGTTTCTGAAGAACTGGCAATTACTACAGATAGCAACCTTGTTACTACTGTTGCATCAGATGAAGAGAACTTGGAATCTAATGCCTCAGCAGAAACGGCAATTACGTTATTTACGTTTGAGAAAGCGATCGCAGTTTCTGAAGAACTGGCAATTACTACAGATAGCAACCTTGTTACCACTGTTGCACCAGATGAAGAGAACTTGGAATCTAATGCCCCAGCAGAAACTGCAATTGAGCTAGATAATGCGATCGCAGTTTCTGAAGGACTGGCAATTACTACAGATAGCAACCTTGTTACCACTGTTGCCTCAGATGAAGAGAACTTGGAATCTAATGCCCCAGCAGAAACTGCAATTGAGTTAGATAATGCGATCGCAGTTTCTGAAGAACTAGCAATTACTACAGATGGCAACCTCACTGTTGCCTCAGATGAAGAGAACTTGGAATCTAATGCCCCAGCAGAAACTGCAATTGAGTTAGATAATGCGATCGCAGTTTCTGAAGGACTGGCAATTACTACAGATAGCAACTTCATTACCACTGTTGCGTTAGATGAAACGGAAGAAGATGAAGATATAGTTATCGATCAGCCTGTGAGTCCTGTGTGGCTCAAAGGAGAGACGGCAGAGCAGATTTTACAAAATTTAATAGATTTAGCTTTACCCACCTCTGAACTGCTGCCCCAAGATGAAAAAGTTACAGATTCTTCGGCAACACAACTACCGCCACCATTACTGCTAACTTTAAGTGAGGATAATTATATTGCTCGTTGGGGACAAGCTCTTATAATCAACGGGTACATAGAATTCCAAGAAAAGACAAATCTAGATTGGGATGAAACATCATCTCCAAAAAGCTTGCGGGCGCTTGAAGTAGAAATTGAACTGCGATCGCCCAATAACTCGAAAATCTTGACTAAAGTACGGCAACCCTTATCAGATAAGGAGTTGCCCTTTAGTATCAATACCTCAATTGATATTCCTGCTGATTGTGAATCCAAGCTAATTTTGGCAGACATCAGTTTGTATGGTAAATTCGCTGATGCTGGTGAAGTCATTTGGTTAGCCAGCCAGTCCTTCACCATTACAGCAGATGTAACAGAATTACTGGCAATCACAGCCGCAGCAAAATCCAGTACATCTTTAAATGACCTCGTAGCAACATCGAACTCATCTGCTGCTTTCACAGAAACAGAGACACCTGTTAGGCTCGATTTGAAACTATTAAATTTGGTCAAGACTCCAAAAACAGACCAGTCTCAGATAGTTCATCTATCTCCAAACACACCTTTACCAGCGCAAATTAACCTGCAAGTTCTGCGAGAAGCTAATCTGCGGACATCTAAGTTCAAGAATTCAAGCATTTCGTTGCCTCAATTACCGAAACTACCCCCTATTCAAAGTGATGCCAACATTCCCACAGATGTTGTTGCAGAACCACAGACACGGGAGGAGCTTGTAGAAAAGGATACTATTATAGCCACCATCAACTTAGAGCAGTTGGTCATCAAGCAACGTCGAATGCCAATACTTGAGACTACTTTGCCATACTTGAAACGGTTACAAGCTTTGCCAGATGATGCCGAAGAAAAAGTAAAAAACAATGTTCCTCCAGATGAATTGGAAGTTAAAGCGGCTGAAGACTTGCCAAAGTTGGATGCAACTGTGACTGAAGATGAAAATATACCTGAATTAGTAGTAGGTGACGCACAATTCCAGGAAGAATCTGTTTCTGAAGTCGAAGCCCCGCAAAATTCGCAATTCCAGGAAGAATCTGTTGCTGAAGTTGAAGCCTCACAAAATTCGCAATTCCAGGAAGAAGTTGCTGAAGTTGAAGCCTCCCAAAATTCGCAATTCCAGGAAGAATCTGTTGCTGAAATCGAAACCCCCCAAAATGCACAATTAATTACAACCGGAAACCTTTATTCATCTCCCCTGTTGAGGAAGTGGATGCAGAGCCAAGGATACTCCTTGCCTGAATCTATCAACGATCTGCAACCTCAAGATTACAATAACTATGTTCCACCGCAGCAGATACCCCTTCCTCCTAGTGCAGAAAATGCGAATGTTGATGTTAACTTGCCATTAGACCTAGATGCCAACACGGAGAATAATCTGAGCGAAGATTGGAGCAGTTCACCACTTCTCCTGACTGAAACGCGCAAGGGAGAAGAGACATGGGAAGAAGTCGAAGGATTGGCTCCTGAACTGAAGAACTTTGGGGAAGATATAGACACAGCGCAGGAAGTGGGACTGGGGAACGGAGAAAATACGGAAATAGAAACAGTACTAGAAGAACCAACAATCTCATCAGCTCTGTTAACACAAGTACCGCCCCCTCCTCCTCCAATAAAAATAAATATAGCGTCAGCTTGGTTGGCGCAAGAAATCGTTGTAGATGATACAGATACCGAACTGGAAGGCGATACAAAGGAGAGTGACACCTTTGAAGAAAAGGAGCAACCACTTTTATATTCATCTTCTTCCTTACCTCTAATTGCGGCAGCCACTGAGCCTTTGCCAACTCCACATTTGTATGTGCCAGAAGGCGAATTAATTGCTGGCAAGTCGGTCATAGTGCGCGTAGTACTGGCAGAAGTACCTCTGCAAGTTGTTGTCAAGTTATGGCTTGAAGATTATCAAACTCGCTACTTACTAGATGGCCCCCATTTGTTGACAAATTTACTTCCTAATGCATCGGGAGATTTGGAAGTGATGACACAATTAAACATTCCCTTTGGCTGTTTGGAAATTCGCTTAGGAGCGATCGCACTCGATCTTACAACTCAACAGGAGAGTCACAAAGTCACAATAGTGCGAACCGTGATTCCTCCAGACTTGCCAAGCTTGCAACTAGATGAACTCCTGGGTATGTAACTCAGGTATGAAAGGTATTGGGCATTGGGCACAAGAGGCAGAGGGAAAAGAACTTGTACAATAACTCTCCTCTGCTCCCCATCTCCCAATTATCCCCTGTGTTAAAAATATGAAAGAATTTCAAAAATTTGGCAGAATTTGCAGTAAGCTCATCTTGAATTGTAGTGTGATTTCATAGGAACCTTTAACTATGGCAACTTCTTTTTTACCTACTGTCTTGGCTAGTACTTCGTACTTGTCTGCTATCTTCGTGCCCATAATTGGTTGGGTTTTGCCAGGTGCGGTCTTCGCGTTTCTGTTTTTATACATTGAAAGCGACGATATCAGCGATATCAACTGATACTGATGTAGTCATTAGTCACTTGTCATTTGCAAAAAACAAATGACAAAAGACAAATGAGAAATGACCAAAATTAATACCGCCCATCTCATAGAGACAGGCGGTTTTTTTAACGTTGATTTCTCAACAAATGCTAGAAAGTTCTAACTTATAGTATTCGGTTCAAACTAACTAATGTTAAATCGAAGAACCGAGTCCGGCGTAGGCACCATAAAAGAAAATGCCCAAGACTGTAATTATACCTAAACCTGCGATCGTAGCGACGACCCACAGGGGAATTCTCCCACTTCCAGACACAGCTTCTCTCCTCCCTTAACAACAAATCAACACACGTTCATAAACCAAGATTAACAACAGTACTTCTAATTAGTTAAAGAAGTAACTGGAAAACAGAATACCCAGAACGAAAATCATTAGTAATCCCAGGTATAAAGAAGTCCGGTTTAGTTCAACCGGCTGATTATTGGGATTGGGGGATCTTTCTACCATAATTGCTCCTAACGTTGAATAAATTGCATTGCGGCGATCGCGCCCAAAAAGAATACAGTTGGTACACCTAAGGTGTGTACTGCCAGCCATCTAACGGTAAAAATTGGATAGGTAACTGGTTGATTGATGTTGTTTCCGCTAGTCATGATCTCAAACTACTTTCCAATAAATTCTTCAACTTGTTTTTTAGCTTCAAAACGGTTCTTCACAATGGGCACTTCCTGCCGCGCTGGTGTGAAATACTCGTTGGGACGGGGTGTACCAAAAGCATCATAAGCCAGTCCGGTGCTGACAAATAGCCAACCGGCAATAAATAATGCCGGGATGGTGATGCTGTGGATTACCCAGTAACGAACGCTAGTAATGATGTCCGAAAACGGACGTTCTCCAGTGGTACCTGACATTTAGATCCCTACCTTATACATAGAGTGTTATTGAGTTTATTATCCTACAAAGATAAGAAAGAGTTACAAGTTGCAACGTTCTTCTCAGAAATTGTACGTTGGGAATGGGGCATTGGAAGAGGCAGAGGGGCAGAGGGACGAGGGGCAGAGGGGAAATAACCTACTGCAACTTCTTCTCTGCTCCCCTGCTCCCCACTCCCTGCTCCCTGCTCCCTGCTCCCTAAGCCGCCTCTGGGGAAGTTGCTTCAGGGTTTGGTAGATATTTGAGCAAAACGCCGCGATCGCCAATTATAAATCCCCGCTCTGGCTCTAAGAACACAATCTTGTACAAATTAGCCGCAACTTCTTCTATGTCACGGTCTTTTTCCCAGGTTTTGCCACCGTCGCCGCTGCGTAGCAAATTACCGCTACCGCCACCTACCCAAATTTCATCGGGTGTACGATATGCCAAATCCAGTAAACCCCAACTGGTGGATAACTCTGGATATTTTGCCTCTTGCCATTCTTCAGGTTTAGTTGGGTCACTAAACTGAACTTGACCTCCTCTAGCTAGCAACCACAATTGCCCATTGTCACCAAAGCCCATGTTTTCTACTCGCCGAGAACTATTGCGGTTATGGGGTACCCAAGCACCTTGGCCTGGTTCCCAAGTCGAGTAGAAGCTACCCTTAGCAGAAACAGCAATATATTTACCATCAGGAGAACGTTCCAAGTTACGCACCACACCCACTGCTGATTCCACCTGGGCTTTCCAGTTTTTGCCGCCGTCTGTGGTCTTATATATGGCTCCAACATTAGTAGCCATTTCCGCTGTATTGTCTGCTAGCGCCTTAACTGCGATCGGGCTACCTGGTAGCTTTTCGCTCAGGGGGATACGCGACCAAGAAGCACCTTCATCGGTAGTGTGTAGTAACAGTCCAGGCTCTCCGGCAATCCAGCCTTCTTTACCTGCAAAACTTACTGAGTCAAAGCGATACTTCTGCTCATCCAGTTGCAGTGTTATTGGTTTCCAGGTATTACCACCGTCATTGGTTTCCAATAGGGTGGCATTGCTACCGACTAAATAGCCATGCTCAAGGTTATCAGTAAAAGCAATATCCAATAAATTTGAGTCTGTTGGCACAGAAATTACTTTCCAAGGGTTGTAGCTAACAGAGGGAACTTGGCTACACCCTATGCACATCACGACTACTATTAACAAGGCAAATATTCGTTGCCAACCTTTCACAATTGAATGCATCAGTATTTCTTAGTTATTTCTAAATTTTTGTAGGAGTTGGCAGCCAGGATGCTGTAACTCCTGGCTTTTTCATTTTGAATTTTGTTAGCGCAGTGTAAACCCTCTGGTAGAGAGCTTTATTTGGAATTGCTTAAAGGCTGTCATTGTAAGCCGTAAAGACTGATAAAAAACAAGAAGCCAAGAGCCAAAGCACCAAAAATTAGGATATTTTTTTGGGTTGGCGTTAGGTTGTTAACACCCAAACCATAACCAAGATTTTCTTTAAAGCCGGATGCAGTACCGGCAGGGCCGATGTTGGCAAAAGCGGTCTTTTTAGCAGAACAAACTGGACAGCGCCAATTTATGGGCAGTTCTGCAAAGCTTGTCCCTGAAGGAATATCATCTTTGTCGTCTCCCTTTTCGGGTTCGTAAACATAACCGCAGGCGCGACACTCGTAGCGGTCTAACACCGTAGTCTCAACAGCTGGTTCGCTCATGGCTAAGGCCTCGCAAAGGAGAAATCTTAAATATACGTTAAAAATTATGACATAATTGTTAGACTTTTCTATCACTAGCAAAAGTGAATCAAATACCTGAAGTGCGTCTGTTTCGCAGATTTCAGAAAAACCAAACAGATATAATGTAAAAGAAAGTTACGCAGTTAAGAGATTGGGCATGGGGCATTGGGCATTGGGACATTGGGCATGGGGCACAAGAGGCAGAGGTGCAAAGGGGCAGAGGGGCAGAAGGGAAAGAACTTGTACAAGAACTCTCCTCTGCTCCCCTGCTCCCCTGCTCCCCCACTCCCCCACTCCTAAATACCTAATATCTAGTCATCAGTACCCAATCTCCACTCACTACTTAAAATACTCCATAAGCGGTAGATACTCATTGTGTTTGTCCTCAGCGGTTACGAGTACCTTCTAGGTTTCTTCATCATCTGTAGCCTAGTACCTGCCTTAGCGCTCTCAGCTTCCAAGCTCCTACGACCCAGTGGTTACAGCCCAGAACGTCGCACCACCTATGAATCTGGCATGGAACCCATCGGGGGAGCCTGGATTCAGTTCAACATCCGCTACTACATGTTTGCTCTGGTCTTCGTCGTCTTTGATGTGGAGACTGTATTCTTGTATCCTTGGGCGGTAGCTTTCCACCGTTTGGGGCTATTGGCTTTTATTGAAGCGCTAGTCTTTATTGCAATTCTTGTAGTCGCTTTAGTTTACGCATGGCGTAAAGGAGCTTTGGAATGGTCTTGAATTCTAACTTAACAACCCAGGGTAAAGAACGAATCATCAACCCCATTGAGCGTACCAATGTCACTCAAGACCTTTCAGAAAACGTCATTTTGACGACGGTTGATGACCTCTACGACTGGGCGCGGCTTTCTAGTCTGTGGCCGTTGCTGTTTGGTACTGCTTGCTGCTTTATTGAGTTTGCAGCTTTAATTGGTTCCCGATTTGACTTTGACCGTTTTGGACTAATTCCCCGTTCTAGCCCCCGCCAAGCCGATTTAATTATTACGGCAGGGACTATTACGATGAAGATGGCTCCCCAACTGGTGCGTCTTTACGAACAAATGCCAGAGCCAAAGTATGTAATTGCGATGGGAGCTTGCACAATTACTGGCGGGATGTTCAGCGTTGATTCCCCCACAGCAGTGCGCGGAGTCGATAAATTGATTCCTGTGGATGTGTATTTGCCTGGTTGTCCTCCCCGTCCAGAAGCAATTATCGACGCAATCATTAAGCTGCGGAAGAAAATCTCCAATGAATCGATGCAAGAGCGGGATAAAATTAAGCAAACCCACCGCTATTACAGCACGACTCATAACCTGAAGCCAGTAGAAGAAATCTTAACTGGTAAGTATTTGCAGTCAGACACTCGCTATGCACCACCGAAGGAATTGGCGGAAGCGATTGGTATGCCAATACCACCTGCACTGCTGACAGAAAAGGCGCAAAAGGAGGAACAAACCCGTGGCTGAAGAAGAATCTAAACCAGTACCAGCAGCGAAAGAAGAGTCATTGGTACAAGCGGGTAAAGTTTCCCAGTGGTTAACGGAAAACGGCTTTGACCATGAGTTTTTAGCACCAGACAAAAATGGTGTAGAGATAATTAAGGTGGCGGCAGATTTTTTGCTTCCCACCGCTACAGCCCTTTATGCTTATGGGTTTAATTATCTCCAGTGTCAAGGTGGTATTGACCTTGGCCCAGGACAAGAATTGGTGAGCATGTATCACTTGATTAAAGTCGGTGATAATAGCGATCGCCCCGAAGAAGTTCGAGTTAAGGTGTTCTTACCACGGGAAAATCCTGTAGTGCCTTCTGTGTACTGGATTTGGAAGACGGCAGATTGGCAAGAGCGCGAGTCTTACGATATGTACGGCATTATCTACGAAGGACACCCAAATCTGAAGCGGATTTTGATGCCGGAAGATTGGGTAGGTTGGCCTTTGCGGAAGGATTACATCTCGCCTGATTTCTACGAGTTGCAAGACGCTTATTAGAGATTGCTGAAGAGAGACGCGATGAATCGCGTCTGTACAAGATAGTGCTGAGTTTCGGCAGTGATTAACCCCTTTCCGGTAGCGGAGAGGGGTTATGTTTTTGGTGTTTCATGTCAAGTTGGTTGATAAAACTTGCTGTAATTCATTGACTGTATTTACAGTTTTAATTGTTTGTTGAATTGCTTTTAATTTCTGCAAATCTGTAATTTGAGAGATTATAGATATTCAGATTTTTGATTGGATTACTTAGAGAAAGCGTAGGCAAAGCCCGTCGTAGATATCGCACCCAATCTGAGATAATTTGAGACTATGCGATCGCTAAAATGCTCAGTGAGATTTCGTAGTAATCGGAATCGCTATCTCTAGTGTTGTATCTATAATTTGTGGGAAGATTTAATGTAAATATTTAAAGTACACCCCAAGACGATCGCATTTGGATTGTGACGGATGATACCCCTCAAATATCGATTCCTGACGGTGCTAAAGGCGGGAGTTCTAATACACGCAGTTGGGGAGACGAAACTAACAGGGAAAACACTGGTAGCAAAGGGGTAGGAGATGCCGTTAAGGTTAGCGCTCAAACATTAGAGCAAAATATGACTCACTTTCTGAAACTCGTGGGAAGTTTGTTTAGTCAAGCTGAACAGCAAGCAAAAGTCAACTCCAAGATGCAGCTAGATGAAATTGAGCTATCGGTAGAAATTAGTGCAGATGGGGAAGTTAAATTAATTGGCAGTGGTGTCAAAGCTGGGAGTAAAGGAGCAATTAAGCTGAAGTTCAAGCGCCAAGAACTAGGGTGAGATGGCAAAAAATTGGGCGATCGCGATCGGTATTAACCAGTATGATTATCTGCAACCGCTAAACTATGCCAAGCGGGATGCACAGTTAATGCAAGAGTTTCTAAGCAATGAAGCCGGATTTGAGCGGATATTCTTCTTCTCCGATGACTCTCCTCATGTTGACGGAAAATCGACTCGCCCAACTCGCACTAACTTGTTGCGAGTCTTGCGGCAGTTATTTGACAATCCCTTTATGGGAGCAGGGGATAATTTCTGGTTTTTCTTCAGTGGTCATGGGATAAGATACGCTGATCGCGATTATCTCATGCCCTGTGATGGCGATCCAGAGGATATTGAAAACACGGCAATTGCGATTAACTTTGTAAGTGAACGTCTGCGTCGCTGCGGTGCTGATAATGTTGTCTTGATTCTGGATGCTTGTCGCAATGAAGGCAAAAAAACAGGTGAAGGAATTGGGCGACAGACCGCAGAAGAAGCACGTAAACAAGGAGTTATCAGCTTTTTTTCTTGTATTCCCCAAGAGTATTCTTATGAAATTGAGGCTTTACAACAAGGTGCTTTTACCACTGCATTATTAGAAGGCTTAGGAATTCAAGGTCGATGCGCTACTGTTGAACGATTGGAGCAATATCTCAAATTTCGTGTGCCTGAACTGGTTCGCCAGCATAAGAATACAAGGCAAACGCCTTATGTGATTGCTGAACCTGTTAATAAATCCCACCTAATACTTGTGCCAAGATATGCAACTCTAGCGGATATCGCTACGTTGAAAAATGATGCTTATCGCGCTCAGAGTAAGAGAGACTTTGATTTAGCAAAACAACTTTGGATTAGGGTACTAGCTGCTGCATTAGATCAAGATATGGAACCTATAGAAGCCTTGGAAGAAATTGCTCGGTTGCGAAATAGTTCTGCAATTCCTGATTTACCTCAGCAAACAATTCCACAACAATCTAAGTCAGCCACAAATACAACTATAAGTAAACCTCCTCAGATTCAAACCCCCAAGGCAACTTCACCATCCCCGATTAATAATACTCAGGCTTCTGGTGCGGGACAATTTACAAAATCTACAATTTCAACACCTTCAACACCTGCTTCGCCATCAAAAATCATATTACCTAACTGGTCACGACGACGTGTAATTCAAACTGCTGGGGCAGTTGCTGGGTTGGGTTTGACAATTGCAATACCACGTTTTTGGCCATCTGATTCAGGAGAAACTAGTACCCCCCCCACCAATAAAGCAATTAGCCTAAAAAGCTTTCAATTTGAAATTGTCAGGGTCGATGCACGGGGAAATATTACCAACCGTAGCAATAGTGAGGCAAAACACTTTGTTGAAGATTTAGAGAATGGTGTCACCCTGGAAATGGTGCAGATACCAAGGGGAACTTTTATGATGGGTTCATCTGAAGGAGAAGCACAGAGGGATCAAGATGAAAGTCCACAGCATCAGGTAAAAGTACCTGGGTTCTTCATGGGTAAATATAAAATCACCCAGGCACAGTATCAAGCAATTATGGGTAATAATCCTTCTAAGTTCAAAGGTGAGAAACGACCTGTAGAACAGGTGAGTTGGGATGATGCAGTAGAATTTTGTAAAAAATTGAGCCAAAGGATAGGAAAAACCTACAGGCTACCCAGTGAAGCCGAATGGGAATATGCTTGTCGTGCCAGAACAACTACACCGTTTTATTTTGGTGAAACGATTACCACAGATTTAGTTAACTACAACGGTGACTTTCCTTACGGCTCTGCACCAAAGGGCGAAGATCGTGAACAAACAATAGATGTAGGAAAATTTCCGCCTAACTCTTTCGGTTTATACGATATGCATGGTAATGTATGGGAATGGTGTGAAGATGTGTATAACGGTAATTACATAGATGCAACAACAAATGGTAGACCGTTGTTGATTGGTAGCGATAATGACACAAGGCTGCTGCGTGGCGGTAGTTGGATCGCCGATGCCTGGGATTGCCGTTCTGCCAGTCGCTTTAGGTTCGTGCGCGCGTATCGCGACCTCTTTGCTGGTTTTCGCGTGGTGGCTGTGGCGTGAGGATTCCTTGCTCTTTATCCTCTTCCCCTTTTGCCCTCTACACTTCTTTCTCTTTTCCCTTCTTCTTCTCTCACTGCCAACAGGCGAGTCAAAAATTTTTTTTCAAAAAGCGGTGTCTTGATATCAAAAATATCATACACTACATTTAATCAAATTTCTCACTTAGTTTGAGAGTTTGAGGATGGGGCAGGTCGATTTTAGCTGCTGCGTGGCGGTAGTTGGATCAACAATGCCAAGAATTGCCATTCTGCAAATCGCAATAGGAACGCGCGCGAATTGTAACAACAATGTTGGTTTTCGCGTGGTGGCTGTGGCTGTGGCGTGAGTACTCCCCAAAGTCAGGGTTGATAAGTGGGAATTTATCGAGCGTACACCAGGGAGTCCAGACCTGAACCAGCGAGGAAGGCGACAACCTCCGAATATAAAACCGAGTCGGATAGCTTGGTAGGTTGCAAAACTGAACAGTTGTTCGACTCAATTAATTTTGTAACAATCCTAAATGAGTTGTGAAAATCGAGAGACTCAGAACCCAGACTTCTTTGAGAAGTCGGGGTTCTTATTGTTCACGACTGATTTAGGACTGTTTGTTTTACTAATGGACGTGGTTTTTTGCGGTCTGACCTGCGTGTTCCCCCAGCCATCCCATACTCATCACTATTTTTGCCATAGCAAGATGCAACATTCAACAGCATTTGCTCAGAATAAGTATTCAACTCACGCTCTGCTTCTATTAATGCATTGTGTGTCTTATCTACTATTGTTTGTGCTTGATTATAAGCGGCTAGCTTTTCTCGTAACTCAATTACTTTAGTGTTGTAAGTAGCAATTGAAAACCCATTACTAAAGTCTAACTGAGCGTTAATTGTCTGCATTCCTTCAATCCGTCGTTCAGCTTTCGTCAGTGACATGGAGTTTCGTTTGCGTTGCGTCATATAGTTTTCCTGTTTGGATTAATTTATAAATAACCCTGACTTTGTACACTGAGTTATTTATATATCATCAACATACGCAATAGACAGATGCACTAGCCACAGTGAAGTTACAGAATTATAAAAGCATTGGATGACATTAGCCAACTAGATAGATGCGGGTATATTTGCTGAAATTCGTTGAGAAAAGCTGGTTTTGATGTCGCAAAAGCTGGTTTTGAAGTCACAAAAGCTGGTTTTGAAGTCGCAAAAGCTGGTTTTGAAGTCGCAAAAGCTGGTTTTAAAGTCGCAAAAGCTGGTTTTAAAGTCGCAAAAGCTGGTTTTGATGTCGCAAAAGCTAGTTTTGATGTCGCAAAAGCTGGTTTTGATGTCGCAAAAGCTGGTTTTGATGTCGCAAAAGCTGGTTTTGATGTCGCGGAGCTTTATCTCATGTAGAGACGCGATAAATCGCGTTTAAAAGACTGACACGTTAGAGAGACGCGATAAATCGTCGTCTCTACAATGAATGTAATCGCCAATTATTCTTTGACAGACTACTAACTAATAGTAACAACAGCTACCATTGCATCGGCTAGAGAGGGATGAGAAGAAGCACACTAAAAATTTATTTTTATAACTGAAAATTTTATTTTATTTATGTGTTAAGTAGCTTTCAGGATGTTATCTGTATAATCTATCATTCAATTTAAATTATCGAATGTATAATCTATCATTCAGCCTTATTGGTTATTTACCTCTGTTACTTATTGATAGGTTGAAATTTGGGAATTAGGGTATCTCTTTTTAAGACAGAACATACCACTCACCTAGTAGTTATTTATTAACGGAATTTCAGAAGTTATGTAGGCATCCCCTATCCTAGACATGACCTAAACTTGTGCTTCAAAAATCATGAGCCATTATATGAATAGTTAGCACGTTAACAGCACTATCCAATGTCTCAAGACTTATTAAACTCCTTTCAAGAAGCATACAGCAATCTCGAACTGTTTCCGTTGATGGAACGGAACGAAATGGAAAGATTTCGAGTCGAATATGGTGATGATTTGATTGCAGACCTAAACCAATTAGTAGAAGATAGTCCTAATGGAGATGGCAAAATTGTCTTTACAGGACATCGGGGATGTGGTAAGTCTACTTTGTTGGCTGAATTTAGCCGACAAATTCAAGATAAATATTTTGTAGTTCTGTTTTCTATTGCTGACAAAATTGAAATGTCGGCTGTTAATCATATTAATATACTGTTTGCGATCGCAGTTAATTTAATGACAGAGGCAGAAGCACGCAAAGTTGATATTCCTCAATCTACGAAAGAAGCTCTTTATAAGTGGTTCGCTACCCGTACTCGCACTGAAGAATCCAATTTGCAAGCAGAAGTTAGTATAGGTTTTGACCTTTTAAAGTTGATTAGCTCTAAATTAAAAGCTGATGCTAGCGTTCGGGATGAAATTAAGCAAGAATTTGAACGCAAGTTATCAGATTTAGTTGCCAGAATTAACGAAATCGCTGCTCTAATTCAAGCTGCAACTAAACAAAACGTTTTAGTAATTATTGATGATTTAGATAAACTTGACTTAGGCAGAGTGAACGAAATTTATCGAGATAACATTAAAGCTCTTTGCCAACCTAACTTTCAAATTATTTACACTATCCCGATCGCAGTCCTTCGGGAAACATTTATCAGCACAATAATTGCCACTGAAACTAACGATCAAGTTGTGGCAATGCCTGTCTTAAAAATATTTGACAAAGGTAAAAATCGCTTCCCAAATGCCCACCCTCGCCCGGAAGCAACAAAGATTCTCGGTGAAGTTTTACAAAAGCGGATTCCCAGTGAATTAATCGCGGCAGAAACTGCTGAAAAAATTGTAATTTACAGTGGTGGCGTATTGCGAGAATTAATTCGGATTTCTAAGGAATGTTGCCGTATATGTTTGCGAACTATCCGGCGAAACCCTTCAGCCGAAGTTATTATTGATGATAAAATTCTTCTGCAAGCAATCAATAAAATACGCAATGATTTTTCCATACGCTTAGGAAAAACTGATATCGATATTTTGCAGAGTGTGTATGAACAATTTATGCCCAATGACCCCAAACAAGCAGAGTTTTTAGATTTGTTACATGGGCTATATGTTCTAGAATATCGCACTGATGAAACTTGGTATGATGTTCATCCAATTATTATCGAAAGCTTAAAAAGACAGGGAGCCATTAATGTTAAATGAGGAATTATTAGATGATGAAGGAAAAAATCAAGATGCGTATGATGATTTAATTGTTTCTATTGAAGCTCAAAAGCGGGGATTAAATTTACTAATTGCGGTTTGCGATGATGCTAGCTTTCGCGATGAAATTATTGCTCAATATGAAGCTGAACTACAACCCGCCTTCGGTGCATATCGAGTAACTTTAGCACGTCAAGAACCAAGCCTGAAAGCTGCTCTTAATCAACTGGTACAACAAGAAGAATATCTCCGTCAGCAAAACCCGGCGGTAATCACTGTGACGGGTGCTGAACAATTGTATTTTCTCAGGTTGGGAAATGAGCAATCGGAACAGGAGAAATTTTTTGGTTACTTACAGTGGACAAGGGAAGGATTGCGCGAATTTCCATTTGCGATCGTGCTTTGGGTAACTAATCAAATTTTAGTCAACCTAATTAAAAAAGCTCCTGATTTTTGGAGTTGGCGCAATGGTGTATTTCGGTTTGAATCTCAAAAGACAAATGCTATTCCTGGTAAAGAATTAGAAAATATCCGCTTTGTTTTTCGAGATACAGAATTAGCTAGTACAGATACTAATGAAACTAATCGCTTTTCCTTACCCATTCAAGATTTACAAAGGTTAATCGAGAAAGTAGAACAAGAACGGGGAACTAAAGACCCCACCTTGGCTACTTTATACTCAAGATTGGGCGATATTTACCACAGCAGATTAGATCGGGGTGAATCTCAAAATTATCAAGAAGAACAGGAATTAGCAATTAAATATTGGCGTCAAGCGAGTGAGTTACAAAATGAATTGGGTTTGCAGATAGACTTAGCTAATAGCCTCAACAATTTAGCAGGAATATATCGTGCAACGGGAAACTACAGCGAAGCCGAACCTTTATATAAACAAGCTTTAGAACTGAGAAAACGCCTGTTAGGAGAAAATCATCCTGCTTTTGCTACTAGCCTGAATAATTTGGCAGGACTTTACAAATCTACTGGACAATATAGTAAAGCAGAACTCCTATATCAACAAGCTTTAGAACTGAGGAAAGGATTGTTAGGAGAACACCATGCTGATGTTGCTGCCAGTCTGAACAATTTGGCATTACTATATGATGAACAAGGACGTTATGACGAAGCAGAACCTCTGTATTTGCAATCATTAGAACTCGAAAAACGTCTGCTGGGTGAAAATCATCTTTCTTTTGCTCTTATACTGAATAACTTAGCGCTACTTTATTATCATCAAGGACGTTACAGTGAAGCTGAACCTTTGTCGCAACAAGCAATAGAATTAGATAAGCGATTTTTGGGAGAAGAAAATCCTGATGTTGCCACAGATTTGCACAATTTAGGTTTAATATACCGCGCTCAAGGACGTTACAGTGAAGCGGAATCTTTGTTTTTGGAATCATTAGAACTCAAGCAGCGTGTATTACAAAAAGCGCATCCGCTATTAGCAGATACGATCTATGCTCTTGGTTATATGTACAGAGAGCAGGGACGTTACAATGAAGCGGAACCCTTATGTATAAAAGCCTTAGAACTTGATAAGCACCTATTGGGAGAAAATCATCCCAATGTTGCCGAAAGTCTGAATAATCTGGCAGAAATTTATCGTGCAACGGGGCGTTACGGTGAAGCCGAAGCGCTGTATTTGCAAGCTTTAGATATTTGTGAACGAGTTTGGGGTGTAAATCATCATCGTAGTATTACTGTTCGTCAAAATTTAGAGAAACTTGCCACAGCAATGCAGAATAATGGAGAGTGCGATGTCTTGTCTACGACACGCTGCGCGAACGACAACCCCTTTGGGGAACGCACTGCATAGAGCAAAAATCTAATTTTGGGTTCAGCTAAACGCTAAAATATCATAAAAATCGAATATTTTCATTTTGAGACTCTAATCTAGAGATAGCAAAATGGCTAAAGATGTTTTCCATCAACAGGTAAAAAAAGCATTAATCAAAGATGGGTGGATAATTACTCACGACCCTTTTACAATTCGTGTTAGTGAGGCGATTAAACTACAAATAGACTTAGCCGCTGAAAATGCCATTGCCGCAGAACGGAATACAGAGAAAATAGCTGTTTAAATTAAGAGTTTTATTGCAGATTCAGATATCAGTGAATTTCATACTGCACTCGGACAATATCTCAATTACTGCCAAGCTATTGAAGAGAAAGAAGCAGACAGAGTGCTTTATTTAGCTGTTCCTATCGAAACATATCAAGACTTTTTCCAACTTTCTTTTGTCCAACGCACCCTTCATCGTTACCAAATTAAGTTGATAATTTACGACCCAAAACGTGAGGAAATTCGGCTATGGATAAAATAGAACGCTATCGACAATTTATCAAACAAATTCTCAGCGAACATCAACAAATCGCGTCTAACACCGATACTGTCAAATCACAATTAATTTTAGACAACGAAAACAACCATTATCAACTAGCTTACGTTGGCTGGCAAGAAGATAAGCGGGTGTTTGGCCCGGTCATGCATTTTGATATTCAAGATGGGAAAATATGGATTCAGTATAACGGTACAGAAGAGTCTGTTGCTGAACGATTGGTTAAATTAGGTGTACCCCCTTCTGATATTGTTATTGGGTTCCATTCTCCTTTTAAGCGCCAGTTTACTTCTTATGCTGTCGAATGAAGAGTGCTGAGTGCTGATACCAATTCTGTATGAAGATGCGCTTATGGTGCAAGAAATAAAGAACGAACCGCCATCGCGCAGCGTCTCGTTAGAGAAGAGCGCCAAGTACGCCAATAAATAAGAAATTAAGAGATTTGGCGCAGCTTCACAAAGAAACGGTATGAGTTGAAAAACCGCACACAAGGGCCGGGCTTCTAACAAGTAAATAATTATTGAGTAATTCTTAATTCACTCAAAACTCAGTATTCAATACTCAGCATTAAGTAGGGATAACTTCAACTCAAGTGATGAATAAATGAATATTGAACAAGCAGTGAATAAATAGAAAAGCGATCGCTTCGCTTCCCCTAGATCCCCGACTTCTTAAATAAGTCAGGGTATCTGTGGGAAAGGAAGCCTGATTGTCCTTCAAATCTACTAGGGAACGCCAACAAAACCAGCTTGCTCAATTGCTCTTTGCCCTTGGTCAGTTAATAAAAGGTTGGCATAAGCATTTCCAATCTGCTGTTCCCTACCTTTATTCTGCTTAATAATCACAAACAAATTAGCAATCATCGGATAGCTGCCATTTTTGATTGCCTGAGTATTTAGCTGGTTGCGCTGACGCGGACATTGCTCAGGCGCAACCATCGGTTCCCGATAAGCGGGAATTAGCTGACCAGAAGTGTTACCCAATGGCAAAGCCTTCACACTACATTGAAAGACTACCGAGCGGGCAGAAGCGTAATACACGCCACCAGGGGTTTTACTGAGTTGGCGCACTGCCTCTGTAGCAGAGTAGACATATTGCACATTAGAGCCAAATGCTTGCCCTTTTAACTCGCTATTGCTAGGGAATATTACTGTATCTGCGTCCTCTGGGCGTTGCGAAAAAGCTGTGATGGGTAGATTTGGCCCGCCGACTTGATTCCAGTTTGTAATTTTCCCCAAATAAATCTGCTGTAATTGATCGACAGTTAAACCAGGCACATTGAGTGATGGGTTGACTACCACTGCTATCCCATCCATACCCACTTGACGTTGCTCAAGGGTGAAGCCTCGCTCTTTTGCCGTAGCTTTTTCTTCATCTGTGAGGGGACGGGAAGATTGAGCAAAGTCTAGTTTCCCATCAAGCAACATCCGAATGCCGGAGCTAGAACCAGGACTAGCATTAACAGGGTTTACATAGCGTAATTGTAGTTCCGGGCGATCGCTCTGGATCTGAGAATCTACCAATTGCCGAATAGATGCCCAAGCCGTACTACCTCCGTAGTTGAATGAGGCAGGGGGAACATCAGCAACTGTCTGAAAAGTTGATGCATTATTAGACGAGACGCGATTGAAATTTTGATTGGAGGAATTAACGCTGTTGCGGGACAATAAATTTGGCTTCAATAACCACCAAAGTAATCCGCCAATAACCATAAGTGTGAGAACTTTACCAATAATCAAACCTCTGAGAAAGAGGGAGATTTCGCTGTTAATTAAAGCTCTTCTCTGATTTGTATTGTCCATATTTTTAAATTTTCTTTAGTTGTATTTATCTTACAGGAATATCTAAGTATTTATCCTACAGTAATCTTGAAATATTTAAATTTACAGTAAATTTGTAATAGCTAGTTAATAGCCAGTCTGATGATTGCTGCTAGATGATTAACTTTTCTAATTTAGTGAGATTAAATTTGCTATTTAGTTGTTTTTGTAATGGTGCAATTTCTTTGACACATTCTTCTGTTAGGTGCTGATTTAGCTAGTAGACTACTTGTATTAGTTAATAACGGGAACTCAACCTTTCTATAAAACTCTTTAGTGGAGTAGGTTGATTTGGAAGCGATGTCCCCGTATTAATAAATGTGTAGATTAAAACTATTACTATTAAACTAGTGGTTGCACCTAGACCAATGCCCAGCAGCAAAATAAAGTTTCTATAAGTTAGCAAGTAGGTATCATCAGCCTTGTGGTTGATGTCAGCAGATTGTGAAGACTGTGACAACGCTACATCAGAATTAAGTGCTTGAAAAGCTTCTGTGGCAGACTGATAACGCTGGTTGTAGCGATCGCGAACCATTGTATCTAAAATATTTGCCAGAGCATCACTTACCTCTGCCTTGTCGCGCCAGATAACTTCTCCAGTACTGGAATCTTCTGGTAATTGCTCAGGCATTAAACCTGTTAAAGCTTGAATGCCAATCATCCCGACTGCATAAATATCGCTGCAAAGTTTTGGCTTTCCCTTACCCTGTTCGCTTGGCATATAGCCAGGAGTCCCAACCGCAATTGTTAAGCCTGCTCCCAAAGCACCAATTCTCTTAATACTCCCGAAATCAATTAGCACAATCTTTTGATCGGAGTACCGCCGCATTAAGTTTTGAGGCTTAATATCTCGGTGAATAATATCGTGTTGATGAACGAAAGCCAGTACTTCTAGGATGTCTTTTAATAAATTTAAGACTGTATTCTCGTTAAGACGCTGACCTGGGAGAATTTCTTGAGTCAACGCATGACCGTCAATAAATTCCTGGACTAAATAGAAATCCCCATCTTCATCAAAATGGGCAAACAGTCTCGGAATTTGATCGTGGTCGTTGCCTAGCTGGTATAAAACTTCCGCTTCTCGATCGAATAGCTTTTTAGCGATGGGTAGAACAGCAGGGTTGGAATCTTTCGGGTGGAAATGTTTAACGACACAATGAGGTTGTCCTGGTAAATCCAAGTCAATAGCCAAGTAAGTATCACCAGAACCGCCACTTCCTAAGTGTTTGACAATCTCAAAGCGATTCCGAAGTGTTTTTCTGTTGAGAGAGTATCTATGTCTGTTACGTATAGCACCCCCTACTAAGTAAGTATTACCAGATTCTCCGCTTCCCATCACTTTGACAGTTTCAAAGCGACTTCGGAGTGTTTTTCTGACTAGAGGGTTTTGGCTCATGTGGCGTATACTACTTCTTAATTTACTGACCATTCAGAGCTTGAGTGAGGTTATGGATAACTGCTTGCTGCTAGATTTACTGATATTTGCGGCAGTTAGCCATCGCGCGACCTATGCTTTAGATACGTTTGTTGCTTAGTTGCTTGATTGCTTTGTTTAATACCCTTATAAGTATCTTAATACAAAATTAATTTATGAAATACTTCTGTAATATTATCACTTAAGTAAATTTAACACTAGTCCACAGGATTTAAACTGTGGGCAGAGAATAATTGATATTGTATGAGTCAGTATGGTTATTTGTTTTAACTGTTAAGTCTGATTACTGACAAAACCTTGAAGAGTGAAATTTAAAGGCAGAAATACCCTTATAGTGTTCGCCACAGTTTTGTTACCATATTTGAGTCATCGCCAACTGCGATCGCGTTGTCAGATCAATGTGAGTTTGACGAAAAAACTAAAAAATATCGGGTAAGTTTTTGAGTTAAATATCGAGTGATGGTTTTTGAGATAATACCAATTTAATGTGAAGTTGCACATATCTTCATCCCCCTAAATCCCCCCGATATTTTGGGGGGAAACAAGAAATTTAGTTCCCTCACGCCACATGCTTTAAGTCGGGCGTTGCCCGCCCAACGCAGTGGCTCCCCAATATATCGGGGAGGGTTAGGGTAGGGTAAAACCTTGGTTAATCAGCTATTTCAAACTTGTGTGTACACCGTAGCTTATTAAGGGGGGCTAGGGGGGATCGAATTCTATGCAGCTTTATAAAAAATTGGTATAAATTAGGTGTAACTTTCCAATCACTCACACATTTTACGATCTCGATCTACTCATAATTCTGGCAAACCTGTAATGCGTATTCGCTTCAACGAAATACCACAATTAACACGTGTGATACCAATTGTTAAAAAAGAACCCATCCCCACCTACCCTTAGGAAGGCGAGGGTACGCGTCAGCACTGGTTGGGTTATCTGTCGCAAACATTTTTTGAATTGGTATCAATTACTTAAATGAGAAAGCAAAATTGCGAATTACAATACTTGCAATCTCTTCAATAACTTCAAGTTTCTACTTTTATGACTAGAGGAAATATTAGGACTGCATTTCCTTAAATTAAATCCGCATAAATTTGCGAACTTTCTTTATTTATTGGTTTACTCAGTCCTTAGGATATCAATTTACAGTATATTAACTGGTTCTTCAATACTTTCTCCAAAACATCCTACTTTTCCGACCTTTCCCACCTTTTACTTTACTTGCCTCAATATCACTTCCAATAAATTAATTGCATCTAGCAAAAGTAATAGTGGGAATAGTCTTAGCTTGTTTTTATATATTTTTTATTTAACTTTTTTAGGAAAGCGATAAATATGCATTATCTGTAACCATTGTATTAAGAATAGCACTGCTACGTCCCTACAATCTTTTTCACTGAGATTTTTATTCTGTTAATTAAAAAAGCCCCCTAGTGGGGGCTTATTAAGTTGTCCGCGTGGATTGAACAACTAATTAATTAATACTCACAGTAGATACAGTAATCCGAACAAAATAATCCAAATCACGTCAACGAAGTGCCAGTAGATTTCGGCTGCTTCAATACCAAAGTGCTTTTCGTTACTATAGTGACCCGGAACGCGCGATCGCCACAACACAGCAACAATTGCCAAAACGCCGATAGTAACGTGTAATCCGTGGAAACCAGTCAAAACGTAAAATGCACTAGCAAATAAATTGGTAGTTAAACCAAATTCTAAATGGGTATATTCATATACTTGACCCACCAAGAAAATAGCACCCATTGCTGCGGTAATTGCTAACCAGATTTGCGCACCCCGCGCATCGTTCTTTTTAATAGCAGTGTCGGCATTGTGCATGACAAAACTACTAGAAATTAGATTGATGGTGTTGACTCCAGGTAACAAAAGTTCTAATTCTGGAGTACCTGCTGGCGGCCATGCAGGTAAGGTAGCACGGAAAGCCAAATAGGCTCCGAACAACCCCATAAAAATCATCCCTTCAGCAACCAAGAAGACAATTAGCCCAAACATCCGATGGTCTGGATGTTCTTCGTGATGACCGACGGACGCTTCCGCTGCATGGTGATGATTTAGTTCGGTTTTAGCTGGGTCAATAGTTTGACTTTGCATGAATTTTTATAAGTGGGGAGTGGGGAATGGGGAATGGGGAGTTAGAAGTTAGGAGTTAGGAATTGTCATAACTCATAACTCTTCGCTCCTAACTCATAACTCTATTTACGATCTTCGGGATTAGCAGCAACCGCTGGATCGGGTTCTGCTCTTAATACTGAGTTCGGCCCGCCAGATAAGATGGGATTGGGGTCGGATAAGGGTACACCTTGATTAGCATTTTCCAAACCGTAGTCGTAGGGGCCTGTAGCCAGTACTGGGGTTCGATCGAAATTCTCGATCGCTGGTGGTGAGGTTGTCATCCACTCTAAGGTAAGTGCCCTCCAAGGATTATTACCAGCTTTTTCGCCGTATAACCAACTCCAAATCGCATTGATGATGAAGGGGAATGTCGAAACTGCTAGTATGTAAGCGCCATAAGTGCAGATTTCGTTGAGAAAGGTAAATTTGGGGTCATACTGGGCGATACGGCGGTTCATGCCCATTAATCCCAGCTTGTGCATTGGTAAGAAGGTCATATTTAGACCAACTATTGTTAAGGCAAAGTGAACCTTACCCCAAAATTCGTTTACCATCCGTCCCGTCATTTTCGGGAACCAGTGGTAAATCGCCGCATAAATGCCGAGAACACTACCACCAAAAAGAACGTAGTGCAAGTGTGCCACCACAAAATAGGTGTCGTGAACGTGAATATCAAAGGGCACTGCTGCCAACATCACGCCACTGATCCCGCCAATTACAAAGGTGCCAACAAAGCCGATGGCGAACAGCATGGCGCTGTTAAGCCGGATTTTCCCGCCCCACATGGTTGCTAACCAACTGAATATTTTAATTCCCGTGGGTACGGCAATGATCATGGTGGTGATCATAAAGAACATCCGCAACCAACCGGGAATACCGCTGGTAAACATGTGGTGCGCCCAAACAATTAGCCCCAAAAAGCTAATGGCAAGAGACGAATAAGCGATCGCTTTATAGCCAAAAATCGGCTTGCGGGAATGCACGGGGATAATTTCTGAAATTGCGCCAAAGAAGGGCAAAATCATGATGTAAACCGCTGGGTGGGAGTAAAACCAGAACATGTGCTGGTATACCACTGGGTCGCCACCGCCAGTCGGGTTAAAAAATGTTGTCCCGGCAATTAAATCAAAGGCAAGCAGAATCAGACCTGCTGCTAGCACTGGTGTAGATACCAGAGTTAGTGCCGAGGTAGCAAACATCGCCCAGCAGAACAAGGGCATTTGATGAACCCCCATACCAGGGATACGCATCTTGAGCAATGTGACGAGGAAATTGATTGCTCCTAAAATCGATGACGTACCTAGTAGGAGGACGCTCATAATCCAAATTCCCTCACCTACTTGACCTGTTACCAAGCTCAGGGGAGGGTAGGAAGTCCAACCCGCATCCGGTGCATCGCCTACCACTAAACTAGCGATCAACAATAAACCAGCTGGGGGAATCATCCAAAAGGCAACAGCATTCAAGCGCGGAAATGCCATATCCTTTGCCCCAATCATCAAAGGGATGAGGAAGTTAGCAAAACCCGCACCAGCTGGCACGATCCACAAGAAAATCATGATCGTGGCGTGCAGCGTAAATAAGCTGTTGTACACTTCAGGGGTGACGAAATCGACTTCTGGAGTTCGCAGTTCTGTACGAACCAAGTCAGCCATCACCCCACCGATACAGTAAAAAATGAATGTAGTGACTAGGTATTGAATCCCAATCACCTTATGGTCGGTGTTGAAACTAAAGTAGTCTTGCCATTTTCTGATCCCTGGCTCCTCAACAAGAGCAGGGGCGTTGGCAGTTTCTTGCACTTGAGCTTGGGTCATAGTCGTTAGTTATCTTTTGTCATTTGTCCCTTGTCAGTTGTCCTTTGTCATTTGTCATTTATTTAGACCAATGACTAATGACTAATGACTAATGACCAATGACTAATGGTGAACTTGATGAAGGATTTCTGGCTTAATTCCCATATCCTTGGTGTAAGGAGCAAGAAATTCATTTGGGGATAGATCGGCAGGGTTAACAGCGATCGCTTGATTTAATGTTTCTTTGCTGGCAACTAGCTGTTCTTGCATCCATTTGTCAAAGGCTTCTTGTGGCTCAACAACTACTGGCGCTCTCATTGCACCGTGGTAGGGGCCACAAAGTTCAGCACAGATTAGGGTATAATCTCCTGCTTTTTGGGGGGTGAAGCGGATTTCGCTTTGCCTACCGGGGATCGCATCTTGTTTCAAGCGGAATTCTGGCACCCAGAAAGCGTGGATGACATCGTTGGCTGTCATACTGATTTGCACTTCTCGCCCGATGGGGACGTGCATTTCACCTGTAGTTATACCAGTTTCAGGATAGGTGAAAATCCAGGCATATTGTAGACCAGTGACGTTGACTTGTAATTCAGCTGGTTTGCCTGCTTTATCAGGAGTTCCCCCAATTGTCGGAGCTACAATACCTACACCTGGGGCATTCCGCAGTTGGGGAATTTGGTCAGCATTGCGGACTTCTGCCGTAGCTGGATCTTGCATTGCCTCATCAGATTTTTCTTGATTGAGGTTGGGTTCAGTGCTGGGAGGAGTATCGCTTAAAGTTGCCGCGATCGCACTTCCAGGCATTGCCATTGACTCCTGACTCATCGGTGCTTCATGGATAGCATGGGGATCAAAGCCACCGATTTCGTTGTAGACATCAAAGCTGTAAACAGAAATACCGATAACGATAATTGCTGGGATCGCCGTCCAGAGAATTTCTAGAGGTACATTGCCCTCAACTGGGGGGCCGTCTTCATTGTCACCTGCACGCCGACGATATCTAAATGCAGAGTAAATTAAAATACCTTCAACGAGCAGAAATATACCCGTAGAAACGATCATCATCGCGTTGAACAGACCATCCACTAAGACGGCTTCATCCGTGGCTGCTGCTGGCAACAGACCGTGATTTTGACCGTACCAAAGGCTGGCGAGCGTTAGCACGATGCCAATGAGTAATGTCCAGATTGAACTTGGAATCTTCACGGCTTACTTAATTGAATTTACTACGTTATCTTAAAGCTGCTCACTTACTAAGGTAGTCTAGGCTGTCAGACATGGGGGACAAAGGTCTGAAATTTTTATTAATTTTTTTGCCTATTTCACTAATTTTGAGTATGAGTTTACTATCATACAACGCCAAAAATAGATGCAAATCAGTAAAAAAATTTAAGGAAAAATTTAGGATGTTTAAATTAATTGCCATTAATCAATTTTTCACATCTTGAAAAATACCTAAAGCTTCAGGCAAAACCTTGTTGAAGTGATTCAAAGTATAAGTGAGTGCTAATCTATAAACCCTTAGCCTATACGCTAGGGTGGAGATGGGACACTAAAAGAAAATTGAAAATTTTAAGAGATCCACCAAAAGCGGGCAGAAGGTATCCTTCATGAGCGAATTTGTCCTACAACAACAAAATGAAGCGGCGCTTCAGCAGCAAAAACCCAAGGAAATGATTCGTCGCTTGGTGTGGAAAATATGCATAGCCACCTTAATTTTGATGGCAATAGGCAGCGCCACCCGCGTGATGAATGCTGGACTTGCTTGCCCAGACTGGCCCTTATGCTATGGCGAACTGGTGCCAGCCAAGCAAATGAATCTCCAAGTGTTTTTGGAGTGGTTTCACAGATTGGATGCAGCTTTAATTGGTTTAAGCGCGATCGCACTTTTCGGTTTGTCCTGGTGGCGTCGTCGCTTCTTACCCTCTTGGCTGCCTTGGGCATCTACATTTGCCCTATTTCTAATCGTCTTCCAAGGTATTTTAGGGGGACTCACCGTTACCGAATTATTGCGGTTTGATATTGTTACCGCCCATTTGGGAACGGCGCTGTTGTTTTTTACCACCCTCCTGATTATCGGCACAGCACTCATGCCCTATCAGGGAAATGGAACTGTTGGTAAGTTGCCTTGGGTTGGTTTAACTGCCGCTGTTCTGGTTTACCTGCAAAGTTTGCTAGGTGCTTTGGTAGGCTCTCGCTGGGCGCTACACCAATGCCTCGGCGGTTCTCAACTTTGTACTGTGATGTACAGCCATATTGCTGGTTTGGTGCCGCCAACAGTGGCAACCTTGGCAATGGTATTTATCTGTTGGCGGACACCAGCACTACATCCAGCCTTACGGCGACTGGCAAATATGGCTGGTGCGTTGTTGACCTTACAAATATTGTTGGGATTTGCCACCTTCAAATTACACCTCCAAGTCGAACCTCTCACCGTCTCTCACCAAGCTATAGGAGCTACTTTGCTAGGTACTTTGGTGGCTTTCACAGTTTTATCACTACGTGACTCAGTGAGTCACGAGTGCTGAGTAGGGAGTGGAGGAAATGAGGGAGCAGGAAAAGAACTCCTAACTCCTAACTTTTGTACAGACGCGATTAATCGCGTCTCTACTCTTAACTCAGCACTCAGCACTGATGATGCGTCTGTGTTTTTGTTTGCCTAAAAGAGCCAGCTTGAGCGGGGGCTGCATATACAGCGGATTTCAAGGAAAGTGAGGTACACAAGCTCGCGTCTCAAAGCCAGGTATAAAGCCTGTTTACTTCTGTTAGCGCAGCGGGGCGCAGCCCATTCTGACTCCTGAATTCTGAATTCTGCTGTAAGTTGTTGAAAAATAAGGAACCAGAGCCAAAATGATTGAGACTAATGTCTCTCGCCACCACGAAACATTTTTCCAGGTAGTTCAAAGTTACTACCAGCTAACCAAGCCTCGGATTATTCCGTTGCTTTTGATTACCACGGCTGGAAGTATGTGGATTGCTGCTAAGGGAGAAGTAGACCCATTGTTGTTACTAGTAACTCTCACTGGTGGCACTTTGGCTGCTGCAAGTGCCCAGACGATTAACTGTGTCTACGATCGGGATATTGATTATGACATGGAGCGGACGCGCCATCGTCCGATACCTTCGGGTAAGGTACAGCCGCGTGATGCTCTAATTTTTGCGATCGCACTGGCGACGATTTCTTTTACACTCCTAGCAGTATTTGCCAATTTGTTAGCCGCTCTATTAGCATTCTCTGGCATCGTCTTTTATATTTTGGTCTATACACACTGGCTAAAACGCCACACCACCCAGAATATTGTTGTTGGTGGGGCGGCTGGGGCGATTCCGGCGTTAGTGGGTTGGGCAGCTGTCACGGGCACATTAAGCTGGTCAGCATGGTTAATTTTTGCCATCGTCTTTTTGTGGACACCACCCCATTTCTGGGCTTTAGCTCTGATGATTCGGGACGATTACGCAAAGGTGGGGATACCAATGCTACCTGTGATTGAAGGTGACACCGCAACTGTGAAGCAGATTTGGTACTACACGCTGGTGACAGTATTTGCAACCGTGTTATTGGTTTATCCCTTGGGCGCGAGTGGAATTCTTTATGCTGCGATCGCCCTAAGTCTGGGAGGATTATTTATCCACAAATCTTGGCGTTTGTTGCAAAATCCAGAGGATCGCACTGTCGCTAGAGAGTTGTTTCTCTATTCCATCTCCTACATGATGCTGTTGTGTCTGGGGATGGTCGTGGATAGCCTTCCTGTTACCCATAATCTAATTAATGCAGCGATCGATCAGTTGCATTTTATAGCTTAGGGGATGGAAAATTTAGCGATCGCGTTTGGTAAAGGGGCGCGATCGCATTTTCAGAAGTTAAAAAATATACATAATAATTAGAGTTTGGCGGCTTTGTGATTAAAAGTAAAGTTTCAGTCATATAGCAATCCTATTTGAGTTGTGAAAAATATAGATTAGAAAACGAACCGCCAAGGACGCAAAGGACGCAAAGGAAAGAAGAAAGAAAGAGAGATATAATTTTCACGAATGATTTAGGACTGCTATAGACACGAATCAAAAAGCTAAATGAAGTTGTAAGAATCTAAATGTTGACAAATTACATTCGTACAGCATTGCACAAAGCAACCTACGAGTTACTTGAGGATGGAACTTTTTATAGCGAAATTCCAGAATGTCAAGGAGTTTGGGCAAACGCTGCAACACTAGAAGCTTGCCGGGAAGATTTGCAAGATGCTCTTGAAGGATGGATTATTTTAGGATTGCGTTTAGGTCATACTCTACCGATACTCGATGGTGTTGACCTGAATTTCTCCAAAGAGGTCGCCTAATGCCACCCTTTGGTTCAATTAATCGGCGGGATCTTATTCGTTATCTGAAAGATGCAGGTTTTGATGGCCCTTACCCAGGTGGTAAACATCAATACATGGTCAGAGGTGAATTAAAGCTGACAATTCCCAACCCACATCAGGGAGACATCAGCCCAAGCTTATTAAATAGAATATTACGTCAAGCTAATGTAAGCAGAGATGAGTGGGAGGCGTTATAAATTAGATGCTTAATCATCCTAGTTTTGATGTGAGGGCAGAAAGTCTTTTTCTTCTTCCATCCAATCTCATACTCCATATCGCTCTGGGTAGTTGTCCAGCCGGAGCAGTTAATGTAAATGATAGAAATTCATAAGGCTTCCAATTATTTTTAATTCGCCAACCTAGACACTCTCCAAAATATTTCCAAGTTTTAAAATCTAAATCAGGTTTTCCCCCAACGCTGTCCCATATTTGCTTTTGAATACTAAAACCAAAGCGCCCATTACTGTATTTTACCCACAAGCGATCAATAGTTAAGAGGTCTTGACAGGGAAACTTTTCGATATCTTCTACTCTGAGATAACCTTCTTTTTCTCGATGAGATATTTTCAGCATAAGCTTCCAAGTTTCTCGATCGGCTTCTCGCCATTTACCAGATGCTAGTAACTTTTGCAAAATTGTATAATCTATCCCTACTGCTGAATTTAGATTCTCAGCATTAAGAGCTTGTATTACTTTATCAACAGATTGATAGCGTTCCTTTACATAATCCTGAATTAACTTATCTAAAACTTGCCCCAAGTCAGGAGTAATAGTTCTACCTTGTGGTAAGTATTTTCTCCAAATCCAGCAACCCCTGAGCGCATCATAAAGTTCATCAGAACCATCTGCTTTTGGTAAACATTGGGTTAATAGCCGAATACAAGTTACACCCAAACTATAAAGGTCACTTGCAGGGAAAACTTGACCACGCATTTGCTCTAGTGGTGTATATCCAGGCGTTCCTACTGTTGTGCCAACACCTACAAAAGTTTTTGTAATTTGTTTAGAAACACCAAAATCAATTAATATTAACTTGCCATCCAGACGGCGCATGATATTTTCTGGCTTGATATCTCGGTGAATTACACCGCGTTCATGGATAAACTTCAGGATAGGCAATAAGTCAGTTAAAAGCTGTTTTATCTTTTCTTCGCTAAAGGCTCCCTGCTGCTGCAACTCTTGTAATAAATTCTGTCCTTCAATCAACTCTTGCACCAGATACAGCCGTTTATCCTGTTCAAAATAAGCAATTAAACGGGGAATTTGCGAGTGTTCTCCCAAATCATACAGACGCTTTGCCTCTTGCTTAAATAACTCTGTTGCTTTCTCAAGTGCAGCCGTTCCTTCAAATTGAGGGACAAATTGCTTAATTACGCAAGGTTCGTCTATTTTATCTGCATCCCTAGCTTCATAAGTTCTGCTAAATCCACCCTCACCCAAAAGTCGTATTACCCGAAAACGGTTTCTGAATAATGGTGTGAGTATTTTTCCACACTTAATGCAAAACTTATTGTCATCAGGGTTAAAGGGATTTGCACAACTGGAATTAGAACAGTAAAGCATATTTGGGAATATATCAGCAGATAGTCTATATGTTGAGTTTTCCCAATTTCTGCTTCGTAGGTTTTACGAGTCTTTATATTTTTGAGCAGATTTACTTCTAGTGGCGGCTCCAGTCTCAAGTTACTTTTGCTAGCGTAGTCATATAGAGTTTATCGCTCCCCAGCAAGCGCCTGGAAGCAAAAGGATTAATATGGCTCATTTAAATCAGCGTCGTCCCCAAAACGTCAACGGCGATTTTTATGTAGATACTACCTGTATTGATTGTGATACCTGTCGCTGGATGGCTCCGGAAGTATTTTATGATGTTGATGACCAATCGGCTGTTTATCATCAACCAGCGAATGAGGCAGAAAGATTAGCTGCACTTGAAGCACTTTTAGCATGTCCTACTAGTTCTATTGGCACAGTTGATAAACCAAAAGATATCAAAGTTGTTCAAGAAAAGTTTCCAATATTAGTAGCGGAAAATGTTTACCACTGCGGCTATCATTCTGAAAAATCTTATGGTGCTGCTAGCTATTTAATTCAACTTCCAGAAGGTAACATTTTGGTGGATTCTCCCCGGTTTACGCCGCCTTTAGTCAAGCGTTTAGAAGAATTGGGGCCAATTCATTATATGTACCTAACTCATAAGGATGATGTGGCAGATCATCAAAAGTTTGCCGAGCATTTTCAGTGCGATCGCATCCTCCACACTGATGATATTACTGCGGATACTCGCAATGTGGAAATACAGCTAACTGGTTCTGAACCATTTACTTTGACACCAGATTTATTAATTATCCCAGTTCCCGGTCACACCAAAGGACAAACCGTCCTACTTTATAAAAATAAGTTTCTGTTCACTGGCGATCATCTCGCTTGGTCAGAAAGCTTGCACCAATTGGCTGCATTCCGCGATTTCTGCTGGTATTCTTGGTCAGAACAAATTAAATCAATGCGTAACTTGGCTAATTACTCTTTTGAGTGGGTGCTACCAGGTCATGGGCGAAGGTTTCATGCCGATCGGGAAACCATGCGCCAGCAGATGCACAAGTGTATTGACTTAATGGAATCTTTGGATTGACCAAATAATTTGTAATTATTCGGTTATATGGCAAAACCCACGAAAAACCTAACCCCCTAACCCCCTTCCCGCGTCGGGAAGGGGGAAATTTCAAAGTCTCTCTCCTAAAAGGAGAGAGATTTAGAGAGAGGTCAAACTGTATTGCATACAAACCTGAAGCGCTATAACCTAGGTTTTAACACCCTTTTAACCAAACACGGATTATGAAAAAGCTGATCAACAAGCCAGAAGACTTTGTGCGGGAAAGTCTAGAAGGTATGGCGGCGGCTCATTCCGATTTAATTAAACTGAACCACGATCCGACTTTTGTCTATCGAGCCAATGCACCTATTCCGGGTAAAGTAGCAATTATTTCAGGTGGTGGCAGTGGACATGAACCAATGCACGCTGGCTTCGTGGGCAAAGGAATGCTGGATGCAGCTTGTCCTGGCGAGGTTTTCACTTCACCAACTCCAGACCAAATGCTAGAAGCAGCAAAGCTTGTAGATGGAGGCTCAGGTATCCTTTATATCGTCAAAAATTACAGTGGCGATGTGATGAACTTTGAGATGGCAACAGAGTTAGCCCGTAGTGAGGGCATTCGATCGCTAAATATTTTGATTGATGACGATGTAGCAGTGAAAGATAGTCTCTATACCCAAGGACGGCGGGGTGTGGGAACAACAATACTGGCAGAAAAAATTTGTGGCGCCGCGGCTGAGGCTGGGTATGATTTGCCACAAATAGCAAATTTATGTCGCCGAGTAAATCTGAATGGGCGGAGTATGGGAATTGCTCTAACATCTTGTACAGTGCCCGCTAATGGAACCCCAACATTTGAATTGAGCGATCGCGAAATTGAATTAGGTATCGGTATCCACGGTGAACCGGGAACAGAACGTACAGCTATTAAATCAGTAGATGAGATTACCGAAATTTTAACGCGATCGCTCATTGAGGATGCAGCATACAGCCGCATACTGCGCGAGTGGGATGAAGATAAAGGAGAATGGGTAGATGTAGAATTAACAAATCTACCATTTGCCAAAGGCGATCGCTTATTAGCTTTTGTCAATAGTATGGGTGGAACCCCGATTTCTGAGCTGTATATTGTTTACCGCAAACTCGCCCAAATCTGCGAACAGCAAGAATTGCAAATTGTGCGAAACTTGATAGGCCCTTACATCACATCTCTAGAAATGCAAGGTTGTTCTATTACTTTGCTGAAATTAGATGATGAGATGATCCGGCTTTGGGATGCACCAGTAAAAACGCCGAGTTGGCGTTGGGGAATTTCATAATTAAGAATTATTTTAATATGGTGAGTCAGGCACAAATATTACAATGGTTGCAGGCTTATGCAACCGAGATAGAGCAGAATAAAGCATATTTGACAGAATTAGATGCTGCGATCGGAGATGCTGACCACGGGATCAATATGGATCGCGGTTTCAAAAAAATAAGCGCTCAGTTACCAACTCTTACAGACAAGGACATCAGTAGCATTCTTAAAGCTGTGAGTATGACCTTAATTTCTTCTATTGGCGGTGCTAGTGGCCCTCTTTATGGCACTTGGTTTTTACGAGCCAGTACAGCAGTAGTTGGTAAGCAAGAATTAACAGAACAAGATGTTTTAGGACTACTCCAAGCAGGTTTAGACGGCGTGCTGCAACGTGGCAAAGCGCAACTAGGAGACAAAACGATGGTGGATGTCCTGTCTCCATCTGTAGCCGCTTTTAGGCAAGCTGTAAGAGAAAGTAAGGGAACGCTGGAAGCCATGCGACAGGCTGTAGTAGCAGCTCAAAAAGGGTTGCAGGAAACTATACCAATGCAAGCGAAAAAGGGACGGGCTAGCTACCTGGGGGAACGGAGTATCGGACATCCAGACCCAGGAGGGACTTCTGCTTATTTGATGTTGAAAAGTTTGTTAGAGGTGTTGGAAAGTTCCGGCGAATAAAAAATTATCTGAAATTATTATTCTTTTTCAGGATAATTACATTAAGCTATGTGCCTAGAGTATTGACGGCGCATGAAAATGTCCTTGAGAGGTCAGCCAATATGACATCAAGTGAATCAAATGAAATTAATGCCGTTGAAGTGGATGGCATCCAGTTTGAAACTCTAGTACCAGAGCGAATGTTGTGCTTGCCAAAAAAAAATCTAGTACAGAAAATTCTGAGTATTTTGAAATTTTTATTACCAATACCGCCAGGATATTTTTCCCCTAAATATTCTGTACAGATTGGTATACGGATTACTAATAGAACCTTAACTCCTCTTAGATTTAGCTTTTATTTCACCTTATTTCCAGAACTAGTGAATGCACACGGGCCAATTCCATTGGAGGGTGGTTGGATTAGCCTTTCATCACCCTTAGAATCTGATTACCCTTTGGCTATGCCAGGAGAGAGCTTGACATTCTTTCCTGATATAAAAATATTTTGGATTTGGGGTAATGGATTTGGAATTAGCATCCCCAGTGGAAATAGTGGTGAATGGATTTTTCATCCTCTCAAGCCAGGTAATTATCAATTCCGATTTCTTTATAACAGTCAAAATGAAAAGGCGACATTGTACAGTTCTGTGAGTAGAGATATGAACTTAATAGAAGGGATTTGGACAGGTGAAGTATTAACTCCTTTTGTAGAGTTAAATTTAGCCCAGCTTTGAGCTAAAGCTTTTTTGCAGATTATCACCTAAAAATCCAAACTTATCTAATTATCTGATTCACAACAGAGGTACTCTGAATACGCCATTTACCTCGTTGTCTAATCAAATCATACCGAACTCGTAAATTATCGTTAGAAGAGTTTTTATACTGACCATTTTCATATAACTGCGTCGCTTCCTTCACCGTAGCTACCACTGCGGCACGATCTGCGAACAAATCAATTTTCTCTACAGATTCCACCTTCAGACTATGGTCGTACTTGCGGTAGCGGTTGTCAGACCTAGCTTGTTGAGCGATCGCCCGCCATTGAGACAAAGCTGAACCAGTTAAAATCTGCTCTAAATTATTAATCTCATGATTCGGTCCTAAAGCTTGGGCTTTAGTAGATAGCCAAGTGCGAATGATTTGCTCTGCCGCTGCATCTGTTAAAGAACCATCTAATCCTTCTGGTGGACTATTTGGAGGGGGAATAGATATTGGTGGTTGATTTATTTGTACAAACAACTGTGAAGGAGGTGCAGGTCGTGTCGGAAAAAACAGATTTTTTAACCATCCAAAAGTTGTTGTGGCTAACACCCAGAAAACTAAAATACTCACTAAAGAAATAAATACTCTCCATACCAACCGTGTTTTCCCTTCGATGGTGTTAGCAAAAGTTCGCCGCCGCCGAGGACGACGAGAATGGGGGCGATTATCCGGTACACGCTCCCGGATAGTAGATGGAGTAGGTTTTCTGCGCCGACGCTTTTGGTTATGAGCAGGTGTAGCACTTTTAGCTGAACCGTTCAAATTCTGATTAGTGCCTCTGCTCGTTCGTTCAGCAGCAGGAATCTCTGATTTTACACTTCCAGATGAATTCCACATCGGTGGTGAGAAGTTTAAATGTTCTGATGTTTCTGGTAAATCTAGGTCAGGTGGTCTGCTGTGGTTAAATTGCTTTGGAGTCCTAGTTGAATTTTTAGGGAAAGGCGAATTATTTGTCTGTGGCTGGGGAAAATTTTGGGGGTTAATTACAGCCCACTCATTAGTTGTTTCTGCATCCGTTGGCAGTGCTTCTAAATAAGCTTGTACCTGTTGGTTAGCAAAGTAATCTTTTAGAAAAGCTTGCTGGTTGGCTAAATCTCGAAAATGGGGAAATACTTCGTGTTGCAACCACTGTTCTGCATATAGACACAGCCCTGGTAGCAAATCGGGAGAGTCTTGAGATTTTTCGCGAATAAAAGCTAAAGCTTCGTACTCTTGACTAAGTTCTAAAACACGAGTCGCTTCTTCAGTTTGTCCTAAGAGTAAAGCACATAGCGACTGTTCTAAATGTACATCTTGACGCTTACCCAGACGTATGAGCATTTGCCTTGCTTGACGGATTAAAGCCGGTTGCCGTTGAGCAAATCCCCGTGCTATCAAAGCATAAACAGCTAAGTAAGTGGCAACAGCAGAATTACGTTTGCTTTGGGCTTCAAATAACTTGTGCTGTTCGGCGACTGTTAAGTGGTTGCGTAACTGCTGAATAAACCGCAGAAAGTCATCTATATTTAAACCAGAGTCATCATTGTTCGTGCCATCAATTCCGCCACGATCTTCTAAGAGGTTTTGCAATAATTCTAAACCTTGGCTTCGTTCGGCAGTCTTCTCTTGAGGTAGTGCCAACAACTCCAAAATTCGATATGGCCGCAATTTATAAAGATCCGCCTGAATTTCTGCCTGGACACTGGCGAACAATCCTTCGCGTACTAACAGTTCTTGACCAGTTTCTAAAGATATGGCGGCATTTTCATAGTGACCTTGCTGCCACTGTTCGCGACCTAATTCTAGACAAGCAAGGGCGACAGTGAGAACAACATCAGGATGTTCAGCATTTTCGTGTATTTCTTCGTCTGCTAAATTATTGCCCTTTCTTGCACTTGTAGCACCATTTTTATTTACCAGGTACGGGCGACCTAGTTTTAATACAAGTTCGTATTCCCCCAACTCCTGCAAAATTAATAAAGCGCCAACTAATTCGTCTTGGGTAATTTCGATACCCAGACTTTGGGTGTCACTACCCCTTTTAGTGCTTTCTGGACGATTTTCCAGTGCTACTGCGGCAGCAGCAAGGTTATCAGGATCGTAGGCGTGAGCAAGATAAAGCTGATCGTAGGTACTGCGTTGTTTTGGATCTGATAAAACCACGTAAGCTTCTTCTATGAGTTGTTTACGAGAAGAAATTGCTGCCTGAGAATACTCACGTCGCGGCAATTGTACAATGCGATCGCTGTATGCCTGTCGCAATTGTTCTTCACTTGCCGCTAACGGTAGTCCTAAAATTCGGTAGTAATCTAGCGGAATTCGCACAGCCTACTTCCCCTTGCACCGCGATCAACATAATTCACCTAGAGCGTTCCAGGCTTGTAAAACCGTGCCATAAAAATGCCGTATAGAATTTACTCTACAAGTGTATATTGCAACAACTTGTTTTGTACCTTCCCGAAATTTTGAGTCACATTTTAGTACTAATTTTTTGCTTTCGCCTAGAAAGCCTCAATTGTTTGTTTTAATTCTTAGTATTTTTGTTTAACACAACTATTATCAGCCTTCGATACCACAAACCACAACTACCGCTTTTAATCACGGCATAATTGTTGTGGCTGGAAGAATCTATTGATGATTGATTTTTTTGGGACTTTCCCACTAGAGCGGTAACAAAAATACCACTATTGGGGATTTACCCTGATAACAAGAGAATGAAACTATATCATAATTTACCTTTAATTACAATTACCTATTTGGGTATTATAAGTTTTTGTCTCCTTTTTTTTAAATTGTTAATGGATATGCAGAAAGCAGTCTATCTTGATTGCTAGTCTATGAAGGGGAATATTCGGGAGTGCTGAGTTTTGAGTTCTGAGTAAGAAGTAATGAGTAAGAAGTAATGAGTAAGACGTAGTACTTGTGAATCTTTTCCTAAGTACTCACTACTCGTAACTGATTTGATGCCTAATCGGTCTAATTTTACTTTTTACTCAGCACGGGCTAAACGCCCCGCTAACGGTACTCAGTACTGTTTTGGTGAGAGAGAAAAACCCAAAGCGGTAAATATTGCCGTTAGAGTCAAATCCTCACGGGGCATCAGCTGAAAAGTTAAAAATCAAAAATTAAAAATTCAGCTATTCCCTAAGACCCTTTTTTGGTGCATAAATAAAGTTTGTTGAGTCTTACAAACGCTAGCCTGTTAAAAGCTGAGGTGTTATCAGACCAACTTATTTAAGACCGTAACTTTAAGTTGTACAACAGGGATACTCAAAAATAATGGTTCAAGAGCGTACTTTACCCACATTTAATCCTGCTACTACGCATATTACAAAAGAAGAAGGATTACGGTTGTATGAGGACATGGTATTAGGGCGCTTGTTTGAAGACAAGTGCGCTGAAATGTACTACAGGGGCAAAATGTTTGGTTTTGTCCATTTGTACAACGGTCAAGAAGCCGTTTGCAGTGGTGTTGTGCAGTCAATGCGACCGGGTGAAGATTACGTTTGTAGTACTTACCGCGACCACGTTCATGCTCTAAGTGCGGGTGTACCCGCAAGAGAGGTAATGGCAGAATTATTTGGCAAAGCCACAGGTTGCAGCAAAGGGCGCGGTGGTTCTATGCACATGTTTTCTGCCGAACATCGCTTGCTGGGTGGCTATGCTTTTGTGGCTGAGGGAATTCCTGTAGCAGCTGGAGCGGCTTTTCAAAGCAAATACCGCCGCGAAGTGTTGGGAGATAAAAATGCTGACCAAGTGACAGCTTGCTTTTTTGGCGATGGTGCAGCTAATAACGGTCAGTTTTTCGAGACACTAAATATGGCAGCCCTTTGGAAATTGCCAATTCTGTTTGTGGTCGAAAATAATAAGTGGGCCATTGGGATGTCTCACGAACGAGCCACTTCCCAACCAGAGATTTATAAAAAAGCCAGTGTCTTTAACATGGTGGGCGTGGAAGTAGATGGCATGGATGTACTAGCAGTTCGAGCCGTGGCTCAAGAAGCTGTAGCCCGTGCCCGCGCAGGTGAAGGCCCAACATTAATTGAAGCACTTACCTACCGCTTCCGGGGTCATTCCTTGGCTGACCCAGATGAAATGCGAAGCAAAGCTGAAAAAGAATTTTGGTTCGCCCGTGACCCAATTAAGAAGTTGGCAGCTTATTTGCTGGAGCAAAATCTGGCGGATGAGGGAGAAATTAAAGCGATTGATCGTAAAATTCAGGATGTAATCGACGAGGCTGTTAAATTCGCCGAAAGCAGCCCAGAACCAGACCCCAGCGAGTTATATCGTTTCGTGTTTGCAGAAGACGAATAACAAAGTTAGGAGTTAGGAGTTAGGAGTTATGAATTGTTAACTTCTAACTCCTAACTTATAACTCCTAACTATCCCTATACCCAGGACTAAAATTTGTGTTTAGCATTGCAGTTCAAAAGCAACAATACAAGACCTATATTCTTTCGGACGAAGCCGCTGGTTCTCAATTGGAGGTCGTACCCGAACGCGGCGGTATCATCACCCGTTGGCGCATTCAAGGACAAGAAATTTTCTACCTGGATACTGAACGCTTTACTCACCCTGAGTTGAGTGTCAGAGGTGGGAATCCAATTTTGTTTCCCATTTGTGGCAATCTACCAGATAATACTTACACTCATAACGGTCAAAAATATACTCTCAAGCAACACGGTTTTGCTCGTGAATTGCCGTGGAAAGTAACAGAACAAGAAACTGGAGATAAAGCTAGTCTCACTCTTGTTCTTGATAGTAATGAGCAAACTAAGGCTGTTTATCCTTTTGATTTTCAGCTGGCTTTCACCTACAAACTTCAAGGTAATACCCTAGAAGTGCGTCAGCAGTATAAAAACTTGTCATCTACATCAATGCCCTTTTCGGCTGGTTTCCATCCTTACTTTTTGTGTGGTGATAAAACTCAGCTAGAGGTTGAAATTCCCTCTAAGCAGTATCAAGATAATCAAACTAAGGAAATTCACTCTTTTGACGGCAATTTTGACTTTAGCCGTGATGAAATTGATTTTGCCTTTGGACAGCTAACGAGTCAATCAGCCACCGCGATCGATCGTAGTCGGAAGTTAAAACTCACCTTGGATTATGATGATTTCTCTACCTACCTAGTATTTTGGACAGTCAAAGGCAAAGAATTCTACTGTCTAGAACCTTGGAGTGCGACTCGTAACTCTCTCAATACTGGTGATAACCTGACTGTATTAGCGCCAGGAGCTAGCCACACAGCATTTGTAAGGTTGACGGCTAATTTTTTCTAAACCCCTTTACAAATCTACAGATGTATATGCTATGATTGCAAAGTTGCGAAATGCAGCGAAAGGGTCGCTAACTCAACGGTAGAGTACTCGGCTTTTAACCGATTAGTTCCGGGTTCGAATCCCGGGCGACCCATATAAAGGTTTAAGTAACACTCGCCTCTGCTTTTTATATCAAAACCAGAGGCAAGTTTTATTATTAGTAAATTTGTTAGGACTAACGCAAATAATAGCCGAAACCCTAATTTTCAGGTAAGGGCAATACCCTGTAGGAAAGCGCTTTGCGTCTACAACGTTTAGTTTTGCATAAGTCCTATTTGTGAATGCGATCGCTCTGGATGCTCCCAAATTCTCGGATAAGCGATCGCTTATCTTACCCAAGGAAGTGCGATCGCCCATTATAAAATCTGTTAGTTAGCAGATGTATAAATTTGGTCATTTGCCCGCGCTTTGGGTTTTTTTATTAAATTCAAATTTCACATCGGTGAGTTTTTCTGATACCTCCCATAGTTTTTTGGCGATCGCTTGATCTTTGGATAACTCGTTTGATTCGACTTTGATTGGATAGCCGCGGATCTCCATAAACCCATTGGGGCCGAAATATTCTCCACCTTTTAAGCCTGCTTCGAGTGCCGCCCGCAAAGTTGGTAATGCGCCCATCGTGATGTCTTGAGCAACGATGCCGTTGAGATATTTCACAATGCTACCCCCAGTTCTCTGCAATTCGGTTGCTGTCCAGCCCGGATGCGAGGCGGTTACAAGTGTGTCGATACCATTATCTTTTAGTTTTCGGTCGAGTTCGTAGGTAAACAAGAGGTTGGCAAGTTTGCTGTCGCCGTAGGCTTTCCATTTGGCATAACTTCTCTTTTCCCAATTCAAATCATCGAAATCTATTTTGCCTATACTATGTGCGCCGCTCGAAACATTAACAATTCGTGAGCCTTCGGTATCGATCAAACGTTCCAAAAGCTGTCCCGTCAAAGCAAAATGTCCGAGATGATTAGTGCCGAACTGCAATTCAAAACCGTCCGTCGTTTTTGAATACGGCGGAATCATCACACCCGCATTATTAATCAGTAAATCCAGACGCAAATAATTTTTCTGAAAGTTTTCAGCGAAATTTTTAACTGATGCTAAATTCGCCAAATCAAGTTCCATCACCTTTACGTCGGCATCTTGATTCTGTTGAAGAATTTTTGCCAATGCCTTGTTTCCTTTGTCCAAATTGCGAACCGCAATGATTACAGACGCTTGTTTATTAGCTAAAACCCGCCCCGTTTCATAACCAATGCCGCTGCTCGAACCCGTTACAATTGCTACTCTTCCTTTTTGACTCAGAATATTTTCCGCGTTCCATTTTTCATTTTTCATTTTATTTACTCCTAATTAATCGAACGTTCGTTTAATTAATTCTCAAAAAAAGAATTAATTCGTTACTGCATCCCACGCAATTTTATAGGTGGTCTCTAACATTTTTTCATCCAAAATTAAAGCACCACTAAAATGCTCTTTTATCAATCCAGTCAGAGGCGCAAAGGTAAAAGCGGTAAAAATTTCCAGAGAAATATCCTTAAAAACTTTCTCCTCTTTACCGCGATTGAACAAATCTAGCATTGGCTTGAAATAGCTCGAACTTTCATCTTTACAAATGCGGTCAACCATCGGGGAATTAGCAAATTGCTCCGTAAAAGCAAATCTGACTGGATTTTTAATCGCGTATTGATAATAATTATTCCAGACCATTTTAAAGGCTTTCTCGACCGATAGGTTCTGGTTGACACCTTTCAAAATTTCTGCACTCATTTCTTGCTTCACGAACAAATATATTTTATTGAGAAGGTTTTCCTTGTTTTCAAAATAGACATATATTGTCGCAGGCGAAACATTCGCGGTTTTGGCAATTTTCGACATCGAAGTATCAGCAAAACCATTGGCAGTAATCAGTTCGATTGCCGCATCACAGATGGCTTGATTTTTTTTATCGTCTTTGTGCCTCATAAATTCTATAATAAACGAACGTTCGATTATTAATAAGCGAATAATTTTGATGATAGCAATGCCGCCTGCGGTGGTTGCCATATTACCTCCCTGACGCTACGCAAACGTAGAAGCAAGGTGCGCGCAGCCTCTCGTAGAGAAGTGCGGGCTACACCTACACGATCTACGCTATATTGAACGTGAGTCTCCGTTGGACATTCACGTGAATTTATGTAAAGTATGCATAATTTAATCCCAAATGCAATAGTCAAGGAAAACACCCTGATAGTATTTGTCAGTACTTAGTGTGTTTAAGTTGAAGCGATCGCTTTGAGATGACCATTTGGGATACTAGGCTACCAGAGCTACTAGCTGTAGGGTAACTAAATCTACAGCGATACAGAGCAACGATGGTTCATAGTACAGGAGTACAGAACATAGTTATAGTAACGATCGCATAAACTTTTTCAACATAGACACACGACACTAGTTATAATTTCCTATAAGTTGAAAAAACTCTTAAGATTTAGCGTAATCAACACGCTTCTCTCAGACCGACTAGCTGACAACCACATTAGGAGGACTATCTATGGCGCTTGTACCACTGCGGCTGCTGTTGGATCACGCAGCTGAAAACGGTTACGGCATCCCAGCTTTCAACGTTAACAATTTGGAGCAGATTCAGGCGATCCTGAAAGCTGCTGTCGAGACAGATAGCCCCGTAATTTTACAAGCTTCACGCGGCGCTCGTAATTATGCAGGAGAAAACTTTCTCCGCCACCTGATTTTGGCAGCGGTAGAAACCTATCCTCACATTCCCATTGTCATGCACCAAGATCATGGTAATGCGCCTGCTACTTGCTACTCAGCAATTAAGAACAACTTCACCAGCGTGATGATGGATGGTTCTTTAGAAGCTGATGCTAAGACCCCCGCTAGCTTTGAATACAACGTCAATGTTACCCGCGAAGTTGTAAATGTAGCTCATGCTTTGGGTGTCAGTGTTGAAGGTGAACTCGGTTGTTTGGGTTCTCTAGAAACTGGTGCTGGTGAAGCTGAAGATGGTCACGGGTTTGAAGGTACACTCGACCACTCACAACTGCTAACCGACCCCGATGAAGCTGTTGACTTCGTAGAAGCAACCCAAGTAGATGCTTTGGCTGTTGCCATTGGCACAAGCCACGGTGCTTACAAGTTTACCCGCAAGCCGACTGGTGAAATTTTGGCCATCAGCCGCATTGAAGAAATTCACCGCCGTCTGCCTAACACCCACTTGGTAATGCACGGTTCTTCCTCTGTACCTGAAGATTTACTTGCACTGATTAACCAATATGGTGGTGCAATTCCTGAAACCTACGGTGTACCTGTAGAAGAAATCCAAAAAGGTATTAAGAGTGGTGTACGTAAGGTAAATATCGACACCGACAACCGTTTGGCTATTACTGCTGCTGTACGTGAAGCTTTGGCTAAAAAACCAGAGGAGTTTGACCCCCGTCACTTCCTCAAGCCTTCTATTACATACATGCAGAAGGTTTGTGCTGAACGCTATCAGCAATTTGGCACAGCTGGCAACGCAAGCAAGATTAAGCAAATTTCTTTGGAAGATTTTGCTGCTAAGTATGCTAAAGGTGAACTTAACGTTGTTACCAAATCAGCTGCTAAAGTTTAATTTTGACAGCAAATAAATATGGGCATAGTTTTTCTATGCTGCTAAAAAACTGAAGATTTTAATGTTGTCAGAAACCGGGTGTTTACCCGGTTTTTTATTTTATTCATCAGGGTTGGGAATGGGGCATTGGGCATTGGGGCATGGGGCACAAGAGGCAGAGGTGCAAAGGGGCAGAGGGGCAGAGGGGAAAGAACTTGTACAAGAACTCTCCTCTGCTTCTCTGCTTCTCTGCTCCTCTGCTCCCCTGCTCCCCTGCTCCCCTGCTCTCTACTCCCTAGAACACCCGATGTTGTAAAGAGGGCATTTGACGCCGGACTTGTTCCAACCTAGTCGGTTTGATTTCTGCGATCGCAATTCCTGGTTTTTCTCCAGCATCGGCTAAAATTACACCCCAAGGGTCGATAATGACCGCGTGACCGTGGGTTAGACGACGGGCGTAGTTATTCCCCGTTTGGGCGGGAGCAATGACGTAGGCGGTATTTTCGATGGCTCTGGCTTGTAGTAGTACTTGCCAGTGGTCCTTACCTGTAAAGGCGGTAAAAGCGGCGGGAATAAAGATAACATCGGCTCCCTTATCTGCCAAATGACGATACAGTTCAGGGAACCGGACATCATAACAAATAGAAAGTCCTAGATTACCGAGTTTTTCTGAAAAATAGACGGGGGGTAATTGCGTACCAGCCACAACAGTGCTGGATTCCCGATAGGTGTTGCCGTCGGGGACATCAACATCGAATAGGTGTACTTTGTAGTAGCGGGAAAGTTCTTGACCGCTGGGGTCGATAAGTAGAGTGGTGTTATAAACTTTGCCTGTATTGTCTACCGGAACTGGAAAGCTGCCGCCCAAGATCGTAATTTGAAAGCGTTGAGCCATTTTTTTGAGAAATTTTTCACTTTCAAGAGCGATCGCATCACCTTGTGCGAGTTTATCTTTTTCTTCTCCCATATAGGAAAAGTTTTCTGGCAAACCTACCAATTCAGCTCCTTGACGCACGGCAAGCTCTATTAATTCTTCTGCCTGTGCCAAATTTTTATGTAAATCGGGCACACTGGTCAATTGAATAGCGGCGGCTAAATAAGACTTCATAGATTCAACAACAAACAGTTGATTTATGGAAGATAGATTATCAAAATATATCGCTACTTCAAAATCTGTGGAACTTAATTAGAAATCCATCAGGGTTCCTTTTCTTTAACAGACTTGTTTTATTGCTGCTGTTAATCTTCCTCTGGGTTCTAGCAAACTGAGCAAGATAAAGATTAGGTTTGCGATCAAACCCTGATAAAGGCTACCTCCTGTGGATATTTCTATTCTCATTCAAACATTTATCGCTGTGTTTGTCTTGGCGGATGCTGTAGGCAATATACCGATTGTTTTAGTTTTGACTAAGGGCATGATGCCAGACCAAAGAAACAAAGTTATAGATAAAGCAATTATCATTGCGATCGCAGTTCTTTTGCTATTTGCCTTTGCAGGGCAAATAATTTTAAATTACTTGGAAATCAGTATCGGCTCTTTGCGAGTAGCAGGGGGAATACTGTTGCTGTTAATTGCTTTGCAAATGCTACGGGGAGAATTAGACCAGCCAATTCTTGAAGAAGGACGCGATGTCGCAATTACTCCACTAGCTTTACCACTGTTAGCAGGACCCGGTACTTTGACAACGGTGATGTTGCTGATGTCGAAATCACAGAGTCCGCATATTGCTGTGGCGGTGGGTATCTTAGGGGCAATGTTTATCACTTGGTTGATTTTGCGTTTAGCAAATCTGATTGACCAGTGGATTGGTGCAGAAGGTGGAGTAATTGTGACTCAACTTTTGGGTTTTCTGTTAGCGGCGCTAGCAGTGGAAATTGGTAGTACTGGAATTAGGGAGTTGTTTTTGAGCTAGAAAACTCCTAAAAATATTCTGAAAGTGTATACAAATGTAAACAAGTTTGATAGACGACAAATTCGCGCCTCTCAAACTTGTTTATGAAAATTAACTTAAAGTTAGAACAAAATGGATAACTCAAGAGGATTTGATTGCCGATTGAGTTTCAAAGATGCTTTTCGAGAGTGGAAGCTAATGTAGTTTTAGGCACAGCGCCAACCACCATATCGACTTTTTGTCCACCCTTAAAAATCATTAATGTGGGAATGCTGCGGATGCCATATTGACTAGCAACATTAGGATTTTCATCTGTGTTGACTTTTACGACCTTTATTTGACCTTTGTACTGTTCGGAGATTTCATCGACAACAGGAGCTACCATACGGCATGGTCCGCACCAGGGTGCCCAAAAGTCAACTAAAACTGGTACATCGCTGTCGAGTACTTCTTGCTTGAAACTAGAATCGGTAACTTGTGCGGCTGTTGACATGCCTAAAACCTTCGCCAATAATATCTGAGCTTGGTGAAAATTCTACCATAGCAAAAACCTCAGCTTGGGAGTGCGAGGATGTACATTTGCAAAGAAGCTCTAGAATTTGTTTATATTATTTATAAACATAAGGAACCGCCCGAACAGTAGTCCGGGCGGAGTGTGGTGTGAGGAGTGAACGGAAACATGCGTCTCCGCTATCTCTATTGTAAGCGACATATCGGATTTTTCCAGCAATTGTTTAGGGGGCCAGAAAAATTTATTGAAGGATTATTGGGGATAAGGGATTAGGAATTAGGATTAAAATAACTCTTTTCCATTACCCAGTCCCCAGTTCCCAGTCGCAAATTCTATTTCCCCATACCTAATTGTTGAGCTTTTTGGTAAACTTTGCCCTCGGTTAATAAAGAAGGTGCGATCACAACTTCCACTTGCTGCATTTCTTTAATATTTTTGGCTCCTAAAGTGCCCATACTCGTCTTTAAAGCTCCTAAAAGATTGTGAGTGCCATCATCTAGTCCTGCTGGGCCAATGAGTATTTGCTCTAAGCTACCAGTGGTGGCAACGCGAATGCGGGTGCCACGAGGCAAGACTGGGCTGGGAGTCGCCATACCCCAATGATAACCTCGTCCTGGGGCTTCTATGGCTCTGGCAAAAGGGGAACCAATCATCACACCATCTGCACCACAGGCGATGCATTTGCAAATGTCGCCACCGGTGATTAAACCGCCATCAGCAATAATGGGGATATAGTTGCCAGTTTCGTTGTAGTAATCATCTCGTGCTGCGGCACAATCTGCGATCGCAGTTGCCTGTGGCACACCCACACCCAATACCCCACGAGAAGTACAAGCCGCACCAGGCCCAATTCCTACCAATACCCCAGCCGCCCCAGCTTTCAACAAATTCAACGTGACTTCGTAAGTCACGCAATTCCCCAACACCACGGGGATGGGCATGGAACGACAAAATTCTGCTAAATCGAGTGGTACTAAAGACTCTGGTGACAGATGTGCAGTAGAAACTACCGTAGCTTGGACAAAAAATAAATCTGCCCCAGCCTTGGCCACTGCCTCACCGTATTTACTTGCACCGGCTGGAGTCGCACTCACCGCTGCAATGCCACCTTGTTGTTTAATTTCCTGAATACGTTGTTCTATTAATTCCGGTTTTATTGGTTCGGCATAGAGTTCTTGCATGAGGGCAACAAATTCATCTTTCCCCACAGAGGCAATCCGATCTAATATTGGCTCTGGGTCGGCATAGCGAGTTTGAATACCCTCTAAATTGAGGACACCTAATGCTCCTAACTGTGACAAACGTACAGCCATACGAACATCTACTACGCCATCCATAGCACTAGCAATTATCGGGATTTCTCGCTCAATATTGCCAATACGCCACTTAGTATCTGCCAAACTGGGGTCTAGTGTTCTATTACCAGGGGCTAGAGCAATTTCATCTATTCCGTAAGCTCTGCGAGCTGTTTTTCCCCGCCCAAGTTGAATTTCCACGCTTTAACTTTACTCAAATCTGTTTAAGCTAGGGTATCAAATTGTGGGGAAATTTGGGGCGTTTTTTTCCCGAACCATATAAGTGACTAGTGACGGTTGTCATTAGTCTTTTGGATTTTGACCGATTAAAAATCCAAAATTAGTTGGATTTACCGTTTATTTTTAGCGGCATCCACACCAGTGTAACCAGTTGCTAACCAAATTATCGCTCTAGCTCCATCACGAACAGATTTTTCGATAGATTCAGGGGGTTTTTCGGAAGGAACTGGCACTGGTTTTAAATAAATACCCCGACTACCTAAAATAATTTCGCCGATGACACAAGCCCGGCGCATGTGGAAGTCGGAAGTAATCAAATAAACGCTCTTAATGCCGCGAGCTTGCAAATCATCTACCAAAGTAGTAAAATTAGTAACTGTATCTACTGCTTCATAATCCAAGTGTAAACGTTGAGGATCAACACCAGCTTTGGTAAACACTCTTTGGGTGAATGTACGTGGACTGCCGCCTGTAATCCAAATGGGTATATTTGGATGCTCCCGAACGAATTTTGCTGTAAATTTTTCTCGCTCTAAATGTCTCGTTGAACCACCTAACACTACAACTGCTTGCGGCTGCACAAATTGGTTTTGTACTTCTTTGTATCCCCACCACATAAATATTGGTAGGACAAAAGCCATAAAACGAAAAGATTTATTTGTAAAGAGTAGCTTATTCAAGGCTCAATAACTTAATTTACTTAGTACACAATTTTCTCTGGCTATAAGAAAAAACAATTGATAGTAGAGTAGCAAACTTCCAAAGAATTTGCCCAAATTCTGCCCAAATATAAATTTGGTTGGTTTTCGTGTAGCAGCGCGATTAAACGTGCCTGGAGTTTTTCCTCTAATTGATGGATTATCCTAACCGATATCGAACGATCCATCAAAGAGTTCTAACCACTTTATATAGTAGTTCTCAATTGCACAGAATCAGCAGCCAGTCGCGTGGACGGATATCCCGACTTGGGCGAACAGGTGTACCACTGTTAGGGGCACAGCAATGCTTTTACCATATTAATTGCTGTATATATGAATTGTCTAAAGATAACGGGACTGGTGCGACTTGAACGCACGACCTGACGCTTAGGAGGCGTCCGCTCTATCCAACTGAGCTACAACCCCAACTGCGAAGCATATATAATTATAGCAGTAGTTTTAGGTAGACTGCCAAAAATTATCCCAAGAGCCGCCGCCTACTTCTAAACCACAAAGAAAACTTTCGGCTTTTAGAATTATTTTAGATTTTCTCCCATTTAGTTCTCGTAACTCTAAATTTAGTTTTCCTTGCATGGTGTCCCGGCAACAGTATCTTAAACCTTCTGCTGTCGGCGCACGTAGAGGTGTACCAGGTAAATCTGTGGTTCCTGTTAATTCAATTTCATAACTAGAGTTGCTAGCTTTCATTTGCCATCTACCCCAAGGCTGAATTTCCCACTCTACTTGGGAATTCCAGGGAACAAATTCATAAAACTTGCCTTGATAGTGCAGTCCAATCATCGCTACAGATTCCATCCACCACAGCACACCCCGCCGTCCACCACCAGCAGTTAATGCTAAGTCGGGTTCGCCCTCGAAGCAATTACAGTTTATCCAAAACCATTTCTGAGGAAAAGCACCACCCCAATTTTTCTCGCCGTAGGCTGGGGCGTTAGTGAATTCGTAGATTTTGCCATTCCAGTCAATCTTCCCACTGGCTAAACCGTGAGCCATCAAAATTTGCCATCCAGGTTCAAAAATCTGCAAGAATGACAGCCAGCCTGCGGTTGATTGCTGAATGCCATTTTGATTACCCCAACCATATACTGGTTGAATTTCATACTGCCAACGGCAATAATTATTGGTGGCGCGTTCGCCCTTGGCGTTGGCGAAGCCATCGCGAATTATTCCCTGATTCAAGGTGGCTGTAGCTTGATATCCCTCTTGAACGTGATACTCAAACTCTGCTGGCAGGAGGTATAGGGGAGAAACTTGCAAATTATTTTTACCCCAATGACCTAAACCCAAAACATCCCGACTACCCCAAAATTTGTTGACATCAGGAAAAGTACGGCAGAGGTACTCATCATCAGGGCCGAGGATTTGGGCTGCACCGCCGCTGTAAGGTTTACCGCCGATGGGATCTTCAATGGAGTACATAAAGGCGAATGTTTGCCCAATTTCCGGCAACGTGACGCGGTAATACCAGCCTTCAAAGAAACGACGGCTACTGCCATCCCAGTGATAACCAGAATGGGGCGTTTGGGTTGATTGGAGAGGATTTATGGGAATAGTTAACATAGATTTATCTAATTGCCGATTTTTTCAGTATGCGCGATGTCTTTGATATCAATGATGCTTATGAAATTCTTGGGCTGAAACCCGGTGCTTCTCAAGCACAGGTGAAGCGAAGTTACCGTAAACTGGTGAAAATTTGGCATCCCGATCGCTTTGTCGATCAAAAGCAAAAACAGGAAGCTGAGGAAAAAATCAAATCAATCAACGCAGCTTACAACAGGCTCAAATCTGAAAATCCATCTGAGCCTCCTATTCCTGAAAATCCATCTTCATCTTCGCCTAAAAATCCCCCAAAAATATCTGTCAATCGTTGGGATGCAGAAACTTTCTATACTTTAGGAGTAGAAAATGCTACACAAGGAAGATATGAAGATGCGATCGCAGATTTTACCCACGCAATTCGTCTCAATCCTCACTATATTGACGCGTATAAATATCGTGGGCTAGTTTGCTCTCAACTAGGATACGAATATAGAGCCGCTTCAGATTTAAATAAAGCTGCACAAATAGAAGAAGAGTTAAGAAATCCGGGGAGTACGCGTAGATCGCGATCGCCTAGATATGTATCAAAACCTAGACCTCTGGTAGAAAGATTTTGTCAAAGGATAAAAAGTTTACTGCGACTAAATCGGCGTTGGAGATAAGCAGCAGATATAGTTTAAGACACTTCAGGCGACGACACCAGACCTAGAGTAACTCCAATATGGTTCGATTAAGGCAAGAGACGCGATGAATCGCCGTAAAGACAAAAGACTGATTATTGTAGAGACGGCGATTTATCGCAATTAAGCTTTGGCGATGCGATATTTAACAACAAATTAAAAATTTAGAAAATTGAAGCAAATTGCTAGATTTTTCGATCGATGCATTAATTGACAGTTTGATAACATCCATCTTTGGGATACTCTTTCTCTTGATTAAGTATTAACTCTCTAAAGATTAAGTATTAACTCCCTGGAGATAGAGCCACTTGTTTGAGGGCAGAGGTTATTCTGATATCACCAACAGTTGAGTAGCAAATAAGACTCAATATTTATCAGCAACATATATTTTCAGTTCATTAAAACCTTTTGTTTTCTACAAAGCTTTAGTTCGTCAATATTTTAATCTGAGGAGTTAAATCAACGGCTATGTCTATTCCCAATGAACGCGAAATCAAAAACAGTGAAGTCAAGCAAGAATCTTACACTGATATTAATGGTAATATTCACACTGACTTGACGCGAACCACTGAAACGGTTAAGAACAATACAACTAATCCCAACTCTTACACTAACGGTTACGTACAAGGTCGAAATGTTGAGCGTAACTACCAGCAAGCAGATTTAGCCCAGCGTGATGAAAACAATGCTAGTGGTGGTTTGTTGTTGGGTATTATCATTACTTCCTTGCTTGGTTTAGTTATAGGTGGGGTTTGGTACTTCAACCAGCAGAATAACGCAGCGGTTAACAATGCTGTGCCGGTCGTGGTTCCTGTTCCGAGTAAGAGTAATCCAACTCCCAGTGCATCTCCTCAACCACAAACGAAGATAATCGAAACCATTAAGGAAGTACCTGTACCTGTTGCTGTTCCTGTTCCCCAACAGCAAGTTACACCTCCCTCTGCACCTCGCCAACCGGATATTAACATTACTATTCCACCCCAGCAGCCTGCGGCAGAAAAACCACCTTCTGTAACCCAGCCAGCCCCTCAAGCTACACAAAGTCCGGCGACGAGTCCAACTACTAATACTCCGGCTTCGCAGAACGATAGTTCTACTAATACTGTTGCTCCTGGTACGAAAAGTGACACTTCTAAAACCACTACACCTCAAGGAGTAGACCAGTCAAACAGTACATCTAATAGCGGTTCTTCTACCGCAGGCGGTTCTGGTCAATAAAGGCTTCTGAACTTTCAGCCCACTTGGTAATGTTGGCGTGAATGCCAATATTACCAAGTGGGACAAATTTTAAGCAATATTTCTGAATTGTTGCGATAAATTAATGGTATTCAAGTTTAGTAAAGGTGTCTTGTAGCTAAACAAACACAATGCTAGATTAAGACCAAGGTACAAACAGGTTAAAAGTTAAACAAAAACTTTCAAGTTAGAGCCTGTGCCTCCTGCTCTAATCTTCTCGCGATCGCTATGATTGGTTGTGGCATCCGTTGAATGTGTTTTTGCCTTAAGTTCAATGAGTTGTTTTGGAGGTTTTAGAACGCACAGCCAGAAAATGCCTGCCTAGTTGGAATGTAAGGATGTGCAATTCTGAGGAAAGCGATCGCGAATACTGTCCACCTTATTTTGAGTTAGTCATTTCTGAATTCTCCAATCTTCAAGAAACCGCCCCAAGCTATTGAGATTTATCCATCGTAGCTTCAGGCGGTTTCTGCTTTTAGTTTATGTATTTAAATTGCACTCTGACCTGTGGGCTGTCATTTGTCTTTTGTCCTTTGTCATTTATTTCGACCAATGACCAATGACTAATGACTAATGACCAATTAAAGTAATTACAGTCACTTCAGGCGGACAAAATAAACGTCCTGGTTTATAAGTTCCTAAACCACGATTGACATATAGTTGATTTTCTTCTACCTTGTGAAACCCTTGCGCCCACTCCCAATATCGGACTACTTTCGAGCAGTCTCCTAATAAAAATGTTACCCAACGCCGTAATTTTTTGGGAATTTGTTTGAGTAGCTTTTTGTAATAGAGTACTAGAGGGCCAATGCCCGGAATGACAATGTGACCACCGTGGGTATGACCAGATAGTTGCAAATCTACGCGCCATTGTTGCAATATCTTGGCTGTATCTGGATTATGAGATAAAACGATGCGCGGTGTAAGCGAGTCTAGTTGATTCATCACTGGTGCGGGGTAAAATTCCCGCGACCAATAATCAGCTAGTCCTACCAATGGTAATTCTTTTCCTAATGGATAGGCGATTTCATTCCAAAGTACGTGAACCCCAATGCTGGTTAACGCTTGTGTAACTTCTGCTTTGGAGTGGCTGTAATAGATATCGTGGTTCCCAAGTACGGCGTAGATACCACAGCGACTTTGCAAATGTTTCAGTCGATGCACCAATTGATGAATTGGTGTGGGATCGTCAGTTACGTAGTCACCAGTTAATAGAATTAAATCTGGTTCAGCTTCATTAGTAAGTGCGATCGCTTTTTCTAACATCTCTTCCGACAGTCGCAAACCATCGTAGTGAAAATCTGACAACTGTACTAACGTTGTACCTTGTAAAGATGCAGGAAGTTCCGCAATCTTAACCGTTATTTTATCTACTCTTAAATGTCCCGTAAACAACCAATGCATAAGTTAACCGATACTCCTCATACCAGCGCTTACAGCTTACCAAAAATAAAAATGTAACTTGATAAAATGCAATAATTTATGTCATCTATTTCAGATACAATTAATTCATTGATTTAAATTTTGGAGATGAAAGTAGCAGGTTATGCCTGAGTTTGCAGGCACTCATTAGTCAGAATACCTGCTGAAATTGCGTTCTTTTTTGTTAAATTTGGAATTACCTACTCACCTTGTAGAGTGATTATAGTAACTTCTGGAGGGCAAAATAAGCGTCCTGGGAGGTAAGTTCCCAAACCACGATTGACATATAGCTGATTTTTACCTAGCCGATGCAAACCCTGCGCCCATTCCCAATGCTTGACTACAGAAACATTTACTTCTAAAAATGGGAATCGACGCCTCACTTTTCTGGGTATTTTTTTTACAAGCTTTTCGTAAAACAACGCCGCAGGGCCAATTCCGGGAATCACGATTTGACCACCGTGAGTATGACCAGATAATTGTAAATCAACTCGCCATGCTTGTAATATCTCCGCAGTATCTGGGTTGTGGGATAAAACAATGCAGGGTGTGTCGGGGTTTAGCTGGTTCATAACTGTTGCGGGGTGGAATTCCCGTGACCAATAATCAGCCAGTCCAACGAGTGGTAATTCTTTTCCTAGTGGATAGACAATTTCGTTCCAAAGGACGTGAATTCCAATATTAGTAAGGGCTTCTGTAACTTCTGCTTTTCCGTGTTTATATATATCGTGATTGCCAAGAATAGCATAGATACCACTGCGACTTTGCAAATGTTTGAGTCGAAGTACCAGTTGGTGAATTGGCGACGGATCGTCAGTTACGTAGTCACCAGTTAATAAAATTAAATCTGGTTTAGCTTCGTTAGTAACTGCGATCGCTTTTTCTAACATCTCTTCCGACAGCCGCAAACCATCGTAGTGAAAATCTGACAACTGCACCAGCTTTTTACCTTGTAACGATGCAGGCAACCCTGCAATGTTAACCGTTAATGCTTCTGTACTCAACGGCCCAGATAACAACCAATGCATAAGACGTTCAATAAAGCTCAATCATAGCGTTTACAAGCTTAACTGAACATTGTTGGTTTGGGTGTAGCAACCAGTGCAACTTGTTGAAAATTTTATGAAAGCTATAGATTTTAGTGTATTTATACTCAGCTAAGTTGAATACAACTTTGCCACGAACTGCTTTTTTGGTTTGAAATTTGATATGGATGCTAAAAAAGGATTGCGTTTATATCAATTACATGTTTGAAATGGGCTGAATTGAATTCTTTTCACTTTAAACAAATTATTTATATTGCAAAACAATCAAAAAAATAACGCCTACCTGTCATTATGGTGGCGCTATTTTTTTAATTTAATTCACAGTTAAAAATAGTTAAATGAATTTGCTAAATCTTTGTCATTGATTTACCGCAATTTTTTATACAGCACTGCGGTTGGTTAATAAATTCCACAAGAAAACTGCGACAATTGCACCAAGAACTGCTACCGCAATACCTGGAATGCTAAGACTAGGAGCTGCTAGAGATAAAGTTCCCGTACTGAAGAATACACCTAAACTCCCGCCAACAAAAGCACCGATGATTCCTAACACAATTGTTCCTAGAATTCCGCCACCTTGATGACCAGGGTAGATAGCTTTTGCGATCGCACCAGCAATCAGACCTAAAACAATCCAAGCAAGAATATTCATTGTTGTTAAGTTGGTAAACGTTTTTGACTTACAAGTACATATTAACGATCTTCATTTCTAACTTAATCTACCATCAGAATTAATTATGAATATCCATTAGGAATAGTTTAATTGCTACTATAGCGTTTCCTAAGGAACTGAGGTACACCCAAATCTTTGTGAGCAAGGTTAGTAGCTTTGAAAACGTACCTCACCAGATCGGGAACCGCTATAAGCTTTTTGATAATATATTGCGGCTAACATCCAGCTTAGGACAAGTCCGTTATGGATAGCTGTGACAGTTGCTCTCTTGCGATTTGCCAATGTCCCAAGCTGTCTGACAACTGCTATATGACCCATTTGAGGCAGATAGTCAATTAAAAAAAAGCTCCTAGTAGGTCTTTAACTAGGGGCTTATATAAACTATTGCTTGGTAATTGCAGTATATGCATTTTTAATTAGCTCTCTCCTCTACTAGAAGAATTAAGCTGAGTTTTTAGAGACTGTCTCTAAAGTAATGTAAAGGAAGCAAAATCAGATAATTGAGACGATCGTCTATCTCTACCAACCTCATATATGGCTTTTAATTTTTAATCGCTTATCCCACGATCGCTGCCGATGACTCGATGGCTGATCGATGGGAACAGTCTGCCGTAAGACCAATGCATACTTATGAAAATCAGACTTACTAAAGTCAGCAGCATGACGCCCAGAATCGTTGTATATGACTTGGTGCGCCACCAAAATCCATTTGCACCTAGTCGCACCAGCTTCCATAAGCTAGCTATATCGACGCTTTCGGAATCGTGAATGGTGATTGCTAAAGATGCTGCTGTGTTTTGTCGTGCAATTGTCATTTTAATTACTCCTTTAAACCCAAATGCTAAGGTATTTAATCTTAAACTACGGCAATACGATAGATTTACTGTTATTTATATCTAATATCTCATAGCTTAATGCAAGAAGCAAGTTTTAAGGGGATTATGAATCGGGGATTGAGCATTAGTATTAAAAATTAGGTATTTACTAGATTGAAAACTATTCTCTAGTCCCAGTCCCTACTCCCAGTCCCCAATTCCCAGTTAAAATGCCTAATCAAATTTGGTTATCACAGTTGGAAAAACACCGAGCGATCGCAGTCATCCGCGCCCCCCAAATCGAATTGGGACAGCAAATGGCAATGGCTGTAGCATCTGGGGGAATGCAGCTAATTGAGATTACCTGGAATAGCGATCGCGCTGGGGAATTAATCAGTCAACTACGTTCGGAATTACCAGCCTGTATCATTGGCACTGGTACGCTATTCAATGTGCAGCAGCTAGAAGAAGCGATCGCATCTGGGGCGCAATTCCTCTTTACACCCCACGTCGATTCGGCAATGATTCAAGCAGCACAAGAAAAAAATGTCCCTATCATACCAGGAGCTATGACTCCTACAGAAATTGTTACCGCTTGGAGTCAAGGCGCTAGTTGTGTAAAAGTATTTCCCGTGCAGGCAGTGGGAGGAGCTGATTATATCAAAAGTTTGCAAGGGCCACTAGGTCAGATTCCCTTAATTCCTACTGGCGGCGTGACTCTCGAAAATGCCAAAGAATTTTTGCAAGCCGGAGCGATCGCTGTCGGTTTGAGCGGGGAATTATTTCCTAAAAAGCTTGTCATAGAGGGAAATTGGTCAGCGATCGCAACTCAGGCAAAAAACCTAATGCAACAGTTAGGTTAACTTAGAATCAAATCATCAAAATTCACGTCTATTAAAGTAATAGATAGGGAAATAAAGGTGAAACCTGATAAGTTTCTCAAGACCCCATGATTTGAGTGTGAGTGTATCTAAAATGAAAAGACAAATTTCTACTGACTGGGTGCGTCGCTTACAAATAATCCTCACTGGTACAGTACTGTCCCTAAGTGTTTTTACTACTACTGGAACCAGTGAAGTTTGGGCGAATTCCAAAACTCAAGTGATTGCACAAAAAATCCAGACATTACAACAATCAAATCAGCGCTGGATTCAAATTGATCTTTCCAAGCAAAGATTAATAGCTTGGCAAGGTGACAAAGTTGTTTATGGAAGTGCTATTTCTTCTGGTAAAAAAGCCACTCCTACTCTTGTCGGTACTTTTAAGGTTCAATCCAAGTTTAAAACTACGCGGATGCAGGGAGAAAACTACAATGTTCCCAACGTTCCTTATGCGATGTTTTACCAAGGTAATTACGCTATTCACGGAGCTTACTGGCATAAGAGATTTGGTACTCCGGTGAGCCACGGCTGTGTGAATATCGCACCTAAACATGCAAAATGGCTATTTGAGTGGGCATCTGTAGGGACACCAATAGTCATTCATCAATAGTCGGTGAACAGCCAAAAGGCAATTTAGGTAAAATTATAAATAACAACAAATCAAGACAATTAAGTGATTCCCAGCAATATTTTATGCTGGGAATCTTCGGAGTCGGAATTACTGAAATTGCAATAAAATATAGAAAAGGGCATTAAAGATTTGCCTGAAAAATAAGCGGAAATCCTGACAATTCCTGTGTGAAATTACAAATACAAATATACTTCGGGGAAAGTTTGCATTTAGACATTTAAATGACAGATTTTTTGTAAAGGTTGTCCTTTGTAATTACTGATTGGTCATTGGTTAAGACTCATCATTTAATTAAGGACAAATGACAAATGTACCAATTGAATGCGGATTAGCTTAGGACTTGTCTTGAGAAGCCTTAGCGGATGAATTGCGTAAATCCTCCACAGAAAACAAGTAGTCACTCTGGAAATTTGTAGTTTTCCAGAAAATTACTTCATTTCATAATTTTTGCGTAGTTTAAAAGGTGAGGCATAATGCAAACTTGGATTCGCCGTGGTGCGATTCGTTCTTCAGGAACTTTTTGTACAGGCGTGGCACTGATAGCGGTGACTTTATTCTCTTGGTCATCACCGTTAACAGGTACACCCAACTCGACTACAGCAACAGCTACTTCAGTCGATGATAACAGCATTACTGTATCTAATAATATTAGCCAACCTCGCTGGATTGAAATTGATTTGTCAGAGCAACGTTTACGTGCATGGGAAGGCAATAAACTTGTTCATTCATATCGCATTTCTGGAGGGAAGCGAGCAACTCCTACACCCATAGGTAGATTTCGGATTAATTCTAAATATCGAACTCACCGGATGCGAGGCAGAGGCTACAACATTCCTGACGTTCCTTACACAATGTATTTCTACAAAGGTTATGCCATTCACGGTGCTTATTGGCACAACCGTTTTGGGACTCCAGTCAGTCACGGTTGCGTAAATTTACCTGTTAAGCAAGCTCGTAATCTTTACAGATGGGCTTCAACGGGAACTTTAGTAGTGGTGCGGAAATAATTCGTAATACTCGCCTCTGACGAGAAGCAAGCTACGTAATGACGCTCAAGGTCTCGCTAACGCTGCGCTAACGTAATTAAGAGTTGCAATTCTGCCTTTGACAGGTGCGTTTACCGAATGTAACGCACCCTACATCACTGCTAGACTAAAAACACATCTTCGAGGGATTTAGGAGCTATGAGCTACCCAACTACTCAACTACTTACCCTGGATGAGTTTCTGAAGCTCCCAGAAACAAAGCCTGCAAATGAATATATTAACGGTGAGATTATTCCTAAGCCAATGCCGAAAGGGAAGCATAGTCGATTGCAGCTAAGACTCTGTAATACTATTAACGAAGTAACAGAAAGCCAAAAAATTGCTTATGCATTTCCAGAGTTGCGTTGTAGCTTTGGTATCCGCTCAATTGTGCCTGATGTAGCAGTTTTTAACTGGTTACGAATTCCATTTGATGTTGATGGGGAAGTTCCCAACGATTTTTTGTTGTGGCCAGATTGGACAATTGAAATCCTCTCTCCAGAACAGAGTTCAAACCGAGTAATTGGCAACATCCTTTACTGCTTACAACATGGTTGCCGATTAGGATGGTTAATCGATCCAACAGATCGCTCAATTTTGGTTTTCCGTTCGGGCCAACAACCAGTATTACTCCAGGGAGAAGATTTTTTGCCTGTATTACCAGAAATTCAACTTGCACTAACCGTCAATCAAGTTTTTGGATGGTTAAAGATGGGTGGTTAGAAATAACTCGCCTGGAATGATAAGGTGCGGCGCCAAATAGCCCATCGTAGACATCGCTCTCTGGCGAATAGCAAATATAGATATAAATCATGTCTATATATAGACATGATTATGAATAACCAACTTATCCCACTGTCAAAAAACGCGCATCTAGAAAAGCTAAAGCCGAAGAATCACTTAACAAAGCTGACTCAACTGCTGCTTAGTTTCGGCTGATTTTCTCATGATTCAACTTGACTCACTTTCTCCTGGAAGTCGGGTAACTTTGTCTTGCTGTTCTCTTAATTGCTGGTTGAATCCAAATTAGTCCAAACTCCAGTAGTAACGCGCAACATCCGAGATTTCGATGGCTGCGGTATCCCACTTTTAAATCCTTTTAGTTAATTAACTCAACTGTGCCACAAGTTGATTCTCCAACAGCGTGTCATTAGTTAACAAATCCTCAACGGTGATTCGCAAAAAGCGTTGCTCATCAACTTGAAAGAGAATCTTGATACGATCGCTTCCAGGATATCCGGCTGGTGTCAGTTGGGCAATTGTCTTCGCACCTTCTCGATCGTTGAGGGGTTTGACGCTGGTTTCACTATTGTCCATACGGCGCGTAATTAAGCGATCGCCATCAAAATAAACTTCAGTACTACCTGTATCTGCTCCCAATTCTCCCATAATTAGTTCAATACTGGGTTGATTTTCTACAGAAGCGCCTAAGACTAATTCCACTGCTTGACTCATTGGATATGCCTGTCCAGCTTTAATTAAAGAATGCCATTTGTGACGCTGATTGCGGCGATCCCAGTAGCGGATACCATAACTATGGTACAGAAAGTCTTTGATTTGTATCCCTTGTGCTAACTGTAATGCACCTTGAGCGATCGCTTCAAATGGACGTTCGCAACGGATTTTTTCTGGCTCAAAATACTGTTTGATCCATGTCTGCACTGCTGGCAATTGCACTGTCCCACCAACTAACAAAACTGCATTAATATCTGGAAGTTCTATTCCTTGGCGTTTTGCTTGCTGCAACAGTGTTGTCATCGACTCATCCAATAACTCAAAAAATGCGTGTTCTTTGAGGATATTATCAAAAGTATCGCGGTTTAGTTCCAGTTCATAGCTTTCAAATGTTTCATCATCAAAATAAACTTCACTAGCTTGATTTTGGGTTGATAGCTGAATTTTTACCCGTTCTGCCAATCTTGTTGTCAACGGACTTACCGCCAACTCTTGAGTTTTAGCGAAGTAATCTACCAACCAATTATCAATATCGGTACCACCCAGATTTTGCCCAGCTTTCGCCAGGACACGGGCAGTTTTGACTTTTTGTTTTGAATCTTCAGCCAAAGACTTATTACCCCATTTGAGGAGAAACCCCAAGGGCTTTGTACTTGCTTGCACGCTTTGATCCAACCGAACAAGGGACAAATCCAAAGTTCCACCGCCGAAGTCAATCACCAAAAGATTTTCTCGATCTGCCAAACCATAACCCAAGGCGGCTGCTGTGGGTTCATCCAGCATTCGCACTTGTTCGACAGGGAGGCTTTGACATACTGCTCCCAACCAATGACGATAGGCTTCAAAACTGTCTACGGGTACGGTTAACACCAGAGAATCTAACCCACCTTCCAGAGGTGCTAGCTGTTCAATTACTTGAGTGAGGAACCATTGCCCGACTTGTTCAAAGGTAACAACTTGCCCATCTAATTCGGGTAAAAAACCTTGGATATCTGCACCAATACCGCGTTTGAAACTGCGGAAAAATCGCGTTTCGCCCTTGAGGTCAAAACCGCGATCGCGTACTTGTTGCCCGACTAAGACTTTATTTTGGGCTGCGTCTTCAACATACACCAAGCTGGGAATCAGTGGCGGATTGAGACTTTGTTTAATTGATAAGCCTGGTAGAGTCAGGGTTTCTGGCTGCTGGGTTACGGGGTTCCAACGAGCAATGACTGTGTTGCTAGTACCAAAATCGATTGCGATCGCCATATTTTATATTTATTCTCTCGCACAAAGATGCCAAAGCTGCTTTATTTGTGATTATTCTCTATAAGCTACCAAGAATGCAAATGCGCCCATAGGCTTACTTCTTTGCATCCTAACCCAGATATCGATTCAGTCTGTTGCAGCGAAGTGTTAGCACAGTTAGACAATTGGCTTGTCAGAAAGCATGGAAATCATTGGCTGTAAATGTATAAAAGGAGCAATAAACTCAACAGCAGGCTTTATCATAGTTCCAGTCTTTTTCTTATTGGCATGAGGTGCTTAAAACTAACTTTACACGCAGATGCTGAAATGTCATAAATCGCCCCAATCAAAAGAGATCGCACCTCAGTTGATGTAAGGTATTCTCTAGATATGTAATGCTTGTTGGGTAGACGAGTTGGGGATGGCAACCTCATTTATTCGCAGGGGTAGTGTCCGGTGTACGCGACTTATTATGGACAGTCTACTACGCCACGATCCCTATTCTCTCGTTGAGAGTCGCGCCACTTAAGAGTTATTGCTAATAGCTATCAACTAATAATTACGTCAGCTTTTTAGATAAGAAGCGAGTCTTAACTTCAATTAGTATGTGGATGCATCTAAAGTTTTTGCTTCTTTACCACGGTTAGCATACATTTGTATACTGCTTTTATGTGATTCAGAATCGTAAGGGCCTTCAGCAAATTCAGCTTCAACTACAATTTCTCGTGTTCTGCCACCATTATCACTATATTGAAGATACCACCATGTCCTGCGAACTATAAAACAGTCCTCTCCTGGATGCCCAAATTCTTTATCGTCACGCATTATTCTAATATAATCACCTGGTTGTGGAATTGCTGGAAGGTCGAATTCGAGAGAATAGTCTTGTTCTCCTCCACCAGGCGGTACAAAGCTAAAAGTAACTTTCATATAAAAAACCCCAAAATATTTGTATTTAATATAACTACTTTTGATTAATAAAAAAATACATTGCAGGTTTTGGAACTATGCCGGAACAAAGCGGGATCGGGGTCATTGTCTAAGCCATGACTAAAAATTAGCTGTATCTCTGACTGCGTTAGAACTTTGGCGCGTCCTTGTCGATTAATTTTCATTGTCAGACTGTTGACCCTACGATCCACAGCCTACAACGATTTGACACCTGATAAAAATGCATGACATTTGGGATACTATACTTAAGCCAGTATTAGCTCAGATAACTTACAAACAGCCTTATCTATAAAATCTGTTTTAAATATGGAAAGAAAAAAAATTTTAATTGCAACCAAAACGTACCCTTCAATTAGTAGAAAATATAGGGAAACTGTATGTACAGCGGGAATTTTACTAGATGATGATGAAAAACCAACGCAATGGATTCGTATTTATCCTATTAGTTTTCGTCTACTAGATTTTGATAGGCAGTATCCTAGATGGTCTATTATAAGTGCAAATATAGAAAGAAATGATAAGGATTATAGAGAAGAGAGTTTTCGGATAGATACTTCTTCCATTCAAATAGTGCGAAAAATTGATACAAAGAAAAACTGGGAAGAACGAAAATCATTAGTTCTTCCGTTAGAATTTAAATCTATCCGAGAGATAAAAGAGCAAGGGAAGTCGCTCGGAATTATTAAACCAAAAAGTATAAAAAAATACTTTTATAAACTAACAGGGCGAGAGTGGAGTCCTCGTCAACAAGCTATTTTAGATCAGGGCGATTTGTTTGAACCTTCAGTACAGTTAGATAAAATTCCTTACAGCTTTGGTTATGAGTTTTTATCTAAAGATGATGACAGACATAGGTGTACAATAAGCGATTGGGAAATCCAACAGTTATATAGAAATTGTAGAGACAGATCAAATGAAACAACTCAAGAAAATAAAGAAAAAGAAGCCTTAGAAAAAGTACGCCAAAAACTAGAGGATGAATTTTTAGTTAAAAAAGATTTATACTTTATAGTAGGTAACTTAAAAAACCACAAGAACAGCTTTATGATTATTGGAATATTTTATCCAATGTTAACAAAAAGCAATTAGTTGATAAAGGTAAGGAAAGATGAATATTACAGATATTTCAGGCAGATATATCCTTACATTTGGATACGGCAACCGTAAAAACTACGACGTTTTTTTAGATTATTTGAAAAGTTTTAATATTGAATGTGTTATTGATGTAAGAACAATTACACGCGCTTGGAGTCGTCAATGGTATGGGGATAGAATAAGTATTGTTTGTGAAAAAAATAATATTAAGTACATTTCTAAAACTGCATTAGGTAATACATCTGGCAATAAAAATTGGGTTCCTGCAAATCAAGAAGCTGCCAATGAAGATTTAAAAGAAATTGCAGAAATTGCTCAGAAATGTAATGTTTTAATATTGTGTGCCGAAATGAATGCAAATCGCTGTCATAGAACAGAAGTAGCTAGTTGTTTAGAAAATTTAACAGCAATTCCTGTTAAACACTTAGAATAATACAATGAAATTTAAGTATAGAATCAAAAAGCTTGCTAAAAGCTTAACTGACCTCATACTGTAGTTGTCTAATTTTTTATAGGAATATTGCCCCTGTATACATCGGGGCATAACTCTTATTTCACAAGCTAAATGCGGGTTTAATTTGTATTTAAATGCTCTACTGCCTTCATATTTACTTCTTTAATTTGAAGTATAAAATCTTTTAGCTGATTATTTCGTTCACCAATCCAGGCGATTAACCCAGACTTATGAATAAGACACATGGCAAACCTACTTACGTAGATTATATTGTGAGATTGCCTGAGCGATCGCTGGAGGAGTTTTGTCGCTGGGTGTACCGCTTCATGGACAATGCTCAGTTTATCTCTCCTCAATATCTAGCTGAACAACACCAGAAATCTGCTCGTGCATTAATAGATCGGTATTCTTCCAAAGCCATATAAATTAAGATAATTGACCCACATAACTTTAATGCTGGGCGACAGTCAAAGTGTAGGCACTGGCTAATTAGTACAAAAATCTAATCTAACCCGAAGTTTCGGGTTAGTAGTAGTTCATACTCAATCTTCATTCCGTAACTGCCAGACTGCACCAAAAGCTGCCCCAGCCCCAGCTAACAATCCAGTACTCATTCCTTGGATAGTTTTTTGGAATGGATCTTGAGTTAGGCACTCACTTGTAACCTTACTGTCTTCCAGGCAGAGACTACTTTCTGCCCAACCAGCAGTACCTCCTAAAATTACACCAGTGATACTACAAGAAACAATTAGCAGCAAAAGACGTTGTGTTTTTCTAGCCATAGATGGATGTTTTACTCAATTTTGTATTTTAGACTTTAGATTGGATAGGTATGTAAATACACTTGGATTTAAATCAAAAATTTCAGATTTTTCCATACTTGAGCCACTATTTAAGCGGGCTGCTTCAGTAAAATCCAAATCTAAAATTCTGTCAAAGGTTGGAAATTGTAGTTTACTCTCAACTACTTTACACATCCAGGCAAAAAATGTCAGCTGGTTTATGGCTGGCGAGGCCAACTCATGCGCCTCGCCGTAATGAGCTGTCAAGTTTAAAGTGATGGGTAAACAATTTCATAGCAAGGACTTTAGTCCTGAGAAAACAAGGACTAAAATCCTGACTACAAATCCTCAAAACTAGTTTGACGTAGTATTGCGTGAGTTGTTGCTCACTGATGCTCAAAAAAATATCTACTCAATCTTCAAGTTGAAAGGCAAGTGGGCGTATACCCCCTGTGGATAGTTCATCTTTTGCAGAATCTCTACTTCCTGTTGTAATTTCTGAAATTCAGCGGCGAGGGGATTAGATTGTTTGAGTTGCGTCCCCTTAATTCCGAAAGCAGTCCGCGCTTCTTGTGTTGCCCGCCCAAAAAAGCGTTCTCCTGATTACGACCTTGGCAAGGCCAACTCATCCGCCTCGCTGTTCAAATTAGCCTATTTAGGCAAGGCTGCAATAAAACAAAAAAATCTGTGTATTTAGATACTTTTTAGAGATTTTTTTCCTAAATGTCATGTTATTGTAACTTAAGCAAAGCCTTGCTCAGTCAATTCAAGGAGTCATGAGTATCGAGTGGTTGATTCATGATCGATAGTAAAAAAGTTCGGTTGAAGTGGCAAAATTATTGGTTTAAAACCTTTGGTAGATGGCGCTCGTGTCCGCTAACCTGTCCAATAGAAAGACCTCATCATCGGCATGTTTTTTGGAGTTGGATCGGTAGTTTTTTAGCCATCACAGCAACGTCCTACCTTGCTGTCAAAACTAATTCTCCTTTGCTGATGGCTCCTTTTGGTGCTACAAGTGTCTTGATCTTTGGTGTCCCTGACAGCCCTTTGGCTCAACCTCGTAATGTCATTGGGGGTAATCTTTTAGCTGCTATAGTGAGTCTGATAATTCTGCATTTTTTCGGTTCCTCTCCCTTGGCAATGGGAATGGCTGTTTCTAGTGCGATCGCAATTATGCAGTTTACCGGAACTGTACACCCACCTTCAGGTGCTGTTGCATTAGTCGTTATGATGACGAAACCGGACTGGCAATTTCTGCTAACACCTGCCTTTGAGGGATCGATGATTCTAGTGCTATGCGCTGTGATCTTTAATAATTTAGCAGCAGAAAGGACGTATCCAAAGCACTGGTTATAACATTAATCTCTAGAGCAAAATTAATTGTATTAAGTACAAAATGTAGGGGCAATTCATGAGTTACCCCTACAAAAAATTACTCAATCTTCAAGTTAAAAGGCAAGCGGGCGTAAACTCCTTGCGGATCGTTCATCTTTTGCAGAATCTCTACTTCCTGTTGCAATTTCTGAAGTTCAGCGGTGAGGGGATTGGCTGATTTTAGTTGCGCTGACTCAATCCCGAAAGCAGTCCGCGCCTCTTCTGTTGCACGCCCAAAAAAGCGTTCTCCGAAACTGCTAGTGCGAGGATATTCTTGCACTTCCCAATCGTCTCCTAATTTCGCCTCCTTGACAGTGTATGCGATCGCAGTATTCAAACCGCCAATTTCATCCACCAAACCAATTTCTTTGGCCGCCTCACCCGACCAAACCCTTCCTTGGGCAATTTCTGCTACTTTTTGTTCTGGGAGTTTCCGACCTTGAGAAACTTTATTCAGAAACATATTATAAATCCGGTTAACACTGCGCTGATAAATTTCTAACTCTTGAGGCGATTTCGGACGCGAAACTGTTTGACTATCAGCATAGCGTGCGGTTTTCACCGAATCCCAAGTAATACCATTATTATTAGCCAGCTTTTCTCCATTGAATAAGAGTCCAAACACCCCTATGGAACCTGTAATGGTATTTGGTTCTGCAAAAATGCGATTAGAGTCGCTAGCAATCCAATAACCACCAGATGCGGCGACATCACCCATTGATACCACAACTGGTTTTACCTCACGAGTTAGTTTCACTTCTCGCTGCATGACTTCAGCTGCGGTAGCGCTACCACCAGGACTATTAATTCGTAATACAACAGCCTTCACATCTTTATCTTGTCGCAGCTTGTTGAAGATTTTCGCAAAGCGATCGCCTCCTACTTGCCCATCTTCTCCTTTACCATCGACAATCTCGCCCTCAGCATAAACAACGGCAATTTGATTTTTGGAGTTACGTTCTACACCCAAAGATTTACCAGAAACTTGTGCGTAGCTATTCAGGCTAATTTGTCGGAATGTTTTGTCTTCTTTATCGCTATTTGTCAACTTTTTCAAGTCAGCGACAACTTCATCGGGGTATTGTACTAAATCGACTAAACCGTTAGTTTTGGCTTGTGTGGCTTCTAGTAAAGACTGATTATCTGCGATCGCTTGCAACTTATTGGGTTCAATTTTCCGACTTGCGCCTATAGCAGTACGCCACTCTCCCCAAACATCATCCAACAATTTCTGAGTTTGTTCGCGGTTTTCTGGACTCAATTTGTTGAGAATAAATGGTTCAACGGCTCCTTTAAATTTCCCGACTCGCACGACTTGAACGCCAATGCCATACTTCTGTAATGCTCCCGCTAAGAACATTGGTTGTGAACTCAAACCGTTGACTTCCATCATTCCCAGAGGATTAAGGACAATGGAATCTGCCACTGAACTAACGTAATATTCCTTTTCACTCCAATCACTGCCGTATGCCACAATCTTTTTCCCCGCAGCGCGAAACTCTTCCAGCGCTTTCCGAATTTCTTTCAGGGAGGCATAACCGACGTTACCAGCTTGGCTGGCATTTGTTGCATCTATATAGATTCCGACAATGCGAGGATCGCGCCGCGCCTTTTCCAAAGTTTCCACAACTTTGCGGAGTGCCATTCTATCTTCATCAACACCTGATATTGTGTTTTGAAACAGTTGGCCGGAACTAGGTTCGCCATCAGTAATTTTCATTGACAAGTCAAAAACCAACACTGACTTATTTTTCACATTTGGCCCAGTATCTTTAGACGAGCTAGCAGCCAATATCAGCAAGAACAGTCCAGTGGTTCCCAAACCAGCGAAAATAATTAGTCCTAGTAAAGTGCCAACTAAACTAGCAAAAGTTTGTTTGATAAAATTACGCATTAGTTATTTAGTTATTAGTTATTGGGTAAAACAGTTTCGTTAGCGGTAGCGGGGCATTGAGCCAGTTCCAAGTAAAAAAGTGAGATTCCCCACTCATTACTCATTACTCATTACTCATTACTCAACACCCTTGAGGAGCATTGGGCATTTACAAATGACAAATGACCTATTTACCTATTCTATGCGCTGTAAACTGCCAGAGTGCTTTAACTGATACAAGGTAGCATTGCCAGTACAAAATAAGACTGTGGTGATTTCAGCGATTAATACCTCAGCGAGTTCCGCAACTGCTGTTTCTGATGTTGCTGCTGCTTGTAAGAAAGGCATTGCTAAACCAGCTATATCTGCTCCCAAAGCGATCGCAGCTGCAACATCCAATCCATGCCGCAAACCTCCTGAAGCAATTAAAGGCACATCTTTGGCGATCGCTCTAATAGTTGTAATGCACTCTGCCGTCGGTAAACCCCAATCGGCAAAAGTCATCCCTAAGCGGCGTTGTAAAGGATTTTCTGCCCGTTCGCTTTCCACCTTTGCCCAAGAAGTACCTCCCGCACCTGCGACATCAATTGCTGCTACTCCGGCGGCAATGAGTTTGTTAGCGATCGCTGCTGAAATGCCGTTACCAACTTCTTTCGCAATTACTGGCACTGGCATTTTATTGCATAAATCAGATATCTTGTCAAGCAAACCTCGAAAATTAGTATCGCCTTTGGGTTGAATGCACTCTTGTAAAGGGTTAATGTGTAAAATCAAGGCATCAGCTTCTAAAATATCAACTACGCGCAAACATTCATCCAAACCGTACTTATAGTTAAGTTGCACAGCCCCCAAGTTTGCAAATAGCAGAACGTCAGGGGCATACTTGCGGACAGCAAAAGTATCAGCCACCTGGGGTTTTTCCACCGCTACCCGCTGAGAACCGACACCCATTGCAATTTTGTAGTGTTGCGCGACTTGCGCCAAACGTTGGTTAATCATTGCGGCTTGTTCTGTTCCGCCAGTCATGGAAGAAATTAACAAGGGTGCGCCAAGGTGTTTCCCTAAGAAAGTTGTACTGATATCAATATCATTGTGGTTGACTTCGGGTAAGCAAGAATGGGTAAAACGATAACGTTCCAGTCCATTGGTGATTTGATGAGACTGAACATCTTCTTCTAAACAGATCCGAATGTGATCGGCTTTGCGATTCTGAGTTTGTGCAGAGATGTTGGTAGGGGCGTTCACTGGTGGGTATGGCTAAAAGTATTGGCTTGCGATCGCTATTGTTACATTGTCTGCAACCGTATTTGTATAACAAAAATATTTATTTTCGCTATCTTTCGGGTACGTTACGCTATTGATAACAGAACCATTCCCCCATTTGGTGAGTTAATTCATATGGTTTTACAAACAGAAAAGCGCTACACCCCAGAAGAATATTTGGAATTAGAAGAGAACGCTGAATATAAAAATGAATACAGAGATGGAGAAATTATACCTATGACAGGGGGAACAACTAACCACAACAAAATTGGAGGTAATTTTTATAAAAAGTTTCCTCTGACTGTGCAAGGACAAGATTATGAGATTTACATAGGCGATGTGAAATTATCAATACCCCGTTATCGCCTCTATACTTATCCTGATATTATAGTCATTAAAGGTAAGCCCATTTATGAGGGAACTGGTACAACAACTATTACTAATCCCTTATTAATTGTTGAAGTCTTATCAAATTCAACTAAAAATTATGACAAAACAGATAAGTTTAAATATTATCGTTCAATTCATGGTTTTCAGGAATATATTATGATTGACCAGTATAGTTTTGCTGTAGAACAATTTGCAAAGCAAGCAGAAGGTCAATGGATTTTTAAGGAATATGAAGGTGAAGATGCAGTTTTAGTCTTAGATTCTATCGACTTTCAAATTGCCTTGCGTGATATTTACGAACGAGTGAATTTTGAGTTGATTGAGGAATAAAACAGCAGATAAATCTCGTGAGAATTACGATCGCCAATTAAAAGGGATCGCCTGAGATTAGTGAAAGTATCGTAGGTAAAAGTTAGCAGACGCGATCGCGGCAGTTCGTCTTTAAATGGCTAGAAGGCAATAGTGCAACATCTGATGACTCAACAAAATGGCGATCGCAGAGCAAAATAACTTGTATTGATCGCTATCGTTTGCGAAGTGCCTAAAATAGCACCTCGCAACCCATACTTGGAATAATCGCAGAATGCTAATTATGATTAAACTAACACAAAATTGTTTTCAGTTAGCGACAATCCTGCTGATAGTTGGGCAAATTTTACCTGAGTAAACCCAGACGCACTGCCATCTTGGTCAAAGAATAGTCCACCTGTAGCACTGTTGTAGATAAATCGTTGAGCGATCGCAGTTGCAGATGTTCCGATGGTAAACTGACTTGTCTCAAGTGTACCTATTGATAACCCGCCACCAAAACTAGCAGCCGATACCTGAATGATTTCATTAGTGGCATTAAAGTTATAAATACTGTCAACACCTTCATTGTAGCTATTGAAAGCAAAGGTATCAGGACCAGTTCCTCCAACTAGGCTATCATTGCCATTCCCACCTGTCAGATAGTCGTTGCCATTACCACCAATGAGTGCATTATTACCAGAGGCACCAGAGGCTGTAAGAGTATCATTACCATCACCACCAGAGAGGAGATTAGCACCTAATGAATAATCAACAATCAAGCGATCGTTACCAGCACCACCGTTAAGCGTGTTATTGCCAGAGACAGTATAAACTTCATATAAGGAGTATAAGGAGGCTGAACCAGAAACTGTGAGAGTATCATTGCCATTGTCCCCATTCAGTAGGTTATTACCTGATGAATAGTTAATAACTAAGTTATCATCGCCAGCGCCACCATTGAAGGTGTTATTCCCAGAGATAGCAAAGAGAGAGAAATTACCTTGGTAGTCATTGTACTCGCCATAGGCAAAAAGAGTATCATTGCCATCACCACCATCCACCAGGTTATTACCATCTGAAAACTTAGCGCTTAAGTAATCGTTACCCGCACCGCCGTTGAGAGTGTCATTGCCACCATAATTGCTATACAGTTCATCGCCCGCAGAGAGCGTATCGTTGCCATTGCTCCCCACAATATTGTCATTTAAGGATGTACCTGAGATATTTAATTGTTCGATATTCTTGTAACTAACCCGATCTTCTGTGCCTGCCGTAATCAAGCCAATGTTAGTAGTAGCATTGAATGTCGTTGTGATTCCTCTAGTAGGATTGCCGAAACGCACGGTCAGTAAATCTTCACCTATCCCCCCATTGATCGTATCATTGCCACCATCGCCCCCAGATAGCGTATCGTTGCTATCGTTCCCCACAATGTTGTCATTTAAGAATGTACCTGAGATATTTAATCGTTCGATACTCTTGTAACTAACCCGATTCGTGCCTGCCGTAATTGAGCCAATGTTAGTAGTGGCATTGAAAGTTGAATTGATTCCACCACCAGGATCGCCAAAACGCACGGTCAATAAATCGTCACCTATCCCCCCATCGATCGTATCATTGCCACCATCGCCTCCAGATAGCGTATCGTTGCCATCGTTCCCCACAATGTTGTCATTTAAGAATGTACCTGAGATATTTAATCGTTCGATACTCTTGTAACTAACCCGATTCGTGCCTGCCGTAATTG
>NZ_JBALDR010000066.1:0-197075 GCF_036917315.1 Nostoc sp. | reverse complement strand
CCATTACATCGACTTGTTATGCCATTGCATCGACTTGTTATGCCATTACATCGGCGTGTTATGCCATTACATCGACTTGTTATGCCATTGCATCGACTTGTTATGCCATTACATCGGCGTGTTATGCCATTACATCGACTTGTTATGCCATTGCATCGGCTTGTTATGCCATTACATCGGCGTGTTATGCCATTGCATCGGCTTGCCTGCTTGTTCTAATTCAAACTCTACAAGTTCGAGCGATCGCTTCTGATTGTCTCGTTGGAGCATCCACCGGGTACCTTTTCCAGATTCAAATAATTCTGGTTCTAATCTTTGATATAGGGTATCCAGACTGGATAGTAGTCACTAATTTGTTAACAGTGACAATATTTTGTTAAAATTGACATTAATTAATCTGTTAACAGTGACAAATAATTAGTTAATGTACAATCTGTCACCGATGACAAACAATTAGTCACTGTACAAAAAATGGACGTAACTGGATTCGAACCAGTGACCTCTACGATGTCAACGTAGCGCTCTAACCAACTGAGCTATACGTCCTTAACCACACAGTTATCAATAGTAGCATATACTTCTCTGATAAGGCAAGATAAAAGACCAAATCAGGCGAAATCTATCAGTCCCTAAGTAATCAAGCGCAGATGATGTGAAATATTTGTTTGATTTGTAAAAAAGGTTGCACCACTTGCTACAAATCAAACAAATAAGTCAAATCCTTTTTCCTTTTGCCTCCAGCAAGACTGCCTGATTTCCTGCAAGCGTCTTTAAGTTTCTCGAATCCAAAATGCTAATCCTCCCCCACGACCGCGAGCTGCAATGAAATCTTCTGTCACTAAAAAGAAGCCAAAGAAGGGTAGTTTAGCTATAGGTTGGTTGTAGAAATCTTCTGTTTGAACTTTACCAGCACGGATTGCTCTGTTGTAAATAACACGACTAAACAAACTAATAATCATCTGGTTAAAGTCAAAAGCCAATAAATTTTTCTTCCCGAAATATTGCACTGGCCCCGTGAGTTTCAGTGAAACTGCGTTAAGCTCAACCTGATTAGCAATTTCGCCTCTGTCTGAATCCTGTTCCAAAGTGGCATTAAAGGAAACATGGATTGTTATAAACTTGGGTACATAGAAACCGTTGCCTAATACAATTCCCCCGCTACCTCTGTTTTTCTTAGTGCCAGTGACAAAGCAAAGTTGCCATTTACCGAGCAGAAACTCAAACGGATAAGTCAACTTTTGTTGCTTGGCAGTTTTTTCGGCTTGTAGCAATGCCTTTACTAATATTTCAGCACTAGGGCGTATACTTTTTGGTTCTTTATACTTAGCCGCAGCCTGAGATAGCACGTTAATAAAGTCAAATGTCGCTTTAGGTGTTAAATTAGCCGTCATGAAGCCACTCTGGATTTAACTATTTCTTTGATTTTCTGATAGATTGTAGCGTTCATCTGCAAGAAGACACATCTTTCATCCGTAGTATCGGCTAGAAGTATAGACCTCTTGCAAAAGTCCTTAACACCCCACCCCACTTGCGGGGACTACGGTGTACACACATCTTGCTAATGAAGCCCCAATCTTGGATTTACCCCCCTTAATCCCCCCTTGTAAAGGGGGGAAATATCCGGATCTCCCCCTTGTAAAGGGGGAGTTAGAGGGGGTTAGAAGGACTTGTGTGTACAGCGTAGCTTGCGGGGAGGGGAGACAAAGCGTAGCTTTGGCGGAGTGGGGTTCTTTCTTATTTTTGATTTATGCAAGAGGTCTTATGTTGCTCTATTTAAGTTACTAGTGGTAATAGTATTTCTGCGTCGAACTCACGTTAGGTTAATCGCAACAAGAAAAATCTCTTTCTCCCCCTAGCTCTCTGACTCCATATTCCCTACCTTCACCAGGGATTACCAACCATTGTAAATCCAGCCCAATAATAAGGATGCATAAGTGATTCATCAGCACTGTCAGCAGGTAAAGGCAAATTCCCAACCACTCCTAAACCTTGCACTTGTCCATCCTTGACATAAATTTGCCCTTTGAGCATAGCTACCTGAGCCTGTCTGAGAGCTTCTGCCTTAATTGGAGCTGTCTTTAAGTTCTGATAAAATTTTGTCATCAATGCTGCTGTCCCAGCATCATTAACCGACCAAAGACTAGCAACACTAGTTTTCACACCTGCCAGCACTGCTAAACCCGCAAATCCCAGTTCGGATTTTTCATCCCCTAAAGCTGTTCTACAAGCGCTCAGAACTAGCATTTCAACTTCAGGTTCATTCAAGCGCAACTGTCTTAATTGGTTCAAGCGTAACTTGTCTTCCCACAGTTGAATATAGGAATTACTCAAAGCACCGGTAGCAAAATCGGCATGGGTTGCCATGTGAATAATTCCAAAAGGTTGTTGGCGGCGGATAGTTTTGAGATTTTCTAAAGTGGCTTGCTTGTCTAACAATAATTTGCCTTGCCAGAGTTTAGATACTAGTGTTGATAACTCAAGGGGGACTGCTGGTAAAGGCTCTTGTCCCTGAGTACTCTGAGAAACTCCCAGCGCTAAAATTTGAGATTTTTTGATGTCTTTATAGAGGGTATTAGTCAGACTAAGACTAGGCATTAAGCCAATACTATATTTTTCTACTAGAAACCCCTTTCCATCGTGAAGTGCTGCCATTGGGGTTGAACGTAACCCAATATCTGGTAAAAAGACCAGATTGTTGATTTCTCTCGCCTGTAAATCTGCCTCTAGTGGTGCAATAATCCAGCGATAAAGTTGTTGAGATGAACGCAAATAACCGGTGCGGCGACGGTTTTGTGGACTAACGATTTGGTCACGGAATTCTTGGGCTACTTGGAGAACTTTGGCTTTAGTTGTTTCTGGGATGCGCTTGCGGATGGGATCGCCTTTTCCGGTTACTACTACTACTTCTAGTTGGTCGCTATCCTTTTCTGCTACGGGATTTAACTGTTTTGTAAGTTTTTGACCTTTACCTAAATTTCCTTCTGGTAGAATCTCCACAGGGACAAAACTGATGTAGATAAATGCAGGTTTCACACCAGTAGCTTCTTCAATTCTACGAGCAATTTCTTTGGCATCATCTAGGGTTTTGATTCTAGGGGTAGGTATGCCTAAATGGTCGGCAAAATCATCTGTGAAATTGTCTTCGGGAGTGGGGTTGGTATTAAGAACGGGGTTATCAATCTTAGGATTATTGGGGACAGGGTTATTCGGTTTACTTGGTAGATTGCATTGGAATGTGCAGGGGTCAGGATTCGGAGTTTCAGGATTCGGTGTCTCAGGATTCGGTGTTTCAGGATTCGGTGTTTCAGGATTTGGAGTTTCAGGATTTGGAGTTTCAGGATTTGGAGTTTCAGGATTTGGAGTTTCAGGATTCGGTGTCTCAGGATTCGGTGTCTCAGGATTCGGAGTAGGAATTTGACTGACGTTGATTCCTATCTGTACAGGTGTAGAAGAGGAAACGCCGTCATTTGCACTAATTACAAAGGCATTTAGTGACCCATTAGTATCTGCTGGAGGTGTGTATACCAAAGTATCGCCGCTAGATAAGGTCGTAACACCAGGGATGACGGGAACGCCATTGACAGTGATATTTCCCGTATTCACGACATCGACCTTGATGGAGGTAATGTCATTATTACCATCGCTGACTAGCGGAGCCAAACTAGAGAATGTTAAGGTGACTGGTTGATTAGTCTGGGTATCGGGTAGCGATGAGTTGGCTGTTAATGTCGGCGGTGTGTTGACAGATGTAATGGTGATGCCGGTTGGTGTACCGCTAGCATCTCCACCATTTGGCAAGACGGGAAAGCTGTTTGAAGCGATTATTGAATTGTCACCTGTAGTGATTGACCCCGCTGTACCATTGACACTTGCATCACCGACAATAAAATCTACATTGTTTGGGCCACCATCATGGCGAATGCTAACAGTACCTCCTGCTGAAGGTTGAACGTTAGTAACTCCTCCACTAGTAAAAAATCCGCCAGTTGCGATCGCTTCACCGGTTCCGATTCCTTGAATCAGTCCGTTGGTTAGCACTTGCACATTGCCACCTTGAACTGTGTTTCCATCAACCAAATCGTCTGCTATGGACTGGGTGTTGATGTTGGTAAAACGAATATTGCTGCCAGCAGTATTGGTAGTCTGTAAAGTAACGTTGCCACTTGTAACATTTGCAATACCATCGACTTCAATGGCGATCGCTGAGGCGTTAATGGCATCATTAACGGTGATATTATCTCTAGCAGTTAAACTGACTGCGCCAGCTGCGCCTGTAAAATCGCCACCTGAAAACTTGGCTACAGATGAGTTAATTGCCCCTGTGGTGATACTACCTGCGGTGGTTGTTACTTGTACATCGCCACCCGTACCTAAGCCACCAGCATCATTGGAAGAGGAATTAATGGTATTTGTAAGAATATTGCCTGCCGCAGTCAAAGTCACTGTTCCACCCGTGGCATTGCCAACCCCTCCGCTATCGCTGGTGTCGATCTGATTTAGGGTAATTCCACCATTGCTGTTTACGACTTGAACATTACCTGCTGAGTAGCCCTGTCCACTGGCAATGATGTTGCCTGCACTAATGTTGCCACTCGCAAACAAGTTTATATCCCCGCTTCTATTGAAATCAATAGTTGTGTCTAGATTTCCTAATGATAAGCTAGCTCCCGAAATGTTAATGGCTCCTCCGGTTGTGGCGATTGTGTTGGTAGGATCGACAAAGTTTACAGAACCGGTTTGTGAACTCAGGCTGAAGCTACCGCCATTACCCAAGTTTAATGTAGCCACACCAGGGGTAGTCACTCCTGGTGTGGCTCCGGTGATGTCATTGATGGTAATATTCCCTGTGGCTTGTAAGTTGATATTTGCACCTGAAAGTGCGATCGCACCCCAAGAAACAGTGTTAGCCCCAATATCTGCGTCGCCAAAGGCAATATTGCCTGCTGTAGCATCAAAATCACCTGTCCCTGCTGCACCATCGATAATTGTCAATGTGCTGGGGTCTATCAATAAAGTGCCAAAGTTACCATTAACGGCTGAAGTATCTACCAAACCGTTGAAGGTCAAGAAATTTTTGCCTGATACTTCTACAAAACCACCATTGCCCGCATTTGCTCCTCCACGAGCCGAAATGTTACCAAAAAACTTGGTTGTGTCGTTACCCCAAACAATTACCCGTCCGCCATTTCCATTCAAATTACTATCAGCATTAATGACGGATTTTGAGTCCACATAAGTCCGATCTGCGTTGGGTAAAGTCCCTCTACCTTGATAATCTCCACCAATTAGCACAGTACCGCCGCCATTGTTTCCAGAGGCGTTAATATTGGCATCAATCACCGCGACTTTTTTACCCAAAGCAGTTACCGTACCGCCTGTTTGACTCGATGCATTAACTGTTCCAGAAACAATCGTTGTACCTGGAGTTGTGGGAATTGTGACATTGGAGTTTGTCAATTTTACAGTTCCATCAGGATTGGCAGTTAACCCTGTGTTACCAACTGTGAGCAGTTCTGGTAAAGAGGCGATGGGAATTGTCCAGTTATTGGGTTGGTTGCTACTAGAGGCGAGGGGCTGAATTTCTAGACTCAGCAGATTTCCTGGCTGACTGAGACGCACCCAATTTTGTCCTGGTACTGATATAACAGTAATCTGCCCTCCAGGTGCTGAAAGTTGCCCGGTGTTGACTATAGTACCGCCTAATAAATTCAAATTTTGCCCAGCACCTACTACCAAATTTCCTGCATTTGCGATCGCTCCTGGCTGGTTTGTACTAAAGGCAAATCCGTTGGGGTTTCCAACTAAAGCATTGTAATCATTCACACCAATAGCGTTGAACCAACTGCTGCCAAAACCAATGCCATTGGCTGTTGTCACCGTGAAAGCACTAGGCACATTTAAACTGGCGTTTGCTCCAAAAATAAATCCGGCTGGATTCATTAAGAAAAGGTTAGCATTGCCACCTGTTACCTGAATTAAACCATTGATAACCGAGGCATTCCCGCTTGTAATTCGACCAAGGATATTTTGCAGCGCCGGACTAGCTTGAAAGTTGGCAATTTGTTCTGGGGAAATTCCAAACTGTTGAAAGCTGTGAAAGAGGTTTGCATTATCACCAGAGATGGTGCCGCCAGTGATATCAAGTCGATTGCCGTTGGGAGTCACAATTGTACCTGTACCATCGTTAGCAGGAACTATTTGTTGTGCTTGGGCTAATCTGGGACTTACCAGGGAGGCAATAACTAGGACTGAAGCGGCGATACTAGAGAATAGACCTCTTGCATAAATCAAAAATAAGAAAGAACCCCACCCCGCCAAAGCTACGCTTTGTCTCCCCTCCCCGCTTGCGGGGAGGGGTTGGGGGTGGGGTGTTAGGGACTTTTGCAAGAGGTCTAATAAAGATTTTTTGCGGTGTAATATGAAGCGACCTGTGGGCAATTCTACATCGATTTGTAACTTGTCTGCTAATCCGCGCCGCCAAAGTGCTTGAGCGATCGCTCGTTTAGACCAGAGTATTTGTTCTTTTTGTCTAATAACAGAGATGCTTTGAGAATGATTTCGGTAGAAATAAAGTGGCTCTTTGACTCGGCGCACTTGGGCTACTTCTGAAAGTCGCAGACATAGGTCGTAATCATAAGCACTACCAGCAAAGGACGCGTTGACACCTCCCACGCGATCGTAAACTGAACGGCGCATCAAGCGGAAGTGGAAAGTCATGAAGTTTAGCAACAAACCTTCTTGAGAGTAAGGAATGTTACAACGATGACCGTAGCCAATCACTTTGCCGTCTCGATCGATATTTAAATAGTCGGTGTAAACAAATCCCGTTTCTGGGTAGCGGTTGAGAACTGTAGCGGTTTGGGCGAGGGCAGTAGGGGCTAGGATATCATCACTGTCTACAATACCAATGTAAGCGCCGCTAGTTTGAGCGATCGCTGCTTTACAAGCCGCAGCAACTCCTTGATGGTTTGCTTGGACTACCCGCACTCGCCCATCTTGTTGAGCATAGTTGTTTGCGATCGCCACCGATTTATCTGTAGAGCCATCATCCCAAATTAGTAGCTCAAAATCTTGCCATGTCTGCGCTAAAACGCTAGCGATCGCTTCTTCAAGGTAAGACTCCCGATTGTAATTGACGATGACAATGGAAATCAGTGGTGACATCGAAGTTTTCCCAAGTTTTCTACCTGTTACCACAATATAATGCTAAGGGCTATCACTTAGAAAAAATCGCTGTTAATTATAGTTTTAGTTACAAATCTTTTGAAATTTGAATATCAAAAATATGATATTGAAATACTCATACAGCCATAGCACACTCCAAAATCAAAATCAGCCCAGTCGTTATATAAGGCACTCCACTGAAGAGAAATGAGAAAAGAAACAGAAACTGGTGTTCAGCCTAGAGCAACGACTCAGCAAATAATTGTCTATTTTTCTCATCAGTTAGACACTTGGCGGAGTTTGGCAATTACTAAATGCAGTAAGCACAGTTTCAGTTTTCGGTGTGGCTTGTTAATTCTGCCTGCGGTCTGGATTGTAACTGCAAATGGACTTAGAGCGAGAGCTAATATTATTACACCTGACTCGATTCAAAATAGTAGTCAGTCAGAGTTACAAATCGTACAGGAAACAGAACCTACTCCAGCAACTAACCCGCAATCAGAGATACCACAACGCATTCGGGTTCGCAAAATTCAGGTTGTAGGTAGCACTGTTTTTAAGGAAAATGATTTTAATCCAGTCGTGAAGCCGTTTGAAGAACGGGACTTAACTTTAGAAGAAATCAGACAAGCCGCAGATGCTGTTACTCAGCTTTACTTAAATAAAGGCTATATAAATTCCAGAGCGATTCCAGATACTCAACAATCAAGTTCCGCAGATGGTGTTGTGGTAATTCGGGTGTTGGAAGGGCGTTTGACAGAGATTGACATCCAAGGGACGCGGCGATTAAACCCATCTTATATTCGTAGTCGCATCCAACTAGGTGCTGGTATTCCTCTGAATACTGGTAAGCTCGAAGAACAACTGAAATTGTTGCGACTCGATCCCTTATTTAACAATGTGGAAGCGAGTTTGCGTCCAACGGGTAAAGTTGGTCAAAGTATTCTCGTTGTGAGAGTTGAAGAGGCAAAAACTTTAATTACTAGCTTGGGTGTAGATAATTATTCGCCTCCCAGTATTGGCGCGGAAAGATTGGGTGTTGAATTGCGATCGCGCAATTTAACTGGTATGGGAGATGAGTTAGCTGGCTCCTATTACCATACACTCTCTGGTGGTTCCGATGCCTTTGATTTTAGTTATCAGGTTCCCGTGAACGCCATGAACGGCAAAGTGCAGATTCGAGCAGCATTTAATCGCAACGAAATTACTGAGCCACCCTTTGATGCGTTTGACATTCGGGCAAACCAGGATCTTTATGAAATCAATTATCGTCAACCATTGATGCGATCGCCTAGAGAAGAATTTGCCCTATCTTTAGGATTTACCTATCAAGATGGTCAAACCTTCCTGTTTGATAACCTCGCAACCCCCTTTGGCATTGGGCCTGATGCCAATGGCGTTAGCCGCACCAGTGTAATTAAATTTGCTCAAGATTATATCAAGCGCGAACCAAAAGGAGCTTGGTTTTTGCGATCGCAATTTAATTTTGGCGTTGATATATTAGATGCAACTATCAACAATGATCCCATACCCGATGGTCGTTTTTTCAGTTGGCTAGGTCAAATACAGCGCGTACAGCAACTCAGTAACGATCATTTATTGCTCATCCAAGCAGACTTGCAGCTTACACCAGATAGCCTTTTACCTTCCCAGCAATTTGTGATTGGCGGCGGACAATCGGTAAGGGGATATCGCCAAAATATCCGTTCTGGGGATAATGGATTTCGGGTAGCGATCGAAGATCGGTTTACAGTGCAGCGCAATGAATCTGGATTATCGACAATTCAACTTGCGCCATTTGTGGACATGGGAGCCGTCTGGAATCAGTCTGATAATCCCAATCCGCTACCCAATCAAACTTTTTTAGTGGGCGCAGGCTTAGGATTATTGTGGAATCAGGCAATGGGAATTGATAATCTCTTTTTGCGGCTCGATTATGGATTTCCATTTATCGATCTGAGCGATCGTGGTAATAACGCTCAGGATAATGGCTTTTACTTTAGCCTTCGCTATCAACCCTAGCTAAGGAACTTTCAGTTAAAAAACATTCTATCCCTGCGGAACGCTCCGCGAATGTCAGCGCGCAAGGTCTTCATTGGTGTCAAATTAACGCTAAACCCGCTTGGTGAAAACGTTTTGCCCTCACCCCCAGCCCCTCTTCCCAAGAGAGAGGGGATGAGGGCGTGAGGGATTTGCAAAACGCCTGTTTGATATAGTTTTCGGCTTAAGTTAACACGTATGCAAAGCCTTGCGCCCCTACAAATCTACAAATAATTTGGGATAATTTATTTTTTGTCAGTGCCTAAAGCCTATGGTAATCATAAATAATTATGCGGGCATGATATTATTTGAGTCGCATTTGAGCAAGTCGATTTCGATCGGTAAAATGCTATTTCACTTACTTCTTTTAGTGTTTTCCGCAAAAAATATGCCATTTGAATTACTCCTTTTGGTAGAAGAGGTGTTTAATTCAGTATTTTCCACAGTTAATTACCTGTTCTTCTGCTTTATCCTAATATTGAACTAAAAAATTAACTTCTTTCTTCAGGAATTTGAATTTTATTGTGTGTATATACACAAAGGGAAAAGTTTTAGTTTATAAATTTAAGAAGGAAAGAATTGTAGGAGAAAACTTATGACACAACCTAACTCGCAAGACAAAAACAGCTTTCTTTACCCTCGTAGTCGGTATTATGGTAAATTTCAGCCAGAGAATTTGGTGTTTAATGCCAACCTTCAAGAATTCTCTCAAAAAATTAGTTACATCACTGGCCTAGAAACAGGGGGTAAATTGTCTCAGGAAGAGGCTTATCAGCAAATTAAGTCTCTTTGGAAAGAGTTGAAACATAGTAAAAAACAATTGTCTATTGGCGGAAATAAAGAAATTTAAACTAAGAAGGAGGTATTGGTAATTTTTTTTAATCTAGTGCAAAAATACTATTGCAAAAATACTTGAGCCGCCCAAAAATCAATTTTTGGGCGGTTTTTTGGCTTTTGCAAGAAGTATCTTTTTCGTCATGTTAATTCTAGTTGTTACAGGTAATACCAGTTATGTTGTTTAATGTTAATTTTAGTAGTTACAAGGAATACAAATTCTGTATAAAGATGTGCCAAATTATATAAGGAACGAACCAGCATAGACGCAAAGCCAATACTGTTCGGTTAAGGTTTTTTGATGAAAATTCTAGATCGCTAAAGATGCGATAAATCGCCTTCAAGACAAAAGACTGATTATTAGACCTCTTGCAAAAGTCCCAAACACCTCACCCCCAATCTTTCTCCTTGCTAAGGTTACGGTGTACACACAAGTACTTTCGTTCGCAAAACAAGTACTTTCGTTCACAAAACAAGTACTTTCGTCCACAAAACAAGTACTTTCGTCCGCAAAGAACGCAAAATTTTGGGTATCTACCTTCTTTTTCGTCAGATGTCTAGTTAATTACCTTCTAGCAAAGTCCAGAAATAACCATCTGGTGCGATAAAAGAGAAACTCGTCTCGCCGAATTCATTAATAATGATATCTGTAACTTTTTGTGCAGTACTCGCCTTGATGCGATCGCAATATTCCTGTATTCCTTTAACCCGATAGGTATATAAAGACATACCCAAGCTACCTGGTTGGGCTGCTTCAAAGCGCGATTCTAAATTAATCGATTCTGGTAATCGAACGACATAAAGTCTACCACTGCGCGTAGCCATCAGGTCAGACTTAGAAGAACGGGGATCGTCAAAGGTAGTGACAATAAACTTTTCACCAGGGTTAAGGTCAAAAATATCTTTACCCGCTGGCGAAGATTCATAGCTAGTTTCAACATCATCACGCACGCGCAGCAAACCCAAAACTTCTTCATAAAACTTCAGAGTTTCTTTGCTATCATCCTGAACGATAATCCCTATATGAGTAAACTGACTAGTCTTGAGAGGCGCATTATGGTTAACTTGTCCGTAATGCGGTAGCGTATAACCAAACCGTTGAAACAAAACTTGTCGAGCTAAGGGTTGCAGCAGCAGCATTTCTCGCACACCAACTGCTGGCTCAATAAAAGGACGGCTTTTTCTATCTTTGTTGTAGATGACTTCCCAATAAGGGCTAGAGTATCTAATAGAGAAACCTGCTGCCTTTGCATCCTCTATATGATTTAAAATACTCAAGACATCCGCAGTTAAGCTTGTTGCCCAGCGATTTCCCTTGATTTTCATTGACGCTATTCCCAAACCTTCATTGGTGGGATTTTGCCAAACCATCAGCCGAATTAAACCATGATCTGCATTTTGGTGGTAGAGGCGAATTGAGCGTAAAGACGAATTCACCCCATATAATTGATGGGCGACATCTGCGGTTAATTCACCCACTTCACCAATGCGATAGCCAAATTGCTCCCAATAGTGAATTGCAGAAATTGGCTCTGGAATGCCGATGCAGACTTCATAGATACCTGCAATTGTAGTTTGTTGTTCTTGAGTCATAATCAGGGCTGAGTTGGGAGAGACGCGATGAATCGCGTCTGTGTTTACAAAAGTATCTCTTAAAGAATCCGAAAAGCAACAACTTTATTTTGTAGCTTATGATGTACCTACAAAAGCGAGATTTAGCGATCGCAATCAAATTTTTCAACAGGAGTTAAGCTATGACGCAGCGACTGACTCAAGAGCAATTATCACAAATAGTTACAGAAGTAGAAGGTCTGCAATTGCGTCGGGAAGCGGAACTAGACCAACAGCAGGTTAGAGAAATTTTACAGGAGTTGAATTTACCGCCAGAGTTACTAGATGAAGCGCTGATTCAGTTAAATCGCCGCCAAGCACTGGAAGTACAACAACGCCGGAATCGATGGATTACCTCTGGAGTGGTGGCAATTGTAGTAATTGTCATTGCATCTACAATATTTTTCATGCAGCAGCAAAGTTCTACACTTTCCCGTGTTTCTACTCAACAAGACCGCATCACTTTGACACAAGATAATGGCGGCGACTTAAACACAATTTCTCGCCAAACCAATCCAGAAGTGTTATATCGTGTCACTCTAAAGGATGCACCTTTGGGTGAAAAGCTGGCTCTCTCTTGTAATTGGATTGACCCAAGCGGTCAAATTGTCAAGCAAAATAACTATCAAACCCGCGAAATTAATACATCTGTCTGGGATACCCAGTGTCGCTACGCTATTAACCCAGCTGCAACTGTTGGCAATTGGCAGGTGCAGATGTTCCTAGAAGGTAGGCAGATTAGCGATGCAACCTTTGAAGTGAAATAGTCCAGATGGGTATCCCGCATCACTTTCTTGGCTATTGGGGTTACGGCGCTCAACAGGAGTTGGAAGCGCTGTTAACTAGTGTTGTGGAAAACCTCTCTCCAAACCTCTCCCCTACAAGGGGAGAGGCTTTGAATTTTCCCCCTTCCCTTGTAGGGAAGGGGGTTAGGGGGTTAGGTCTGAAAAATCAGTTTTCTGCACAGGAAAATAATTCTCTTCCCATCTGGAATGTTGTTTACATAGGACTCGATGGCAATTCCCCACCGCAACAAAATCAAATTGCTGCCATCTCCGCATCAGGATTATTTAGTTCACCCGATGCTTGGGTAAGTCTCCAAGAAAACAACTGCCTAATTTTGGGAAGAGAACCTTTCGGAAAAGTACCTTTGTATTGGACTCAGCAAGGACAAATAATCTGGTTTGCATCCCAACTGCAATTACTTTTACCGATTTTGCAACAGTCAGAAGTTAGCATTCCTGGGTTATATGGCTATAGCTGTTTTTCTTACGTTCCCACACCCTTAACTCCTATTAAAGAAGTGTTTGCAGTGACGGCGGGAACTGAATTAGTTTGGCAGAGCGATCGCCAATCAGGTATTCTGCAAACACCTGAATCTAAAAAAATCCACTCGTGGCGCGAAGCGTCAGAACAGTTAACAGACGAAGCTACAGCAATTACTGAATTGCAAACTCTCCTTAAAAACTCCATTGAGCGACAAATTGCAGATTTAAAGGATGAGTCTGTCGGGGTGTTTCTCTCTGGTGGACTCGATTCTTCAGTGGTGGCGGCGCTGCTGGTACAAGCAGGGGTGAAAGTCCGCGCCTACACTTTAGATTTTGGTAACTCAGGGATTCCAGAATATCTCTATGCGGAACAAGTCGCCGAGTTTCTCAAAATTCCGCTTGTTAAAGTTGCAGTAACCCCAAGTTCGATTGAGAATGCTTTAATTCCGACTGTGCAAGCATTGGATTTGCCCTTTGGAGATGGCGTGTGTGTGCCGTTGTATCTCCTGTCAGAGAGAGCGAGTCAGGAAACTCAGGTAATTTTTAATGGCGAAGGTGGAGATCAATTATTTGCTGGTTGGACGAACAAACCTTTAATTGCCGCAGGTGTTTATCAAGCAGAAAATCCCGCCGGACAGGAAACTTTTATCCAGCAATATCTCCGCACCTTTCACCGTCTTGGGGGATACGAATCTCAAGTTTATCAACCGGAGGTTTATGCACAGATCCAAAATTTGCATCCTGAAGATTGGCTATTGGCGGCTTTAGATCGCAATGAGTGTCCATCTTTGCTGCATCGCCTCCGCCGTGCTAGTTTGATGCTCAAAGGAGCGCAGAATATCCATCCCCGTGCGACTGCATTGGGGTTTGCTCATGGGTTGTGGGTGCGATCGCCTTTTTGTGATTTACCTTTAGCTGAGTGGACATTCCGCCTATCTGGAGAACTCTGCTTACACGGTGCTTGTGAAAAATATATCCTCAAACGGGCTGTAGAAAATTGGCTTCCCCCGGAAATTGTCTGGCGACAAAAACGGGGTATGGGGGTTCCTTTAACTTCTTGGTGTTTAAATGATTTTTGGCATCAACTCGGCATTTGGCTCAATCCAGAAAGACTTCGCACTCACAATCATTTTTATCCTCACATCGCAGCACAAATCGTTGAAGGCAATCTAGGAGGAGCTATTCAAGGGCGTCGGATTGGTGAAACACTCTGGTTACTAATTATGTGGCAACTTTGGCGATCGCACGTTTTAAATGAAGAAATAACTAAACAGTCTTGGGATCATCCCTTTTGGTTACATCGTTGGCTATGGAGGAATTTCAAGCGATGGCAAGGTTAGATAAAACTGGGGAGTTGGGAGTTAGGAGTGAGGAGTTAGGAGTTAGGAGTGAGCAATTAGTCTCCTCATCTCCCCCATTCACCAGGGAATTTGCTGAGGAGTTACTGAATAACTACGGTTCTCCGCTTTATGTTTATAATGGCGATCGCTTGCGCGAAACTATTGAGCGAATTAGCAAAGCAGTCAGTTATCCCCGCACGCAATTTCGGTTTGCCAGCGTTACTAATGGCAACATTGCGCTATTAAAAATTTTTCGTTCCTTTGGGTGGGGACTTCACGCCAATACGCCAGGAGATATTTACCTGGGATTGCAAGCTGGTTTCGATCCTAATGAGATTGTTTATAGCGGCAGTAATTTGAATCAGGCTGAGATGCTACAAGTCTTGAATTGGGGAGTTACAACTCTCAATTTTGATAGCCTCGCTCAGTTGCAGTTGTGCTGCGAAGTTTTGCCCAAACGTAGAGAGAAATCTATTCGGCTAGGTTTACGCCTCAATTTGCCGGAAATTACTGGAGATAGCCGCATTGGTGTACGTCCAGAGGAATTTGGTGATGCGATCGCTTTCACTGGTGAGATTGGATTAAAGCTGAGTGGTTTACACTTCTATCGAGGGACGGGAACTAACGCCACAGCAGCTTTTACCCAAGTAATTGATACGGTAATCGCCACAGCACAAAAGTTACCTGATTGGGAATATTTAGATTTTGGTGGTGGCTTTGGCTATCCTTATCACCACAACAAAACAGCTTTTGACTGGGAAATATTTGGGGCTGAGTTAACCAAGAGAATTACTCGTTTAGAACGGAAAATTGATTTGGTGATTGAACCGGGACGAAGTGCGATCGCAGGATGTGCAACTTTGCTTGCTCAAGTTGTTTCTGTAAAATGGCAAGGAGAAAAACAGATTGTTGGAGTTGATACCACCGTTGCTAATCTTTCAGTACCCTCAGTACACGGCGGCTACCGAGAAATTATTACTTGGAAACAAGCAGACAATCCATTCACAACAGATATTTGTGGTAACACCACATACTCACGAGATTATCTAGGGAAAAATTGCCAACTCCCGGCACTAGAAATTGGCGATATCGTTGCCATTTTAGATGTCGGTGCTTATGGTTATGCAATGTCGTCTCACTTTTTACACCGCCCCAAACCGGCGGAAGTCTTGCTAGAAAAAGACACACATCGCTTGATTCGCAAACGAGAAGACTACAGTGTTTTACTAACAAATCAGATGCTTGATAGTTCCCCCCTTTTTAAGGGGGGTTAGGGGGGATCAAGCCCAATCTCAACCGTATTGACTAACAATTAATAACTAACATCCAACAACCATTATGAAATGTATTAACTGCGGAACTGACAATAAACTAAAAGACCGGACAGCTAATCAAGGTAGGTGTATAAAATGCAATCATATCTTTGCCTTTGAACCGACTAGTATGAGTAACTTTCAGATTACCGATCCTTTTTTTGCAAAGGCGATCGCTGATATTTCTGCAAATAATACCTTATTTTTTACACCCAAGCAACTGCTTTATTTTCTAGATAATCGGCTCAAAAAAAATTATAAGCCAATTTCACGATTTGGCTGGCTATTTCCTTTTATATTTTTTAACTTGGTTACATCAATAACGATTTTTTTACCACTAATAGTAAATCTGGTAGTTATTATTTTTTTTAATGAAAGTAGCAAATCAAATAAACTCAATCTTGTAAGTCGCAAACAGTATGCGAGGAATTTACAAATCATAGGAGGAATTATTCTTGCCATAGGAATTTTACTAAGTCTTGGCTCAAACTCATTCAGATTATTTGTCATTTTTGTTGTTATAGGAATGCTGCCCATATATTTAGGAACTCGACAGATAGGGCGAATTGAATTATTAATACAAGACTTTTTAATTTCTGAATCTCAGATTAACGATTGGCTAAATCGCTGGCAGCAAATCAATGGTTCAATTCTCAAAATTCTTCCTTCGCCAAAGCAAGAAAATACACTAGCCACGATTAATCCTGATGTAACGGCTTACAGTTTTGATAGATTAGTCGTTTGTGATACTGCTAGTATTGCTCAACTATTAATTGCTAATAATTTTCACTTTGAAAATAACTGTGCAATTCTCAGTATTACTGGATATCCTCAAAGCATTTTTGACACCACAATGCAAATGCTGCGCCGCAATCCCGAATTGAAAGTCTATGCAATACATGATTGCAATCCACGAGGAATTGGTTTAGTTCATAATTTGAGAACCAATGCTAATTGGTTTCTCAATAGCGAGATTGCGATTATTGATATTGGACTAACGCCACGTCAAATTATCGCCACTAAGCGCGGAATGTTCATTCAATCCTCTCCAGAGTCGGCGCAAGCAGCTAAACAATTGCCTGAAGAAATACGTCAAAGTTTATCTGCTGAAGAATTAGCATGGTTAGAATCTGGAAAGTTTGTCGAATTGGAATCTTTCACTCCCCAAAGAATAATTAAAGTTCTGCAAAAGGGTATTGCTGGCAGCCAAAATTTAGAAAGTGATGACAGCAGCTTGCTTTTAGTAGGCGATACAGGAAATGATATGTACGTTGTTCAAAGTTTTGGTTAGTATTCTCATTTCAGTTGTAGGGGTAATTCACGACTTGCCACTACACGAATAAAGCGAAGTTTCAGATAATTTTTTTAATTAATTTACAAATTAGATTTATTCAATTTGTTGGTTTAACCAAGCTTCTAAATCAGCAATAGCTGAAAAATCTAACAAAGCCTCTCCTAACGCCTCCAATTGTTCAATAGATAATCCTTGAACTCGCTCAATAGTAGATGAATCAATCTCACCCAAAGAGCGATTTAGTTGACGTATAATTAAACGTTGTTCGCCTTGTTGTACAGCTTGTTCCCGATCTTGTTGATAAAGTGGTTTTAATCGCATAATTAACTCCCGATCGTCTTCTTCTGAATTTTGATTAACTTGCAAGTTTTGCCGCAAGTTATAAAGTAATTCTAGCGTTGCTCTGCGAAATGGATGATTTGATGATAGTGCTTCTAATTCATCTATTGCTTGTTTTTGTACTGTTCCTCGACCGAGAATTCTTAACCACAGAGTTTCTTGGGTGCGCGGTAACTGGTGAATCGCAACGATCGCAGTCCGCAAATACTCTGCGATAAAATGTACTCCAGGTAGCCAATCTACCTTTTGAGTAGCACCGAATCCTGACAGCAGTGTTATTGATGCTGTTGGGGTAAGTATCCATAATTTGGGAAGTTCTAATTCTGGAATGGAAGTTTTATTGCGATTTGCTTGACGTTGTAATCCACCCCTTAACTTCTAATAATTTTAACAGACAATCACAAATTTCTTCTTTTGATGCAGGGTTGCGGAAAGGTTCAAAAATTGCTGTTGTAGCAGCAAATCTTCCTAATAATCCTAGTGTTTCTAAATTCGTGCTTGGTTTGCTTAAAGGAGAAAATAAAACATCGATTTCTCGAACTTCTCCCGCCACACGGCTAGAACCTTGCACTTCTCCATAAGGTTTTAATAATTCTTCCAAATAATCTTTTGCAAATTGGTCATGGATAAATCTAGTCATTCAACCAAAAAAGATTTAGGCACTAGTGAAGTATGCTACTTATATTACCGTCAACTTAGAAGTAAGAATATCTCTAATATGTATAATTTGTAATTTATCTTAAACTTCTTTCCATCAGCATTTGAGGTTCGACATTTTTAACATTAGCGATCGCTTCTAACTGAGAAATTCCAGCGATCGCATCAACAATATTACCTGATTTGGCACGCAACCAAGCGGTATGAGGCGCATAAGAAAGGCTTTCTGCTACTTCATAACCTGCTCGATTAATTACCTCGCGTTGCGATTCCACATCAACGCCTTCAGCAAAGTGGATAAAAACCAGTCCCGTTGGTACTGCTAAGGAAGCATTGGATTCTAGCGTATAAACCGGACTCAATATACCCTGTTCTGATTGATTGGGTTCGCCTGAAAAAACTGCGATTGCACCGTCATTAAGTCGTAAAATTGCCCCTATTGTCACAGTGCTGGGTTGATTGTAATGTACTGCATAGTACCCAGGTTTACGAGTGTAAGATACAGCAGTGCGTAGGCTTACATTGCCACTAACGCGAATTTGTTCGGGATACTCAGAAAAGTAGTCTTTTTGAAATCTCACTTCAGGAATCAGGGGTAAAGAATACGCCTGTAAAAAATACTCAGCCGGAAAATAAAACATCTTTCTCAAGTTCTAATGATGTTATAGCGTTTTCAGTGGTACGAAATACATTTATTTCATCGTGATGCACAGTTATACGCCCCTACAGATAGTGAAGATTCTTAAAGCAACCTGATTTTGAATCCTCTCTTTTCTGGAAAGACTAATCGAAGGTTTGTATGAACTTAGATAGATTAAATTCTGTATCGTAGTACACATATAACACATGAAATCAGAAGCATCCATAAAGTAAACGTAAGCCTACGATGGGTGCAGCAAGCTTTAAAAGTAAGGCATAATACGGTTTCCCAATTCCCAATTTTTAAAACATTTAGGAGATTAAACAATGGTTCAAGTTCGCTATGGTGGACAGAATGGCCAACAGTATGAATTTGCTATCAGTAACGAACACGTTGTAGTGCGTACCGAAAGCCGCAGCACTATTGTTGGTGCAAGATCTTTTGAAGTCGCACCTGTATCACCCATAGCTCGTAGCATCCTCAATCAATTTGAGTTAAAAACACGGTTTCGGCAAGCGGGTGTAGAAATTTTACAAGCGAAAGTTCCGAATCAGGGTGTTGCTTTGCGCGATCGCGCCCGTGAAATTCTCAACAATGAGTCCGAAGTCCAATTTGCTGGACGCGTCTTAATCGATCCAGTATCCCAACAACCTGTAGTCTATACTGAAAACCTTTTTGTTAAATTTGATAGCGAAGAAGAGTCAAGAGTCTGCCAAGAGGTTTTAAGACGTTATAACTTAACAATTAAACGCCAACTTGAATACGCACGAAATGCTTATTTTGTCAGTGCCCCTACAAATACTGGTATAGCTGTCTTTGACATCGCCGAGAGACTTCTAAATGAGGAATCAGTTGAACTGTGCCATCCCGAACTAGCACGTGAGTCACGCCAACGTCAGGTTTTCCCGCAGCAATGGCACTTAAAGCAAACAACAATTAATGGTAAGACAATTAACGCCCATGCCAACGTTGAAGCAGCTTGGAAATTGAGCAATGGCACTGGGACAATTATTGCAATTATCGACGATGGTATGGATCTCGATCATGAAGAGTTCCGTTCTTCTGAGAAGATTGTTGCCCCGCGTGATGTCACACGTAAAACGAACAATCCCAGACCGGGAAATGATAATAACCACGGTACATCCTGTGCAGGAGTAGCTTGTGCAAACGGTAACTTTGGAGCATCTGGTGTGGCACCGGGGGCAAAACTCATGCCGATTCGTTTAGCTTCAGCGTTGGGGTCGCAGGATGAAGCAGATGCTTTTATTTGGGCGGCTCAAAATGGTGCTGATGTTATTTCTTGTAGTTGGGGCCCAGCAGACGGTACTTGGTTTGAGCCAGACGATCCCGCACACAAGCAAAAAGTACCTTTGCCTGATTCCACCCGACTTGCTATAGACTTTGCAATCAATAAAGGACGTAATGGCAAGGGCTGTGTAATTTTATTTGCAGCTGGCAATGGTAACGAAAGCGTCGATAACGACGGCTACGCCAGCTACCAAAAGGTGATTGCGGTGGCAGCTTGTAACGACTACGGCACAAGAAGCGCTTACAGTGACTTTGGTCAGGCGGTCTGGTGTTCCTTCCCCAGCAACAATGGTGATATTTCTCAAACCACTGGAATTTGGACAACCGATCGCTCTGGTGTACTTGGCTATAATTCAGGTAATCGAAATCTGGGTGAGCCTTTAGGCAACTATACAAACGAATTTGGCGGAACTTCTAGTTCCTGTCCAGGTGCAGCAGGTGTAGCAGCCTTGATTCTTGCCAGAAACCCAAATCTGCGTTGGGATGAAGTGCGAGACATTATTAAACGCTCCTGCGATCGCATCGATCCAGCTGGAGGTAAATATGATGCCAATGGTCGCAGCCCTTTCTACGGTTACGGTCGAATCAATGCTCTGAAAGCCGTAGAATTGGCCAAGCCACCGCAAACATCACCCATCAGCAGATTCCAGGCAGTGCAAGATGTGCCAATTAACGACTTGCAAACATCAACATTATCGGTGGCGATCGCTAATACCACTCTCCTAAAATCCATCAAAGTCAATGTAGATATCGAGCATACTTATATTGGGGATCTTATAGTTACTCTTCTTCCCCCAGTGCAAACAGGCATACTTCCCATAAATCTGCACGATCGCCAGGGCGGAGCTACAGATAATATTAAAACAATTTATGACGAGGTAAACACCCCTAAACTTGCTACCTTTAAAGGTAAAAGTCCCCAAGGAACCTGGACTCTAGAAGTTGCAGATAAAGCTGAAGGAGATACAGGAAAGATTCGCAGTTTGACTATTGAAATGGGATTTTAAACCCAGCGTATTAGACATAAGAGTGAAAAATGAATGTAGAGACGTAGCACTGCTCATAGCCCGGATTTCTCACAAAGAGATAAGAAAAGGGTTAAAAAACTGCGAAAATGCATATATGATAAGCATTTCACCAGCTAAGTGTAAACACAATAAAAGACAATTATCTCCGTCGGATCGATAAGCTCATTTAAGATTTTAGCAGTTTACTCAAAAATTAATGATTTTGTTAGGGAAAATATATGATTCCATCAAATAAAAATCTTGATTTTAACCTAAAACTTATACATCGAATAATAAATGATCGGATAAAATTTCTAACTCGTTTAACATCTTTAGAACCTCAAGATGAATTGCGAACAGAATTAGGTTCTATACTTTTGGAGACTTATAGTGGTACTCGACTGTATATTGATGTAGATGAAGGTATGGCAAATATTCTACTTTTCGATGCTAGCGATCCAAGTCAACCAATTAATCAAAACATCAAGGCAATTACTTATAAATATTTAATTTTTCCGAGGATGGAAGGCCAAGACTCACTTGCATCTTTACTGGTTCAGCCTATTTCTGATATTGAAGTGATTTCCCGCGATAATGAAGATTATGGTTTTTATAGTATGTGTGGTTTTAGACTGAACTTTCCTAATGGTAAATCTTTATGTATCGGTACTTATTTAACTGCTGACAAAATACCAGGGGCTTGGATTTTAATGCCTGAAGAAGTGGATGTGAACTTGCGCTATCAAGCCATTACAGCAAAATCCGAATAAATCTCAAAATTGCTCAATTGACATTTAGCAGCAATGAATTCCAAAAAATCAATTTACAAGTAAATCATTGCGTAGCTTAACCCACACCTCAAATTTTAAGTGCGTTAGGACGAATGTCCGTAACGCACCCTACAAAACTAAAATCGATATGACAATCTGTTATACCAATTTGAAAAATGATTAAGACAGATGGATTAATTGAACCCGCAAATAAAAAGCGATTCTTAATCCAAAATCTAAAATCTAAAATCCAAAATGGTATTATCTTTGAGTCACAGCCTCTTTCGCCAAGAACTTCTCTAACTCTGTCAGCGCATCAGCATCAACCTTAGTTTGCATCGGGCAGAACTTAGGCCCACACATCGAACAAAACTCAGCAGTTTTATAGATATCTGCTGGCAGAGTTTCATCGTGATATTCCTTAGCTCTTTCTGGATCGAGTGATAATTCAAATTGACGGTTCCAATCGAAGTTGTAACGCGCCTTAGAAAGTTCATCATCTCTATCCCTTGCACCAGGGCGATGTCTAGCAATATCAGCTGCGTGAGCTGCTATTTTATAGGCAATCAACCCATTTCTGACATCTTCGGCATCTGGTAGACCCAAATGTTCTTTAGGTGTTACATAGCACAGCATTGCAGTACCGTACCATCCAGCCATCGCTGCCCCAATCGCTGAAGTAATGTGGTCATAACCGGGAGCAATATCTGTCACCAATGGCCCCAACACATAGAAAGGTGCTTCCGAACACTCTTCCATCTGCTTGCGGACGTTGAACTCAATTTGATCCATTGGCACGTGTCCGGGCCCTTCCACCATCACCTGGATATCATCTTCCCAGGCTTTGCGAGTTAGCTGTCCGAGGGTTTTCAATTCAGCTAATTGTGCTTCATCTGAGGCATCATGGGTGCAGCCAGGACGCAGAGAATCTCCTAAACTGAAGGAGACATCATACCTTTTGAAAATCTCAATAATGTCTTGGAAGTGGGTATAAAGCGGGTTTTGTTTGTGGTGATGTAGCATCCACCGCGCCAAAATCCCGCCGCCGCGAGAGACAATACCAGTGAGCCGGTTTCTCACCAAAGGCAAATGCTCAAGCAAAATCCCAGCGTGGATAGTTTGATAGTCTACTCCTTGCTGGGCGTGTTTTTCGATGATATGGAGAAAATCATCAGCAGTCAGATTCTCGATTGTGCCGTGGACACTTTCTAAAGCTTGGTAAACTGGCACTGTACCAATGGGAACAGGGGAAGCCTTGATGATTGCGGTGCGAATTTCATCCAAATTACCGCCGCCTGTGGATAAATCCATCACGGTATCAGCGCCGTACTTCACCGCCAGATTCAGCTTATCCACTTCTTCTTGAAGATTAGAAGAGTTGGGGGAAGCGCCGATATTAGCATTTACCTTACATTTAGAGGCGATGCCAATAGCCATCGGCTCTAGGTTAGTGTGATTAATATTCGCGGGGATAATCATTCGTCCCCGTGCTACTTCCTCACGAATGAGATCGGCCGGGAGATTTTCCCGTTTGGCGACGTAGTGCATTTCTTCGGTGATAACACCTTGGCGGGCGTAGTGCATTTGAGATACATTAACCTGCCCACGTCGTTTAGCAACCCATTCAGTCCGCATATTGTAATTCCTCAATAAACAGCTTCCCTCCGCTGGTATTACCCAGACTCAGGTGTTAAGGGTGTGATCTCAGCCTCGTTATGTAGGCACCCCTAGCATGGATGTAGTGTAGCACCTTGGTTATATCTGGGAGCAAAGGTGTTAACAATTTATGAGGTAAAACAATTTTGGATTTGAGATTGCTAAAGATTTAGGACTTACGCACACTCTACGAGTTCTCGGCGCTCTTGGCGTCTTGGCGGTTCGATAAATTAAGCTTTTTGGAAATTTTTGCGTAAGTCCTAAAAATAATGAAAAAACGAACCGCCAAGGACGCAAAGGACGCAGAGAAATAAGAGTTTTAGAGAGTTATTGCGTAAGTCCTGAGATTTAGGCGCGAATTTCATTTGCACAAGGACGACTCTGTTCAATATCGGTAATATTAGCAAAAGTTGTTTCGGCAATATTGTAGAGAGCTTCTGCTGTAAAAAAGGCTTGATGTCCGGTAATCAGTACATTGGGGAACGTTGTCAGACGTTGGAAAATATCATCTTGAATAATTTCCCCAGACAAATCCTCAAAGAACAATTCCGATTCTTGTTCGTAGACATCTACAGCAAGATAGCCAATTTTACCAGACTTCAATCCCTCAATCACTGCTTGGGTATCAATCAGCGCTCCTCGGCTAGTATTAATTAGCATTACACCTGGCTTAATTTTTTCTATAGCCTCAGTGTTAATTAAGTGATGGGTTTCAGGAGTTAGGGGGCAATGCAGGGAGATAATATCGGAATTGGCAAATAGCTCAGGTAGTTCTACATACTTTCCACCTAGCGCCTCCAATTCTGGATTGCGATAAACGTCATAGGCGAGTATGTGACAGCCAAATCCCTTCATAATCTGTCCTAAAATCAGACCGATTTTGCCGGTGCCGACAATTCCCACTGTGCGCTCATGCAAATTAAATCCCAACAGTCCATCTAAAGAAAAATTGCCTTCTCGGACACGGTTATAAGCACGATGAATTTTGCGATTTAGGCTTAAAATCAATCCTACAGCGTGTTCTGCCACCCCATAAGGTGAATAGGCGGGAACACGCACAACGGTAATTCCTAAATCTGCCGCGGCTTGTAAGTCTACATTGTTAAACCCGGCACAGCGAAGGACAATCAGACGAGTTCCCCGTGAGGCGAGAAGTTCTAAAGTTGGGGCATCAACCTGATCGTGGACAAATACGCAAACTGCGGGAAATTCGGCAGCCAGGATAGCCGTATCCCGATTTAAACGGGGTTCAAAAAATACTAACTCGTGTTGGATAGGAGAATTTGCAGCTGACAAAAACTGCCGATCGTAGGCTTTTGTACTGAAAACTGCTACTTTCATGCAAAACCTCAGACTTGTATGCTGCACGTTGTTCGAGTACATAATACCTTGACGTTTAGAGGAGCGATGTCTACAACGAGCGTAGCTGCGGCATTTTTGAATATTTTTTAATCGGTACTCTGGCAGGATAAGTTAAAGAAGCGATGTCTACGACGGGCTACGCCTACGCACTCCAGTACTCTCAATTAAAAGTTTTTAACGACCAGGTATGATGGGGCGATCGCCTTTCTGAAACCTGCTCCATGATTGTTGTAAAGCAGCAGGAGCAGGATTCTTCGCATCATAAACAACAATCACATTAGTTAGTGGGCGTCCGGCGGGGACTAAAATTTTACCGTTAGCAGCAAAAGCTTTCGATGCACCACCATCTAAATTCATTGCTTCGTGACAGCCGATTGCTTTCATTGCTTGCGCTTCTTGCTGTAAAGTTAATCCACTATCGAAATTGATCAAAAATAGCTTTTTACCATCAGCAGGAAACCCGATTGCAGTTCGTGCGCCAGTACCTAAAACACCAGGATCTTTAAATCCTTCAACATCCGGCCTCAGCCAAATTTGTCCTTGTCTCAACAGTCGAGGTCCGCAGGTAATAGACAACCAATGTTGATTCCATTCCGGTTTACCATCAACCCGTGCTGTTACCATTTCCGGTTTATTGCCAACTCGCAATCCCAAGGTAGTGCCAAAATTTTCCCACTGGCTGTATTTGATAAATCTTCCTGCCGCTACCATGTTACCCATTACTGTTTTCTGGCTATTCTTGGCAAAAAAAGTACCATTAGCAACGACAGCCGCGCGATGACGAGCCACTAGGTTATTAAATTCTTCATCACCACTAGTTTTTTGATTAGTATTAGCTAAAGTTGCATTATTCGCTAAACCAATAGTAATAAAGGTTTTAGGGTCAGTGAGGTCTATAATAGTTTGATAAAAAGAGAAACCATTTACCTTACCCCTCTTCACTTGTACAGTTTGAGCGACTGCGGGGAGTGCCAATGTTAATCCTTGTGCCAAGACAGCACCTCCTAAAAACAAGAAAGACCGTCGGCAGATTTTAGAACTTGGCATAATCAACTCTTCACTATATTGTTCTTATTAGGATGCCCAAATCTTTGGATAATTTCGTCTTGTTACTAGCCTCCAGGCTGGGAATGTACTTAAAAGAGGCTCTGCCTCTTGTCAAGCACTGAAGGCGGAGCCTGCCAGAATGGTTTCCCAGTCTCCAGGCTGGGAACTAGTCAGATGCACATAACAAGACTGCCCTGTAGTCCGCCCAAGTAACGGTAGGACTACAGGGGTTAAATACAACAGGTTTCAAGGAAGGTAAAGTACACAACGATTCGTCTCAAAGCCTGATACGAAGAGTGTTTGACTCCTGGATTCTGCTGTATATCCAGCTTCACAAAGAAAAAGTATAAGTCAGGAAGATGTTTATGAGTAGCTTAGTCTTATTATTAATTGGTTTAGGAATATTATTCTTGGTTTTCAATACTAAAGATGAAATTCATCGCATTACTGCTATGATCAGCGGGACAATTCTTTTGATTTGGAGTTTGGCTTTAGCTCCTTTGTCATTTCAATTACTAATTGAGATTGTTTCAGTTTTAGCAGCTTTCTCTGTTTGTATGCGTTGTTTAGGTTGTGGTTTTAACCGCGATTGATTTTTCATTTGATAACTTATAAGTTTAAGGTAAGATTTATAAATTCTGCTTCTATTGTTAAAAGAGAATTCAGAAGTCAAATGTCTCATGCCCAATCATTATCGATATATTATTTTTTACAAACCATACGGCGTTCTCAGCCAGTTTACAAAAGATGCCCCCACACATAGCACCCTAAAAGATTATATTGATGTGTCTGATGTGTATCCTGTGGGACGCTTAGATTGGGATAGTGAAGGATTGCTGCTGTTAACAAACGATGGACAATTACAACATCGCCTCGCCCATCCGCGTTTTGGTCATAAACGTACTTACTGGGTACAAGTAGAGCGAATTCCAGATGCAGAAGCTATCAAAAGGTTGCAAATAGGTGTGGAAATTCAAGATTACCGCACTCAACCAGCAGAAGTTAAGCTCTTACCAGAAGAACCACAGTTACCCGAACGCACTCCACCGATTAGATTTCGCAAAAATGTACCGACAGCTTGGCTGGAAATGACTTTGACAGAGGGAAAAAACCGCCAAGTTCGGCGCATGACTGCGGCTGTCGGGTTTCCGACTTTGCGACTGGTCAGGGTCAGCATAGGTCATCTACAATTAGATGACCTACAATTGGGTCAATGGCGCGACCTCACTGCTTCTGAAATCCATAATTTTAGTAAATCGAAAAGTTTTACCCCAAAAGCTGCCCCATCAGAGGAATTCGCTAATAATTCCAAAGACTCAATACGCTAAGGATTTCCAACATTACTAAATTTCTTTATACCGCGAATTACTAGCCAAGCTCCTCCAGAGGAGATTAACAACAACGGTGTTAACCAATCACCCCAACGCACATATAAAGTCTTTGTCTGTCGCCGATAAATTGTTTCGGCATGAGTTTCGTAGGTATTATATCCAGACATCCACAAGGTTCTGCCATGAGGATCTACAAAGGCTGAATATCCAGTATTAGTTGCTCGTGCTGACCAGCGATCGCTTTCAATAGCCCGCATGATATCCTGTGCATGATGCTGGAATGGCATGGATGCAGTGTAATGGGCATCGTTAGAAGAACTGACAATAAATTGTCCACCCGCAGCCGCTTGACGGCGAAATTGTTCGGGAAAAGCAGATTCATAACATATACTAGCGATCGCTCGACCAAAAGGAGTGTCAAATAGCTGATTTGCTGAACCAGCAACTTGGTGTGCCTCAAGTGGCGACAAGCGCTGAACTATTTTGCCTAAAATTCCTTCTAAAGGAATATATTCTCCTAGAGGTACTAGTTTGGACTTATCGTAGCTGCTGACAATTTCACCTTTACTGTTGAAAGTAAACAAGCTAATTGTATAACTGTCTCCCCGTTCGCCAAAAGCTCCAATCCAAGCAACTACGCCTTTTTCTTTCACGGCTGCGACTAAGGCCGTTTCCAGCAAATTACGCTGGAAAATAGGTAAGGCTCCTTCTGGGGTCAGGACTGCATCTACACCTTGGTCTGCTAAAGTTAGATATCCATTGGTGTAATTTTCTTGAGCGCGACGAAACCCTTCGGAACTTCGTAAAAGTCGGTTCGGGATATTACCCTGAATAATCCCCACTTTTAACGCCGCTTCTGGTACTTGGGCGATGGGACGGCTGTATAAGAAAAAACCTATGAGGTGTAAAGTAATTAATAATCCTGTGGCCGCAACTAAGTATTTATTAACGAACCGGCTTCGCGCAGCGTCTCGTAGAGAAGGCGCAGAGGATGCAGAGAAAATCTTGGCGTTCTTGGCGTCTTGGCGGTTCGTCCATCCTTCAGCAATCAAGCCATTGACAGCAACGATCGCTGCTGTCACAGTATTAGGCCCAGACAGTTGACCCAGATGTACAATTACAAGATTATGCGGACTTTGGGTGTAAGCAAGGGAACTCCACCACAAAGGCCCCGCACTCCATAGACTCTCTAAGCCGCACCAGACGGCTGTACCAATAAGTATACGTAACCACGGTTTTTGTCCGCCCAGGCGAACCATTACAGCCGCCCAAATACTAACGAATACTCCACCCAAGACACTGATAAATCCCCAACAAAAAAGGGTGATTAACAAGCTTGGCAACCAAGGAACGCCCAACCATGTCATCGGATGAATTCCGGTAATCCAGAATAGGGCAACACCGTGAAAACCAATACCCCACAGGAAAGCTGGGGGGTATTGGTTTTTGCTTTTGGCTGAAGTGACAACTAGCACCCATAAGGGAACTATGGCAATCCAAGCCAATAACCATGCACCCACTGGGGCTACAGTTAGCCCCATTAAAATGCCGCTAGCTAAGGCGATTAAATAAGGGAGTAAGGCGGTTAACCTCTCCCCCTGCTTTTTATTCTGCTTCTTCTGCATCGACAGCATCAGGTGGAACTATTGCTACTCCGGTAATAGCGTCATCTTCGTCTAAACGCTGCACTCTGACTCCAGTTGCCGATCGCGATTGGATAGAAATCGCATTCACTGCTTGACGAATGATAATACCGCGATTTGTCACCATCATGATTTCATCATCATCATTGTTGACAATGCGTAGGGTTGCTAGCTTGTCTTTAGTTTTGCGGTTTTTGAACTTGGTTGCCATTAAACCCTGACCAGCACGATTTTGCAGCCGGAATTGAGCAACTGGTACGCGCTTACCATATCCACCCATTGTAATTACCAACACCCAAGGGCCAACTACGCCACTGCTAGGCACTTCTGCGGACTCTTCAGTAATTTCGGTAATTTCGATATCTTCTGTTTCGATTGTTTCGATATCTTCAGTTTCTGCTTCTATAACATCCAAAGTTTCCAGAATTGCTGCGGGCAGAATATCCATACCCACGAGTTCATCTTTATTTTTGAGTTTCATGGCTTTTACCCCACGAGTCGCCCTACTTAAAGGACGCAGTTGTTCGTGGTTGCACCGGAAGTTAATCGCCATCCCGTTACGAGAACCAATGATTACGCTGTCCTCTACTTTAGCGCGTCTCACCCAGCGCAGTTGGTCGCCTTCTTCTAAGGAAATGGCAATCAAACCATTGGCGCGAATGTGACTAAAGGCTGCCAATTCGGTTTTCTTGATATTGCCACCTTTGGTGAGCATGACCAGATATTCTTCGCTGCTAAACTCGTCAACCGGTACAATCGAAGTGATTTTTTCCTCTTTGGGAATTGGTAACATCTGGACAATTGGTGTCCCTCGGCTAGTACGCGAACTCGCTGGAATTTGATAAGCTCTCAGGCAATAAACAACACCACGCTCGCTAAAGAATAAAATACTGTCGTGATCGCAGCAAGTCAAAAAATGCTCAATGGTATCATCATCTTTCACCTTGGCTGCGGCTTTGCCTCTGGTAGCACGGCTTTGGGCTTCAAAGGTGTTAACTGGCATCCGTTTGATGTAGCCTTGCTCTGTCACCAGAATTATTGCTTTTTCATTGGCAATGAGGTCGCGATCGTCTAATTCCCCTTCCCCTGGTAAAATCACCGTGCGGCGGGGTGTGGCGAAGTTAGTTTTGAGTTGCCCGACTTCAGTTTCGATGATTTCTAGCACTCTCTCCCGACGTGCCAAAATATCTTGCAAGTCGGTAATCTTCGCTTGTAATTCTTCGTGTTCCAGACGAATTTTATCTGCTTCTAAAGCAGTCAAGCGGCGCAATTGCATCTGCAAAATCGCATCTGCTTGCACTTCTGAGAGTCCGTAAGTTGTGATTAATTCGCCTTTAGCTGTGGGTGCATCGGGTGCATGGCGAATTAAGACAATAATTGGATCTAACTGGGATAGGGCAATTAATAACCCTTGGAGGAGATGATCGCGTTCTTCAGCTTTCCGCAGTTCGTAGCGGGTACGTCTGGCAATGGATTCGATGCGGAAATCCAAAAAGACGGTTAAGAACTGCTTGAGGGTGAGTACTTGGGGTTCGCTATTCACCAACGCCAGCATATTTGCGCCGAAGTTGGCTTGCAGTGGCGTTTGCTTGTAAAGGTTGTTCAGCACGACGCGGGGATAAGCATCACGCTTGAGTTCGATGACAACTCGCATCCCGTCGCGATCGCTTTCATCCCGGATATCTGCAATCCCTTCTAGACGCTTCTCGTTAACCATTTCGGCGATTTTTTCAATCAGCGCCGCTTTGTTGGTTTGATAGGGCAATTCGGTAATAATAATTGCTTCTCTATCTGGGCGTCCCCGTTGTTCAACGGTTTCAATGTTGGCGACACCACGCATGGTAATAGAACCACGCCCGGTAGTGTAAGCTTCTCGAATGGCAGATGTTCCTAAAATTTGTGCCCCAGTCGGAAAGTCTGGGCCGTGGACATACTGCATTAATTCGAGATCGGTGATTTCGGGATTGTGGATTACAGCCACCAAAGCATCGATCAATTCGCCTAAATTGTGCGGCGGAATGTTGGTTGCCATGCCCACGGCAATCCCAGAGGAACCGTTGAGCAATAACTGCGGAATCCGTGCTGGTAAAACTGTGGGTTCTTGCTGAGAACCGTCGAAGTTATCGGCGAAATCTACGGTTTCATACTCAATGTCGTGAAGTAAACCAGCACTAGTTAAAGCTTGCAAGCGACATTCGGTGTACCGCATCGCGGCTGGCGGATCGTTGTCTACCGAACCAAAGTTACCATGTCCGTTAACTAGGGGCGATCGCATGGAAAAATCCTGCGCCATCCGCACCAAGGCATCATATACTGCTGTGTCACCGTGGGGGTGATATTTACCCAATACTTCCCCCACTACACGGGCGCATTTCTTAAAGGGGCGATCGTGGAGCAGACCTAGCTCGTGCATTGCGTAGAGAATGCGACGATGCACAGGTTTTAGACCATCCCTGGCATCTGGCAACGCCCGACCCACTATCACGCTCATGGCGTATTCCAGATAAGACTGCGACATTTCGGTTCGCAAGTCAATCGGGATAATCCTCTCCTGTGAGGTTGTCATAACCTAAAAATCTCCAAAAATCGTAGATTTTAGCTTTTTTACTCAACAAAGCGCAAAATTATTCTAAATTGCTCTTGAATAATTGCTATAATTTGATACAATCTTAGCATATATTGCTTTTTATTGCCTGGGCAGCTAACTCAGGCAATTGTTCAATCCGTAGCTTCTCTCTGGGATTTGAGTTGAGATGCGATCAGAGGAACTTTAGGGGCAAGAAAAAATCCAACCAAACTGGCAAAAAGGATTGGCGTAAAGGGACTCAAGTTAGTCAGTTTTGACAGTAGCAAAGTCGTACTTATCGGTGTGCGTGTTACGGCTGCGTTGACGGCCGCCATTGTACAAATCATGGCAAGGGCAGGATCCAGTCCCGGAATTAAGACTGCGACTGCTTTCCCAATGCAAGCACCAGTGAAAAATAGGGGAATGATAAATCCACCGCGCCACCCACCTGTTACCGTAATGCTAATGGCAGCCATTTTCCCAAGAGCTAGAGTTAAGAGAAAAACAGCACCAAAGTTAGCAGTCAGGACTGAATCTAACTCTTCATGTCCAAAATAACGGGTGAGCGGTAATAAAACTGCTAAAATGCCAAGTCCCACTCCTGCTAGTGTTGTCCTTACATAAATGGGAACAGAAGTTGGTGAAACGGCTTGCCAAAAGGCATCGCAGCCGCGAAAAATACCCATAAAAATCCATCCCGCTACAGCCCCGATAATTCCAAATGCGATCGCGATCGCAAAATCATCAATCCTTTCTAAGTGATACTGAGGAAAATGCCAAGTGGGGGCAATACCCAAATGTGTAATTGCTGCAAACACCAGATAGCTAGCGCAACTTGAAACAATAGCTGGCATTAAGGCTTCGTAATATTCCACAATATGCTCGTGGTGCAAAATCTCCAAAGCGAACATCGCACCGCCAAGAGGTGCGCCAAATAAGGCAGTGAAGCCAGCCGCCATTGCTGCTAAACTCATGGTTCTGAGGTCTTCACCTTGGAGTTTTAAGCGATCGGCAATCCAAGTACCAAAAGAACCTGTTACCTGTACCAGTGGTGCTTCTGGCCCAGCACTACCGCCTGCCGAGATGCTGACTAGAGAAGCAAGAATCATTGAAGGATTTTTGCGAACATCTAGGCGTCCGCCACGAAAATGAATATTATCAACAATCACGGCGATTTCACCGGGATTTCCCAAAAAATGAATCACCAAACCAATAACTAAACCGCTAAGTGGCATCACTATCAGCAGGCTAAAACCCTCAAATCGCTGGAGTCTGTGAGTTAAAAACTCTAAAACATTCCAGTACAACGCTGCAAATAGACCACCAGCAGTCCCCACAATTATCCAGCGGATAACCCACTGCGAAATCATTAGGGGATTACGCTTTACCAGTCCAAAAAGTTGAGCAAATGTCCAGCGTTGAGTTTGATTCGGAGCGGGAGGCTTGTTTGGTAACACTGCTTATTTCCTATTTGTGACACCTAGAGTACTGAATATTTACGCTTTTTATGGTAAAGGCTATTTAGTTTAGTAAATCATTTTTGGTCTACAAAGAGCGATATTTTTGACGGGTCATAAAAAGGGGCGTACAGATGTACGCCCCTAAAATATTTATCTGCGTAGGCGTAGCCCGCCGTAGGCATCGCACCCTTTCCCTTTTTTAACGAGAATCCCCAGATGACTATTCAGGCTGCGGTTGTTGTTCACCAGTCGCAGGCTGTTATACCAAATAACCAAGGATAGCTGTAGCAAGACCGCCGATAGTGCCAGCAACACCGTGGTTAATCACCCCCCCAGCGCTGCCTAGCAACGATGAACCATAGCAACAGCACTAGGGTTAGGAATCAGATTTTAGGGTTTAATCTCTGGTAGTGGCGGTATGCGTACAGAGAGAAAAGGTAGGAAAGGTGGGAAAAGTAGGATGTCTGATTGTTTTTGTTGATTTTTGTAGTTACAGTTGTTACCCTGTTATTGAACTGAATATTAAAATTGGTGGATATGAAAAAAGTAAAAACAATAGAAATTAAAAATTTGCAAGCTCCAGAAATAGAGGAATTATCAGACGGTGAAGCTAAGAACGTAGTAGGTGGCTTTGCTGTGAAAGTTGCACCAATAGGAATAGATTTAGGTACAACTTATAGTGAAGTTGGTGTATTCGTACTTGCAATAAACGTCAAATCATGATTATGCCTAACAAAAGTTTCAGTTACCCTGAATAAGGATTATTGAAGGTTTCCCAAGCAGCTTTTACAGCCTTTTGCAGGCGAAAGTTAAAGTCTACTAAGTCTTTCATTAATAAGTGCCAGTTTCTCTCGGCTTCATCTTGAATTACCGCCCAAGAGTTTTCTAAGCGATCGCGTTGCATCAGTTTCCTTGCTTCAATATTGTTTGCACTATCTATATATTCTTTAAAAACTGCACCCTGTAATGATTAATCATTAGTCATTGTTAATTTCACAAAGGACAAATGACTAATGACAAATGACTAATTAATAAGTTTTTGTTGGCAGGTGTTGCTCTAATTTCAGTAATGCTGCAACTCGCACTTCTGTCGCCGGATGACTGGAGAATAAGTTACCCAAAAACTGTCCAGAGATGGAATTGATAATTAATAACGGCTCATAAGCTGGATTGGCATTTAAAGGCATCTGCTTTGCTGAAGCTTCTAACCGTTGCAATGCTCTAGCTAAGGCGCGGGGATTACCAGTTAATCTAGCAGAACCAGCATCAGCAGAAAATTCTCGTGTGCGCGAAATTGCTAGCTGAATGATTGTCGCAGCCACTGGTGCAAGCATGACTGTTAATAAAACTCCTATTGGATTTCCACCTCTGTTGTCATCTCGCGAACCACCGCCAAACCATAGGCTGTAACTAACCATTTGGGCTAGGAATGAGATCGCACCAGCCACAGTAGCAGCAACGGCTTGTGTCAAGGTGTCACGATTAATAATATGGGTTAGCTCGTGGGCGATAACACCTTCGAGTTCATCCTCTGGCAATATATTTAAAATACCTTCAGTGACTGCCACAGCAGCGTGTTCGGGATCGCGCCCTGTTGCGAAAGCATTAGCACCAAGGCTAGGAACGATATAAACTTTAGGCATAGGAATGTTAGCGCGATCGCTCAATCTCTGCACCATCCGATAAAGTCCTGGTGCTTCCCTTTCACTCACAGGTTGGGCTTGGTATACTGCTAGGGCAATTTTATCTGATTGATACCAGGAAAACAGGTTGGTTACTGCTGCCAAGCCAATCCCGATAATCAAGCCACTATAACCGCCAATTATCCAGTAACTAATTGCTATCAAAAGACCACTTAGTGCAGCTAGCAAAGCAGCCGTTTTCAATTGATTTGTCATGTTTTTGCTCTCCTGTTAATGCTGTGTAAATTTTTGAGAAAACAGCATTACTTCAGCTACATTTTGATTTTATCCAGCTAAACTTAGATATATGGTACAGAAAACCTATCAGATAAGTACGGTTTTCCTACTTAAGTTTTAGTAATACTAATTTAGTAATCAAATTAATAGCTATAGATACTAAAAATGCATCTATCTATAGGAATAAATATGTTTATATAGGCAGAAATTACAAGTTTGATGCTTAGATTGGGCTATGCCTACACTATTAGTTAAGATCCATTTACTTATACAGGTTCTGAGTCTATTCCTTGTGTTTGATATATTTGTTGGGAAAATAGCTGAAAATCTAATTCGCACGCCTTCAAAGCTTCACTAGCTTGTGAATATTTTGGAGTATCAAACAAATCGCGATCGCGGATTTTTGGCAACCAAGAACGCAGTTTAGTTAGTTCCGTTTCATTCTCTTCTAGTTCTGCAAAAGTGAGATTATTTATTTTCCGTTCCTCGCTCAATTCGCTATGAAAATCTCGACATTGCCCCAAAAACTCTTGATATTCTTGGTCTGCTTGCTGTTGAAAACGCTCTATTAACATAGCATTTTGCTCGGGTTTATCAATGCAAATAGTTAACAAATCTGCTTCACCGCCACCTGCTGTAATGTCCGCTTTCAATTCTTCCAAATGGCTCTGCAAGTCTTTTCGCTGTGGTAACAAGCACACCGATTGCTGTAGATAAAGTGCGCCCAATCCTTTAAGTTTGCGCCAAACATACACCCGCTGCGTCGAAGGCTGTGCGGGTACTTTGTAGACTAATAGGTTCCAAGATTCTCTATCCATAGATGTATTGTAACAAGTGTTGCATTCAATTTAATATTCCTATCTGAGTTTATGAAACATCTGTTGTATGTAGAAAAATTATGAATCTGAACTATCAAGTTGGCAGCATTGACTGGAGTCCAATTATCCAAAAGATGGAACCTTTGGGGAATTGTCACTTACCCGCATATCCAGGGGATTTGAAAACTGTTTTACTGAATCATGCTGGTTTGGCTCAACATCCTCAAGGCGAGAAAGCCTATCAGATGGCAAGAGAAATTGCCCGATTGACTACCTTCAGTGATGCAGAAATTACTTATTGGTTCTCAAGAATTATAGAACTGATATAGTAATACTATTTTCAAAAATATTTGTAGCAAAAAAATCAGCTGTAGGGGTGTACTCTCTATTACTATAGATGTAGTAGAAACAGGCAAAATGCAGGTACAAGATAAGATCGTCCAGAAAATTCCTCGGACTGTTTGGGTTTTGGGGTTTGTCAGTCTGCTGACAGATATTAGTTCCGAGATGATTAATTCTGTGTTGCCTTTATTTCTAGTGTCAGTATTAGGGGCGAATATCTGGACTGTCGGCATCATTGAAGGGATTGCAGAAGCAACAGCTTCAATTTTAAAAGTCTTTTCGGGAGTATTGAGTGATTACTTGGGACATCGTAAAGGATTAGCGGTGTTTGGGTACGGATTATCAACCTTTGTAAAACCTCTATTTGCTGTAGCTACCAGTCCAACTGGGGTGTTAATAGCTCGATTTGGCGATCGCATTGGCAAAGGTATCCGGGTAGCGCCCCGCGATGCTTTGGTTGCCGATTCAACTAACGCAGAGGTACGCGGTGCAGCTTATGGATTGCGTCAATCCCTCGATACTATCGGAGCATTTTTGGGGCCTTTAGCAGCATTTGCCCTGATGACTGCTTCCGAAAACAACTTCCGCCTCATTTTTTGGCTAGCACTCATCCCTGGATTTTTCGCAGTGGCTTTATTAACAGTGGGAGTACGCAAACCAACAAGTGAAACTCAAGAAAACCGAAGCAATCCTCTGCAATGGGAAGCTTTACGCAGTTTAGGTCAAGGATACTGGGTACTTGTAGCAGTGGCGCTGCTATTCAATTTAGGCAACTCCAGCAATGCTTTTTTATTGCTGCGAGCTGAACAAACAGGTATTTCAGCTTCACTCATACCGTTGACATTAATGGTGATGAACATCGCCTACTCATTCAGCGCCTACCCAATAGGAATACTTTCCGATCGCGTGGGCAAATTTGGGCTACTAGTAGGCGGATTTCTCCTATACGCCCTAGTGTATCTGGGTTTCGCTTTCGTGCAGACACCTTGGCAAGTCTGGGGATTGTTTGCCCTTTACGGCCTGCATTTAGGTATGAGTAAAGGATTACTGTTAGCACTAGTGGCAAATAGCATACCTGCAAATTTGCGCGGCACTGCTTTTGGATTCTTCAACTTGGCTATAGGATTAGCGCTTTTACCTGCGAGTCTGCTAGCTGGTGGATTGTGGCAAACATTGGGAGCAGAAGCAACATTTATAACTGGGAGCTTGTTTGCGATCGCTGCTGTCTTATTGTTGATAATTAATAGAAAAAAATATTTACAAATATAGGGAAGGAGAAGGGTAAGGAATAAGAATTAAATAACATACAATTTATGTCTCTGCTTTACCTCACCCTCAATCCCTCTCCTTATAAAGGAGAGCGAAGCTAGAGACAGGATGAAGTTTTGCATCTTATTTAATCCACGTTCCTAAGAATAAAAGTTGCAGAGAGTTATTGCATAAGTTCTATTCAGTTTTGAATTTTCAAATCTTTCTAGTACCCAGTACCCAGTACCCAGTCCCTAATCCCTAATCCCCTGTATCCTCAACGAATGATTTCAACCGGGCTGTAACTCTTAATTTACTAAGTCTTCTTACTAGTAGCAGAGCTTGTTGTTTATATAATGCCGTTGGTAGTAGTCCAGGCAAATTATGCATCAACTCTCTAGCTGTGCCAATGTTACATCCTGATATGATACTTATTTCATTTGCACCATCAAAAATAGCATCTTGAGCTAAAACTTTCTCAATCTGCACTTGCCAATTGCGAGGAAACATTTCACCTCGCTCAATCCGCTGGAGGCTATTGCTATTTGCTAGAACAACCAGGCGATCGCCAACAGCAAGTTGTGTATGATCGGCAGGCATTAACTTAACAGGCGATCGCTTGAGGCTTTGGTATAAAATTGGTACAACTCCATAACCATAAGCAACCTCAGCCAATAGTAATCCATTTAATGTATCTCCAGCTTCAATCATGTACTCTACTACCAAAATAGTTTGAGTATCGAAGTTAAACAAGCTGAGAATATTTTCTCCAAAAGCCGCAGCAGCAAATACTTCCGCTGAAATAGCAGAGGTGCAAATAACTTGAGCATAAGGAAACAACCGTGCGACGTTATCACGAAAATATTGGTCGTAAGTCCGAATAATCACACGAGTATTAGGACTCTTAGCGTATGCCATCAAAGCTATTTCCAGATTCTCCATATCATCATCTGTAACGACAACGACACTTTTACTATTAGCGAGATTTACCTTACCTAGAGCATCGGCAATATTATCAATAATCAGTGGTATTTTGTTGAGAAAATCGGCGTTAAGTGCTGTGCTGCTAATACCTACCAAAGGCTGCTTGAATTCTTGTAATAAAGTCGCGACTCGCCGACCAACTCGATTTAATCCAATAAGTATAACGTGGTCTTTTTGAGGAATTGATGGCTGGTAACTATTGAAAAACTGAAACCTTGAACTTAACAAAGTATCAGTTAGCAACGCATATAAAACCCCAACAAAACCTATACCCGTTAAAGTTAGTGCGAGACTAAACAATCGTAACCACCCTGGCATATTTTGCGCTGGATCTGGTGGCGTTTTAAAATTTACACCGCCAAATATATCTCCGTATCCTCCTAAAAGCAAGACAGCAATAGCATAAAATGCTTCTATTATATTAGTTCCAGGATAATTTAAGATATAGATAATTGTTCCAAAACACCAAAGAAAAAGTACTGTAATTCCACAGATAATTGCCACCCGCAAACTCTGATAACGAGAAAATTTTAGCGAGAGATATGTTATTTTATATTTGAAATTATTCCAAGCTCTGCCTAATACAATCTCTTGCCATAATTGCTGCCAGTTGTATTTACGGACAGTAGCAAGTTGCTTCAAACTTTTAATTTGCTCTGTGATTTCGATATAAATAATCGTATCACCTGGGTGTAATGTTGCTTCTGGCTCCCACTGATGAAATTCTTTAGGCAAGGGAGATGAATCATTAGCGTGATTTAATACCCGACGATATAAGGTATTTAGTTCATGTATACGCCATTTATTGCCCCAATTATCACTCATTTGAATCTGACGCTTTACTACCCTAAATTGACGTTCCTCCAGTTGGAAATATCCGAGATTATCATCTCCAAGGGCTGCAACAGCAAAGCCAGAAGCGGAAATTTGATTCGGTTCAAAGGCAATAAAGTTACCAAGGGTTTGACTTAAAAGTTCATTGAGATTTTGTTTGTCAGAACGTACAACCAAGCGAACTTGAGGATTTAAAAGCCTTGCAGCAAAGGCAGCTTCTATATTTACCCGTTCATTACCAGTGACTAAAAGAACAGTTCGGCACTGAGAAATATTTGCCTGTTCTAAAATACTGGATTGACGGCAATCTCCGATTAATAACTGTTCTAATAAACTTGATAAATTTGATACCTGCAAATTTTGAGGTTGTTCTCGATCGATAGCATTGACAATAGCACCATACTCTTTCAGTACTGCAACACAATGCTGACCCAAACTTCCTAGCCCACAAACTAAAAACCGATCTAGTTTTGTTTGAGAATCTTTAACAGGCTGATAATTAGTTTCTGATGATGGCAGCATATAATACCGCCAATTATACGCATTATTTATCTATATCGTAGAATACCAAAGATATTGATCTACAGCAAAAATGGTACTATTAATTAGATAATTAACGGCGATGGAGCTCGCCAAAACCGCCTTTCCAGCGCGATAAACTCTCTTTTGGAAGGCTGATGGCTCCTACTTTCCTTGCTGACTGCGGGAGAGTAGGGCTTGGCTAAATGCATTACCTGACTCTCCTGTAGAAAGTATTTGTCTACAAATCGCACTTCAAGGAGTCATGGTATGAAACACTTTCGTCAGTTTGAACCATTTATTGCGTTACCTCATCTAATTAAGTGGTTGCCTATTTCCTTTGTCGTTGGCATTCTTGCTGGAACAGCTTCTGCGGCTCTTTTAGCATCATTAGAATGGGCAACTGATTGGCGAGAATCGCATCGGTGGATTATCGCCTTGCTTCCCCTTGGCGGCTTCTTGAGTGGTTGGATTTATCATCAATTTGGGCGGACTGTAGAAGCTGGAAATAACCTTTTACTGGAAGAAATTCATAATCCTAAAAATATTATTCCCTTCCGTATGGCTCCTCTAGTTTTACTAGGAACAGACCTTACCCATTTTTTTGGTGGTTCAGCCGGTCGTGAAGGTACAGCATTACAAATGGGTACTTCTTTGGCAGACCAGTTAACTAAAATATTGCGTTTTCAAGGAGCAAATCGGCAAATTTTGTTAACGGCAGGTATCAGTGGGGGATTCGCTTCAGTTTTCGGTACTCCCTTAGCTGGAACCGTATTTGGTCTAGAAGTTTTAGCAATTGGTAAAGTTCATTACGATGCTCTTTTTCCTTCTTTGATTGCTGCGATCGTTGGAAATCAAGTCACCTTACTATTAGGTTTACATCATACAGCATATCGACACGCTCCCTTTATACCGACGCTCACAATTTGGGGATTAATTTCTGCCATTATCGCAGGTGCAATTTTTGGAATTGTCGCGAGATTTTTTGCGAAAGTAACTCACCAAATTAGTCACTTCTTTAAAGCAAAAATATCTTATCCTCCAATGCGTCCTTTGATAGGCGGTGCAATGATAGCAGTAATTGTTGGGTTTAGTGGTACAACCAAATACATTGGGCTTGGTATCCCTACTATTGTTGATTCTTTTTTCACTCAGCTACCTCCTTGGGATTTTGCAGCAAAATTAGGTCTAACAGCTTTAACTTTAGGAGCAGGATTTAAAGGGGGAGAAGTGACTCCTTTGTTTTTTATTGGTGCAACTCTAGGTAATGCTTTATCGTTACTTTTAGCATTACCTGCACCACTTTTAGCAGGAATGGGATTTGTGGGTGTGTTTGCGGGTGCAGCAAATACACCTTTGGCATCAACTTTAATGGGGATTGAATTATTTGGTCTGGAATCGGGAATATTTATTGGTATTGGCTGTATAGTGAGCTATTTATTTTCAGGTCATTCTGGAATTTACTCTGCACAACGTATTGGGTTAAGTAAATACTCTGCTGTATATTTAGAAGAAGGGGTGACTTTGGCTAATTATGGACGAGAAAAAGTTGAGCAAAAAACCGATTTATCTGATGATGGTGAAGAAGAAGGAAGTAATTCTGAGGAATAATTTATAGACGCAATTAGAACCACTAAAATAATTTATCTGTTAGAGGTATTAAGCAAATTGTCTTAAGATTTTAAAAAAGCAAGGAATATGATATTTAGTATCATTACTTTGTTCTGAATAAAATCTTCCTATTTCTAACAATAGTTGATCTTTAAATGTCTCAACTGAAGAAGTCCAGTCAATTGGTGGTTGAATTTGGTTCCAATAATACTTAGCTTTTCTGAATGTCAATAAAGCTAAAATTAACTCATTCTCCTCTGTATCATTTTGAGCGTTTTGAAACTGTTCTTTCCATGAATCTCTCAATTTATCTATTGCAGTACAATCTAATCCAGAGCAATGGCTAATGCGATTAGATACTTTTGATAAATTACTTTTTAAATCAGAATCAGTAATGATAGCATCTGCCATAGCCAGATAAATATCTCTAAGTAGTAGAGAATTACTATCATAAAGTGTAGAAAAAGTATCAAATATTGGTTGTAGTTCAGGTATGATAAAATATGCTTCTTTATGTATTAAACCCGTAACCCATATACGATGCTGTTTGGCATTTTCTTCGTTTATATTGAGTTTTGTATAAAGATCGCAGAAAATTGCTTCTGTATCTGAAAAAGTATAACTATATTCTTTTGTGATATTTTGTGTTTGTAGATCAACATCTACAATTGCAAAAAGTTTGTCTAAGCTTAAATATGAACTATTCTTATTTTCATCATGCAACTTTGAAAGAGTAAAATATGTATCTAATACATCTTTACGATCTCCGCAGTTAAAAAACTCTGGTCGATATTGACTCCATAATTTTGGAACACACGCTTTGTAAAAGTTGGAATCAGGCATCTGTTCCATCTTGCTATATGATTGAGGTGATGGTCTGCCTTTCGTGTCCCAAATACCACCTTCGCCTTCGCACAACACAACAATCTTATTTTTAATTCTACGAGAGCCAATGATTATTTCACAATGTTGTTTTAGTTGTTCCGGCTTAAGACTCATATTTAATTTTTAGCTTCTTGCTTTAAAAGTTTTGGTTCTAGTTCCTTAACGTGAGCAGGTGTAAGAGCTTGACATAACTCGTATGAGTGAGTTGCCAGAATATATTGATTACTTGGCGACCATTGGTTGAGGTCTGCAATTATTTGATATTGCCAATCTGGATGAAATGCTATTTCAATTTCATCCATTAGCACAATTGCATTTTCTATATTATGGTACTTTATCCACATATAAATACTCAATCTTTTCAACTCGCCATGACTTAAGTCTTCGGGATATAGTTCTACATCTTCACCATCTTTATCTAATTTAAAAATTACACCGGATAAATCTGTATCTACGTTTATTTTTTTATTAGACAATATTATATTTAAATCATTGATCAGGGCTTTGTAGCTATTCCCATACTCGCCTTTTTTAATAGCTTCGGCAAAGTCTTTGTCTCGAGCAGACTTAAAGGCTTCAATAAGGATATCTACAGCCAGAAAATCATAAGTAAAAAAGCCTGATAGTTTAGATTTGGCTAATTTAAGCTGTGAATAGTAGTCAGTTTCGTTATCCTGCTTTTTAAATAAGAGTTTTCTAGATTCTTTAGAATTAAAAAGAAAAACTTGGGTAGAAGGAGCCGCAAGAAATATTTTTTGTGATAACTCCTTCATGAATATTTCTACTTTGTTCATATCTATGTTATTTATCCGGCAAAGTAAAACTTCCTCTTGCTCTTCATCTTCATTACCATTAGCTGAATAATTACAGATATACAGTAGCTTTTCTGATTGCAAATATTTTAAAACTCTTTGTAAGATACGTTCAAGCTGCTCACGTTGTTCATAATATTTTTCCAGATTTAATTTCGATATATCGAGTCTTGTTTGAACTTCATCTTGAAATCCTTCTATACGTAAATTTGCGACTCCTAATCTTGAAGTTCTAAATTTAAATCTTTGAAGTCTTTGCACTAACTCTCTCAATATATAAAGTCTCTCCTCACTACTCTCAATTTTTCTCACATTATCTAATCTATTAAGAGCTTTCTCTAAGTCTTGTATTTCTTTTTCAGTAATTGAAATTTTATTGATAACCTTCTCTAATTGATTTGAAGAAGAAAATTGTATGTAATTATCATTATCAACCTCAGTTTTATCATTTGATATTAATAGCTCTCTCAAATAAGAATCGTTATAAGATAAAAATTCAAGTTGTACAATTTTATCTTCATTCCAGATATCAATTATGGCTAATACTCTCTTATTAGAATTGTTATTAATCGAAAATCCAGAAAGTATATTTTTCACAAAATCTTTTTTATCAGAATCAGTAGAACAATGCAATAAAATAAAAATTAATTGCAAAAGTGTACTTTTACCACCACCATTTTGACTACCAAGGGGGAAAATACTGGGGATAAAATCTTGTTCAAAAGTTATATCAACGTTTTTTAAAATGCGAAAATCCGGAACTTGGACTCGTAGTAATTTCATAAAAAGCTCCTATTGCCAACTTGATACTAACTATCTTGGATTCTCAAGTAGGGTGGACACTGCCCACCCTAATATTTGAGACTTACAAATTGAGTTTAACTAAGATAGTCAGACTGAATGCAAAAAATGCCTTACACTTTAAACTTCTCCGTAATCCGCTTCATCGCCTCTTCGACATTCTCCCGGCTGTTAAACGCCGAAATGCGGAAGTAACCTTCACCCGCAGCACCAAAGCCAGAACCAGGTGTTCCTACAACGTTGACAGTTTGCAGCAACTTATCAAAGAATTCCCAACTGGATAAACCATTGGGAGTTTTCACCCAAACGTAAGGTGCATTTACACCACCATAAACTGATAATCCGGCGGCTGTGAGTTTCTCGCGGATAATTTTGGCGTTTTCTAGATAAAAACTCACCAATTCCTTGATTTGCGCCTGTCCTTCTTCAGAGTAAACCGCTTCCGCTCCCCGTTGAACGATGTAAGAAACACCATTAAATTTGGTAGACTGGCGGCGATTCCAGAGTTTCCATAGTTCCACATCGGAACCATCGGCGGCTTTTCCTGTGAGTGTCTTCGGTACTACAGTTAACGCGCAACGGGTTCCTGTAAAACCTGCATTCTTGGAGAAAGACCGAAATTCGATCGCAACTTCCCTTGCACCTTCAATTTCATAAATTGAGTGGGGAATCGACGGATCGGTAATATAAGCTTCATAGGCTGCATCAAAGAAAATAATCGAGTTATTAGCTTTGGCATAGTCTACCCATGCCTTGAGATATTCCTTGGTAGCAGTTGCGCCAGTGGGGTTATTGGGAAAGCAGAGATAAATTAAATCGACTTTCTTTGAGGGAATCTCGGCGGTGAAGTTGTTATCAGCCGTAATTGGCAGATAAACTAAACCCTCAAATTCGCCTTTATCATTGGCATCCCCAGTATTTCCCACCATCACGTTAGTGTCTACATACACAGGGTAAACTGGGTCGGTAACGGCGATTATATTGTCATGACCAAAGATTTCCAGAATGTTGCCTGTGTCGCACTTGGAACCATCAGAAATAAAGATTTCCGAGGCATCTATATTGGCTCCCCGTGCTTGGAAATCTTGAGTAGCAATTTTCTCCCGCAACCATGCGTAGCCTTGCTCAGGGCCGTAGCCTTTGAAGGTATTGCGATCGCCCATTTCTTCCACAGCCTTTATCATAGCTGTGCGGCAAGCCTCTGGCAGCGGTTCGGTGACATCGCCAATGCCCAAACGGATGATTTTAGCATCAGGATTCGCTTCTGCAAAGACATTCACCCGCCGAGCAATTTCTGGAAACAGATAACCCGCTTTCAGTTTCAGGTAGTTGTTGTTAATAGTTGCCATTATGTAGATTATGAAAAACGCCCTCAAATAGCTTACTGCTAATTTATGAGGGCGATAACTTTGTTATGGAGAGTGAAGAAGGGAATAGGGTAAAGGTTACAGGGTACAGATTATTCCCTATCACCTGCTACCTGTCACCTATCACCTCTTCCCAATTAGACATTTACCGGCTGTTTATTCTCAGCTGAATAATTGTTGCGATCGCTAATTACAAACTCCGTGACGGTTTCTCTTCCTGTAATCAATCTTGCTCCGCGATTACGGGTGAAATAGCTCCATGCCCACTGAATCATTACTACTAATTTGTTGTTAAATTCAATTAAGAAGTAGATGTGAATAAATAGCCAAAACAGCCATGCAACGAAACCTTTCAGCTTGGTAAAGCCCAAATCTACCACAGCAGAATTGTGCCCAATCATTGCTAAACTACCATGATCGGTATAAGCAAAGGGTGGCAAATTTTTACCTGCAAGCCTGTTTTGGACTAATGCTGCTACGTATTCACCTTCTTGCTTGGCTACAGGTGCAACACCAGGTAGCGGTTTACCATTTTGATGAGAAAAATTTGCTAAGTCGCCAACTACAAAAATATTGGGATGTCCCTTAATACTCAAGTCAGGTTCAACGATAATCCGTCCAGCGCGATCGCACTCTGCACCTGTGTGTTCTGCTAGCACTTTTCCCATTGCCGAAGCTTTCACACCTGCTGCCCATAATACCGTTTTTGAGGCAATTTCTTTAACTTCATCGCCTTGTTTGAGGGTAACAGTATCATTTTCGATATTCGTTACCAGTGTTTTTGTCTGAACAACCACCCCTAAGCGCGTCAGGGATGCTTCGGCTTCTTGTGATAACTCTGGTGCAAAGGGTGGCAAAATCCGATCCAGCCCTTCTAATAGCAAAATTTTGGCTTCTGATGTGTCAATGTTGCGGAAATCTTCTTTGAGAGTTTGGTTTGCCAATTCTGCGATCGCACCAGCTAACTCTACACCTGTTGGCCCACCACCCACAATTACAAAAGTTAACCAAGCACGGCGTTTTTCTGGATCGGTTTCATTTTCTGCGGCTTCAAAGGCCGAAAAAATCCGGCTACGCATTTCTATGGCATCTTCTACAGTTTTCAAGCCTGGGGCGAATTCTTCCCAGTTGTCTTTGCCAAAGTAGGAATGCTTTGCACCTGTGGCGACAATTAACGTATCGTAAGCTATTGCTTCGTCGCCCACAATCACTTTTTGCGCTTCTGGATCGATATTATTCACCTCTCCCAGCAGCACTTTCGTATTCTTGCTCTTGCTGAGGACAGAACGCAATGGTGAGGAGATATCAGCCGGAGATAGCGCACCTGTAGCGACTTGATATAAAAGGGGTTGAAATAGATGAAAGTTACGTTTATCAATCAGAGTAACGTTTACTGCCGCTTTGGCGAGTGTTTTTGCTGCATAAAGTCCACCAAAACCACCGCCAACAATAACTACTTGATGGGGTGGATTCTTGTCAAGTGAATTTACCATAAGAAATATTATCGTGTATGCCGACTATTGTAACTATTCTTAACAGATTTGTATCAAAAATGTCATCATATATTTTGTATTGCTCTTTACATTTGAAAAAGTATTAAAGTAATCAAAACTACAAGATAAACAAAATTTTTTAAGAGAAAGGTACAGACAATAAGAGTTTGGAATCTTTCAATCCCTGTTTATCTGTGTAGATTTATCAAAGGTAGATGTAGAATTTATGCAATTTTAATCAGAAATAGTTGACTCTGGTGTTTGTGGCAAACGTGGTGAATGAGTTCGCCGCCAACGCCTAAAGCCATAGACAAGAGCAACAAAAATTAACAAATAGGGGCTGTAAACAATTAACCAAATACCCAATTTGAGTAAGCCAACGGAAAATGCACTCAAAGAATGGGTAGAGTTATTCCAAGTTTCCTTAACTTGCAAATCCAAGGCAGGTTGGGGACTGGTACTAGAAACTGCTGCTTCTAGGTTCAGCGTAATAGTGGAATAAGCAACTTGATTTTGTAAGCTTTTTAGTTGGGCATCAATTTGTTCTATAGTTTGACGGACATTACTCAATTCTTGGGAAACACTAAGCACATCTCTCACAGAACCAGCCCGATCCATAATTTTTTGCAAATTGGCTTCAGTTTTCTGCAAATTAGTTAATCTAGCTTGGAAATCCACAAGGCGATCGCCTACATCTTCGGCAGTAATATTACGACTATCAACAGTGCCTAATTTAGCTAGTTGTTCTAAAGTAGGTTCTAGCCGATTCTCTGGTATCCGCAATTGAATTGTTGCTGTGTAACGCGGGTTGTCATTTTTGGGTTGTTGTTGTTTCAACCCGATTAAATCCCCTTGCTGTTGATTGATAATTTGCGAAACAGCATCAACAGTCTTATCTACAGAGTTGACAGTCAAAGAGATTGCTGCCTTTTTGATCAGTTGGGGACGAGAACGGTTTATTGGTGAAGCTTCCGCCTTTTGAGAAATACTGCTTTCACGAGCAGATAATTGATTTGCCGCGCCATCTGCTGCCATTTGAGGTGCAGACTGATTTGTTGACCGATCCGAAGAAGCGCAACTGGTGAAAATTACCCCTCCCAATAACGCACTTATAAATAAAGCAGATGTGCGCGGTAATTTCGTCGAAGTATACATAATCTATCCTCAGATGGATGAATTTAACCCTAGTATTACTGAATAAAAACTCAAAGCCTGTATTGTTGCAATTTATGTAACAGGGTTAGTCATTTTTATTTACAAAGCTTGATGAGATATCTCAAAAAGATTATTAGCAAGTCATTTGACGATTATTTCAAAAAATATCTGCAACAAGTCTGTTTGCCAGTAGGATCGTAAAATTGCTTTTTGGTAGTTGCTATTTTTGAAATTGTTTGATTTTGAAAACAAGTTGGATCTGCGATCGCCAGTGCAAATCTGCCTTTATACCAATTCAGAATCCCCTACGGGATCTTGTCGGTCAAAATTCTCTGGCACTTTCAGCAGCCTGTCTCAATGCTAAAAAAGCTTCTTTTAGAGGTTGGTTAACGGCACTGTCTGGTTCTGTTAACACTAGCTGTTGGTAGGCTGATAAAAATTGCGATCGCAATCGATGGAACAAATGCAGAAAGTGACGTACAAAGCTGATGCAATCCAAAACCACAATCTCTATGCCATCTGTACGGTCGTACATACTTGAGGCATATTCCTGAATACCTTCTTCGATCGCATCCGTCGTGATAAAAATATAGTTGTCAACCCGCTTGCCTGTGCTGTTGATTTTTTGCAAAGCACGGTCAATATCTGCTAAGGTGACGCGTCGGGTCTTCATTTCATAGCTGGTAATCACCTTCTCATCATCAACTAAAGTAATTTCCAAATCTCCCAAAGCTCCAGTCTGCTCGTCTGCTGCATTGTGGGATTCTAAAGGTAAAAAACGCTCCCCAATATATTGTTCTGCTACTTGATAGGCAGCAGCAACAATTAGTACAGGAAGACGGCTTGAACCTCGGCAAGCCAAATGCTGTTTCAGGAGTGTGATAATTTCCTCTGCTGACAAAGGTATTGCGTCTTCCGACTTTTTCAGGTCGGCTAGTAGTGTTTCCATGCGCTGCCGCTTCTCGTTCCGAGCGATAATTAAACAGCGAATAGTTTGGGCTAGGAGTTCCTCAGCAGTTATTCTGCCTTGATGAACATCATCAAGTAATTGCAGGGCGGCTTCGTAGAGTTTGGGCGGTCGTCCCACCAGATTCACTGCTGGGGTTAAGGTGATGTTACGGTTCCGCAGGGCAGGGGTGAGGAACGCAGTAGTGGGATTACAGGGCAATTCGTGCTTGTTAATGAATGCTGTGATGTAACTTTCATCGTAGTATCGTCCAGAGTAAGCATCTGGTGTGCCTATTTCGGTGTAAGGCTTGCGGATATCAACATTCCCACGGTGAATTGCTGCCAAAGAGCAGGCCAGCAACAAACGAACTACAGCACGATTGCCTACATAGCGCGATACATAGTCAATTTTTTCGGCAATGCTGGGGTTGGTGACAATCGGTTGGACTATCGATGCTTCGGCTTTTTGTAAAGCTACATCAAGGATAGCTGCTGGGGTTGTGGACATGGAGCGATTTCTTCAACAGTAAGTGTGGAGGCTTGCGGGTCATAATTGAGCCAAAGTACTTCTTGCCGTAACTGCTTGATGGAATGGCAGTGTTTCACAGGCGCTTTAATGCAGTTCCAGTCACCATATAGTTCTTGCATCAAGGAACAATCATAGCCTGAAAGGGCAACTTTACCTTTAACTGAACGCAAAACATCCGCTAGTTGCCGATGCTGGTCGTCGGTCATTTCATAAGCGTAAGCCTTGCTATCCCCACGGGAATCGTGCGGGTAGGGAGGGTCACAGTAAAATAATGTTTCTGGACTATCGTAGCGTCGAATAATATCAATTGCTCGGTCGTTTTCAATTTGCACGCGTAGCAACCGTTGCACGATTTCGGGTAGATCCTCAACACTACCAAGCCACCGGGAAACTGCACCAGCCATTCCAGCGCGGCTAGTAAGTTTGCAGTGCGCCCATCGTCCAACACTGGCGGTTTGTGCCAAGCCTGTTCTCACTTGTCGCGCCCGGACGAAAAATCGTCTAGCCTTTTCCAAGTTTGACAAACTCTCTTCTTCTTTAGCTATAGCAGTCCGAAATTCTTCACGCGAAAATGGGGTTAAACCAATCGCCTCAATGAGTTGGTCTTTTTGGTCGCGTAGTACGCGAAAGAAGTTGACTACCTGTCCATCAATATCATTGTAGGTTTCCACAGGTGATGGCTCCCGGTTCAACAACACGGCTGCTGAACCACCAAAGGGTTCGCAGTAGTGGGTCGTTTTTGACAACAAGGGTAAAAGCCAGTCTAAATGACTGTACTTGCCGCCATACCAACCAAATGCAATTTTCTTTGCCATGAAAGCCAACCTCAAAGGGATTGCTTTACCCGAAACCGAGGATAAGGGTAAAACGCAATTTATTATATAGTGTTGAGAAATAAAGTATAAACAAACAAGAATACTTACATTATTTTTTCAGAGAATAATCTATTATTCTTTTTCGGTAAGGCGATCGCCAACAGTATTAGATACGTGTAATTTTCGGCAAAATAGTCTGCAAAAGTTTATCCTATCTGAGTTTTCGCAATTATTTTCCAGCCTTACCATAGAGAACAGTATATACTCTGTGCTAGCAAACACATTAAATATAGACTTAAGCCAATGCTTACTTCATATTTATGGAAGCTTCAATTATGGAATTGAACACAACTAAGAGAAAACTAAGCAACAAGATTTGATTATCTGCTAAAAAGCTGATGTATAAGAGTTTCAGATAGCCATTCTTTCGTAACAATCTTGCGCGGTTGCAGCTAGATCAATAGAAAAGTATGAGTCAGTTTTATTATTAAAAGTAAATCCTTACTGTTACTCATGAATTCTTAGTAATTTGTTTACTTCTTTGACACTAGAGCGTAATCCCCAGGTTACGCTCTATTGCACATGATATCTTATCCCTCTTCTGTCACTTTCCCGGAGGGCAATCGCTAGAAGCCTGATGAGGCAATCAATACAAGCTATACTATTAGAAAAAAATTAGTCTTGAATTTGTTATTAGAAAAGAATCGCGCGATCGCTTGCTATACAAAAGCTCTAGAATTCAGAAATGGCAAATGTTTTCGGAGACTGACAGAAGAGGGTTATGGTAGCTTACCTTATCCGTACTTCAGTTTTAATTGAGATAGATAATACCAGGAAAATCATCAAATGATACACCATCACCAAGAGTTGTGTAGCTACCTGAGACTACTCCCCCTGCTCCGCGAAAAGCCCAACCTGTGTAAGTTTTCAAAATTAAAATGTTACGGGAATTAGGGAAGTACCTGTTGACATATGTCCAACCAAACTTTGCTCTGCCATAAGCTTGTGACCCAAAGCCGACAATATCTTCTGTTGACCTTACATGGGATTGTATGAGTATAACAGTACCAAAATCGCCACCTATATCAAATAAAGCTCCTCCATTATAAGCGGTCTGTGAAAGTTCTCTTGTGTCATTTGCGCTTTCATACAGCCTAATCCCAGCAATTTCTAATGTTGCGTTCTTCCCTACAAAGACACGTTCTGGAATACGACGATTACCTGGGTCATCGTTACCATGCCAGGATAGTGCAGGAGTTTTCGTCATATTAATTTGAACTTTAAGTGAGTCTTCTGTAGGACCGTTCTCGTGTGGCCCTGTAATCGATAATGTATGATTTTCGGGAATGCTAAATGGATGGTTCCATTCAAAGTTTAATCTATCACCTGTATCCTCTAACTTAAAGCGAACATTCACTACCTGATACCTTGCTACTAAGAATTCAAGCTGTTGTCCTAAATCAATAGAAGTGTGAGTGCTATCTAAAGTGAGTTCAAGAGTATTTGTATTGGTAGATGATTCTTGTAGCCCAATTATGTTTCTTTTACTACTTATTGGAAATCCAATGTCGGCAACTTCACGTGTAATTTTCCGATTTTTTTGAAAAAGTTGATGGACTGCATTAAATTCACCACTGATAATTCTTCTTAACTTAATCTTTTTAGGTTTAATTTTTTCTTCTTCAATTTCCCATTCATAGTTTGAGTATGTTTGAAGCAAGTCTTTAAGTTCAGACCTCATTTTGTCTCTTGTTTGACTACTAAAATGTTGAAAATTAGCACTTTTGGACTCTTGCTTCATCTGATTCGTCAAATCAGAAGTAAATTCCGCCGAACCTGCGGCTTTAGCTGAACCACCAAAAATTTTGAAAACATTGACACTTGCTCCTGTGTCAACACTACCTTTTTTATTTTGATATTCCCGATCCAATTTCTCTAACAATGATTCACTAGTGTTTGAGCTTGTATTATCTCGAAAGTCTTCTTCTGCTTTGTCTAAAACGCGCTCTATTGCACTAGTCATAGCCTCTGTTGTAGATGTTTTCTCTCTCGTGATTACATCAGGATCAAATGACTTTTTGCCAATAAAAATATCAGTATTACCAGATGGTGGAAAATCTACTGCTACAACCTTAGTTAGATCGTCAAGAAATCTGTCAAGTAATTTATTTTTATCATCAAGTGTTAATTGTCTAGCTCCTGGCTCCTCACTTTCAGTGACAACCGTAATATTGATACGTCTTAAAATACTCTGCAATGCATCTCAAATCTGATCGATTGTAAAATACTGATTGTTCGCATCAATGTTTTCGTCAGCATTCTTGTCATTAACAAAGTTTTTCCAGTCAACTCTTTTGAAATCACTAGCACTGATACTAATTACATCGTCAGTTATATTTACAGAGGGAATAGTTAATACGATATAGAAGTCCTCATTTTTATTTTTGACACGCTCGGCAAATTTATTTGCTGCCGCTACATCAGAAAACTTAAATTTAGCCTCATGCTGTTCGCTTAACGGAATTAAAGCTAATCCAGTATTAGGATAAATATAAAAACCAACATCTTCTGATTCAGGTTTTATTTGAATACCAATTATGGGTATCAAGCCAATTTGAGAATTTCTCAGTTTATCATCATTAATTCGAGCTTTTACTTCATTCAAAACCAAATTATGTAACTGTTGCGTGAAGCATTGAAAAAGCACTTCAACTGTTGTTCCGTCAACTATTACTGTTGGTTGTTTTGATTCATCAGATACTAAAGAAAATAAAGGAGTATAATAGAACCTTTGTTCGGAAACTCCATCGGTTACTTTTGCATCTCTATAAACGTTAACAGTGCTATTCTGATAGCTAGGGATAGTAGCAAATAGCTCAGTGACAATTGAGAAACTCATAATTTTATATTCCGTGATTTTGTTAGTGTGTTATTGAGGTAAAACAAATCTAAATTGAAATTAGATAAGCTTTACTACTGAAGATGTGAAAAGCCTCCGATAAACTAGATATAGCAAGTTTTTTAGCCGCAATTACCTTCAAAAATATTGTCTGGCTGTTGTGCCATCAAACTGGCACATTTGACGAGAGAATGGGATGTTTATACAAAGCGATCGCTCAATCATAATAATAGCTATCATTTCATATTTTATTGTTGCTAACGCTTTGTATCAAACATCCCTTCCCACGCTCATTAAAAGTGAACGAGACCCATAATCCTAGTTTGAAAAATTCTCGATTGTAGGTTTGGGCATTTATAATTGCAGATACGACAGCTACTCACGAGCATTCAGTTAGTCTTTCTACCAGAGATGGCAGATATACCCGCCCAATTGCTATAAAACCTAGATCCATCCATTCGCCTATAGGACTGTAACCGACCATTTGAAATGGAATTAGTGCAGGAAGGCTGCCAACAATAAATCCTCGGCTACCCTGAATATTTAACATCAATTTACTGTAGATTAATGCGAAAGGATCTTCATTTATATTGTCATTCCATCCCACTTTTTTAACGAAAGCTTTTGTTGCTTGCCACTCGTTTTGTTCATTCTGTTTGATTTCTTCCCAGATTTGCTGTTGAATGCTGAAACCAAACTGCTTATTGCTAAAGTCCAGCCATAGTTTATCTATTGTTTTTAAGTCTGTGCAAGGAAAGTCCTTGAAGGAATACATATAACCTGACTGAGAATTGTATTTGCTCAGAATGTCTTTGGTTTCCTTATCAGCTTTTTCCCATTGTTTCGCTTGTAGCAAATCTCGTAAGGGTCTGTAATCAATGCCTGCTTCAGACTTGAGTTCGTCCATACTTTAACCTACCCTAAAAAACTTAAGATGGGCATTGATCTGACTCTCTCGGCTCATGCTATCTTGATGTTTGCAGTTCACTGAGAACCCTAAGTCACAATATTTTTGATACATCCGTTTGCAATAGACAGAAATTTTATAGATAATTTATCTTGAGATATTATACAAACGTTATACGTGTATTTACTAAAACATTCGTAAATATATATAAACTTATGTACATTTTTCTATTAAACAAGTTGAGAATAATTTGCCATTCTTTCTCGGTAAGGCGATCGCCACCATTGCAGTATCGCTCATTAACTTGGCCTTTTTCTCGTTGATAGTTCATCTGTGGTTACTCAATTTGAGGTACAATCGTAAGCCTGCGAATTAATGACCATGCTTGCTGACAGGAGATGCTTCTATGGCCCGGATGTATTATGACGAAGATGCCAATTTAGACCTTTTGGCTGGAAAAACTATTGCTATTATCGGCTATGGTTCCCAAGGTCATGCCCACGCTCTCAATCTCAAAGATAGTGGTTTGAATGTGATTGTGGGACTATATCCGGGTAGTAAGTCAGTTGCAAAAGCTGAAGCAGCTGGTTTAACTGTGAAAAATGTTGCAGATGCCGCTAATGCTGCTGACTTCATCATGATTTTGTTACCTGATGAAGTCCAAAAAACGATTTACAAAAATGAGATTGAACCCAATCTAGAAGAAGGGAATGTGTTGGCTTTTGCCCACGGGTTCAATATTCACTTTGGGCAAGTTGTACCACCGGCTAACGTAGATGTGGTGATGGTGGCACCAAAAGGGCCGGGGCATTTGGTACGACGGACTTATGAAGGTGGTGAAGGCGTACCAGCGCTGTTTGCAGTTTATCAAGATGCTAGTGGTCAGGCACGCGATCGCGCCATGTCTTATGCTAAAGGTATCGGTGGTACTCGCGCCGGTGTTCTCGAAACGACTTTCCGCGAAGAAACCGAAACAGATTTATTTGGCGAACAAGCGGTATTGTGCGGTGGTTTAAGTGCTTTAATCAAAGCCGGATTTGAAACTTTGGTAGAAGCTGGTTATCAACCAGAATTGGCTTATTTTGAATGTCTGCATGAAGTCAAGCTGATTGTTGACTTGGTTGTAGAAGGTGGTTTAGCCAAAATGCGCGACAGCATTTCTAACACAGCTGAATATGGCGATTATACGCGTGGCCCGCGGATTGTCACCGAACAAACCAAAGCGGAAATGCAGAAGATTCTCAGCGAAATTCAATCTGGGCAATTTGCACGGGAATTTGTTTTGGAAAACCAATCTGGTAAACCAGGATTTACCGCCATGCGTCGCAAAGAATCTGAACACAAAATTGAGGAAGTTGGTAAAGATTTACGCGCTATGTTTAGCTGGTTGAAAAAAGCTTAAGAAAAGAATGTAGAGACGTAGCAGTGCTACGTCTCTACAAGGGTTATGGTTGCAGCATATTTAATTTATCAAGATGTCTATTTGCTTTAGATTTTAAGATAATCTGCAATATACTCACCGTAGCGATCGCGCAAAATTTGTTCCCGGAATTTAAATCCTAATATATTCCCTCGACAAGATAGAGATCCGCACAAGCACCCGAAGGTAGCAATTGTTTCATATTCAGTGGTTTCGTAGTCCCAGGTAATCTCCTCACCTGCTTCGATATCGCTCAAAGCAACGAAGTCATATCCCCCAAACTGATTGTTCCTTACCCCAGTATTTGGATCGCAAGAATGGTTGGTGACAATAGCAGGCTCATTTAAGTTGATATGCAAATTAAAATCCATCTGAACGGAATAAATTGTTCGTTCGGGAACTGCTTCAATTAGGATACCCACTACGACGGTTTCCCCTTTTGGAAATTTTTTTGTAGCAAACACTCCTTGTCCTTTTGCTGTTTCCTGAATCGTGACATGAGAATTTAGCTTTGCATCTGAAATCGACTCTGTTGTATTCATAGATAAAGACCCACTATGTTTAAATTTCTTGCGGCTTCCAAGTTTAAAACTTGGCCTAATTAGATTTCACTTTCTAGCTAACTGTCCGTTAAGCTAAACTTGATTCATTTTTCTAGAATGATTCGTTTGTAGTAAGCGGCTCCAGCCCTACTTTTATGCAACTGTAAATGCAGATTAACTTAACTACTCTGTACCTCAAATTTTGCTTCTGGCTCAATCTTTTGAGGGCTTTGACTTAGAACCAGAGCAAATAAGACAAGAATCGCGCCAATTAGACCACGTATTCCCAAATGTTCTCCAAGTAGCGAAAACGAGAAAATTGTGGCGAACAATGGCTCAAGTGTATAAAGTAAGGCTGCTTCATCAGATGAAACCCATTGCTGTGCCAATGTTTGAAACCAGATGACAGCAGCCGTCGATACCAGCCCTAAGTAGAGAATCACTCCCCAGTGCTGGCGGATTACCTCAAATTGGTTAAAGATTTGCGTGTTATTCCAGAGTACCCCTAGCACCGCAACGAACATAAGTTGAACACTGGTGAGTGGTAAGGTGGGGTGACGGGGTGCAACTCGCTCTAGGAAAATTAGGTAGGCTGCATAGATAAAAGTATCAACAAACATCAACAGATCGCCAATTCGTAGTTCTCCCCCTTCCCAAAACATGATACCAATACCAATCACAGCTACTCCAGCGGTTAGGAAAGTTCTCAACAGTACGCGCTTACCACTCAGCCATCCCAGCAGAGGGACAATGAGTGCGCTCAAACTGACAATGAATGCCGCCCGGTTTGCTGGTATGGTCTTGAGTGCAATTGTTTCTATAGCTAACAAAAAGAAAAGCAAAAGCCCTAGTACTGTACCATCACGAAATAAAATTGCGTTAATATTACGTAAATTTAGGGCAAAAACTGCTGCGGCTATGACAAAGCGGCTGGCAATCAATGCACTTGGTGAAAGGCTGCTAACTATGTCTTTAGTCAATGGAAAAGTTGTAGCACCGCTTAGATTTACAAAAATAAGCAGTATTATTCCTTTGAAACGCAAGGTATTTTCAGGTGGCATCAAACTAATTGATTGAATAATGTTTCTTTACATCCATAGAGAATGCGATCGCATAGATAATTTTGGTTTTGTTCTGTCCTGTTAGTGACTTTAGAATCTAGGATTTTTAGTTGGCAAAGTTCTACTAATCCGGTCAGCATAATTTCATATCTTTTTCCATAGTGCAATTAAAAGGTAAAGTAAATTCAGATTAATCCAATCTAAACTGTACCATTAACTGTGTTATGTTTAGAATTTATGATTATTTAAAATCCGGTAGTAAAAAAATCCTATCATTAGGTGGGTAGCGATAATATAATTCCAAACGTAAGGAAGTATCTCGATCGGGGCGTTTGATAATATCATTATTTTGTCATTTTGAGAGGCATCCCAAAGACAAAACTTAGTTGATTGCCTAATTTACCTAAATCTGCTAATAATGCCGTAATTGCTCAACTCCAGATATCTGCATGAGAACCTTGAGGCAATACTGTTCGGTTAAGACAAGAGACGCGATGAATCGCCGTCTTTACAATAATTATATTTTTTCGGTGTCATTATTCATAGATGACTGAATAGTTATATGCTCGATAAAACTCACAGGAAACATAATTCCCGGCTTCTTGGTAGGAGGATTCAGTGTGTTGAATATTCTGTCCCAAAATCCCTGAATGCCATAGTTTCCATTAAAGCAAGTGTGATGAAGATCGTGGAAATCTGATGGAATAAAAAATATTGACAAAGTACTATGACCTTCTAAGTTGTAAGCATTGCCTATAACGCTCCATGCACACAGTTGAGTGATGTCATATCCAAATATAAAAATCGGCAAAACATCAGCGATCGCAACAATAACATATTCGACCAAACTCTTGTGTCCAGCAACAAAACTTGATGAGTCACGAAACTCATGATGTTTAAGATGGATTTTCTGCAAGAATCTTGTGTGCAAGAGGCGATGAGCAACATAAAAACAGAAATCAGCAGCAACTATTCTCATCAAGAACCATCCAAAGTTTAAGAGTAAGCTATTTCCTCTATGAACCTCTGGAGCTAGATATAGAATAATTAATGCTGATAGAAAAGCTTTAATTTCTCCTGTAATGATGCCTTGGACTGTAAAAGAAGGAAATGGTTGATTTTTAACTGTCTTGACTCTTGCAGTCAGCTTATCCCTTAAAACATCGTTGCTTTTAATTCCTTTTTCAATGAAAATGCCAATACTATAAAATGAGATAGAACCAAGGAGCCAGTACAAAAGCACCTGCGTTATCAAGTCGATCTCAATATTGTTTAACAGCAAATAAAATACCTGCTGAACAATCGTACAACTAATAGCGATCTTGAGATAGAATTCGATCTCAGAACAGAAATTCAAAAGCTTTTGCATCTCTGTAACCTTATAGTATGTGACTGAGGCATATTCTGTTAATCTTTAATATCTTGAACAATCCGAAAACCAGCGTGTTGATAAAAATTGGGACGGAACCAGTTGCGGTAATATTTTAAAGCTTCTGTACCATTAGTTATCCAACATCCTCCTAACATCATTTGATGTTTATCATCAAAAAATATCGCAGAATTATCTTCATAAAGAAAATGAGGTTGATATCCTGGAAGAGGGTTTAAGTTATTACTCAACCATTCCCAAACATTCCCACGTAAATCGCACAATCCCGAAGAACTTTTGGCTGTTTCTAACATTCCAACGGGGCTAGGTGAGCCAAATTTTAAATTGAGATTATAATTTTCGACATCATCTAATGAACTATTACCATAAGTTGCTAAATGGTATTCTGCTTCACTCATCAAGCGAGTATCTTTTCCTTGCCAACGACAATAAGCCATTGCTTCATAATGATTAACTTCCACAGGCCAATCTAGGGGTAAGTCAATTTCATCAAACATGGCTCGATATTTGTAGCTACCATTTTCATGTAACCAAAATTTGGGACATTGAATATTGTATCGAGTTTTCCAATTCCAAGATTCTTCATCCCAATAATCTTGATTTTCGCAACCACCAGCTTTGACAAAATAGATAAATTCGCCATTAGTAATCAAATATTTGCTGGCGAAAAAGGGTGCAACTTCAACAGTGCGATCGCCATAATCAATATCCCATCCATAAGTCGAATCATCTAAGGCTTTTCCGAGTTTTACTACTCCACCAGCGACTTCGAGCATTTGGTTCTGAGAAGTGTAACCATTAAAAGGAGCATATTGCCAATTTTGAGGACGTTTTACTCTCTCAATTGGTAATTGGCGAATTAACATCGAAGAAGTTTCAATGTGAATACGCTGGTGTTCAATCCCCATCATTAAAGCCCAAAGAGGATGATTGGGATGAATTGGCAGAGTAATTGGGGTTGTCTTAATTAGTTCGGAAATTACGGAATATGCTTGTTCTCGATACTCCCAAGTTTGTGAAACTTGCGGCCATTCCAGATGAGCGATCGCTGCATTCAACTCTTCTGGTTTTTCTGGATCTACTCCAATTTCAAACAAAATTTCATACTCTGGATTGAGGCGTTTTTCTAATAACCCCACCTGAATTAATTTATTGATGTAGAAAATTGCCGAATGTCCCAGGTAAAAAATTAGAGGATTTCTCAAAGGGTCAGGATTGAGATAGAATGTCTCTTCCCCAACTAGACTTTTCAATAATATATCTTCCAGTTGCCAAGCATTCTCAAAGTAATTGAGGATCGCTTGGTTGTTACAACTATCAAGTTTTGGAGGTTGAGCAGATTGTAGACTATTCACGATCTAATTCCTATTATTGAACAATGAAACAAATTAATTATCTATAAATCCGATTTAATTTCTGAATTTACTTGCATAGGTAAGGAACACGGAAGAAAAAAATAGATATATACTGAGTTTTTTGAAGAGACAAATATTAATCCTATAGGATGTGTTAAACACAATAGGATTAAAGGAGGGATCAAATAAGATTCTTAAATATGACAGATTTATTATTTAATAGCAATACTTATTGTTCGATATTAGTTTTTTAAATATTACTAAAACTTTATCGATTTAGTGTAGTAACACCGTAGATTTGAATAATTAAATTATCAGCCAACAAGTCATTCAGTGTGAATGAACATAACTATATTATTAAATGTAAAGACTCTTGAAACTATTACTAATGAAAAATTACAACTATCTAAAGAGAGTTTTATTTGTCTTAATTTATTTAAAATTAAGTGAAAAATAATTGTAGGTTGAGTAGCAAAGCCCTCACTACAAACCTTTAATTGTTTACGTTGTCCTACTTAGGTGAGTAAAGTAATGACTACAACTTTGCAAGATACATCTCCAATTATCATTGCACACCGAGGTGCTAGCGGCTATCGTCCAGAACATACTTTAGCTGCTTATGAATTAGCGATCGCACTTGGGGCTGATTATATTGAACCTGATTTAGTTTCCACCAAAGATGGTATTTTAATTGCTCGTCACGAAAATGAGATTTCTGAAACCACCGACGTTGCAAGCCATGCAGAATTTGCTCATCTTCAAACCACTAAAATAATTGATGGCGAATCAAAAACTGGCTGGTTTACTGAAGACTTTACCCTCACAGAACTGAAAACACTACGAGCCAAAGAGCGAATTCCCCAAGTGCGATCGCAAAATACCACCTATGATGGACTTTTTGAAATCCCCACACTGCAAGAAATTATCGATTTAGTCAAGGTTAAAAGTGGCGAAATTAATCGCACAATTGGCATTTACCCAGAAACTAAGCACCCAACTTACTTTCAATCTATTGGGTTAGCCTTAGAAGCACCCCTACTTGCAACTTTAACAGCCAACGGTTATCAGGGAGCTAACGCACCTGTTTTTATTCAGTCTTTTGAAGTAGGTAATTTACAAGATTTATCCACAAAGACTGATTTACCTTTAGTACAATTGCTGAATAACAGTGGTAAACCTTATGATTTTGTCGTTAGCGGCTGCGAACGCACCTATACAGATTTAGTCACAGCATCAGGTTTAGAAGAAATTGCCACATATGCACAAGCGATTGGAATTCATAAAAATTTACTGGTTCCTAGAGACAACAATGGTAAATTGCGTAGACGCGGAGCGGCTTGTCGCCAGATATCGCCTACATCTTTAGTAATAGATGCTCATGCGGCTGGTTTGCTGGTTCATGTCTGGACTTTCCGCAATGAAGACTGTTTTTTGCCACTGGATTTTCAAGGAAATCCCCAAGGCGAATATGAACTATTTTTCAGCTTAGGTGTTGATGGCGTATTTAGCGACTACCCAGATACGGCAGCTTTCCACCCTACAGTTCAGTGGTAATTTGGTAGGGGAATAGAAAATCACGGCAAGGTAACATGGTTTTACTTAAGTGGAAATCCTGTATAACAGCAATAACCTTCACCGCAATCAGTCTGACTGCATCCAAGTCGGCATTGGCGGTATCTTTATACTCAGTTACTGACTTAGGCAATCTTACAGGAGAAGCCTACAGTTATGCTACAGACATTAATGACTCAGGTGAAGTAGCGATTAATTCTTTGGACAGTTCTTTTTTTTACAGTAATGGTTCGCTCCAAAAAATTAGTCCGTTGCCTGGCGATAATGTACTTGCAGTGACTGGTATCAATAACTTGGGGCAAGTAGTTGGTAATTCCATCGGTAAGACCGACAGTGATAATAACGTCTTTATTTACAGTGATGGAACAACGCAAAATACAGGTCTTAAAGGCATTCCTTATGCTATCAATGACTCAGGTGAGGTAGTTGGCGGTACAAGTGGTGGCGGTATATTCCCAAAACTTGCCTTTCCCAACGGAGCCGCTTTCCTATACAGCAATGGTACGACGACTATTATTAACAATAATTTAAAAGAAAATTATGTTGCCTATGGCATAAATAATTTAAGTCAGGTAGTTGGGATTTTCGGCTCTTCCGGCCGAGCCTTTTTATCCAACAACGGTATAATCACTAATCTCGGTACCCTCCCTGGTGACAGATACAGTCAAGCAAACGATATTAATGACTCAGGACAAGTAGTTGGTAGTTCGGGACTTACTGGCGTAAATGATACTCGTGCTTTTCTGTACAGTTCCAGCATAGGACTCCAAGACCTCGGTAGGTTACATCCTACAGATTTGTTTAGTGCTGGTTTAGGAATCAATAATTTGGGTCAAGTAGTCGGGTTTTCTGGTACTAACAATAACTTTTTTGCCGCAGATGGCAACGGTTTGCGGGCTTTTCTTTATAGCGATCGGACTCTGTACGACTTAAATAACCTGATTGCTCCTAGTTCAAAGGGTGGCTTTACCTTAACAGCGGCATCTGCCATTAATAATAATGGACAAATTGTCGGTCGTGGTGCAGTTAATGGTGAATTACACGCCTTCCTCTTGACACCAATCTCATCTGTTTCTATAGCTGAACCAACTTCAGGTGTTCCTATTTTGTCGTTCGGCGCTAGTGTAATTTTATTTACAGCACTTAAGCGCAAACCTCACTCTAAAAGTGCAGCCATACAACAAAGAAGTTAATGCAATAACTTCAGGCGACAAAATGATTACTTGGGAATATGGATTTATAAAAATGCTCGTTGAAAATCTTTGAGGATATGTCTCTAAGCCACGCTTCGAGACACATCTGTACTTTAGGCAAGGGATGACATCACTTAAGTTGTTCTTGATTTTCACAAACTAGTCATCACCTGAGCTAATTGATTAGATAAATCAATTGCAGACTCCTGGTATTTTTTGAATAAAACTCCAGCTAAAAAATAATAATTGCCAGAATAAAATGCCATCTGATTTTTTTGGAGTTTTTCGATGTGCTTCTTTACCTTGGGATCAGAGCTATAGTAGCCAAACTGTAAAGGTAACACCATGAAGTTTTGAACATAATAACCATTTTGTTTTGCTATGTTCAACGTATTGATGGGATTAGAAAAGCTCGATATTAAAACCAACACATTTTCATAATCTAGCGATAAAAGCTCATTGGTAACAGTGGCTCCATCTACACCCCCAAACAGAAGTGGCATATAAATATCGTTATCTGGTGCGGGAAGATAGGGCGGATTAGCGACAAGATACTCGGCTTCGGGTTGAGAAGAATTAAACAAAGATGAATTGTGAATGATGTATTTATTAGTGAGATTGTATTCATCAATGGTCGAATTGGCGACTTTCCATGCAGAAGTATTTAATTCAAATCCCTGGATGACTCCATCAAACTTATTTCTCAATAACGAATTAATTACAGGGCTGCCATCTCCTGAGCCAAACTCCACAATAGATTCAGAATTTTGACAATTTCTGAGGACAAAACTTTCTAAGCAATTTGAGTAGAAATTAGATTCTTCAGGACAAAAAAAGATATCTTTCATTTGACTAAAATTCAAAGTGTAAGGTATAATCAATCTATTAAGAGGTTATTTATTACCTTGCATTCAGGAAATAAATAACTGTTCCTTTAGCAAAGGGTTGCTAAAGAAATTTGTTTGCAGGAAAATTAGCAATAAAATGACTTAAAATGTCAAATTAAAATGCTAAGAATAATCTGCTATTTATAATTTTTGGGATTGCTCATAGGAGTAAAGTGGCTTATTCCGCTTCGCGTATCGATCGCACAACAGCACCAGCGGCGCGATCGCCCATTTGTTTCTCTTGGTCATACCCAAGCAGCAGTTCCCACGCATCATTGGGATATCGTTCTGCCAAAGACAAAGCTACATCATCTAACATCCAACGACCGTGCCGTTCATCTTCCTTAATGTGTAGTTCCCAATAACCCATCGCCGCCTCTGATAGTTCCAATCGTTGGGCCGCCGCCAGATAGTTTTTATAAGCCGCAGGGCCAGCCACTTCAAAATATGTCAACGCGCCACTGTAACGTAGGAAATAGCGTTTGCGATCGGTAGTTAGAAAGTTATGATTATCGCAAGCTAAGACTTCCCAAGGCACTAAATCGAAGTATCCTTCCGGTTCAGTGTTCATTCCAAACTCAGCCAACATTTGAGCAAAAAATGTCGAGTGCTTGCGGGCTAAACGACCATTGCCGTACTCTTCTAGTAGTACTCGCACCAGCGTACACTGGATTTCATTAGCAGCACCACCCAATACGTAGCAAAGACGACTGCCTTCAACCAAACCATCAAAGGAGCCGATCGCTAGCAAGTGACGATAGCCAGCTTCAGTCATTTCTTCACGAATGTAGCGGCTATTCTCCGACAAAGGCGGATTTAAATCAGCAGATGCACGCTCAATTAAAGCTTGTTTGACATCCAATTGTTGCAGTGCAGCCACATCGATTTGTGCCAATTCCCACTGTTGCCAAGCAGCTTCAATTTTGTCACGGCAAGAGTGCAAATACAGCGATCGCTCATTGTTATAATGCTGCAAATCATCGTACCAGAACAGCTTTAGCCGATTGATTCGATAAAGTATCCGTTGCAGAAAACGGTGAGCCTGTTCATCGGAGCGATCGTTTTTATAAGCACCCTCAATTGCCATAGAGAGTGACTGTTCAAACTCACTAGCTATTGAAGGTTTTGCATTCAATTTATTATCCAAATCCTCCATTGCGAGCAATTCTATAAATTGCTCCTCAGCACGTTCGTACTTAGTAATTGTTCTTTCTTTAGTTTGCGTGCTATTTTTCGCAGGCTCAGTCTTAGGAAATATAACTAAATTGCTTTGCATGGAATCTTCGGTACTTTGGAAAAGTGAGAAATTATTTTCACCTCTAATATCTAGGTTTCCACACCAGTAGCTTTCTGTACCTCTTTCCCTGGTTATAAAGAAAAATTAAGTTTCTAAGGAATGGGGAATGGGAAGAGGGGAAGAGGGGCAGAGGGGAAAGACTTACTGCAACTTCTCCCCTGCTCCCCTGCTCCCCTGCTCCCCTGCTCCCCTGCTCCCCCGCCCCCACTACGGCACTCCCTTCTGTTCCTCAATTGCCTTACTGGGCGGAATCTGCTCAAGAGGAATCAGTGCTTCGATCACCGACTTCACGATTGGCGCGGCGACAGTAGAACCATAAGCACTTTCTCCTTTTGGCTCATCCACCAGTGCAAACACTACATAGCGAGGAGATTCCACGGGTAAAATAGCCACGAAACTGGTCATTCTCGCACCCTTGATGTATCCCCCATTGGGACTAGCTTTTTGGGCTGTACCAGTTTTACCAGCAATGCGATATCCCGGAATTTGTGCCGGCTTACCGCTACCTTCAGTAACAACAGTTTCCATCATTTCCACAACCTTTTGAGTTGTTGCGGTTGAAAAAATTTGCCGGGGGATGGTGTGAGTGGGTGAATCATGCATCTGCCCTTTGCTATCAATCAACCCGCGAACTACATGGGGTGTAACTAACTTACCGCCATTAGCTAAAGCACCGTGCATTTGCACTAGCTGTAACGGTGTCATGGAAAAGCCTTGTCCAAAGGAAGTAGTAGCTGCTTCAATTGGCGAAGCGATAAATTCTTCTTGACTTTTGAGCCTTCCGCCGACTTCAAAAGGTAAATCTGTATCAACTTTTTGTCCTAGCCCTAAGCGTTCTAACCAGTTGTAGTAAATTGAAGGCTTTAAGCGTTGGATAATTTGCACCATGCCAATATTGCTAGAATATTGCAAAATCTGAGCGATGCTGATTCGCCCATTACCATTATTCATCGCATTTTTGATGGTGTAATTAGCGACTCGAATCGAACCGGAGTCATTAAACATATCATCTGGTTTGATGATGCCATTTTCCAGAGCGATCGCCACATTCAAAGGCTTAAAAGTCGATCCCGGTTCATAAAGATCCGCTACTGTCCAGTTTTTAAATAGTGAAATATCAGATTTAGCATATTCATTAGGATTATAAGTAGGCTGAGAAACGAGGGCGAGTAAAGAACCATCCAATGCATCCATGACAATTACCGCTCCACGTTTGGCGTCAAACTTCTCCATCTGTTGTTTGAGCGCAATCCGAGCAATTCGTTGTAGACGGCTATCGATAGTGAGTTGTAATCGCAAATCGTCAAAATGCAAAAAACCTTCGGGCGCCCGATCCGGCATCAAGACGCCATTTCCCGACCGACTGAGCCGCACCGTTTGCACGGGACGTTCTAGCAACTTCTCTTGAGAGTATTCCACACCAGCTTGACCGCGGCGGTCAACATTCACATAGCCCACCACATCAGCAACCAAATCGTCTGGCGGGTAAAATCGGGAGTATTTTTGATTCCACTCCAGGCCATTTAAGCGCAAAGAGATGACGCGATCGATAATTTCTTCTGGTAAGGCTGGCGCAAGGATAATTCCGCTTCTTTTGCTTTGAAAAGTTTTCACCAATTCAGCAGTATCTTTTGCCAAAATTGGCGCAAGTCGCTCTGCCATATCTTCATTAGACTTATCAAACAGCTTGGGATGAGCGTACAAAGTATATACAGGACGGTCAATAGCCAACAAATCGCTATTGCGATCTACCACTGGGCGACGGGGCATAAAAGGTCGCACACTCACCATTTGCTGGTTGCGTGCATACTCGGTTAACTTTGGCCCCTTGACAATTTGGAGATTATACAAGTTAATAGTCAACCCCAACCCTGATGCCATTAATACGCCCCAAACAATGAACAGTCGGGACTTAGTGTTGGATGTTTGGTCTTGTATACTAGAGGCTAATTTTCCCAAAAGTCCTCGTTTATCACCCTTGTTCTCGTGTCGCCCTGTAAATTTTGAATTCTGAAACTTTCTGAATTTAGTTTTCTTTGGTGACTTCTGCATTGGGTTTGTCCTTTGTCCTTTGTCTGTTGCCTTTTGTGATTAACCAGAAGTCTCATTCCTAATGACTAATGACAAATGACAAATGACTCTTAGAGATTAGTATCCCAGTGGCGAGAGTGTTTGCGGTTGCGTTTCAGAATTTGGCGTTGTGTTGGGCGATGCTGACTTAGGACTCTGAGATGCTGGAGGCAAAAAAATCATTCTTTCAGGAGTTGGCGATACCAGCCCTGCTGTTGGTTGTTCTGCTTCATTAGCCATTTTATTTTTCAGCGTCGCGTTGGTTGTCGTTAGCAGCCGTTCATGACGTTGGAGGTTTTGCAGTCTGCGATATGACTGACCCCAAAGCTCTTGAGAATAGACTGTCCAAGCATAAACAGCAAGTGTCGATGCTACTAACAAGAACGCCACAACTGACGAATAACGATGAAAGGTATACAAGCGCAGCAACCACAAAGGTGCAGTTCCAGAATTAGGCATTGTGGGAAGCCCAAGAAAACCTACCCCCAGAGTCTTTTGGTTCCCATTCAACTGCTCATTGAGATTTGGTAATTGTTGTCTACCCAACTGTTTGCCTGATTTGGCTATAACTGCCTCATTTGTGGGAGAAACCGCTAATTTTTTTGAGGAACGCTGGTGTTTTTGAGAGGATACTGGTGTGAAAGCGCTCTGTGCTGCTGACTCCATAGGCGCAGAGCGTCGCCTTCCTAAAGAAAGGATAGAGTCTCGCCGGAACCAATTACCCCTTGTAGAAACAGTAGATTTACGAGCAACTACCATAAATTTTTAAATTTTTTTAGATGGAGAATACTGCACTTTAGATTGATTGTCTGTTTTTGCTCAGGTTAAAATCACCTTCTGTGCAACCAGCACACATAACAGACTATACCCTTTTAACTTTTCTGATAGGTAACTGTATCAATGTTTGCATCCCCTAGATATGCAATGTTTGCAATCAGCGATTAGAAACTGGACAGCTTACCCTTTAGGTATCGCACCTAAAGTATGGCAACGTCACGTAGCAAGATGCAATACTCTGTGAAAAAAATAAAATTTTTTGCTATCATAGCTCCGTTTGCTAAATAAGTTGGTATTTTTTGTTTTGCTCCTGAGTTAAGAGAAACTAATCAGGATACGTAATTCCAAAAACAATACCCCAAAGGATTGTTTTTTTTAAGTATGTAATCTCGCAGAATTTAAAAAAAGCAATAAATACGGTATCGTATTCAACAGGCGAAAAATTGTTCTAGCCACAATTGGTGAAAGAGGAGTTATGAAAACAAAAATCTTTGGTTTTGCTTTAATGTTAAGTCTGGCTGCAATTCTTGGAGCCTGTGAAGGTGGTGGTGATGGTGCTGGTACTGCTACTCCAGCTGCTACAGGTGAACCAACTGACGCACCTGCTGTTAAAACTACTCCTGCTGCTACCCCCGCAGCTACTCCCGCAACAACTCCCGCAGCGACTCCTAAATAAGGCATCTTAAACTTTAGTTTAAATCGCGCCCAGAACTACTTAGTGACAGCATTACTCACTACATAGCTCGAAATATCGCTCGAATTAATTGGGTTCACGAAAAAACCTCATTTTTATGATGGTTTATCAGAGCGTAGAGTTTGCTCAAATATCAACTATGTAGGGCAGCAAGTAGAGGACACTGGTAAAGAGGATTATGTCCTCTACCAAGTGTCCTCCTGAAATTCCCCCACGCTCAAACCTTGTTCCCAGTCCAAGAGAGTCGAGTGAATATAAGCTATTTTGTAGGCAGATACTTCCCTCGTTTGGAATTTTAAATTGCTTATACTACTGAGTTTTGAGAGGGTAAAATAATTTATCGCGATCGCTGGCAATTGCTCTTGAGCATTCCTGTAGTCTATTCCGTATCAGGAAAGACTTGGTAATCTCCCTTGATGTTGCCAGATTTTTATTGGGAAAATTTGGGCATGGGAAAAACAGATTTTCATCCTGCGTTGTGAAGGTAGTTCAGGAGATGAGGAGAGTTAAAACGAGAAAAGCTATAAAATTACTGAGCTTAATTGTAATTACTGTAACTTCGATTGTTTTAAGTAGCTATTGGAGATCGGCAGCAATAGCATTACCGCCACCAGAAGATACCCCAGAAGAAATATTACGGACAAAGATTATTATAGAAGCGCGATCGCCTATTGATGGAAGACTCCTAACAGCTGCCGAGTATATCCAATTGCAAGCCCAGCTACAAGAAGTCCCGCCACCAAAACTAGACCCCAAAATTCGAGAACAGATTTTCTTGCTTCGGATACGTAAAACCTTACTCCAGTTTTTCCCATTTTTAAATTTTTGATACATTAGTCATTAGTTATTTGTCATTTGTCATTTGTCATTCATCCTCTGCCCAATACCTCTCAATAGTGCCCAGTTATGTTAGCGGATAGTTAGGGTTTGGCCCGTGCTGAGTCTGAGTAAAGAAGTAAGATTCCCTACTCACCACTCGGAACCCAGAACTGTTTTGCCCTATGCCCAACGCCTCATGCTCAATACCCCATTCTGATGTAGGATAACGGTGGCGACAAAATTGCAAATAAATGTAAAGAATATATATAGATATTAAAAAAGTAGATTTAGTCAATCACATTATTTCACTTAGGTAGCTTCATGTCCATGACCACGATCGCCCCTGAACAGGTTAACAGCATCGTTTGGAATCAGCATAACGATCCCTTTGAAATACTAGGTTCTCATCCTATAGAGCAAGACGGCAAAACTGTCTGGGCTGTACGGGCCTACTTACCAAATGCAAGTGCAGCATGGGTCGTTCTTCCCGAACAACGTAAAGAATACCCAATGCAAACGGTGCACGATCCTCACTTTTTTGAATGCACCATTGAAACTGCCGAACTGGCAAACTACCAGTTACGGATTAAAGAAGGAGAACATGAGCGTGTCATCTATGACCCTTACGCTTTCCGTTCTCCCAACTTGACAGATTTTGACTTGCATTTGTTTAGTGAAGGCAACCATCACCGAATATACGAAAAACTGGGAGCGCACCCCACGGTAATAGGGGGCGTTAAAGGCGTTTATTTTGCCGTTTGGGCACCCAATGCTCGCAACGTTTCATTGCTGGGAGATTTTAATCTCTGGGATGGACGTAAAAACCAGATGCGTAAAGGCCCCACTGGAGTTTGGGAGTTGTTTATTCCTGAAATTGGTGTGGGAGAGCATTACAAATATGAAATCAAAAATTTTGAAGGGCACATTTACGAAAAATCCGATCCCTACGGTTTCCAGCAAGAAGTTCGCCCGAAAACGGCATCCATTGTCACTGATTTAGATGCTTACAGTTGGAGTGATGAAGACTGGATGCAAAAGCGGCGTCGCACTGAACCCCTAACTCAGCCAATTTCAGTTTACGAAGTGCATTTAGGCTCTTGGTTACACGCTTCAAGTGCAGAACCAGCTAAACTTCCCAATGGTGAAACTGAACCAGTAGTTGTCGTTTCTGGACTAAAGCCGGGCGCACGCTTCCTTACCTACCGGGAACTGGCTGACCGACTCATTCCTTATGTCAAAGAATTAGGATACACCCACATAGAAATGCTGCCCATTGCGGAGCATCCCTTTGATGGTTCTTGGGGTTATCAAGTAACTGGTTACTACGCCCCTACCTCGCGTTTCGGCAGACCTGAAGATTTCATGTATTTTGTTGACAAATGTCACGAAAATGATATCGGGGTAATTGTGGATTGGGTTCCCGGTCACTTCCCTAAAGATGGACATGGTTTAGCTTTCTTTGATGGTAGCCACTTATATGAACACGCCGATCCTCGCAAAGGCGAACACAAAGGATGGGGTACTTTGGTGTTCAATTACGGTCGCCATGAAGTCAGTAATTTCTTAGCAGCAAATGCTCTCTTTTGGTTCGACAAATACCACATTGACGGGATTCGTGTCGATGCTGTTGCTTCAATGCTCTATAACGATTATTGCCGCGAACCAGGAGAATGGTTGCCCAACCAGTACGGCGGCAGAGAAAATCTAGAAGCAGCAGATTTTCTGCGTCAGGTAAATCACATTATCTTTAGCTATTTCCCCGGTATTCTCTCAATTGCGGAAGAATCTACTTCTTGGCCAATGGTATCTTGGCCTACCTACACAGGCGGACTGGGCTTTAACTTGAAGTGGGATATGGGCTGGATGCACGATATGCTGGATTACTTCAGCATGGACCCTTGGTTCCGCCAGTTCCACCAAAACAATATCACTTTTAGTATGTGGTACAACCACAGTGAGAACTTCATGCTGGCCTTGTCCCACGATGAAGTGGTACATGGCAAGAGCAATATCATCGGCAAAATGCCGGGGGATACATGGCAGAAGTTAGCTAATGTCCGTTGTTTATTTACCTATATGTTTGCTCACCCAGGCAAGAAAACCATGTTTATGAGCATGGAGTTTGGGCAGTGGAGTGAGTGGAATGATTGGACAGATTTGGAGTGGCATTTATTGCAGCATGAAGCCCACCAACAGTTAAAAACGTTTTTCCACGATTTGAATTATCTTTACCGTTCTGAACCAGTTTTGTACACCCAGGATTTTGCGGAACCGGGATTTGAGTGGATTGACTGTAGCGATAACCGCCATAGTGTAGTTGCCTTCATGCGTCGTGACAAGGATTCTGATGATTTTGCGATCGTGGTTTGCAATTTTACACCGCAACCCCATTCTCACTACCGCATCGGTGTACCGCAAAAGGGATTTTATACCGAGTTGTTCAATAGTGATGCGCGTCAGTATGGCGGCAGCAATATGGGCAACTTAGGTGGTAAATGGACGGATGATTGGTCTTTGCACAGTCGTCCTTATTCGCTGGATTTATGTTTGCCACCTTTGGGTGTGTTGATTCTCAAGTTGGATAAGAAGAAGACTGCTGAGGTAATTGGATAACAATTTGGGGTGGGGCGATGCCCCATCCTAAAGATAGTTTCGCCTATTCACAGCTACTCAACCCAGTTCTCTAATAGACTCTGGTGAAATTAAATATGCGTTATTACCTTTGTAGAGCCGTAGCATTGCTACGTCTCTACATTCTTTTATATAGTGATTTATTGACTCGCGATCGCTCTAAATTTTTTACCCGTAGAATTATACTTAGTACTCAGGGGAAGCTTACTACTGAGTTTGCGATGCGATCGCCCTATGCAAGTATTGGGTAGCGGGGGATATGGCTCAAAAGCTAAAATTTTGTATAGTACAAATGTATGATTTGTTAGCCCTAATCCTAGATATTTTATAATAATTCTATGACACAGATTAAGCCTGAAGTAAAGCGCACAGAAGAATTGCGCCAGTTATTACAACAAGCAAGCTTCGCTTATTACGTCCTAGATGCTCCAATCATGGAGGATGCAGTCTATGACCAGCTATATCGAGAATTGCAACAACTAGAAACTCAATATCCAGAATTGACAGCACCCGATAGTCCGACTCAGCGGGTTGGTGAGAGACCGGCAACACAGTTTACCTCGGTGCGGCACAATATCCCCTTGTACAGTCTGGAGAATGCATTCAATATTGATGAGTTGCAAGCATGGGATCAGCGTTGGCGGCGACAAGTACCGAAAATAGATTCAGTGGAATATGTCACTGAACTGAAAATTGATGGTTCTGCTTTGGCTCTAACTTACCAAAATGGCATTCTAGTTAGAGGCACAACTAGAGGTGATGGGGTGACGGGTGAAGATATCACCCAAAATGTACGGACAATTCGCTCAATTCCCTTACGTTTGAATTTTGAAGGGTTAGAAATTCTCGAAAGGGTAGAAGTGCGAGGTGAGGCGTTTTTGCCGTTGGAAGTGTTTAAACAAATTAACGAGGAAAGGCAAAAAGCCAGCGAACAATTATTTGCTAATCCCCGTAATGCCGCAGCTGGTACACTCAGGCAACTAGACTCCCGGATTGTCGCTAAACGGCGGTTAGATTTCTTTGGCTACACGCTGCACATTCCTGGTAGAGATGACACCAGTATTGCCAATACCCAATGGGAAGCGTTGGAGTTATTGGAAAAGATGGGTTTTCGAGTCAACCCTAACCACAAACTCTGTGCTTCGATCGCAGAAGTGGCAAAATATTATGAATATTGGGATACGGAACGGCTGAATTTACCCTACATGACTGATGGGGTAGTGGTGAAGCTGAATTCTTTTAAACTTCAGGAACAGTTAGGGTTTACGCAAAAATTTCCCCGATGGGCGATCGCTTTGAAGTACGCAGCCGAAGAAGCACCTACCCGTGTGGAAAATATTGCTGTAAATGTTGGCAGAACAGGGGCGTTAACGCCATTAGCAGAGATGCGCCCGGTGCAACTGGCAGGGACAACAGTTTCTCGTGCAACTTTACATAATAGCGATCGCATTACTCAATTAGATATCCGCATTGGCGATACTGTCATTGTCCGCAAAGCTGGGGAAATCATTCCAGAAGTGCTGAGGGTAATCAAAGAACTCCGTCCTGCTGACACCGAACCCTTCGTTATGCCCACCCATTGCCCAGTCTGCGGCCAATTGGTGGTGCGAGAATCAGGTGAGGCGGTGACTCGGTGCGTCAATGCTTCCTGTGCGGCGATTCTCAAAGGTTCCATTGAACATTGGGTAAGTCGTGATGCCCTAAATATTAAAGGTTTAGGCGAAAAATGTGTGCATCAACTCGTTGATAAAGGTTTGGTGCGTTCCGTCGCTGATTTGTATAAGTTGACAGAAAGCGAAAGCAAATTGTGTGAATTGGAGAGGATGGGGAAAAAGTCGGCAGACAAGTTGATAGATGCGATCGCTCAATCAAAAAATCAACCTTGGTCAAGGGTATTGTATGGTTTAGGCATCCGTCACGTTGGCAGTGTAAATGCCCAATTGTTGACTCAGAAATATTTCGCTGTAGAGCAGTTAGCTACGGCAAAGCAATCAGATATTGAAGGCATTTACGGTATTGGTGCTGAAATTGCCCAATCTGTGTATCAGTGGTTTCGGATTGATGCTAACCAAAGGTTAATAGAACGCCTACAAGCAGAAGGATTGCAATTAACTGCTACCGAGGAAACAAAAATAGTTGGGGATGGTAATCAAAAATTTGCAGGTAAAACTTTTGTAATTACGGGAACATTGCCAACCTTAAAGCGGGATGAAGCGAAGGCTTTAATTCAAAAAGCTGGGGGGAAAGTGACTGATTCAGTTAGTAAAAAAACAGATTATTTACTTTTAGGAGAAGATGCCGGTTCCAAGTTAGAAAAAGCTCTTTCTTTGGGAATTATGCAGTTAAATGAGGCGCAATTTTTAGAGATGGTTGAAGGTTGAAACAAGGTATCTATTCTGCAAATAATTTAAGATTTCTATAGCACAATGCAGTTTATCTAAGCCCAAAATCCTGATGTAGAGACGCGATTTATCGCGTCTTGAAAGACCAATCATATCATGTCCGACTAAATACTTGTCATTACGAACGCAGCGATAGCGGAGTGAAGTAATCGCAATAACATATCATAAGTGATTAAGCGGACATGATATTATCTACTCAAACGGGGGCAAGTTATTCGGGTCAATACCCTGAGATTGCAAATAAGCAATCAGTCGTTCTTTTTGCTGGCATTCTTGTTCAGCACGTTGGCGTTCTTGTTCGGCGCGTTGGCGTTCTTGTTCAATCTGTTCTACAGCCCACGGTAATAAATTACCATCTCGATCCCACCAGCGCAACCAATAACCAGTGCGACCTTCTTTTGTTCCTTGCCAAGTTCCTAAAAATAAGCCCATTACATCAATCCAATGACGACCATTTTCGTCAGGTTGCTTTAACTCATAGCGCTTATTTTCCAGTTGATAATATTCTAATAAACCGCCATAAGGTTCAAAAATTATGTAAATGGGAATCTGCAAAATTTGCTCGTAGAAAAACCATTTTCCTGGTGGATAAGTTCGCTTGACTGAATATTCTCCGCCCTCAGTATCGGATAAAAATTCGATAGCGATCGCAGGGATATCTCCTTCTAAATTGGGTGTATAACTTTTGCGGTTAGCTACCACTTCATTAACCGACGGCACATAAACCCAGTCTGGTGCTTTGGCAATAAATTGCTCGTTGACTGTCGCACAAAGACCAAAGTTTGAAGCTATCAACATTTGGGGTTGAATGAATCCACTGATTTCTAGGCTTTCACGCAAAGCACCAGCCAAAAGTGGCTGACCGGTATTCTCCACTGGTTCATCCTCTAGTTGAAAATCTTTGGGCAAGGCTTCCCAAGAGATTACCAGTTCTGTTGGTGATTTGGCTTGGCTGAGTTGGGTTGCCATAAACACAGCATGAATTTATTCTCGATCTTATCGCAGGCGATACTATGAGCAAAAAAAGGGGCAGAAAACCTGCCCCTCTATGTAACTAGGAAACCCAAAATTATCTAAAGCAGTACTTTAGCTAAAATCGGTTCTACACTCTTAGAAATCTCTGGGACATATACCTGTGAAACGTAGTCGGCAATCATCCTGTCGGTATTGAATAACGGCGCATTTGTCTTAATCGACGTTTTCATCATCTGCACCCAACGGTGAGGAATGCCTTGGGCATCTTGGTCATAGTATAGAGGAACGATTTCTTCTTCTAACAGTTGATAAAGCGATCGCGAATCAATCCGATCTTGCAATTCTTGATCGCTAGTATTAGCATCTTCACCAATTGCCCAACCGTTAATTCCTTTACCATCTGGCCCTGCTTGGTAGCCTTCGCACCACCAGCCATCCAAAACGCTGCAATTAAGACCGCCGTTGAAGCAGACTTTTTGCCCACTCGTACCAGACGCTTCCAAAGGACGACGGGGATTATTCAACCAAACATCCACACCTTGCACCAATTTTTGACCGGTGTAAATGTCGTAATCTTCAATAAAGGCAACTCGGTTGATAATCCCGGAATTGTGACACCACTCCATCAAGCGCTGAATAATCCGCTTACCTTCTTCATCGGCTGGGTGCGCTTTACCTGCAAAGATAATTTGTACTGGACGTTGAGCATTATCAAAAATCTTCAGTGCGCGTTCGGCATCGCGCAAAATCAGATCGCCGCGTTTATAAGGGCTGAAGCGTCTGGCAAATCCAATGGTCAAGACATTGGGATCGAGTAATTTTTCTGTTGCTTGAATGAGTTCATGATTTTCGCCACGCAACTCCCGTGATTTCTTCACCTTATAACGGGTGAAGGCAATCAATCGTTCTTTGAGAATGAGATGCCGCGACCACAATTCTTCGTCGGGAATCTCATCAACCTTAGCCCACATCTTGGGATCGACGGCGCGATTTTTCCAGTCTTCTCCCAAATATTCGTTATATAAATCACCTAACAGAGGTGCAGTCCAAGTGGGTGCATGAACCCCATTAGTAATGTAACCAATTGGTACTTTGTCTTCCGATCGCTGCGGATAGAGAACTGTCCACATTTTACGGGAAACTTGACCGTGCAATTCACTCACGCCATTACAAGCACGAGACATTCGCAATGCTAAAACGGTCATGCCAAAGGGTTCCCAAGGATCGCCCAGTCGCCTTGCACCCAATGCCAAAAATTGCTCGCGGGAAAGTCGCAATTGCGGCCAATAGCTGGCAAAGAAGGAGTCGATTAAATCGGGTGAGAAGACATCATGACCGGCGGGAACGGGAGTATGGGTGGTGAATACACAACTGTTCCGCACCTTGGCTTCAATGTCGTAGAAAGATTTACCAGTCCGTTCAATTTCTACCCGCGCAACTTCTAAGGTGCAGAATGCAGCGTGTCCTTCGTTGAGGTGATAGACAGAAGGTTCAATTCCCAAGGCGTGTAGGGCGCGAACACCACCAATTCCCAAAACGACTTCTTGGGCGATGCGGGTTTCCAAGTTACCGCCGTATAGGTGTCCAGTCAGCCAGCGGTCAATGGGATCGTTATCGTGGCGATCGCTATCTAATAAATATAAGGTGACTCGCCCAACTTGCACTCGCCAGATTTGCACTTTCACAACTCGCTGGCGAACTTGTAACTCGATAGTGACCGATTCCCCTTGCTCATTTTTAATCAACTCCAGGGGCATGTGGCCAAAGGGGTTGTCAATATAATAATCTTCTTGCCAACCTTGGCGGTTCAAGCGTTGCCGAAAATAACCTTGGCGATACAACAAGCCAACACCAACCAATGGCACACCCAAATCTGATGATGATTTCAGGTGATCCCCGGCGAGAATTCCCAAGCCGCCAGAGTAGACAGGTAGAGATTCATGGATGCCAAATTCGGCGCAAAAGTAAGCAATGGGGCGCAATGCAGATACTTGCGGTGCAACTCGACTGACCCAAGTATCTTGCTGGTTGATGTATTGGTCAAACTCACGCGCGAGGGCGGATATCTGCTTTAGGTAAAATGGGTCTTCTGCTAATTGTGTCAGACGCTCATAACTTGCCGACTCTAAAATCGCTACTGGGTTATGTCCACAGCGTTCCCATTCTTGGGGATCAATGCTTTGAAATAAGGAGATGCGATCGCCACTCCAACTCCACCAGTAGTTATAAGCCAAATCTGCCAAACGCTTGAGCGGTGAAGGTAACTTTTCACTCAAGTGTCCTGCTGGAGTGATTGGACTGCTATTAGCCATACTAAATCTATGTCCTCGCGCTTACGCTTAACTTTTTCTCTATCTATCGGGGACTGGGGATTGGGGAGTGAAGAAGGAAATAGGGTAGAGATTACAGGGTACAAATTATTCCCTATCACCTGTCACCTGTTACCTAATCCCAATTCCCCATGCCCAGTTCCCTTTATTTCCTCTTCAGGTTTATCAAGAAAGGCAGAGGGCAGTTCTTGCTGTCTTGCCTCCTGCCTTCTGCCTCACTTCTCTACGAGAGGCTGCGCCAACGACTACGCTCAGTGACCACCTGCCTCCTGCCTCCTTCAAAACACCGGAGCCTTCACGTGCTGAATTCTCCCCTGAAGTTGGAACAGTCTCTCGACATCAAACCTTATCCAAGTAAATGGTTTTTATTGTTTTCGTCTTCTAAAAATTATCTCTACTTTTGGACAGATTTAATATTTTTTTCTATCAAATTCGTTGACATTATTTTACTTTTTTTATTTTATTGTAAATATTTATTCATATTTTTACAATCTGCAACTAAAGTTATTTATATGTCTTGATAATAGTCAATTTTTAACTACAGCTATTTGCATCATAATAATGCTTTTTATCCGAAAATCACAGCAATCATGCCGTTATTCACGATAAAACTCATATCTATTAACGAATAATTAAAAATCGATCGTAAAGTGGCAAAATATGTATCTGAAGATTCACTTTTTGTAAAAGCTTTTAATTGGCCACCATCAATTCAAATAAATTTGAATATATCAAAATATTAAGATTATTCCGAGAAAAATTTTGTTTTGTTAACAAAAATAATGCAGTTGAATCGAAGTAATTTCCTCAAATTTCTGATCCAATCAGAGCCAGGAAACTTGGAAGTTGCACTCATGCGATCGCTGCTATGCCTAATTGCAGGTGGATGGGCGACGGTGGACTGCTATGCACTCAGCAATGGTACGGCTAATATTAGCTAATTAAATTTCAATATTTCTTTGTTTCCAGTAATTCGGTTTGCACTTAAACCATGCGCGATGACTAATGGCAAGCCGCAAAGCGTCTACGCAATAACCCAAATTACTTCTTCTTAGAGATTTAAATCTGATTATTGAGCGGGTGAATGTGAAAGATGGAACCTATAGCTTGCAGACTAAGCAGAATTGGACTTATTAATCTGACACTGAGAATTTAGCAGAGTTTTGCTTACAAATCGTTACGTTTTAAACGCAGTGGGACGCGAAGGAAAGCGCAGAGGTACGCAGACTTTTTTAGCGAATTCTATACTTGCTTGTTCGGTGAGAGAGTTTATCTGAGCCGAATGCTTGCTTTGTAAACCTAAATTTAAAGTTCTTGACGTGTCGGACGGATGATGATTTCATTCACATCAACATCACCGGGTTGCTCAATGGCGTATGCGATCGCACGGGCAATGGCATCTGCATCAATGGCGATCTCATAAAGTTGGCTAATTCCTGCTGCTGCGTCTTTATCGGTAATCGTGGTGGTCAGTTCGGTGGCAACGGCTCCTGGTGAGATATTAGTCGAACGGATTTCACCATTTGACTCTAACCGCAGCCCCTCAGAAATCGCCCGCACTGCGTACTTGGTGGCACAGTAGACGGCCGCTCCCGGAAACACCTTATGTCCGGCCACTGATGATAGGTTAATGACGTGACCAGACTTTTGCTGACGCATAATTGGTAACACGGCAGCAATCCCATAGAGAACGCCCTTAATGTTGATATCGATCATTCGATCCCACTCCTCTACCTTTACTTGGTCGAGGGGAGCAAGCGGCATCAACCCGGCATTATTGATTAGCACGTCAATCCGGCTGTATGTACTCAAAGTTTCCTTCGCTAAGGCTTCCATCTGGGCGCGATCTGCTACATCCGTTACTTGATAGGTTGCAGTCCCTCCTGATTTAGCGATCGCTCCAACCAATTCTTTGAGACGATCTTCGCGTCTGGCAGCCAGCATTAGTTTGGCTCCACTAGCAGCAAGTCGCTTTGCAGTCGCTTCACCTAAACCACTGCTGGCTCCGGTGATGATTACCACTTTGTTTTCAATTTCAGACATATTTATTCCTGGGGATTATCTGAGTATAGATCGTAAAATATCGGGTGCTGTTTCAGATGAACTCAGCATTATTCAACCATATCAACTAGTAGTTTGTATACTCGATCGACGTTTTTGTGTCGGCAACGTTACTAATCCGAACCGCGATCGTCACGCCATTTGAGTTCTGTCCCGTTAAAACTTCAGTTGGTGAGTTGAGACTATCTCATAAACTTAATGTTTATCTACATACCAAGATGTATTGCTTCACCGTTCTTTGCCGCTTTTGCGAGTAAGTCGCGGACTTCTTCATCGGTAGTTTGAGGAAAGCTTTCGTACCAAAGACCAACACTCTGGAAAGGGCTGGGTTTGGAGATGCAAACGATTTCGTCAACCTCAGTTTCTAACTCTTGACAAGTTTCAGGTGCAGCCACAGGCACAGCGATCGCAATCTGAGCAGGTTGCTGTTTTCGCACAGTTACAACAGCAGCCCACATCGTTGCACCTGTGGCTAAACCATCATCTACTAAGATAACTGTACGTCCTTGTAAATTTCTTAAGGGGCGATTTTGGCGATAAAGCTGTTCTCGGCGCTCTAACTCCCGTTCTTCTTGCACCGCCACCCTGGCAATTACTTCATCGGATATCTTCACCAGGTTGATAATATATTTATTGATTATCCGCACACCACCAGAAGCGATCGCTCCCATCGCTAGTTCTTCTCGATCGGGTACACCCAATTTACGTACCACTAAAACATCTAAGGGGGCATTTAACGTTTTGGCAACTTCAAAGGCAACGGGGACACCACCCCTTGGTAGCCCTAATACCAGAACATTTGGATCGTTAGCATAAGCGCTTAACTCCTTAGCCAAAACTTGACCCGCAAACCTCCGATCTTTAAATAGCATGGTGTGATATTCCTAATTGAGTTTCCAAAAATAAATAAATATTTACATAAGTTTGTTATTAGCTATCAACCTCAAAAAATGGAGCAATTGAGCAAATTCCAAACTTGTTGTTATAGTTCAGATGTTCTAAATCGATCTTAGAAAGCTAAATATTCTCTGTCCTCCACTAACGGAGCGACATCTTTTATCTATAGTTCTATCAAACGGATGAGTTAGCTTTAATGCAACAAGATTTCTGCATCTTGTGCTGAGACTATTTTACTACTCCACACTCAATATCCCTCCCAAAATGGCTTGTTGAGAAGACACAATGACGCGGGTGAACTCTCGCTGTAGGGGGTTTACTGCTGTAGGTTACTGGTGTTAGCGTGAAACAAAATTATAGTACGACCACAAGAGAAGGGTGACATGGAAAACTTAATGTTTAAGTAGGGGTGCGTTTGAAAACTGCTATAAGTTTTGCCACTTGCTAACATTTATTGTTAGACTTTTACCGAGTATTTTTTTTACTATAACGGAAGAAAAAATTACTTACTTGCTAGCAGATACAAAAATCTATGAAAATCCAGTGATAATTCAATTGTTAATTCTTCGCTTGTCCCCTATTACTGACATTGTGTTGATATTATCTTTACATTATCCCTTGATTGTAAATATGAGATAATGCACCATCTGCTTGTTCGTTATATAATGCTTAATATTACAGAGACAAGTCATCAAAGTTACCCAATTAACACTTTTAAATAAAAATTAATAGGGTAGAATTACTGAATATGTTTGAAAATCAAAAGAAGGGTGTTTTTAATGATCGGCTTAACTAATTCAGAAAACGGCACAGTTAGCAGCACAGCAGCCACCAAGAGACTGGCAAGAGCAATGATGGTTTCTGGCGGACAGTTTTCACTTTTATTGGCGTGTTGCAACTGTGTTCAAAGGCAGCAGCAAGTGTTGAATTTGTTAACAGAATTTTCATCAGCAGATATCCACGAAATTTTGCTCTCACCTACTGCTGATAAATTGTATACAGCGATTACAAATGAAATTGGTATTACTCAACCCGAAGCTTTGATGGTACGAGGCTTAGAATCTGTAGTAGCAATTAACCAACTGATTATTAGTACCAATATCATGCGAGATGAGTTTCGGAAACAGTTTCAGTTTCCCTTAGTGTTGTGGGTCAATGATGAAATTCTGCGTAAGCTAGTCTGGCTAGCACCCGATTTCAAAGACTGGGCAGCTAGTACTATTAGATTTGATGTACCTAATAATCAGTTAATTGAATCTGAACAACAACCCATCAGCGCCTAATATTGCCCGAAATTACTTTCAAAATCTTATATATGCTAGGTTGAGCCGAGCAAAACCGAAGCTCAGGTTCTGTCAGATTCTTTTCTAAAATTACTTTTATTTAACCTCCCTTACCCAAGTGAGCTAAAATTTCCTGGAAGCTATTTTCAAAATTAGAAGATGTTATGGGTGTTGGGCGTGTTACATTCCCCACTCAAGAGCAGGGCTGTTTCATTCCTCAAAGAGCAGGGTTCTAGCAATTAAAAATTGATTGGTTTGCGATCGGCGTGCCGATAAAATGAACTATTTTACTGATATTTAAGGGGAGCATCTCACTTTTGTAAAAACACGCCTGATATATTTGCAAAGGTGAGATTCTCCCTATTTAAGTGCTTAAATGTTCATCTCATCGTCACCCTTACTGACAATTTTCTCGCTAACCATCTTGACAAATCCTGTTTGAAATAGGATGAATCAGCCCTGCCACTCAATAGGGATTTGAATCAATCCGTCCCCTTTTGACACTCCTGAGATAGTACCCAGAAGTTGGTCTATTTCTTAAGTTGAAGGTGTCGCCACTGCGAACTTTCCAAATTTTGTAATTGGAAAAGGTCAAAGGCTTTCGGGGTTCGCATACTTCTGGTAGATGATTGCCAAGTACAAAGTATGCTGCACCCCTACCCATAACTTTCACCAAACCGTTTTTATCCACAAGAACCGACGTACTTTCACTAACCGCTATACCTAAAACACTGCTAGATACACCATCCTTAATTTGACGGGCAATGAAAGTCATAATTCGACCCATTCTTTCCCGTCTGTCAAAGTGTGTATCTACGATAGTTCCCTTCAAATTACTCCAATTGAAAAAGTTGTAAGTAAAAGTAATGTCTCGGTAGGGATCTTCAAGTGCGTCTCTAGTTTCAATGCCTTTTTCGGAAGAAGCGCAAGCATCATAGACACAATCACTTTGGATCATTGCACCCGCACTAGTGCCACCAATACCACCTCCCTTAAGATAAACTGACTTAACGGCAGCCTCAACCTTGGTATCTTTCCAGTTGCGGATGTATTGACATTGATCCCCGCCAGCAAAGAAAACTACATCAGCATTTCGGATTTTTTCATAAATCTCAGCTTTGTTTGCCTCTTGTCTATCCCTAACCAAAAGAGTTTCGACAAAATTTACACCCTTCATGGCATAAATTAGCCGATTGTAATCGTGATTACCATTAGTGCGGATAACCACAACATTAACTTTAGTGCTGGAGTTATTACCTCCTCTAACTTGGTTAATCATCCACTGGATAGCATCATCGACATCGGGGCCTCCCCCACCCAAACTCAGGACTGGGCCTGCTAAGGAGGGACGGACATCAAAGGAGGGAGGGGATGAGGGGCGAACATCAACAGTGTCACCCAGGAAAAAGCGTTTCCAGCTTTCAATAAAACGGTTTATTAGGAAGGTTCCCATCTTCAACAACTTGATTCCTGTACTTTTCAAGCGCCTTGCTATGCTTGGGAATGCCTTTGTCATACTAAACTTCTAGAGCAAACTGCAATTATTGCTAGGCTGTGACGCATTTTAATTGCTTATTTATTCGTGAAATTTGTTCTTTGTCATTAGTCATTTATCTGTTGTTGTAAATAACCAATTGACTTAGGACAGTCTTGACGAAAAATGTGCAATTGAGACGCGCACTAGCTTAACTGTGGCACTAGATCGGGTAGAATTTCCAGCGTACAGGTCTTGTACTGTTTGTTAACGCAAAATAATGCGGAGTAATCATTAATTCTCTGTGCTACTGTGCGAAAATATCTACATTGCTTGTAGCGTTTAATTCTGACCAGAGAAAATTTAAAATAGATTAGGTATTGATTGTCCAGATGCTTCCGTAATTACTGGGAATAGTTACCCAATATGCTGAATAACTGGGAACGGCGATTAAATTTTCAAAGTTGATTAAGGATTTATGCAAGTTCAAATAAAATTTTAGACCCCCGATTTCTTCAAGAAGTCGGGGGTCTATATTACCACAGTATTTGCGATCGCTCCTGTACAACTTGCTGATATACTTGCTCGGTTTGCCTGGCTAATTTCGGCCAGCTAAAGCGTCTTTCTAAATCCTCATAAGCGTTATCCACCAGCCATTGGCGATAACCGGGATTTTTCAACACTTCCAAAATTCCCCAAGCCAAAGAATCGGGATTGTTCACCCAAGTGACAATGCCTGTTTTGGTATGTTGCACCACTTCAGGAAAACCACCAGTATCAGAAACTACTACAGGTACGCGAGAAGCGAAGCTTTCTAAAGCTACAATTCCAAAGGGTTCGTAAAGACTCGGAAAAACCGCGCAGTCTGCGACAGTTTGAAATTTATCTAAGTATTCATCGGAGAGAAAACCGGTAAAATAACAATGATGCCAAATTCCTAAATCCCAGGCTTGGCGCTTGAGATGGTCAGTATTGCCGCCACCAACGATCACAATTTTTACGTTACCTCCCATTTCTGAAAGGATTTTGGGTGCGGCATTAAGTAATATAGGTACACCTTTTTCGTAGGTCATACGACCGAGGTAGTAAACTATTTTCTCATCGTCTGCGGCAAATTGGCGGCGAAAATCTAAAGCATGAAAATCGATGTGATGCTGTTTCTTTTCGGCTCGGATACCGTTATAAATGACATCAATTTTATCCCAAGGACTGTAGAGCGCTCGTTCTACTTCTTGGCGCATATAGTCGCTACAAACAATAATTCGCCACGCATTGTAAGCTAGCAAGGTTTCTTTGCCATTTATATAACCTTGGATATCTGTGTGAATCCCGTTATAGCGTCCGTATTCAGTAGCATGAATTGTGGCAATTAGTGGTATTTTAAAATTATGCTTGAGAGCGATCGCAGCATCTCCGACTAACCAATCATGGGCATGAATTAAATCAAAAGGCCCTTCTTCTAAAATCAACTTACCACCGTGATCTCCCATACTCAAGTTGAGATTCACTACCCAGTGGAAAAAGTCGTTACTATATGCCACTGGCACTCGATGTATCTTTACTCCTTCAACTACCTCATACATCGATGCGTGACCAAACTCCGCTGTAATCAGGTGGATTTCATGTCCTAGCTTTACCAGTTCCGGGTACAACTCCGCCACATGCCGCGCAATTCCCCCAATAATCCTTGGTGGAAACTCCCAACTCAGTACCAATATCTTCATCTACTAGACTCCCCAACACTTTATAAATATCTAACAAACTACATTTACCTAAAAATACAAGTCTGGACAACGCAGTGAGTACTTTTACTAAAATGTTTAGATTTTTTAACAGTGATTTTGTTAAAGGTTATCAACTGTAGGCTAAGGATAGAAAGCAAGGTATAGTAATAATTCTTAATTAAAATAATTGAGTCTGGCCTTCGCAACTCAGGTGTCAAGAAGGGATAACGACGCAAACGGCATGAACTCGATCGCGTCCTTGCTGTTTGGCTACATAAAGTGCTTTGTCTGCTGCATTAATCAAGTCTGGCGGCGAAATTTCGGAATTTGGCACAATGCTAACAACGCCTAGACTAACGGTAACACGATCGCATACGCGAGACTGAGTATGAGGAATGGCTAAGTCGCGCACCGCTTGTCCAATAGTTTGAGCTATATAGATTGCTCCTTGAATCTCTGTATTAGGCAGAATGACAGCAAATTCTTCTCCACCGTAACGAGCGACTAAATCGGCTGGACGCTTAACAATATTTTTGAGGGCACTTGCTAATTGCCGCAAACAATCATCCCCTGCTAAATGACCATAAGTATCATTGTAGAGTTTAAAAAAATCGACATCTAACAAAATCAAAGACAGTGACAGTTGCTCGCGTTTGAGTCGCTGCCACTCAGCTTCCAGATACTCATCAAATCGGCGGCGATTGGCTATTTGAGTCAAGCCATCTAGGGTAGCTAATCTTTGTAATTCTTCATTGGCAGCTTGCACTTGCTGGTAGAGTACTGATTGATGAATAGCGATCGCTACTTGACTAGCCAATTGCTGCAACAAATTCACTTCAAATGCTTGCCAATAACGAGGTGCGTTACGCTGGTGAGCAATAAGTAAACCCCACAGATGCTCTTCATTCAAAATCGGCACTATTACAGCCGCCTTAACTTGATAGAGTTGTAATAACTCAAAAACATCAGCGGAAAAATCAGATTCCTGAATATCATGGAAGACTTTAGGTAGTCCTTGGTAATAGTCGCTAAAATCTTGTTTGAGCGAAAATGGATGCATTGTCAGTTCTAATCTCTGAGGATAGTCATCACCCACCGATTCCGCCGCAAAATTCCCACTTCCGTCAGATTCTAACTGGTAGATAGCTACGGAATCTGAACCTAAACACTGGCGAATACTATTTACTGTTGTATTTAGAACCTCATCCAGATTCAGTGATTGCCGAATCTGTTGAGTTACTTCAGAAATTAACCGTTCTCCCTCGGCCTGTTGTCGCAGCATCACTTCGGCTTGTTTGCGAGTGCTAATATCTTCTACCGAGCCAAGAATCTGCGTTGGAGTGCCGTTAGTATCTCTGGCAAATACGACTTCTCGTGTATGTAGCCAACGCCATTCTCCATTTTTGTGTCGGAATCGGTATTCAGTGGAAAATACTTCATTATCTTTCAGGTTGACAAAGCGAGTTGGTAAGTTATGGCAGAGGTATCGATCGTCTGGATGAAAGCGATTCATTAGCCACTGCGGATCTGCGTTACAAAATTCCTCTGGAGAGTAGCCTAAAATAGCCACACTTTTCTGATTAAGATAGATACTTGTTCCTTGTAAGAGGTCAAACAGATACAAAATATGCGGTACGGTATTAGCAACCTTTTGTAGAAAGTCTTGACTGGAGCGCAATGCCTCTTCAGCTTTGTGGCGTTTCTGAAGCGCGACTTTATATTCAGTAATATCTCGTCCTTCTGAAATGAGTAGGGTAATATGCCCGGTTCGATCGAGTATAGGACGCAGTGAGAAATCAATTGCGATCGCTTCACCATCTCGACCTACAATGTCAACTTCATAGCGAATAGATTCACCATTAGCAGCAGCTGCGATCGCAGTTTTTAATTGCTCTTGTGTCTGTGAAGAAATTCTCCACCATTTTACTTCCCAAAAAGGCTTGCCAACTACTTCTTCTCGATTAATCCCAGCAAAGTCCAGTGCTGTTTGGTTGATTTCTAATACAATTCCATTCGGTTGAAGCAATCCCATAAACTGAATGGTTTGATTGAAGATCGCCCGGAATTTTTGCTCGTTTTCACTTAAAGCTTGTTCTACCAGTTTGCGATCGGTTATATCTCGTCCAACAGATTGAAGTTCTACAATCGCACCTTGGTCATCAAATATCCCTCGAACAATCCACTGCGTCCACCGCACCCCTTGGCAAGCTACGACACGATTTTCAAGGGTGATAACGGGATTTTCTAAGCTGATGGAATTTACCAGACTAAACACACGTTCCCGATCTTCTTCAAACACAACAGGTTCGTAGTGCTGACCGATAATTTTGTCTCGCTCCAGTCCAAAAAATCGACAGTAAGCTTCATTAACAAAGGTAAAAGTGCCATCTGGTAAGCCTCTAGCAATCAGTTCCGTTTGGTCTTCGAGGATGGTACGATAAAGTTCTTCGCTCTCTTGTACCTGTTTGCGTAAACAAAGCTCGTCATAGACATCGCTAATATCAAATACTAAACCCTGAAGTAGCTGAGTTTGTCCATCGGCACAAAAAACGAGATTGGCTTGATTTCGTACCCAAATTGTTCTGCCATCGCGCCTAATCATCCGATATTCAATCCTCAAAGGCTCTCCGGTAGCGATTGTAGTGTTTACAGCTTGCCAAAGGCGATCGCGATCTTCTGGATGAGTGTAATCTAAGCAACTATTAAAGAAACCAAAATTCCAGTCTTCAGGGGCAATGCCTAATAATTGTTGCAGTTGTGGACTAATATAAGCAACTTTTGTAGTGTCATTAATCGGTGAGACATAAACAACGCCGGAAATTTGTTCTACGAGAGTACGATACTTTTGCTCTGCCTCAGAGAGTTGTTCTTGGGGCTGCTTGCGGCTCATGACGTTTTGAATTTCTACAATAAATTATCATTTTTTCTGTTAGAAATCCCGCACTAGAGGCACACTCAAGGATTGTTTAACCTGCCAGCAGCAGCCTGGAACTCATTTGAGGCTGCTGTTGACAGCCTTTGTAATTAAAATTAACGAATGTTGAAGAAAAATACAGAATACAGAATTCAGAATAAAAAAATTTTGGTAGGGGACTGAAAATAGTAGATTCAGACGCTCTTGCTAGCTTGCTTCTTTGCAGGAGTATGCGGACTCGCTTTAGGTAGCGATATCCGCCACTCGGACTCAAATTCATTCTGAATTCTGAATTTTGACTTCTGACTCCTGACTCCTGACTTCTATTAGTTTTGATCCAAGCGCAGTACTGCCATAAAGGCTTCCTGCGGTACATCTACAGTACCTACAGATTTCATTCGCTTTTTACCTTTTGCTTGCTTCTGCAAAAGTTTTTTCTTCCGACTGATGTCACCACCGTAGCATTTTGCTAGCACATCTTTCCGTAAAGCGGGGATATGTTCGCTGGCAATAACTTTACTACCAATAGATGCCTGAATTGGCACTTTGAATTGATGGCGGGGAATTAGTTCCTTGAGTTTTTCTGCCATTGCCCGCCCGACGTTGTAAGCTTTATCTCGATGCACAATCATCGCCAAGGAATCCACGGGATCGCCGTTAATCATGATATCCAGCTTCACCAAGGGATTTTCACGGTAGCCGATGATGTGATATTCCATACTGGCGTAGCCGCGCGATCGCGATTTCATCTGGTCAAAAAAGTCAGTCACAACTTCCGCCAAGGGTAGCTCATAAGTAAGGGTGGTTCGTCCTTGGGCGAGATATTTCATATCCTTAAAGATGCCCCGGCGATTTTGTGATAACTCCATCAAGCTGCCAACATAAGTTTCCGGCGTAATCATCTCTACTTGCACGTAGGGTTCTTCAATTCTTTCGCGATCGTTGGGAGAAGGTAAACGGCTAGGATTATCGATGTACAGTTCCTCACCTTTTAAGGTAATCACCTTATAAACCACTGAGGGGGCTGTAATGATTAAATCTAGGTTATACTCTCGCTCTAGACGTTCCTGGACAATTTCCATGTGCAGCAAACCCAAGAAACCGCAACGGAAGCCAAACCCCATCGCGCTCGAAGTTTCGGGTTCGTAATGCAGCGCTGCATCATTGAGTTCCAGCTTTTCCAAGGCTTCCCGCAAATCTTCAAATTGATCGGCATCAATGGGGAACATTCCGCAAAAAACCATCGGGTTCGCTTCTGCGTAACCTGGTAAGGGTGACTCCGCTTTCGCCTTACTCAGGGTAATTGTGTCGCCTACCCGTGCATCAGCTACAGCTTTAATTGCCGCTCCCAAATAGCCTACTTCCCCAGCGTGCAGTTCATCAACTTGCTTTTGAGTCGGAGAAAGAACGCCTAACTCATCAATTTCAAATTCTTTACCAGATGCCATTAGATGGATGCGATCGCCTTTTTTCACGGTGCCATCCATCACCCGGAAATAGACAATTACTCCCCGGTAACTGTCATAATAGCTATCAAAAATTAACGCCCGTAAGCGTTCATTTATGGTATTTGGCGGTGGCGGTATCCGCTCGACAACTGCTTCTAAAATCTCATTAATTCCAATTCCTTCTTTAGCAGAAGCCAGAATTGCCCCACTGCAATCTAGACCGATAATTTCTTCAATTTCGCCAATTACCCGTTCTGGTTCTGCCCCAGGCAAATCGATTTTATTCAAAACCGGGATAATTTCCAGATTACTCTCTAACGCTAAATATACATTCGCCAAAGTTTGCGCCTCCACACCTTGGGACGCATCTACTACCAATAGCGCTCCTTCGCAAGCAACAAGAGAGCGAGAGACTTCATAAGAGAAATCCACGTGCCCCGGAGTGTCAATTAAGTTCAGCACATACTGCTGACCATCTTTAGCTGTGTAGTTCATCCGGGCAGCTTGCAGCTTAATCGTAATGCCGCGCTCCCGTTCCAAATCCATATTGTCGAGAAACTGTTCCTTCATCTGTCGGTCTTCAACAGTGCCAGTAGCTTGTAGCAAGCGATCGGCGAGGGTTGATTTCCCGTGGTCGATGTGAGCAATAATACAAAAATTGCGAATGCGAACTGCGGGAACGTCAGTCATATACTATCTTTGCCTTAGCAGCAACCAAAGTTAAAAGGGCAATTTACTTAATGTATTTTAATGCTTTCTTAGCCAAGACGCTCTGCTTTTAGTGCTGAGTTAGGAGTTACGAGTTAGGAGTTAGGAGTTAGAAGTTAGGAGTTAGAAGTTAAGAGTTAGGAGTTAAGAGTTAGGGGTTATTATTCTTCCCCTGCTCCCCTGCCCCTCTGCTCCCGGTTCCTCTTCACCCCATCTTTAACTTTCGATCTAAATAGGTGGACATTTAAGAATATTATGAAAGTCTATTTGTCGCTGCTAGTATTCAACAGCTAGGAGCGTACAATAAATGTAAATAAGTACATCTAGGGATCGTGTACGGATCGCGGGCAATTGCGACTAGTAATTGCTCATAATCGCTGATTTATCGGCAAAATTTCTAGAGCCATTGTCTAGTCAGTTATATGAAAAATGCGATTTAAAACTTAAAGCTGTTACTTTGGTGCTATTTCAGGGAAGTATTTAACTGTGCCCTTGAAAATTTTTCAGCGAATTAGCCCAAATAATGAATATAACTACTTTACAAAGCTTTAGACAAAACCAATTCAAAGAATTCAGAGTATATAAACCTATGAATATGAGAGAGAAAACTACCAAAGCGGAAAATACACAAGCCGATAAGGTAGAAATTGCTGTCCGCCTAGACTCCGAGTTACTAGAGCAAATTCAGCATCTCACCAATGACCCAAGTAAAGTAATTGAAGTAGCGATTCGCCAGTGGTTACGGGGTGAACTCCTTAGAGATGACGAACTAACGCGCACGCCTGTGCGTACTCCTGTTCCTCCTCGCGGTGAATGGAACGATTAACGCCATTGCCATTATTTAACTGTCAATCCAAGTTAAAAAAAGTAAAGTTTGCCAATCTGGTTTTCAAAACACCAAAAAATACCCCATAAAACACAAAAAAGCTGTAAAAATTTATGTATAAATTTCAGCGGCTTTAGTAAAATTACGGTCGGATACCCTTTGTCTATCCAACTCAATTAATGACTATTACTGCCAATTCCCAATTGTCAAATGTATTTTCCCAAAATCTGGAATCTATTACCAGTAAGACTGATGGCTCATTAGCAACTCTAGGAGCCGAGTTAGTTTATACGCAAGATGGGGCAGGGCGCTATCTGACCTTTTGTTGGCAGTACAGCGAACTTCTGGGGTTAAGTACTGAAAAAATAGTTGACGATCTGAACCAGACTCAAACCTTTGTCCCGGTGGATAAGGTTACTTATTTGGAACGATTGCACCGAATTTTGACAAATTTGGTGCCAGAAAGGTTTCAATGTTGGTTTAGCTATCAGAAGGAATTATTTGAGTTGGACTTAACGATCAGTCCGATTATGCCGAGTTTGGGAACCACTGCCACTACAGTTTTAGTGATGGGACGCTTAGTACAAGCGACACTCAACAAAAAACAAGCGCGCGTGGCATCAAAAACGCCCACACAAATAGAGTTGGCCTTACGTTCACAGCAACACCAAAAATTGGTAAATCGCATTACCAGAAATATTCGTCGGACATTGGATTTAGATATTATTTGGCAGCAAACAGTTGATAGTTTGGGGAAAGCACTGCGGCTAGAACGCTGCATTATTTGTCCTTATCAGCCCTCAAGCCCAAAAGTGCAGGTGAAAGCTGAGTATCGCCAGCCAGAACTCAAATCAATGCTTGGCTTAGATATAGATGTAGCTTCTGAGCCTGCCTTTGCTCAAGCCTTGGCAACCCTAGAACCAGTTATGATGGAAGTGCCTGGATACAAAGAGTCTGGGCGGCAGAAAACTTTAGTAGTTGCGACTTGTTATCAAGACCAAGCTAATGGATTGGTTGCCTTGAATTGGCAAGATGAATGCTATACATTAACAGAATCGGAATTAGAACTGGCAAAAGAAGCAGCAGATCAATTGGGAACTGCGATCGCACATGCTACTTTATATGAAGAATTAGAAGTAGCGCGTCAGAAAGCCGAAGAAGCTTCCCGCCTCAAAAGCGAGTTTCTGGCTAATGTATCCCATGAAATTCGTACCCCCCTCAACGGTATGATTGGCTTTTTGAAGCTGATTCTAGAAGGTATGGCTGACGATCCAGAAGAACAAAACCAGTTTTTAGCAGAAGCTCATCACTTATCGATACATTTGCTGAATATCATCAACGACATTTTGGACATTGCCAAAATCGAAGCTGGTAAAATGGAGCTAGCTTACGCTCCAGTCAAGCTAGATGAGCTATTCAGTCATGTAGAAGGTTTCATGCGTCCCCAGGCACAAATGAAAAACCTCAGCTTTCGGATGCAAATGCCTGCTACCTCTGATGAAATCATTGTCCAAAGTAACTATCAACGGTTGCTACAAGTGATGCTTAATTTGGTGAACAATGCCATCAAGTTCACCCATGAAGGCGGCGTTACTGTCAGCGCCGATTTAGTACTCAAAAAGGCGAACTTTCAAGGTCAGCAATTTCCTGGGATGGTGAAAGTACGTGTGGCAGACACGGGCATTGGTGTTTCTTTAGACAAACAAGATAAGCTTTTTCAATTATTCTCTCAGGTGGATGGCTCCCGCACTCGTCAGTATGGTGGCACAGGTTTAGGACTGGTAATATCGCAGAAGTTAGTGGAGGCTATGGGCGGCGAGGTACATTTTTATAGTTTGGGCGAAGGACTTGGCTCAACAGTCACATTCACTGTGCCACTATATCAACAACCAGTTATGGTTTCGTCTAATGATAGTGACTCAACAAGTAGTGCTGAATGTTGAGTTAGTCATTGGTCACTTGTACTGAGCGTAGTCGTTGGCGCAGCCTCTCGTAGAGAAGTATTGATCGTCTGCAACATTACCAATACTGGGTTTTGAGATTTTAAATTTAAATTTTTTGAGCAATTATTATTTAATAACTAAATTTGAAATTGCGAAGAATTCTGTCCCTAGCCACTAAAGTTGTATAATTAGAGATTGGGTTGAAAGACAAAACACAACAAAGTCTAAATGTTGGCTTTTGCTCCGCTCTACTCAACCTACGAAAATAGATTTTTGACCCCTTTTTACGGTGAGTGTACTTAGGAGCGTTAAATCCTGCCTTCCGTTGGACTGCAAAACAGAACCTAAAGGCTAGAGTAAAGTAGGAGGCTCAAAGGAAAACAATGTTTCAGCTAAATCTAATCTCAAATTGCTAAAACCAGGAGTGGTTTGGTCAAAAGTCATTAAAAATTGACACCTGACAATCTAGCGGCAATTAGATTTAGGATCGATTTAACAAAGCTGGAAAATAAAACTTTGGATAATGGTTAATGAGTAAAGGTGCATTGGTTACAGGGATCGTTATTATTCAATGCCCCATGCCCTATTCCCCATTACCTATTCTCTATGCCCATCCCCATCCCTAACTTAGCAGGTCTAAACTATGGAACTCACAATTGACAACGTTGAAACAGTTTTAGATGAAATGCGCCCTTATCTCATGTCTGATGGCGGCAACGTGGAACTCGTAGAACTCGATGGGCCTGTTGTAAAACTGCGGCTGCAAGGTGCTTGTGGTTCTTGTCCCAGTTCTGCAATGACCCTAAGAATGGGTATTGAACGCCGCCTTAAGGAAATGATTCCCGAAATTGCAGAAATTGAGCAAGTGGTGTAAAAGTTAGGAGTTAGGAGTTAGGAGTTATGAGTTTTCAATTAACTCCTAACTCCTCATTCTTAACTCCTAACTATTTCTATGTCCCATCCTCTCTACATTGCTTTTATCTGGCATCAACATCAGCCGCTGTACAAATCTCCTGGCAGCGGCGTTTCGCTATCTCCGAGTCAGCAGTACCGTCTGCCTTGGGTACGTTTGCATGGCACTAAAGATTATTTGGATTTGGTATTGCTCTTAGAGCGATATCCTAAGTTACACCAAACGGTGAATTTAGTTCCATCGTTGATATTGCAACTCGAAGATTATATTGCTGGCACTGCTTTTGACCCTTATCTCACAGCCAGCTTGACACCGGATGAGCAACTTACCTACCAACAGCGGGAATTCATTATCCAACACTTTTTCGATGCCAATCACCATACGCTGATTGACCCGCATCCCCGCTATGCCGAGTTGTACCAGCAAAGGCAGGAAAAAGGGCAAGCTTGGTGTTTAGCAAATTGGGAATTGCCAGATTATGGTGATTTGCTAGCTTGGCACAATTTGGCTTGGATCGATCCGCTGTTTTGGGATGACCCAGAAATTGCTGCTTGGTTAAAAAAGGGACGGAATTTTACTTTAAGCGATCGCCAGCGCATTTATTCTAAACAACGAGAAATTCTCAGCCGGATTATCCCCCAACATCGAAAAATGCAGGAGGCGGGGCAGCTAGAAGTTACCACCACGCCTTATACCCACCCGATTTTACCCTTACTAGCTGATACTAACTCCGGTCGGGTAGCTGTGCCCAATATGACACTACCAAAGCAACGCTTTGAGTGGGCGGAAGATATTCCCCGCCACTTGCGGAAAGCTTGGGACTTTTATAAAGACCGCTTTGGACAGATACCCCGTGGTTTGTGGCCTTCGGAACAGTCAGTAAGTCCGGCGGTACTTCCGCATATTATTAACCAAGGTTTTAAGTGGATATGCTCAGATGAAGCCGTCTTAGGATGGACGCTGAAACACTTTTTTCATCGGGATGGGGCGGGGAATGTGGAGCAACCAGAATTGTTGTATCGACCCTATCGCCTACAAACCGCCGAGGGTGACTTATCAATTGTGTTTCGCGACCACAGATTATCAGACTTGATTGGTTTTACTTACAGTGCCATGCCTGCAAAAAAGGCAGCAGCGGATTTAGTAGGACATTTGCAAGCGATCGCTAAAATGCAAAGAGATAGTCATAGCGAACAACCTTGGCTAGTTACCATCGCCTTAGATGGGGAGAATTGCTGGGAATTTTATCCCGAAGATGGCAAACCCTTCTTAGAAGCTTTATATCAAAGTTTGAGCGATGAACCCCGCCTCAAACTCGTCACTGTCTCCGAATTTCTGGAAGAATTTCCAGCCACAGCCACCATCCCCGGAGGGCAACTACATAGTGGTTCTTGGGTAGATGGCAGTTTCACCACTTGGATCGGCGATCCCGTCAAAAATCGTGCTTGGGATTACTTGACAGAAGCTAGGAAAATGCTCGCAAATCATCCCGAAGCGACAGAAGAAAACAACCCCGAAGCATGGGAAGCATTGTATGCCGCAGAGGGTTCCGACTGGTTCTGGTGGTTTGGTGCAGGACACTCCTCAAATCAAGATGCCATCTTCGATCGGTTGTTTCGAGAACATCTGTTTGGTATTTACAAGGCATTAAATGAACCTGTTCCGCCCTATCTCAAGCAACCACTGGAAAACCACGCAGCACAGGCTAACCACGCTCCACAAGGGTTTATTCACCCCGTCATCGATGGTAAGGGTGACGAACAAGATTGGGATAAAGCTGGACGCATAGAAATCGGCGGGGCGCGGGGAACGATGCACAATAGCAGTGTCATCCAGCGACTTTGGTATGGAGTCGATCACCTCAATTTCTATTTGCGGCTGGACTTTAAAGGTGGCGTTGCACCAGGGCAGGGTTTTCCAGCAGAGTTAAATTTGCTGTGGTTCTATCCAGAAAAAACAATGGTTAATAGCCCAGTTCCCTTGGCAGATGTACCAGATGCAGCCCCACTGAATTACCTTTACCACCATCTTTTAGAAGTTAACTTACTGACGCAATCGATTCAGTTTCGGGAAGCTGGAGACAATCATCAATGGCATCCCCGTTTCAGTCGCGCTCAAGTAGCAATAAATAATTGTTTAGAGTTGGCAGTGCCGTGGGCAGACTTGCAAGTTCCACCAGATTATCCTCTGCGCCTGATTTTAGTGCTTGCAGATGAAGGACGTTTTTCCAACTACTTGCCAGAAAATGCTTTGATTCCCATTGAAGTGCCTTAGAACTCAATACCCTTGGTTTTACGAAATACCTATTAGGGGCATACAGATGTACGCCCCTAAAGTCGATTTATTTGGAAATCATATTTAATTTTTCTAGTTCTAAATCTAAATAATCGAGCAGTATTGGGATGCGTGCGATCGCCTACGCCCGGATTTCTCACGCATGTAGGCTTCAGGGGAAGAGGAGTGTGGGGAGTGTGGGGGGTAGACTTCTTCCCCATCCTCCCACACCTCCCACACCTCCCACACCTCCCACACCTCCCACACCTCCCACACCCCTTGGATTTCTCGCAAGTGAGAAATCCAAGGGGTGTGGTAAAACGCGATCCTCGGTAGAAGATAAGCAATAATCGAGTAACAATCCAGATTCAGGAGTTGGTGCATGACCGATGACGCAGACGACACAGCGAACAGACACTTCAGTTCAGATGCTAGCAAACTCAAAGACAAAGCTTCTCGAAATCAAGTGATCGTGGCTCCATTACCAGACCCGATTGCAAAAAATATTGAAGCGATTATTTCACTTCATAACCAGGAAGTTCGAGATATTCCCCTCCACCAGCGGATACTAGAAGCGATCGCTACATTCTTTGGGCGATCGATATTTATGTATAGTTTGCTAGTCATACTGGCTATCTGGATTTTTAGCAGTTTTTTCGATCGCTTTTTGCCATTCAATCTCCCCTCGTTTAGCTGGTCAGGTCAAGGCTTAGACGCAGCGTCATTGGTGATCTCAACCGGAGTACTGGTACGACAAACTCGCCAGGAAAACTTTGCCGAACAACGGGCGCAATTGATGCTACAGCTTAACCTGCTCTCCGAGCAAAAAATTGCCAAGATTATTGCTCTATTAGAAGAACTCCGTACCGATTTGCCTGATGTGATAAATCGGCTTGATTCGGAAGCGAAATCGATGCAGGAACCGGCTGACCCGATCGCAGTATTGGAAGCACTCCAGAAAAACCTGGCTGAAGAACTGTCACCCACAGAAGAAAACAATATGAGTTGAGCGCAGTTTTTTAGTAGATTTTTGTTTCTATTGAAAGACAAAAAATAAAACTTAATGTAGAGTCTTTGTGTCGGAAATCACAATTTATCGTAACTTTTACTAGAGGGATGCACATGGCTCAACTGAATGGTGTAATGATGCAGTACTTCCATTGGTATATCCCTCCAGATGGCAATCTTTGGAATGAGTTTAAAGAGAAAGTCAAAGAGTTAGCTGATGCAGGTGTTACATCTGTTTGGCTACCCCCAGCTTACAAAGGAACAGGGGGTGGCTATGATGTCGGCTACGGGGTCTATGATATGTACGATCTAGGCGAGTTTGACCAGAAAGGCTCGGTTCGGACAAAGTACGGCACAAAAGACGAGTATATCGCTGCTGTCAAGGCGGCAAAAGCTGCTGGCATTCGAGTCTATGCTGATGTTGTCCTCAACCACAAGTTAGGTGCAGACGTAGAAGAAGAGGTGGAAGCAACGCCCTATAGTCCAGACGATCGCAACCAGCCCATCGGTGAGATGCAAACAATTAAAGTGTGGACTCACTTTACCTTTCCAGGTCGCCAAGGCAAATACTCCGATATGGAATGGCACTGGTGGCACTTCGACGCAGTTGATTACAACGTTTACAACGAAGGTGAGAACGCAGTTTATCTATTCAAAGATAAAAAATTTGACGATAACGTTGACCTGGAAAAAGGCGCTTTCGACTATCTCATGGGATGCGATCTGGATATGGAAAGTCCAGAAGTGCGCGAGGCGTTGAATGACTGGGGTGAGTGGTTTGTAGAAACCACTGATATAGACGGCTTTCGTTTTGATGCGGTTAAACACGTTAGAGCTGGCTTTTTCCCAGAATGGCTGCAACACTGTCGACACAAGGCAGGTCGCGATCTTTTTGCCGTCGGTGAGTATTGGTCTTATGAAGTTGAAGCGCTGCACCATTTCATTAGCGTCACCGGTGGCGATGTGATGTTGTTTGATGCGCCATTGCACTATAACTTTAGCGCTGCCAGCAAACAAGGCAATGACTACGATATGCGGCAGATATTTGATAACACCTTGGTGCAACAGCAACCTGCTTTAGCCGTCACCTTAGTTGATAATCATGATTCTCAACCCTTGCAGTCGTTAGAATCTGTAGTGGAAGGCTGGTTTAAACCGTTGGCTTATGCGTTGATTCTACTGCGAAGTGATGGTTATCCCTGTATCTTCTATGGGGATTACTATGGTGCTAATTACAAGGATACGGGCAGCGATGGCAATGAGCATGAGATTTGGCTCGATAGTCATCAATGGATAATTGATAAATTTTTGCACGTTCGTCAAACCTATGCCTATGGCGACCAATACGATTACTTCGATCACGCCAATACAATCGCCTGGACACGCTTAGGAGATGAAGAACATCCTGGCGGTATGGCAGTTGTTCTGAGTAATGGAGGAGAAGGGACTAAGTGGATGGAAGTTGGACAACCCAACAGCACTTACATTGATATTACTGAACATATCAGCGAACCTGTGACAACGAATGATGAGGGCTGGGCTGATTTTCGATGCGATGCTGGTTCTGTTTCTGTGTGGGTTCCAAAGTCTTAGTCGAGGTTTTAGTAGCATTTATCCAGAAAGTTACGCACTTGACAAACTTTGCTTAAAAGAGAACTTAAGCAGTATTTTTTGGATAAGCCACAACCCTTATTATTCTGTTATAAAGCAATCGAACATTGCCTAAAAAGATTTAATTTAGGCAATGTTTAGTCTAAGTTTCAGATATGCTTCTTACTGAACCTGACTATTTGTAGAACTATGGTTCAAACTATATGTTCAAACTATATATTTAGAATTAGGTCTGAAAACGGAGAGGGGGGGATTCGAACCCCCGTTAAGTTTCCCTAAACAGACTTTCCAGGTCTGCGCCTTAAACCACTCGGCCACCTCTCCAGGTGCCACAAGTTACGATCATACTATAGAATTCTAAAAAATGCAAAGATAAAGAAAGATATTCTAGATTGAATCTGATAGTCCTAATCCCAAAACGCAAATCCAGATGTCCCGTACATACACAATTAAAGTTCGCGATCGCGCCACTGACAAAACATACACCCTAGAAGTGCCAGAAGACCGCTACATCCTACACACTGGCGAAAAACAAGGGGTGGAACTACCGTTTTCCTGTCGCAACGGGGCTTGCACCGCTTGTGCTGTGAGAGTGTTATCAGGAGAAATTTACCAACCAGAGGCGATCGGCTTGTCGCCAGATTTACGTCAGCAAGGTTATGCCTTGTTGTGTGTGAGTTACCCCCGTTCTGACTTGGAAGTGGAGACGCAAGACGAAGATGAAGTCTATGAACTCCAGTTTGGACGCTATTTTGCTAGGGGGAAAATTAAAGCGGGTTTACCCTTAGATGAGGATTAAACAATTCAAAATCACCGAATTTCTGATGCCTGTAAATTTTGGTGACTGGTTACGAAAAATAGCGATTTTGGGTTGTTTATTGCTCTTGGTGAGTTGCCAAGGCAAAAATCAATTGCCCAACAATGAAGCCCAGGTGAAAGTAGCGCGGGTAGTTAGCGGGCAAAGTTTGGAAGTTTTGGGCATGGCTGAACAACCAAATTTGATTTCCCAAGTGCGGTTAGTGGGTGTTGATGCACCAGATTTGCGACAGCGCCCTTGGGGGGAAGCAGCAAAAGAACAGTTAGAGAATCTAATTGGTGGTGTAGAACAATCGGTAACGCTGGAGTTTGATTTAGAAGCAAAAGACAAAATTGGGCGAACTCTAGCTTATGTGTGGAAAAATAAGGTGTTATTGAATGAAGAATTAGTCAAACAAGGGAATGCAATATTTGTGGGGCGATCGCCTAACCACAAATACGACCTGCGTTTAGAACGTGCCCAACAATGGGCGAGACTCATGGGACAAGGAATCTGGAACCCAGAAAAGCCCATGCGCCTCACTCCCGCAGAGTTTCGCCGCCAAAATCTTTAATTAGTGCTGAGTGCTGTTAGCGGATAGCTCAGGTTCAGCCCGTGCTGAGGGGAAGTAGGGGAGTGAGGAAGTGAAGTAGAAGAATTAATAACCAATGACAAATGACTAATCTACAAATTTTTCTAGATATTGCTACAGAAGCGGCCTTGGCTGCTGGTGCGATTTTGCAAGGTTACTTGGGTAAGTTAGAAGACGCAATTATTGAAAAAGGACGCCCTGGTGATTTAGTCACCGCTGCTGATAAAGCCTCAGAGGAGTTGATTTTAGAAATTTTGCGTCGTCACTTTCCCCAGCACTCGATCCTCGCTGAAGAATCAGGGAAATTAGGTAATCAAGAAAATGAATACCTCTGGGCAATAGATCCTTTAGATGGCACAACCAACTACGCTCATCAATACCCATTTTTTGCTGTTTCCATCGGGCTGTTAATTAATGGCGTTCCCCAAGTTGGTGTAATTTATGACCCATTTCACAATGAGCTATTCCGTGCTGCTGCTGGCTTAGGGGCAACGCGTAACCGTCAGCCCATCAAGGTTTCAGCAACATCTGAACTGGGTAAAAGCCTACTAGTAACAGGATTTGCCTACGATCGCCGCGAAACCTCTGATAACAACTACGCAGAATTTAGTCACCTCACCCATCTTACCCAAGGAGTCAGACGTAGCGGTTCGGCATCGCTAGATTTGGCCTATGTTGCTTGTGGACGTGTCGATGGTTACTGGGAACGGGGACTTTCTCCTTGGGATATTGCCGCTGGGATAATTTTGGTACAAGAAGCCGGGGGCAAAATCACCGCCTACGATAGCACTGCTGTCAAAATTGAGTCAGGTAGAATTCTTGCCACAAATAGTTATATTCACGACTCTCTCAGTAACGAACTTTTACGGGTTCCACCACTGTCAGCTTGGGTGTAACAGATGGGGGCTTTCTCTACGACTTTGGGTACACTAAAAGCAATCTAACTGCTCCTTTGGTGCAAAAACTCTATATGTCTTTCAAAATAGATCGTGGACTATTTAAATATGATTTCATAGATCATCACGCAGTGCTGTGCGTTCCAGTTGATGCCGATGTCAAAGAGATTCGCAAACGCTATCTCCAAGTTGCTCGTCGTTTGCACCCAGACAGTAGTCTTACTGAAACTGCTGCTCAAAAACATCTCGGTAACGAATTGTTATCAAAGCTGGTTAACCCGGCTTACGAAAAACTTGCTGCCGATCGCACTCGCACTGAATATATTCTAATTTTGTCGCAAATTGGCAAACGTCTGCTACAAGAGTCTACTTCGGTAACTCTAAACACCGACTTGGCTAAACAGTTAGTTGAGGCGGCTAATATCGATCATTTTTATAAAACTGCGATCGCCAAACTAGCCCAAACCCAATATGATTCTTTAGAACAAGCGCTGCAAGTCATAGCCCAAGCTAGTGAGTTGAATTTAGTGTATTTAATGCGGAGCGCGGGTAAAGCATCCATCGCGCCGCCATCTGCTCAACCCAAAGCCCAATCAGGTACATCTCAGCCAAATACACCAAAAAATACATCACCAGCAGCAGCACCAGCGCCACCAAAAGAAGATTTGATTGTAGAACAGTATGTTCGTCGCGCTCAATCTTTGATTGACAAAAACCAATTTGCCCCAGCCAAAGTAGAGTTGCAAGAGGCCCTGAAGCTAGAACCAAAAAATAGTCGCTGTCATAGCTTAATTGCAATGGTGTATTTGAAGCAAAATCAGCTAAAAATGGCCAAAATCCACTTTGACAACGCTCTAAAATTAGATCCCAGTGACGAAACGGCTCTGCAATGGAAACCTAAAATAGATAAGGCTTTAGGACAACAATCTAGCGATCAGAAGGTGACTTCATCCCCCAATAATGGAGATAAGCAACCAGATAAATCTGGTAGTGGTTTGTTCGGTGGTTTGTTTGGTGGGAAGAAAAAATAATGGTGTATCAACCAGCAGCGGGAGCCAGGGATTTATTGCCCTTGGATGTGGAGAAAAAACGCTGGATTGAAGAGCGGTTACAGCAAGTGTTTCATCGCTGGGGATATCACAGGATTATCACCTCGACTTTAGAACGGATGGATACCCTGATGGCAGGGGAAGCAATCCAGCGTCAGATGGTGATTCAACTACAACAAAATGGTGAAGATGATGAATTAGGGCTACGTCCAGAATTAACAGCATCTATTGCTCGTACTGTTGTGACTCGGATGGCTGGTGTCACTTATCCACAACGGTTGTATTACAACGCCAATGTGTTTCGCCGCACTTGGGAAAGTAGGCATAATCGCCAGCAAGAGTTTTATCAAGCTGGGGTAGAGTTGTTAGGTACTGGCGGATTGCTGGCAAATGCCGAAGTCCTGCTGTTAGTAGCAGATTGTTTAGCAGCATTGGGTTTGCAGGGATGGCATTTAATTTTAGGTGAGGCGGGAATTACCCGATCGCTCCTGAGTGCCTTTCCTGCTAATTTACAAGATCGAGTTCGCAGTGCGATCGCTCATCTTGACCGCATCACCATAGATAATTTACCCCTAAGTGACAAACTGCGCGATCGCGCCCAAATCATCATGGATTTGCGCGGCCCAAGTGCAGACGTGTTGCAAAAAGTTAGTGGTCTCGATCTAGATGAAGAACAGCGAGAGGCAGTGAATAACCTCAAATCCCTAGTAGAATTACTAGAATCTGAGAAAAAACTTCCGTTAATCCTCGACCTCAGCCTGATCCAAACCATAGACTACTACACTGGTATCGTCTTTGAAGTTGTCAACGATACCGAATCCCAAGCCAGAGTTTTAGGGCGCGGTGGTCGCTATGACCAGCTTTTGGGGCTATATCATCCTCAAGGAGAAAACATTCCCGGAATTGGTTTTGGACTAAGTATCGAAGATTTATACCAAGTTCTGTTGTCTACCCAGCAATTACCACAGGAAACTCCCGCGAGTGACTGGTTGGTAACACCAGAGACAGCTAGCGCTAACGCCGCCGCCTTTGTCTACGCGCAAAAACTCAGAGATTCTACTGATTTGGTACGAGTAGAAATTGACTTGGGGGGAAGAGATGCAGAGGCGATTCGCCAATATGCAAGCGATCGTGGCATTGCCCAAATTGCCTGGATCAAAGCTGATGGTTCACCAAAAATAGAACCATTACTTTAATGGGTATGGGGAAAGAGGCAGAGGGGCAGAGGGGCAGAGGGGAAAGACTTACTGCAACTTCTCCCCTGCTCCCCTGCTCCCCTGCCCCCCTGCTCTCCCCTCCCCTGCTAGGCTAGAAATAGCCGATACAGAAGAGAGGGAATCGAGAACATGCCGCATACAATTGTTACAGAAGTCTGTGAAGGCGTTGCTGACTGCGTAGATGCCTGTCCAGTAGCTTGTATTCATGATGGTCCAGGCAAAAACACCAAGGGAACTGATTGGTACTGGATTGATTTTGCCACTTGCATCGACTGTGGTATCTGTCTCCAAGTTTGCCCTGTAGAAGGGGCAATTCTCGCAGAAGAACGACCAGAGTTGCAAAAAACTCCGTAATAGTCCATAGTCAACAGTCAATAGTCAATAGTTATGTTTGACTTGACCGTGCCAATTTTAGATTTTAGATTTTAGATTTTAGATTATTTCGGTTCATGCCCCGCCCTAAGTCAAGCGGAACAAATCCAAAATCCAAAATTTAAAATCATTTTGCCCCGTACCCTACTTCGACTACGCTCAGTACAAGTTGTGGTCGGGGTCAATCCAAAATCCAAAATTTAAAATCCAAAATCGATTGACTGTTGACCAATGACCAATGACAAGTGACCAATGACAAATGATTATTTATTAGAAGTTCAAAATGTTCACGCTGGATATATCAAAGATGTAGATATCCTGCAAGGTGTGAATTTTCAGGTTGCACCAGGGGAATTGGTGACAGTGATTGGCCCCAACGGTGCAGGTAAATCTACTTTGGCAAAAGCAATTTTTGGGCTTTTGATCCCCCACACAGGCACAATTACCTTCAAAGGTGAAAATATTGTGGGGCTAAAGTCCAATCAAATTGTCCAACGAGGAATGTGCTACGTACCGCAAATCGCCAATGTTTTCCCTTCTCTGAGTGTTGAAGAGAACTTGGAGATGGGTGCTTTTGTGCTTAACGTTCCCCTGAAACCAATTAAAGATAGAATATTTACTATGTTTCCTAGACTAAGCGATCGCCGTCGTCAACGTGCTGGTACTCTCTCTGGAGGAGAACGCCAGATGCTAGCGATGGGCAAAGCTTTGATGTTGGAACCTGGTTTGCTGATTTTAGATGAGCCATCTGCTGCTTTGTCGCCGATTTTGGTAACACAAGTATTCGAGCAGATTAAACAAATTAATCAGGCAGGTACTGCGATCGTATTAGTTGAACAAAATGCCCGTAAAGCTTTAGAGATGGCTAATCGTGGGTATGTATTAGAATCGGGACGTGATGCGATCTCCGGTCCTGGTGAAGAATTGTTGAATGACCCGAAAGTGGGTGAGCTATATCTGGGAGCAGGTAAGAGACATTAACCCTTTTTTATCACTCTTGCCCCATTCAACATAACACCAGCTTAATATCGGAGCTTCACCAGTCTATAGCGATGACTAGGTTGGGCTGCGCCGACGCTATCTATAACTAATACAAAAGCCATAACACTACCTGCCACTGCCGCGACCGTCGTTTTCGATGCTCAAAGAATTCTCCCTAATAATCCGTTTCTAATCACATCTACAGCTAGTCGAGAGGCAAAACAGGACATTCATTCAGGAAAAACTGACAAAAACGTAAATTACCCGGATTTACCAAAATACCCATTCCCAATTCGCAATTCTGAATTACGTCATGGATGGGTATTTAGACCCCAACCATAAATTAAATGTATGGGTATCCCAAAATATATCGGTCGAATAAAAGAATCTGGAGGGACTTATTCGCCGTCATAGCAGTTTTTATATTGGATTATATGGATGGATATGGAAGATTCCTACGAGTTAGTTGCCGAATTATTGATACCAAGTCTTAACAAGCACCAGTACTACTAACAAGGACAAAGGGCGATGAGGCTTATTTTATCTGCATCCTAGCCCAAATTGTAGCCCCTTAAGCTTGCACAGAGACGTAAAGGACAGAGAAAGAAACTCTCTGGATTCTTTGCGTCTCTGGGATTATTTTTATCTTGGGCGTCCCAATGTAGTGATATATAAAACAGCTTCATCAGCAGGAATACCCAAAACTTCATTTACTTGATCGTCAAAGAATCCACCGATACCACTGACGCCTACATTTAGGTGCATTGCTGCTAAATTCAGGCGTTGTCCCAAATGACCGGCATCCATGTGCAAGTAACGGTAAACGCGATCGCCATATTGTGCGATCGCAGCTTTCAAATCGGCTGTATGAAATAACACTGCTGCCGCATCCCGCCCTAATTCTTGTCCCAAACAGAGAAAATGTAACTCTCGCCGAAAGTTTTTAAACCGGATTTGGCGTAATTCTTGGGCTTTGGGTGCGTAATAGTAACAACCCGCCTCCAGTCCTTTGACTCCGCAAACAGCAATGAATGTTTCGATTAAATTTAGATCGAAGTAGTCTGGAGAAATATCTAAGCTTTGGTCGATGTAATTTTGCGGTTGGTAAGTAAAATCGAGTAAACTTTTCAATTCATCGAAGCTTAAATCATCACCATTGTAAGCGCGGGTAGAGCGTCGCTTATACATAGTGGTTTCCAGTTCTGATAGTTTTTGTCCCCAGTTTATAGGTGCGGTGGTGGTGGGAATTTTTAAACAGAAAGGAAAATTGTATTTATCCTCTAAAGATTTTTCTTGTTTAATTGTTGGTAGATTAAGATTACCAGTTACACCTGATTGGATCTCGGTGTGTCGATGGAAATATGTTAGTAGTTCGCCATCAGGGATTTGAGGATAACTGGTTTCAGTAGCGGAAGGTAAAGCAGTACATCCCAATGGCAAATTTTGATTCACATCTAACAAGTCTGCCAGAGGTAAGACAGCGATCGCGCCTTCTTGTTGCGGATCGACATAAAGCAGATCGTTGACCGATTCATCCACAAAGCCGCCGATTAAATGGGGGCGATAATCAGTAATCGCACCAGCTAACTCGATATTACCCAACAGATGTCCCGTATCCAGAAAAATCCGCCGATAAGCCCGATCTTCATAGCGCCACTCAGAACGGTAGAAAACCGCAGTCACAATAATTGCCAATTGGGTATTTTCTAAAGAAGGATGCCAGAAACAAGCTGCTTGGAGAGTTTGCCAAACATCACTTTCCCAATAATGCATGAGAGAATGAGTTCGACACTGGTAGTTATATAGACCAGGCGGCAATAACGACGTGCCACGGGAAACCACATACACCTCAGCAGGGTATAGTCCGCCTGCACTGGGAGCAGCGCGTAAATACACTGCACTACCCATAGAAGGCATTTTCGCCGTCAATCCATAACTGCGAAACAATAGCCGTGAAAGTCTTTGCCACCATAGAGCATCTGGATTATTAGCATAAGCCTCTGCTCTTTCTTGGATATAGGGTTTGAGATCAAAAGTAGAGCCAATTTTGTACTCTTTGAAGGGCACTGGCTGTTTAGTCCAGTCTAACCGCTGACTTTTGGAAGCGAGAGTCTCAGGGTTGTATTTAGTCCGTTCGTGATAATGCTGGGCAATCGATTGGTGTAATTCTGGCATAGTACTTTTAATATCCTTGGGGCATCCTTTTCTTGATCTTGGCATTCATTAGCCTCATTATTTCGTGTCAATTGGTACAATCCTCAGAGTCATAAAGTGGTAAATGGTAACAATTGAATTTGTCATTGGTCATTTGTCATTGGTCATTAGTCATTTGTCATTAGTCATTAATTATCCTCCCTTGCCCCTCTGCCCCTCTGCCCCCCTGCCCCCCTGCCCCTCTGCTCCCCATCTTCTTCCGCAGTACTATATAAACGCAAAACTATCTACGCCTGGATGTGCAATGATGCCTGTACGTCAAACTTTATCAAAGCCTGATATCCAACTTTCTTATTTAGAATGGAATCAAGGTCAAGAACCTTTACTGCTGTTACATGGCTTAGGCGATCATGCTCTAGTGTGGTCTAGTTTAGGAGATTACTTGGCGGCGGATTACCACATAATTGCGCCAGATATGCGCGGACATGGCCAAAGTAGTAAACCAGAGATAGATTATAGCTTTGAGAGTGCGATCGCAGACCTGGAAGCACTCATGGATAGTCTGGGATGGACTTTTGCCCATATTGTAAGTCACTCGTGGACAGGCAAATTAGCCGCCATCTGGGCAAGACAAAACCCAAAGCGTTTACGGAGTATAATTCTCGTCGATCCGATTTTTATCTGGAAAATGCCCAGTCTTTTCAGGGTAACTTTCCCAATGTTATATCGCTTCTTGCCTTTTCTTAAAAGTATGGGGCCCTTTGCCAATCAGGAAGAAGCGGAACAACAAGCACGGCAATTAAAGCAATATCAAGGATGGAGTTCCTTACAACAGCAAGTCTTCCAAGCAGGAATAGAACAAAAACCCGATGGGACTTGGGGCAGCAAATTTACCATAGCCGCCCGCGACGGCATTTTTGAGGCAGTGATGCAAGTGCCCGGTTTTACAATTCCCCTTGACACCCCTGCCCTATTCGTCCAGCCAAAACAAGGACTGAACCGCCAAAATTGGCAAATTCAACCTTACAAAACCTATCTTCAAAACTTACGTATCTGCCAAGTTCCCGGCAATCATTGGCCATTTTTGACACAACCAGAGGCATTTAACCAAACTGTGGCAGCATTTTTGGCAGAACACAGATCAAAAATCTCATGATTATTAGACGGGATTAGTCATACAGCAACAGAAGAATTAATAGGAGCGGATGTCTAGGAGGATTGGGCATTGGGCATGGAGAAGAAACAAGGGAGACAAGGAAGAGGGGGAGATAAAGGAGAGATTTATTTAATAATTCCCCCTTGTCCCTCTTGTCCCCCTCATCTCCCTCATCTCCCTCATCTCCCCCCACTCCCCATTCCCCACTCCCCACTCTCCTGTCATGAGCCTTTGTATCAACCCTGTTTGCCCTAAACCAAATCACCCGAATAATCATCAAAACCGCTTTTGTCAAAGTTGTGGTTCCCATCTAGAATTGCTAGGGCGTTATCGGGTGACGTGCCTGTTGAGTGACAAAACAGGTTTTAGTAAAGTTTATGAGGCATACGAGCAAGATACCCCCAAAATTCTCAAGATACTCAAAGAAGATTTATCAGGCGACGCCAAAGCAGTAGAACTATTTCAGCAAGAAGTAACGGTGTTGGGACAATTCAAGCATCACGGAATTCCCAAAGAAGATAGTTACTTCCAGTATCAAACCCGAAATGGTTTAGTGTTGCATTGCATTGCAATGGAAAAAATCGATGGCTACAACTTAGAACAGTGGCTACAGCAGCAAAATAGCCCCATATCCCAAGAACAAGCCATAGACTGGTTAAGACAGTTGATAGAAATTTTAGATGTAGTACATAGCAAACAGTACCTACATCGAGATATTAAGCCATCTAACATCATGATTAGATCCCCCCTTGAGCAGGGTTGGGGGAATCTAGTACTGATTGATTTTGGCACCGCCAGTGAAATTAATAAAACCTACCAAGACCAACTAAGCAATGGCGACAAGATGACAGCACTTATGTCATCTGGCTACAGCGCCCCAGAACAAATGAATGGTCAAGCAGTACCGCAGTCAGATTTCTTTGCTTTGGGACGCACTTTTGTATTTTTGCTGACAGGACACCATCCTTTGGAGATGTATGATGTCCAGCAAAATTTGTTGCACTGGCAAAATCATCCGACCCATATTTCACCCTTACTATTGAATTTAATTGATTGGCTAACAGCGTCAGATATAGAAAAACGTCCTGCCAGTACTGAAGAAATTTTGCATTCCCTAGAAGAAATCGAAACTCAATTAACAGAAACTACTCCGACAAATAGTAATATACTAGAATCTTCTAACCTTGAACATTTACCTGTAGATACTAATAACAACTCATTACCTCCAAATAAGCAGCCAGAAAAAGTGCCGCTATTGGCATTTTTTGCAGTTCTATTATTAGTATTAGGATTGCTTAGTATAGTGGCTTTAGCCACGCGAAAATCAGATTTTTCTGAAACATCTTATTACAGACAATATCCAGAAAAAAAAGGTAATATTGATTACTTTTCTTATCAAGAAGGTAGAGATAGTCAGGGAAGGATAGCCGAGTTTAATATAGCGGTTTTATCACTAAAATATAAATGGCTTTTAGGTAGCAACTTCCAAATTAAATCCAATGATGAAATTATTAGTGTTGACCTTTTAAAGTTGACTTTAGAACAAGAAGGTATAGAGAATATAATGGAAGCTCCCAATGAGATTATCTCTGTCGGTACAGCTTCTTGCAAAGGTGATAGATTAATTCAAGAACGTGTGGCTTTAGAACGTTCAAAACAAATACAACTTTTGGTTAAAAAATTATTTATTAATACACCAAGTGTCAAAAGTTATCGCTTATTGAATTTGGGTCAATTTCAACGGAGTGATTGTCAGACAAATCAGGATTTAACTACATATCAGACAAGTGTGATAATTATCGGCGTTAAAAGAGAATCATCAGGTGTAATTCTTGACGAGGCGCTACGGAATAGGTTAGAAAAGAAGCCTTTTGCTGATTTTAAATTAGAAGATTATTCTTTGGGATCTGCACAGAAGTTTAAGACTATACCGAGCAATTTATAAAATCTCTAGCAAAGTAAAAAAATCAGTCTATAGGCATATCTCTTATGATTAGAGCAGCAGATATCAGCACTCATCGATTAATCAGCCCTATAAACAAACAACTTTCGCCTGTTTGGGATGAACCCGCTACCTACTTATTTGTCTTTGTTGACAGATTACTAGTAGCGTCTTCCAGACTAACTAGGACGGTTATTCGCACCGTGAATTTTTAGCATGATTTGTCAAAATAAAAGATAACCGGAGGTTCAAAACATGAAATTTTCAATCCAATCACTTTACACCTGGTATCGCAGTGTGCTTCGTAACCCCAAATACCGTTGGTGGGTAATTTTAGGAACGTTGGTCTATTTGGTCAGCCCATTTGATGTTCTTCCAGATTTTATACCCGTTGTGGGACAGATTGATGATGTTTTCCTTTTGACTCTGCTAGTTAGTGAAGTGTCTGGGCTAGTTATTGAGGGCTGGAAAGCTCGTAAGGGTGATGTGGGTACTGAAGTACCTAATACTACTGAGGGTTCTACCTCTAGTGGAAGCACTATTGATGTTGATGCTGTTTCTGTTAAGTAGTTTTAATAAAACCCCTGCTTTTGGAATCGGAGGTGGGGGATATTTTTTTTCAACGCAAAGGGGCGCGGAGGGAAGCGCAGAGGTTCGCGGAGGATGAGAGGGAGTAAGAGGAGGGGTTAGAGGTTTTTGGCTACGCGTTTAATACCTTCTTTGAGGTGGAGGACGTTAAAGTTGAGGAGAAGACCTAGTTTGCAGTTGGCGAGTTTGAGATAGGTTAGGAGTTGAACGGAGTGAATTGGGTGGAAGGACTCTACAGATTTAATCTCTACAATTACTTGGTTTTCGACAATCAAATCTAATCGATAAACACATTCCAATTGCACATCTTGATAAACTAAGGGCAATGGAATTTGCTTACCAACATTCAATCCGGCTTTCTTCAACTCATAATCCAAGCACTCCTCATAAGCCGACTCCAACAAACCAGGCCCCAAAGCAGTATGCACCCTCATCGCACACCCAATAATCACCCCACTCAACTCATTCTCTGCGTTCCTCTGCGCTTCCCTTTGCGATCCTTTGCGTTTAAAAATCCTTTACAAATTCCGTCAAGAACCTGAATGCCTTCAAAATATAACTAGCGCAATCTCTAGGAGAAGTATTGTAAAACGATCGCCACGCACTCGCTTTATCCTCATCATAGCGATCGCTGCGATGATTATGATTCTCTAACCATGCCAATCGCACTGCGTGGCCGATTAACACATCCAACACGATATATTCTTCAATTTGCAGCTTGGGATTATTGGCAGCGATCGCAGCTAATTCGATTAATGCTTCAATATTAACTTGTCGATATTCTGTAGCTTCGATTTTATTCAACAAATGCTCAACTAACAGAGCAAAATTTCTTTCCCCCGCTGTCATTTCCGACAGCATTATCTCGCTATCTAAACGATTGCGCCGCTCTAGTTTATCGCCAATTACTAGACCTTTGCAATGTTGCATTAATAGCCAAACTTGCTTAAAAAATTCTTTTGGTACGCGCCCCGTCGCACCTTCGGCTTGGCGAAACCGTCGCCAACCGCCTGGCGGAACTTCTATCCCTTCGCCGATTCCTGGTAACACCACCCAAGCAATATCACTTTCTTTTTGTTTAACGTGCAGTGATTCTTGCTGGCGCAACAGGTTACTCATGCCAGTATATCCAGTTAATACCTGACGCAAGCGCACTTTAACTTCAAAGGGTGAAAGTTGCATTAAGCGATCGTAAGCTTCATCTTGAGTGACATGCAATTCCCGCGCTAGTTCGCTAACGATCAATAATATGAGATAGCCGACTCTCAGTGTTAGTAGTCCCTGGAATAGTTCGGGTTCTGAGCGAATTAAGATGCCAACATAGATTAAAATCTCTTGAGTGAGGACGCGATCGCGGATATCCTCACGACAAAAATGATTAATTTTATCGGCAATCTCATCGTGGGACATGGGTACGCTAATCAAGGATGCTTCACTGTAAGCTTTACCCACAGCAATTTGCTTACCCCTTACCAAAATACTCGTTACTGCATCTGATAGGCTGATATCAACCATTTGGCGTAACCCCGCAGCCCGGCGCACTACTGCCCAAATGCCTAAATCTCCAGCTTTAGTGTAAACTTCATCGAGCAAATCGCCTACTGTAACAGGATATCCTGGCCCACCATATCCCGTATCAAATTTCATTCCCTGTAAGCGAGTTAAAGTTTGCAATAACTCAATTTGTTCGTAGATATTTTCTGATGACCGCAAATGAGAAAGTAATAAGCCAAAGTTGGTTTCACACTCCATTTGAAATTCTTGGGTATGCCCTAAGCGCCAGTTTTTCTCAGGATGATAAGGTAGATAAGAGCAACGTGGACTAGCATTTTTTACTGGCGATCGCGAGAATTCTGCATTGGGAAGAAAATCAATTCTTTGGATTCCGGCTGTCAGCATTAGCTGATTTAGCCGTCCTAATTTCACCCGTACACCGTTACAAACACCATCTTTGAGTTCTTGCATCAATTCCAGTAATGCTTCCGAACCGGCTTCTAACATGGTGTGCGTCAACATTAAAGTTAAGGTAGGACGCCCTAAATCGCTCCAATATTTTTGAATGTAAGCTAGTTCGCTTCTAATTTGATCCAGTAGAAAATGGTAATCAAGGGTCAAGTAAAACTGTTGAGAATCGGAAAATGAAGGCAAAAATACAATTGTTTCGCCGCTAATCCGAAAGATTCTAGATGTTGTTAAACTCCGCAGCCGCCGCACTGGCCGCCCAGTTAAACCAAGTTTGTCATTACGTCCAATTTGGGTATAAATAGCTGAAAATTCTCCAGCTTTTCTCACTTGAATCGGTTCTACCTGGGCGGGTGTTTGGGCTTCAATTCCGTGAACTTCTAGTTTCGTTTGTAAATCTTCATCTTCTGCTAATAAGGCAATTTGTACCAATGCTTCGCGCTGTTTTCCTACACACAAATGTCTTCCCAAAGGGTCGATATCACCTACTGCCAGTAACCCTTCACTCAACATTTGACTGAGAAAATATAAACTCTGCGCCCACACCAAAGGAATATTTTCATTGGGCAAACGTGGTTGCGTTTGAGGTGCTAACTTTTCTGCTTCTATGTTTTCGGCGGGAACATAATAAAGTTCTGGCAATAAACGTAACCCATCTTGTTCTATGAGTAATGATTCTAAAAGCTCTTGGTATTTTTTAACTTGTTCTTGTTCGCCGCGAAATAATCCATCTAGAACTAAATAAGTGAAAAATAACGGCCATTCGCATTCAATATGCTCGAATTGCTTGAGTTCCCACGGTTCGTAGTGCAAACGCTGATGATCTTCTAAAACGGTTTGGTGTCCATCACGCAGAAAGCGTTTGCAACCGTACTTACCTGCGAGTTTATTGATAATATCGTTGAGAGTGCGATCGCGTAACTCCAAATCTTCTACTGCAAAGGCAGGATAACTAATAATACTTAACAGCGCCGCATCAATTTCTTTAGAACCAGATTCTCTCGGTAATAGTGATTCTAGAGTAATCCGGGCGCGGGCAATTTCATCTGGTAGCACATGAATCACCGATGCTTGACTACCCCGCACACCAAACAAATCCAATCCGTTGATAGCTTCTAAAGCAGCTTTTGCCATGCCTACAGAACTGGCATTTAACTCAGCACTACCACGATTAATTTTATTCCCACGTTCCCAAATGCCGTAATCTGGTGTGCGGTAAGCTCGTCCAATATAGTAAACTAAATTTTGGACGAAATTCACTTCATCAATGGTATAAATTATTTGCAATCCTGCTGCCGTCATTTGCCCCAAGAACAGTAAAAATATAGATGTAGCATCAAGTTGCAAATGTCCCCATTGGTCATCACCAACAACAATATCACCAGTCGCGGTATTATATTTGGCGTGCAGTCCATCTAGTAGCGACTGAGTATGTTTAAATGTCTCTACTTTATGAGCCTGTCGCATCATCGCAAATAACAACCCGCGCATCAATTTGATGACACTGTGTTCTAGTTCATAGGTGCGTCCTTTATCGTCATCAATCTTGCGGTATGCAAGTCCTAAACCCCAAACCGCCAAAATACTGTAAACATTGTCTCGCACCCAGGCATCTGTGTAATCGCCGTGGGCTGTAATCGCTGTGCTTGCAGGTAGTAAACCCGTAATTGGATTTTGACGAGTCAGGATAATCGTTTTGATTTGCTGGTAGTAATAGTCTAGGCGAGATAGCAATTTAGTAGATGTTTTCATGGTTTGGTTTAGAACTACTTGCAGAATTCAGCCCCTTAAAGGAGTGGGTTTCTTGCACTTGGGCTATGGAGAATCGGACATTGAGATGGGATTCCGTACCGTAGGGCATACGGAAACGTTGATCTTCTCTAGAAATATCGATCTCTGCGTGGGTGGAATAAATCCCTCCAAGTAAGTCGAGTCTTAGAAAGGTGACTCTCAAGAGCGATCTTGGGAATCTACTATTGATTCGGTGTAATAAATCATATCGTGTCCGGTTAAAGACTTATCATTAAAACCGCCCAGGTGAGGGCTTTTTGAGCTTTGTGCATAGATTCGGGAATTATAAATAATTAGCCGGACATAATATCAGTGATGGGATGATGTCAAAAAATCAAGAGTGCTTAACTCCGAAGGATGAGCTTATGCTAGTCTAAACTAAATCACTACTCCGAGGTTATGCTTATGCTGGTATAAACTAAATCATTTTTTTGCAAAAATATTTATTTTCATGTAGATATGTTTTAAGATTGATGTGTTTGTGTTGGATATTCAGCAAATAATTGCAGTCAAGAAAGGGAGGCTATCCTCAACCCAATCAAATTTGATAAAAAATAGGGCTTATGCACTTTACAAATAAATCATCTTGTGCATTCACATCTAGACGTCCGTTCAGCCTTTTACAAACCATATTTTATTAGTTGGGTAGGTAAGCAAAAACCGCAGGCATCGCAAAACTCTACCTAGAAGCCTTGAAAAGCATAGTTGCTATTTTTGGCTTTCCTGTCAATGCCTAAGTGATAAAAAATTAATCAGTTTGTTGACATAATAAATATCCTAGTTTGCTTTATTACACCCTAAGATATTTACTAAATAATACTTTCAGAAAAAATTATTATTTCACTTACTAACATAAATAATTGAAACCCTGATTTAGACTAACATTAGCTTGAAAAAACTAACAATTGATTGGGATTGTTATTGCTGTTCTGAATGAATCAGGTAATTGCTATTTAATCCAAAATAGCAGCAAATAGAACCAAGGGCGTAAATATATAAAGAACTTCAAAGTTTTTTACGCAATATCTTGTTCTTTTTTTGTCAAGAGAAATATTAATCTTAAATAGGAGTAACACAATGAAAACAGTTGGGATGTATCGTCGAGCTTATCCGAGAGTATCAGAAACTTTTATCGGAGAACAAGCCCATAATTTACAAACATACAAACCGTTATTTCTTACTTGTAAACTATTAGAAGAAATTCCTTTTGACAATATTGCTATTAGTGATAATGACCAATGGAAAATTAAGCAATTATTTCATATAATTTCTGCTTCACCAAATATGTTTGGAAAAGAGGCTGAACTAAAAAATCTAAAATTAATTCACGGACATTTTGGGCCAGATGGTATTTATGCAATGCGATTGGCAGAAAAATTAAATATTCCTTTCATCGTTACATTTTACGGTTTTGATATCACAGTTTCACGTCGCTCTATGTGGCTGTCAGGTAATCCAGCATTCTATCAATTTCTTTTGCATGAAGAAGAATTAAAACAAAAAGCATCTAAATTTATTGCTTTTTCTAGTTTCTTGTATAAAAAGATGATTGAATATGGTTATCCTGAAGATAAAATTATTAAACTAAATAGTGGTATAGATTTAGAAAAATTTGCCCCAGCCAGTGAATCAAAAGGTGAAAGATATATTTTATGTGTAGGCAGACATACTGAAAAAAAAGGAATTGATACCCTATTAAAAGCCTTTGCCAGGATTGCCAGTAAGCATCCAGATGTGTCACTTATCCAAATTGGAAATGGCACAATGACTGAAAAATTTAAAGCTCTAGCAGAAGAACTTGGTATTAGTAATAGAGTAAATTTTATGGGGGCAAAACCTTATGAAGTGATTCAAAAAACCATGAGAAATGCAGAAATATTTTCTCTACCCAGTCAAACAGCAAAGAACGGTGATAGCGAAGGTTTACCCCTTTCAATATTGGAAGCCGCCGCTTCTGGTTTACCAATAGCTTCTACCTGGCATAGCGCTATCCCTGATGCGATTTTAGATGGAGAAACTGGTTTTTTAGTTGATGAAAAAGACGATCGAACTCTCGCGGAAAAATTAGATATTCTTTTGTCCGATCGGGCTTTAGCTAAAAGTATGGGTAAAAAAGGACGAGAGTTTATTTGCGAAAATTTTGATATTCGCAAGCAAACTGCCAAGCTAGAAGCTATTTATGATTTAGTAATTAGTTAACGACACTCAAGTAAGAGGATCTCAATTTAGATTACCGAACCTCAAGTATTTGTTAATGAGCAGAAGTTTTCTAATGCCTTGTTTGGAGAGGACTCCCCTTTTTTAGCCATCTGTATGGTTATTTATTCGCGATCGCCAGCTCTCACAGATTATATTAGTAGCGAAACTTACTACGATCGCAGAATAATTCCCCTAAAAATCAAGGTAGCAAGCTAAAAATTTATATAAAGGTACTAAAGAGATAAAATTTCCTCAGTATCTACCGGACAGCGCTGTTCCGGGTTAGGATGATGACTAGCAATGCTTTGATTTAGCTATCGATATTGAATTGTTGAAATTTTATGGACCATAGTCCACAAGATGGCAGTATCAACCTCCTCTGAGCTGTGGTGAGGAAGTCTCCCAGCGCGGGGGAGACTTAGGAGATATATATCATGCTCACAGAAGATATTCGTGATTTGCTGACTGATACTACCGATTTAAACCAGTTGAAATGGGATTTAAATCGCTTACAACCTGTGGATGTGGGAGAATACATTACACAATTGCCCGAACAACAACGGGCGATCGCATTCCGTTTACTCAACAAAGCTCAGGCAATTGATGTATTTGAATATCTCCCGACAGAGGTGCAGGAAGAACTAATTAATTCTCTTCATGATGTTCAGGTAGTGCAACTTGTAGAAGAGATGAGTCCCGACGAACGGGCAGAATTATTTGATGAACTACCTGCTGGAGTAATCAAACGGCTGTTGCAGGAACTCAGTCCAGAACAAAGACAAGCAACAGCAACAATTCTCGGCTATCCAGAAGGCACTGCTGGGCGGGTGATGACAACCGAATATGTCCGGTTGCGGCAAGGATTGACTGTCGGTGAAGCCCTGAGCAAAATCCGCCGTCAGGACGAAGACAAAGAATCGATTTACTACGCCTACGTCACAGACGACAACCGGACTCTGGTGAGAGTAGTTTCACTGCGCCAGTTGCTGTTTACCTTTCCCGATGTTTTCATTAAAGATATTGCTAGCGATCGCGTCATTAAGGTAACAACTGAAACCCCTCAAGAAGAAGTGGCGCGAATTATGCAGCGCTACGACTTAATCGCTATCCCCGTCGTCGATCGGGAAGACCGATTGGTAGGCATTGTCACCATTGATGATGTCATGGATATTTTGGAAGAAGAAGCCACAGAAGATATCCAAAAACTGGGGGGTGTGAGTGGTGATGAAGCAGCTTTATCCTCTCCCCTGTTAACCATCCGTAACCGCTTGCCTTGGCTGTTGGGGATCATGGCCCTGTATATTGGTGCAGCCAGTGCGATCGCGCCTTTTCAATCTGTAATCGCCGCAGTGCCAGTTCTAGCAGTCATCATGCCGATTTTTTCTAACACTGGTGGTACTGTCGGTATTCAATCATTAACGGTAACAATTCGCGGCTTGGGAGTGGGAGAGGTAACACCCAAAGATACCTTAAAAATTCTTCGCAAGGAACTTCTAGCTGGTTTAGGTACAGCTCTCGCTTTAGCCACAACGATGATCCTGCTTTCCTTGATTTGGGCGAGACCTCAAGAGCGATGGGTGGCTTTAATTGCCGGCATGGTAATGGCAACTAATACAATTGTGGCTGTTACACTCGGCACTTTACTACCAATGGCTTTGAAACGACTGAAGCTCGATCCTGCCTTGGTTAGTGGGCCATTAGTGACTACAATGCTAGATACAATCGGCTTTTTAACGTTCCTCAGCTTAATTTCTCTAGCTTTAAACGTTTTCCATTTACCAGCATGAAGGGATTGGGCATTGGGCAGAAGAGGCAGAGGGGCAAAGGGGCAGAGGAGCAGAGGGGAAAGACTTACTGCTACTTCTCCTCGGTCACTGAGCGTAGCCGAAGTGCTGCTCCCCTGCTCCCCTGCTCCCCTGCTCCCCTTGTCCCCACTCCCCAAATTCTATGCCTACTACTACCTGGAATCGTCATCACATTCTTTCCCTAGCTGACTTTACTACCACTGAATACGATACAGTTTTGCAAACTGCTGCCAGTTTTCAAGAAGTGCTATCACGGCGGACAAAGAAAGTGCCAACTTTGCAGGGACAGGTGGTGGCGAATTTATTTTTTGAATCGTCTACGCGCACCCGCAGCAGTTTTGAACTAGCAGCGAAACGTTTAAGTGCGGATACGCTGAACTTCGCCGCCGCCACATCTTCTATGACTAAAGGAGAAACAATTCTCGACACGGCGAAAACCTATTTGGCGATGGGAACTGATATTATGGTAGTCCGCCATCGAGAAGCAGGAGTACCAAATGCGATCGCGGCTGAAATGGATCGTCTAGGTGTACGAGTTAGCGTCCTGAATGCTGGTGATGGTCAACATGAACATCCTTCCCAAGCACTGCTAGATTTATTTACCATAACTACTCTAATTGACCCAGATCATCCGCGACTGGAACTTTTAAAGGGGAAAAAGATTGCCATTGTTGGGGATATTCTCCATTCTCGCGTGGCGCGATCGAATATTTGGAGTTTAATTGCTAGTGGTGCCGAAGTGCATCTGGCAGCACCGCCAACCCTTTTACCTAAATTCTTTGCCGAGTTTATCTCGGAGGAAGTAGAAGGCAGAAATTATTCCCCCAATCCCCAACTTTTTCTACACTGGCAGCTAGAACCAGCTTTACAAAATGCCGATTTCGTCATGACATTGCGCCTGCAAAAAGAACGGATGACGGCTCATTTGCTGCCAAGTTTGCGAGAATATCATCAGCTGTTTGGGATTACACGCACAAAACTGGAACTTTGTAAATCTAACGTCAAAGTTTTGCATCCAGGCCCAGTCAACCGTGGTGTTGAAATTAGTTCTGAATTGATGGATGACCCAGAATTTAGTCTCATTCAATCACAAGTTACCAGCGGTGTTGCTGTTCGGATGGCACTGTTGTACCTATTAGGTAGCGGCAAGGCTTAATATAATTTCAGTTTGAAATTTACTCCCATCGGACTAACTGACGGAAGAATACCTAGTCTCATAGAAAATATATGTTCCTCCGATCGCATGAGGACAGAATTCTGTAATCTTGGCACACTGGTATCGTAGAAGATCAGAGAACATCAGAATTTCATGACTTCTAGAAGTGTCCGAGGTAAATTATGAAACGAATTTTTTTGACGGCAGCAGCCTTACTCAGCACGCTATCTTTAGCTGCTCCCATTCCCGTCAAAGCAGAAAATTCCGCCCCTGTCCGCCGCTTGTTAGAAACTAGAGAATGTTCGGGATGCAATCTAGTAGGAGTTAACCTTAAAGGCGCTCATCTAATCGGTGTTGACTTGAGAAATGCAAATTTAAAAGGAGCTAATCTCGAAGGTGCTAACTTAGAAGGTGCAGATTTAACTGGAGCTAATTTAAAGTCTGCTAATCTCACAGAAGCATTTGTTAGCGATACGATGTTAAATAATGCCAATCTTACCAACGTGAATTTGAGTAATTCCCGTTTATATAACAGTGACGTAGATGGCGCTGTTTTAGCTGGTATTGATTTAAGCGGTGCTGATGTATTTAATACTGCCATTAGCATTGGTGGTGAATACTAATGCTCGGTCATGATTTCCAAGTGATGAGTTAAGAGTTAAACTCTTAACTCTACAGTTCCTAAGTTTTATTCGCCGGTAATCGATAATTCATTAACCCAGATTTTCGGGCAAACTCCCCCTGGCGTTAACTCTGCTTCTTTTTCTACATAAATAATTGACTTTAAAAGTTCCAAGAAATCGCCAGCAACAGTTGCTGACTCAATACTCGTCCTTACTCCCTTATTAACTAGCCAACCATCAAACGGCAAAGAAAAGGAACCTTGCAAGGATTTAACTCCAGCATGGAGAGCTTGTAAATCATCGATAAAAATCACATTTTCAGCAGTTTCTAAGCTCAACTCTTGCTCAGGAGTTGCTGTTGAAAATACGTGATAAAAATTTGGACTAACGCTGACTTTTGCACCAATACTAGCATTACCCGTTGGCTGGGCATTTAACCTTTTAGCAGTGCCTGCACTGTGGAGAAAGCTTGTTAAAACGCCATTTTCAATCAGCGAAATCTGACGAGTGGGAGTTCCTTCGCCATCAAAAGTTTCGGCACCTACGTTAGCTGGGTGAAGTGCATCATCAACAACTGAAAGCAGAGGAGAAGCTATTTGCTTACCTAAATCATCAGGAGTAGATAGACTTTGATTGTCTAAAATACTTTGGGCATTGAACAAGTTAGAAAAAGCACCCAACAGACTTAAGAAAGCTTCCGCAGAGAAAACAACTCGATATTTACCAGTTTTGATTTTTTCATAATTCAAGTGACTGATAGTTTTATCGGCGGTTTCTTTGATGCAACCATTAATATCTAGATTATCTAAATTTTGGTTGATTCTATAAGCGCCTGCACTGCGAGGTTTTTTCCCTTCTTCCTCAGTTTTGCTGTAAAGATAAACTGATGCCAAAGAGTGAGATTCAGTTCTTACTGCACCGTCGCTATTGAGATAAAATCTGTCAATATCTCTTTGAGACAAACCATTATAAGGTACACCTTTAATTGCTGGGTGAGCTGCCAGTAATTCTTTTTCAGCTACCAACAATTTTTCTATAAGTTCAGCAACAGGTGCTTGGGATGTTTTAGCCTGAGGTTTACTTGAAATCGGAGTAGTAGCCTCTGGACTAAAATCAGGAACATTCTCTTTAACACCAAAGAAACTGGCTTCATAAGCAGTTTTCAAAGCTAATTCCAGTCCCTTGGGGTCTACATCTGTGGTGCTGGTGACACCCATCGTATTCTCTTCATTCCAGACACGAACAATAACACCAGAGCGATTTGAAGCTTTAACTTGTTTCGGCTCACCTTGGTCTACTTGCACGTTAGTGTCATCTACTGTTGAGCCATAAATGTCGAATTTCTTAATGCCAAGCTTATCAGCATTATCCTTGGCAGAATTTGCAATTTCATTTATATTCGGCATAGTCAATTTTTAGATTTTGGATTTTCTTGCTCCCTACTTCAGCCTGGGAGTGTAATAATAGAAGGCTTCTGCCTCCTAGATAAAATAGCCACCAGGAAGGCGTTTCCAGGTAGAACCTGGAAGTTGATAAAGTTATCTTCCCCCGACGGTAATAGAATCAACCTTGATGTGGGGTTGTCCTACCGTGGTGTAAATACTGCCACTGACGGAACCACAAAAACCCGGTGCAATTTCCAAATCTTGGGAACACATGGAAATTTTATTCATAATTTCCTTGGCTTCACCGATGAGAATTGCTCCCTTTAGCGGTTTGGTGATTTTGCCATTTTCAATTAAATAAGCTTCATCAACACTAAAGTTAAATTGGCCTGTAGCACCAACGCTACCACCACCCATCTTTTTACAGTAAATACCTTTATCAACAGAGGCAAATAATTCATCATTGCTGTATTCGCCAGAATCAATATAAGTATTACGCATCCGGCTAGCAGCGGCATAAGTATAATTTTGGCGGCGTCCACTTCCAGTTCTGGGATGTCCGGTGCGTGAGGAACCTGTTCTATCTGCTAAGAAGTTTTTCAGAACACCTTTTTCAATTAAGAGGGTTCTTTGAGCCGGCATACCTTCGTCATCCATGTCAATTGTCCCGAAGGCATTTTCAGAGCGCCCTTCATCCCAGGCTGTCAAACTGTCGTGGGCAATTTTTTCGCCTTTTTTGTCAGCAAAGGGTGTGGTATTACGTTCAATTTGAGTGGTTTCTAGTAGGTGTCCGCAAGCTTCGTGGAAGATTACGCCGCCAAAGTGATTGGCCATAATGATGGGATAAGTACCCGATTCCACGTAATCTGCGTAGAGCATTTTTCCAGCCGATTCTGCTATTTTCTCGGCGGCTTGTTGAGAATCCCAAGTTCTCAAGAAGTTGGCATCGCTAGTATTACCTGCGCGATCGCCAATTGAGGTACGATTAGCACCATCAGCACACAACAGGTTAAATCCTACTGACTGCGTGAGGCGAATATCACGGGCAAAAGTACCGTCACTAGCGGCGATTAAAACTTCTTGCCAATCCCGGAAATAGGTAGCACGGCGCGATTGGATGTGGCTAGCTTTTTGCTTCAGGTGGGCTGTACCATCCAGGAGAATTTCTCCCATTTCTCGGATGGAGCTACACACTGGTAGCCATGCATCTTTACCTCTTTTGGTGGCGTAATCTCTAAGTAATTCTAGGTTAATTTCTGGGATGAAAGCCTTAGCAGTGGGTAGTTGCAATCCCAAGATAGAAAGACCTTTTTCTAAGGCTGCTTTCAAACCGGAAAACGAAAGGTCATTGGTGCTAACGTAACAATCAGCTTTACCACGAAATACTCTGACTCCCGCGCCTGTAGACAGACTGGGTGAAATACTGGTGATAGCGTCATCTTCTGCAAGAGAACTAATATAGTTGCGACGCTCTAAAAATAATTCGATGAAGTCAGCACCAGCGGCGCGCCCTAGTCCCAGAAGGGTAGCCAGTGGGGCTTCCCAGGTTTCATCGAAACGCTCTGGTGTGGAGGAATATTGGAGAGTGGGAAGTTGATTCGAGAGAAGTAGCGTACTTGTAAGCATGAGTAGCCTCGTCTGCTGGCGTAGTTCAGAGATTTGACTGAAAAATCCTGGTGTGTTCAGTCTAACAAATGAGCAAAAGCCACAGTTGCTAGAAAAGCGTGTGGATTTCCCTCCCCTTTTACAACGTCTTGGCAAATCCGCCCACAGACTAGAAATTTGGAGCTATTTGACGAAGAATTCAGAAGTCAGAATACAAAAGCGGAGCAAGGAAAGCTGCGCTTTTGGTTTAAGTGTAAAATATAATACATTTATGTTTATGTACTTATCTGGCACTCTTCTCAACGAAAGAATTCATACTTTTCTTCTCAGGTTTATTTACGATTTGCCATTTTCAGTGGAATTCTGAGTGTTTCTTGCTCTTTGAAAGTCTGACCTAAATTGGAAGTCTGCTCTGTTGATACTAGATTCTTAAACAAGAGCTTTAGCGTTCGAGTAATAGTTTTAAGAATTTTCATTTTGCTAGCAGTTGGCTTTTGATCGTATCTCAAAACCATTGGAATTTCTACGATTTTTGGTTTGAGAGCTTTGGCTTTCAACAGTAAATCTATCATGCAAGCAAATCCACTTTCAGTGAATAGATTGTCCCCATAATACATATCCAGTTTAGTGAGGAAAGTACGGTTATACAATCTGTAACCACAAGTGTAGTCTTTTACGCCTGGTACACGGGCGGCAATTCTGAAAAGCCAGCTGGCTCCGTAACTCATCAACTCTCTAAATTTTGATAAGCCTATGACTTTAGAACCTTTGCGATATCTAGACGCGATCGCAATATCATAGCTACCAGCTATCATAGTGTCATACATTTTTATTAATAGCTCTGGTGGTTGAGTATTATCACAATCCATCGCAGCTAAAAAATCACCTTCTTTTGAAATTTCCAAGAAAGTTGTGAAACCTGTTTTAATTGCTTGACCTAAACCAGCATTTTTGGGATGCTGGACTAATTTTAGTAATATACCTAGTGATTGAGATTCATCTATTGCAGTCTGAGCAGTTCGATCGCTACTGCCATCATCGACAAGAATCAGTTCTATCTCTATATTAAAGATTTGCTGCAATGTTTGAAACTTTTTGAACAAGGGTCGAATTGATTCTTGCTCGTTATATGCAGGTAAAAGAACAAAAAGACTCATAAAGACCTCGTGTGATTTTTAAAATAAAGTGTGATTACTCAAGTTTCAAGAATTCAGTAATGCTGATTTTTTGAGAAATTCATCGACTTGTCGAACTACTGCGTTGTTGTTGACGCTATCATTGACCAACTGTGAGGTATTGACGACGAAAAAATTATCGTTTTCAGTACTCACTTTTGGAACAAGACTAGAATAATTTAAAACTTGTAGTGGCTGTACTTTAATCGCTCGATTAATATGTGCTGCTACAATGTCATCGGCTTTAAGTTCGGGGAACATTAAACGTATACCTTGGAAAAATATTGGGCGTAATTCGTCATCTGGTTGTTTTAACAACGGGTCAGTGGAAAGGATATATTTTGGTAGAAATGTAATGTGATACCCTGCCGTCTCTTGTAAAGAAACTAAGTTACTCATACCGATAACTCCGGTAAAAGGAATATTTTTATCGGCAATGTTTACTACGTAATAAGGAACTAGAGGCTTACGAGTAATCAGTACCATGCAGATTACACCCAGGTATTCTACTGTTTTAGTAGTGTCTGAAACTTTCACCAGTTCCCTCGCAGCAACCTGTTGCAAGATATTAACTGGCCCAGTAAAGATGACTTTATCAAAATGCTCTTTTTGACCCTGAGATTCTACCCACATTCCGCCCCCTGGATGAGGTGCGATATATTCAACCGCAACACCTTTGTGGATATGACCTCCAGCCGCGTAAATTAATTTTTCTATATGGTCAAAAACAGTTTTATAACCGCCGGAGACATAACCAAGTTGTTCTTTATTTAATGAAGAATCGCGCGCTGAAAATAGTCGTTTGATATAAGCCCAGATAAAAACTGCTGATATTCGCTTATAGTTTTCTCCTAGTTTGGATAAAAGTAAAGGTTTCCAAAGCTTTTCGTATGTGTTTTTACCACCGAGTTTCAAGAGCCAATCTTCAACTAAAATCTTCTCTAAGCGCCGCCAGTTATTCAGGCGCGAACCATATAGAAGAGTAAAAGCTAATCTGATTTTACCTATAAGTCCAAATAGAGGAAAACGCAGGAATTCTATACTGTTACTAATAGAATAAAACTTTTTATTGTCATAAAAGCCTGTTAGACTTCGATGCCAACGCAGTTTATCTCCAAGACCAATATCTCTGAGAAAATTTATTAAGTGAGTATCAGAAGGAAGGATAACGTGATAAAAGCGATCCCAAGTGAATAATCCGTAATCATGATAGGTAGTAAGTCCACCAAGCTGCTTATTACTATCAAAGACAGTGACTTTATGCCCTTGATGTGAAAGACGTTGAGCTAATACTAGCCCAGTGATGCCTCCGCCAACTATGCTTATATTCATAAAGTAAATTTAGATTTTGTGAAAATGTTTTAGAGGATGATCTTCGGAAACTGTTAATATTAATAATCTGATAATAAAAGATTAATGTCCAACTAAAATAACGCCAGTTATAATAACGGAAATTCCTAACCACTGGCTAAAAACAACTTCTTCTTTTAAAAGATAGTGAGAAGCAATTGGTACAAATGCATACATTAATCCTAAAACTGGAAACGCTTGACTTAAAGGAATTGTCCGCAATACATAAAGCCACAATATAGTCATAAATGTATAGCAGATAAACCAAATCAAAAAATAACGAGATAATAAGAGATTTTTGAGAGATCCGCTTTCTCCTTTATTAGAGTTAGAAATGTAAAATCCATACTTGAGTGAGAGTTGGGCTGTTGTTCCAAACAAAACAACAAGCATTAAATTGAGCCAAATAAAAATACTCATTTTTAATTTTTCAAGTAATTAATTATCTAAACTTGAGCTTTTTTATGGGGTTAACTACTAAAAGAACACCCAAGAAGATAGTGATGACTCCTACTATTCGAGTTAGCGTAATCACCTCATTAAAAAAGTAGTATGAGCCGAAAAGTATCCCAACATAATTTAAACTCGTCAGTGGATAAGCAATACTTAATTTTACCGAGCGCAGAGCCAATATCCAATTTACTATTCCTAAACAGTAGACAGTAATAGCTAATGATAATTTTTGAAGAAAATCCCAAGTAAATACTCCCTCATTTGTATAAAGCATGGCATTTTTCATCAACAATTGTCCGCAGATACTAAGTAAAATACTTACAAATAAAATAATATAAGGGATTATTTTAAAGTTTGAAATTTGCGACATAGATTTCATAGTACTTTGCCTTAATCAAGATAGTAGGTATGAACCGAGCAGTAAAAAGCCAGTCGTTTTGAACGTTTCATATCTCGGCAACACCTTCTCTACAATTCGATCTCTACTTCAGTAAATAGACAACAAAATTAGGAAGGCTATGCTGAAGCGACTGATATCAAAATCAGCGTTGAAGCTCATGCCCTAGAGTTCAAAACTAAATACTATGTAATATTCCAGGTTGCTCTCTCATGGCAGCATTCGATATAATTCGGACTAAAGCACGCTTAATTTTTTACTGGGTTATACTCTCAAGCAAACCAGTTTATTGCTTGGCAATTGGCACAATCAATTTAGAGTTTGCCCAACTGTGAATTACAGATATTTTCTGTGCTACCCAGTTTTGCTCTAACGCTATTTTTAGCGCGATCGCGATAATCTAATAGTAGATGCAGACATAGAGAAGGTTGAGAACTTTGTCACAAATTCTCTCTACATACACAAAGTTTGCAGTGTGCGTAGGTGTAGCCAGTTGTAGACATCACTGATGCTGAACTCTGATTCCACACACATATTTAACAGATGCACCTAAACCAAAATGGATTGCTAGAATTTTTGATTAACCCATTTATTAACTTTCATCAGTTGTATCCTGCTGTAGAAATCTTTTAAAGATACTATCGATCTTCTCAAGCTATAAAACCTAGCTGGATTGATAAATATTCTCTATTTGCTTGCTCCAGGAAAGTTGATTAATGTGCTGAACATATCATAAAATTTCTCCCGACTCACAGACATATCTGTAATCTCGGCTGGCAATTAAGCCGATTTATAAAAGTAAAGGTTTTTACTCAAATTGAGTATGTATACGTGCTCTTTTTGGGTATGGTAACGCAATAAGTAATACAAGTCTGACTGGCGGCGTAAATCATAGAGAGGAGATAAATCAATCTACAGTAATACGCTTTACAGGTTTATGGGGAATTTTGCTGAATGTCCAAATGGAGCCTTTTTAACAAAACAACTAATGCAAACTAGCGTCGGCTAATCAACTTTAAGTTGACGTTGGTTGCATTCAATTTGAGATATTTCTACACCATTTAGTATTAGGTTTGCTTGATTTATCCTCGTAATTTTAAATAGGCTTTTTTCTCCCAATTTATTGCTACATACAATTACTTACTAGAATACCACGATAAAGGTATGTTGCAAATTTATCGTTGTACTTTATCAAAAATTTATCTATTTACAAATACACTTAAACAAAATCTTCATAAAATAAAATTCCTCCTCCATTATGAATTTTTGTCTGGAAAATTTGTACATTTATGAAGTAATTTCTGGGTATTAAACTTGTAGAGTAAAGAGTTAGTATTAGACTAGATAAATGCAAAGCTAAGAGTTGAGCAAAGGAAAATTGAAGCTCGAAGAACAGTACTGGCACTGATAAGAGCGCACAAGATTACACCAAATTACAGCCAGAATTTTAGATGACAATCGAGAGTTTGAATTGTTTTCTATCTATCCACAAAAATCTTCATCTAAATTCACATATCTCAGACAGAGCTATTAGTCCGCCAATTTTCCTTGGCTGGGTAGAGGTTTTTCTATTGTTTGGACTGATTATGCTCACAAAAATCTGTTGCTAATCATGATTAACAATCCCAACTGAATCTGCCAAGATGCTAGTACTAGATTTAAAATCAAGCTAATAGCTGCAAAGTAGGCAATTTCATTAGTACTGTTTTTGAACAAGTAGCCAGTAGCCAAAACAGTATATAGTGGTATCAACAAAAACAAGCCTAAGTTTCCTTGGCTGGATAGAGGTTTCTCTAGGTTGTTTTCCTATTGTTTAGACTTATTATCCTGCAAAAGTCTGTTGGTAATGACGAAGACAATGATTAATAATCCAAACTGAATCTGCCAAGGTGCTAATACTAAACTTAATATCAAGCTAATCGCTGCGAATACACCTGCAAGATATGCTATTTCATCAGTACTCTTTTTGAACAAGTAGCCTGTAGCTAAAGCAGTACATAGTGGTATCAAGAAAAACAAAGGCATTTTACTAACCTCTAAACTAAAGGTTGTAGTGTTTTTAGAACAAATTTTTTGACAGTGTGGTTAATCTTACATCCAATAAGGTTTTGGCTACAACAGTCGAGCGAAATAAATATTATGGAAAATCAAAATTATGCGACGTTGTATTTTATGCCAATTGGAATAATTATTGCGATAGATGAAGCGCCAAAAAGCTTGACAAATATTTTTTCTGTGGTCGATGGTGTGCGTAGCAAACTTTAAAAGTGGGTATGGGACGCTACACGAAATTGCGTAGTGTTTAGAAACAGACAATTCCTGTGGGTGATGCTTTGTCGTTCTTCTCAATCAGCCAAGCTGCCCTGTGCTAGACAAATTCTGATTCATCTACGCGGATTGAAAGGGTTATAAAACTTGCGTAGGTGGGTTTTGTCTATTTCGCCAATTGCACTCTTGCGAGCAATCATCTGGTAAATTAGCTTAAAACTTTGGCCTTGCGCCAGGATAAGGATCTAGCATATTACCTTTAGAAGTAGCATTTTCATTTTAGACACCTAATGCTGAACATTCCTCAAATACTGGCAACTGAAATAAACCTCAAATCCCATCAGGTGCAAAACGCGCTGGAACTTTTGGCGGAGGGTGCAACAATTCCCTTTATTGCACGTTATCGCAAAGAGCGCACCGATGAAATGAATGAAGTGCAACTACGCGAACTGGCCGATCGATATACTTATTTAACAGAACTGGAAGAACGAAAATCGGCGATTTTAAGTGCGATCGCTCAACAAGGTAAACTTACAGATGAACTCAAAGCCAAAATCTCATCTTGCTTACAAAAAACCGAACTTGAGGATTTATATCTACCCTATCGCCCAAAGCGCCGCACCCGCGCCACCATCGCCAGAGAAAAAGGACTCGAACCACTAGCAGACTTCATCAAGTCACTAAATGTCAAAAATGCTGTAATTGCATCCTTGGAAGAAGCAGCGGCTAAGTATATTTCAGAAACGCAGGGAGTAAAAACAGCAGAAGAAGCGCTCAAGGGTGCTGCTGATATTTTGGCGGAAGAAGTCGCTGAAAAAGCTGAGTTACGCGCGTATATCCGCGATTATCTTTTAGAGGAAGGGGTATTTGTCTCCCGCATCAAAGATGATTATCCTGAAGGTACAACCAAATTTGAAATGTACCGTAACTATCAAATTAAGGTAAAAAACATTGCACCACACAATATGCTGGCGTTGTGCCGGGGTGAAACCGAAAAAATATTAAGCTTTGAAATTGCTTTTGATGAGGATGCGGTACTTTACTATCTTGAGTCGAAAGAAATTAAAACCAAAGTACGGACAATTCGGGATTTTTATCAATCAATGTTAAAGGATGCATTCAATCGTTTGATGAAAGTCTCTCTAATGGGAGAGGTAATTTCCAATAAAAAAGTTTATGCAGACATAGAATCAATCAAGACATTTGAAACTAATCTGCGGGAGTTGCTGCTGTCTGCACCAGCGGGGATGAAACCAACCCTGGCGATAGATCCTGGTTTTAGAACTGGGTGTAAGGTTGCTGTCCTCGACCAAACTGGACAATTTTTGGAATATCAGGCAGTATTTCCCCATCAAGCGGCTGAACAGCGACTCAAAGCTGCACAAACTGTCAAAAATCTGATTGAAAAGTACAAAATTGAGTTAATCGCCATCGGTAACGGTACAGCGTCCCGCGAGACAGAGGAATTTGTCACGCAAGTATTGCAAAATATAGAACGCAAACCAGTTAAGGTGATGGTGAATGAGTCTGGCGCATCCATATATTCTGCAAGTACTGTAGCGCTAGAAGAGTTTCCCGATTTAGATATTACCGTGCGCGGTGCCATCAGCATCGGTCGCCGTTTGCAAGACCCTTTGGCAGAACTAGTGAAAATCGATCCTAAATCCATTGGTGTGGGACAATATCAGCACGATGTCGATCAGAAGTTGTTGAAAAAGAAATTGGATGATACCGTAGAAAGCTGCGTGAATTACGTCGGCGTAGACTTAAACACCGCATCCAAAGAACTTCTAACTTCCGTTTCTGGGATTACGGCAACAGTTGCCAATAATATTGTTGCCTATCGCAACCAGAATGGAGCCTTTAAAAACCGCCGACAACTTTTGAAAGTTCCAAAGCTGGGGCCGAAAGCCTTTGAACAAGCAGCAGGTTTTCTGCGAATTCGTGGCGGTGATAACCCATTGGATAATACAGCAGTGCATCCAGAGAGTTATTCTGTAGTAGAAGCGATCGCATCCGATCTAAATGTGCCATTAAATCAGGTAACACAAATTGCCGAAAAACTCAAAAAGACCAACCTGAAGAAATACGTTACTGATAGCGTTGGCGAACCCACACTCCGCGACATTCTCAGCGAATTAGAAAAACCAGGTAGAGATCCTCGTGCTGAGTTTAAGTATGCCACCTTCAGAGAAGGAATTAAGGAAATCAGGGACTTAAAGGTGGGAATGGAACTAGAGGGAATCGTGACGAACGTCGCAAACTTTGGTGCTTTCGTTGATATCGGCGTACATCAAGATGGCTTGGTGCATATATCCCAACTTGCTGATAGATTTGTAGACGATCCCAACAAAATTGTCAAAGTTGGACAAGTAGTGAAAGTTCAGGTGTTAGAAATCAACGAGAAACTAAAGCGGATTAGTTTGTCGATGAAAGCAGTTAAACAATAATTAGAAACATCAGATGGCAGTTTATCAAGTTCGATTCATCAATCCTACACTTGGATTAGATCGCACCATTCCAGTGCCAGACGATCAATATATTCTCGATATGGCGGAAGATGCTGGTATCCGCCTACCATCTGGGTGCAAACAAGGCGAATGTTCTGCCTGTATTGCTAAACTTATTAGCGGTGAAGTCGATCAAAGCGAGCAAAAATTTCTGCGTCCAAGTGAAATACAGGCTGGTTATGTTGTTACTTGTGTAACTTATCCTTTGTCTGATTGCACTTTAGAAACCCATCAAGAACAAGTCTTATATAAATCAGCCCTTTACTATAAGCCTGAGTCTGAAAAATCTGAGCGATCGCAATAGTAATTGGTTAAGAAGATTTGTAGGTTGGGTTAAAGGTAGTGAAACCCGACAAAATTGTGAAAATGTTGGATTTCGTTCCTCAAATGCCACGTGCTTCTCCTGTCGGAGACGCTGCGCGAACAAGTCGGAGAACCCGCCCAACGCAGTGGCTCCCCAACCTACCTCGGAGTACTTTTTTAAGTAAGACCTACGCAGTATTAAAAGCGCTATCTTTTTCTCAATGATCGGCCTAACGGTAGAACCAAATTCTATCTTGCAAGAGAGGTTAAAACCTAGCACATAGTTGAAGATGAGATAAGAAGTTACAAAAAATCTTTAGTGATTAGGTAAGAAAAATGTTAACACCATTATTAACCGCCCTAGCTACAGCTTTGAGCCTGTTGATTGTTGATTTAGTTGTTCCAGGGGTTAATATTGCTAATTTTCCCGCAGCTATAATTGCTGCTTTAGTAATTGGTCTAATTAACGGTTCAGTTAAACCAATTTTGTCTGCTCTTTCTCTACCACTTAACTTTCTATCATTTGGAGCATTTTCGCTCGTCGTCAACGGTTTGTGTTTCTGGTTAGCAGCAGTCCTAGTTCCTGGGTTCTCAGTTCGTGGAATTATTGGTTTCCTTCTTGGGCCAGTGATTCTAACTTTTGCTAACACCTTCATTAACAACTACTTTGTTGAAAGAAACCTGTTAACCAGCAGTGGCCAAAAAACCCAAGGTGAATTACCTTCTAGATAAGCATTATAAGGAGTAGAAAGACCAATTTTTCACGTCTCTACTCCAAATAAAAGAGCTGAAGGTGGATTTCCTAATTCGGTATCTTCAGCAGAATGTAATTAAAGAAACTCACAAAAATACGGCAAAATCATGAAATTAGTTCGTTTTCTTCTAGGTTTGTTAGTGCCTCCTTTAGGCGTTTTCCTGACTGTTGGAATTGGCCCAACTCTGTTTATTAACATCTTGCTCACAGTTCTAGGTTGGCTACCAGGTAGTATTCATGCAATTTGGGTTATTGCCAAGCATGACGAACAACTCAATAGAGAAGGAAATATTTACTAATACGCAATAGTAATTTAAGAAATGGGTAATTGTTGCACGACAATTACCCATTAACTATTTTTAATAATTGTGCAATGGTATAGCCCTCATCCCCCAACCCCTTCTCCCAATATTGGAAGAAGGGGAGTCAATTTCAAAATCCCTCTCCCAAGCTTGGGAGAGGGATTTTGATTCATGCAATAAGTCTAATAAAACTGTTGTTTCAACAAAAGAGGGTGGGAAATTCCCACCCTCTTTTTCTCAGTCAATTAAACGCTAAAGCAGCCTATTTGTGAATAGTCTCCCGTTCTTTTTTAGCAGGTTCTTTATCTTTGAATAAGTCAGCTGCCGTTAAAAGTAACTCTCTTAAGGTTTGTTTGATTTGCCGCTCTTTTCTGGCTAGAGATGTACCAGCTTCACCCAGTTTATCTTCTAACTGCGATCGCTTCTCTCCTACCTGTACAGCCATAGACTCTGCTTGAGGACGAGCCTTATCGTACCAGTGTTTAGCCTCGTCTAGATAATCTTGAACCTCCATATTACGTCCGCCGTAGCGTGCAGCCATATTAGCTCGGACAATCGCTAGCTGTGCTTGCAATTGCGCGTAACGTTTCTTTAGCAATCCGACTTCTTCACTATCTTTAATCGCATTGACAGCAGAATCAATGGCAGTTTTGGTACTCGCAGGTTTTTCCTTACCTGTCTCTTCAATCTCTGCCAAAATTACATCAACCTCTTGTTGGAGTTGTTCTTCTTCACCATCAAGTTGAGCTTGTAACCTTTTTATATCTGTTTGAGTTTGAGCAATGCTTTCGTGTCTTTTGCTATTAATCCCTTCCAGCGCTCCTTCAATGGAAGCTGTCACTTCATCTTTGAGTTCGCCACCTTTTTCTTGGAAGTTTTCAATTACAGCAGAAACTGCATCTTTCACAATGCCACGAACTTCACTAGAACCTTGTTTAAACTCAGAAGCTACTTGAGAAACTGCGGATTTTACTATTTCTCGAATCCTCTCGGTTCTTAATTGTCCAGTTTCTTTCGCTTGTTGCAAGTCGGCTTGAATTTGTTGCTTGATATTGTTAGGCATTTTCAACTCTTGGTATTTAACTAATTTGGATAAAATTTTCTAGAGATGTTCTTACATCAACATTATGGCGTAGCCTGATTAAGCTAGGCACTTCCTTTAGATAGAAAATTCCAATCCCAAAGAGGTGATGTGTAAGATGTTGCCCATTTATGAGATGATGAATATTTAGTGGTAGTAATTAGGAGTGAAATATGTGGCGAGTAAATATTACTTGTTCGGGTGATGCCTGGAAAATCTATGGTGTTGATTTTAAAGCGATCGCAGATAAATATCAAGGTGAGTTGATTGGTTCCAAAAAAATGCCAGATGGCACGCGTATCATGTCTTATAAAATTGAGGATGTTAGTGATGCAGAGTCTTTTCAAGAAGATTGTGCAAATTTTGCTGGATTTACAACTGACTTTGAATCTCTCTAGTATTAGTTCTGATACTTATGCCTACAACTAGTCTGTCCAAATCTGGAGAAGTTCATTGAAGAAATTACTTACATTAGTATTAGTAACGTTTTTGTTATTAATCAGTACTTTTACTTTGCCTGTTAGTGCAGCAGACACAGTTAACGGCGAACAAATATTTAGTGTTCATTGTGCTGGTTGTCATATCAACGGTAGCAACATCATCAGGCGTGGTAAAAATCTCAAAAAACCAGCCCTGAAAAAGTATGGGATGGATTCAATAGAGGCAGTTACATCTATAGTTACCAATGGTAAAAATAATATGTCAGCCTACAAAGAGCGTCTCTCTGAACAGCAAATTCAAGACGTTGCTGCTTACGTTCTCGAACAAGCTGAAAAAGACTGGCGTTAAAAAATTAAGAGTTGGGAGTGAGAAGTTAGGAATTAAAAATTATCAGTTATGATTTATCTATTAGTAATTGTTAAGTCTTCCCATTCCTAACTTTTCACTCATAAATTGAAAATGAACTTACCCGCAGCTAGTCGTCTCCAATTTACTCCCGATTTGAACATCTGCCGTATATTAAATGGGATGTGGCAAGTATCCGGCGGACACGGACAGATCAATCCCCAAGCCGCTATTGAGACTATGTTCAAATATATAGATGCTGGCTTTACTACTTGGGATTTAGCAGATCATTATGGCCCGGCAGAAGATTTTATTGGTGAGTTTCGCTGTCAACTAATTGATACTCGTGCTAAAGATGCTTTATCTCAGGTGCAAGCCTTTACGAAATGGGTGCCTCGTCCAGGCAAAATGACGAAAAAACTCGTCGAGGAAAATATTGATATTTCCTTGAGAAGAATGAATGTGCAATCGTTAGATTTGATGCAATTCCATTGGTGGGAATATCAGGATAAAAATTACCTGGATGCCCTCAAATATCTGGCAGAACTTCAGACTGAGGGTAAAATTAAGCATCTAGGTTTAACTAATTTTGACACGGAAAACTTGAAGATTATTACTGAAGCGGGTATCAAAATTGTTTCTAACCAAGTGCAATTTTCTCTGGTTGACCGCCGTCCTGAAGTTAATATGGTAGAGTTTTGTCAGCAGCATGACATTAAGCTTTTTACTTACGGTACGCTGTGCGGCGGTTTGTTATCAGAAAACTATTTGGGTAAACCGGAACCGCGAGGATTTGATCTCTCCACTGCTAGTTTGAAAAAATATAAAAATATGATTGATGCTTGGGGTGGTTGGCAATTATTTCAAGAGTTGCTGGCTATCCTGAAGGAAATTGCTAATAAGCATGGCGTAAGCATTTCCAATGTGGCAGTGCGTTACATTTTAGATCGGCCAACTGTAGGAGGTGTGATAGTTGGTGCCAGACTTGGAGTATCTGAACATATAGAAGATAACGCCAAAGTATTTAGTTTTAGTTTAGATGAAGACGATCGCGATCGCATCAATGCAGTATCTCGCCAATCACGCGATTTGTATCAGCTAATCGGCGATTGCGGCGACGAATATCGGCGATAATTTCGGGAAAAAGGTGATAATACGGTGAAGGTTACTGTGGAAACTACTGCTGTCAGCCATGCCCCTAAACTTCACCTTCGCCCTCAGTCAACAGCAAACTTTTGAACTGCGCTGTGATTATGGCTCGCGCCGCTTGGATAAAGCAGAGTTGGCAGCGCTGATTGATTTGTGCGAGCAAAATTATTATGCTCAACAAAAAGATTATCTACCTTATCTCACCCAGTTGGGACGGCAACTTTATCAATGGCTGGATGGTAAAGAGGGATGGCTGAGAAGGGCGCTGGATGAGGCGGATGAGCAAACGATTTATCTAGATTTAATTAAAACCAGCGAAGCGCAGGGGTTGAACCCAGAAACAGAACGGGTAGCCTTGGGATTGGCGCATCTGCCTTGGGAATTGCTAGATGATGGTGCAGGGTTTTTAATCGAACGCCAGAATCTTTCCCTTTTACCAGTGCGTTCTGTGCAGCAGCGTCAAACTCAAATAATTGGCGTGCAAAATCGCCCGTTGCGGTTGCTGTTCATGGCGACTTCTCCTGAAGATCCCAGAGTTCCATCACTAGGGTTTGAGCGGGAAGAAGCGAACATTTTGCAAGCAACTAAAGGATCAGCCTTTGGCGTTGATTGTCGAGGAAAGCGGCTTGGTTGCAGAATTAGCTAATTTGGTGCAATCTTACCCAGAAGACTATTTTGATGTCTTTCACCTCACCATTGTTCTTGCTAACCACAGCCCCAGTCGCCACGCTGTTAATACTAAAGCTTGAAGCGTAACTGCATTTTTGTAAGCTTGGCATAACTCATACCATTGAGGATTGTTCGGAACCAGTTGCTCTAATTGTTGCAATATTAAAGTATTTTTTGACATTCTTAAAAGTGAGATGAACAGTTACCGAGAGAGATTTGGTTCAACAACCTTAACCAGCCCTCTAAGATTTCGTTTAATCAGATGAGCAATGAGAGTGTGCGCTTCATGAACATCAGAACGAAAATACAAGAGTGAGTTGCTGATTCTAGAATGTAGAAATGACACTCTTTAAGATTATTGAACACTTAAAGCTCACTAGAACTACCAATTAGCGCGTAGTCGTATAGCAATTAGTGAATTTCTTGCCTCTTGAATTATTTGCTTGTTGTCTAATGCTGTAAGTTGACCGTTTCGTTTTAAAATCCGTCCATCAACAACGACTGTATCGACATTAGACGGTTGAGCAGCTTCCACTAACAGATGTGCTGGGTCAGTAAAAACGCTCATGTTAAGGTTCTCAGTTGATACCATAATCAAGTCAGCACGCTTACCCGGTTTTAAAGAGCCAACACGGTCATCAATTCCCATCGCTTGTGCTCCATTAATAGTCGCAAGTTCTAAAACTCGACGTGGTGATAACCCAAACTCGCTCTGGGCGTGGACATTTCCAACATTTTGAATAACTTTCATGACTGCAAATATATCTGCATTTCCCGATAATGCTGTCGTATCGACTCCAAGACTGACCAATACACCCGCTGCAAGAAGTTCCTGGATGGGGGGAAAGCCAAAACCAGTCCGCATCTCTGTAAAGGGAGTCAGGCTAACTGCTGCACCACTTTTTGCTAATTGCTTCATTTCCTTGGGAGTTGCCACAGTTGCATGAACAATAAGTACATCTTTTCCGAGCAATCCTTCATTAGACAATTGATTAATTTCTCCAGTTTCACTCAGCGAGGAACTCGCATGAACAGTAATTGGAAGCCCTATGTTGCGCGCCATCTCCCAATCACGGCGATACATCTTGTAAACAGAAACTTCCCGTGGAGCAAACCCCAAAGACAGCAAATTATTTTGGGAATTTTTCATTTCACGGTGCAGACTCGCAATGCTGTCAAAGTGGGTGGCTTCTTCTAATGCTTGATCTTTGTAGTAGCCGTAGGAGAAACGAGCACGAATACCTGCATCTGCAATTGCGCGGATTGATGCCTCTGCGTATTCGAGCGTGCGTACATTGTGATTAAAGTCATGTATAGTTGTGATTCCTGAAAACAATGCCTCAGCCGTCGCTAACCGCGCAGAGCGATACATATCCTCTGGTATATATACCTTTCCCAAACGCTCGGTCATCCGAAAGTAGCCCTGCTTTTCGTTATCACCAGACAAACTACGTAATAAGGAAGTCCATAGATGCCAGTGAGTATCAATCAAACCTGGTAGGACAATCATGTTTTGCCCGTTAATATTTTGGGCTGTTGGAGCTACCAAACTAGTTCCAACGGCAATAATTTTGCCATTACGCACATACACGTCACCATTCGCTATATCTCCAAGTGCTGAATCCATCGTCATCACGTAAGCATTCCGGATCACAAACTCACCGCGACTGGGCAGGTTTTCCTTTGATTGTCTACCAATTGCTGGAACTGCTAATCCCACTGTCATACCGAGTGAACCCAGCGCTCCTGCTCCTGTCAAAAATTCACGTCTATTAATTTTGCTTTGTTCCTTCATTAGTTGCCTACTACTTGTATTTCAGTCACTCAAGCTGTGCTTGAGGCATCAGGAGAAAATATCCAACGGTAAATAATAAGCAGGCTAGCAGCCGGACAACCGCGCGAAATGAACAGGTTTCAAACGCATCGATACTGGCATCACCCGTGAACAGGAAGCTGCCGATGACAAATAGCCAACTGCCAATCCAAGCGTTACTCATAATTCCCTCATTCATTTGGAATGCTGGTTTCAAGTCCAGTATGAAAGAAGAATGTGGTTAATTTCTTGCAGATTCTTCTATTTTGTAGCAGGTTCTTACAGAGTTTTGAGAAATACTTTGGGTGTGACCCCAACTAGCCGCTTGAAGGCGCCCAATGCAGAACGTCTGCTGGAATAACAATCACTTCACCCTGTCTAAGAGTGGCCCTGGAAGTACGTCCGTCAAGCGCTTGCTCACATTGGGTTAAAAAAGGAATTTTAGTGTTAATGAGAATTAAGTGCTGCTTGGAAGAATTTTCAGGGATTTCGTAAGGAGGATGACAATAGTATTCCAAATGAATTCCATTCCACTGCACTCCACGACTTGTAAGGAGAGAGCCATTCGGAAGAATCCGCAATACGTCCTTCACGTTAGTATAGTCAACTGCTAAAGTCTTCGCCTCTGACACCACCTTTCATCTCCCTCTACAGGCTGAAGACGATCTTTTTGGTTTACTGGTAATAGTCCTTTCAAACAAGCGCTCTTCAGGAATTCAGAAATACAATTGGTAGAGAATGCAATTCCGTTCGTTAAAGCTTTAGCAATTTGATACTTTTTTGCCATGAATCGCTAGTTCTGTTGGTGTACTCCCCCAACTGTTAGATGCGCCCGTTCGTGCATACGGTGATTTGGTAACAGTTCTGAGTAACTTAGGTCTAGCAGATGAAAGCAACGGTTTGGTTTACCTAGCTCAAGCAATCTGGTTGACGCTGAGAATTCAAACCCCCTTAGCACAGACCATTCAGTTAATCTGTGGTTTATGTAATGCAGTCCCTCAAAATGATGAACTAGAAGCTTTGCTAGGGACAACCGCAATGTTCTTTTGCAACCGCCGGAGTGAAGGTCATCCCCAGTTAAAGGAACTCTTGGAGCTAGCGTCAACCTAATATTAGGGGCGGCGGTTGCCCAAGGAATTGAGACGCAGGAAGCGTTTGGTACTTGGCTTGCCCAGCAACGGCTAAACGATCCAGAATATTTCCTCCCGCGACTCAATCAACGTCTAGAGGAGATAGTCGGCGATGGGTGGTTGTTTGACCGCAGTCAAGTTTCATTGGGCGGTTAAAGGGAAATGCGATCGCGTTAATCTTAAATTAATTGGCGACAATGTAAAAAGTTTCTGCAATCAGTCCTCTAGACTCATTCACGAGTATAAAAGACTCGTCAGCGAGTATCAAAGACTCATTCATGAGTATAAAAGACTCGTTCACGAGCATCAAAGACTCGTCTGCGAGTATAAAAGACTCGTCTGCGAGTATCAAAGCCTCGTTCACGAGTATAAAAGACTCGTCGGCGAGTATCAAAGCCTCGTTCACGAGTATAAAAGACTCGTTGGCGAGTATCAAAGACTCATCGGCTGTTTGGTAGAGTATGTTAGCGACAGGATAACGCAGTAAAAACATCTTAGAAGGTGCTTTACGTTCCTAGCGGACCTACGAAGGTTATTAATCTACTTCATACATCTGTTTATGTTTGGCTAAAAGCTCTTGATATTTCTCATTTGTCTTTGCTTCTACCCACTTGGCTTTAAATATTGCCGCTGATTCTGCTTTAACTGGGTCTACTTCATAGGGAAGAATCTCTTTTTTAGAACCTGAATCTTCGGAATTTTGTTTATACTTCCTGCCGCTTTTATGATTAGCATAACGGCGAGAGCGAGTATAACCCATTTGGATAAACTTCCGTGCCATATCTGCGCCGACAAAATCATCTTTCTCTAAATAATCAAGAAAAAGCTCGTAAATTTTCTCACTCGACTCTCTAGCAATCTCAGGAGTTTTGAACCGCCAGTAGGGAAGGATTTCTGATTTGTATGGTTCTACCAAAAGTACACCCTGCTCACCCTTCCCAACGCGATAGAGTTCAGGATGTTGGCGAAAATCAATAATTTTAAAGTCTAAAGAATAATCAAAAGCCATGATAGATTTTTATTAGAAATAGTAAACTTTCAAAAAAAGTTCAACTTCTATCTAAGTATTGAGATTTATTTGATTATGCTATCTAGCACCCAATCCCTGAACAGTGTTATTGCGCCAGGAAGTCTGCGTAAGGTACATCACATTGCTCTCAACGTCAAGGATATGCAAGCCTCGCGCTATTTTTATGGCACAATCCTGGGTTTGCACGAACTCACAGGCGATGAAGTACCCGCAACCCTAGTAGAACTAGTCGCATCTGGGAAAGTAGCCAACTTCATCACCCCGGATGGTACAATTCTAGATTTATTTGGGGAACCAGAATTATCACCACCAAATCCAGACCCAGAAAAGACCTTCACCAGAGCCTACCATCTAGCCTTTGACATCGATCCGCAGTTATTCGATCGCGCGGTGACAGTAATTAGAGAAAATAAAATAGCGATCGCACATGGCCCTGTCACTCGTCCTACTGGTAGAGGAGTGTATTTTTACGATCCAGATGGCTTTATGATTGAAATTCGTTGCGATCCAAATGTCCATTAAATAATTATTTGTCAGTAAAACTATGGCCGCTAAAATCACGGAAATATTTAAAGTAATTGAAGACACGATCGCAAAACCGCCAATTCCACACGAACCATACAAGCAATCATTGAAAGCCTGGGCGATGTATTGTTTGCGAGACAAAGGTTTTATAGTCGCTTATGCTCAAAATGCCGACTTTGCCATTGAAAGAAAACGTGAAGAAAAGCTATATTTTAAAGTTTCAAACAGCCCCGATGATTTAGATAATTCTCTTAACTGGATTGTTTGGGATAGTGTAACCAAAAGCGCCAGTCTCATTCCCCAAAAAATAGACTAATACCAGAAAATGGCTGTGACTATCTTCCTCTGGATTTCTCTCTTGTGAGAAATCCAAATGGTGTGGGAGGTGTGGGAGGTGTGGGAGGTGTGGGAGGTGTGGGAGGATGGAGAAGAAGTCTTACCCCCCATATTCCCCACACTTCCCACACTCCCCACACTCCTCTTCCCCTGAAGCCTACACTATGCGTGAGAAATCCGGGTTCCTTCCCCAGACAACTGCTGCACAAATCTTTGATGTTCTGGCGAATTTAATCCCAACTGCAACACAGCCAATACTTGCTGCATATTGCCAGCAAGTAAATCGGACATTGATAACCACAAACCAGGAAATACTTGACTTTTGATAATTCCATCTGTGTCCACTTCCAAGGAGACATATTCTCCTTGTTGCAGGCGAAACCAATCTAATTTGTTTTCAAATATTTGCCAAACAATATATTCTTTTACTCCATTCCGCCCATAAACTTTTTTCTTGTCATGTAAATCAATAGCAACACTGCTAGCTGCTATCTCTATTACGAGTTCTGGCGCACCTTCGATGTAATCATCATTACTCAAACGAGATTGTCCTTGAGATGTTGGTGTGATTAATAACACTCCATCTGGTTGCGGTTCATTGTCTCGATCTAAGCGGACTGTTGGCTCAATTCCCAATCTCACACCAGGAGTCGCAATTTGGTAAGTCCACAACCAACCTATTAGATGACCATGTGGTTCAGCATGACTTTCAAAGCGTAATGGGGATGCCAAGTATACAACTCCTTCAATTAATTCTGCCTTTTGATGAGGGGGCATTGCTTGATAGCGTCGTTCAAATTCGTAGCGAGTCAGGCGATCGCCATTTTCTAAATGAGGAATTCGCTGCTTGAATGATAGGTTGACCATGATTTTCTGCTCTGGCAAGGAGTCTTACTTTATTATTATGGCTTGGGACATATTTTTCTTTTGATGTACCGCCTAAGCCCGATCGGGTTTCTCAAACACCATTAAATGCTGTTGAGGTAACAAGTTTTTAGTTTCCTGCCAAACCAAACCAACAGCTTGCATTTCTTTGCGAACTTGCTTTTGAGTCATCTTGTGCAGACGTTTGATCGTGATAAAGGGATTTTCACCCCGATACTCAACCAGCACCACCCGACCACCTGGTTTAAGTGCTTTCACAATTCCTTGCATTACTTCTTGAGGATACTCAAGTTCATGGTAAGCATCTACCATCAAGGCTAAATCGATACTTTCAGATGGTAAGTTGGGGTCAGTAAAAGTGGCTAAAATTGGCTCAACATTGGTGATATTTTTCTCTTTTTTGAATAACTCAATGATTTCTAACATTTCTGGTTGAACATCTACAGCTAACACCTTACCTGTTGTTAATAACGGCGCGATGCGAAAGCTTAAGTAACCTGTACCAGCGCCAATATCCGCCACCACATCATTAGGTTTCAGATTGAGGAGGCTGGCTACCTTACTTGGCTGTTCTTCTCGCTCTCGGGTGGGACGTTCTAGCCAGCCAGCGCCAGTGTATCCCATAACTTGGGCAATTTCGCGCCCCATGTAGTATTTGCCGATACCATCTGGACTGTGGATTATCCGTTGTTCGTAAACAGTGGTGTATGAAGACGCGGCTTGTGCTGTCAGGGTTAGGTTCAGCAGCGAACAACTCAAGATCGCAATAAAAGTTACTATAAAGTGGAGAAAATTTAACATTTGGTTATGACCGATCTAGATAATTATAAGCAGCAACTAAGAGAATTTTATGGTAGTAGAACGACTTATGACCATGAAAAAGATACTCGCCATCCTTTAGAAGCCAAGCTTTTAATTGAATTTGTTGGGCTACATTCGGGACAAAAAGTCCTTGATGTGGCAACTGGAACGGGTTTAGTTGCGATACCAGCAGCTGAAAAAGTTGGTTCAGATGGCTCTGTGATTGGAATTGACATGACCCCTGGAATGTTGCATCAAGCAAGACAAAAAATTGCAGCAGCAAATTTACAAAATATCGAGTTGATTGAGGTAGATGCAGAATATTTCAACTTTAGTGATAGTAGTTTTGATGTTGTCTTTTGCTGTGAGGCAATTGTACTTTTTCCTGATATAATTGCTATTTTAAAAAAGTGGTATCGGTTCTTGAAACCAGGAGGATTTGTGGCATTTACCTGTCCTCCCGAAAATGCTATTATGGCATCTCTTCACCAGAGGATCTGCGCTAGAGTTTTGGGTGTATCGCTACCACATATCCTTGAACCACTGGGAACTCCAGAAAAATGTCGAAATTTGCTCGAGCGGGCAGGTTTTAGAGATATCGAAATTAAGATTGAACCATCAGGACGTTATCGCCAGCTTAGGGATAGCAGATTATCTGAGACAGTAATTAAGATAAATTTGAAAGGTAATCCCCTGTTGTCAACATTATCACCAGAACAATTAAATCAATTGCAAGTTGAGTACAAAGCAGAAATTGAGAAATTAGCAACCGATCGAGGTATTTGGGAAGACACTACAAAGTTCTTTGTTCGCGCTCGAAAATAAGTTGATGAGCTTTGTTCCTGAACTGACAGCTTCGGGCGATCGCGCATGATAATCTTGCGGTTAATAATGACAATGACAGTTTAATCTCCTAGACCGATGTGCAAGTAAACATTTTCAGGATTTACTTGAACAGCCCCTTGAAAAATTTCTAATCCAACCTTTGGACGCTTATATGCAAAACCTGTCCCTAATATTAGTACCTGTACTCGCTGCCCAGAAAGCAGCAGGTGACGGTTTAATTAAACCTCTCGGTCATCACGAGCTGCTGTTGGTGCTAGTGCAACTGTCACTATTGCTTCTCGTAGCGCGGGGATTAGGTGAGTTGATGCGCCGGATTAACCTACCACCTGTTGTTGGAGAATTACTGGCGGGTGTGCTGCTTGGCCCTTCTTTATTTGGTTTGCTCCTTCCAGATTTACAGGCGCACATCTTTCCCAAAAGTCAAGAACAGTCTAATTTACTTTCGGTGATTTCTTGGTTAGGCGTGTTATTTTTGCTGATTGTGACTGGGTTGGAGACGGATCTCAAGTTGATTCTTCGTAAGGGTAAAACGGCTCTTTTGATTTCACTGGGCGGAATTATTATCCCGTTTATCACCGGATTTGGGCTGGGCTGGCTATTACCAGATAGTTTTTTAGCCGACCCAGAAAAGCGATTGGTATTTAGTTTATTTATCGCCACAGCAATGAGTATTTCGGCAGTCCCAGTGATTGCAAAGGTGCTGATGGACTTAAACCTGATTCGCCGTGACATTGGTCAAGTTACCTTAGCTGCTGGGATGACTGACGACACCATCGGCTGGATTTTACTTTCTGTAGTTTCAGGTTTAGCTAGTAGCGGCAAATTTGACCTGGGGACAATTTTCCATTCTGTGAGTGCGGCTATATTATTTTTAGCGATCGCCTTTACAATTGGGCGTACTATTGTAGACCAGATTTTGCGCTGGGTTGATGACTACGTTGGTGGCATTGCCGCGAGTATGTCAGTTGTGCTGATTCTTTCGCTCTCGGCAGCAGCACTTACCCACGCATTAGGTCTAGAAGCAGCATTAGGTGCTTTCGTGCTGGGGATTCTAGCAGGTCAATCCCGCCGCTTTAGCAATGAAGCTGGGCACATGTTAGAAGTATTCACAGCAAGCTTTCTAGCGCCAATTTTCTTTGCCTCAGCTGGCTTGAAAGTTAATTTACTCGCTCTGTTAGTCCCTCAAACGTTGATATTTGGCTTGATTGTTCTCGCTGTCGCCTGTGTTGGCAAATTTACAGGTGCTTACCTTGGTTCTCGTGCGGGTGGCTTGAGTCATTGGGAAGGTTTGGCGATGGGTTCCGGGATGAATGCTCGCGGGGCGATGGAAATTGTTGTTGCCACCATTGGTTTATCTTTGGGAGTGCTGAATCCCCAGATGTACTCGATTATTGTCATGGTAGCGATCGTCACTTCTCTAATGGCTCCACCCCTGCTGCGCTGGTGTTTGTCGAAGGTGGTTATGGGTGAAGAGGAAGCTCGACGTTTGGAACAAGAAGAACAGGATAGCCGTAGCTTTATCAAGCAGATTCACCGTATCTTAATACCTACTAGTGGTGGTCCCAACATCCAACTGGCGGCGCAACTAGTCGGTTACATGGCTCACCAAAACTCGATAGAAGTTACATCTCTATATGCCCTGAGTGATAAGCAACCTCAAAGCAAAGCACGCCGGATGGAGGCGACCCAGGTTAAAGATACTGCCGCCGAGCAAGCTCTGGCTGCTGTGACTGAGGAAATGCAGCTACCTGCTGATACCACCTTGCAAACAAAAACGGAGTCGGGGCGTAATAAAGCGGAGGTAATTTTGAATGAAGCAAACAAAAACTATGACTTGATTGTACTGGGAGCTTCGGAACAGATCCGCCCCCAGAAAGCATTGTTTAATTTGCTTGTCGATCGGGTTGTTCAAGAAGCGCCTTGTGCAACGATGGTGGTAAAGTCGCACCTACCCCAATCGAAAGGCGAGATATGCAAAATTCCTCAACAACAGCTGAAGAAGATTCTGGTGCCAACGGTGGGGACAGAATATAGTAAAAATGCCGTAGAAATGGCAAGTACGATCGCAGCTCAAACCGGAGCATTAGTAACGATCGTTAATGTGATTAATTTGCCACAGGTTGAGTATATTCTTTACGAACAGCGATCGCTAGCTCCAGTGAAGGAAATTGCTCACGATATGCTCGAACAGCAAGCAGAAATTGGCCGCAATCTGGGTGCTGATGTCAAAACTTATATTCTTCAAGGAACCAGCCCAGAAAGAGAAATCCTCAAGTTTGCTCAAACTCAGGAAGTTGACCTAATTATTTTAGGGAGTAGTATCCGCATGGTTACGGGTCGCGTTTTCTTCGGTCATAGAGTCGATGCAATTCTGAGTAAAGCCCATTGCCCAGTAGCAGTAATTACTGTGCCATAAGAGTGCTGAGTAATGAGTAATGAGTAATGAGTAATGAGTGATGAGTGATGAGTGATGAGTGATGAGTGATGAGAGTTCTCAAAAAAACTCAACCCCCACCACTAAAAAAAGTGTTGAGTGCTGAGTAGTGAGTATAAACCCAGTTGCTTCAAAGCTTTGAGCAATCAACTATACATTAATTTGATAGACATTGCAGTAAAAAAGAATGTAGAGACGTAGCACTGCTATGTCTCTACAAGGGTTTTGGATAACGCATATTTAATTTCACGAGATATCTAATGATTTGGTCTTAGCGCGAAGCTCTGGATGTTACCGATCTTTGTAAATTAGCTAGAGCGCGATTGTAATCCAAAATAGCTGCGACGCGATTACCTTCTGCTCTTGTCAGGTCATTTTCAGCATCAATTACCTCTGTTTGAGTGCCCACACCAGCTTGGAACCTCAATCTTGCTAAATTCAGAGCTTCTCTTGCTTGATTTAACGCCACACTAGAAGTCTGCACATTATTTAAATTGGATTGCAATTGAGCATAGTACTGTTCTACATCAAAGCGAATTAGGTCGCGCTGGTTAGCAAATTGAGTCTCTGCGATCGCAATATTAGCTCTCGACTGAGCCGCCCTTGCTCTTGCTGCTCCGCCATCAAACAAAGTGAGATTTCCGTTAAGTCCCAATGAATAGCCATCAGTAATGCTGACACCATCATCATACCGATCTAGCAGATTGTAGTTGGCTGCCAAACTAACTTGCGGCCCTAGCTGTGAAAGTGCCTGCCGTCGCTGTTGCTCGTAAATATTACGTTGTCCCAAATACTGTTGCAACTCTGGACGATTTTGAAACGCTTGGACAATACTTTGTTCTACCGTCTGTTGCCAAAGACCCGCTAACTGTACGGGATCTGAGGCACTGATCTCAGCTGACTGCGATAAACTTAACAACGTTGCAAGCTGACGACGGGCAATTTGCTGTTGTGAGATCGCATTAGTAAGTAGTTGTTGGGCGTTTGCTAAATTCACCTGAGCTTGCAGCACATCGAACCGCGTCCCCACTCCAGCCTGTTCTCTAGCTTGAGTATCCCGCAAACTAGCCTGGGCATTTTGCACAGCAGACCGATTAATTCTGACTTGTTCATCTGCTTGTTGCAAATCGTAGTATTGAGTGGTGGCATTTAACCTAATTGTCAAAGACTGACTTTCAACATTTAATTCATCTATCCGTAGCTGTTCCTCTGCGGCTCGGATAGTCGCTAGCGTGTTCCCAGAAGTATAGAGATTATAATTCAGTTGTGCCGAACCATTAAAAGAGGTGCTGGCTTGAGATGAATTGCTTCTAAAACCATTACCATTATTAGTCACACTACTGTTAATACCAAGAGTAGGAAATAAGCCAGCTTGAGACTCGCGTAGCGCCGAGCGACTGCGTTCTAGCTGTAATATAGCTACTTGTAAGTCTCGATTGTTGCGTTTTGCGAGTTCTAAAGCTTGTGCCAAACTGATTGGTACAGTTCCCTGAATCCTTACTTCCTCCGGTTTAGTCGGAAATTGCAGAGGATTGGGGCTGGGGTTGAGGCGATCGGGAACTTGTACAGAGCTTGAAGAATTCTGTGCTTTTGGCGGAGTTGCTGCACTTGCTGCATTTGGAAGAAGAATCGCGAATGCGACAGTAACCCAGGTAAAATGCACGAATAATAAGCTGAAATTCATAATCTAGATATAGTAATTAATTAGGTTTTTTTGAGGATATAATCAAAAGTTTTCATCCTGATTGACCTACAGAGATTTAAATCTTAAATTCTTCCTCCAAGGGTTAATCTTAACAAATTAGCCGACAATCAAACCATCCTGAACTCGGATAATCCTTTGGGTTTGAGCAGCAATATCAGGTTCATGAGTGACAATCACAATTGTGATCCCTTGGTTATTAAGTTCAGTCAGTAAACTCATTACCTCATGGGAGGTTTCAGTATCTAAAGCTCCTGTTGGCTCATCTGCCAAAACTAATGCAGGTCGGTTGACCAAAGCACGAGCGATCGCTACCCGTTGTTGTTGTCCGCCAGAGAGTTGACTGGGACGGTTAGCAATGCGTCCCCCTAATCCTACCTTTTCTAACGCTTCTAATGCCCTTTCCCGGCGTTTTGGCTTGGGTAAGTTAGCGTAAACCATTGGCAACATCACGTTTTCCAACGCTGTCGCCCGCGCCAATAGGTTAAATTGTTGGAACACAAAACCGATCCTTTGGTTGCGGATATAGGCTAATTCATCATCATCAAAAGTCGTCAGGTTTCTGCCTTCAAAAATATAGTCTCCAGTTGTGGGACGATCCAGACATCCCAAAATATTCATCAGCGTAGATTTACCCGAACCTGACGCACCCATAATCGAGACATATTCCCCTTCCTCAATAGAGAGTTCAATTCCCTTGAGTATGGGAACACTCACTTCTCCCAAGTAGTAGGTTTTAGTAATAGATTCCATCCAAATCATGGTTGGCATAAATTGAGTAATGAGTAATGAGTAATGAGTAGTGAGTAATGAGTAATGAGTAGTGAGTAATGAGTAATGAGTAATGAGTAGTGAGTAATGAGTAATGAGTAATGAGTAATGAGTAATGAGTAATGAGTAGTGAGAGTTCATTTATAGCCGTAGTCACATAGGTTAGGACAGTGTTAATTGCTCAAAGGCTTGAAAAAACTGGGTTTTTACTCAGCACTCAACACTTTTCTTTAGTGGTGGGGGTTGAGTTTTTTTGAGAACTCTCATCACTCAGCACTCATTACTCAGCACTCATTACTCATTACTCATTACTCATTACTCAGCACTCTTAAGCTTAGTCGCTTCTCAAAGCATTGATTGGATCTAATTTAGATGCGTTTCGTGCTGGAATCACGCCAGCGATTAAGCCAACGGTTAACGAGAGTACAAAGCCAGCAACAATCGACAAGAAAGAAATTACAAAGGGAAATTTGAAAACGTTTGCAGCCACAAAGGCTAATAAAATGCCAGTTGCCATCCCAATACCTCCGCCGACAATAGAAATCACGATCGCTTCGGCTAAAAATTGATTGAGAATGGCTGAATTAGTAGCTCCTACCGCTTTGCGAATCCCGATTTCTCGCGTCCGCTCGACCACAGAAACTAGCATAATGTTAGCAATACCAATACCACCAACCACTAGAGAAATTCCTGCGATCGCTACCACCATGACTGTAAATAAACCCACAATACTAGTAAAGGTACTAACAATATCAGCTTGATTAGTCAGCCGAAAATCATCAGCTTGTGGCGGAAAAATGTTATGACGCAGCCGTAAAAGATTGGTAACTTGAAACTGAGCGGCTTCTAACTCTTCCTGATTAGCGCCTTTGACTAAAATTCCACTTACAGAAACGCCCACCAAGGCATTGTTCCCAACTAGTCTCTTCGACATACTAGTTAGAGGAATAAAAACCTGGTCATCTCGATCCATCGGTCCCTGAGCGCCTTTAGGTTCCATCACCCCAATCACTTCATAAGCCTCTCCTTGAATCCGAATTTTCTCGCCAATCGGATTTACACCCTGTGCAAAAAGTGTTTTTTGAACTGTAGGGCCAAGAATGGCAAGCTGTGCGGCAGTATCTAATTCTTCCTGAGTAAAATATCTCCCTTGTTGGGGGTGAGTATTTCTGACTTCTGGATAGTTCAAATCAGTGCCATAAATGGTTGTTGAGGTGTTCTGTCCTGCATAGACAACTTGAGCAGTCCGTTGGAGATAAGCAGAAACCATCTGTGCTGATGGCGCTTCTTTAGCGATCGCTTTAGCATCTTCCCAGGTCAAGGTACTGCTAGAACCTACTCCTTGACGGACATTCCCGCTTCTTGCCGCACCCGCCAAGATTTGGATCACATCTGTACCCAATGCTTGGATCTGTTGCTCAACCCCCTTTTGCACCCCTTGACCAACAGAAGTAATGGCAATAACTGAAGAAATCCCAATAATCACGCCCAACATAGTTAGACCTGTGCGTAATTTGTTACTCCACAGAGTCTCTGCCGCCATTGTCAATATTTCCAGCAATGGTACTGTGCGGGTATTCTTAACTTTGTAAAAGCCCTTAAATCTCTTAAACATAATGTTCTATTTAAAACTAACTTTAAGGGGAACCACCACCTTGAGAACGACCACCACCGCCAGAACTGCCGCCGGAACGACCTCCGCCGCCACCTGCTCCTCTTCCGCCTCCACCTCCGGCTCCTCCACCTCCACCTAGACCAGGGAAAACTCCTCCTCTTGGTGTTGATTGCGGACGCGATCCTGGTGGGAAACTGAGCAGCACCCTTTCGTCTCCGGTCAATCCAGACTTAACTTCGGTAAAGTTATTCGCGGTGACACCAGTCTCGATGCGAGTGAACACAGGTCTGTTATTTTTTCCTGGCACAAATACGCCTGTGGCATTTTCTTGGCGTACCACTGAGGCTGTTGGCACTACTAAAACATTTTGAACTTGACCGACTTGAAAATCTACTTCCGCATTCATCCCAGACCGCAGTAGTCTTTGAGGGTCTGAAAGTGATACTCTCACTTCAAAACTGGTGACGTTTTGCTCGACTATTGCTTGGGCAGCAATTTGGCTCACTTTACCTTCAAAGGTTTTTCCTGGGTAGGCATCTGCTTTAATCGAGACTTTTTGACCAAGGCTGATTTTGGAAATATTTGTTTCCGCTAAATTGGCGACAACTTCATTTGTAGAAGCTAGAGACAAGATTGAAGAAGAAGAAGAAGAAGCTACTTCACTACTGGCAGTTGTAGGTGTCACGAAAGCACCTGGATCGGCAAACTTCTTTGTCACCACACCATCAAAGGGGGCGCGAATGATCGTGTCATTGATTTCGGCTTGGATGTTTTGCAGCGAACCACGAGCCGATGTTACCTGGGCGCGGGCTGCGTTAATATCTTCTTGGCGCGTTCCAGCTTTCAAGAGTGCCAAAGCTTGCTGTCTCTGCTTCACCACAGCTCGTGCTTGCTCAACATCTTCTGGACGCGACCCAGCTTTTTGCAACCCCAGTGCTTGCTGTGCTTCATTTACATTAGCTTGGGCGCTGTCACGATTGGAGCGGTTTTGGTTTAGAGTCTGAAGGGAAATACCGCCTGCATTGTAAAGTTGCTGATTGCGAACAAAATCATCTTCTGCTTGGCGGAGGGCAGCTTGAGCGCTTTGCAAGCGTGCCTGTGCTTGGCCAATATCTTGAGAGCGATTCCCTGTTTGTACCTTTTGCAGATTCGCCTCGGCTTCGTCTAATGCTCCCTGTGATTGGGCAATATCTTGAGGACGATTACCTGCGATCGCTTTTTGCAAATTCGCCTCGGCTTGTGCCACTTGTCCTTGAGCAGAGGTAAGTTGCCCCCGGAGGTTGGAATCATCCATGTAAGCGACAATCTGTCCTTGTTTGACGATATCTCCTTCTTTCGCCAGCAGCCTTTTCAAGATGCCGGAATTTTTCGGGCTGAGGTTGATTGATCGCTCAGGCTTCACCGTTCCGTTGGCTGAAACTGTAATTGTTAAACTCTGCCTTTGTACAGGTCTTGTCAGCACCCGGCGGCTGGCTTGTTGACGGGGAGCAACCGTTACTTGGTAATAAACGGCATAGCCAATTCCACCTAAAAGGCAAAGAGCAATTAGCCAAGAGAGCCAATTACGTCTGCCCTTTTTTTTCTTTACCTCTGGAACTAAAACTGATGATGATGAATCTACGGTATTTGGTGTATCAATTTTCATATCCATTTTGTCTATAAGGAACGGCTACCGAGCTACTTATTCACGGCTAAAACTATAGCTTGATAGCCTAATACTGACAATGATTTTGAGCTTTTAGTGTTTAAAGGTTTATTTGCAGTACTAATCCACTAGGAAGTCTGAAGTAATCATCACGCACTCTCACTAATCTCCCAGCAGGAACAATTTCCTGATTGGGAAGCAGAATATCCCCGTTAGGAAGTCTGTAATAACCTCGATCGCGCAGTCTGACTATGGATCTAGAAGGAATAATTTGCCCATTGGGATATCTGATATCACCATTACCAAGTCTGACTACTCTGCCATTAAATTGGTTGTCACGGTTCCAATTATCCCGATCTCTGGGGTTTCTGACTTCTACAGGATTGGGTCTGCCGTCACGGTTCCAATTATTATCCCTGTCTCTAGAGTTTCTGACTTCTCTAGGATTGGGTCTGCCGTCACGGTTCCAATTATTATCCCTGTCTCTAGAGTTTCTGACTTCTCTAGAATTGGATCTGCTATCGCGGTTCCAATCTCGATCGCGATCGCCACCAACGTAGACTTTCGTCTCGGCACTTGCAGGTGCAGTCAAGAGAGTAGGAACAATTATCAGGGCAGCAGCAGCTAATACTATCGATATCCGGTTTGGTTTCAACATGAAATTGACTCCTTATTTACAAGTAAAGTTCTATTCTGCTGAGATATGAATTAAGCAATCTTAGACAGTTGCTTTTTTTTGATATCAAAGTGTTTAATATTTACCTCATCGTATAAATTCATACATAATAATTATCGGTCAAAACGTCCAGACTGATGTATGACCAAAGTCATTAGTAATTCCAGACTGATGTATGACCAAAGTCACCAATTTTTTTAATGGGCATTATGCATTGGACATTGGGATTAGGGTAGAGGTGATAGGTGACAGGTGACAGGGAATAATCTGTACCCTGTAACCTCCACCCTATTCCCTGTAACCTCCACCCTATTCCCTACTCCTCACATCCCTTTCCCCAAGATTGGTAAGATTTTGCTACCGTCAAGAGCGCAGATCGTTTAAGCTAGCTGAAAGATTCTTTGATTAGTGGCTTAAAGGCGGTAGTGTGCCTAAACATGTTCGTTTGATTTCTCTTTTAATGGTCTGTAGTTTATGGAGTATGCCAAAAGCCGCTAACGCGCAGGCATTAATACCCCATACACTGCAACTAGATGCGACAAAATTAGAAAAGCAGGGGTTGAGCTTGGCACAAGAGGCGGCTCAACTAGCTCAGTTTCAACAGGTTGACTTAGCTTTGCCACGAGCGCGGCTGGCTAGTCAACTGGCTCCGGGGAATGATAAAGTGTGGTTGCTGTTAGGTGGATTGCAACTGCAAACGAAAGAGTTTGACGGGGCGATCGCTAGTCTGAAAAAAGCGCAATCTCTCAACCCCAAAAATGGTGATATTCTCTTTGCTTTAGGTTCAGCGAATTTTCAGCAGAAAAATTACCAGGCTGCTGTTGTCAATTATCAAGATGGTTTGAAGTTAAAACCCAACGATCCAGAAGGGTTATTTGATTTGGGTAATGCTTACTATCTGATGGGTAAATTGCCAGATGCGATCGCCCAGTACGATAAAGCCGTCTCCCAAGATAAAAAATTCTGGCCCGCGCTCAATAACATTGGCTTAATCAACTACGAACAGGGTAATATCCCCGAAGCGATTAAGCGATGGCAATCTGCTGTAACCCTTGACAAACAAGCCGCAGAACCTTTATTGGCCTTAGCCGTGGCACTGTATACTAAAGGCGATCGCCAACAAGGACTAACCTTGGGAGAAGCTGCACTCCGTATCGATTCGCGTTATGCTAATTTGAATTTCCTCAAAGAAAATCTCTGGGGCGATCGTCTACTGTCTGATACGAAAAAATTCTTAGAATTACCCCGTATTCAAGCAGCCATACAGCAACCAGCAAACTCATCCTCAGCGCCTACGCCTAGAAAACAGCCTACTCAATAGGAGTGGGGAGTTAGGAGTTAAAAGTTAAGAGTTAAAAGTTAGGAGTTGGGAGTTAAATATTTCAACTCCTAACTCCTAAGGAAACTCCAAATAAAAAAATACTCAACTACTTCTTGTGGGGTGGGCGACACGATAGCCCCAAGCCAAGGGCGGACAAGATGTCCAACCCACAAGATTGGATAATTTCTTTGTTGGAAGTCCCTAACTCCTAACTCCTAACTCTCTTATTGCCACTTGCCTAATAGTACCTTTTCGTAGTACATCTATACTAAATAAATACAGGAACTAATCGCCCAAAAACATTGGCGGGCAAGTATTCCTGAAATTTAAGTCGTTAATTCCCAGTGTTAGTCTGTGGGTAGAAGTGCGATGATTTGGTCAACAAACTGTTGATGGTCAACAACTGGCTTAGAAATGTAGCCATCAGCACCGCTTTGCTTGAGAAAGTTCTCGCGATCGCCTTCCATAGCATGTGCTGTCACCAGAATCACAGGTAAGTTTGCTGTTTTTGGATCGGATTTTAACATTTGTGTAATCTTAATTCCATCAACAGACTTGCCTTGGTAAACACTTCTGGAGAGAGAAACATCCATCAAAATCAGGTCGGCTTCTCCTGATTGGGCAATTTTGATGACTTCTTCGACATTTTCAGTGTGTTTTACACCCAAGCCACCACGCTTGGACAAAATTTTGGAAAAAACACGAGCATTAATTAGATCGTCTTCGACAATTAAAACAGTTTTCATGAGAATTTTAGTTATAGAGGTGAGGAGATTCAAGAATTCCAGAATACAAAATTAAAGATTTGCAATCATGGTAAGTATCATGGCTACTAAGTTTATGTAGATTATACTCGTGTGCATCCTTTTTAATAGTCAATGTGCATCTTCGTCATCAAGGATGATACTACTGCTTTTTCTTCTGTGACTATCAAAATTTTGTTATGAATCTCATTTCATCCGTTATGCTGTGGTTGCCGCAGTGTTGAGTTCCATCGGCTTTTGTGTAGTTAAATTTCAGGGAAAAAACTCATGGCAAAACAGTTAAACCTTCTCTCAACGGGACAGGTAATTCCAACAGCCCTGCACACCGAGATGCAACGGTCTTATCTAGAATATGCCATGAGCGTGATTGTCGGGCGAGCGCTACCAGACGTGCGTGATGGCTTAAAACCAGTGCATCGGCGCATTTTGTATGCAATGCACGAACTCGGTTTAGTACCAGATAGACCCTATCGAAAATGTGCCCGTGTAGTGGGTGATGTGTTGGGTAAATACCATCCCCACGGCGACCAATCAGTTTACGATGCTTTAGTCAGACTGGTGCAGGATTTTTCTAGCCGCTATCCCTTGCTGGCAGGACATGGTAACTTTGGCAGCGTCGATAATGACCCGCCAGCGGCGATGCGCTACACAGAAACGCGCCTTGCACCCATCAGCCATGAGGGAATGCTGACAGAAATTGGTGAAGAAACTGTGGAATTTGTCGGGAACTTCGATAATTCCCAGCAAGAACCAACAGTGTTACCTGCTCAGTTGCCCTTTCTGTTGCTCAATGGCTGTTCTGGGATCGCCGTGGGAATGGCGACAAACGTTCCACCGCACAACTTGGGGGAAGTTGTCGATGGGTTAATTGCCTTAATCGACAACCCAGATTTGCCAGATGAAAAATTATTTGAGCTAATTCCAGGGCCAGATTTTCCCACTGGTGGGGAAATAGTTGGTGAAGCGGGAATTCGGGAAGCATATACCACAGGTAAAGGTGGAATTCTAGTGCGGGGAGTCGCAACTCTGGAGGAGATTCCAGCCGCGAGGGGAAGCAAGCGACGGACAGCAATTATCATTACAGAATTGCCTTATCAAGTGAATAAGGCTGCCTGGATTGAGAAGGTAGCGGACTTAGTAAATCAAGGACGCTTGCAAGGAATTTCCGATCTTCGGGATGAGAGCGATCGCGAAGGGATGCGGGTGGTAATTGAACTCAAACGCGATACCAATCCCCAAGAAGTTCTTCAGCATTTATATCACCAAACTGCTTTACAAATGACTTTTGGGGCCATTCTTCTCGCAATCGTAGATGGACAACCCCGCCAGTTAAGTTTGCGTCAACTGTTGCAGGAATTTTTGAAATTCCGAGAAGAGACGCTGAACCGTCGCTACAATTACGAGTTGGGTAAGGCCCAAAGTCGCGTGCATTTGGTGGAAGGTTTGCTGAAAGCGCTGTCTAATTTGGATGAGGTAATTCAAATTTTGCGCCAAGCTCCCGATGGTAGTACGGCAAAAATTAATCTTTGTAGCCAACTGGATTTGAGTGAGGTACAAGGGGATGCAATTCTCGCTATGCCGTTGCGCCGCCTCACTAGTTTAGAACAGCAAAATTTGCAGCAGGAATTCGAGCAAATCAGCGAACAAATTAGTTTATTGGAGCAATTACTCAACGATCGCCGGGAATTATTGAAGGCGCTGAAAAAAGATTTGCGATCGCTCAAGCGCAAGTACAACGATCCCCGGCGGACGAAAATTGGAGAGGAGCAGAAGTCTAGGGCGGAGGAGCAAAAGGGCAGAGGGGCAGAGGGGCAGAGGAGCAGAGGGGCAGAGGAGGAGGAATTTAAATCTTCGGAACCAGTGGAAGAAGCGATTTTAGAATTTACCCAACGGGGTTATGTTCGCCGCACTCAGCCATCTGGGAGAAAGTCAAAAGCTGAAAATGGTCTACACGATAATGACTTTATTATCCAAACTGTGTTGACCGACACAGGGAAAGACTTGCTAATACTAACTGGTGGCGGCAAAGTCTATCCGGTGAATGTAGGAGAAATTCCCCCAACGACTGGGCGTTCTCCACGGGGAAAACCTTTGATTACTATGCTCAGTAATACTGCTCAAGGCGCTCAAGAAGCTGTGGTCAGCCGCTTTTTGCTGCCGGAAAATCTCGAAACTAGACAGATGATTCTCTTAACAAAACAGGGAAGAATTAAGCGTCTATCTCTGGAAGAATTTGCTAACCTGACTCGGCGCGGCATCACAATTTTGAAGCTCAAAGATGATGATGAATTGTCATTTACCCAATTCACCGTTCCAGGGGCGCATCTGATTTTAGCTAGTTCTGGTGGACGAATGTTGCGCTTTGCAGTCAATGATGAACAATTACCGGTCATGGGTCGCGCAGCAATGGGTTTACAAGCATTTCGATTGTTGAAAAATCAGCAAATGGTTGGCTGTGTCACTGTCGGTAAAGATGACCAACTGCTGCTAGTTACTCAAGAAGGATATGCCAAGCGGATGGCTGCGAGTCAGTTACGAGCAGCTAATCGCGGCGATTTAGGTACGCAAGCGCTGAAATTTGCTAGCAAAACTGACAACTTAGCTGGTATGGTGATGGCGATCGCATCTGGCGAAGTGGCTTTAGTAACGAATAAGGAGCGGGTCGTGCGAATACCTGTGGAAACAGTGCCGCTCTTAGGTAGGGATGTCAAAGGTGAAAGCATCCTCCAACTCAACCGCGATGAAAAAATCATTACTGTGGCGGAAGTGCGATCGTAAATTAGGGTAATGTTCAACTTGCGACAAGCCAACTTGCAGGATTTAGAAACGCTAATCCAACTGCATCTCTAACTCCTGCGGGAGGCTGGCGAGATTAAAGGTAATTCTGACACCACAAACCTAGCAGAAACAACTCGAAGATATCTTGGCGAAAAAATGCCGTCAGGTGAGTTTTTAGCTTGGGTAGCTGAAGTGGATAGTCAAATTGTTGCCACTAGCGGCTTGGTATTTTTTCAACGACCCCCTTACAACGGCAATCTCTCAGGCTTAGAAGCCTACCTTATGAACGTTTATACAATTCCGATGTGGCGAGGACAAGGAATTGCAACAGCATTGTTAAAGGAAATTATTAACTTTGTGAGAGCAACTTAGGCAAAACGCCTCTGGCTTCACACTACTGAGGATGGTAAACGTATCTATGAGAAGCTTAGTTTTGTATCGACTTCAAAAGAAATGGAAATTATCTACTACTGGGTTTAATTATCAATAATTTTTTATTTTAAAATACAAAATATATTTACGGTCAAGCAATATCAATCAATTACTTGATAATTAATTTCAATAAGATTATATTGTTTATGAAGTAAAAATCTAGATAACATTTCTTCTGTCTCAGTAAATCTCACTGAAGACTGATGTTTTAATTTGTATAAATAGCTATTTGTATTTATGTCAAGGTCTAGAAACAAAAGTATAAAAAATGTTGCTTTTCTAAAAAAATTTGTTATATTAGTTTACATAAGGCAATAAACCTTAAAAATTAAGTTTGGAGTCCTAACCATGACAAATGCAAGCACAACAAAAGTCACTACTCCCGTAATTGAAGATCGCAATGCTTGGCGCTGGGGCTTTACCCCACAAGCAGAAGTTTGGAACGGTCGCTTGGCAATGATTGGCTTTTCAGCAGCCGTTTTAGTTGAGGTTTTCTCTGGTCAAGGCTTCCTACATTTTTGGGGCATCCTATAAGTTTTAATATCCAAGATGACCTATAAATAAAAAAACCTGGAGTGCTAATTCACTACCAGGTTTTTTATTTTTTTGTCATTTGTCATTAGTCATTTGTTTATTCACTAATGACTAATAACTATTAACTACCGAATATATTCCTTAAGAACGCTGTTACGATTTGGGTGGCGTAATTTGCGGAGTGCTTTCGCCTCAATTTGACGAATCCGTTCGCGGGTGACGTTGAAAATCTGTCCGATTTCCTCAAGGGTTTTCATCCGACCATCATCCAAGCCGTAACGCAGTCTGAGAACATCACGTTCGCGTGGACTGAGACTGTCGAGGACTTTTTCAAGGTCTTCGCGCAGAAGATTTTTGGAAACTTGGTCTTCTGGTGTCTCACCATCGGATTCAATAAAATCGCCCAATCGAGAATCTTCTTCTTTACCAATAGGCGTTTCTAATGAAATTGGTAACTGGGCAGATTTCGCAATGAACCGCAACTTCTCAATGGTCATTTCCATGCGAGTAGCGATTTCTTCTTCAGTGGGTTTGCGACCCATCTCTTGAGATAGTAACTTGGTAGTTTTCTTAATCCGAGAAATGGTTTCGTAAAGGTGAACTGGAAGACGAATTGTGCGGGATTGATCTGCGATCGCGCGGGTAATTGCTTGACGAATCCACCATGTAGCGTATGTAGAAAACTTATAACCTTTTTCGTGGTCAAACTTTTCAGCGGCACGAATCAAACCGAGACTGCCTTCCTGAATTAAGTCCTGGAACGACAAACCACGATTCATGTATTTCTTAGCAATTGAAACTACAAGACGGAGGTTAGATTGCACCATCTTGTCTTTCGCCCGACGACCAACATGGAGGCGATAACGAAAGGCTGGTAGTGGCAGTTGTACTGCTTCTGCCCATTCACTATCTCGAGGATCGCGATCTAATTGCTCGCAGAGTCTTTCGCGGACTCTCTCTAATTCCAGCAAATCGGCTATTTTCCGCGCCAATTCAATTTCTTCGTCTGCCCGCAACAGACGAATTCTACCAATTTCTTGCAAGTAAAGCCGAATTGAATCTTCGGTATAGTGCTTTTTCTTGCTTTGTGTCCGACGACGCGATTTAGCGGCTTTTCCAGACTTTGCGTCGTCCTCATCAGACTGAGGCTCTAAAAATTCCTCGTCACCTTCATCGATGATCAGCAAGTCCTCTTCATCGTCTATTAAGAGTTCTTCTAACTCGAGCTCAGGCTGATTCATTATTTCTAGGTCAGGCTGATATATGCTTTCGAGTACGTTGTTAGCCTGGTTCATGCCGCGTTCCTCATGCTCCTTGCAGAATCAATTACTCAAGATGTGTTTACGGCTCTTTTAAACGAGCCAATTGCCAACCGAAAATAAGTTTTTTGGCAGATTTGCCAGAGATATTTTCGGAAGTTTTACACCTCCGGTAGGAGGGTTTTTACTTTAGTTTAAGCAAATACTAAAGGTGACTTGCTCACTTTAGTAAATGTTATATGTGTTGCTATCACATATTGCTTTCAACTAACTGGTCAAAAAAAATACTTGCCTTTATCAAAAAAATTGCCACTCTATACAAATGAGTTCAGACTGTTGGCAGATTTTCGTATAAAGACTCTTCCGATTGTAGCCTGTTTCACAGAAATTGCACTCTTTTTGTGTATTAATCATGAATTCATTAAGTAACTTTTAGCTACTTTCACCAAAAAGACATTGAAAACGGGATTTGTACCCGGAAATTTTTTCTCCACTTTTCGGAATTGCAGTGACGCTCTTATTACATTAGGAAATAAGTACGCTTGCTCCTGCCGAATTTCATGTATTTTACACAACATTAATTACTGAGAAAGAGTGCATTTTATGTTAACTCAGACTATTCGTCTTAACCTACCCATTTTTACATTTCCTTCATAAATTAAGCATCCCTTAGACTAAAACGGGTCTTGTCCTTGGGTAAATACAACAACGGTGGTGGTGCTTGCCTGAAAGCAGTTAACCTTCTGCGTACTAACTACCTTAACTGAGGAGTTGAGGCGGTGGCAGAATCGACCAGATCGGAGATCAATTTAGGTTTACTAATTCGGTCTTATTCACACGTTAGCGCACTGTGGCGATTTCAGCCCTATGAAACTTGACAAACTTTTTTTATTGTATACAAGGATATTTTAATCAATTCAAAAACAATTTGTCCTGTGAACTTGCCAATATCGTCTTATCTTAGGCAAAAGTACATTAGATACATACGATACGATCGCGATCGCCACGGCACTACATGAAGATATTAACAAGTTTTCAGCCTTCTGGTGTGTATTTCCAACAGCTATTACCTCGAACACATAGAACCCAGCAGATTACCTGATGATTTAGTTACAAAGCTTTTTTGCGTAAATCAATTGTAAATTTCAATACTTTTATTTCGGTAAGTTTCTGTCATCTTATGATGAGAAATCCTCAAAATACTTATTAATTGCTGTTGGATAGATGATGTTCAGTTATTTTCTTAAAGCATAACAAATGCGTTCCTAGCTGGTGGTTCAAATTAATCAACGAGTCAGAGCAAAGAGTATTATCTGGACTAACTTTCCAATAAAGTTGGTAGTTTTGCTAACAATCGAGCATTGATTGCCTTTCAACTGAAGACTATGAACTTTGCTGAACTACCGTGGTTTTGGGGTTGTATTTAGACTTGCAGAGAAATCAGGTGGCAGAAGCACCTGGTCAACTACATGAACAATGCCGTTGCTAGCTGGGATATCTGGCTGACTCACCTTAGCGTTGTTGACTGTGATTGAGTTGCTAGCACGATCGACTGTGATTTTAACAGGACTACCCTCAACTGTTTTAACTTCTCCAGATGTCAATTGCTGGGAGGTAATTCCCCCAGGTATGACGTGGTAGGACAGAAGCTTGACTAATTGTTGTTTGTTTGCCGGTTGTAAGAGTTGGTCTAGAGTAGCTTTTGGTAAAGCAGAGAACGCAGCGTCAGTAGGTGCAAATACTGTATAAGGGCCTGGTGCAGCCAATTGTTCAGTTAATCCGGCAGCTTGCACTGCTTGGATAAGAGTTTTAAACTGTCCTTGACTAGCTGCTGACTTTGCCAATTCTGCTAAATTTTGGGTGGCAATAGTGGCAGTAGGAGTTGGTGTGACGGGCGGGACAGTTGTTGAAGGGACAGTTGCTGTAGGAGTTTCTGCAACAGGTTGAGCGCAGGCAGACAGAGCAACTAAGCTACCGATGCCAATAATATTGAACAATGTTCCTACTATGCCTTTGCTCGCTTTCATAGCTTTGTGTAGAATCCAGTTAAATAAGGAATTATTAATAATAGTTAATCAATTTGTGGATATAGTCACTTACTCTAACGACATAATTTGTAGTATCAAAAATGTTAATACAATAAGTTTATAAATTACATAGCTTGTCATCATCCAAAAGAGGTAGTTTTTACAGAAATTTTGGATATAAATTTTTTAGCAAAATCTGTTGCAGGAATGTCAAGTAATATTTCAAAGTTAAAGATCCCCGATTTCTCAAAGAAATCGGGGATCTTGTTTTTTACGAATGATTTAGGACTGCTGAGATTAGATATCTAGATCGGTGAAGTTGAGTTTAGAGCCATAGGTTTCGATGAATTCTCGTCTGGGTGCGACCCGATCGCCCATTAAAATTGTAAAGATGCGATCGGCTTCGGCGGCATCCTCAATTTCGACTTGTTTCATTTTACGAGTTTCTGGGTTCATGGTGGTATCCCAGAGTTGTTGTGGCATCATTTCACCCAAACCTTTGAAGCGTTGGATGGTGTAGTTGGCGTTAGCCGGAAATTTGGCGATCGCTTGATTTTTTTCGCGATCGCTATAGCAATACTCATGATTACGTCCCCGTTCTACTTTAAACAGTGGGGGACAAGCAATATAAATAAAGCCTTGTTCGATGAGCGCTCGCTGATATCGATAGAAGAATGTTAACAACAAAGTACGGATGTGCGCTCCATCTACGTCAGCATCCGTCATAATGACTATACGGTGATAGCGCAGTTGAGTAGAATCGAATTCATCACCTTTAACACCTAAACCAAGTGCTGTAATTAACGATTGAACTTCGTTATTTTTATAGATTTTAGCGTCGTCGGTTTTTTCAATGTTAAGAATTTTACCACGTAGAGGCAAGATAGCTTGAGTGCGGCGATCGCGTCCTTGTTTTGCACTCCCACCTGCTGAATCCCCTTCCACAATGAATATCTCAGATTCGCTAGGGTCACGAGAACTACAATCTGCCAATTTACCAGGTAATGGCGAAGATTCTAGTACGGATTTGCGGCGAACTAATTCCCGCGCATGACGGGCTGCTTCTGCGGCCTTGAAAGCTTGGATAGCTTTATCTAAAATGGAGTCTGCGATCGCCGGGTGAAATTCTAGGTACTCGGTGAGGACTTCTCCCACCAAAGAATCGACAATTCCCCGCACTTCGGTGTTACCGAGTTTAGTCTTGGTTTGTCCTTCAAATTCTGGATCTGGGACTTTAACCGAAATTACCGCAGTCAAACCTTCACGGACGTGTTCGCCACTGAGGTTAGGTTCATTCTCTTTAATTTTATTGCGCTTGCGGGCGATCGCATTTAATGTCCGAGTTAGAACCGCCTTCAACCCTTCTAAGTGCGTACCACCATCCACTGTACGAATATTGTTGGCAAAACCTAGAACATTATCCGTGTAAGCATCAGTACACCACTGTAATGAAACTTCCACTTGTACGTTGTTCCGTTCGCCCTGCACATAGATAATTTCTTCATGCAGTGGTTGTTTCTCGCGGTTCATGTACGCGATATATTCTTTAATGCCACCCTTGTAATTGTAAGATTCTACTTTCGGTGTATCGCTTTTTAGTAGTTCTAGACGGTGGTCAGTAAAGGTAATTTTGACACCTGCATTCAGATACGCCAATTCCCGTAGGCGACCTGATAAAGTGATGTAATCAAACTCAATGCTAGTTGTAAAAATTTGGGTATCTGGCTTGAAGGTGACAGAAGTTCCAGTTCTAGCTTCTTTGTAAGCCTTGGTTTGCAGTTCACTAACAGGGATGCCGCGTTCATAGCGTTGGAGATGAACCTTTCTATCTCGCCAAACTGTAACTTCTACAACCTCAGACAGGGCATTAACAACAGAAATACCAACCCCGTGCAATCCTCCAGAAACTTTGTAACCACCGCCGCCAAACTTACCACCGGCGTGCAGTACCGTCATTACGGTTTCCAAAGCCGATTTCCCGGTGCGCGAGTGAGTATCGACGGGAATACCGCGACCATCATCTGTTACAGTCACCGAACCATCAGCGTTGATATCCACCTCTATATGAGTGCAATGACCCGCCAAAGCCTCATCGATTGAATTGTCCACCACCTCGTAAACTAAATGGTGGAGTCCTCGCGGCCCAGTGGTACCGATGTACATTCCTGGTCTTTTGCGGACGGCTTCCAGACCTTCCAGAACTTGAATCTGATCGGCACTGTAACTGCTCGTCATGTAAACTCTCCTGATGCGTGGGGTTAAAATCGCCTAAAGGCAAATAAAAGTAAAAACACTCCAAAATTGTAACACAAAAGCCTTGCTGGCGTCTGTAGGGCATTTTCAAGAGAAGTTTATACTGGGGTTGCACTACCGTGCAAGAGGGGGCAGAGGAGCAGAGGGGCAGGGGAGCAGGGGAAGCAGGGGGAGAAATCAATTCAAAATTCAAAAACTTCTGCCTTCTGCCTTTTCTTTACCAATGCCCCATAACTAATGACTAATGACTAATGACTAATGACTAATGACTAAATTAATTGTGATTTGTGGGGCGACAGCAACGGGGAAATCGGGTTTGGCTTTGGCTTTGGCAGGGCGGTTGGGTTCTGCAATTCTTAGTGCTGATTCTCGTCAAGTTTATCGTGAATTTGATATGGGAACGGCGAAACCAACTGTGGCTGAACAAAAATTTGTGCCGCACTATCTAATAGATATCTGCGATCCAACAGACATGATGACAGTAGCAGACTACCAGGAACAAACACAAGCTTTAATTGCTTCTGTTGGTGTTACACCACTTTTTCTAGTTGGTGGCACTGGTTTATACATCCGTTCTATTGTTCGAGGGATGAAAATTCCGAGAGTTGCACCACAAACGGAATTGCGATCGCAGCTTGAATCTCTGGGACAATCACAACTCTACGCAATTTTACAACAAGTCGACCCGATTGCCGCACAAAAGATTCATGGTAACGATTCAGTGCGGACTTTACGAGCATTAGAGGTATTTTACGTGACTGGGCATCCAATTTCGGAACAGCAAGGGGAGAATCCACCGAACTATCCAATTTTGCAAATTGGCTTAGATTGCGATGTTGAAAGGTTGGCTGCTCGTATTCAACAGCGTACTGAACAGATGATAGCAAATGGTTTGGTCGCTGAAGTGGAGTATCTTTGTCAAAAATATGGCGCTGATTTGTCTTTGTTGAATACTTTGGGCTATCAAGAAATTAAACAATATTTGGCTAGGGATATTTCCTTAGATGAAGCAAAAGAATTAACAATTTTGCATACGCGACAATTTGCCAAACGACAACGCACTTGGTTTCGAGCATATCCACAAATCGAATGGTTTGATGCGGATGAGCCTGATTTATTAGAGAAGGTTTGGCTGCGTATAAATGAGTTTATAAGTTGCACAAGTTCGTGATAATTTTTTGCTCATGTAAAGACGTAAAAAACTTAACTTTGCGTCTTTACATCCAGTCTTCTAGAGAGTATCAGGATCTACACCCATAGCCCGTAATCTATCTGCTAGGATTTGGGCGCGTTGTCGTTCCTGTTCGGCGCGTTCATCTCCAGTAGATAAAACATTCTCATCTTGGTAACACCAGCGTAACCAATGATCCTGTCTGCCTTCAAATTCACCTTCCCATAGAGTTACACCTAAACCAACTTGTTCTAACCAAATTTCTGAAGTTTCAAAGTAGCGTGTTCCTCTAAGTTCATAAATGCGTAGTACTTTTTCTCCTAATTGCTGATTTGGATCAAATAGGATTCCTATATCATTACTCAAGCCAACCTTGATTGGCGATAAGTATGGTTATGTTAACCATCGAGGACAGTTTATTATCCCACCCTATTTTGATATGGCTCGTGACTTTTATCAAGGATTAGCAGCAGTTAATCTTGGTGGTCAGGTAAGTTTATTTTTTGGCGTTATGGGTGGTAAGTGGGGTTATATCAACAAGAGAGGGGAATGGGCTATCATGCCAAAGTTTGATGAAGCTGGCAGTTTTTCTAATGGTGTTGCAAGGGTCAAAGTTGGTGGGCGGGAGTACTATATCAACGATACAGGGGAATCTATTCTTTAGTTAGTTGTATTATAAGCTCTACTTAAATATTGCCACAGTTCCCTTACCTCACCTTAGTCCGTAGCTTCAACAAACTAAATGCCAGTTATATGATGCTTCTACATTCACCTATTGAAATTATTACTGAAGATGAATGCGATCGCAATCTCAGCCTATCGAATCTGTGTTTTTACTCCCACACCCTTTGAACTGGGTATATATCAAAGACAGCATCTATACTTAACAAAGGCATCTTTTCAACTATTGCCTGAGCGATTAAAATTCGGTCAAAAGGATCGCGGTGATGACTTGGCAAAGCTTCTAAAGTATAGACATGAGTCAATTCAATAGGTAATATTTGTAGATTATTAACTCGCTGTTGAGTTTCGATGAAATTAGGAAGCGACGAGCTTAAATTTAGCTTACCAAGCTGAGATTTTATTTGTAATTCCCAAACACTAGCCATGCTAACTACCCAAAAATTGTTAGTATCAATTAATAAATTTCTAACTTTCTGGGATAGTTTTTCTGGGTTTCCTGCTGACCAAATAATTACATGAGTGTCTAATAACAGTTTCATCCCTCACTTTCACCTAACCAAAATTCATCAGGTAAAGGTTCATTAAAATCATCACTTATCCAAATCTTACCTTGGTTTAAACCTAGTATCCGTTTCTGAGGTGATTGTTGGGGTTGAGCATATTTTTGTGCTAAAAATTCAACAAAATCTAACACCTGTTGTTGCTGTTCGGGTGCTAGGGTTTGCAGCTTTGCAATTAATTTTGAGGTGGAATCTAAAACTTGGTAAGTCATTTCACACTCTCCTGTTAAATGTCTTACTCTATGTTAATCTAGCCCCACAATTAACAGAATATCTGAATTCTACCATCATTCAACGTACTCCTTAAGAGACATTGCACCTTCCGTACTTAAATTCTGCGATCGCACTTACGCACTTTTGACTGCTATTCTTGCAACAATAGTAATTACAGCTATACTAACCAGCCTCCAACATCTACCTTGAACTTTAAAATACTATGCTTACCCAAGATAAAAAACAACGCAACTGGAAACCCATTCTCAAAGCATTCGAGGCTGCCCTTGGCAAAAATGGTGTGGTGCAACGTCGCGAAGAACTCATTACCTATGAATGCGATGGTTTAACTGGTTATCGCCAACGTCCGGCTGTGGTGGTATTACCCAGAACTACAGAACAAGTTGCCCAGGTGGTGAAGATATGCAACCAATATTCTATACCCTTCATCGCACGCGGTTCTGGCACTGGTCTATCTGGCGGCGCTTTACCAGTGGAAGATTCTGTTTTAATTGTCACTTCGTTAATGCGGCAAATCCTCAGCATTGATTTAGAAAATCAACGGACAGTTGTACAACCAGGGGTGATTAATAGTTGGGTAACACAAGCTGTTAGTGGTGCTGGATTTTACTACGCTCCTGACCCTTCTAGTCAAATTATCTGCTCTATTGGGGGCAACATTGCCGAAAATTCTGGTGGCGTACATTGTCTTAAATACGGCGTGACTACTAACCACGTTTTAGGATTAAAAATTGTCACGCCAGAAGGGGATATTATCGATTTAGGCGGACAAATCCCAGAAATGCCTGGTTATGATTTAACAGGTGTTTTTGTTGGTTCTGAAGGTACTTTAGGGATTGCTACAGAAATTACTTTGCGAATTCTTAAAAGTGCAGAATCAATTTGTGTGCTTTTGGCAGATTTTACCAGTATTGAAGCTGCCGGGGCAACTGTTTCTGACATCATTAGCGCCGGGATTATTCCTGGTGGTATGGAAATGATGGATAACTTCAGTATCAATGCAGTTGAAGATGTTGTCGCAACTAATTGTTATCCCCGCGATGCTACTGCTATTTTACTAATAGAAATTGACGGTTTAGAAGTGGAAGTTGCAGGAAATAAGCAGCGAGTTACCGAAATTTGTAAAAAGAATGGTGCGCGTAATGTCACTTCTGCTACTGACCCAGAAACCCGATTGAAATTATGGAAAGGACGCAAAGCTGCTTTTGCTGCTGCTGGACATTTAAGCCCAGATTATTATGTGCAAGATGGGGTAATTCCCCGGACTCAGTTGCCTTATGTTTTACATGAGATTGAGGCATTAAGTAAACAATACGGTTATCGGGTTGCTAATGTATTTCATGCTGGCGATGGCAATCTTCATCCGCTAATTCTTTATGATAATTCTGTGTCTGGTGCATTAGAGCAAGTAGAAGAAATGGGTGGAAAAATTCTTAAACTTTGTGTTCAAGTCGGTGGTAGTATTTCTGGTGAACATGGCATTGGAGCAGAGAAAAGGTGCTATATGCCACAGATGTTTAGCCAAGTTGATTTAGAAACTATGCAATGGGTACGGCAAGTTTTTAATCCTAAAGGGTTAGCAAATCCTGAAAAGATATTCCCCACACCACGGACTTGTGGTGAAGCAGCAAATGCATCGGCACTCAAGCAATTTGAAGGTGTGGAAAGATTTTAAGAAGAAAGAATTCAGGAGTCAGAATTCAGGAGTTTGGAGTCATAAGTTATTAGGTTTGGGTATCGTTAAGTATATTCATAACCAAAACTGGCTCCGTATTATTTCAACTATTCTGACTCCTTACTTCTGAATTCTGAATCATCATTTCTTTACATCATCCGGAGGATTACAACTTTATTTTGTAGTTATATATATTCCGATCGCACTAGGTCACGCTTACAAATGAATCGGGTTGCTCGCCGTTGTGTTGCTTACTTGCTGTGTTTGGGATTAGTAGTCGCTTTAACAGGTTTTTTACCCTCTTCACTGCCAGTTTATTCCCAAAAAACCAGTCCTTTAACTACAGAAATTCGCGGCGTTTGGCTTACTAATGTTGCTAGTGGTGTACTATTTGTCCCTTGGGGTATTAACCGTGCCATAAATCAATTATCGACTCTCAACTTTAATACGATTTATCCTGTAGTTTGGAACCGAGGACATACTTTTTATAAGAGTACTGTAGCCAAAATAACTACAGGTTCAGAAACTCAACCTTTGCTGAACTTCATGCACGGTGGACAGGATGTTTTAGCAAAAATAGTAACACTTGCTAAAAATAAAGATTTGAGAGTCATTCCCTGGTTTGAATACGGGTTCATGACGCCGCATTATTCACAATTAGCAAGGCGTTATCCTGACTGGTTGACAATTGGACAAGAAGGTATTAACTCTATTCAAGATGCCCCACCAGAAGAAATCGACAATCTTTTAATCACTAAACAAGCTTGGTTGAATCCCTTACATCCACAAGTACAAGAGTTTATCCAAGGGTTAATTTTAGAAGTAGTCAGGGATTATGATGTGGATGGTATTCAACTTGATGACCATTTTGGGATGCCTGTACAGTTCGGCTACGATCGCTTCACTATAGAACTCTACCAGCAAGAACATCAAGGCAAAAGTCCCCCTACTGACCCTTTTAACCCAGAATGGATGCGGTGGCGGGCAGATAAAATTACCGATTTCATGGCAGAAATCTATCAAGCTGTGAAGGCAGTTAAGCCCAAAATCAAAATATCTCTGTCTCCCAACTATCAAGCTTTTGCTTATAAATACTATTTGCAAGATTGGGAAAATTGGATAAAAAAAGGTTTAGTTCATGAGTTGATTTTGCAGGTGTATCGAAATGATAAAAAGTCTTTTATCGCTCAACTAGAACTTCCATCGATAAAATTGGCTCAAAGTCTAATTCCTGTAGGTATTGGGATATCAACAGGAACGGTAGGTAATCCGGTGAAAATGGCACAAGTTAGAGAACAGGTTCAGGTAGTGCGCGATCGCAATTTTGATGGTATCTCCTTTTTCTACTGGGAGAGTCTGTGGGGTTACATCGTACCAGAATCACCCCAACAGCGACGCAAAGGTTTTTTTGAGATGTTTAATGCAAAAACTGTCAGACTATTACAAACAAAGAAACCTTGATGCCATTCGCGCCTGAAAATACTAGATTTGGCTTTACATTGCTGTGGACTTTAGCTACTTTTGGCGGATTTTTATTGAGTTTACTCTTTATTGAAGTCGGCGAAAAGCCAGATATTGGGGTGGTAGAGGCGGCTATTGGCGGATTTGCGATCGCACTTCCTCAAGGTTGTCTTCTCAAACAACCTATATTTTGTATCAGGTGGATTTTGTCAAGTCTGTTGGGTTGGAGTATTATCACTGCGATCGGTATTGGTGCTGTGGGTTGGATTGTACCTAGCACTCAGATTCTTCCCCTGAGAATTTTGTCAGGGGCGGTTTATGGGGCATTTGGCGGCTTGGGGATTGGATTAGCACAATGGTTAGCAATTCCCCAGGCTGTAGCATGGCGATGGATATTCGTCTCTGCGGCAAGTTGGGCGGTTGCTGTCCCCGTGGGTTCTGCTGTCGGGACGATCTGGCGCTACTTAACCCAGTTATTTTTAGGTGAAGTCATCGGATTAGGCATCACTTGGCTGCTAGTTGGTATCCTCACGGGAATCAATGCTCACAAATTGCGATTATTATAAGTTGCCACAGACGCGAGCGATCGCATTTTTATTAAGAATTATAAAATTAATTGCTCTATACTTAAGTTTGCACTTAGATATATGCAACAATCTTGAAAAACCGTTAAAAAATTTCACTAAGTTTGCCCTAACCTGCAAATGTATTTTCACCTTCAAAAAGCAGGATTTTGTTAAGCTGACTCCTATTAGCTTTCCTAGATTTCTGACAAGAAGTAGAGAAAGATCAAAATTTCGATGAGCAACAGCTGACAATACTTTGCTATAGGCGCTAAAGTGCATCTACTACAAGCTTAACGACAAGAGAGCGCCTAGAAGAGTCAGTAATACAAGAGTGGGACTCTCGCATGAATATAAATCCAGTGGAATCAACTATGGAGTTGACAAAATTATCGCCACCTCAAATTCTTTTCGGCACAGAAGTAGATGAAAAAAGTAGTAGCGAACAGTTTCTACTCAGCATGTATGATTCTGTACAGGCATCAATATTTGTAGTTGATGTTTTGGAGGATGGAGATTTTCAATATGTGGCTCTTAATCCCACTCATGAACGGTGGATAGGGATTCGCTCAGACGATCTCCGGGGCAAAAAACCAGAGGACATTCTCTCTGCTATTGATGCTGCAAAGGTGCGTCAACATTACGTGGACTGCGTGCAATTTGGCACAACTATTTCTTACGAACAATGTTTGCAATTCCAAGGAGTTCCTACTTGGTGGAGTACGACTCTCACCCCACTAAAGGATGCTAACTCCAAGGTTTATCGATTGATTGGTACTAGTAGCAATATTACCTCTGTGAAGCAAGCAGAGCAAGTAGTTGGACTCCAGGTTGAACGAGAGCAACTGCTAGAAGCGATCGCTGGACGGATTCACCAATCTGTAGAATTAGAGACAATTCTGCATCAGACTACAATTGAACTGCGGCAGTTTTTGAATTGCGATCGCGTGTTGATTTATCGTTTCGAGGCTGATGGTAGTGGAGTAATCATTGCCGAATCAACAGTAGCTGCTAGCGATCCCCTATTGGGCAAAAACATCACCGATCCCTGCTTCAGTGGCAAACATCCAGAACACTACGGACAAGGTTGCATTCAAGTTGTCGAAGATATTTATGCAGCCGGATTGCATCCTTGCCATATAGATTTCCTGACATCTTTGCAGATAAGAGCCAATCTCGTCGTGCCGATTTTCCAAGAGCAAGATATGTGGGGGCTATTGATTGCCCAGCATTGCCGTGAATCGCGTCAATGGCAGGAAACGGAAACTGACTTGCTCAAGCAGTTGGCAACTCAAATCGGCATTGCAGTCCAACAGGCAGAACTGCATCAGCAACTCCAGGATCTCAAAGCCAAGATGGAGTTACAGAAGCAGAAGCACATCAATCAGTTGCAGCAGGTGCGGAACTTTGAAGCCTTGGTGCGACGCATGACAGAACAAATCCGCGACAGTCTGGATCAAACTCAGGTATTGCAGACACTTACTCAGGAATTAGCAAAGTTACTAAACCTTGAGCGTTGCCAAATTGAACTCTACAGTACCTGTCAAACTCTAGTTACTATTGCTTACGAATACAGTATTGATTTGCCCCAGTGTCAAGGATTAACCAAACAGATTGCAGACCATCTTGAACTTTATCAGCCGCTGTTGCAAAAACAACCATTGCAATTTTTGGAAATTGTACCGGGATGGGAACCAAAGTTGCTAGTTATGTCCCAGATGGCTTGTCCAATTTTCGATCCTCAAGGGATTTTGGGAAATGTTTGGTTGACAAGACCATCACAAGAGGCTTTTGACGAATTTGAAATTGAGCTAATGCAGCAGGTAGCAAATGAATGTGCGATCGCCATTCGTCAAGCCCAGCTTTACAAACAAAACCAAGCACAGGTAAACGAACTAGAAAAAAGCGATCGGCTCAAAAACCAATTTCTCAGAACCCTATCCCAAGAACTGCGGACACCAATAACCAGCATCAGCCTTGCAGTCCAAACTCTCGAAAGTGTCCTCACACCAGCAGAAATATCAGAGATAGAAATAGTGCCGCAACTCTTGCAGATTCTGCATAACGAGTGTGGGCGAGAAAGCAAGTTAATTAATGACCTACTCACACTCACATATCTCGAAGCGGAACCCGATCCCCCAACCTTGATTGCCATTGATTTTCAAAGCTGGCTTCACCCGATTATCGAGTCTTTTCGAGACCTCACCAACTGCCAGCGACAGCAGTTAAACCTGACTGTAGATCGGGCGCTGCCGCCTTTGGAGACAGATATCACTGATTTGGAGCGGATTGTCACCGAACTGCTTAACCATGCCTGCAAATACACCCCAGCCGGGGAAGCGATCGCAGTCTCTGCTCAGTTGATCGGGGATGCAGTCGAGCTTAATATTACCAATTCGGGAATAGAGCTTACCAGCAATGAACTCTCGCGTATTTTTGAACCTTTCTATCACCTTTCCAAACACGATCCTTGGAAACATAGCGGCACGGGGCTGGAATTGGCATTAGTGCAGAAAATGGTCAGACATTTAGGCGGCTCAATTTATGTAGAAAGTGCAGCAGGCCAAACCACCTTCACCGTCAAATTCCCCTTTTAATTCGTTTTTTGGGTGCGGTACTAGCTAAATTCTCAAAGTTGTGCTATAGTTGTTATTCGTGTGGGTGACTAGCTCAACGGTAGAGCAGTAGACTCTTAATCTATTGGTTGCGGGTTCGATTCCCTCGTCACCCACTCTCTTCAGCCTTTGATGTACATTCACTAATTATTTGTCACTGTTAACAGATTAATGTCACTGTTAACTAATTAATGTCATTGTTAACAGATTAATATCCTCTTTGAGAAATTAATGGCAACTTTAGAGAACTAGAATGTAACTTTCCTATAATATTATTCCACCTATATCTCACTTTTAGGTGATTGCGATACTTTAAAAGAAACCGCCTAGAATGCTTTTGCAAGATACCCACAGTTGGCGATTGCAGGAAGGATCCATAACGTCCTGTGCTTTAATCTCACCTTGTTAGAAAATATTTTTTGTCCAAAACATTTACGACCAATAGATTAAGAGTCCTTTCAACCCACCCTTTTTAACAAAACTTTTGTAGCTAATCTGAAAAATAAGATATAAATCTTTTAATCTTTTAACCCGTCGTCTCTATCCGAAGAGGTGTTGAAATCGATCTTCACTTCCCAATCCGATTGTGAATGACTTTTTTCAACCCGTCTCAAGCTAGAAGGGGTGTTGAAACCGCGGTACCAAGGCTAACAGCGCTTGAATTCCAAACTTTCAACCCGCCTCTAGCTGGGAGGGGTGTTGAAACTTTTCAATATATTGAGGATTTGCAAACTGTTGGCGTCTTTCAACCCGCCTCTAGCTGGGAGGGGTGTTGAAACTCAGCAGATGACTGTGCTTGAATTCGCATCAAGTCTTTCAACCCGCCTCTAGCTGGGAGGGGTGTTGAAACTTGGTAGGTCGATTGTATTCATAAGAATATTTTGCTTTCAACCGGCCTCTAGCTGGGAGGGGTGTTGAAACCTCTAGCAGGTTCGTAGGATTGGTTCGTAAAATCCAGCTTTCAACCCGCCTCTAGCTGGGAGGGGTGTTGAAACTTAAATTTCATGGTGACGACCGTCCCTTCATCCAACTTTCAACCCGCCTCTAGCTGGGAGGGGTGTTGAAACTCTGCGCTTCAAACCCTTGATTTACCAATAGTTATGAAGGCATTTTTGTCACGTCTCCCAAAATCACCCGTCAGTTAATACTTAAAAAAGTAAATCAACTGACACATTAAAGGCTATAAACCTTATTAAACAAGCGATTTAAAGTTTTGGCAGGAGTCCCAGGGAAATCGCCCCCGCTTTGCCATGCCAAAAAATAATTAAGGTGGGTTCCTCCTTGGTCGGAGGTGATTCAGTAGCCACCACTGCGGTAAACCCGCACCTCTATTACTGGGGGCGCACCTAATTCCTATCCACAAGGGATAGCAGCATCAAGGTGGGCAGCTACCAGGGTCAGAAAGCAAGACTGTTTAACAGCAGTCAAACTAACCCAAATTTACACAGCACAGAGGCTTGTAACAAGCATGAACTGCGGCGCTGTTGAATTTCCTTATTTTATTGTCAAGGTTCGGTGTTTTGTCAATCAGTTTATTTTGCGGGAATGGTAAGCTGCGATCGCTAATTCTTTCGCTTTCTCCTGCGGGCTTCCTTTAACTGACTGTTTTGCCTCCTCTACAACAATTCCAGCTTTTTTTGCTTGATTTTGAATGCTTGTAATCAATCTGCCATAACTCCACTGATGAACACTAACTCGATACTGTTTGGCAAACTTTTTTTGAACTTCTATTAAGTCTGATTTTTGTTCAGCTTTGGCTTGAACCTCACTTTGAACTTGTTCTCGCATATCGCCCAACTTAGGGAGGACAATACTACCAGCTTTATATGTTTGTGCGATCGCTAGAATTTCTTTAGCTATCAATCTGTCTACATACTGCCCTAACTCTGATTCTCCCAATTGATTTGGTGCAGCAAGCGTTTGAGCTATTTGGCGTTGATGAGATAAGGAGTGCTTTTGTTGTCGCTGTCTATTAAGCAGTCTGTAATTATCACCAAGTATTTGTTTAATACTCCGGTGGATAAGCACTTTACCTGTAGAGCCATCAACTACTGCTACTGTTGTAGGCTTTTCTAGACCAAAGCTAACACCAACAAGAATATGAGATAGACCTTTATATAAGGGCTTATTGGGACGAGGAAAAGGGTTATTAATTCTGGCTAATGTGGAGTTTTTCCTTTTTATATAAGCTAGCTGTTTGTCATTGAGGTCGTCCTTGGCTTTAATTTTGGTGAGAATTTTGGCAATTTCTTCTGCCTTTTCTTCTCTGACTAGGTTTGTTCCTTCATCTGTCCACAGACGAGTATCTACAGAACAGTAGAGAATTAAATGGTTAACATTCCAAGGATCGCCTTTGCCTTCCTCTTCCTGCCAAGCAATAAGTCCACTTCGGAGAGTGAATAGGCTACTGGAGTGCTGTTTTTTACCGATTCGTTTGATTTGCTGGTCTTCATAGAAACGTTGAAACCAATGGAGTTGACGAGAGTCACAATATATTTGGAAAGTATGTTCACTAAAACCATTGAATTTTACACAGATACGCCCATCTTTGTTTTTGAACCAAGTCATATCTTCATTGGTCTCAAAAGCAACTGGAAAAGGTACTCTACTAGGTTTTTTTAATAAATTGTCTTGCCATGATTTCGCCTCAGCTTCATTGCTAGGAACTTTTTGAGTGGCAATAATGAGAGTTTCTAGCCATTTCGTATCGGTTAAATCTCTTCCTTTAGGAATTCGAGCAGCTAGCTGTTCCGTAAGACGTTCAATTTGAATTTCTACTTTGCGCCGACGCTGGGCAAACTTTTTTAAGTCTTCTTCTTTCTCACTCACTTTGCATCTATTTTTAAGCAAATAGCTGATAGCACAACGAGTTAGGTTATCTTCTGTGTTGCTGTAAGCCTCAAATAGGCTCTTGGAGACAGTGCGATCGCTATCCGAATCTTTTGATTTTTTAGTTTTTTGTCGTTTCTTTCCTTTGGCTGGTTGTGGTTCAACCGTATCTGACTGGGGTGTAACTTGAGCCAGAATTTCAGCAGCTTTGATACGAAGGCTTTCTAAGTTAACACCACTGGCTTCTACTAATTCAGTATCACTTTTGAGCATTTCCAACCAGCGATTTTTACCGTCCAGTTGGTACTGCAACCTTTTCATCAGTGCTAACCAAGATTTGTAGATGTAGTTAACTCTAGCGATCGCACTCGTGTAAAACCGTCCTGGTTGACCAATAAAGCGAGAGTCGGTTTTGAGTACTGCACACAGTTGCTTGACTATCCCAGTAGGTATTTTTCCCTTTTGTCGCCAGGTTTCAAAATCAGGATCTTGAGCTACTTGAAGCAGTAATTCATTAGTCAGTGGAGTGTTTTGATCTGCCATGAGCTTCCATAGCTGTTGGCGAGTAACAACACTAGCGACAAGACGACACTGAATCGTGTTTTGACTCATCGATTTTAAATTTAAAAACATATTATGTTCAATAATACCATATATGTTTAGTAAAATGCTGTGCATAAAATGATTTCATGCAGGAAACTTTTTTTACGAGTAAACAAGCTGCTGAAATCACAGGCTGCACTCTGCGCCAGCTCCAATACTGGCGAGAAAAGGGTGTAGTTATGCCTGTTATCGGTGAGACTGGAATAGGGCGTAGTATTTATTACTCAAAGCCGAATTTGATCGAACTGGCAGCAATGTTATATTTTTTGTCTATGGGGCTAAATTTTGATGTTGCTAATACTACGCTTAAAACATTGAAAGACAAGGAACCAGAATTATTTGAATCTGGTAAAGGTACGCGGTGGATGCTCCAACGAGACAATCACAAGCGATCGCTCGAACTTGTAGAGTTTGAATTAGAACAAGCGATCGCGCAAATAAAAGCAGGCCAGCCTGTAATTCCAGTATGGTTAGATACCATACACGAGCGTATAGCTAGCAAGTTGAAAGATTAGGTTTAAGCAGTTTGGAAGTGTGTTGGAGTGTCTCTCAACAAGAGATATACTGGCAAAGCATTAGTCTCGCAATCTCAGCATCTACTATGGGCAAACTCACGCTGCCGCAACTAGAACGTCATCTTTTTTCTGCTGCGGATATTCTGCGGGGAAAAATGGATGCTTCGGACTTCAAAGAATACATCTTCGGGATGCTTTTTTTAAAACGCGCCTCGGATGTATTTGAGCCGCAGTATGAGCAGATTTTGCAGCAGAATTTGCAAAGGGGACGCACACAAGAAGAAGCAAACATGAGGGCAGAAAACCCTACCACTTACAAAGAAACTTTTTTTGTACCAGAAAAAGCGCGGTGGGCATATATTCGTGATGAGCTACATAAAAACGTCGGACAAGGGCTAAATGATGCTTTGACGGCATTTGAGGAAAGTAACGAAGCGCTGACAGGTGTATTAAAACATATTGATTTTAATCGTCAAGCCGGTAAAAATCGGATTCCTGATGTCAAGTTGCGCGAACTGATTAAACACTTCAATAAATATCGTTTGCGAAATGAGGATTTTGTATTTCCTGATTTGCTGGGTGCGGCTTACGAGTACCTGATTAAAGAGTTTGCAGATTCAGCCGGGAAAAAAGGGGGCGAGTTTTATACGCCGCGTGAAGTAGTGCAGCTGATGGTGCGTCTGTTAAAACCTCAACCTGGGATGTCAGTTTACGATCCCTGTTGTGGTTCTGGTGGAATGTTAATTCAGTCCAAGCAATATGTAGAAGAATGCGGTCGTGATGCCAGAAATTTAGCACTATACGGCCAGGATAATAACGGCGGCGTATGGGCAATTTGCAAAATTAATATGCTGCTGCACGGCATTAGAGATGCAGATATACATAATGATGATACTCTGTTTAATCCCTTGCATATTGCTGACGGTGAACTAATCCGCTTTGACAGAGTAATCAGTAATCCGCCTTTTTCTCAAAACTATAGCCGCGAGGGAATGCAATTTTCTGGACGCTTTACGCATGGTTATTGTCCTGAGACGGGTAAAAAAGCAGATTTGATGTTTGCCCAGCACATGTTAGCTGTTCTCAAAACTGATGGGATGATGGCGACGGTAATGCCGCATGGGGTGCTGTTTCGGGGCGGAGAAGAAAAGAAAATTCGGGAGAGTTTTATTAAAAACGATCAATTAGAGGCAGTGATTGGCTTACCACCCAATTTGTTTTATGGCACAGGTATCCCCGCCTGTATTTTGGTGATGTGTCCACAAGGGGCGAAACCAGTTGAACGCCAGGGAAAAGTTTTGTTTATTAATGCTGATGCTGAATATTATGCAGGTCGCGCTCAAAATTATTTGCGTCCTGAGCATATCGAAAAGATTTCCTGGGTATTTGAAAATTTTGTGTCTTTACCAGGATATTCGGCAGTAGTAACTAAGGAAAAATTGGCAGAAGAAGGTTACAGCTGTAATATCCGCCGCTATGCTGATAATGCACCACCACCAGAACCACAAGATGTAAAAGCGCATTTATTTGGGGGAATTCCCAAGGCTGAGGTCGAAGCGAAGCGCGAATTATTGGCAGCACATGGGTTTGACCCCAGTAGGATTGTAGCGGAGAGGAATTAGTGGATTATTTGGATTTTATTTCTGCAATTAGCGAAAGAGGGCAGATTAAAAGTTTTATAGAATCTGATGCTGGTGTGCAGCAGCAAGAAGGCAAACTTTATAGTGTGTTTGCTGCTTGGTGGCAAGTACACTCGACTAGTTTGGGTGAGTTGCCGAAAACCAAAAAGGTGATGGAACTCCGCGCTGAGTTTTTTAGTTCTTTTGTGGATAGTTTGCAACCTGTGGGATTACTTGACCGCTTTAAAGTGGCGGGTGTGGTTGCTAGTTGGTGGAATGAACAGAGGTATGAACTCAGAACTTTATCAGAGTCAGATTTTGGTGGTTTAGTTGATAGTTGGGTAGATACGATTAAAGATGCTTTAGAGCAAGATGATGATGAGAAGAAAAAACAGGCAAAATTTAACCCTCTAAATCATAAATTGGTTGGGCGGTTGATGCCGGATTATTTACAAGATATTGCTGAGGCTGAGGCGAAAATTGCAGAATTAGAACAGCAAAAGTCAGCTTTTGAGCAGGGAGAGGAAGCTGAGGCGGATGCTGAAGAAGAAGGTGAAGAATCAGAAACAGTTAATATTGTCAAGGATTTAGAGACACACCTTAAGTATATAAAAAATTCGATTAAAGAGCCGAAGAAAGAACTCAAGATTTTAAAGAAGGCATCTTTATTTAATAAGGATAAAATTGCTGAACTTGAGATTTTTATTGAAGAGAATGAAGCGAAAATTGCCGAAATAGAAGCCCAACTAGAACCCTATAAGAAAATTGTTCAGCAGTTGAAGGAAGAAAAAGCAAAATTAAAGACGTTAAAGAATGAATTGGTGAAGCGTTTGGAAGCTGCGCGGGCTACGTTGACTGATGAAGATTGTCAGGATTTGGTGTTAGCGATTTTCAAAGATGGGTTAATTGCTGAATTGGAGCGATATGTTACCGCGCACCGTCAACAGGTGATTGCGGCGGTAGAAAATTGGTGGGATAAGTATCGGGAGACGTTGCAGGATATTGAGGCGGAACGAGATGCAGCAGCGAAGAAGTTGAATGAGTTTTTGCAGGGGTTGGGGTATGCGTGAGGTTTTGGTAAAAAATGAGGAGTTTAAAGATTCGCCTCTGGGGAGGATTCCGAAGGATTGGCAGGTAGATAAATTAGTTTCCCGTGCTTCAGTTTTTGGAGGCAAACGTTTACCGTTAGGTCACTCATATTCTGATAACCCGACAAAATTTAGATATTTGCGTGTTGTTGACTTTTTTGAAAGAGATATTGATTTTGAAGCGTTGGAGTTTTTGAAGCCATCTACTTTTAAAGCCATAGAGCGATACGAAATTCATAAAGGTAATCTTTTTATTTCTATTGCTGGCTCGTTAGGCTATGTCGGTGTATTTGGAACTAAATATCAAGAACAACGCACAATACTTACTGAAAATGCAGCACGAATCGTACTTCATGATGATTCTTTGCCAGAATTTGTTGCTTATCAAATGAACAATTCTGTAGTACAAAAACAAATTGAAGCAGAAAAAGGCACAGGTGGAGGTGTTCCAAAATTAGCTCTTTTTCGTATTGAGAATCTTTTACTGACGTTTCCACCACGAGAGGAACAGGAAAAAATTGTAGCCATCCTTCAGACGTTAGATGAAGCGATCGCTTGCACATCTTCCCTTATTATAAAACTCAAACAAACCAAAGCCGGACTACTGCAAGACTTGCTCACACGCGGGTTAGATGAGAATGGCAAATTGAGAGATCCACAGGCGCATCCTGAACAATTTAAAGATTTGGCGCTAGGACGAATTCCGCAAAAGTGGACTGTAAAAGAATTTGGTGAATACATTGCACATCTTGATAGTGGTTGGAGTCCTATCTGTGAAGCAGAGCCAGTAGCTAATGGTGAATGGGGAGTACTCAAAACAACTGCTGTTGTATGGAGTGGTTATAATCCTTCAGAAAGCAAAAAATTACCTTCAAATCTTGAACCACGATACTCATCTGTTGTCGAAACTGATGATATTCTCATAACTCGCAAAGGCCCGCGTGAGCGAGTAGGTGTAGTAGTTCATATTCCATCAACACCTGCTAATCTGATGATGCCAGATACAGTATTTCGAGTACGTCTGAAAGAATCAAGCCCGTTATTACCTGCTTTTATACCACTCACACTTGGTTCTGTATCTGTACAACAAGATTGGAATCGTAAAAAAGTTGGTTTAGCTGAAGCGCAAGTTGATATTAATTATGGAATTGTGCGTGAAACAATAATTTATATACCACCAAAATCTGAGCAAAAATACATAATTCAAATTTTAAATACTTATGACACCCGTATCCGCACAGAAGAAACCTACCTTAATAAGCTCAAACTCCAAAAACAAGGACTAATGCAAGACTTATTAACCGGAAAAGTGCGAGTTAACACAATCAAATAATCCAACAGTCAAAAGCTTTTGCAAATTCAACAGCAATATGAACTAATGCTTACAGCATTGGTATGGATAACTTGCCCTTAGTTTTCTTTTTATAGTATATTTGTACTAAAATAGTGGATGATGATGTTCAAGCAAGGTATGTGGTTAGAGGAAAATGTTGAAACCCTTGACAGTATTAGGTTTGCATTAAGTTTCAAGATAATCTGACAATCTTTACAAACTGCTTAAAATTCTTATCACATTAAGATTTAAAATTAAAATATCAGTGATTCACCCCAAAGCTGAATTTAGCTTTAATATAATGCAGAATCCGCTGCATTTACATTGGGGGGAGCTTTGCGTTTTTATTTCAAAAAAAACAAACTCGAAGCACTTTACACAGAAGAAAAAGATGCTCATAAATACCCAGGTGTGGTTGATGACTTTTTTGAAGTCATGGCGATTATTGATGCTGCTGTCGATGAGCGAGAATTATATGCTCTAAAAGGGTTGAGATTTGAGAAACTCAAAGGTAAACGAGGAAAACAAGGACAACGTTCTTTACGTTTAAATGACCAGTGGCGTCTAATCGTGACAGTGGATGAGGATGAACAGGGACATTACCTCACAATAATCGATATCGAAGATTACCACTAACCAGAGCAGCAGGGGAGACAGAAATATGAGCCAGAAGCTAACACCAGCGAGAGTACCAACACCAGGAAAAATTTTAAGTAGAGAATTAGAAGCGCGTGGCTGGACACAGAAAGATTTAGCAGAAATTATGAGTCGTCCAGTTCAAGCCATCAACGAAATTATCCGGGGAAGTAAGCAAATTACACCAGAAACAGCTATCGAACTCTCCCAAGCTTTGGGGACTTCTCCTGAGTTCTGGACAAACCTTGAGGCAAAATATCGTCTTCATCTAGCGGGAAAAGAAAAAAATGAGCAAGACATAGCTCGTAAAAGTCGATTGTATACAATAGCCCCCATCTCCGAACTCATCAAAAATAGGTGGATTCAAGCAACAGATTCGATTGATGAATTAGAACAGCAAGTCTGTAATTATCTCGGAATCTCGTCTTTAAATGAAATACCCCAATTAGCAGTTAACTTTCGTTGTTCCGAGCATAGAGAACCAGAAGAAACCTCTCGGATAGCTTGGGTAAAACGAGTTGAGTATCGTGCCAAACAACAAACAGTTGCTAATTTTGATCGCAAGCAACTAGAAGTTGCTATCCCTGAAATTCTTGCTTGTGCTGAACAAGTAGAAACTATTGTGCGGATTCCTAAATTGCTAGCAGATTTAGGAGTACATTTTGTAATCGTGCCTCATCTAAAAAAAACCTATCTCGATGGTGCAGCTTATTACTTGAACGATAAACCAATTATTGCCTTGACATTGAGATATGACCGGATTGACTCATTTTGGTTTACTCTTATGCATGAATTAGCACATATTGTTTTAGGACATCAAGGGATTTATTTAGATAACTTAGATGCTTTAGAAGACAATGACAAAGAGAAAGAAGCTGATAAAGAAGCTGCTAACTGGTTGATAGAACCTCAAGCCTTTAAGGTTTTTGTTTCCGGGGTTAAAAAATACTTCTCTCGTCAAGCAATTGAAGAATTTGCTCACACTCATCGCAGATATCCAGGGATCATTCTTGGTCGTTTACAGCATGACAAATTAGTTGACCATAAAAACTTGAGACCGTTACTCGTGAAAGTCAGCCCTCTGTTGGAAAATTGGATTGATAACTAGGTTGACATAGTTAGTTAACATAATCATGTTTGAATTTAAGCAAGGCAACCTATTAGAAGAAAAAGTAGAAGCTCTAGTTAACACTGTTAATTGTGTTGGTGTCATGGGCAAAGGGATTGCCTTGCAATTCAAGCAAGCTTATCCTGAAAACTTCCGCCACTATGAGAAAGCCTGTAAAGCTAATGAAGTCCAGCCAGGGCGGATGTTTACCGTAGCAACAGGTAGCTTATTAAACCCCAGATATATTATCAACTTCCCCACAAAGCGCCATTGGAGAAATAATTCAAAGATAGAAGATATTAAAAGTGGACTGGTGGCTTTGGTGCAACAAGTACAGCGATTAGATATTACATCAATTGCAATGCCAGCTTTAGGATGCGGTAATGGTGGCTTGAATTGGGCTGATGTTAAGCCACTGATAGAATCAGCCTTTGCCCAAATACCAGATGTACAGGTAATTATTTTTGAGCCGTTATCCCAAACTAGCACAAGATAGTGAGCAGGCGATCGCCCTAGTGCATGAGTGGAGCGATCGTAAGCGCAAGCTATTTAAGCCTGAACATATTCGCAAAGCTTGGCAGCGTTTGTATGAGCAAAACTGGTTGATTTCCACAGAGATGTAATAAAAATATATCGGCTTAAGAATTACTTTTTGATTTTCTTGGATTTGGAAACTGCGTAAACAGAATCATTTGCAGTTCGTCCTAACATAAGAAAGTTATCAACTCCAGTACAGTCTTCAGGAAATGTAGAGGGCTTTATTGGATGCAAATCAATTTGCACGTTTGCCTTATCACTAGGGCAAAGCTGATTAAACTTGTGTAAACTTAATAATCCTTCATAGCTGGAAAGTTGATGAGTAATTAAAAAGGCAATCGGATAAAATTTAATCATATTGAAAAAGCCAGGTACTTGAAAGTTCCCTCTTACAGCTGGCATTCCAAAATCTCTCAATATACTAATTTTCTCATAAGGATAAACCCAATAGAAAATATGAACATCATTAGGAATTGGCAATGAATTATCCAAGATGCAAGGTCTGATGAGCGTGTCTATGACTACTTCATCGGTTTGTGTTTTTGCTGCGAGAAGATGACCTAAAACAGAGTGCATAATTGCATTTGGATAGCATTCAACCTCAAAATAATTTGGCAAAGTCAAACTACTCTCGACAAAGCCTTCAATTTTCTGGCTAAGTTCACCTAAAGCCCAATCGTATCTATTACCTAATTTATTATTGCAATCGCTGCATATCGTTTTATAAGTCACTCCATTTTGAGAAATTCTAGGACGAAATGAACGGTCTCCTGTCATTTCAGATAAAAGCTTATAAATGAATATATTTTTAGCTGGAGGACAAGCTTTAGGAGGCACATGGTCTTCCGATAATTCTTTCTCTAGTTGACAGATATTACAAATTCGGTCTTTCTTTTTAAACTTTTCAACAATGGATTGTTTGGAATTTTTCATAATGGTAATTAGATATAGTAATAACTATGCTCAGTGTGTTTTTTAGTTATAGCTTCCCTATAAGCACTTTGTTAGTACACTTATACCATTTATTTTAGATTAAAAAAAACAAACAGATGTTATAAAGGGTAAATTATTAGCTAAAAATGATACTTTTTAGTATTGATATAAAAGTATAAATACTGAAATATTGCACAAAAATAAAAATAATGCCAGAAAGCCCAGAATTTACCCATGTAGAAAAACCAACCATTGATCAACTCATCAGCATGGGTTGGCATTATGTGGAAGGTAACTGGAATGATCCTCAAGTTACCGAACGGGAAAACTTCAAGCAAGTTCTACTGACAGAACGCCTCAAAGCAGCTATGAAACGCATCAACCTGGATGACGACGGTAATCCCTGGCTCGATGATCTTCAAGTTCAAGCCGCAGTAAGTCAGTTAGAACGCCTGGGTGCAAATAGATTAATGGAAGCCAATCAAGCCGCCACAGAATTGCTACTCAAAGGAACTACAGTTTTAGGACAAGACGGCAAACAGCACACTGTTCATTTTATTGAATTTAATCCCGAACATTGCGATCGCAACGATTTTCTCGCCGTCAATCAATACCGAGTAGACCCGCCTTGGGCAACAGGTAATCGGGGATTTATCGTTCCAGACATGGTACTACTTGTTAACGGCATTCCTCTAGTAGTGATTGAATGTAAAAGTCCCAATTTAGATAACCCGATAACTGAAGCAATTCAAGACTTATTGAAATATTCCAACCAACGGGGTAGCAGTCAACCAGAAGGCGCAGAAAAATTATTCCACTACAATCTGCTGATGATAGCAGCCTCTAGAGGACGGGCAACAGCCGGAACCATCGGCGCAAATTATGAACATTATGTTGATTGGAAAGATACCATTCCCAGCCCCCAAGCGGAAATTGCTGCACAATTAGGCGTTTCTGAATTGAATTTTCGCCAAACCCTCATCGCTGGGATGTTGAAACCAGCTAATTTGATCGACATCCTGCATAATTTCACTCTATTTAAAACCAGTGGGGGACGCACCATCAAAATTGTCCCCCGTTACCAGCAATATCGGGCAGTTTATAAAGCACTGTACCAACTTCAACAGAATCAAACCCGCGCCCAACATGGCACAGATGACCAACGCGGTGGCATTATCTGGCATACCCAAGGTTCAGGTAAAAGCCTGACAATGGTTTACCTAATTCGGAAAATTCGCACTATCCCAGAATTACGCCGCTTTAAAATTGTTGTTGTCACCGACCGCCGAGACTTAGAAAAACAACTTGCAGATACCGCCGTCCTCACCGGGGAACCATTACAAAAAGCTAAAAAGGTCAAAAAGCTAGAACAATACTTGCAACAACCAGGCGCTGGCTTAGTCTTCGGGATGATTCAGAAATTTAAAGGCGGCGAAGATTCTGAGGAAGAAGCAGAAATTGAATCAATTCCGAAAAACCTCAATCCTTCCGAAAATATCTTAGTGCTAATTGACGAAGCACACCGTTCTCATGCCAAAACCCTCCACACCAATTTATTAGAAGCCTTACCTAACTGTGTCCGTATTGGCTTTACTGGTACACCCATTGTCAAAGCTGCCAAAAAAACCACCCTGCAAATTTTTGGTTCATTTATCGACGAATACAATATCCGCCAATCCCAAGAAGATAAAGTCACTTTGCCCATTGTCTACGAAGGATTAGAAGCTAGAGGTACTGTAACCCAAGGTGATGACCTCGACAAACTTTTTGAAATTATCTTTGCTGATAAAACCCCAGAAGAACAGGCGCAAATTAAAGCCAAGTACGCAACTAAAACCCAAGTCGGCGAAGCACGCGAATTAATTAAAGCCAAAGCTAAAAGTATGCTGCGTCATTATCTTGAGCGCATTTTAGCAGGAGGCTTTAAGGCGCAAGTAGTCGCCTCTACCCGTCTCGCCGCCGTCCGTTACCAAGAGGCGTTTGTGGAAGCGCAACGGGAAATAGTACAGCAGCTAGAACACCGCGCCCCCCTTCTGCAAAGTCTCGATACGGAGGCTTTAGAATCGCTTGATGCCGAAACTCGTTTTTTTGCTCAAGCACTCCCACATCTTGAAATCATACGCAAACTAGAATTTGCTGTTATCATCTCTGGTGATAAAGGAGATGACGGTAGTTGGAAAAAGTGGACAGATAAAAGTCAACAAGAAATTAATATTGAGAAATTTAAAAAGTCTTTAGACCAAGATAGTTTAGGGATTTTAATTGTAAAAAATATGCTGCTAACGGGTTTTGATGCACCGTTAGAACAAGTTTTATATTTAGATAGGTCGTTAAAAGAATACGAATTGCTGCAAGCGATCGCTCGTGTTAACCGAGTGTATGATGATAAAAAAACAGAAGGTTTAGTGGTCGATTATTACGGCGTTGATATCGCTGCTGCACTCTCGGTTTATGAAAATCTTGATACAGAATCTGCCTGGTTTGATATTCGTGAAGAATTACCAAAATTGTGCGAAAAACATCAGCAAGTTATTGCTATTTTTACTAAAAATGGCTGCACAATTGATAATGTAGATGCTTGTGTAGACTTGCTCAGAGATGAACGCCTCAGAGTTGAATTTAACGACTGTTTCAAAGACTTTCTCAACACTCTCGATACAATACTGCCGCGTTCAGAAGCACGTCAGCCCTATAATTTTGTTCGAGATGCTAAAAAACTAGGTTTTATTAAAAAAGCTGTTGCTGACCTCTATAGAGATGAAAAACTTAACATCGTTAGTGCCAAAGAGAAAGTTAGGGCATTAATAGACCAATATATTGAATCGCAAGGTATTGACCCAAAAGTGCCACCGATTGATATCATGTCACTGGATTTTAAAACCCATGTACAGCGCCATCGCTCGATTAAAGCACAAGCCGCAGAAATGGAATTCGCTGCCCGTCACCATATCAGCGTAAATTATGAAGAAGACCCAGTTTACTACAAAAATTTAAGTGAAAAACTAACAGAAATTTTGGAATCTTTAGCTGATAACTGGGAAGCAAAAGTTGAGGCTTTACGGAAATATATAGAACAAATCCAAACTGGTCGTACTACAGATGAGACTGGATTAGATCCTAAAACTCAAATGCCATTTCTCAACATCTTAGGTGAATATTCCCAAAAACAACTCCCCGAACTTGCTCAAGCAACTGTGGAAATTGTCGAACATATCCGCCAAGAAGTACGACGGGTAAATTGGGGTAGCCAAATAGTCCAAGAGGATTTAAGAAGGTGGATAGCAGGCTACTTGGACGATCGTGATTTAGTGAGTTACAACCAACTCGAAGAAGTTGCAGATAAATTAGTCCAACTAGCTAGGAGAAATCATGATAATTTAATGGCATGACAAGCATCACCTTTGGCGACCTAAGTTTTGAAATTCGCCACAGTTCCAAACGCCGCACCGTAGGTATTACCGTCGAACGTGATGGTAAATTAGTCTTAGCTTCTCCCCCAGAAGTACCAATAGAAACATTAGAAAGAATTGTCAGCGAGAAACGTTACTGGATTTACAGTAAACTCTTAAAAAAAGAGTCATTAAATCCACCAGCTAGCGTTAAAGAATACGTATCAGGTGAAGGTTTTTATTATCTAGGACGTAGCTATCGCCTCAAAGTAGTAGATGGAGGTCAACAACAGCCATCTCTGAGATTATATCAAAGCCGCTTTGAGCTACAACGCCCAGCACAAGCTCAAGGTCGAGAACACTTTATTAAATGGTATCGGGAACACCTTCAGCCAATTGTAGAACAACAAATTGCCACACTGATTAAACGAGTTACTACTTTGCCTCGTTCAGTACAAGTACGTGAGTTAGGGAATCATTGGGGTTCTTGCGGACACAAAGGGGATGTATATTTTCACTGGCGAGTAGCAATGCTACCACGAACGATGATTGAGTATTTGGCAGTTCATGAATTAGTGCATCTAATTGAACCGGATCACAGCACTGCATTTTGGCATAGGGTGGAGCGTATTGTGCCAGATTATCTTGAGCGAAAGCAGTGGTTAGCTCAGAATGGCGCAATCTATAACCTTTAGAAAAATAATTAAGAGCGATCGCATTTTTATAAGAGTCATCAAACAGTTTTTACCATTTGGTGTGGTTTTCTCGTAGAAGCCACCAGCGATCGCCTCATGCATTACGTAAGCTGATTGTTTCAGCGGGGACAAGGAAGACGGATTCATGGAGCGATCGCACCAAAAGTTTGAGTAAGAGAGGCTATTGTTGTTGTAGGCTTTCTATTTGCTGCTGTAAAAAATTGGCACGTCTACTATCACCTAATAAAGTGTATCCATTCTTAGCTTGAGAATACCAACTTATAGCTTGCTTATTATCATCTGTTGCAGCATAGACTTCCCCTAAAGCGAATTGGGCTAATATCTTCTCTTCTAAATCTTCATCACTTTTGGCAAGTTTGATTGCTGCCAAATAATTGTCCACTGCTTTTTGGGCTAATCCAGTTTGCCAGTAAATATCTCCTAAGGAGCGATAAATGATTGTTGATCGCTTACCTTTTTTTACTAAAGTTTCTAAAGTTGCGATCGCATCTGCACTCAAGTTATAGCTTTTGAAGGTATCAGTAGTCAGACCATAGGCTTGAATTGCATCTTGCGGTAAAGTGTAGCGGCTGTAAAAATTTGCCAACATTAGAGCAGTTACTTGTTCATTTAAACCTAATTTAGTTATTTTAGTTACTTCTGATTGGATAGCTGTTGCCTCAGATTTACGTAGCACACTAAAATCTAGGTTAGATGTGCCTTCGTCCTGAGATGTTTTGCCAGTATTGGCTTTAATAACTAATGAATAGTTTGTTCCTGGTTGTAATCGAGGTAAGCCAGGATAAACTAGAGAATTGTTTTTGACCTGCTTTTGCCACAGTATTCCTGTGGGACTCTGCAAAGTTACCGTATATTGCGTAGCTTTAGGTATAGCATTCCAACGGAAAGTAGGAGTATTGTTCAACAGTAGGGTATGACGAGGAGTAATTAAATAGGGAATCAGCGGATTAGTACCGCCTAAAGTCCCAGCAGGTGGAGGTGCTTTAGAGATGATTGCTTGCCAAACAGGACAGATTGTTTTTAAACCTGATGGCACTCCTATAGGAACAAATGGTTTGGAGAGATTAGGACAAACTACTCTCACCCTGACACCCTTATCAGGCTTGATCTGATCTCCCTGATTTAATTCTGTTCCCACAGAAACAGGACGAAAATTTGACCAATCAGGGCGCTTGAGGAAGATTCTGCCTGTTGAGGAGTCAATTCTGGCTGAGTAGACAACTGCTGGTTGATCTTGGGCAATCGCAGTTTTTGCCATCCCCAACACTACAGCCCCTAAGACCAATATTTTGCAAGTTAAATTCAAGTTACTCATTTCTGATTCTCCTGTTCTGTCAAGCGTTTTTGAGCAGTAATCACCCAACTATCTTCATCAGTACTAGATGTAATATCGGCATATTGAATGCAAGTTTCCCATTCTTTGAAAGCGCCTTTTTTATCCTTTTGGGCTTCCATAACTTGTGCTAATAGACAGTGAGGAGCGGCAATATTGTTTGTTACTTTGGCGGATTGTTGTAAGTCAATTGCTTCTAGTAGTTTTGCTTGTGCCTTTGGATAATCGCTTTGCATTAGCCTTGCCCAACCTAGATTTTTTAGTAAAGCGTGTTTAGTCTCTGCACTAAGTTTTAACTTCTGTTCATCAGCCAATGATTTTTGGAGCAAATGAGTCGCAGCCGGATAGTTTTTGTTTAGGATGTAAAGACGAGATAGATTATTGATGGCATCGGGAATATTATCTTGTGCTGCAATTTGATATTCGGTACGAGCAAGATCGAGTTTTTGCAATTCTTCGTAAAGTAAACCTAACCGAAAATGGGCTAGGGTATCATCAGGGTTGAGTTTGATTGCTCGTTGATAATTCTCTTCCGCGCTTCCCCAGTCACCTTCTTTGTAATTGTTGAAGCCCCATTTATTATATTGGATAGCAATTTGTGGTAAAGATATCCGCAAACCTACTAAACCAATTACTAATAATAATGAAAAACCTGCACTAATTTCATGCCAAAATCGCTCTGGGATTTTCCTACTTTTAAGAATACTTTTGTAAGCTTCTTGTCCTGCTAGAGTAAGTGCGCCGCCAGCAGTTAGTAAGGTCAAAATGCTTTGGGTACTAACTGCCAGTGCGCCTAGTGTATCTGGCCCACCTGTGAGGAAACGAGATGAAATGTCTCCGACTAAACCAAGAGAAATAGTTAGCGAAGATATAGAAACGGCACTCCAAAACCAATCAAGCTGATCCCAAAATTTATAAGGCTTTCTTTCAGGTTGTAATGACCACCACCACGCTTCTTTGGGAGGATTGAAGCTGGTTTGCCAATCAACAGTTTCGCAGATGGTGGCGATCGCTGTAGCATTGTCTTTGAGTATCTTGTCTAGTTGAGCGATCGCTGCTAAACTCTCTCCAGATGTCTGCATAGTATCTGCCAGTGCTGCCTGTACTTCGTCTCGTGCTGTGAACACTTCTAAAATTTGTGTGCGTGTAAGTTGCTGTTTTACTTCTTCTGGTTGATTTGGTTGAGCAGCATCTGCGATTATATGATTGGGATCTGTAGATGCATCAATAGTAGTCTTAAGTTGCTCAACAGCTGTTTGATAACGTTTTATTGCCTGTTGCAGGCGAGAATCAGTCATAAGCAGATAAAAAGCAGAGAGTGTTATTAATTTTGGTTCACCAATAAGAATGAATGCTGCCTAATCGTTTGAACTCATCTTCATCACTTTACTCTGATTCACCAATTAAGGTAAATGCTGCCCATTTTTTAGGATTTTTTGGATACTTTTGCATTGTAGTTAACATTGCTTGTCGCAGTGCTTGGGCTTTGTTGAGATGACGTTCTTGCATATTTCGGTAGAATTCAATCATTAATTCTGCGGTTGATACATCATTCACTGCCCATAGAGAAACAAGAACACTAGGAATACCAGCAGTCATAAATCCACGGGATAATCCGATGATTCCTTCACCTGTGATTTGTCCTCTAGCTGTATCACAAGCACTCAGAACAACTAAATCGGCTGCCATTTCCGGCATATTCTGTATATCACTTGTTGTCATAAAACCTGAATTATTAGAAGATGGTGCCAGTGCGATCGCACCAGGCCCATCCTCACTGAAAACTTCCAGTAATCCATGTGTTGCTAGATGAATCAATCTTACCCCTGTAATTAAATGATTCACTTGTGCAACCGTTGCTTTATCACCTATTAAAGCTTGCACCTTAAAGAAATTAGCAACCGCTTGAGCTTCTTGTTCTGCACCTAATAAACTAGGCAAACGCTCAGACTTTTGCCCTTGAATACTGGAAAATTCTGGCATTGTAGGGTTGCCCACAACAAGTGCTGGTTTAATGAAATCATGAAGCTCATTCTGTCTTTCCCGAACACGCTGTCTTAGCTTATGTGTAAGAGATAGCGAGCGAATAGAAGGTGCAATAGATATTGTGTTTTTTTCGATTAAATATTGTCCATGTTCGTCTTGCAAGGCAGCAAACGGAACTAGCGTTAAGCTCCGATGTGGAATGAAAATAACTTTTTTATTAGCATCACGAGGTAGTAGCTCGGCAATTGGTTGAATTAAAAGCTGATATAGCTGATGTAGCTGAGTTAATTGTTGTGTATCATCGATAGGCTCAATGCTGATGGACGAGCTTCGACCTCTTACACCCATAGCCTCTCGGCTATCAATTAACACTTGAGCTAATGGTTTTTTCAACCACTTCAAATCAACTTCTCGAAAATCAACTTTCCCAGTTGACTGAATCACCCAAATAAATAATTTTGTAGGTTTGGGGAGTAAATTCTCAAGAGATAGTTCTTGAATTTGTATAAACTGTTTGGCAGTTGACGCACCAGATGAAAAGGCATTTGTTTCATCATCTCGATACTGATTGCTATCTACGATATCTTCATAAATAATCGAGTACTCAACTAACGTGCTATTTTGCAGACGAGCAACCTGCTGTAGTTCCTTTAATGTTACTGGTTTACTACCTAGTTCTTGCTGAGAAAATTCAGAAAGTCGAAAACCCAAATCGTCAATCAGGGCAATCGTCCTTACTTGCTCAGATGCTGTCAAAGCTTGGTTTTTTTGCTTTAGTTGGACTAGAATAGATTGCAGATAGCTAGAAGTTAGAGCCTGCTGCTCTCCAATATCAAATATCTTTAAACGTACAGCATCGCTTCTAGATAGAAAATCAACCTGCTGCTTTTGATCTTCTCTTTGCGTCTTTTTCCAGAGATTGCTCCAGATTTCTCCAGAAGTTTGTAATGTTTTTTCCGCACCTGGCAAATCACCCAATTTCCCCAAAGTCCATCCTAGTTTTGTTAAAGTTCTGGCCTGAGCAATTAATAGACCTCTTTCCTGCTTGGGAACGATGAACGGTGGTATTCCGTTTTGCTCTGTTGGAAGTTTGGCAATAATCGTCGCTTTCTTATATTGCTGAGTTGCAGCAGTATAGTTACCTGATTTAACATAGTCATCGCCTAAATCCATGAGCATTTGCCAACCTGCCAAATTCAGATCGAATTCGCCATTCCATCCTTGAAAGACGGTCAGTTCGTCAGTAGGTAGTGTAGACAGAATTTGCTCGCGTTGCTCTTTTGCCTTAACGGGAAAAGATTTCTCCAAATTGTCTAAGGCTGTATTTAGATGCTTGAGGACAAGGATGGTAGATTTGCGATCGCCTAATCGTTGCGATATTTGCATTGCCTGTTTCAGGGATTGAATTGCTGGCTCAAATTGCTGAAGTGCGATCTGTTCTAGCCCTTGCTTCAATAGCTTGTCTGTTTCAGCGTTTATTTGATTCTGTTGGGGCTGTGTCAACCCTGGCAAAGGAGTCAATAAACTAGTTGTCAGGAAAACCAGAAGTGCTGAGAAGCAAGCAACATTAAGCTTGAGCCAGGAAAATTTAAATCGCATACTACTTTAAATGCAAAAGTGAATATTCATTCTTAGCAATGACCCAACCTATCGACTTACTAAGATGGCAAGATTTCAAATGTAATCGATAGTGCAGCCATCTGCTGTGTGTCTATTTGGCTGGTTCCATCAACTCGCGTTATGCCTGCACCACGAGTACCTTCGTCGAGATCGTTTAGTAAACTGACAATTGCCTCATCTGGTTTTTTATCTAAATTCACAGGTATTCCCCGTTGGCTATCTGATTCTGCTGCAAGTGCCTGCAATAACTCAATCGCCTTTTTGAAAGGTGTCGTACTGGCAATTACTAGTACTTCCGCGACACCAGGCTCACCAGCAATCCTAAATTTATACAATTCGCCGCGATCTGGGTCGGGGACTTGAATTTGTTGCCCTGCGGCAATGGGAGGAGCATCTTCATTTCCCGGTAGCGGTGAGAGAACTAACAACTCGCCATCTACACTGATGAGCAGCACACTGATGTAGAGATCGTGAGGTTCGTTATTCTGAACTAAAAAGCGGACTAAGGTTCCAGGTGTAATGCGTTGGACATTAGATGAGCGAGTGGTTTGTCCTCGACTACGACTCAGGGGTGCAACAGTTGCTCCTCTGACCGTAAATGCTTCTGCCTGAATAGCACCGCCATCCACTGTTTCCATTGCAGCGGCCACACTCAATTTTGAAGAGGTTGTATTTAAAGTCAGTTTTACCAAGCGTGCGGCTAATAAAGATTTGAGTTTTGCCTTCAAGCGATTACTTACTGCCTCAGATATACGTTCTCCAGCAGAACCATCAGAACCAGGAATTAGATCGGCTGCTGGAGAAAACAGGGCAATACTGCCAACTTCAGGTAACTTTTTAATATTCAATTTTTGCAACTGCTTGACATACTCCTGTGTCACTCGTCCCAGGATGTAATTTATATCTGGCTGATTAGCTGATACAGGCTCAATTCGTTTGTTAATTGCCCTAAGTGCCCGTCGTGCTGATTCTATATCTTGCCCTAACGATGAATCTAGTCCAATTCGCAAAGTCAGGTCATTGGGAATTGCCCGCGATCGCTCTTGCAATAATGCACCAGCTGCGATCGCCGCTCCTCTAGTTGTCGTCTGGATCAGTTTGCCTTGTGCTTTAAGTTGCTGTCGTGATTCAATCTGTACTTGCCCTTGTTCTCGCCCTTGACTATCTACCACCGTAAAGGTTGCACCTCGTCCAAAGGCTTTTAAACTCCGAGGATCTATCCCGCCTAAAAACAAATCAATTTGATTTCCTTGTACTTTAGTAACTACTGCTTCGGCTGGTATGTTTTTTCGATTGGTAAAGTAAACTATTTGCTTGTCGTTATTACTTCCCTGTTTGACGTTAAATTCTGGTTGTTGCACAACGCCGGATGTAGGAAAATATTCTTGCAGTATTTTTTGGGTTGTGGCGATCGCACTTACCATCACCCGATCAACTGACTCAGAGGATGTTTGTTGCCAAAGATAGCGACTGAGTATATAAGTAAAAATACCAACAGGCGTATCAGCAAAGCTCGTATCAATGGCTGACTGATCTCGTCTAGCAGCAGCAAGCATGACTCCTTTCGGCACACCTTGTTGACGCAATTTCACAAAGTCTGAGTTTGTCAACTTCAGCCGAGACATCAATTGTTTTTGAAATTCTTGTTCTTTAGTACTTGCTAAAAGTTGGATTTTGGAGTCTGTAATACGCAACAGTTCTTGATCGCCGGGACGCGATCGCACTGTCAAAATTCCTTTTCTTGCGCCACCTGAGTAACAGCTATCCAGCACAAAGGTGACGTTTTCTGTATTGATGGCTTGCATTAATAACCACAGAGTATGCCCAGTAATATCATTAACCTTACCTCCTTTATTTGGATATCCGGGTGGGAGGTGACTGTCGATGGGTACAATTGTGCTGACTCGTCCATCTTCAAAAATTTTATCTGGGTCGGCAACTTGAGAACCGTGCCCAGAGTAATGAAATACAACCACATCTCCAGGTTGCGCCCATTTAATTAGATGTTCTTCAAAAGCCTGTAATATGTTTTTACGGGTTGCCTCTTGGTCGTGTAGAATGCGGATGTCATCAGATTGAAAGCCAAAGAGATTAATCAAAAGTTCTTTCTGAATTTGAGTATCATTGACCGCCCCTTCCAGTGGATACCATTGAAAATCATTTACTTTTAGGTAATCATTAATCCCTACTAACAAAGCCCTTTTGCGTGGCGTATTTTGGGCTAAAACTTGAGCATAGCGAACAGCTTGTTGCTCAATTTCTAATTGGCTAATACCAAGAGTAGCTAAAACCGAACCAGCGAACTGCAAAAACTGACGACGCTTGATGATTGACATAGCCTACTCTTTTCCCCACATCCCCAAAGTAGATAATGATGAAGATTATCATCTGTAATATACGTATTAATACAGAAATAGGAAGAAAATTGAGTGTGTTGAAATAATTTGTAGTATTGAGGAGAAAAGAAAGATTACAAGTCATTTTTAGATATTACTCTGCCTCGCCAATAAGGGTAAATGCTGCCCAGTCTTTGGGATTTGGATGATTTTCCATAGTTTTGAGCATTGCTTGACGTAACGCTTGAGCTTTATCTAACTTGCGCTCTCGCCAGTTACGATAAAACTCAGTCATCAACTCAGCCGTGGGTGCATCGGGTACAGACCACAACGAAACAATAACACTGGGTGTACCTGCGGTAATCAAGGAACGGGATAGACCAATTACACCATCACCAGTAATTTGACCTAGCGCAGTATCACAAGCACTCAGGACAACTAACTCGGCATTTAGTTTCAAGTCTAAAATTTCATCGGCAGTAAGTAAACCATCGTTAAGTTGACCATTGCCAGATGGAGCAAGTGCGATCGCCCCAGGTACACCTAATCCTTTAAAATCATCTAATAACCCATGCGTTGCTAAATGAATAATCCTCGCTTGCGATAGCTTGGGTAACATTTTGGCTTTTATAGCTTGATTTCCTATAAATGCCTTAGTTTTAAATAGTTTAGCAATTTCATTTGCTTCCCCTTCTGACCCTGGCAAGTTAGACAACTGCTGAGGTGAATCGCCAAGTCTCGTAGTGACTTTAGGCATAGTGGGATTACCCACAACCAATGCTTCTTGCAAATCTGCGGGGTGTGGCTTTAGCCTTTGTTGATGGGTTAAATTTAGAACCTGAATCGCAGGTGCAGTGAGAATTGTATGTTTTTCAATCAAATATTTACCATTAGCATCCTGTAAGGCTGGAAAGGGAACTAGAAACAGTTGACCTTGAGGGATGAAGATAACATGAGAGTCTGGATCTTTGGGGAGAATGTCAGCAATGGGATCAATCAGCAATTTGTGGAGTTGCTGTAATCGGTTTTTTTGTTCTGCGGTATCATTTATAGGCTCTATCTCAATGCTTGCACGTCCTCTAACAGCAATGGACTCACGGCTGCTAGTAACAAGGTTTGCTAGAGGGATGTTTAAAGATTTTTTCAGAGCAACGGAGCGAAATTCTACCTTACCTGTAGGCTGGACGGCCCAAATGTAGAGGTCTTCATCGGAAACGATGGAGTATTCAACTACAGAAGCATTTTGCGTTCGGGCAATTTGTTTGATTTGCTCAAGATTGACGATGAATTTTTTTTGCACGGCTGCGGAATTTTGCTTTTGAAGATCGGGGGATAACCGGGATGCCAATAACTCAATAAATGCTTTTGCTCGTCCCCTTTCAGCCACTTCTAGCGCCTGGTTAGTTTTTTGTTGAGCAACTAAGACTCTTTGCAAATATCGGTAAGTAAATTCTTGAGTTTCAAAGATGGAGATTTTATTTTGATCGTTTAATCCAGGTCGCAGAGATTCCCAAATCTCAATGGCAGCTAGTAGGCTTATTTCAGCATCAGCGTACTGTTTTAAATTATAGTAATCAAATCCAATATTGTTGAGGGTAGTACCTTCACCAGAGCGATCGCCGATTTGTTTAATAATGACTAAAGCTTGCTGTAAGTACTCCAAGGCTTTGGGGTACTGTCCAAGACTTTCGTAAATTAAGCCAATGTTGTTGAGCGTTCTGCCTTCCGTAGAGCGATCGCCGATTTGTTTAATAATCGCTAAAGCTTGCTGATAGTAATCCAAGGCTTTGGGGTACTGTCCGAGACTGGAGTAAATAAAGCCAATGTTGTTGAGCGTTGTGCCAACACCTGCTTTATCGCCGATTTGTTTAATAATCGCTAAAGCTTGCTGATAGTAATCCAAGGCTTTGGGGTACTGTCCGAGACTGGAGTAAATTGCGCCAATGTTGCTGAGGGTTGTGCCTTCCGTATAGCGATCGCCGATTTGTTTAATAATTGCTAAAGCTTGCTGATAGTAATCCAAGGCTTTGGGGTACTGTCCGAGACTTTTGTAAATAAAGCCAATGTTGTTGAGGCTATTGCCAATGCCAGAGCGATCGCCGATTTGTTTAATAATGACTAAAGCTTGCTGTAAGTACTCCAAGGCTTTGGGGTACTGTCCGAGACTGGAGTAAATCTCGCCAATGTTGTTGAGCGTTGTGCCAACACCTGCTTTATCGCCGATTTGTTTACGAATGGCTAAAGCTTGCTGTAAGTACTCCAAGGCTTTGGGGTACTGTCCGAGACTGGAGTAAATAAAGCCAATGTTGTTGAGGCTATTGCCAATGCCAGAGCGATCGCCGATTTGTTTACGAATGGCTAAAGCTTGCTGTAAGTACTCCAAGGCTTTGGGGTACTGTCCGAGACTGGAGTAAATCTCGCCAATGTTGTTGAGCGTTGTGCCAACACCTGCT
>NZ_JBALDR010000065.1:0-36006 GCF_036917315.1 Nostoc sp. | reverse complement strand
ATCGTCTTGTCATTACTGCCAGAAGCCAGTGTCTTGCCATCGGGGCTGAATCCGACGCTATTGACCGTACTGCTATGCCCAGTCAGGGTTTTGATGGCTTTGCCCGTGCTGACATCCCAGAGTTTGATCGTGTTGTCAGCACTGCCAGAAGCCAGTGTCTTGCCATCGGGGCTGAATCCAACGCTATAGACCCTAATGCTATGCCCAGTCAGGGTTTTGATGGCTTTGCCCGTGCTGACATCCCAGAGTTTGATCGTGTTGTCATCACTGCCAGAAGCCAGTGTCTTGCCATCGGGGCTGAATCCGACGCTAAAGACCGGACTGCTATGCCCAGTCAGGGTTTTGATGGCTTTGCCCGTGCTGACATCCCAGAGTTTGATCGTGTTGTCTAAACTGCCAGAAGCCAGTGTCTTGCCATCGGGGCTGAATCCGACGCTATAGACCGGACTGCTATGCCCAGTCAGGGTTTTGATCGCTTTGCCCGTGCTGACATCCCAGAGTTTGATCGTCTTGTCTAAACTGCCAGAAGCCAGTGTCTTGCCATCAGGGCTGAATCCGACGCTATTGACCCAACTGCTATGCCCTTCTAAGGTATTTACCTCGATCGCACGATTTTCTTTCTTCTCATTTGGCTTTAAGTAAACCGCTTGCTGTAAAGTTACCACAGTTTGCATTAGGGTATCGCTTCTGTGCTGCGCCCAAAGTGTATGCTTGAGTTTGGTACTTGCCCTTAAGGCTGTTATTAAAGCATCTGGGTATTGTCCAGAGACAGCAAAGGCTTCCGAAGAATTATTGATGGCGTTAATTTGACTAACATTTGCCTCTACTGCCCACTGGAATGTTGCCGCAGCTAAAACAGCAAATCCTAAACCTGCGGTTATGGAACCAAAAAGGGCGCGTTTGAAAACACGATTAAGTTTTACTTCACTTTGTTTTCTTTGTTCTCGTTCTTTTTCCAGTTCCGCCATCACCTGCTTTAACTTCGGTTCCTGTTGCTGGCGGATAAAGGCGGCGATGTAGTCGTGTACCAGTTGATAACGGTCGGCGGGGTTTTCTGGTAGCAAAACCACTAAGCCGGATTGGACAAAAATTTCTAATATTAAATCTAATTTACTGATTTCAGAAGCTTGTTCTGCCCTAGTTTTTGATCCCCCCGCCTGCGGCGACCCCCTTAAAAAGGGGGTTGAAAGAATAAAGCCCCCCTTTTTAAGGGGGGTTGGGGGGATCTCCGAGAAGTACGGCAGCAAATCGCGTTCCAACTCAGCGCGAGTCTTTAGAGGGCGAGTTCCTTTTTCATCGGTCAGCAAATAGAGTAATATGTCTGCTGCTTGCTGATTCTCAACACCGCAATCATTAACAACTTCATGCAAATAACGCTTAACCAATTCGTCCTTAGTACCACGCTGCCGATATTCTGCCAGAGTTGTAATGTTCTCCGTTTGCAGTTGCGCCCCCACAACCTGCAACTCAATGGGACGAACTTCACCCAATTCTCCGGCTAAATCTTGCACCAGTTGTTCAACTAAAGCAGGTTCTAAGTGAAAGCTAGTATTTTCAGTTAAACGCTGAATAATTGATTTCGCATCAGCAGGTGAGAAGTTCCCCAACTTGTAAAGCACATTATTACTGAGAATGTCATTGCCAATAATCTTGAGACTGGACAAATCATTGCACTCCAGCAAGTAATGAATGTAATCCACCCGCAGCGATAAGATAACTTTCACCGATAGAACATTCAAACACTCTCCCAGAAACTCAAAGAATTGCTTTCTTTGTGCAGGTTCGGTGTAAACAAAGAAAAATTCTTCAAATTGATCGAAAATTAACACCGTGCGGAGGTTGCGCTGTTCGTTTTCTTTAAGTTTGGATATTAAATATTGCGAAGTTCCGAGTTCTGAGGACGAACGTTGACCTTCTGAGGATGAACGTTGACCTTCTGAGGACGAACGTTGACCTGCTGAGGATGAACTTTGACCTTCTGAGGGTGAACGTTGACCTTCTGAGGGTGAACGTTGACCTTCTGAGGGTGAAAGTTGACCTTCTGAGGGTGAAAGTTGACCTTCTGAGGATGAACGTTGACCTTCTGAGGGTGAAAGTTGACCTTCTGAGGATGAACGTTGACCTTCTGAGGATGAACGTTGACCTTCTGAAGCTGAACTTTGATTTTTTAACTCTCTCTCATTTGCCTCATTCCCCTCATCCCCCTTGTTTCTCTCCAAAAGATTCCCTAACTCTTCTATCCAGTTGCTGTAAACGCGCATTACCACTGGCAAATAATCTTGAGTACCTATGGCTTTATTTTTTAAAGCCGGCACCAGTCCCGCATTCACCAGTGAACTTTTGCCGACACCCGATTGCCCATGAATTACTATCAACTTATAATCAGGGCGACCCATGCGTTCAATTAAACGTTCTACATCCAAAAGACGACCAGATGCAGCAATTTCTGGGGCAATATTTCCTTGAGGAGAATTTGAGCGCAATGTCTCTACAAATGCCTGTTTTGTAGCTTCTAACCTACCCGCACCAATAAAAGCCCGCAAGCCAAATTGCTGTTCAATGGAACGCCGTTGCTGTTTAATTTTGTATGCTTTGAGATATTTTTTTTGCTCAAAATAAAGCTGCTGCAAAAACCTGATAATATCCAAGTAAAGCCTGACATCTTCTAGGGTATTACCCACATCCTTAGCAGTTTCTAAGCTGAGAGTTGCCTCTTGAATTTGACCTAAATAGTATTGAGAACGACCTAAAATAAATTGATATAAGCTTAAGTCTTTTGATTTTAAAACCCTTTCGGGAATATCAGATAAAATACCTGATATATTAGCTGATTCCAGATTTGGAATCGCAGTAAAAACTTCTAATGCTTGCTTAACTAACTGATTTGCTTTCATCCAGTTTTTTTGAGCCAAAGCCACCTCAGCTAAAAAACCGTAATCTTTGGCTAATTCCCTTGGCTGTTTGTTCTTTTGATGGATTACTAAAGCTTGCTCGGAAAGACTATGCAATATTTCCCACTTTTTCAAGTCTCGCAAGACATCACCGAATTTCACTACTGCGTTAGCAATTAAGTCTGGACTTTGAAACTTGCTAATAAAATTTATATACTCTTGAAGATAATGCCAAGTTATCTGCCAATCTTGAGAATTGATATCTTGATGCTTCAAAGCTTTGAGATAATAGCAAAAGCTAATCTCACCAAGGATTTTTGCCTGTCTTTCTAAATTCTGACTTTGCTGCCAGAGCTTATAAGCTTTGTGATAATGCTCTAACGCCGAATCTTTTTGATTATTTATCTGTTTAACAAAACCTAATAAAGATTCTAAGTTAGCTTGAATATCTAAATTATAAATATCTGGCTTTTTAATTAAATCTCTTTGCGCTACTTCTAGCTCATTTTCCAGCTTCAGATATACATCAAAGCTAAATTTTAAGTTATTACTAAACCATTGATTAGCCGTTTCGATGATAAAATCTACTAATTGTTGGGTTGATATATCAAAATTTCTCGTAGTTGCCCAACTTTCCAAATCTGGTGCAAGCTGTATTAGATGCTTGTAGATTTCATCGTCAATCCAAAACACTAAGGGAAAAGCAAAATTCTTGCGAAACTCCTCCCGCACCTGATTTGCAGAAGTTAACATCACAGGCAAATTCTGCACAGATTCCAAACCCACAACCATCACACAGGCTGGTACTTCTGCGCCGAATTCTTCCTGAATCGCAGTATAAAGAGTCCTGTTCGATTGCTGCACCGTCAAGACACGAATTTCGACTTGACAGATTTCTCGCAGTCTGGAGATTAAGCGATCGCGCAAACTCGTATAATTACACCGTGCCAAAATCAGCTTAAACTGCCCCACAGAGGATTCGATCGCCCAAGCTAATTGTGTCAGAGAGCGCTCGTTGTTTACATGGTCATCTTCTGGTGGTTGCTGTGAACTCATAAGCTTATGTGTTTAGTTCGTAGTAAGCACTTTAGTGCTTTCAAAGATAGGAAATAATAAGCACTAAAGTGCTTACTACAAACTTAATTCTCTGGCTTCTGCCAAAACCGGATTAACATCAAACCAAGACTCGCCACCATCGCGATATTCAAACACAAACCGACTGCGAATCAGTTTTTGATATCCGTGGTCATCACTCACCTTTTTCCTTTCCTTGACATGACGTAACAATTGCCACTCATCCTCAGAAATCGGTAACATGATTTCATTCCGCCGAGAACGAATCACTTGCTCTAAGGTTTCACTAGTTAGGGGAAGACTCATCTCTTCCATAATCCAGGTATTCAGCAGCCTCAGCACGTCCCGCACATGACCACCGCTCATTTGACATAAACGCTCTAGGCTAGCAGCACTATCAAAAATCTCGGTAACTTTACTTAAACGCTCCTCTGGTGTCAAGTCAGGAAAAGCTCTAGCTAGTACCATCTGCTGCATGAGTGACATTCCCTGTGTATGAACCCTGCCATCAGACCATTGCACAGGTACCATTGGTAACACCTTGGGGTCTTCTGGGAAACGTTGAGTCAGCATTCCGTAATCATTGGAAAACTTTAAAGACAAGGGCATAGTGTAGATGAGATGACAATTCAGCTTTGTCAAAAACTCACCCTGATCGACAAATAAATATTCCTGTTGCGGACGACCCCAAGGTTTGGCACGATTATCTATGCGGTCAAGATTATCGACAATTACCACCAGACCATTTTTACCCTGCTGTTTGAGTTTAGCGATCGCAGGTTCCAATAATTCTTGATTAATCGCTTCCAGCAGTTTAGTTTTTTGCGGTGCTAAATACTGATTGAGTTTTTCTCGCAGCATTGGGTCATTTTTCATCTTCGCGGTGATTTCTCCAATGCCCACAGACAGAGAAAACTTACCTTTATCTGCGGATAAACCAACATCCCCAACCACCGGAAGCTTAACTTTTCCTGCCGTTACCTCGGAGTTTAAGACCTTCCAAGCACCTTGCAGCAAGTCGTTAAACTTGTTAGGTTCCTCCAAGGTAATTTTATCTAGACTTTGACTTACCCGCCGAGCGATCGCTAGCAGCACATCAGCAATATCGACATCGGTCATTTCCAAATCGTCACTGGACTCAAAATAGACCACATGGAAATCTAACTTTTCCAGTTCTGCCTGTAACCGTAATAGTTCTGTCGATTTCCCACAACCAATATGCCCAGTAAATAAAGTGCAAGTGGGTTCATTCGGCTTAAAAAAAGTAATCTTCTGCTTCAGCTTGCCCAGAATATCACCACCTCGTACGGAGGAAAAATCTATATAATACTTGCCATCAGAGCTATTGTTGACAAACAGAGTTCTGCTGGGATCGCTAGCCTGATAAAATTCCCGTAAATCTATGGACATAACCTGGTAGTGCAATTATCTCGTATTGTCTTAACATATCCTTGTGCAAAAGGATAAAGTTATTTACATCTTTGCACCTCAGTATTTCGGATAATTTTCGCATTTACTACCTCAAAAGCGATCCAATTCAGCTCGCGAATTCTCTGCGTACCTCTGCGCTGACCTCCGCGCGACGGCAGTCGCTACAACGGGGGGAACCCCCGCAACGCGCTGCCTCCGCTCTGCGTTTAAATTTCCCCCTTCAATTCCCCACGACCTTACCCAAAGCTGTAAGTAATATTAAGCGATCTGCAAAAATCCAGACTATTTTTTGATACTATTTAAGACCGGACTCTTTAAATATTGATTGACGTATGAGCAAAGGTACCCTGTTTGATAAAGTTTGGGACTTACACACCGTTGGTACACTTCCCTCAGGGCTGACGCAACTATTTATCGGGCTTCACCTAATTCATGAAGTCACCAGTCCCCAGGCCTTTGCTATGTTACGCGAGAGGGGTCTAAAAGTACTGTTTCCAGAGCGTACCGTCGCCACAGTCGATCATATTGTGCCCACAGAAAACCAAGCGCGTCCCTTTGCCGATAACTTGGCAGAGGAAATGATTCAGGCACTGGAAAATAACTGTCAAGAAAATAACATAACTTTTTACAACATTGGTTCTGGTAGCCAAGGTATAGTTCACGTCATCGCTCCCGAACTCGGACTGACTCAACCAGGAATGACGATCGCTTGTGGAGATAGTCACACTTCCAGTCATGGGGCATTTGGTGCGATCGCATTTGGTATCGGTACTAGCCAAGTCCGCGATGTTCTCGCTTCCCAAACCCTCGCCCTCTCGAAACTGAAAGTCCGCAAAATTGAAGTTAACGGCACTCTCAACCCAGGAGTTTACGCCAAAGATGTCATCCTGCATATCATCCGCACCCTTGGCGTGAAAGGTGGTGTGGGTTATGGTTACGAATTTGCAGGTACGACATTTGAGCAAATGAATATGGAAGAGAGGATGACTGTCTGCAACATGGCGATCGAAGGCGGTGCTAGATGCGGCTACGTCAATCCCGATCGCGTCACCTACGATTACCTCAAAGGTAGAGATTTTGCACCCATTGATGCAGATTGGGATAAAGCAGTGGCTTGGTGGGATTCCATCAAGAGCGATGTTGATGCCCAATACGATGATGTGGTCGTATTCGACGCTGCGGAAATTTCTCCTACCGTCACCTGGGGGATTACTCCCGGTCAAGGTATCGGTGTCAACCAGTCAGTACCTCAACCGGAAGAACTACTGGAAGAAGACCGATTCATTGCCGAAGAAGCTTACCGCTACATGGATTTATATCCTGGTCAACCTATCAAGGGTACCAAAATAGATGTCTGCTTTATTGGTAGTTGCACCAACGGCAGAATTAGCGATTTGCGAGAAGCAGCGAAAATCGCCAAAGGTCGCCACGTTGCCGAAGGAATCAAAGCCTTCGTTGTCCCCGGTTCGGAACGGGTGAAGGAAGAAGCGGAAGCTGAAGGACTGGATAAAATCTTTCAGGAAGCCGGATTTGAATGGCGAGAACCAGGATGTTCTATGTGCCTAGCCATGAACCCCGATAAGCTACAAGGAAGACAAATCAGCGCCTCTTCCTCCAACCGCAACTTTAAAGGAAGACAGGGTTCCTCCTCCGGCCGGACATTGTTAATGAGTCCGGCAATGGTCGCCACTGCTGCGATTAAAGGCGAAGTCTCTGATGTGCGCGAGTTGCTGTAACTCCACTTCCTAGCATAGAGAAATCTGTTAAACTTTTCTTTCTTTCTTTGTGTCCTACCCTTCGGGAAGCCACTTCGTGTCTATGCGTTCTTTGCGGTTCGTTTCTTATAAAACTTATGGTGAGTGAAGTTAAAACAGTTTCAGGGCGCGGTATACCCTTAGTGGGTAATGATATAGATACCGATCGCATCATTCCCGCGCGATATTTAAAAGCCGTTACCTTTGATGGGTTAGGTGAAGGCGCGTTTATTGATGACCGGACAGCACTCAAAGGCGAACATGCCTTTGACCAACCCCAATACAAAGGCGCGAATATTTTAATAGTCAACCGTAACTTTGGCTGTGGTTCATCACGGGAACACGCACCCCAAGCGATCGCAAAATGGGGAATCCAAGCTTTAATCGGTGAAAGCTTCGCCGAAATCTTTTTCGGTAACTGTGTAGCAATGGGCATACCTTGTTTGACAGCCGATGCTGTGACTGTTAAACAACTGCAAGATTTAGTCGCTGCCAATCCTCAAGCCACCGTGACAGTGAATCTGGAAACCTTGCAAGTGCAAATTGATGATTACACCGCCCAAATTGCGATCGGTGAAGGTACAAGAAGCACATTTATTTCTGGAACTTGGGACGCTTGTGGTCAGTTGGTGGCAAATGCTGACCAAGTTCGGGCAACAGCTGCAAAATTACCCTACGTCGGTTGGGGCAACTTAGCCGCGAGTTAGCATTCTCTCATTCCCTGGCTCTGCCGGGGAATGTTAATTTATAGCTTTTATTTGCATTATTCAGCTAGAGCTAATAATAGCTTGATCTATTTCAGATTTGGCATAGTAGATATATAGCTGAGTAATTCTAGACTATGCCATTAATAAACCCTCCTCTCACTAAAGAAGATTTTATTAACTCTCGCTGGCAAAACGTGGTTAATAGCAGCGATAGAAAAGAGTGTGGTGCTTATAACAGAGTCTTCTGGAACAAGGCACAAGAAGCAAAGGAAGCAGGAAATTTCAGAGAACAGTTTGTCTTTGAGATTCTAGTGGTTGTGACTGATGCTGCAATCCAACCGCGATCAAATGAGAAGTTTTTGGCTAAATTTGTTGAGCGCTTGACAGATGAACATCTAGATTTTTTGGCTGAGATTGTGGGTGAAGTCTCAGATCCAGAGCTTCAAGCACGAATTGCAGATATTCTCTGGACAAGCAAACGACGTGACTCTTATAAAATGGCGCAGTTAGCAGTCACAGATTACTTAAAATCTGCCGCAGAATTAGAATATCTTGAAAACTGGACTTTGTGTTTCGCTAAAATTGAACGAGCGCTCTGGCTAGCACGCAAAATTAATCATAAATTTGAAGATGTTGTTGCACATATAGAGAAAGTTCTTGAACGCTGTAATGGAGAAGATCCAAAGTTTTTATCAGCAAAGCTTATGGAGCTTTTACAGGAACACAAACGCGGTAATTTTAATAAATACGCTGCTTTGGCTGAGAAAGCCGCAACTATATCAGAATCAGCGAATGATTGGCGTAGAGCAAGAAACTATTGGGAAATTAAAGCACAATGGCATCGTCTTGAAAAAGATGCAAAACAGGAACGTACAGCGCAAATTCAGGCTGCTGAAACCTATGTCAAAGAAGCTGAAGATAGCCTTAAGGGTACAGATGCAAGCTACCTAAAAGCGTCACATTTTATGGAGAAAGCTTTTGAAGCTTTCATGAATGTCCGAGGTACTAAGGAAGAAACTATCGCTGCAAAAGAAAGAGCCGAAGAGGTTCGCAAGCTTCGTAGCGAGTATCAGGAACAATCCTTAAATGAGTTAGTTTCTATGTCTCATGAAACAGATATTAGTGTTCAAGTAAATATAGCCAGATCGCACGTTAAAGGTAAAGAATTTTATAATGCACTCTTTTCTCTAGCATTTCTAGGAACACCACCTAAAGTGTCTCAGCTTCGACAAGAAGTCTTGGAAATAGCTGTTGAAAATCCCATATATCATTTATTCCCATCTTCAATGATTAATCAGATGGGTAAAGTTGTAGCTCGTAAGCCCAAGTTAGGCTTATCCAATAATCCAGAGCAGATAGAAGAATCAATTCGTTTTGAGATGTACACAAATGCAATCTACTATCAACAACTTCAGGTTCTAGCTTATACTGAGCCAGCAAAAGATCAAATAATTTTGGAACATAATGTACAAGTAGAAGACTTATTTCCAATTGTTTCAAATAACCCCTTTGTGCCACCAGGTAGAGAACAGCAGTTTGCGAAAGGGCTTTATGCTGGATTAACCGGAGACTTCTTCACCTCAACTCATATTCTCATTCCTCAAATTGAAAATTCTATCCGTTATTTACTCCGAAGGCAGGGTGCGTTACCCTCAAAAATTGATATCGATAAGGGAATTGAAGATGAGCGTGATTTGAATACTACTCTTTTCCCCCGAAACTATCCACAAATAAACTCAATTTTTGATGAAGACACGCTTTTTGATCTTCAAGGTTTGCTAATTGAACGTTCTGGTTCAAATTTAAGAAACCGCATGGCTCACGGTTTAATTAATGATAGTGAGTTCAACAGCCCTATCATGTCTTACTTATGGTGGGTTACATTACGGCTTTGTTGTTTGCCAATCTTAAAACCGCAGCAACAGGTTGAAGAGTCCAATCCTTGGGTTAAATTTGATGGTATTTTCAAAGATGACCCACTTTTTGATGATTTTGTAGAAGATATGGCTGCAAATCGACGTGAATTAGATGCAGAAGTAGCTGCTTATGAAGCTTCTTTAGAGGAGAATCAGTCAGCTTGAGCCAATATATCCTCGATACCGATCATGTTACTCTTTCCCAACATGGTAATTCTAAAATTCTACAACGCGCTCAAGCTGTCGGAAGTTCCAACATATTTATTACAACAGTCACACTCGAAGAACAGTTGAAAGGCAGACTAGCTTCTATTAGCAAGTGTGCTACTAAACCAGAATTGCTAGTAGTTGCTTATCGAAATCTGCGAATAACCCAGATTTACTTTTGTAGTATGAACTTGCTGGATTTCGATGATGCTGCCTACAGTTGCTACCAAAGTTTACGCCAGCAAAAAATCCAGGTAGGTACGCAAGACTTAAGAATTGCTGCGATCGCTCTGGCTAACGAGGCAATTGTCGTTACGCGTAATCAGAAAGATTTTAGCAAAGTTCCTAATTTATCTCTTCAAGATTGGACTATGGATGGGTATTCTTAAAAACACACAAAAACAAATCACGTGTTTAATATAATGCCTATCACACTAGGTAAGATATTGATCTTCCGCTTTGTAATAACGCTTAAAATTCTTTTTTATACTACTTTTAACAAGATTTTTCTCTCTTCATAGAAGTCATTTGTGACTATGTGATTAATATCTTTGAAACAGTGTATGGATTTCAGACTTAGGTGCTAAATTTAACCATTAGGTATTCATCCTCGTACATCATAAGCACTATTTTAAACTTTAACGACAATCGTTCAATCAGTTGAAACCTAGTTTAAACAAGGCATTCGCTAGCTATTGGTTCTTTTTAAGATAACGTGAAAAGTCAGGATACAGTCAGGTATGTCTCTAAAATTGATAGTGAAGAAGTTTTACAAAAACCAATATTCTGCATAAAAGAAGAAAATATCTCTGAGTAATACTTAGCAGCTAAAAACTATAAGTTTTCTAGTTCCTAGACAGAAACTAGTACTTCTATCCTTTTCCTATAAATGAAGTATTAGTAACTCATTGTTCACTTAAAGAAATTAAGAATTAGGAGTATTAATCATGGCAGTAACTTGGATTCCAGGCCCAGGCCCGACTAATGGAGCAGATATAGGTATTAGTAATGCCGCTTCTGATAACTTCAATGGTTTGGGTGGAAATGACAGCCTTTTTGGAAATGCTGGTAATGACCTGTTACGAGGTGGCGATGGTATCGACTTTCTATCCGGTGGCAATGGAGAGGATACCCTAATCGGAGATCGTGGCAACGACACCTTCACTGGCGGAAACGGCAACGATCGCCTGATCTGGAACAATGGTGATGGTAGCGACAGAATCAGTGGTAACGCTGGCTTTGACGTGGTTGAGGTCAACGGCGCAGGTGTGGGAGACAACTTCCGCCTGCAACAAGATGGTCAAGGCAGAGCAATCTTCGATCGGCTGAACTTGGTTCCCTTCACTCTGACTGTAGACAGTGCAGAGAGGTTTGAAATCAATGGTGGTGGAGGTGATGACACCCTCGATGTCAACAACCTCTCAGGAACTTCTGTAAATGCAGTCTGGTTCACAGGTGGGGCTGGCAATGACTTCCTGGATGGTAGTGGTACAGCGACACCGTTAAGAGCTTTGGGTGGTGAGGGTAATGACAGCCTGACAGGTGGTACTGGCAGTGATAACCTCTATGGTGATATCGGTAATGACTTGTTACGAGGTGGCGATGGTATCGACTTTCTATCTGGTGGGGACGGGAACGATACCATACTTGGAAATCGTGGCAACGACACCTTCACTGGCGGAAATGGCAACGATCGCCTGATCTGGAACAATGGTGACGGTAGCGATAGAATCAGTGGTAACGCTGGCTTTGATGTGGTTGAGGTCAATGGCGCGGGTGTAGGAGACAACTTCCGCCTGCAACAAGATGGTCAAGACAGAGCAATCTTCGATCGGCTGAACTTGGTTCCCTTCACTCTGACTGTAGACAGTGCAGAGAGGTTTGAAATCAATGGTGGTGGAGGTGATGACACCCTCGATGTCAACAACCTCTCAGGAACTTCTGTAAATGCAGTCTGGTTCACAGGGGGGGCTGGAAATGACTTCCTTGATGGTAGTGGCACGGCGACACCGTTGAGAGCCTTTGGTGGTGAGGGTAATGATATCCTCTATGGTGGTGCTGGCAATGACTTACTCTATGGAGATGCTGGTAATGATACATTACGAGGTGGTAAAGGTAATGACATCCTGACTGGTGGTGCTGGTGGCGATCGCTTTGTATTCAACTCAGGTGCTGGGTACAATAGTGCCGATCTCGGTGTAGATAAAATTACTGACTTCAGCTACTTTAGCGATAAAATTGTCCTCGATAAGACAACTTTTGGCGGACTCAATAATCTGTTCCAAATTAGGATAGTAGCTAATGATGCAGCAGCTGCAACTAGCTCTGGACTCATTACTTACAGTCTTGGAACTGGCAACTTGTTCTTCAACCAAAACTTGACATCACCAGGCTTTGGGACAGGTAGTCTGTTTGCCAACATTGATAACGATAACAATCAATTCACAGCCCCACCATTCTTATCAGCGATAAACTTTGAGATAGTTGCATAAACATCTCTCAAAATCCATAGAAGCTAAGGCATGTCTGCAAGCTTACAGCTAAATCCAAATTAGCAATCATCAATATTGCTAATTTGGGCTAATTGAATCCTCCTCATACTTCAAGTACGGGGAGGATTGTACAGCAGTTTTCTTTTGCATAAAGTATGAGGCTACGGAGGCAGAAGGCAGACACTCTTTATATCTCAATACGCTTGAGTTAAGGGTTATTAGTCTAGTTTCAAGAGTGTTTATTCTTTTTCAGCAGTTCTGATTCCAGTTTATCTAATTGATGACACGCCCTAGGGAATTGACGGCTGTTGTAAATTAAGCTCTTGGAATGCTTCAGAAGACTCTTCCAATTTCAAGCTACCAGCAGATTTACCGTTGATTTGTAGAGTGTATTTACCTTGTGGCAAGCTTTCTAAATAATAGACTCCAGCACCGTTAGTAACAGAAAAACGCCGAGTCCCCCGATCTGGTTGTATAGCTTCTACCCGTGCGCCTGCGATCGCTTGACCTTGAGTATCGGTGACTACCCCCGATCGCGTGTAAGAACGAATTAGCGGAATCATCACAAGGGTATAACTCCCAGCAATCACATCAACGGCTAAGGATTCAGCCGCAGCCTGCCAACAAGGGACGATCTTGTGTTGGCATTTGTTTTATGTACAACTGCATCAATTTTTGTCGCTTTGGTCTGCTGTCTTGTAGAGCTTCATAGATGCTTGACCACTTACGTCTAAAAAATGGAGATAGGGATAAATCTGCCAAACTGTAAGCATTACGAGTCGTCAAGATGGCATCAGTCAATTCAAAAGTCGCATCGTGGGCTTTGCCCAGATGGTTGTAAGCTGCTTGACGAAATTCTTGAAGTTTGTCAAATTTCATATTGGCAGGTGAGAGTAGGTGGTACTTCTCTCAGGTTCTGTCAAAAGGGGGTTTGTGTTCAATCAGACCCCCTATTTTTGTCCTTTAAGTTTGACCATTTAGTCTAAACTCCAGTTAATTATGAATTACGAATTATTACACAAGCTATTTTTTCTGTGATGCCGCTGTTTGTGTAGGAATAGTAATATTTAAATTGAAGGGCAGCTTACTTTTTTTACTGTCTTCACCCCAGAACAACTCACCACTGAGCTGATATTGACCGGGTTTGAGGGCTGGTTGGTCTTTATTGGGGTAATTTAATAAGAAATTGCGATCGCTATTTGCCACCACAGCATTAGTATCTACCTGACCAGTTTTGATAACAGTTTTCCCTTGGCGCAAAGTCCACTTTAAACTAGAGAGAACAGTTGCTTGACCGTTATTGCGAACTAAAATTTGAATTTGTTTTTGCTCTGGGTTAAAGCTGGCACTATCAATCGCTAATTGGGGAGAAAGATTGCCTTTTCTGACGTAGAATGTCACGCCAAATCGTGCCACCAAAGTAACGTTATTACCATGCGTAAGCACACCACAGATTTAGCTGAAGAGGCGAGAAACATCAACGAAACCATCATGAATACTGACAATATTTGAAACTTCTGAATACATACTTCCGACTTTACCTGATTGATGGGTAAATAAATTATGACAACCCACAATTATTAATAGTTCTTGAGCGCGAGAAAAAGCAACGTTAACCCGTTCTGGTTTCTTGGCAAATCCCACATCTCCTTTGCTATTATTGCGAACCATACTGACAATTACAACGGGTCTTTCCATTCCTTGAAATCTGTCTACTGTACCAGTACGAATTTCTAGGGAAGGGAAAAGTTCAGATTGCAGACGTTCATCAATTTTTCTTAATTGAGCGCCATAAAATGTAATTACGGCAATTTCTTTTTTGGGTTCACCATTAGCAACTCTAAAAGCCCAAGTATTCTCAAACTGATGACACAGACATTCAATCGCATCAATTTCTGGAGTATTAAAGTAAGAAGTTCCGTTTCGTTGCTCTAAAAACTGATTTTCTATAGGCGTTTTTACCCAAATAAGATGCTGAGATTCTTGGATAATTTCGCTTGCTAGATGATGTGCGCGTTTTGTATCAGGCTCCAAAATACCAGATTCTAATTTACCGTCATAAAACTGATTGATTGCTCCCATAATAAATGGATGCATTCGATATTGTGTAGTTAGCATTTGTTTGATGCTTTCATCAGCAGATTCAAACTGACTTTTAAACAATGATTCTTCTAAAAATTGTAGTTCATCTCTTGTATTACCCATTGTTTGAGCAACTTCTTCTATAGTGCTGGTATCAAGCATGGGTGGTAATTGCCGATGATCGCCTACCATGACTAACTTTTTGCCTTTCAAAGCTGGGATTAGTAATTCTGGTGGAGTACACTTACTAACTTCATCAATGATAACGACATCAAAAGATTTAAATTCTTCCGAAAAACCTCTATTTGCAGCTTGAACACAGGTGATACCGACGACGTTTGCATTATCTAAATATATGCGCCTTAAATCATCGCGATCCCGCTCATTTGGCTCTCTTAATTTTCCTATCCAATCTTGTACAAAATTTTGATACCTATTGAGATAAACTTCATCTTTTTGTAGTTGCTGTTGCCAAGATTCAAAGCTAATATTTATACTACGTAATAATTCTATATTAAACAAGTCATTAGCAAATTTTTCTGGTTTAAAATTATCCGGTATTCTTTGCCATTCTGTCAACCACCAGCTTCTTCCTTCTATTAAATTTTCTGATGGCTGTGGTTGTAATTTATGTTCTATTTCGCGTAGACTAATTTGTAATTTTTGAAGCTGCGCTAGAGAGTTTTCAGTTTCTTCTTGTAGCTTTGAGAAATGCTCGTTTAGAGAATTTTTAATTATCTCTAGCACAGCAAAAGGTTCTAATGATGAGATTAAGGTTTGAAGCTGACTGATAGAAGTTTCCCAGTAATTTACTTGATTTGCAAATTCTTGGGGTTGCTCCCAAATATTTGATTGTGTTGCAAGATATTTTTCAACTATAATACGTAATTGAACAGGAATATTTTTTTGATTAAGTTCTTGCAAGTTATTAATAACTATTCCAAGTTGGAGATTAGCATCTTGCTGTGCTTTTTCTACCTCAGCTTGAGTAATAGATATTTGCTGTTGGCTAACTTCATTTTTCTGAAGTTCATTTAATTGTCGTTGCAAATCTTGAAGCTGTTGTTCAGTTTCCGTTTTGACTTTTAAAACGCATTGACGCGCATTTGCAAGGATAGTATCTAGCAATTCTTCTGTAAGGCGGGTGAGAGTAGAGTCGATATTATTCCATTCCCATGATGCACCATAAGTTCGTTGCATTCTAACTAAAAAAACCTGGGTATTTTCAACTAGTAATTTTCGCTGTTTGGGGTTGAGTAGCTGATAGTTGTTGAACTGTTGATAGGTTTCTTGCCATTGAGTGCGATCGCTCTTTGATAGCACCATTGGAATCTGACTAAAATTTTCTTGTAAAAAATAGCTAAAATTATGCTGTTTACCCCGCCTGTCAGTAAAACCTCCATCTATTTCATAAGCGATCGCTTTTGTCAACAACTCCCATTCTGGTAGGCTAATTTTATAAGTTTTTGGTAATATGGGTAGTTTTAATGTATTAGCAAACATTAACAAACCTAGCGGTAAGTCAACTAAATTTTCTGTGAGTGGTAAACCTGATTGATGACATTCTTTTAAAGTTTGATAGAGATGAGAAGGTGCTGTAGATTTCCATTCCTTAACTGCTGAGATAATGTAATCTATTTCCCGTTGGCGGTTTTGCCATATCTGGATTGTTTGCTGTATATTTTGCAGCTTGGTAAGATATTGCTGATAATCTGGTTGTAACTGATTCAATGAGGCGAAATTTTGTTTGACAACCTCCACTGATGCTGCAACTTCTAAGATGGCTTTACTTACCTCTTGAGCATAAGTCAAAGAAGTTTTAAATCCAGAAATTTCTATTGCTACAGTTTCACGCAACCAAGCCGCTAAACCAAAAGCACCAAGCGCCGGACGCACAAAGCCAAGTTCATCAGTATATTTGATGGTTTGACGAACATTTGCTAAAAACTCTTCTACTAAACTGTTACCTTCTGTGTAGGGTTTAAGAAGTGGCAAAAAATCTGTAACTTCTGAAGCTTCCCAGTTGATATTTGGTGTAGTATTTAATATATTTTCTAATCCTGCAATTAGTGATTGAACCTCGTTATGTTTTTCTACAGTTTCGTTGTAATATTTTTCTTGATTTTGAAAGTTTATCTCTAGTTTTACCTTATTTTTATTGAATTTAGTTTGTTGTTGATTAAATTCTTCCTCTGCTTGGAAGTAAGCGGTAAATCTTTGTGATGATGCCAGTAGTTGAGTGAAAATTTTAATATTTTCCAGTCGTTTAGTAAGATTATTTTCGCAGTCAGTTGCAGTATTTTCTAGCCATCTGCCAATCACTTGGTCTTCTAAAAATGGCTGTCCTTCTTCCCCAACTTTTTCGGCTCTCCCCTTGCGTACAGCGCGAATTACTGGGTTGTGAACTAATCGACTTAGGGCGTTATCTACTGCTAAATTGGCTTGAGAAGCAATTAGAGTGCGTCCCCCGCGAAGGGCAATTTGATAGCAAATCTCGGCAATTACGGTAGTTTTCCCAGTACCTGGTGGCCCTTGGATGAGAACAAGATCCTTCGCAGCAAGTACCTTTTCCACTGCTGCTTTCTGACCAGGATTTGCAGAAGATAATAATAAATCTTGTGATTGCAGTTCAACAGTTGTTTTGATGTGTCTAGCCTGAGAAGCATCGAATAAAAAGTTGCCTAAATAAGGATTTTGAGTGTAACCATTATTTAAATCATCTAAAGCTTTTTTCTTACGCTGAATCTGTTGAATATCACCAACTGCCTCAAAACACAAAAATCCTGTATCTGGCAACTTATAACGCTCTGCTGCCATGAATTCAGCTAAGTCACGTTCTAATCTGAGGCTGATAATACAACGGTTGGGGTCAACTTCCTCAACAGTCCCTAATTGACGACCACTAATCCAATTTTTGCCGATGGGAGCAGTTTCAAAAAGCTTTAAATCTTCGTTTTTTGTGCGTCTTGCTCGTTCCCAAAAGTTTTCTACATCGAGGGAATTTTGATAAAAGCCGTCAAGGGTGGCTGAAGCTACATCAATTTCAAAACTGATTCGTCTTTTGAAGTTATAGTTATGACTTACGTAACGCACACAAAATTGACGTGCTTTCGCAATTTTTTCTTCAATTTGCAAAAACGCTTTCCAAGCTTTAAGCTGTTCTTCTGTAGGCACATTTTCGCCACAAACTGGCGCGGTAGCGATGCGCTTCAATGTCGCTGGCGGAATATCGAGATGATGCTGATGATTAGCCAGTAAACGTAAGCGACAAGGTATAGCATAGCTGTCGGCGTGTCCTCGTGAAGGTTGTAACAACTGAGCCGAAAGTATTTTTAAGCCGTCGCGTCCATCTTTTTGTACAGCCGCTCTAAATCCTAATATTTTTCTGAGCTTCTCAAGTCTTGCGGGTAATGGAAAATCATCGGAGTCTGTTGCTATTGTCAAATCCCAAATTTCTTCTCTTGCCTCTTTTCCGGCGCCTTTGCGACGCACATGAAACAGACAAGGCTTTTTACCGAAACATTCATACATTAACTGATTGGCGCGATCGCGTCGCTCCCTAAAATCGGAATATGATTTCAAGGCAGCCTCACCTTCAAGATGGCGGATAAAGCTATCAATTGCTGAAGCTATAAACGTATAGCCCCAATCTTCAGAGGTTGTTTTAGTTTTCGAGGATTTTGCTGTTAATTTATTTACCGCTAAACGAATGCGTTCTACTTCAGATTCTGAGATTGTACTGGTATGGCTTTTGACTACAATTTTGAGTTTTTCACAAATGACTAATAGCTTCTTGCTATCTAAATTTAATTCTTTTGCGAGTTCGTAGACTCTGAGTTTGCCGTTGTTCATCCAGTAGTGCCTTTGCTGACAAAAAAGGGTTTAAAACTCTACGATTTGGGATAGTATTGCCCACTAAATGACTATAGTTTGTACTGATGGTAAACTTCACTGGCGGCGCGATGCAGCAGGGAATGACGCCATACTAAAGATTTCATATCATCAGCATAACCACCGCCAATGACGCAGGCGACAGGATAACCGCTACTCATACAAGTACTCAAAACCTGCATTTCCCGGCGAAAAATGCCAGCATCGGTAAGGGCTAATTTACCCAAGCGATCGCCTATATGAGGGTCAACACCTGCATCATAAAATACTAAGTCTGGCTTGACTTTTGACAATAAATCTGATAAGTAATTTGCCAAGGTTTGTAAATAAGCGTCATCCTCCATTCCCACCGGCAAAGGAACATCCAAATCGCTGTTTTGTTTAGTACCGGGGAAATTGACTTCGCAGTGCATGGAGAAAGTAAAAACGCTGTCGTCGTCTTGGAAAATATAAGCTGTGCCATCTCCTTGATGAACATCCAAATCGACAATGAGGATTTTTTGGACGAGTCCAAATTTTTGTAAAACGCGACAGGCGATCGCTAAATCGTTGAAAATACAAAAACCAGACCCATAACTAGGAAAGGCGTGATGAGTTCCACCAGCAGTATTACAGGCTAAACCCTGACTTAGTGCTAGTTTCGCAGTCAGTATCGTACCACCTACCGCTACACAAGTACGATTTGCTAATGCTGGACTCCAAGGCAAACCAATGCGTCGCTGTGCTTTGGGGTCTAGGGTTCCTTCACAGTAAGCTTGAACGTAGCTTGGGGTATGGACTAACTCTATTAATTCTGGTGGCGGACGTTCGGGAGTGTGAAATTGTTCTTGATTTGCTACACCATCGGCTAATAGCAATTCGTAGAGTTGTCGGAATTTAGACATCGGAAAGCGATGTCCTTCAGGTAGAGGAGCAATGTAATCTGGGTGGTAAATAATTGGCAAGTCCATAATCCAGAAAATCTCAAGCAGCTAATCCGACAACTAACAAGCTAAAATTTAGCCATAATCACAGCACAAATGCTGCTCTCCCAAATCTAAAATTTCAAATTGATATGATGGAATGGATTACACCGATTGCATTTATTCTAGCTGGGTTACTGGCTGGAATAATTGGTGAAAAAGTTATCTTCAAAAAGCTGGAAATATTCGTTAATAATAAACGAATTGCCGGGGGTAATATTATATTTCACTCTTTGCACCGCATGACATTTATTTGGTTTGTCATTGCCGGTTTTTTTTGGGCAGTTTTGAGCGCACCCCTGAAACCAGATATTGCGATCGTACTGCAAAAAGTTTTGACGATCGCACTGCTGTATTCAGTAACCCTAGTTTTAGCAAGATTGACTGCTGGTTTTGTTAATTTGTTTATTCGCAGAGCAGAAGGTGTCCCTACATCACTAATTTCTAACCTTGCTAAAATTACTGTTTTAGTTTTGGGAACATTAATCATATTGCAAACAGTGGGTGTTCAGATAACACCGATAATCACGACTTTAGGGATTGGTGGTTTGGCAGTTGGTTTGGCACTTCAAGATACCTTAGCAAATTTGTTTTCTGGCTTTTACTTAATTATTTCTAAGCAAGTTAGAACCGGAGACTATGTAAAATTAGATGCTGGTCATGAGGGATATGTTATAGATATTTCTTGGCGTAATACAACAATTAAAGAAATTTCCAATAATATAGTCATTGTCCCTAATTCTAAGCTGTCTTCTGCAATTTTCACAAACTATCATTTACCCGCAAAGGAAATTACTTTAACAATGGATGTTGGTGTAAGTTATGATAGCGACTTGGAACAAGTTGAAAAAGTGACTGTAGAAGTTGCCAAAGAAGTTATGCAAGAAATTGCACCGGAATTAAAAGAAATTGAACCATATATTAGATTTCATACTTTTAATGATTTTAGTATAGATTTTACGCTTTATATGCGCGTAAATGAATACTTCGATCAGCGTATTGGTAAACATCTATTTGTCAAAAAATTACACAAACGCTATCAGCAAGCAGGAATTCAAATTCCTTTTCCGATTAGAGAAGTGTATATGCAAGATAATTCAGCTATGGAACGAAATTAGCTTTTATCACATGGCAACCATTAAAGCCCTGGCGACTAGAAGTCGCGGCTACCAGACAAAACCTGCCTCCGCAGGTTAGCAAATCTTTGATTTTCCGTTGTTAGTCTGCGTAGGTGGACTTTGTTTGTATAACCGCAATTTCTAATCGCTAAGACTAGGTGTGACTTAGATTGCTAATGCTCGTTTTTCTAATGGTAGTTCAAAGCGATCGCCTGGTTTCGGCTCAAGTACCCGCGTCACCAGATTGTTTTTCTCTAGTAACGAACGAAATTCTTCAGTACTTCCTTTAGTTTGAATGAGTTTCATCAGCAATCCCTCAAACGTCACATCCCCACCAGCCGCAGTCGGTAATATTACTTGAGGTTGTAACGACTTTACTACTTCCAAGGCACTATTGTTTCCTTTAATAATCGGCCCAAGCAAAGGCAATGTCATGTCAATAAACGGTGTAATCACTACATCGATGGGTGCAGCTGGCTGAAGTTGTGGAGAATGATCCCCATGAGGCTCATAGTATACAGTTAAACCACTCTCCAATTCTTTGAGGAGATAACTATTTTCCACCAGAGTGGGACCAATGGATGAACCGGGGAAAGCCTTGATTTCAACTTGATTATTTAAAGTGAAAGTTTCACCATGAGGCAATACTGTTACCTGAGTGTAACCTAATTTCTGTACTACCTTGGCTGCATTCGGAGAGGCTACAACTTTGATGTTGTGGTCGAGCAGCTTAAGCGTTGGCGGGTGAGCATGGTCTTCTAAACCCTGAGATAGCAAGATCAAATCAATGTTATCTGGGATTGGGCGATTTTGCGATCGCGAACCTTTAAATAACCAATCCAAATTGCTGAAAATTAACGAACCAACTAGCCAAGGGTCAATCAGTATTCGTTTCCTACCAATTTCCAGTAACCAAGAGTTGCTGTCGAACCAAGTTAAAAACATAAATTTTGTGAAGATAACGCCTACCTTCATTATCAATCGTGTCAGCTTTCTATGTAAGCAATGAGGCCAATACCTACATTCTTCCGGTTAAGTCTACACACGGAGTTCTTTTTATGTCCGATCTTGGTTTTACTCACATTGCACTTGCAGTTAGTGATGTTGATGCAAGTATCTCATTTTATGCAAAGTATGTCCAGATGACAGTCGTACATCATCGCATCGATCGAGCGACTCAATCAGATGTTGCTTGGATTAGTGACTTGACTAGACCTTTTGTGATTGTCTTAATTAAAGTAGCGAAAGTAGAAGGCCCACTCTTACCACAATCCCATCTTGGGGTAGCTTATCAGAATCGCGGGGAAATCGATCGCCTGTGCAATGAAGCACGCGCTGAGGGAATACTGCTGGATGGGCCAAATGACTGGGGCTTTCCGGTTGGTTACTGGGCTTATATTCGAGACCCAGATGGTCATACACTAGAAATTTCCTATGGTCAGGAAATTAGTTTTACAGTTGAGCAAGCTAGAGACGCGATTAATCGCGTCTCTTAAAAAAAAATGGTATTACTTCTTACCAGGAGTTCGTCCACTTTCATCGTTACTGCCACCGTGAGGATGGGAATTGCCAGGGTCACAGCCCTCAGCACCATTACCAATTCCTTGGTTGCAATGGCGACGCGGTTTGACGCCCTCTGTTGAAGTTTCAGTTTGCTCCTCAACTGCAACTTGTTGTTGTCCAACGACATACTGCGAGGAGATGTTTGCTACCTGTCCAGTGCTAGACAGGGCTTGGTATAGCAAAGCAGATACTTCAGACCTGGTTGCTACCCGTTCAGCATTAAGCAAGTTCACGTTGGGATAGTTGACGATTATACCGCGTTGTGTCAAACCTGCAATCAGACTGCGATATTCACCACGAATAGTAGTTGCATCGCTGTAAACAGATAAGATTGTGTCCGTGGAACCACTGTTTTGGTAATTTAATCCTCGCGCTAATGCTACCAAAATATCAAGGCGAGAAAGGCTTTGGCTGGGGTTGAAATCTTTGCCAATAACAGCGTTTAAAAAGCCCATTTGATAAACTTCGCTGATGGCATTGTAAGCCCAATATTGAGTTGAGACATCTTTAAATGCTACTGCTTGGCGAATTTTCCCCTTGGTAAACGCTTTTCGCACCATTGCCGCAAATTGGGCACGAGTTACTGGTGCATCAGGGCGGAAAGTTCCATCAGGAAAACCTTCGAGAATTTCCATTGAGGCCAATTCGGCAATAAAATCTTTAGCCCAGTAGTCTGTGGAAACATCAGAAAATTCAACCTGGAGAGGGCGAGACAGTCTGACTTGGTGATAATTCATTAGCATTTGGCTGATATCGTAGCTAGAATTATCGCTGACTTCAATCACCTGTACCAAGCTGCCAGGAGTAGTTTGCAAAACCTTTCCCAAGTCGGAATTAAAGACATTCACGAAAGACTGACGCACTAAAGCATAATCACCCTGAGTGAAAGAGACGGGATAAACGCTGGTTCCGGCAATTTTTGACAAACCTTCTACTTGGAACTGACTACCTTGAAAAGTTTGGGAACTGCTTAGGAAAATAACACGTTGGTTCCTGATTTGGGTGAAGTAGTCGTAAGTGGTAGTACCTGCGTCAATAGTGCCGTTTTGGTCAGCATCAACACCATAAACAGTGCGAACGACTTGGTATTCTCTAGGTTTGGCTGACAAAATCAGGTTAACTGTGGTATTTGCCGACAAACATTCAAATTCGCTGTAGCCAATAAAACGGTTTTGAACATCATACAATCGCACGACGATGCGATCGCTAGCTTTTAACCCCTTAACAAATTTTGCTTTTTGCTTAATCTTGTACTTGTAATCACCCAAAAACTGCTCTTTTAAATAGCCCTGACCACTTTTACTTTTAACAGAAATGCGAGCAATTACTTCTGAAAAGTTACCAGATGGTTGCCAAATGGCAAGGCTAAAACCTGTTTTTTTCGCTTTTACCGAAACGTTACGGCTTTCTGTAGTCACAGTTTGCCGTTGGATAGTGGTGTGATTCCTTGCTTCTACTTCCTTATGGGCTAAAAGTTGTTGTTCTGTGGAATTATCTGTTATTTGAGCGACGATGGTAGAGAACCCTAAAGCTGCATAGGCAGAAGATATTGGCGAAAATATTGCTACGGAGGTTGCAGCAAGAACAAATTTGCCCATTTGAGCAAAGTTACTTTGAGTTATGTATTTCATTCCACACTACCATTCGTCTAAAAAGTCACAGGGCCATTTGCTATCCCTCGACTTATTAATCCCTTGGGGTGGATGGAACTAACATCTCATCAGTGCTGAGTGCTGAGTTAGGAGTTCAGGAGTGTGATTATTGCTTTTTATACTCAGCACAGGCTAAACCTTAGCTATCCGCTAACAGCACTCGTTACTCAGAACTATTTCTGTCAGAGAACATTACTATATATATTAAAGAAACACTTTATTAATCTTAATAATGACTGTAACTACACAGCCGCTTGCAACCCAAGATGCCTTTGAAAAATTCTTTTGGACTTGGCAGGGTTACAAAATTCAATACACTGTTATGGGTACAGGACGCCCTTTGGTACTGGTTCACGGCTTCGGTGCTTCCATTGGACACTGGCGCAAAAATATCCCAGTTTTAGCTGATGCTGGCTACCAGGTATTTGCCATAGACCTTTTGGGTTTTGGCGGTTCCGATAAAGCGCCCATTGATTACACTGTGGAAGTTTGGGTGGAACTGTTGAAAGATTTTTGCACAGCACACATCCAGGAACCTGCTGTATTTATTGGCAACTCCATCGGCGCACTTTTGAGCTTAATAGTACTAGTAGAACATCCAGAAATTGCTGCTGGTGGTATTTTAATTAACTCTGCGGGTGGGTTGAGTCATCGTCCCCACGAATTGAACCCGCCGCTACGGATGGTGATGTCAACTTTTAATCGGTTTGTGCGATCGCCAATTACAGGTAAATTTGTTTATAACCGCATCCGTCAAAAAGCCCAAATTCGCCGCACCCTCTACCAAGTTTACCGGAACCGTGAAGCTGTCACCGATGAATTAGTTGATTTACTTTATACTCCCTCTTGCGACCCAGGAGCGCAACAAGTCTTCGCATCTATTCTCACAGCGCCTCCTGGCCCCAGCCCAGAGGAACTTTTGCCCAAAGTCGAACGTCCTTTATTAGTAATTTGGGGTGCTGACGACCCTTGGACACCAATTACCGGGGCCAAGATTTACGAAAAGGCGCGGGAGAATGGCAAAGATATCAAAATTGTTCCCATTCCCAATGCCGGTCATTGTCCTCACGATGAGGTTCCAGATGTTGTCAATGCCCAGATTGTCGATTGGCTAGCGCAAAGGTGATAATTTCGCCTTTCTGCCGATATGTCTTAGCCTAAGCAAGGTAAAAATGGGGCTAACAATCTGGGTGAGTGAATCTTAATCTTTTAATTGCGCCTTGACAGAATCAAACTCGTATGGTGTGTGAATAAATGGAGCTTGATGTGCGTAATGGAGATAAAGGGGTAATTCCCTTAAATCACCATCCAGATCTTTCAGAAGTTGGCTATCAAGTCATCAGCGAACTAGGACGCAACCGAGAAGGGGGACGGATTACTTATCTAGCTAATGTTTTCAAATCTAATCAACAGGTGGTAATTAAAGAGTTTTGTTTTGCTCGTGCAGGTGCTGATTTATCAGGTGTGAAAGCATATCAGCGCGAAATTGAAATCTTGCAACAACTCAATCATTCCCGCATTCCTCGCTATATAGATTCCTTTGAAATGCCTGGGGCTTTTTATCTGGTACAAGAATATAAAAATGCCCCATCTTTGGGATTAAAACGTAGCTTTAATCCTGAAGAAATTAAGCAAATTGCTCTATCAATCTTAGAAATTTTGGTTTATCTGCAAAAGCAAATTTCCCCAATTATTCATCGGGATATTAAGCCAGAGAATATTTTGGTTGATGAAGAACTAAATGCTTACCTGGTTGATTTTGGTTTGGCTAGAATACAGGGTGCAAAAGTAGCTCTGAGCAGCTTTATAGCAGGAACTCCAGGTTTTATGCCACCAGAGGAACAGTTTGGCCATTCCCTGACTGAGGCATCAGATTTATATAGTTTAGGAGCAACGCTGATTTGCTTACTTACTAATACCCGTTCTGTTGAGATTGGCAAATTAATTGATGATAACTATCGCTTTAATCTCCAGCAATTAGTTCCTCAAATCAGTCCGCGTTTCCGGTGGTGGTTGATGAAAATGGTGGAACGTAACCGCAAACGTCGCTATGCTAATGCGGCTATTGCTTTAAAAGCACTTGGGACAATTGAGGTTGTTGGTAGTGCGACTGGGATAGATAATTTCATCAGTACAATCAAACCTAGAAAACGGGCTACTTTATTGGGACTAGCTACTGTTGTTACACTGGCTGCGGTTGCGGGAACTTTGATAAGTTATCAGTCTGGTAATACAGTTAGGCAATTGTCGGAAGCTAGAGAATGTCAAAGTTTTGATTTAAGCTCAGGTTGCCAAGATAAAATCGGAAATTAAGATTAATTCGGTTGCATCTGGCTAAGGATTATAGCGGTTTTCAATTGAATAGACTACACGCGTAGGGGCACAATATATTGTGCCCCTACAATTATGTGTATTCCACGCTTGTGAAAATTGCTGGAATTTGTATGAGTATCAAATACTCGTGAACGGAGATAAAAGGTGGATTCATCCAGTTCAAATACTCGTGAACGGAGATAAAAGGTGGATTAAATTTGCGGTAGGCTTTTATGATGCACTGGGTGCTGACAGGTCTTATGAGGATGCTTATGAGTTTGGCTGTAGCGCAATTGATTTAGAAAGTATTCCAGAGTCTTCCACCCCAGTGCTGAAAAGCCGGAACAATCCCCAAGGTGCTATCTCTGCTAACGAAGCTATTCCAGATACCGAGATAAAAACAGTAGTCTCCTTAGAAAATCCAGAAGGGCAGGTAGCTCTAAACTCTGCTTTTTATGTCGAGCGATCGCCTATTGAGGTAGACTGTTATGAAGCGATTCTTCAACCAGGGGCGAATGGCACTAAGTTAATCGCAAAGCCCTGATATAACTTGCTTTTTGAGTGTGGGGAGTGTGGGGAGTGTGGGGAGTGTGGGGAGTGTGGGAGGGGTGGGAGGATGGGGAAGAAATCTGACCTCCCACACTCCCTCTTCCTCCCACACTTCCCACACCTCCCACACCCTGCCCTGACGGGGTTTCAGCTTTTCTTAGTGCCATTCAACCAGGGGCCTTAATTCGCATCAAAGCTCCCCGGCAGATGGGCAAAACTTCGCTCATGTCGCGGGTTCTCCATCATGCTAGTCAGCATGACTATCAGATAGCACCCGTAAATTTCCAGTCAGCCGATGCAGAATTTCTCGCTAATTTAGATCAATTTTTGCAGTGGTTCTGTGCCAGCATTACCTACGAACTGAATCTACCAGAGAAGCTAGAAGATTATTGGAAGGGTGTTTTAGGTAGCAAGAATAAATGTACAAATTACTTTCAACGGTATTTATTACCTGCGATTAATAGCCCCGTAGCTATAGGTTTGGATGAAGTCGATGAAGTCTTCAAGCATCCCATAATTGCTGCTGATTTTTTTGGATTGCTACGAGCTTGGCATGAACGGTCAAAGAATGAGACAGTTTGGAAAAATCTCCGGCTGGTGATTGTGCATTCTAAGGAAGTTTATATTCCGCTCAATATTAATCAGTCGCCTTTTAATGTCGGCTTACCTATTAGACATCTCCAAAATAGTATCGTTCTGTGATAAAAGAACATTAAAGAGTGATTTTGGCACAGAAGCATGAGCAATATACTGAATTACATTGAAGAGAATCCTAAACAAACACAAAGGTGTTAATAGGACTTAAATATGAACAGTTACAACAATTAATCCTAAATGCAGAACGTTTATATTATGAAAAACAAGCTTCACTAGAATCTAAGAAAGTTAGAATTATTGCTGGTGGAGGAGGTCGTAAACCAAAATTATCTATTCCTGAACAAATTATTTTAACCTTAGTGTATCTCCGGCATCTGCCAACCTTCCAGCTTCTAGGTATTCAGTTTGAAGTAAGCGAGTCTACAGCCAACGATACATTTAACTATTGGTTGCCTAACTTGCGAGAATTACTGCCATCCAGTTTGCTTGAACAAGTAAAAAAAACGCTTCTGACTATGAAGTAGTAAAAGAAATACTCACAGAATATGAATTAATAGTAGACAGCTATGAACAAGTCAGAGAAAGACCTGGAGACAATGATGAACAAAAGAAATATTTTTCATCTTATGTAGAGTAATCATACATTTAAAACTCAAATGATTATTTTACCTGACGCTAGTGATATCGTTGATGTAGTGGCAGGTGAACCTGGGCCGAAAAGCGATATAACAATGTTTAGAGAATATCGCTCAGATTTTGATGCCAAACAAAGATTTAAAGGAGATAAAGCATATCTTGGAGAAGATTTAATTACAACTCCAATTAAGAAACCAAGAAATCGAGAACTAACAACTGAACAGAAAGAACAAAACAAAATATTTTCATCTAAACGAATCTTTGTTGAACATCGAATTCGGTCAGTCAAAATCTTTCGAGTTGTCCAAGAAAGATTTAGGTTAAATACCCGCAAATTATGAGCAAGTAATTTTGACGATTTGTGGACTAGTAAGGTTACGAATTCGAGCGCTAATATTACCATTAGAGATATCGCCTATATTATCAGGTTTAAATTACCGCATATAACTGGATATTTTGGCCTAGTTATCAACAGCAAATATCTCAAAGTCTTATTTTATCGTACAGACTAGCTAATTTAAGATGATTGCATTTACGGGCTACAGCTTAGCAACACAAAGGCTTGGACTGTTTTCGGAGATGTCTAGTTATGCAAGCGCGGCAGAAGGTGCTGTTAGCACAGCATAAGGTGGCAACTACGAACCAAGAAGCGGTTAATAAAACTCAGCAAGCAGAGAAAACTGTAAAAACCGCAAATATTAAGAGTACAAAAGGCTAATCAGAGGTTGCAGAAATCACAACGAGAACAGAAAGTTGCTGAGGAAAAACTAGCCACTGCCAATCAACAGGTACAACAAGCAGAGCAAAAAATAACTGATGCTAGTCAAAAGCAGAAAGCTGCTGAGGAAAAACTAGCCACTGCCAATCAACAGGTACAACAAGCAGAGCAAAAAATAGCTGATGCTAGTCAAAAGCAGAAAATTGCTGAGGAAAAACTAGCCACTGCCAATCAACAAGTACAACAAGCAGAGCAAAAGGTAGCTGATGCCAACACAGAATTAGCACAGAGAGACCAACAAGCAAAACACCAAATTCAATTGGCAACTCAGAAATTACAATATGCAAAGTTTCAAGTAGAGCAGGCAAGGCAAGAGCAAAGAAAAGCAAAAGTTCAGCTTCAAGAAGTTCAAAGCAGTATTGAACAGTCTGTAAGAAATGCTCTTTTAGAATCTGCAAAATTTGATGATCTCAGCAGTTTTCTCTTGCGAACAGGTAAGCAGACAGAAGCTGAAAAAATGCTATCTGCCTATGTTAATCTTTGGGAGTCTTTGCAACTAGGACTAACCAATGACTTAAGAGTGCAAGTTTCTGAAAAACTCTTAAGCTCTTACCGAAGTTTGCAGAACATCCTAGTTTTACGGAAACAAGTTAGTACTGCTCTGGAGATTTCTGAGCGCTTACGTGCCCGTGCTTTCTCTGGGCAACTGGTTAGTAAATTTTCTAACCAATTATCTACTCGATTTCTCTTAGAACCGCCTAATATTCAACAGATTAAGCAAATTGCTAACGCGCATCAAGCAACGCTTGTTGAGTACTCTATTATTTATAGCGATCAAGAAGCCACAGGGCAAAAACAGCCTCAGGGATCTGAACTTTACATTTGGGTTGTTAAGCCTACTGGGGAGGTTGCATTCCGGGAAGTGAACTTAAAAGCATCGAAAATCTCTCTGGAAAATTTAGTTCCAAGCAGTAGAGCATCAATTGGTGTAAGAGGAAGTTCTGATATTAAACGAGGAGGCATTAGGATTGAAATAATAATACAGGATAATCGTTCCAGCCAGCAAAAAAGCTTAAAGCAACTCTATGAACTGTTGATAAAACCAGTTGAAGAATTCTTACCCACAGATCCGAATGCTCGTGTCATATTCATTCCTCAAGGCCCTTTATTTTCAGTTACTTTTGCAGCATTAATGAATACAAACGGCAAATACTTAATTGAAGAACACACCATATCGACTACTCCATCAATTCAAATACTATCTTTAATTCGCCAGCAACGACAGCATATTCGCGGAATAGGCCAAAACGATCTAGTGGTTGGTAATCCTCAAATGCCCAGTATTCGCGTTAGACCTGGGGAACCACCTGTAAGACTGTCTAACTTACCAGGGGCTGAAAAAGAAGCTGTTGAAATCGCTAAATTACTAAAGACCGAACCATTTTTAGGGAGCCGAGCTACGAAGAACTTTATTGTGCAACAAATGCCTCAAGCCAAAAGAATTCATCTAGCAACTCATGGACTTGTAGATGATTCTTCTGGGCAATTAGGCATACCTGGCATAATTGCACTTGCACCATCAGGGAAAGATGATGGCTTATTAACTGCTAATGAGATTTTAAGGATGAAACTCAATGCTGAGTTAGTGATCTTGAGTGCTTGTGATACAGCACAAGGCAAGATTACAAGTGACGGTGTTGATGGGCTGTCACGCTCTTTTATGATAGCTGGTGTACCAAGCTTGATTGTTTCTCAGTGGTCAATTCCTGATTATCCTACAGCAGAACTGATGATTGAATTTTATCGCAATCTTCAAAATGGCAAGTTAGATAAAGCTCAGTCATTACGTCAAGCGATGCTGACTGTAATGCGACAACATCCTAACCCTAGAGATTGGGCCGGATTCATATTAATAGGTGAAGCCGACTAAGTGCAACATTTTAGAAAGGCGATCGCTTGGTAAATTAGAGATGCGATCGCAGTTCTGAACTCGGTGTTTCAAGTTCCGAACACCAATGACCGAGCAAAAAGGTGGAAGTTCCGAGTTAAACCTCCGGTTCTACTCCCAGCGCTTTTAACTGAGCAGCTAATCTCTCTGCACGTTGCCGTTCTTTTACTGCTAACTCCAAACCCCACAGTAATAGTTCGCCGTTGTCATCCCACCAGCGTAACCAATAACCTGTGCGGTTTTCTCGGCTTCCTTGCCATACGCCTAAAAACAAATTCATTTCAGCAATCCAGTGACGATTATTTGCATCTGGTGTTTGCAGTTGATAATATCCTAAATCATCTCGCCGATAAACTTCTAAAACTCCGCCGTCTGATTCAAAAATGACATAGTTTGGCACTTGTAAAATCTGCTCATAATAAAACCATTTACCAGGGGGATACGTCGGTTTACTCGAATACTCTCCACGTTCGGTATCTGAGAGAAATTCCATCACCATTACGGGAATATCACCTTGGAGTCGTGGCGTATAACTGCGCTTCACTTCTTCTCGTGAGACTCGAATTGATGGTACATAACCCCAATCTGGTGCTTTGACGACAAATCGATTATTTAAGGTGGCGCAGATACCGTAATTAGTGATGGTTAAAGCATCGGTGGGTAATCTGCTGGCAAGTTCCAAGCTTTCTGTTAAAGCAGCAGCCAAGAGTGGTTAATTAATGTTATGTACTGGCTCGTTGTCTAAAACAAAATCATCAGGTAACTTTTCCCAAGTGACATTATGAGTGGCTGCATTGGCTAGCATAATCGAAATATTTCAAGTACAAATTCAATTTTTAATAGCCCGATTAAAAAATTGCACGTGGTGTTACTCCTGAGCAAGAGTTCGCACTTCTTCCACTGACAATCCCAAAGCTTGGGCAATCTGTTCGATGCTCAAATTCATTTGCAATAAGCGGGGTATGGCATCTCTTCTGGCAAGTTCAGCCCGTTCCGCCCGTTGTCGTTCTTGTTCAGCTCGTTGGCGTTCTTGTTCGGCGTTGCGAGAAATTTCTGTATAAGTTAAAAACCGTTCTCCATCAGGGCGATATAACTGCAAACCTTCTGGTAATAGAGCAAACTGAATTTTTAACCGAGGACTCACCCAATGATCCATTTGGGGGATGACATCTAAACCGTCTTCGCCACGCAACCAACCGCACAAATTATTGCGATCGGGATCGTAAATGTAGTACTCTTCCACGCCATAGCGATCGTAGAAAAGTAATTTTTTATCCATTTCAGTTTGGGTGTTGCTCGGAGAAAGAATTTCAAACACCACTTGCGGTGCAATTCCCTCCTCTTTCCATTGTTGGTAGCACAAGCGATCGCCTTTTGGTCTACCAAATACCACCATCACATCTGGGGCGTTAACAATTTTGTTGCGTCCCTCTACTGGATACCAAAATAAATCTCCCGCGACAAATACATTTGGATCGTCGGCAAATAGCCAATCTAAATTCTGCTTAATTTCTACAATCCAGCCAAACTGTATAGTATTATTTGCCACTGGTAGTCCATCACTATCTCGGTAGATGACCTCTGGCTGGGTAGGCGGTTGGATTTGCGATACCATAGCTTCGCCCTCAGAAGGATTTAAATCGGGATGCTTCCAAATTAGCAGACTCTTAAGGATATCTGCGCCATGAATCTGGAAGGATAACTAACTAAAACAGTACGATTGTTCTACTATAAACTAATTAAAGATAGTATTATTAAGGACTGTTTCATAAGAAACTCCTTCTTCGCCGCCCAATATGTCAGACAAACAGCTAGCAGCATCCTTGAATGGACATCTTCCGTACCCCAGCCACAACAGCCAGAATACCATTCGGATTCGGGGTGCTAGGCAGCATAATCTGAAAAATATTGACTTGGAATTGCCACGCGATCGCCTAATCGTATTCACTGGCGTTTCTGGCTCTGGTAAGTCTTCCCTAGCCTTTGATACCATTTTCGCCGAAGGGCAACGTCGCTATGTGGAATCCCTCAGCGCCTACGCACGGCAATTTTTAGGACAACTGGATAAGCCGGATGTAGAAGCCATTGAAGGCTTAAGTCCAGCAATTTCCATTGACCAAAAGTCAACCTCTCATAACCCCCGTTCCACTGTGGGTACGGTGACGGAGATTTACGACTATTTGCGGCTGTTGTTTGGTCGCGCTGGCGAACCCCATTGTCCGATATGCGATCGCTGTATTGCACCCCAGACAATCGATGAGATGTGCGATCGCATTATGGAATTACCAGATCGCACCCGTTTCCAAATTCTTGCACCCGTTGTCCGGGGGAAAAAAGGCACACATCGTAAGCTTTTGTCAAGTCTGGCATCCCAAGGTTTTGTCCGCGTGCGGATCAATGGCGAGATCCGCGAACTTTCAGATTCCATTGAATTGGATAAAAATTTTACCCATACCATCGAAGTGGTAATTGACCGCTTGGTGAAAAAGGCTGATATCCAGGAACGTTTGGTTGATTCCCTGTCTACGTGTCTCAAGCAATCGGGTGGGATTGCAGCCATTCTGGTGAGTCTGCTTGGTGACGACGGACAAGAAAAAGAAGAAGAGTTAGTATTTTCAGAAAACTTTGCTTGTCCAGAACATGGCGCGGTAATGGAAGAATTATCGCCGCGATTGTTCTCCTTTAACTCGCCTTATGGTGCTTGTCCGCACTGTCATGGAATCGGGACTTTAAGAAGATTTGCGCCAGACTTGATCGTACCGGACTGGGAAGCGCCAGTTTACGCTGCGATCGCGCCTTGGTCAGAAAAAGATAATTCTTATTATCTAGAATTACTCTATAGCGTCGGACAGATTTATGGGTTTGAGTTACAGACAAATTGGAGCAAGCTGACAGAAGAACAACAGCAAATTATTTTGTTTGGGGAGAAAGATGAACGAGCCGCAGAAGCACAGAGGAAGCAGAGTTTTAAAGGTGCTATTCCAATTTTGCAACGGCAGTATGAGGGTGGTTCAGAATTAATTAAACAAAAATTAGAGCAGTATTTAATCGATCAGCCGTGTGAGGTTTGTAAGGGAAAACGGTTAAAACCGGAAGCCTTGGCGGTGAAGTTGGGACAATATGGAATTTTAGAATTGACTACTGTATCAATTCGGGATTGTCGAGAGAGAATTGAGCAATTTAAGTTGAGCGATCGCCAGTTACAAATTGCTGATTTAGTCCTGCGAGAAATCAAAGCTAGATTGCAATTTTTGTTGGATGTAGGTTTAGATTACCTCACCCTTGACCGTCCCGCCATGACCCTTTCCGGGGGCGAAGCCCAACGGATTCGTCTAGCAACGCAAATTGGTTCTGGTTTAACAGGAGTTCTCTACGTTTTAGATGAACCGAGTATTGGTTTGCATCAACGAGATAATGGCAGATTGCTCAAAACCTTAACGAAATTGCGCGATTTGGGTAACACATTAATTGTCGTTGAACACGATGAAGAAACAATTCGTGCAGCCAACCACATTGTTGATATTGGGCCTGGTGCAGGAATTCACGGCGGAAATATTATTGCCCAAGGTGATTTTCAGGCATTATTAGCAGCAGAAGATTCTTTGACGGGTGCATATTTATCAGGAAGACGAGTAATTACCACACCAGCAGAACGCCGAGAAGGAAATGGGCGCAGTTTGGGAATTAAAAATGCCCATCGCAACAATTTACAGAATATAGATGTAGACATTCCATTAGGTAAGCTCGTCTCCATCACTGGTGTGTCTGGTTCTGGCAAATCTACCCTGATTAACGAATTACTATATCCATCTCTGCAACATCATTTAACTAAGAAAGTTCCCTTACCGAGACATTTGGATAAGATACAGGGATTGAATGCGATTGATAAAGCGATCGTTATCGATCAATCTCCCATTGGACGCACGCCACGTTCCAACCCTGCAACTTACACAGGAATTTTCGATGCTATTCGGGATGTATTTTCCCAAACAGTAGAAGCGAAAGCTAGGGGTTACAAACCCGGACAATTTTCCTTCAACGTTAAAGGTGGACGTTGCGAAGCTTGTAGCGGACAGGGTGTGAATGTTATTGAAATGAACTTTCTCCCTGATGTTTACGTGCAATGCGAAATTTGTAAGGGTGCAAGATACAACCGCGAAACGTTACAGGTGAAGTATAAAGATAAGTCAATCTCTGATGTACTGAGAATGACAGTTGAGGAAAGTTTAGACTTTTTCCAGAATATCCCCAAAGCGATCGCGCGTTTGCAAACTTTATTTGATGTCGGCTTAGGTTATGTCCAACTAGGACAACCTGCGACTACTTTATCTGGTGGTGAAGCGCAACGGGTAAAATTAGCAACAGAACTATCTCGGCGCGCCACAGGTAAGACACTTTATTTAATAGATGAACCGACAACAGGGTTATCTTTCTACGATGTCCACAAATTGTTAGATGTGTTGCAACGATTGGTAGATAAAGGGAATTCAATTTTAGTAATTGAACACAACTTGGATGTAATACGTTGTTCGGATTGGGTGATAGATTTGGGGCCAGAAGGTGGCGATAAAGGCGGAGAATTGATTGCTGTGGGAACACCAGAGGAAGTTGCAAAAAATCCCAGGTCTTATACTGGACAATATTTAAAGCAGGTGTTGAAACAGTATCCGGCGATGAAGAAGTAGAGTTTTTGCCTCAGATATATATCCAAAGATGCTTACCGCAGAGTAAGTGTAAATAAAAGCGATCGCTGATTTTAAAATAAACAAACTTGCATCAAGAAAAAACTTTCCCAAAGCCTCAGCTTGTTTTTTAGTAACTTATAGTCGACAAAATCCCCAACTTATCAAACAAGTTGGGGATCTACAGTTTGCAATTCTTACAAATAAAATAGGATTACAATAAATGTTTATCAATTTGTAGCTAAAGCTAGGTTCTGCCAAAAAATATTTCAGATTTTCTTGCTGGGTAGCAAATTTCAAATATTGAGATGCCATTTCTGGTGTTAGCAATTCAATCATTAACCTGTTTTCCACCCAGAACTCAATCACATCAAAGAAAGAATCGCGGTTACAGCGCACTACACGCCAATCTTCACGAACACCAATTTTTTCAATTTCTTGCTGACTGCCCTGTGTAACTGTCTTGGTATTGGATAGACGAGATTCGACCGTACCGCTACTCACCCTGGAGTTCAGCAGGCACTCCATTATCGTTACTCGCCTGACTTGCGCTTGGATAAAAAACAAGGCTAGCAGTGAGACCCAAATTTAGGGCACTGGCAGCGAAAAAGCGGACAGTTTTTGGCATGGAATAGAATAGCCTGTTGGTTATTGAGTGCATAGCATTTTTGTAGAAATAGATTTATTTATCAACGAAAGCGATTTCCAACGCGAACTCTGCGTGTTTCTATATCGCCGAAGATGGAGAGTTGAAGAAGCTTTTTACACAGTAAAACGCTTGTTGAGTCTATCTTATTTATGGACTGGTTCTATTAATGGTATC
>NZ_JBALDR010000064.1:0-304897 GCF_036917315.1 Nostoc sp. | reverse complement strand
ACTCTTAAATGATGGAGAGCTTATTATTAAATGGGGAAGAAAAATAAAAAACAAGGGAAATGCTGTTTGTGCAAATTAAAAGCACAACAGCTTAGACTATTTCCGATTTCTCCAAAAAGTGGGAATGTTAATTGTTTAAGCTATGCTGCACAACAATTAACTAGATACCTTTACACAAAAATCTTTTCGCTTCAAGAGGATATTAGGGCGATCGCGGGTGTTGCTGTCTTGCCAAGTATCATCCTTGATGTTAGTGTTACCACTGTTAGTACTTTTAGTCCATTAAATTTCTCTAGGAGTAATCAAGTTGACAACACCGCATCCAGTACAGATGTCTGCGTGCAATTATGACACCAGTGCAATTGTCACAGATATCTGCGTCTTCTCGATCATCCTAAGTCCCAGAAAAGAGATATGAGTAAGAATGAATATATAGATGTAGCAGTACTACGTCTGTGCAAGTGTTCTGGATACCGCATAATTAATTTCACCACATGCCTAATTACTAAGTATTTGACCAGATTCTTCAAGAAAGCTGTTATTTAAAAAGGGGAGTAGAAGAAGTTCTTTCTTTCATGTTTAACGATCCCTCACTATGTAACTGCCTTGATATGCTTAGATTGGATTACAAAAAAAATGAGGTTAAAAATGGATATTTTCTATTTAATGAGTTTTTATTTAATGAAATTACATCTATTGATAAGCGGATCGCGAACACTTTAATAAATAAACTTGTTGTGATATTTTAAGAGTTGCTATTAATAATTTATCTTTTAGATAATGGAATCGTTACTCGAGATTTTTTACTTTTTCCAGAAACCGCATTGGATAACTACACTAAATTTAATTGTTAATTGTATTTTAGAATCTGCAAAAATCAATGATAAAAGAATGTAATTACTTCAAAGGATATGCTAATGATACTTTAGATAATTGATTTGTGACTGGTGATGATGTTATTATTAAGGGGTGGGTTGATTTTGGGTTTATTATCTCCAACAATTAACTTGTAATGTATCATAGACCAGAATTCATCAGTGTTGCAAATTGATTAGACCTCTTGCATAAATTACAAATTAAGAACCCCACCCCGTCAAAGCGTAGCTTTGTCTCCCTTCCCCGAAAACGGGAAGGAAATTAAGGGATAGGGTGTTAAGTACTTTTGCAAGATATCGATATCTATTGATTAGCAGTGTGAAATGGCTGTAGGTCTGAATATCTAGACTTGATACCAATAAATTGATGAGGTTACAGAGGAGCAAATAACCATGAGCAACTTAACATCTTTACATACCGAAGTTCAAAAAACGAAGAAAAAAAGTTTAGCCGCAGATAAAAAGCCTCGAGCTACAGATGATATTGTGCGTAGTTATCTGCAAGAGATCGGGCGTGTAGATTTGTTGACTCGCGAACAAGAGGTTATTTTTGCCCAACAAGTGCAGCAGATGATGAATTTATTAGCTGCTAAGGAAGAATTGGCTGTCAAATTAAACCATGAACCCACGCTGCAAGAATGGGCAGATCGGGTGGAGTTAAGTGTGGAGGTGCTAGAGCAACAGCTAAATTTAGGACACCAGTCCAAGCAGAAAATGATTCAGGCTAATCTCCGGTTAGTGGTAGCTGTGGCAAAGAAATATCAGCACCGGAACCTAGAATTTATGGATTTAATTCAAGAAGGTACTTTAGGTTTAGAACGGGGGGTGGATAAATTTGATCCCGCTCTTGGTTATAAATTTTCTACCTACGCTTACTGGTGGATTCGTCAAGGAATTACACGGGCGATCGCTCAACAAGGACGTACAATTCGTTTACCGATCCACGTCTTTGAGAAACTGAACAAAATTAAACGGGTGCAGCGAGAATTATCTCAACAATTAGGTCGCGTTCCGACTACTGCTGAAATTGCCACTGCCTTATCTTTGACAGCTAGCCAAGTTCGAGAGTGTTTGTACTTAGCTCGTCAACCCTTCTCTCTAGAGGCGCGAGTTGGCGAACAACAAGATACAGAATTGCAAGACATATTGGAGGATGATGGCCCTTCTCCTGAAGATTATGCCGTTGAAGAATCTCTCCACCAAGACTTACAAGACTTATTGGCAAAGCTGTCGCCCCAGCAGCGAGAAATATTAACCCTGCGCTTTGGTCTAACTGATGGGTATGAACTTTCTTTAGCACAGATTGGCGATCGCATGGGTATTAGTCGAGAACGGGTGCGTCAAATAGAACAAAAAGCTCTCAGTCTCCTCCGACGCCAAAAGGAACAAGTACGTAGTTATCTAGCTAGCTAAAGTTATTTTTTCAGAATTTAAGGCATTGAAACTCAGGAAGTCACCATAATGGCTGTATAAAATTCAGTCATTATGGGGGAAAAGAAACCTAAATAATTTCTCTTAAAGATTTGATATGAGTACACCAAAGACAGTGCAACAATTGCAGTTAGAATGGGTGACTTCTGAAAACTTTCAGCGTTATGGACAGGTGATCTTTGCAAGTCTTGATGGCAAAACTTACGATGGGGAAGATGCCCAGTTAAACCTGCAAAATGGGATTCCACGATTTTATCTTATGCGGTTGGAGAATATAGGGCGAAAGTTCCACACAATTACTCGCCATGTGCAATGCACTCAATGTCTGGGTTCTTTGGAAGGGAAGGATTGGTTAATTGCAGTTTGTCCTCCTTATAATGATGTGAATGAACCAGCATTAGAAGAGATTGCTGCTTTCCGCATTCCGGGGAATTGTTTTATCAAGCTACATGAGGGTACTTGGCACGCTGGCCCCCATTTTGACCATGAAGCTGTGGATTTTTATAATTTGGAACTAGCTGATACAAATACGGTGGATCATTTCACTCATGATTTTCTCAAGAGTCATCAATTAGAGTTTGAGATGCTTTAGGTAAGATTAGGTTTAATTATATATAGACAAGCCATTTTCCTGAATCAGTTCAACCATTTGAATCTACTTTCCACACAAGGAAAAATTAGTTCAAGTATTACGTCAGTTTGGTTATGATGTATGAATGTGTAATGTTAGCCTAGAAATTGTATCCCAGCAGAATGGTTGCGTAGAAGCTTCCACTGCCTTTGAAATTTTTCTTAAACATTCATTTTATGTCTTCTTCCAATTCTCAATCTTCTGACAAAAGCTTTGTCTACCGCGAATTTGGCAATGACAACTCCGCCGCCACAGAAAGACCGATTCCAGAACTACCCCCACAACAACAAAATCTGAAAGTACAAGCTTCCCGCAAAGGACGCAAAGGCAAAACCGTCACAGTCGTTAGCGGTTTTCAAGCGAAACCAGAAACCTTAGCAGATTTGGTGAAGCAGTTGAAAACCCAGTGTGGCACAGGTGGGACACTTAAAGACAACGAAATTGAAATTCAGGGCGAACACAAACAGAAAATTGTCGAGATTTTGACCAAGCTAGGTTACAAAGCTAAAATTAGCGGTGGCTAATCTTGAGTGTGGTTTACCGTATCTAAACCGCGATCTAGATTAAGAGAGAAAATGTTATCTTTGAGAGGTACAAATATGCTTGAACAGTGGTGAATCAGTTTGCCAACAAGCTGTCTTTTGTGAGATAAACAGGAGGTTTAAATGGATTTAGTTCGGATTCTGTGTGCCATTTTCGTACCGCCTTTGGGAGTTTTTTTACAAGTAGGTTTTGGTGTAGACTTTTGGATTAATATACTTTTGACGCTGTTTGGTTACATTCCTGGAATTATTCATGCAGTGTGGATAATTGCTAAGAAATAATTTGTTGTAGAAGTAGGTTAAGTGTACCAATATCTGTGTTAATAATTCTTATAGAGGCAATTTCTGAATTGCCTCTATAAAAAGTTTTATGAAATTAACTACTTTGTATTCGTAACTTTAATTAAACAAAAATCTCTAAGAATACTACTTTATTTTTTAAATATACATAGATACTGTACAATAAAATCCGATATCTAAATAAAAGTTGTAAAAACAATATTTATAAAGTCTTAAATGTCAGCTTTTGTGTGGCGGGAAATACCGAATCAACTCTAATTTTTTAACATAGCATAGAGCCTAAACTCTAGAAGCAAGGGGCAGACGTGCAATTGCCATTGCACAGTTGAAACGTTTAAATCTTTGATTAACCCAGTGCGTATATCTAGTACCCAGCCATGAACCATAGGCGCTTTTCGCTCATGGAGTACCTGACGCATGATGGAAGTTTGGTAAATATTTTTCACTTGCGCCACAACATTGATTTCCGCCAAGCGATTCAGACGTTCTTCTCTTGTTGGCAAAGCATCAATTTCTTCTTGTTTCTCTAAATACAGTTCCCGAATTGGATTGACCCAGTTATCAAGAATTCCGATAGTTCTCCCTTCTAAAGCTGCCTTAATTCCTCCGCAATCGTAGTGACCACAAACGATAATGTGTTCTACTTTCAGGTGTAAAATTGCGTATTCTAAAACGGCTAAAAAGTTTATATCTGTTAGAGAAACTTGATTGGCAATATTACGATGTACAAATAACTCTCCTGGTTCAGTACGGGTAAACTTTGTTAATGCCAGACGACTATCAGAACACCCAATGTATAGAAAAGGTGGTGTTTGTCCATTAGATAATTCTTGAAAGTAAGTTGGATCTAGAGCTAGCTTTTCCGCAACCCAAGCCTGATTATTCCTGAGGAGTTCATCAATACTGTTATATTTCATCTTTCGTCAAATTCGAGAGAGAATCTCATCAATATTTTATTTTAACCGATCTACAGTTTTGTCTAAATCAAGATGAACTTTCTCAAAACTAAAATCTTATAAAGATGACAATTTTTTTCAATCGGGGGCAACAACTTTGTTATCGTTATGATGGTTGATTGACCAACGGTGATCGATAGTTACAGAGGAAAACTCGCAAATTTCTTCTAGTCGCTTTTGCTGTACAGCAGCTTTACGGAGAGTAATAATTAACTGATTCACCTGATGCCGTAAATCTGGGTTATCATTTACTGCTAACATAGTTTGTCTTTCTAAGAGTTGAAGTATAAGTTCGTAGTGAATAGGCGAAGGTAGAGGAATTTGCTCCATGAAGTTAAATTTTGATTTCATATTTGGGATTTTGTATTAGTCACAGTTTGTTTCTTGTTAATAAATTGTTACATAATGAATAACTAGTTGCTTATGGCTTTGATTTGATTAGCAATGAAGATTTGGCAAAGATATTAATGATATTTGATAGCAAATTGCTGCGTGTATACGCATAGTATGCCCAATTGCTCAACTATTATGTGCAGTTGCCCTGCGCCTTTTAGGGCAGGTGGGGTGTTTCTTTCAAAAATTCCCCGGTAATATACGAGCGATCGCAGCGCCGGGATCTGGTTGTTTTACCAAAGATTCTCCAATGAGTACAGCAGATGCACCTGCTGCCAGCACTAAACTCAAATCTTCTGAGTTGTGTAGTCCTGACTCGCTGACAACAAGGATATTTTTCTCTTGCAATTGTCTACCCCTTGCAGCCAAAAGTTGGCAAGTAGTTTGCAGATCGACAGAGAAATCTTCCAAATTGCGATTATTGATTCCTACTAAGGAGACCCCATCTAAAGCTAACACACGGTCAAGTTCTGCCAAACTATGGACTTCAACCAAGGTTGCCATTTTCAGGTTGTTAGCAATTTTAAGGAAGTATTTCAAATCTTGATCGCTCAAAATAGCCGCAATCAACAAAATAGCATCTGCACCCTGAACCCGCGCCAAGTATATCTGATAAGCATAAACGACAAACTCTTTGCACAGTAGGGGCAAATCTACGGCAGCCCGAACCTTGGCTAAGTTTTCAAAACTACCTTGAAAGAACTTGACATCTGTCAGCACAGAAAGACAACTAGCGCCACCTTGCTGATAAGACAGGGCGATCGCTACTGGGTCAAAATCTTCTCGTAAAACACCTTTGCTAGGTGAAGCTTTTTTAACTTCGGCAATCAATGCTGGTTTGGTCTTACCTTGGCGCAAGGCAGCGACAAAATCACGGGTTGGCGGCGCAGTGACTACCTGTTTCAGCAATTGTTGCAAAGGAACTTTTTCCCGCATTTGGTCATATTCTACTTCTTTCTGCCAGACAATTTCTTCCAAGATGTGGTTTGGCGCTGCATCAGGCACGACAGCCTGATAACGCAATATCGATACATCAATAGCTGGGTTAGGTGAACGGCGACGGATTTGCATAATTAGTCATTAGTCATTAGTCATTGGTCATTAGTCATTAGTCATTGGTCATTAGTCATTGGTCATTTGTCCTTGTTTATTAGCAAAGGACAAATGACAAAGGACAAATGACTAAATGGCTCGTTTATAAGCTTCGTCCAGGACTTCCGAAAGTGTCGGGTGGGCGTGAACTAGATGTGCGAGATTGTGGACAGATTGACGGTTGGCGATCGCAGCTGACGCTTCATGAATTAAGTCTGAGGCGTGCAGTCCGAAAATGTGGACGCCCAAGACTTCTCCGGTGTCTTTGCGATATATCACCTTGGCAATACCGTCGGCTTCATTTTCTGCCAACGCTTTGGAATTTCCTTTGAAGTAACTCCTACTGGTGGCAATTTCAAATCCTTCGGCTTGTCCCAACTCCTTAGCTGCTGTTTCAGTTAAGCCTACATAGCTGACCTCTGGGTGGGTAAACGCCGCTGCTGGGATGCTGCGATAGTCTACTATTCTTTCCCTCCCAACTATATTTTCTACCGCGATGATGCCTTGAGCAGAAGCCGCATGGGCTAACATCATCTTCCCATTAGCATCGCCAATTGCCCACAAATGCGGCACGACTTCACCTGCTGAGAGTACTGCCATGCGATCGTCTACTGGAATAAAATTCCGCCGATCGAGTTCTACACCCACAGACTCTAAACCGAGATTTTTGGTCGCTGGGATGCGTCCCGTAGCCACCAAGCAAGCATCTACTTCGATGACATCTACATCTTCTTTGGTTTTGAAATCTGCTAACTCAATCACCACAGGTGAACCGGGAATAACTTTTTTGGCGTATATCCCGACTTTCGTTTCAATATCGCGGGGAGTAATTAGCACCCGTTCGGCAAGTTTGGCAATATCGCGGTCAAATCCTGGCATTAACTGATCTAGGGCTTCAATCAAGGTGATTTCACAACCCAAAGCTGAGTAAATATCAGAAAATTCTAAACCGATGTAACCACTACCAATAATTGCCACCCAGTCTGGTAACGACTCTAATTTGACACCTTGGTCGCTGGTAAAGACAGTTTTGCCGTCTACTTCAATCCCTGGAGGTACAAAAGGAATTGAACCTGGCGAAAGGATAATGTCTTTAGCTGTGATGGTTTTTTCACCACCGTCTCCGACGATCGAGACTTTTTGCGCCCCAGCGATTTTTCCCCAACCGTTGATAATATCGACTTTTAGACGTTTGAGGCTGTTGGTTAAGTCGCCTTGAATTTTCGAGACGAGATCGTTAGCATGATTAGCGATCGCTTGGCGATCGAATTCCACGCTACCAATTTGAATTCCCAGTGACTTGAGGTGGTGGGCATTGCGTAACTCCCGCACACGTCCAGATGCTGCCAGCAGCGCTTTAGAAGGAATACAGCCCCGATTAACACAGGTTCCTCCCATATCAGCAGCTTCAATAATTGCTGTTTTCAAACCACAACTTACGGCGTGTAAGGCTGCGCCATGTCCGCCTACACCAGCGCCGATAATTACTAAATCGTAATCATATCCTTGACTCACGTTAGTTTCCCCGTCTGCTTCGCCTATTTATTCTCAACTTGACCGACAATCAGCGCAACCCTTTTAACAGTTATCAGTTATCAGTTTTATCGCTGAATTCTAAATCCCTTACCTTACATTACCCTGACTGTTTACTGTTGACTGTTCACTGATTTCAGGTTCGGGTATTGCTAACTCAAATTATGATTCACTCACTTCTGGCGAAAATATGGATATTTTCATTATATGGGTTGGTTTTCCCAGAAAAGCGACAAGAAATTAAGTGAGTATTTGCAGGGCAATGAAACTGATTTCCAGTTCTGAGCTAGTTAATGAATTGAAATTGCAGTCTCATTCAGAATCTCCACACCTTTTTCTTTACAGCGCGTTAGCGTAACACTAAGCTGGATTTAGGATTGATCCAGAAGATTTACGCAGGCGATCGCTCGATGTCTATTCCCCAAATTAGTGAATTTACTATCCGCCGTCATGCCAACGCCAAATCTTTCCAGCGGGGCGAGGCATATTATAACGCTGGTGCTGTCAATGCCGTTATCCAACGTGGTCATCTGCTTCAGGCAGATGTTATGGGCACCGAAGCTAGACCTTATCATGTCAGCCTGAATTTCGATAGCAGTGGGTTAACCTCAGTAAAATGCACCTGTGCCTACGACTATGAAGGGTGGTGCAAACACATTGTGGCGACGATGCTCGTTTGTGCGCGTAACCCAGAAAATATCGAGCAGCGCCCCACCCTTGAGGAACTACTAAATCGCCTGAATTATATCGAAACCCAAAGGCTGCTGCAAGAGTTGGTAGCAGAATACCCCCCCCTAATTGAAGCGATTGACCGTCATGTAAGTTGGATGACGAATCCTGCTGACAACCAAACAACCATAAAATTCGTGCGCCGCAATACTCTCGATCCCGCTCCTTTTCGGCGGCAAGTACGGCAGATTCTCAAGGATACCGTGCGCTACTTTGAGGAGGGATACGAAGAAGACCCGATTGGCGAAGATTTGCTAAGTGTAGTGCAAACTGCGGTTGATTTTAGCGAACGGGGAGAAGGTGAAAATGCGATCGCTATTTTGTCAGCGATTACCTCTACTTGTGCCGAAAATTGGGATGATGTTGCCGAATACGGTGCTGAGAATGATGAAGTTGTCGCGGAATTAAATAATGCTTGGTGTGAAGCAGTTCTAATCGCCGAACTGACTCCAGAAGAAAAAGTTGATATTCAAATAAATTTGGAAGCTTGGCAAGATGAGTGGAATGCTGATTTTGGTTTAGTTATGGAGGCTTTACGCCAAGGTTGGGATTATCCGCCACTGGTACAAGTTCTCCAAGGCAACATTACTGAAAGGGGAGCATGGGAAGAAGACGTGCCAGATTATGCTGATGATTTGGCATTAATTCGCCTAAAAATTCTCGAACGTCAAGAACGTTATCAAGAATACCTGTATTTAGCAGAAGCGGAAGGGCAAACCCAGCAATATCTGACAATGTTGGGGCGTTTAGGCAGGGTGGAAGAAGCAATTGATGCTGCTCAAACCCAGATGAACTCAATGGAAGAAGCCTTTGCCCTAGCGAAAACACTCAGCGCTCAGGGGGCGTTACAGCAAGCACTAAATATAGCCCAGAGTGGATTAAATTTACCGGGTAATTGTCAGTATGAATTGGGAATTTGGACAAGTGATTTAGCTAGTGAGTTAGGTAATAGTGAAGCTGCTTTATTAGCAATCAAGGCGGCTTTTCAAGTAAAGCCCTCCTTTGTGGATTACCAAAGGATGGCAGAATTAGCTGGGGAAAACTGGGAAAGTGTCAAAACAGACCTACTGAGAATTGTCCGTACTTATAGTGGTTGGGGAACAGAATCAGTCAAGGTGGATATATTTTTGCATGAGGGGCTAATTGATGATGCAATTGCGATCGCTAGCGAACTAAGTTCCGATCGTTCAGAGTTAATTCACCGAGTTATGGATGCTGCTATGTCTTATAATCCTGGTTGGGTGATTGCTAATGCTCGTCGCCGTGCCGAAAAGATTATGGATGCAGGTAAAGCCGAATACTATTATTACGCGGTTGAATGGTTGAAAAAGGCGCGTAATGCCTACCTGGAATCTGGGAAGAAAGCTGACTGGTTAAGCTATCGGGAAAACTTGATGCAAACCCACGCTCGTAAACGTAAATTGATGGGAATGTTTCAGCAAAGTGGTATGGAGTGAAGAAGGCAGCAGGTAGGAGGTTTGAATGAGCGGTGTAGGCTTATCTTTCAGAAACGCACAAGGGGAAGACCTACACTGATTGCAGCACACTAAATCAGAAATTTGATATCAGATTTAAACTGCAAAAAAAGCACGGAGATGCTAGGCATAGCTTGCTTCCACGTAGTGGTATGGTAAGTCTTTGACTACATAAATTTTGCCTACCAAAGATTTCGGGCAACGCATAATTAATTGAATTTCACCAGATATCTCATTAATACTTTTAAGTCTGCAATCACCAGATGATTTAGCTTTTAATTGAGATTTGCTCAAAATATCAACTTTAGCGACAAAAGATGAAGTAAGATTCACATCTGAAGCAGTCCCGGTATAATCCCATAGTTACTGACAAAAAATAGTCCAGTGCGATGATTGATAAATACCCTCAGAATCTTATAGTGTCCTGCTTACCGCTGAGTATGTTTCTATTACTTAGCAGTACATATTTAAGTCCACTGAAAGCTCAGGCTGTTGATACTACACAATTACCAACTAGCGATTTCATCTTATCACAACAAATTCCACCACCACAGGATATCCAACCACCCACACCTTCACCACTTCCCTCACCTGAAGTGCCACAGCCACTCCCCCCACCAGCAGAACTACTTCCACCCTCTGCCCCAACTCCCACACCTGATACACCACTCCCTGGCAACTTTCCTCAAACTATTGTTGTTGAACGCTTTGAAGTTGTTGGTAGCACAGTTTTCAGTGCCCAAGAATTAGCCCTCGCCACTGCTGAATTTACCAAACGACCGATCTCACTGACTGAAGTGTATCAAGCACGTTCTAAAATCACCGAGCTATATGTCAAAAATGGTTACATTACTTCTGGTGCCTATATTCCACCTCAAACAATCCAATCTGGTGTTCTCAAAATTCAGGTGGTCGAAGGTAAATTAGAAGATATTCAGGTAACTGGAACTCGGCGGTTGAATCCGAATTATGTCCGTAGCCGACTAGCAATCGCGACATCACCACCTCTGAATCGCCAGCGTCTATTAGAAGCCCTGCAACTTTTGCAACTTAATCCTTTGATTCAAAACGTGACTGCTGAACTCTCAGCAGGATCGCGGACGGGTACGAGTCTTTTGGAAGTTAAAATCAGTGAGGCAAAAACTTTTAGTGGCCAAATAGTTCTTGATAATGGGCGATCGCCGAGCGTTGGCAGTTTTCGACGCGGGTTAAGATTGAATGAAGCCAACTTACTCGGATTGGGGGATGGTCTGAGTGTAGGCTACACCAATACTGATGGTAGCAACTCCTTTGACGCTGGTTACACATTGCCTCTTAATCCCCGCAACGGAACGCTTACCTTTAACTATGGCACTACGTCGAGCAATGTCATTGAGCCTCCTTTCGACTTTTTAGATATCGAATCGGCTTCTCGCTACTACGAACTGACATTTAGGCAGCCAATAATCCAAACTCCTACACAAGAATTTACTCTGGGGTTAACAGCTTCCCGACGCGAAAGTGATATCTCATCCTTGTTACAGAGAGAAGGGGTTCCCGCCTCTGAACTTTCGCCTGGTGCTGATGATCGGGGACGCACTAGGGTATCGGCGTTGCGATTTTTTCAAGAATGGACGAGTCGTAACAGTCGGGAAGTCATCGCCCTACGCTCTCAATTCAGCTTGGGCATAGATGTGTTAAATGCCACAGTCAATCAAGATGCTCCCGATAGCCGTTTTTTTGCTTGGCAAGGGCAAGCACAGTGGGCACGCCTTTTAGCTCCTCAAACCTTATTATTATTACGTTTAAATACGCAACTAGCATCTACAAAACTTCTGCCTATAGAGCAATTTGGCTTAGGTGGGCAGGATAGCATTCGCGGCTACCGTCAAGATTACCTACTGACAGATAATGGCACTTTTGTTTCTGCGGAAGTTCAAGTACCAATTTTGCGCTTCCCGCAGATAAATAGCACCTTACAGGTTATCCCCTTTGTGGATTTTGGTGTTGGCTGGAATACTTCTGGTAAAGACAATCCCGATCGTAATACTTTAGCAGCTGTTGGTCTGGGGTTGCGTTGGGCACAGGGCGATCGCTTCACCGTTCGTCTTGACTGGGGTATTCCTTTGGTATCTGTTAACAACTCAAATGAGAGAACATTACAAGAAAACGGTCTGTATTTTAGTTTACTCTATAATCCTTTTTAACCGCTGTTCATGTCCACCCTCAACTCTGAATAGGGTGGATATAGACAGCAGTCAATGATGAAAATATAAACATTATCTAAGCTTTTATAAAAAAGACCCTGGGTTATGATTCCAGGGTGAATACACGTTTTTCAGGCATTAATAGATTGAATAATAACTTTGTAAAATAGTTATTTCTACTATCTATAGAATGATACAAAAGTAGATTTAGTTATTTTAGTCGATCAATACATCTGCCATTGGGGGTATACAAATATTGGAAGAGGCAAGTTATCTGGCAGTATTCTGATTGGATTAACCTTCAAATGCGGCTGTAATTAATCCATATAATTTAAGCTAATTTAATTTTTTAGGACTTACGCACTTTACACATTGACCATTATGTGAAAACTCAGCTTTTTAAGCTAAAAGTCTTACCCTGTCTCGTTCCCAAGCTGTGCCTGGGAATGCGTTCAAGTAGGCAGAGCCTACTTGTTTGACTCTAGGCAGAGCCTTCCATAAGAGCATTACAAGGCAGAGTATTGTAACGAGAAGTAACTCACAGTTGGCTGTCTTTGTCAATGCGTAAGTTCTAGTTTTGTTAGGCGCATAAAAACACATCAAAAATTGGCGTTGATGAATCAAGGGATGATTCTTGTAGGGTGGGCATCTTGCCCGCCTCGAAATATAAGGGACGGCAAGATGCCCATCAAACAAACAAAATCATCCCGCAAATATGCAAGGCCCAAAAATTAAATGTAATTTCTTGGGAGATATCCGCAAAATAATCTGTGGTCAAGGAAAATAACTTAAGTGTTTTTAGGTAGTTTCACGGTAAATAAACTACCTTTTCCTAGTTCAGAAGCTACCTGGATAGTTCCTGCGTGCCCTTCTATAATGCGATGGGATAGATGTAGTCCTAAACCACTACCTGAGCGTTTATTTCTGCCTTGGCGAAATCGCTCGAAAATTGTTGCCCGATCTTCTGCCGCAATCCCATATCCTGTATCTTGTACCTCAATTATTACCGAATCTGGATCTCCTGGATTAGATGATGTTTCATAAATGCGGATTGTTATGCCTCCTGTATCTGTAAATTTGATGGCATTTGCAATCAGGTTGTTTAACACTCGCCGTAACTCTAAGCGATCGCCCATGATAATAGCAGCGTTTGGACTCAGTGGATCTAATTGACGGGTATCAATTTTCAGAGTCAAGCCTTTTTCATTAGTTAGAGGACTTAGTTCGCTGACTACTTCTTGAGATATCTCAGATAAATCGCATTCCTCCCAATTCAAGGTTTTTTTACCTGCCTCGAAGCGATAGACTTCTAACAGGGTGTTCACCATTTCCATCAAATTTTGGTTACTGCGAATCATAACTGCGATCGCTTGTTTCATTTCCGGGGAAATTTTGCAGAATGTTTCCATTTCAAACAAATTCAACATCCGATCGGCGGCTACTAGAGGAGTTCGCAAGTCATGAGTCAAACGGGAAACAAAATCTTCCCGTTGGCGGGCCATTTTTTGCTGTTCGTCCAAACTGTGCTTGAGACGTAATAGCGATCGCACTCTTGCCAGTAGTTCATCAGTATCAAATGGTTTACGAATAAAATCATCAGCACCAGCATCCAAACCTTCGACAACGCTGGATTGATGAAAAGCAGTAATTAATAGGATTGGAATATAAGAGATTGCAGGATTATTCCGAATCCGACGTGTGACTTCATAGCCATCTATCCCCGGCATCATTACATCTAACAGAATCAGATCGGGTGGAGATTGCTCAATTTTCCGTAAAGCCTTTATTCCATCTGAAGCCAAATCAATTTCATACCCCTCACTTTCTAAAATTGCTTGAACCAAAATGAGATTATCTTGAGTGTCGTCAACTGCTAAGATACGATAAATTTTATTATTTTCAACTACAGACATGATTTATAAATTTTTATCAGTTTTTTTGGAAGTAATTTTTAAATTTAGGATATTCTATTGGTGCTTTCCTAGATTGAGAAGATGACTGGTGAGGATTTTTAGCAGGGCAAAAAAAATCTTCGTTATCGTTATCTAACTGTGAAGCTGGAGCATGGCCTGCTACAGTCGGTAATCTAATTTGACGTGGTAATTCAATTTTAAACATTGAACCCACCCCCAATTTACTCTCCAAAAATATTTTACCGCCCATCATTCGCACTAGCGAATCTATAATTGCCAAACCCAGACCTGTACCTGGATATTTGCGAGTGATAGTTTGATCGACCTGCCGAAATGCTTCAAAAATATGCTTAAAATCTCTGGGGGCTATACCTATACCTGTATCTTGAACGATAATTACCACTCGATTTTCCGGTAGTTCCTTAACCTCAACCCAAATTTCACCAGATTCTGTGAATTTAATGGCGTTGGAAAGTAGGTTAATCAAAATCTGTTTAACACGAACCGGATCGTTAAATACCAAAGGATTTTGCAAATCGGTTTGTACTAACAATGAAAGATTTTTCGCATCAGCTAGGGAACGCATTTCACTGACAACAAGATTGATTACCTTTGATATATCAAATCTTTCTGCCTTTAAATCTAATCCTCCTCCCTCCAGCTTGGAAAAGTCGAGAACTTCATTGAGTAGCATCAGTAAATGCTTCCCATTATTCAAAATGCGCTCAACCATATCTGCTTGCTGGCGCGTTAGCTGACCGAATTTAGGACGCAGCAGTATTTGCGAAAAACCAATAATCGCATTCATCGGCGTTCTAAGTTCGTGAGATATAGTTGCCAAAAAAAGTGATTTTAGACGTGATGCCTCCAATAGCTTGAAGTTTTGCATTTGAATCTGTTGTTGTTGTCTCTCCAATTCTTGGTTCTGACAAATGAGTTGTTCATGAGTTTCTCTGAGTTGCTGATTTGCCAAATCCACCTGCATTTCCGCCCGATAAATCCGAATCACATTCCGCAAAACCTGCGACAAAGTTTCTGGAGATATTCTAGATTTAGAGAGATAGTCTGTAGCACCAGCTTTCAATAATTGGAGAGTTATTTGTTCATCTCCTTGACCAGTTAGGACTACTAAAGGAACTTTAATTTCTGAAGAACCTAGCTGTTGAATCAAAGTTAATGCATCCCGATCTGGTAAGGAATAGTCGAGGAAAACACAATCGTAAGCAGTAACGCTTAAGACAGAGAAAGCATCATTACCATTGCCTACTTCAGACAGTTGCATCTGAACACCTGCTGTAGTCAGGGCAGAACGGATTGCTATCCGGTCTACTTCGTCATCGTCTACAACCAAAATTTTCAGCGTCTCTTCCATCGGTTTTTATTTTCGCCGCCAAACATAGGTTGATGTATATATTTCTCTTTTCAGATTATCCAATTAAAGAATATAAGATTTTCGGATATCTAAAACCTATAATTTGATTGATTAAGATATTTTGCATAAGATCCACTTTAATACCTGCCTGACATTCACCACATCAACTTTGTTATCCTCCATTAGTAGTATGTCGATCGCTCTTTCGGGTCTTTCCTTGGGTTTAATTGAGTCTGTTGTATCTTTAATCTGGTTAATTTACCAGATTCTGGTAACTAAACTCCTAGCAAATGACCAATGTCCTGCAAAAAATTAGTAATTAACAAGCACACACCGCTGATATAAAGTAAAATAAAATACTTTACCAAGCTTAAAACAATTGTAGATGAGCGAGCAAGCCACCGTCGTCAGTCATTGGTGAGAGTTGCATCCGATTATCGTGTACCATAAGCTTGAACAGTTTTATCTATCAGGTTAGTGAGACTAGGTAAATAAAAAAGTAGTATCTATAGCTATTTGTGAATCTGAAGTAATTCTAGCTCCTGAAATTTCAACAATTTTCTTAGCGATCGCCACATCTGTGTTAGTATTTATCCAGGTATATCGAACTTATAGATGTTCGCAAAATTACCAAAGCTTAATTCCGAAGAAAGGTTCCCGACAAAAGTTAGGCAAAAATTCAAAACTTAAAAGGGGAGAGGTTCGCACAGAGCGGCTTGTATTATATCCTGTGAAAAGTCAGACGGACAAGTTCGTTACAAAGGACTAGGAATTACTTTACTGTTTCTGATTTCAACAAATTTTAACGCTTGCCTGATTCCCTTCCATGAGGATCTCTATTGGCTCTATCAATCGGATGAATCCAAAGGTTTGATTAAAATCGCTCGCAAGCAGCTTTTACTTTCTCGTAAAGCAACTTTCACACGGTGTAATTTTTTCATTTTCGTAAGCTTTTTTTAAGTTTGATTCAAAATAATACTAATTAACTAATGGAACATGGCAACTCAAAGCTGAATTATTGGCAAGGAGGAGCAATTTAGCATTCGTTTCAATATTTCATACTTTTTGTGTAAGTATCTATATATCTCCAGCTAGATTTGTCCTCTATCTAAATGTAAAAATTTTGGCTATTTGTTATTTCTATCGGTGGATGCAGACAGGCTGAAATATCATCTATCTTGAGTTTGGGAAAATAATAGATAATAGTTACGAAAGGCAATACTTTGAAAGATGCAAACAGCGCAAGAGTGAGTGTAGCGATGAATGAAATTAGTATTATTTTAATTGAAGATCATGACTTAACGCGAATGGGGCTACGAGCAGCATTACAGTCTCATAGTGCATTGAAAGTAATTGGGGAAGCGGCAAATGCTACCCAAGGGTTAAAACTTTTAGAAACGGCAAAGCCAGATGTAGCGGTAGTAGATATCGGCTTGCCTGACATGGATGGCATCGAACTCACTCGCAAATTCAAACGCTCCCAGGCTGAAAATGGTGGGCAATCTACTACAAAGATTCTCATCTTGACAATGGATCATACAGAGGATGCTGTACTTGCAGCCTTCGCAGCTGGCGCTGATTCTTATTATATGAAAGAAACCAGCATCAGTAAATTAACTGAGGCAATTCAAGCAACTCACGGCGGTAACTCTTGGATCGATCCGGCAATTGCCAACGTGGTATTGCGGAAGATGCGCCAAGGTATTCCTGGAGAAAGTCAAGGTTCTGACAAGCCGAAGACTGTAAAAATTGAGGCGCTGGCGACAGAATACGAGCAAGTTTTGGAAACATACCCTCTGACTCAACGGGAACTGGAAATCCTAGAGTTGATTGTAGCTGGGTGTAGCAATGGGCAAATTGCCGAAAAACTCTACATTACAGTTGGTACTGTCAAAACGCATGTTCGTAATATTCTAAATAAACTATGTGCTGATGACCGTACCCAAGCTGCTGTGAGGGCCTTACGTTCGGGGTTGGTGGCGTAAGGGATTAGGGACAAGGGAGATGAGGGGACAAGGGGATAAGGAGAATAACCTGCCACAATGCCCCATACCCACTGCCCCATTATCCCAATTTTTCCCGCAAGCAATTAGCAATACGTAGTGCTGCTCCCGGTTTGCCCATACGTCGCCCACCATTTTCAGCAATAATTTGCAAATTATCAGGATTTTTGAATAGGGATTGTACAACCTTCGCTACTTCTGCTGGTCGATCGATTAAAATCAAAGACGATCCGAGAAGACGACTTTGAGATTCAGCAAAGCCAGGGTTATATTGTGGGCCATTACCGGGAATTGCGATCGCAGGTTTGCCTAAACCGATAAACTGTTCTGTGGCTGTACCTGCCATTGCGATCGCTATATCTCCCAAATGCAAGCAATCATTATAGGCTTTTTGGGTCAATAGCATATACGCATTTCTCTGTTTAAATGTCAAGACATTTGGATCGCGAAGTTGGATAGGAGATGCTGATTCAGCGCGCCAGCCTTGGGATTGCACACTTTTGGATAAAATATTAGAGTCTAAACCAGGAGCGATCGCACCTAAAAATACTACTGTGTTAGAAGTATAAAAGATTGAATCTCGCTGTTGAAAACTTGTCATCAATGCAGATACAGCAATCATAATTGTTTCCCAGTTGCTGTATGCTTCTGGCGGACGAGAACCAGGAAGAAGAGTCACTACAAAAGGTCGAACTGTCTCTTGCTGTTGGACATTCTGACTATAAAATTGTTGGCGTGAAAACGTCGGTTCTAGACCATCCATCATGGGATTACCCAAATGGAAAGCTGGAATTGGCCATTGTTTTAATGTTTCCGTTGTCAGCGCGTCTCTAAGAAATACAGCCTTACAACGGCGACGACTCATTAACCAACGTTCCCAAGGATGGTAAACTGAACCAGAAAAGTTTTCCCAACCTGCGTCTTTAGCTTTTCGTGGTAATAATCCAGCTTCATCTCGCACATAATATTCAGATTTTGCCGTACCGATAAAAGCATAATTAGCGCCACTGAATGTTGCAAACAACAGCGGCAAAATATCTCCCACTGCTAAAATCGCTCTTCTATTACCTAATTTTTTTTGAGAACTCACCCAACGGCGGATAGCTTTAATTTGGCTGAGGGTAAGTTTCAATAAACCACCGCGTACATCCCGCGCGAATTGGCGGCCATCCATATAAATAAAGCCGCCAGAAGGCATATTCAGGACTGAACCGATAAAGGGGACATCCAACTGTTCGTAAGCACGTCCTTCACCCACCAGAGGCAAAGCAAATATCTCTGGTGGGTTTGGTTGTCGTTGGAGTTCTTCCAAAATCCGAACTGCGATCGCATCTTCCCCATGACCATTACTTAATACAAGTAACCGCAAAGGAGAAGTTGCAGATTGAGAGTTAGAAGCTAGGGATGACCGAGATAGATTACTCATAAGAAACAAAATATCAAAATTAACTGTCTGTTTGGGTAAGAGGTATAAATAGGGAAATCGACGAAGAAGCTGGAAGTTAGTATTATCCCTATTCGCTAGCGTCTCTACAACTAACTCCCAGTTAATTAGGTTAAATATTATGCGAGTTTCTACTACTGCTATTTTTACTTTAGCTACTTTAGCTGCTGGCAATGTTACTCAGCAAGCAACGGCTGCACCTGCTAAAACCGTTACGCCAACTGTAAAAGCTGGTAACTTGGTGGTGCCGATAATTGAAGACACTCCCGCACGGGTAGAGACAATTGCTTCCCCAGAAACTATAGTTGCACAACAATTTTCCCAAAATCCCGTCACCGTGCAAACAGGTGCAAACAAAAATTCCCCAGTAGTCTTAAAATCAACAGACAAGGGAAATTCATCAGTAACGCTTCTTCCCACTCCCTCTTTTTCTCCTTCATCTCCCAAAACTCCTGCGACTGAAGGTGATTTGGTAGTTAGAGCTACAGATGTACAGGTGGTGGGAGCCAATCAAGAATTACAGCAAATCATTCGCCAGGTAATCAAAACTCAGGCTGGTGGAGAAACCAGTCAAAGCCAGCTACAAAGAGATGTAACTGCAATTTTGGATACAGGTTTATTTAGCAATGTCAGTGTGAATAGCTTTAGCACACAGGCTGGATTGAATGTAGTATACCAAGTCCAACCAGTGATTGTGCGATCGCTGCAACTATCTGGTGCTAAAGTACTTACCTATCAAGTCGCCCAACAACGTTTGCAATCTCAGCTTGGAACCACCATTAGTCCCAGTGGATTGCAAGAAGCAGTAGCACAAATTAACAAGTGGTACGCCGACAATGGTTATAACTTAGCACGGGTGTTATCAATTAAACCCAGTTCTCAAGGCATTCTCACTGTGAATGTTGCTGAAGGTTTGGTGAGTGATATCAAATTCCGCTTTGTCAACGATGAAGGTAAAACCATTGATAGCAAGGGTAATACCGTTGGAGGACGCACCAAAGCAGATTTCTTACAACAACAACTCAAGTTAAAAACCGGTCAAATTTTCCAAGAAAATGTCGTTAAACAAGACATTCAACAGCTATATCGTACTGGTTTATTTGAAAGTGTGAATGTTGCCTTAGAAGGAGATGCGACAAAACTCGATCTAGTCTACCAACTCAAAGAAACTGGGGCGCGTGGTGTTAACTTGGGTGGTAGTTACAATGCCGATCAGGGATTGGTAGGTACAATCAGCTATCAAGATCAGAATGTCGGCGGTGTGAATGATACTTTAGGTGTGAATGTTGGTGTAAGTAGCCGAGACTTGCAGTTTAATACCAAATTTACTAGCCCCTATCGGATAACTAACCCCGATCGCTTCGGCTACACTGTAAATGGTTTTCGTAGTCAAGAACTTTCGGAAACCTTTGATGACAAGATTAAGCTAGCTAACGGCGACAAAGTGCGAGAAGGTCAAATTGGCGGTGGTGTCAGTTTGCAGCGACCAATTGACGACTGGAATACATCATTAGGATTAAACTATACTCGAACTAGTATTCGCGATCGCCAAGGTAATATTACCCCAACTGACGTTCAGGGCAATCCCCTCTCTGCGAGTGGAACTGGTATTGACGACCTAACTACCGTATCCTTCACCGCCACCAAAGATAAACGAGATAATCCCCTCAATCCAACTCAAGGTTCCGTTCTAAGTCTGAGTACAGAACAATCTGTGCCCATCGGCGAAGGTAATATTTCCCTCAATCGTCTCAAAGCTAACTACAGCCAGTATTTACCAGTGCAGTTATTTAACAGCAAACAGCCACAAGTATTTGCAGTGAATGTCCAAGCTGGTACCGTCCTTGGAAATTTACCGCCCTACGAAAGTTTTAACTTGGGTGGTTCCAACTCAGTGCGCGGTTACGATTCTGGAGAAGTTGGCAGTGGGCGCAGTTATGTGTTGGCTTCGGCAGAATACCGTTTTCCCGTTTTACCAATCGTAGGTGGTGTATTGTTTGCCGACTTCGCCTCAGATTTAGGTTCTGGTGATACTGTATTAGGAGATCCGGCGGGTGTACGAGATAAACCAGGTTATGGTTTTGGTTATGGGGCCGGAGTGCGACTAAATTCACCACTAGGCTTAATTCGGGCTGACTATGGCATTAACGACCAGGGAGAAAGCAAAGTGCATCTGGGAATTGGGCAACGATTTTAGTTTGAGTTTAGGTATTGCTGAGAAAGTCATATCCAAAAACTAAATATGCGTTATCCGAAACCCTTGTAGAGACGTAGCAGTGCTATGTCTCTACATTCTTTTTAGCTCATATCTCTATTAGCGATCGCCTTTGAAAATGACTTTTATAAATTGGCCAATTTATTACACAATATTTAATAGTATATAAATTTCAATAATCAAAGGAAAAAAGCTATTGTCACGTTTTCACGAGACATTAATTTTTTAATAGTGCTAGTCATGCAGAATATAAAAAAATATTATAAGTAATAACATGGAAAAAAGTGTTATTAATGCCAGCCTTTCTACTCAGAACCTAACCTTTCGTCCAGGTGATACTCCTGTATCATTTGAGGTAACTGTCAATAATGACAGCGATCGCTTCGTCAATTTTCAAATAGAAATTACCGCAGCCGGAGAAATCCGCAACACAGGATATCGCTGGTATAGACTCGAACCAGAGGTAGCGGCAGCCAAACCACCGGGCAGTAGTACCATCTTCCAAGTTCTCGTATTCAATACACCCATTCCGGGATTTGTTGGTACTGTCAATCTGATGGTAAACATTTTTTCACCGCAATTAGCACAACAGTCCAGACTTGTGCTGCGCCTAAAAATCGAGCGAGACAACAGACCAACACATTTAAGTGTAGAATTACCTGTACGAGAGTTCCAAGTTTATCCCCGCAATTCTGTCGATATACCAGTACGGGTGCGGAACTTGGGGCAACAACCAACTGAGGTAATGCTACGTTTTACAGGCGTCGATCCGTCTTGGCTGGCAGGCAGTGCAGAACGGCGATTACCCTTAGATCCAGGTGGTTTAGCAGAAGCTACATTCCAATGCCAACCTCCTTCTGTAGTGCAAGCGCCCAGTCAAAATTATCCTTTTACTATTGAAGCTGTTAGCAATAATGGTTATCCAACTAATGCTGAAGGCAATATTGAAGTTTTGCCAGTGGGTTTTATAGACTTTTCTACCACAGAAAAACACCTGAAAATCCCCAGTAAATCGGCATGGTTGCCTGACTGGAAATCTGATACAGCTTCCTTTGAATTACTATTTAAAAACGCTAGCAATCTCAATCAACAACTTAATGTGCAGGTGCAGGGTAGAGACTGGCGAAAATGTAGTTTTAAAAAGCTTCCCGAAACTGCCAATCTTCATCTAGGAGAGACAAGTAAAGTCATCCTCGATGTTAAAACAAAACGTCCTTGGATTGGAATCGGCAAAACTCTATTATTAGAGGCTAAATCGGAATTATCCGATCAACGTTTAGGGAGTACAGATCCAGCCACGCAGACATTAGAAGTAAAGACTCTGCCAATTATACCTTTATGGCTACAATTGGCTGCGATCGCACTATTAGCCGCACTCCTCGCATTAATCCTGCAACCAAGAGGTGTAATGCATACACGTTCTGTAAACTCAGTGCGTTTTAGTGGCATTGGTTTATCTGTGGTCAGTGGCTCAGATGATTGCACCTTAAGACTTTGGAGAATTGGTGCTGATAGTTTAGACCCTGATGATACGGTGACATACGCTGGACAGCCCCTTGCTTGCGACCAAGCACAACAGCCCAAAGGCTTGATGGCGATTACCGATGACGCTGTAGAAGTCTTGCGCTTCATGCCGTTACAAAATAATCGTGTTGCTGTTGGTTTAGATAATGGTGTCATTGAACTCAGAGATGTTCCTTCAGGTGCCAAGATTAGCCAACTTCAAGACCTTAAAGATCCTAAAGCAAAAGGCGATCGCGTTTTTGACCTAGCTTTCACCTCAAACTCACTTAACTTATTCAGTGGGTATGGCAGCGGTAAAGTGAGACTATGGTCAAGACCAGCGCCTAACAGCGATTTTCTGCCAGAACCGCAAGTTATTGACGTACAAAGTAGATTGAAACTCTCAGGTTTCCAAGTCCGGGCATTAAATCTCAGCCCAGATGCAAAAACTCTAGTAATTGCTGGAAACTTTAAGCGTTTTATATTGTGGCAATGGAATCAAACTCAATCTGATAAACAATCGCCAAGTTTATCAGTACAAAATCTAGAAAAACTAGACCCATTAGTTGGGCCTGAAGACTTTATTTGGGGATTAGCTTTTGTTCCTGACTCAACAGGAAAAATCCTTGCAACTTCTGATTCTGCGGGATTTATTACCATTTGGGATTTAAATCAGTGTCAAACTATCAAAAATCCGAATCCGCTAGAAAAAGTAAATCAGCTTAATTGTTCCCAACTAGACCGTTGGCCAGCATCAAAAACATCTGTGCGGACTCTAGCATTTAGTGACGATGGTAGTCTTTTAGTAAGTGGTGGCGATGATGGACGAGTCTTAGTTTGGTACTTAACTCCCGAACATAAGCTCGACAAAACAAAAGCAGCAGAAGGTAAACAAATTTACAAAAGCTCTAAAAAAATCAATAGTATCGACTTGAAAACTAATCAAGGAACCATGATTGTGAGTGGTGATGAAGATTTTCAGGTCAAATTACACCGCATCAAATAAGGGAATCAATGACATGCAAGCTAAATTTAATCCACTGCAAGTTATTATCAACCCACCTGGAATTCAATTTGGGATGCCAGGAGATACGATTGAACTCTATATTGTTGTAATCAATCAGGGAAATCAAAGTGCGGTTATTGACTTATATTTTGTTTTTGATGAAGTATTTCAAAATTTAACTGGCTGGTCTAGTTCTCCTAGAGAAAGTTTAGCATTAGCTCCAGGGCAAAATAGCGATGAAGTAAAATTTGAGTTTCAAATTGCCGCAAATGCTCTCCCAGGAACCTATGACTATACACTAGTCGTTGATTCTCCTCTACATTATCCACAAGATACACCTATAACTTTCGCAAACCAAATTAAGGTTCTGCTAAAAGAACAGACTGCAATTCGGGTGAACGACCCGACATTTTCCATTAGACCTAACACCAACCCTAACAAACCGTTAATTTTCAATTCTAGTGAGCCTCTGCAAGTAGAGGTAATAGTTGACAATCGCTCTTATCTCGTAGACAGATTCCGCTTGAGTTGTCCAGATTTAGACGATGACTGGTTCACAATTAATTATCCTGCAACTGGATTTGAGGGGCCAGGATTAGTGTCTGACGTGACTGCACTAGAACTCAATCCTGCTACTCAAGGTCAAATATTATTGAAATTTCACCCACCTGGGGATACTCTTGCAGGAAGCTATTCGCCGACAATCCGCTTGTATTCAGAAAACTCTCCAGACTTAGTACTCCTCGATTTGGTGTATATCCAAATTCCGACAAATTATCGCTTAGATATAGAACTTCATACCATATTGGGACAAGTTAGCCGTAGTCTTGGCAAGTACGAATTATCACTAGCTAACCAGGGCAATATTGTCCGCGAACTGATATTAAACTTAAAAAGTCGAGACGAAGAAGAACTATATACTTACAAATTCGATCCCACTGAAGTCAGATTATTACCTAATAGAAGTGCTGTGGCTAATTTGACGTTCAAACCCAAACCTTGGTGGCGACGACCGTGGTTTGGTGCAGGGCTAGCGATCAACTTTCAACTCGATATTAAAGACCAACAAAATTTACCCCTACCGAACACACTGCCTCAAGGAACTTTGGTATGGAAACCCCGCCCTTGGTGGCAATTTCTTCTATTAATTTTGGCAATTTTGGGGTTATTGGGAGGGATAGGATTTATAATTTGGCGAATTTTAAACCCCGATCCTTTGAGATTAGAAAATTTTAGTGCAAATGACTCTCAAATTACTGAAGGTGATGAGGTAGCTTTAAACTGGGAAATTCATCAATATAAACAGTTAAAAAAGTTAGTTTTAACGGCTAAAGGTTCTCAACCTATTCAGCCTATTACTTATGACTTTAGCAATGGCATTCCTGAAACACTGGGTAAAGGAAGCACTAATGAAATTCCTCCTTGTCAAGTACAAGATAAACAAGAGTTAATTTGTAGCAACGTTAAAACTGGAGTGAAAACAAAAGGTAATTACACTTTTGAATTACAAGCCTTTTATCGCAATGGTATACAAATCTTTTCTCCTAATAACAAAGTAGCTAGCCAAACCACCCAAGTAGAAATAGCTGAAAAACAAATTGCTGAAGTACTTAGTTTTCAACCAGATAAACCAGTGTATACAAAAGGTCAAAATATTCTTTTAAGCTGGGCAATTGCCCGTCCATTATTGTTAGCGCAAATTCAAATCGCTGGCAGCGCAGATGATGGTACATTATATAGTGAGCCAATTACTTATAAATTTAATCAAGGTAATATTACCGACCCGAAACTTCAAAAGCTATGTACACAACAGAATCAACAACTGCGATGTGCAAATATTCCTTTATCAGCAACTAAAGCCGGAAATTTTGTATTTGAAATTAAAGCCTTTCCTAACAATGGAAGTCAAAAAACTAGTTTTAAAAAGACTGAATCAAAAATTGGAATATTACCAAAACCATTTAAAATTGTCTCTTTTAGAATCAACGGTAGCGAACAACCAAATCTGGTTCTCAAGGAAGGTGAATCTGCTACCCTGAGTTGGAGAGTAGAGGGAGAAAATATTCAGGTTAAACTTCTACCATACGGCAATGACGTTCCAGCAGTTGGTTCAATGAAGCTTCCAGTCAATCAAGCCTTCCCCCCTCAAATCGGACTGCTAGTCAATGATATATCTGGTAAGCAACAATCCCAGCAAAGAGGGTTTGCAATCACAGTCCTCAAAAAAGTAGAGCCTACTCCTATACCTATACCTGGCATTAACCCAATTCCACCTACTCTGCCACCTAGCAATAGCCCATTTAAGACTCCTTTACCTCAGAGGTAACTTTTTGGGCATTTGCTAGCTCAATTCCTGGTTTTATGAAAAGCTCGGCGTCTGCGCCCATTTTCCAGCTGAGGTTTTCGCAACGGTACTACCTCAGCTTCACTACTCTCACGTGCTACCCGAATCAACAACCCAGCAGCTATCAAGCTAGCAATCATAGAATTACCACCATAACTAAACATGGGTAAAGGTAAGCCAGTAGTCGGTAGAGAACCTGTAGCAACACCGATGTGGAGCAATGATTGTCCCACCATCAAAGTCGTCACACCGATCGCTACCAATCGATGTACTATATTTTTAGCCTTCAGCGCCACAACTAATCCGAGAGTGGCAAATGTAGCTAAAAGTGCCAACAACACCATACTGCCAACAAAGCCAAACTCTTCGGCGAACACCGCAAAAATAAAATCAGTATCTTGAATTGGTAAATAAAACAGCTTTTGTTGAGAAAGCCCATATCCAGCTCCCCAAGTTTTACCAGAACCCACAGCTAGTAGACTTTGCACCAACTGGTAGCCATCTCCTGTAGCATCCTCCCAAGGATTGAGGAATGACATCACCCGCCTACGCTGATACTCTTTAATACTAATACTGAGTAGTGCCAACATTACTCCACCAATTGCTGTTCCTCCCAGGTATTTGTAAGGTAAGCCTGCTGCTAGAGCAATTAGCCAGATAGTCATGCCGCAAAGTGCCGTTGTACTCAAGTTCGGCTGGGCAAGAATTCCTAAAAGTACCAGACCAAAAACACCCAACCATGCAAAGCGAACTCGCCAACTAATTCGTTCCCACTGACCAAAAAGCCGCGCACTTTGCAACACCAAAAAGGGTTTAATTAGTTCTGAAGGTTGAATCGGAATTGGCCCGATCGCAATCCAACGCGCTGCATCAAAAGCCTTTTTTCCCAATCCTGGGATCAGTGTGACAAAAATTAACCCCAAAAACAGCAACAAAAACCAATGGGATAGTCCCAAAATTTTCTGCAACGGCGAATTAACAATAATATTGAATCCGATTAAGGAAACTAAGACCCAAAGCAGTTGACGTTTAAAGTAGTACAAACCATCATTCTGACGGGCATCAGCGACAGGATATGATGCTGAAAATAGCATGATCAAGCCGACGAACAGCCAAATCAACGTTAACCAGCGCAACAACCGCGCTTCTAATGCCCAGTTGGAGACTGAACTATCAAAAATTGGAATCAGGCGGCGTAGATTCACGATCGGTACAGGTAAAAAGTTAGAAATTAGGAGTTAAAAATAAAACTCATAAATCATAACTTATAACTCATAAGTAGGCTTTACAACCATAAATATTAGAGTTGTTAACTTCAATACACCACTAGTTCAATATTTCTGACAAATTGCAATCTTTACTCAGCGCTATGAAAGTAGTATTTTATACTCGAGATTTAATGTTTTATAGTTAAGAGCGATCGCTCAAAAATTGACTGAAAGTATTTATTTTATTAAATTTAATGATTTGATGCAATTAAGTGCTTGTTTGTTCATAGATAAGGGAATTTCAATCCAGAACTCAGTTCCTTGTCCAGGTTCTGATATGCATTTTAGCGTTCCCCCATGTTTCTCAACTACAATCTGATAGCTAATTGATAAACCTAATCCTGTACCCTTACCTACAGGCTTAGTTGTGAAAAATGGATCGAATAGCCGTTCTTTAACTGCTTCTGTTATTCCTGAAGCATTATCAGCAATTCTGATTACACAGTTCGTTTCGATGACTTCTGTAGTAATTGTAATTTTATTAGGATTAGCATGAATTTCTGCGATCGCGCGTCTACTATCATAGTTATCGAGCGCATCGATTGCATTACTGATAATATTCATGAATACTTGATTGAGTTGACCAGGGTAGCAATCTACTAAAGGTAAATTTCCATAATTTTTCACTACATTGATCCCAGGACGATCGAGACTATTCTTGAAGCGACTCTGTAAAATCAGCAAAGTACTATCCAGTCCCTGGTGAATATCAACTCTTTTCTTCTCAGCTTCATCAAGGCGAGAGAAATTCCGCAGGGACAAGACAATCTCAGAAATCCGTTCGGCTCCTACTTCCATCGAATTTAGGATTTTGGGCAAATCATCTACTAAAAAATCTAACTCAATTTTCTTAATGTATTCTTGAATTTCTGACACCGGATTGGCATAAAACTGCTCATAAAGATGCACAAGATTCAGCAAACACTGTGTATAGTCCTTTGCATATTTCAAATTCCCATAAATAAAATTAACCGGGTTGTTAATTTCGTGAGCAACTCCTGCAACTAACTGCCCTAAACTAGACATTTTCTCAGCTTGGACTAATTGTGCTTGAGTTTGTTGTAGCTCCCGGAGGGATTTTTCTAATTTTTTAGACTGAGCCTCAGCAATTTCTGCCAAATTCTCCTTGATTTGTAGCGCGCTCCGTAGTTGTGCTCTTTGCTGTCTCAGTTCATTTGTTAACTTTTTAGCATCAGCTAAAGCAGTATTCTGAGATTGTAGTAGAAACAAGAAATCAACAATAGGGTCGTGGATTGCAAAGTCTTTGAGTTTTATACCCAGAGGAGCCAGGCTAGTTGTATCTGTAATCCAGGGAGAACCTAAAAAAAATATCACTTCCTCCTCTGGTTGATACATCATCTGACCCTTGAGATGCATTCCATTGTGGAGAAACTCTAATATAAACAGGGCACGAGATTGTTTACTAATAACATCAAAATCGACCAAAGTTTTTGGACGATTGATTTGGAAATGCTGCTCAATCAATTTACCAACTAATGGTTCAGGACAAATGCGCCCGTAGACATCACCAGCTTGTACAATTTCCCGATTACAGTTAAAGACAAAGTGGAAAGGAAAAGCTTTCGCCAGCAACTCTGGCGAAAGTGTAAGGTGAGGAGGAGCCATGCTACTGCACTCAATTTGGTTTATAAATCACTAAAAATTCATCATGTTCAGCACCCTCATCTCGACTTTGGGTTTGGGTAATATGGACTTCTGTATCAAACCTGGTTCCCAATCCCTTGACTAGTCCAAGAATCATTGGCGTTAACCCTTCTCTATCAGAGCGATAATGTAAGCTCAGGGAATTTTCTTCCATATCACTACATTCAAATGATGGGGGTTGGAGTTTAGGAAAACTAACTCCTACACGAGCATGAAGATTATCAAGGTTTTCTAAAAACTCAGGGAGTTCATCTCCACTCATATCCATCAATTCGCCATAGCCTTCTTGAGCAGTGTACTGAACCCAAAATTCCCCAAAGGCTTGCATAATCTCTGAGGAAGATAAACCAAGAATGACACTAGCAGCTTTTACCAGCTTGTGGGTGATGTCATCGGGATAGCCTTCCATACTGAGGAAAACATCTACATCCACCTCTGCTTTCTGCTTGATTGTTTTCCAAGTATCTTCGCCAAAGCGACTGCACACCATGTCTTGAATCGCCTTGTTCACTAATCCGTACATGGAAGCCTCCTCTTGCTGCACCTAATTTTACTTTGTGAATTCGCCCAAGACTCGACAACTAATTTCTTAAAAGGCTTATTTAAATGACAAAACTTTCTGTAATCAAATCTTAAAATGTTTTATTACAGCTTTATAAATCGAAAAAAGTAGGGAAAACTGTTCGCATTTTAATGCTATAAATACTCATTATTACAACCGTATTTTCACTTACTCATTTTACCCAGATAGTTTTGAGGTTTTGTAGTAAGGATTAAAGTCCTTACTACGAACTTCTTTACCCATCAATTTAAGCTTGACAGATTAACTACAGGGATTCGTCAAAAGGCAGCCATGAATCAGGATACAAGCTATATTTAGAGATTTGACGCTGAATACCGTTAAAAAATTGGAGACGGGCATCCATAGCTTCGGAAATAGCCAGCTTTATCTTAATATCTTCTTCATTCATGGTAATCTGAGGTTCAATCACTGCTGCTAGCTTCGCGGCATGACTATCATCCACATCAATATGGACTTCAAAAAAGATCAGTGATTCTTTGGGTAAAGGAGTAGCGCCAACAATTCCTTTGTATAGTTGCGTATAGAGTGAGCTAACAATCCCTTCGGAAGCATAACAGACGGCACCGAGTGCAGCTAAATAGCCGTACTTATGTGGCATCTGCAAGTAGGTTTCAATAAGGGCGCGAGTTTCAGGTGCAGTGGGTAGTGATGCCAGAGTTTCGTCGTGGATACCAAGTGCACGGGTAAATTGACGAAATAATTCTGGGTGGGACTGAGTTATGTCTCCCTGTCCCATTTCGTCAAATAGGTTTTCTAAGATGACTAACTGACTAGTTTCATCTTGGCAGCAAGACAAGATGCTAGCCAAAATACGATTAAATTCTTTGGAGAATTTGTACATCTGGACAGCTAGTACCTGTACGTCTGGTAAAAATAAATTTCCAGTCTGACAGCGCATTAGAAACTCATGATTCCATAGAGGATGATTAATAGTTATTTCACGGAAGGAATTTCTAACTAAAGAAGATGTCTGTGTCATCGTAATATTTGTAGGGCTAGATGAAGGGGTTGGTCAAGTAACGGGCTAAAAAATGATTCATCTATTGCGATATGTTCTGGAGTTACACGCAATTCCTGTAAAATTGGCATCGTATTGAAGCCAGCAAATTTAAGAGCATTAAAGTAATCCTCAAGAGTTTTGTGAATCAATTGCACATTTAACCAAGAACCATCTCGTTTCCAAATACGACCAGGAAACTGCCGATCTCGCTTGCTGAAATAGCCTGTACCCTCAACTTGAAAATAAAACGGATATGCTGCCTCCCGCATATATGGAAAAGATGGATGGGGAACGCTGAATACAAATCGACCACCTGGACGAAGAATGCGTGCAACTTCTGCCATGCATTCTTGGGTCTGAGCAATTGTCAAATAGTTAAATAAAAACACTGCAACAACTAAGTCAATTTCGCCATCATCAAACTGCTTGAGATTGGTAGCACACCCTACTTCATAGCTAATACCCAATCCATCTTCTAGTTCTTGCAAGTTTGCTGCTGCAATCATGCCTTGGGAAAGGTCTATTCCATGTACCCATGCAGCGCCACGTCGGCTTAGTTCTCGACTGCAATAACCTTCTCCACAACCTATATCAAGTACTCGTAACCCAGCAACAGGCTGACAAAGGTCTAGTACAAAAGGGCGGGCTGTAAAGTCTGATAAAGAAGTAGGTTCTCCTCTAATCCACTCTGATGCTGTGCGATTATATAAGTTTTTAGTTGAGTTTTTGTGATTCACATTTGACATTTTTTAGTATGTTTTTATACTTTATTTATGATTACTGAATTTAGTCCGATCGGACAAAAATACCTGAACATATATCATTTAATAATGAATCTCTTTTACTGATAAGGTTGATTTTACCGATTTTTCTTTGTCTGTAAATTTTGTGTTTCATAGCTAGGCTTTTCAAAGAATTAACTACCCTGGAAACTAGCATCTTGTTAGTTTCTTTAAATATAAATAGTTAAATATAAGTTAACTTCATGAAGTTGCCTGGTTACGTAGTTAACAAAAATTTTACATGCAAATAGTTTGGCTATTTAAACTCAAACTTCATCTATGCTTTATTAAATAAGTTAAAATTAACCTTTTTAATCAAGACAGCTAAGAGAAATAAAACAGTATATTTTACGAAGTATAAAGAGGATAACCTTGTTAATTTGTAATAGCCAGATTCGTTTTCAAAATGAAATGGCTTTAAATGCATAAGTTATTTAGCTAATTTAGAATAACGTTGGAAGAAATGATGTTAGAAGAACTGTTAGTAGAATCACCAGTGCGCGATCGCTTACAATATGAGCGTGCGATCGCATTTTCTGAGCTTGGCGATCGCCTCTTTGATGAGCTTGCTGATAAAATTGCTACAAGGCGGCAGTACAGACTACTGTTTGAACACACATTAAAGCCTGAGCTATTTCAGCAAATCCGAATTGCTGCTGCGGGTTACATTTCAGCGTGTCTGAATAGTCACATCATTCTTTCGGAAGCTGAAATGCTTGAGCGGCTACTGGAAGCAAGAAGTACTTTGTCTAACTACACCGGCACTGGTCTTTTAATGCCCAAGCGAGAACACATTTTGGCATTTAACCTCTTTCAGAAAAGCATCGCAGAGGCTTTCTGCCAACTAGGAGCAAATGAACTGATTGATGCAGTGGATTTACCAGTCAATCTCCGCATGGTCTACGGCAAGACTGACGCGAAGAAGTTGGGTTTGCCCTTCGCTAGCTCAAAGTGCCATAGCGATGTCTGGGCAGGTGTTGCTGCTGATGCGACTGTAGTAGTTCTGCCACTATTTGGCGACATCGATAATATAACCATCGAAGCAGGTGAAATGCCTCGTGAAATGGAATTACAGTCTATGAAGGTGATGTCAGACTTTGATGAAGGTCGGGAAATTCCGATGGTTGTCTCCTACACAGAAGCACAACTACAACACGGCACAATGTACTTTAATGATGCCCGTGGATTGCATCAAACAGTAAGAAGGAAAAGTGAAGGTCTGAGAATTTCAGTAGATTTCCGCTTCCGTAGGAAATTCAATGAAGCTTACCGAGCAATGGTCGCACCTAATATTGGTGGTATTGAAGAAGATATGAGCGTGCCCTATGAAGAGTGGCTGAAGGTTGGGAAAGAAACGCTAATTGTGTTTGATGAAAGTGTTGAACACGCTAAGAACAAACAGAATGCTGACGCTCCAGTTCCACTTTATACTCGCGGGTATCGCCTTTTAAATATGTTTAACTTTTGATTTGCAAAAATCTAAGCCATAAAAAAGAGGTCTTTCTCGACCTCTTACCAATTCCCTAAAATAATATTCTATTTACAGAATTACGACAAGCCAGTATTAGCACCTTGCTTACCAGTTGCTAGTTCTACCTTGATAATTGTGCCACCTGCTTTTTGAATACGTTGCTGTTCGCGGAACCAGTTTTCATAAGGAACTAGCTTAGTGAAGTAAGTATTTTGCAGTTCGCGTTGGGTACGAATTCGGGTTTGGCTGGGAACTAGAGCAGTAATTTTAAACAAACGGGACATATTTTGAAAATCTCCTGTATACCTTGTGAAAACTTTTTTATCTCAAAATCTTGAGTGCAAATCTTTTAATCATTCAAAGGCTGGAAATCAAACATCAATACTAGACCACCAACACTCATCACTGATAATTTACCAAGATAAGCAATATAACGTTCTAGCACTCACGGCTGATTTCCAGACCTTAATAAAGCCGCACCTAAATTCTTAAGCGCAAACTAGTTCTTAGCTTAAGCCAGAGGAGATATAGTCTAAATAAACGCCCATTTCCTTACCAGCATCAGAACCTACCAAACTGGCGGTTACTTCTTTGATTGCTTGGATAGCTTGTACGGTAGCACCGACGGGAACGCCCAAGGAGTTGTAGGTTTCCTTCAAGCCATTGAGCACACGCTCATCTAGGATGGAAGGATCGCCAGCCAACATAGCGTAGGTGGCATAGCGGAGGTAATAGTCCAAATCGCGGATGCAAGCAGCATAGCGGCGAGTGGTGTACATGTTGCCGCCTGGACGGGTGATGTCAGAGTACAGCAAAGATTTTGCTACAGCTTCTTTGACGATCGCAGCAGCGTTAGCGCTGATGGTGCTAGCAGCACGTACCCGTAGTTCGCCAGTAGCGAAGTAGCCTTTTAGCTTTTCTAAAGCAGAAGAGTCAAGGTATTTGCCTTGAACGTCTGCGGAGTTAATGACAGCGGTAATTGCGTCTTGAGCCATGTTGTTAATTCCTTATTTCCAACCGTATTGCAATACTTCTGTTTAAGTAGGTAAACAGCTTTACCCTATCCTAGAAGGGCACCAACTAGGTAGTCGAAGTAGCCAGCAGCTTCACTAGCGTCATCACCAGAGAGCAATGATGTAGAGCCATTCTTCAGCCCACGGATACCTTCAGCAACACCATCGATCGGAGTTCCCAAGGACTTGTACAGTTCACGGGCACCAATAACACCAATTTCTTCGATGGGGGTGACATCACCAGCAACGATACCGTAGGTAACGAGGCGGAGGTAATAATCTAGGTCACGCAGACAAGTAGCAGTCAATTCTTGACCGTAAGCGTTACCACCAGGAGATACAACATCAGGACGCTTTTGGAACAGTTGATCGCCAGCTTGCTTAACGAGCCGTTCGCGATTTTCTGACAAAACTTGAGCAATCCGCACGCGGCGCTCGCCACTTGCAACAAAGGACTTGATCCGATCTAACTCACCAGGGCTGAGGTAGCGGGCTTCTGCATCAGCATTCACGATAGCTTTCGTGACAATACTCATTAATGGATTCCTCCAATACGAATGAAACCAGGATTTGATTAAACTGGTGCGACTTTAGGTTTGGTTTGCTGAGTTTGTTTTATCGTCCTTTTAGACACAACAGTTTCACAACTGCTACGGCTAAAAAATTACGAGTTTGCTTGAGTCAACATTAGTACACAAGCTTTCAAACTCAGTTACCTTCCGCAAAACATTTTCCGGCATTCTGTTGAGCATTTATGACTGCTCTTAATACTTTGTAATATTGCTTTTCAGAATTTACTGTTTTAACTGCAATCTGAGAGCGGTATTACGAAAGGTTAAGAAGGGGACAGGGAAAAGGTTACAGGGAACAGGGAACAGTAAATAATCTGTACCCTATTCCCTATTCCCGACTCCCTACTCCTTAATCAACCGCAACACTGCCGAGGTAGTTACCTACTGGCAAAGATGGGAAGCGGTTGTAAGGTACAACATCTTCACCGAAGTAGCGGCTATATTCTGGACTGTCGACTATTGCTTCTACAGCAGCTGACAAACCACTATCGACTAGCAGCTTGTTATATTGGCCAATTTCTTCCTGAGTTGCGGGTGTACGCCCCAACAGATGACGGAAGAGGAACTCAATGACCTTGGCATGAGGATAAGGTGATAAGAAGCGCTGGCGATAGATTTGGGAACTAGCTAGTTCACGCACAAACTCCCGCACGGAAATTTCACCATTTTGGAGTTTGCTATCTAGGTCAGTGCGACGGAAATTATCGGGCACTTCACCGCTAAATACATCCAATACTTGACGATAAATGGCGTTGATTGCCTGTTGTTTTTCGTCTTGGTTGGTGTTTTCTGTTAGACGGTAAATGCGCGCATGTTTACGCACACCCATCTCCACGGTTTGTCCGCTAGCATCGTTGTAGGAACGACCCAGTTCAGCAAAGGATGGCTGACCATTTGTTTGGGCTGCGATATCTGCGATCGCCTGTACCAAAAGCGGTGTATCGTTACTAACCCCGACACGGGCTTGTACTGGCTTAAAGCTTGGTACAACCACGTCATCATTTTGCTTGGTCAGCTGGTTGTAAAGCTTCTCCGTATTCGGGAAGTTTGCCGCTGGGAGGGTCGGGAAGCGGCGGTAAGGCACTGTATCTTCACCAAACACCTGGTTATATTCCACACTATCGACCAAAGCACCAATAAAGGCACGAATACCTTGAGTAGCCAAAATCTGGTTATACTTGCGGATTTCTGCTTGATCTAGTGGCGCACGTCCCAAGAAGTGTTTGGTTCCCAACTCAATCACTTTGGTGTTGGGGTAAGGTGTGTAGAACTCTTTCAGGTAGAGGTTAGAGTAACCCAAACCTTCAATAAATTCCTTCACGCTAATTTCGCCATTCCCCAGCTTGCTTTCCCATTTGGTAAATTCGTTTTTGGCGATGTAGGGTGCAATATCCCGCTCAAATATCTGACGATACGCAGCGCTAATCAAAGTTTTGACAGCAACTTTGTCACTGGTATTGGCCACCAGCTTAAAGATTTTGGTCTGTTCCCGTTGCTTGCTGACACCTTGGTTAATGCGGAACTGAATATCTGGTTCTGACCGCTTTTCTGTCACTGTACCCAGTGTCACAAAGCTTGGTGTTACTTCCTTCTGGACTTTCGCGGCAATATCATCACGAATGCTACCAACGCGTAATTGTCGCCCGGATACACCGCCAGGAGTCAAATACCGTTCGTAAGGAATTGTATCTTCACCAAATGCTTCACTGTATTCTACGCTGTTAATAATGGCATCAACGACGGCGTAAAAGCCCTGTTTAGAAGCAATGTCAAAGTACTTGTTGATTTCTTGACGACCATAAGTCGGACGACCCAACAAGCGGCGGTGAATATACTCGATCGCTTTACAAACATACAGCGATGACCAGTAAAGATTGCGGAATACATCCGACTTAGCCAAAGCACGGATAAACTCACGCACAGAGATATCACCGTTTTCTAGCTTGATTTCCAATACCTTCGGGCGCTGGCCTTCGTAAAGATCGCGACCGAAAACTTGCAGGTAAGCAGCTTTAATCAATGCTTGCGTGGAGCTTTCGGAGTATCTGACGCTAGAATTTTTGGCAGCCCTTTTACCTCTAGTACCAGGCAGTTGGTCTAACTTGAACACCTTGGGCCCAAGGGTACCAGGAGCTTCACCCCGCGCTCTCGGATTACTATTTTGGTTATTAATCCCTGCCCCTTGGTGAATCAGGATGCGTTTGGTATCCTTGCTAAAAGGAGCCGGACTGGTACTGGGGTTGCGAGTTTCTTTCGGGAAAATTGCCCCAAACTGAATTTCCAAGGGGTCGTTACCAGAACCGTAGGGATGTTGATCTGGTAGCGGTTGCTCGTAAGCCGCAAATGTGGTGATGAACTGAGGTATCTTGCGGAAAGGCGCACTGTAGTTAAACAGGTCTTGCTGCGGTCCCCAGTTGCGACATTCTTGTGCTTCTTGACCCAGACCCCGCAGGTAGGGTACTGTTTCTTCGCCAAAATAGTCGCTGTATTCAGCAGAATCTACTAAGGCATCTACTAAGGCTGGTAGACCACCGTTAGAAATAATCGAGAAGTATTTCTGTACTTCTTCGCGGCTACTTGGTCCCCGTCCTAAAATGTGACGGAAAGCTAGTTCGATGACTCGGCTGTTAATAAAAGGCTGGTAAAACTGTTTTTGGTAAAGAGGAGATTTAGCTAAACGACGGACAAACTCTTTCACAGAGATGTCGCCATTCTTCACCTTGGATTCCAGGTCAGATATGGATAAGCTATAAGCACGGGTAATGTCGCGCTCAAAGATTTGCCTATATGCGGCCTTGATTACCTCATTTTTTTCGCTACTTGATAACCCAGTCTTCATCACAAACTTGGGACGCCGTTCTGCTGCATTAAAGTAAATTTGCGGCAGTTGTAACCCTTGCTGGTCGCTAGAAGGGCGTTGGCGGACTTTGTTTGAAGGTGTGGCTGCTTTGAATTCTGTTAACAAAACATCCATGTACTGAGACACAATTTCTGTAGCCTCAGCATCATTACGGAAAAATGAAAGTGCCCCGGCTTTAATTTCCTGCAAAGCTACTAGCGTTGCTTCACCAGAGCAGGCATTTTCAATTATTTCCCGCAAACCCCTTGTATTCACCGCTATGATGTTGGGGTCGCCAGCAACGATCGCATAAGTAGCGTAGCGCAAGAACCAGGATAAATCCCGCAAGCTCTTGGCCATGTTGCTTGGGCCATATCGAGCAATGTTAATTGGTCTGAAACCTGGAGGTGTCGGGCCACTGGGGGATGAGTTAAATATTGAGCGTAAATTTTCTAGGAACCCGCCACGACTTTCAACGTAGGTTACGGTTCCCAGTTGCATCCCTTGCTGAACATTAGCACCAGCACTAACAGGTACTATTTCTACTGCTCTGGGCTTTTCTAAAAAAGCCATTGGCGAACCACCGACAAAAATCCGGTTGGCAGCGCGAGACACAATAATCTCGGCATTGTCCGTCAGCGTCTGAGAAATTTGTAGACGCTTTGCGCCAGATGCAAAATAGCTTGCTAGTTCGCTTAGTTCACCATTTCCCAAGAAGCGGTCTTGCTGCTCCGCTTGGGTAATTGTGGATACAGTTAGAGTTTGATATAGTTGCGGACGCGCAACCGAGCTTCCACCACTCGCCTTAACACTCATCGGATTTGTAAAACTCCCATCATAAGCGTTTATATGTTAAGTCTGGATTGTTTTGAGGCTTGACACATCGCTGTGTCTATGCTTTATGAGCTTGAGAGTATTGCCTGCAAAACTGCCAGTAAATTAACCCAGTTAGCTTTTAGATTAGAACGTTTTGCGTTCTCAAGGCGGATTTATTAAGAAGTATGTAGAACCTGTATCTTAAATGTCTCCAGTCTTAAAAGTGTATACTCCAGTTTGTCTGAGATTAAGTCTAAGTTTTGTAACTAAGTAGTAGGTTGGGAACTGTCTGCTGATTTCTTTTTTATTTAAACGCATAAGCACTTCACTTTCTTGCAGAGGGAAGCGCAGAGGCACGCAGAGAATTAGCTATGCATTAATTAAAGGTTGCACTTAGTCACTGGACAGTAGTTATTCGTCGATGTTAAGTTGTTTTTGCTACTAATAAATGCATGTTAAAAATGGCACCATAGGGGGAATAATTCTTAATTTGTGGTAGTTTAATCTGCAAATACTCAGTATTGAGATTAAGGGTAAATACTAGGTAAAAAGTTGTAAATTTAACTATCGATTCAATGCTACCCTATCTGCGATCGCAATCATTTTGGCTGTCACTCCGACAAATGCACTTCCAGAGAAAATATCAGCACCTTGTTAAGTGAGCAAAGACTAGACCTCAAATACCAACTCTGATATACAACGGTGAAGCCCACCACTACGACGACATACATACAAATGTATAAACTTATACTTTTTTGTTGATGTTACTTCTTAAAAAGGGACAGTGGCTAAAGAAAGCATAACTGTTAGTAGTAGCGATCGCTTCAAATTCACCACAAAAAATGCTAACGCAGTAAAACTGTTACAAAATATTTATAATTCTAAATCTTGCCAATGATTTCAGAGACCCAGCATATATCACCAAGTTAGACGTGACCAGTTTTATCACAGAGAAAAGTTTGCTTACATCGCTACTGGGGTATAAGGTGGGTCATCATTGCAGATAATATCCTTGAATAAGTTGCAATAGTTCATAGGTAATACCAAATATTGCCAAACCAATCAATGTGATGTTTAATTAAGCTTGTTCTTAAATTTAATATTTAATAATGATAACGCGACGTAAATTTCTAGCTTTAATTCCTGGTTTTGTAGTAGCTAGTAGTAGCAGCATACTTGTGAGTTTCAATCCAAAAAAATATTTAACTCATCGGAAACGAAGTCTACCCTTTTTCTTAGGTTGGTATGACAATATCAACAATATGGATGTACCAATCAAAGCATATTCTAAAGGAATTGACTTATTAATGCCCTATGTTGAAAAAGAGAGCAGGGCAAAAATACAGGCATTTTTGGATGCTTCTAAAAAAACACAAATAAAAATCCTGCTTGAGATTCCTCGTAGTTTAATTGAATCAGAAAATATCTCAGGAGTGAAAGACTTTATTCGTACTTATAAAAACCATCCCTCCGTTTATGCTTGGTATCTTTATGATGAACCAGAAATAAAAAAACCTAGACCAATTTCTCCAAATTTGTTAAAAAAGGTATACAAAGCTATTAAGGAAGAAGATCGATCAAAGCCAGTGGCATTAGTTTTTACCAAAATAGAAAAAATTGAACCTTACAGTGATGCAATGGATATACTAATGTGGGATTGTTATCCTTGCAAAGACGGAGTTGTAGAATTTCAATGGGTATCATTTTACCGAAAAGCACTCTACGAAGTCATTTCCCTTGCTGATGTTAAAAACAAAAAATTTTGGAACGTAATACAAGCTTATAGAGGAAATCAGACCGATTTTCGATTACCAACAAAGTTAGAATTTCGCTATATGTTTTATTTATCAGTCCTTACAGGATCTGATGGGCTGCTATTTTGGATACACTATCTCTCTTCACCTTCCTGGAATGAGTCAGTTTTGTATCCTACTATTAAAGAATTCCGAGATTACATTCCTGCAATCGTTAGAGGAGAAGATTTAAGTAATCCAGTACAAGTAAACAACCCAAATATAGAAGTTAAATTATTTCCTATTCCTAATACTACAAAATATTTAATAATAGCTGTTAATCACACTTCGACTCAAATAAATTTCGTAGTAAAACTGACTCAGAGTTTAGCTGGTAAAATAGTTACTTTTAATGAAAAAACTATTAATAACCTATTTTCTAATACAAGTTTCAGTACTCGTTTAAATCCTTATGAAGTAAAGTTGTATCAAGTAAGATAAGTTAATGAGCTTAGTAATTAAATATAAGACCTCTAAATTCTCCAAACTTCTTATCCCATATCTCTTAACTCCGAAAAGTGGGGATGAAGAAGTTTGAGCTATGTGGCGTAGTTAAATCTATCTTATGTTTAATTGGGTTGCCTCACTTAGAGATACAGTATGATAAATATTTTTTACCAGAGATTAAATAGATATGATATTAAACCGATTTTTATGATAATAATTAATACCTGTACTTTGAATATAATTAATTATAAATCTTGAATTTCTATTTAACTAAAAATTCACGAGCATTTTGATGCAAATTTATCTCTTTTTTAAATTTTTTGTATCCCCAAACTTGCATTTGATAGGGAAGAATGCGAAACAGTAAAGACATTATTTTGAGAATATTTAATTTTAGTGAAAGAGTATTGTATTGATATCGTGCTTTAATTTGCTGTCCTAAAGCCGCAGACCTTCTACTTATAACACCTGTATTTCTATAATAAAGTAAAGGTTCAGATAAATTTGAAATACCAACTCTCAATTTCAATGCTCTTGCCCACAATTCTAAATCACATTCAGAACGAAATTCCATGTTATAAAGTCCTGTTTTAGCAAAAACGCTACTTCTAAACATCACAGATGGATGTATCAACGGATTTTGATAATGAAACAGTGCATGTATCTCCTGATTACATACAGGCATTATCCTAATTGAGCAATTTTCTCCTGGAAATTCATCCTCAAATACAAAAGCCCAAGTACCTAATACATCAATATCTAAGTTACTTTCTAAAAAATCTATTTGTTTACTTAATCGCTCAGGATGTGCAATGTCATCAGAGTCCATTCTTGCGTAGTATTTAGATGACGAGTTTAATATGGAGATATTAAGCGCATGAGCTAAACCCATGTTTTTAGAAATTAATAGGTGTTTTATATGGGGATAAGTTGCAGTATATTCATTAACAGTTTCTTCCAAATTTTTTGGAATCAAACCATCCTGAATTAAATGAATTTCCTTTGCTGGTACACTTTGCCATAGGATAGAGTCAATAGCAGCACGAAGATGTGCAATATTGCTACCTTGGTAGAAAGGAATACCCACTGTAATGCTTGCTTGTATGTTGCTAGAAACTGTAGGTACTGTATTCGACATGGATGTATTTCACCTCTGTATATTTCAATATTTCAAAGACAAAAATGTGTTTATAAAATTTCTTGCAAGGTTTTTGAAAGATAAGCTTCTGAATGATTTTCTTGGAAGTATCTTATTGCTTCCCAATAGCGGGTTTCATAATCATTTATGTTCATACTAAATAAATCATGAATACATTTTGACATTGAGCTTTCGTCATTAAAATCAGTAAAAAATACAAAACTTAGACCTTTTAAATATGAAAAAGTAGGAATATCATTAATAATTAAAAGCTTTCCATAACTCAAAGCCTCTGTCACCACACCACTTTGAGTTGAGAATGAGTAGGGAATCACAACAAAGTGGCTTAAACCAAGTAGAAAACTTTTAGCACTATTTGAAATGAAGCCAGGAAATCTAATTATTACTTTTTCGTCGTAGTTTACTTGTATGTTCCTCTCGCTTCCACCCCGAATAAATCTCGCTTGTTTTGGATAATCTTTGTTAATTATACTTGCTAGAGATAAAAATCCTTGAGGGTTTTTATCTCTATCTGATCGACCTAACAATAAAAAAGTTTTTTCATTATCCCAACTATACTTGAGTTGTGCTAAATTGTTTTGTAAAATATTTTCTGGTAGAGAAATAAATGATAAGTTTAACTTGGAAAGCTTATCATTATTAACGAAGTCTTTTGCTTTCAAATATGCCTCATTGCTAGGCAATAATATTTTATCTCCTATATAACCAAAGACTAAATGATATAAAAATACAATATATGCTTTTAAAGGGTTAATTCTTCCTTTTTCAAACTTAGGTTCATGCATTAAATAAACAATTTCTAAGTTCTTATTTAAAAACTTAGTAATTATTTTTAAAATTAAAGCTAATACTAAATAATCTAACTGGATTAAAAAGAAAAATACTGATATTTTTTCTTCCTTATTTAAGCTCAGTAACTGTTTGATTAATGACCAAATTTCTCGTAAAGTGACGGAATACAAGTATTTTACAGAATAACTAACTATATCAAAACCAGTATTTAGTGTCATTGCTTTGTAAAAAGATTCTGAACAATGATGCACTCTGGGATTTTTCGGTCTAAAAAGATATATTATATGCATAATTCACAAATGGATAAAAACGCGGTTATTTCTAAAATAAATATTTGAGGTGACTGAAGTCTTAGTAAATATTCGCTAATGTAATATTTGATTTATTCATTTTTTGATGCAAAAGGTGAGTCAATTTTGAGATTATTTTTAAGTATAATCAATCTATTCCAAATGCTAATTATCAATTTTTCATGGATTTTATTAGCGTAAATCAAACGTATTTGTGAATGCTCGCTAATTCTCTTTTGAGTTTGGCTAGAAATACCTCCAGGTTCGCGTATTGATATTACTGTAGGTAAATAAAAGATTGTTATATTTTTGAGCATTCGTAGAAATAACTCGTAATCCATAGAAATTTTGAGAGATTCATTGTATTTGTAATTCTTATGTAGAGAAGTTTCACAGAAAAAACCCTGGTGTGGTAAAAACATAAAGTATTTTAGAAACTTCGATGACAGTTGTGGCGGACGATAAAATATGGTTTCTCCAGCAAAACTTGTAGTGACTGTGACACCAATAGCACATTTCCATTTATGTTGCATATAACTTTGCACAACTTCAGAAATCACTGTTTTGGAAAAGAATACATCTCCAGAGTTTAAGAAGAAAATTAAATCCCCATTACTTTTTTGTAACCCTTTATTAAATGCGCTAGATATACCATTATCTAGTTCTGACAAATAAATATAATTTTTAGAATGGGTATATGAATCTAAAAACTCTTTACTTCCATCATCAGAATCTCCATCAATAACAATATGCTCTATTATTTTATAGTCTTGTTCTTTGACTGATTGTAAGGTTTTTTGTAATCCTTGGTAGTTATTTTTGGATATCGTCACTATTGAGACTTGGCAATTATTCATATTAGTTATAATTAATTATGTTTAATACAAACTGATAAAAAAGGTAAAAATATTCACTGATTGGTGTAGTTAGCGGTTCACCATTCCAAAAAGTTAGGTAGCTTTGAGGAGATGTGATACTAACAAAAAAGTAAATCATCCTGAAAACAATTGCCAACATAAATATAAAAGTATCATATCTATAGGCACTATCAAATTTGTCGGAAGAGAGAGCGATAATATAAAAAAAACCAGGTATGCAAAAAAAGATACTGGTAATTCTCAAATTAAATCCATACGTTAAAGACCCAAAATAAAGTAAGAAAAGCAAAAAGAATGTTGTAATCCATCTTATATATCTTCTATTTGTTTTGCTATATACTCTATTTATTTTGCTTAGATCGGATCTCAAGATAAATATAGAGATAATAGTATAATCAAGAATAGGGCGTATTTGATTTTTAATCTTATCTCCAAAACTGTAATCATCACCGCCACCGCCATAAATATCGATTCTCTGAGATACAGAACCATCAAAAGATGATAATGAACTTGTCAAATTTAGCAGTGATTTCATTATTACTGATGAAAATAAAAGTATCGAGCCAAAACAAATAATAATACTAAATCTATTATTAAAATATTTAGAAAACGATTTGAATGGATTTAATGCATTAATAAATTTATACTTGAATAGTCCAGGTAATATGCCAAAAATATACATTAAAGAAGATTTGTGTGTCCAATAGCCGACATATATACAAAGACAAGCGATCGCAAAATTATCAATATAGATAGCAGGTATTATAAATATCCATGAATAAATTTGCCTCATCCAAAATAGTTGAAAATAATATCCTTGAGTCGTTACATTAATTAATATGATTAATGGATAAAAATTGGGCATAAATAGCATGGATAAAACGGTGAAAGCCGTATTCATGCTCAAAGATTGAAGGAATAAAAAACTCAGTTGACTAGGCCCTATTAATACACTCAAATATTTAGGCAAAATGAAAGAGACTGGTTCTAGTTCGATATCTGGAATAGTCAACCCTGTTTCTTTCTGAAGCGAAGAATAAATATCAAGATATACAATTGTATCTCGAAATGGCTCAAAGCTGGCTATATATGTAGTTACTGTAAATAAAACTAGTAAGATTGGAAATATATTGAGTACACGTTTTTGGCTTCCTACTATTTGATTTTGGGAAACATTAATTTGGCAATATGCAAGTATAAAAACTACACCTAATAACGGAATAATAGCCCAAATAGCTAGACCAAATATCAAAATAAAATTTTTAAAATTGCCAAACAAAGAAAAAATTTTATGTATTGAATGGATTTTATCCTTTTCTGGGATGAATTTAAGAAGCATAATTTTTAGATATTATAAGTGCAACATTATCACCTCGATAGACTCAAAACTCTTGCACTTTCTTTGGGAGGTTGCTAAACAAATTTGATGAGACTCTGTTACGAAGCTACTATTTATCAAGCTGTGTGAATTCTTAAATCCACTGTGGGGGCTTTTTCATCAAGCCCTATATAGTTACTCACTTTTTTTGTATATTCATTGCTTCCTTATAAACCGCAACGTACTGCTGTGCGATCCGAACTGGATCAAACATATATTCTGCATGACGACGGGCTGCTAAACTAAGAGATTTACTTTCTTTTTGTTGTTGTAAGACCCATTGAATTCCTGTTGCTAAATCTTCTGCTTCGTATGGTTGTGCCAAATAGCCTGACACCTTATGCTGAATTAAATCAGGCATTCCTCCAATTTTGAAGGCAACAGTAGGAGTACCACAGGCTATTGCCTCAATAACTGTATTCGGTAAATTATCTTGTCTAGAAGGTGCAACAAAAACATCAGCAGCAGAATAGAGTAGAGCGAGAGAAATATCATCAGCAAGATGTCCTGTGTATCGAAGTGGGAAACCCAATTTAGGAACTTGTGGCGGAGATGATTGTCCAAAAATTACTATTTCAATATCTTTTAACTGTTGAGTTTCAAGAAAACTGATGGCTTGTAATAATAAATCAATACCTTTGCGGGAATCGTTAGTTCCGCCCAAAGCCCCAAATAAAATTAACGATCGCTGTTGAGGTAAATTCAAAAGCTGTCGTGCTAATGTCTTTTCAATCGGACGAAAGCTATCTAAATCTAAGGGATATGGTATTACTGAGACGGGACAATCTGCCATCAATGCACTATTGCGAACGCAATCTGCTAGCCAGTTACTAGGACAAACAATATGAAAAGGATATTTCCAGTTACGTTGCTTTCGTTCCCAAGTCCAACGATTTAAATCGAAACCAGACTCGTCTTGTGGACGATTGTCTGCTCGATAACCCTCACGCCAGCGAGCATTAAGTCCATCGCTTGTATAGTGTTCTGCTCCACAAAAAGCCCACATATCGTGAAACGTCCACACTATCGGTTTACGAATTTGACCAATTTCACGAATGGATAAAGTCTCTGCACCTACCCAATGAAGATTTATTACATCTGCATCAGAGGCATGGAAATATTTTACCCAATTAGAAGGAAGAATCCCTGCTGAATAACGCGTTGGATCGGAACTTTTGATGGTTTTTTTGGCTAATAAACCAATACCTGTGCGAATTTCTGTTGTTATTCTTCCGATTTTTAATGAATTACCTCTAACTGTTGGATCGTCAGAACTCTTTGACAAAACTTGCATCCGAGAGTCTATATCTGCCTGTAACAGACAACGATGAATCCGGTAAGCTGCACGAGCAGCACCTCCAGATAAATCAGAATAACTAGTATGAATAATTTGCATAAGTAGATTCAATAGTTAAACATTAACAGTTCGACAAATTATTTTAAATTTTTGAATGTTTTTCTGAGCTTTCTCTGCACACGTTTCAAGAGACTTGGCATATAAACATTTTCTCTTGTGAAGCGATCGGCTTGGCGATCTGGGATCGTGAAGGGCGGATGTTGTAATGGAAATTGCACGGCTTGTGTCGGAACATTGGAGCGTGGATCGCCTCGATCTGTTGTATTGGTTCCATCCAGATCGAATCCCAGATTGCTAATCAAATTAACTGTGGGGATAATGCTCAAGGCATTTTGTAACCAGGAACAAAGCATCCATTGATAGTCCCAAGTATCAAAACCATCATAGGTAGATTGAAATTGGTTTTGCCAAAATTCGACTTCTCTGGAATCTCTGAGAATGTCTTTTAGCCAGCCCTCGTCGCGAATGGTTGACCACTTTTTCATTTCCAGATCGTAATGTTGCCATGCCCTACGCCAAGTTGCCCATCCCCATGTTCGGGCATAAATCGAAAAGTAATAGCTATCCTGAATCTGCCGATTTCTAGGATTGCCCAAGGGGGTATTATCTCCAGAAATTGTCATGACTCGCTCATCATGACGGTAATACCTCAATAATTCTTCGCAATAGGGAAAAAATGTCGGATGAGGTAAACAGTCGTCTTCCAGAAGAATAGCTTCTTCAACGATGTCAAATACCCAAGAAAAAGCAGTAGCTTCTCGCTGCTTCATTCCCATATTGATGTCAGAATAATTGGTTAAGACTTCGCAGGGCCAGTCTACTCGATCGATTATCGATCGAGTTTCAGCACATTTTTCGGACTCTCCTGTTCGATTTACACGAGGCCCATCCGCTGCAACTAGGAGCATCGGTGGACGCGCTTGGCGAATTGCCTCAAACACTTTTGCGGTTCTATCTGGGCGATTAAAAATGATGAACGCAACTGGAGTTTGCATTTTGACAATACCTTTCTTTCTGAAAGTTGATACACGAGATAATGCGTTTGTACAGTGCGTAAGTTCTAAAGTCGTAAAACAATAAACAAGCCTGGAAGCATTTCAATGACTGGAGGAACTATCTCATTATTTTCGACGATTGGTATTATTTAGTTTATTTAACTTCGATAAAATGACAGCGAACGTTTCAATCCAGCTTGGGTAGCAAAGTAAATAAAATATGCCATAACCTTTGGTGAAATACTGCATTTAAATGCCTCTCGAATTTGTGCGATCGCAGCAGGTATATCGCCAATCATCAGCATATTTTGGGCTGTTCTGAGAGCACAGATTGCCGAGTGTTTTTTATTGGCATCGATCAGGCGATCGATTGTTGATTGTGGCAGATAAGCAGGCAAATAGGACTGTACAATTTCCAACCCACGGCGTACCTCTTGCATGTTTTTACCTGTACGCACAGTTTGTCCAGTGTTAGATACAGAATGTAGCCGATAAATAGCTAGTGGTTCAATTTCATACCATACAGGGTATTGTGCGGCAATTCGTACCCACATTTCCCAGTCTTCATAATAAAAACAAAATCGACGATCAAAACTACCTAACTTTTCATATACTTGTCGGCGAACAACAATAGAAGGAGTTTGAAGATATTGTTTGACTATAATTTTTTCCAACCAATTATCGATCGCACCGCTTTGAGGTTGTAATATCTCAGAAAAGTGTCGCCAGTGCCCTGCCTCATCCATAAAAATGTGACGGCAGAAAGCGGCTCCTATTTCTGGCTGGTTATCAAATGCTTGTTGCATCTTGCGATAAAAGCCTTCCCGAATGCAATCATCACCATGCAAAAGATGGATGAGTTTGCCACGCGATCGCTCTAGGCAGGTGGTAAAGTTCTTAACATGTCCAACATTTTCTGGTTGGCGATAAAAACTAACGCGATCGCCTGCTAATTCTTTAACAATAGCTTCAGGATCGTCCTTGGTGGAGTGGTCATCAACCACCTCTATTTGCATTATCTCCGATCCTGGGTCTTGTGATAACACACTTGCTAATGTTTCACGCAAATAGTTTGCACAGTTGTAGGTGGGAATCATCACTGACCATAAAGGTCGTGGTTCTCCATCGGGCACAGGTTGAATAACAGATCGAAAAGGGTATAGCTCATTCATAATAATTGGCTTTTCGTTAGTTCAGGTGTTCAGTTAATTTGTTTTTTATTGCTGTAATCAAATAATTTCTTTAAGTTATTGTGAAAAACTATCCGTCAATTAATTCTTGACAAGTCATTAGGTTTAGTCTATGTCTGTCTTAATATGAATTTCACAGCTTTTTTTATACTCCTCGTAAAAGATTGAGCAACATCTTGAAAAAATTGCAACAAGTAAAATATTCGTGGGTGCTGATAAGGCCATAATGCTTTATTTAATGCTTGTAAAATCTCAGTATCCTGGTATCCTTGCTCGCACAAATATTTCTCTAACCAGGTCAAGAAAATTAAGTGGGTAGAATTGGGTTTGAGTGGATTATATTGTGCTGAAGCTTGTGCAACATAACAGGAGCTTTTTGTGTGTTGTCGATACCTATCCCAACAGCCACTTTCTACAAAGACAGATGCTTTGACACAGACTTTGGCAAAAAAGGCTTGATCTTCAAACATTCCTCGGAAGGACTCCTCAAAGCCACCGACATCTTGAACGAGTTTGCGACGTATGAGGACGCTACAGGTGCCTGGTGTTTCGGCTTTGCCTTTCAAAAACAACTTGAGCAGTGTTGGCGGTTTTAGTAGGGTATCAGGTTCTACACCTAGAGTTCGTTGGCGATCGCGCTTCGCATCTTCAGGATTACCCGTCCAGCTAAACCACATCAGAGTAGAGCCATAAACCATACCTGCTTCTGGGTGAGCTTCTAATATTGCTACCTGCTTCTCCAGTTTTTGTGGCAACCAGATATCATCTGCATCTAGTAAAGCAATATATTCACCTTTTGCATGGCGAATTCCCAGATTGCGCGTTGCACTCATACCGCGATTTTGATGACCTTCATGCTCCAAATAGCGCACTTTGTTAGGGTGTTGTTGGGCATATCGCAACGCAATAGCTGTACTCTCGTCGGTTGAGCCGTCATCTGCTAACGAAAGTTCCCAATTGTCATAGGTTTGAGCGAAAATGCTTTCTATTGCTTCTATAAAGAACTTTTCAATACCGTTCAAAAAGATGATGATGCAGGAAACTAACGGTTTGTTATTTATCTGTTCAACCATGAAACCACCTCGCTAATTGCTTGGCAAATTCTTCCCCATTCCAGTTTTCAATCCCGAAGCGAGGCAATTGAAAACTGTTGCTCTGTCGCCATACAATGTCTTCAGTTGTAGTGCAAGCACAGTCAAATCCAATAGTTCGAGTCAGTTCCAGGGTTTCTGGAGTGTAATTACCAAATGGATAGGAAAAACTTGTCACGGGACAATTGAGCATCTCCTCTAAAGCAGCTTTGCTTTGCTGGATTTCATACCTTTGTAATTCTGTTGATTGTGCTGAAAGAAATGGATGGGTAACTGTGTGAGCGCCAATTTCTACTAAATCCCCTTGCCCCAAAGCACACACTTCTTCCGGTAAAAGGGAGCGGTGAGTCTTGCGTACCGTAGATTCGGCATTAGCCCAAATTACTAACTCGTCTAGAGCTTTTATACATTCTCGTTCCGGTAAAGGTAGTAATACTTGCCAAATTGAGTAATAGAAAGACATTCGAGAACCGGGTTTAGCTTCCCAGGCTTTACAAATGCGATCGCTTTGATAGTCTTGTTCAGTGTAATTGGCTGCTTGACCCAGCTCCCAGTGACAAAGGCTACCATTAATATTCAGAGAAAGTTTCTCAGGTAATGTGCCTGGTTGCAAAAGTAGCCGTTCTAATTCATCCCACCAAAACTCACGCTCTTTTCCTATGTAGCCAGTACTCACGAAAACCGTGGCTGGAATGCTGTAGCCCTCAAGTATTGGTTTGGCATGATGGAGATTGTCTGCATAACCGTCATCAAAGGTGACAACCACTGCTCTATCTGGAATTTTGCCATCTCGATGCGCTTGCACGAATTGCTTGAGGCTAATGGGGTGGGTTTTTTTTTGTAAAACTTCTAGTTGTTCGGCAAAGTACTGGGGAGTTACGCACAGACTCCAGGGGTCTAATTCTACCTCAGCGACGCGATGGTACATCAAAATAAGCCCCTTAGAGGATGCTAAATTTTTCTGGAGCCGTCGAATCGCTCGCTGCAATTTGTCACTTCCAAGTATTTTCATTCCATCACCTCAGGTTTCACTGCTCTGACGGTGATAGTTACCTCGTAGCTACGGTCATGATAATCTAGCTTTCCCTTGGGTATATCTTGAACTACCAATCCTTGAAGAAAAGCTGTAGCTGCCAAAGCATTTCCGTGGGTTTCGACTTGAATATTCTCTTTAGGAAAAACCTCCTCAAACAGTCGCTGTGCAGATAGGGCTGTAAAATTCCAACACCAGCAATTGTTCCATTCCTCATCTTTGAGTGGTGTGATTCCCGGAAACGTAGCCAGAACAACACCTCCTGGTTTCATAATTCTGTAGGTTGTTTTCAGCGCTAGTCGCACTTCGTAAATTAGCTGAAGCGTCTGAACCAAAACAAAGCTGTCAAATGTATTTGATGGTATATGTCCCGCATCTGTTAGGTCTGCGATGATTGTTGCATTGGGGTTATCTTGAACGTGCAATACATCGCTTTTAGTAACGCGATCGCCTCCAAATTGCTGAGTATAATAGTTATCTCCAATTTCTAATACGTGTCCATAAATATCATTTGAATGGCGACCCAAAAAATTCTCAATATAGTAGCGGTCAATTGGTTTTCCTTGTTCAAAACCCCAACCTGAATTTATAGGTTTTAAGCTTTGCAGAGTACCCAGGCGTACCTTATTATATTGAGATTTTAGCCAGTGGTGGGTAGGAGATGGTAATATCTTTTGGATGATTATTTTTAACTGTTCTGTGTTCATGATAAAAATTCTTTTAATGAGTATGGCTTTTTTAAAGAAGAACTATATGCCCAACAGTTCTGCATAACTCCAATTTGCATAAACACGGACACCCCGTTCTAAAGATAAAAAATCGGTTATTCCTAGACTTCCTAATTTTGTAACATCAGCTTGCCAATTAATGGGGGTTCCAACAGGAACCATTCCATCAAACTCAACACTACCTTTGTAGTCTAAGGATTTAAACACCATCTCCGCTAGTTCTGAAATTGTAACTTCTCTTCCACTTGCAAAATTATATGTTTCTCCTTGCATTGGTGCAGAAGTTGCTACTACTAATAAAGCTTTGGCAATGTCGAGTACATGAATAAAATCACGGCTTTCTTTGCCAGTTCCTTGTAACTTAACTATGGGTTGATAAATTGCTTGTCGGCAAATATCCCAAAGGACTTGACGGCGTAAACCCGGACCATAAGCAGAAAAAATTCGTACACTTGCAGTTGGTAAATCATAAACTTTGCTAAATTCTAAACATAGTTGTTCGCTTTGTAACTTATGAAATCCATAAGGGGAAATGGGGTTACAGCGTTGAGTTTCTCCAATAGGTAATGACTCTGGATTTCCATAAATAGCTGCACTAGAAAGAAAAATAAATCGACATCTAGGGGCATTAATTCGCAACGCATTTAAAATTTCAAAAGTTAAAGCTGTGTTAGATTGAAAGTCAACATCGGGTTCTATAAGCGATAAGCCAACAGAGGCACGTCCTGCACAATGAATGCAAATGTTAGGAGAATATTCCTTTAATAAGTTATTTAAGGAGAGGTCGGGTAATTTGAGACGATGATAGGCTGTTAAGTTGTGAAGAGGAGCATTTTCAGGAGGCGAATTATCAACGCCTATTACCGACCAACCTTGCTCTGAGAAATACCGAGCAACGTAACGACCAATAAATCCCGCTACCCCAGTAACTAAAACTGATTGATGGAAAGTAGTCATTTTGGTTATGTTGTAATAACTAGTGTTTGACAATTTTTATAAATTGAGATAAATAAATTTTGATAGTTATCTCAATATTTAAAATTGAATATTTATATGTCTAAAACAGTTTTTATCCACCAATCTTTTCGAGTATTAGCAAAATTAAAAGCATCTTCGAAGATTCGGTGACTTAATTCCTCTAAGACTTCTCTCCTCGATAAAGTATCACAAATATAAGCTGCTGCTTCGTCAGGGCTATTAATATCTAAAATTGGCAAACCAGATAAATATGGTAATGCTTTAAGACAAGGCTCAGTTGCAAAGAAAGGCATTCCATAAGAAACACATTCAACTAATTTCATTTTCACGGAAAAATCATTATCAATAGGACATATAAAAATATCGGAAGTCTGAAACAAAATCTCAAGCTGTTCTTTAGGAATAAAGCCAGGAATATGAACGTTACTTTCTATAGTCCAATCTTTAGGCATATTATGAAAATCTGTACCAGTAATAACAATTTTTATTTTATTATTTAGTTTTAATAATCTCGGAGATAATTCACAGATTAACCATTTTACCGCTAAGAAATTGAAATGAAAATTAATATTACCAGCAAAGAAAACTGTTTTTGAATTTGTATAATGCCAGCCGACGAGTTTAGGTGGGAGTATTTGTGAATTGATCGATGCTTTTTCATTAGCTAGTAAATAGTTGGGAATATCTGCTTCGGACATAAATATACATTTATCAGCCAATTCACAGACTTTTTTTTCAAAAACTTTTAGTCTTAAATAACTAATAAAAATACTAAATTTAGATTTGTAATTGAACCAATTATAGGGAGCAAGGGCTTTAAAAAATTCTGCTTCTTTATCAGTAGCAAGATATATCTTTTTTTGTTTAAGTTTAAGGAAATTTTTAAACCATAAAATACTATATAGCTGTTCAACAATAACAACTTTGATTGAGAGTCGATCGCAGAGTTCAGTTAAATATTCAGAAATATCTTTTGCTCGCTCCCAATTGTAGTACGTTACATTTTGGAAGCTAAAAGTCGATCGTAATTTGTACGCTAACCTTTTATATGTTTTTACTACTTCTTTTAAGAAACTTTCTTTTTTTTCACAAGGATTTAATCGAGTAGTTAAGTAATATTTAACTTTAAGTTTTTCTAATTGTATTTTGGTTTCTACTTGACTACTTTCGTTACAAGTAGCGGCAACATAAAGGTTGATATTTTCTATCTGAGATAATTGATAAATATCATTTAAAAGTGCCATCCCACAACCATTATTAGGGTCTAAAGGATAACTCGTGAAATAAAGAATATTTTGCTTTTCCATACCTTGTTACCTTATCTATCTTGTATCAGAATAGATGTCTTTTCGTTGTATAAAATAAACATCAAACTATTTCCATAAATCTCTCATTGAAAGACTTCTATGTGTTGTAATTTAGATTTGAATCGGCGATTGGCGCTGAGAATGCTTGAAAGTTACAGGTTACTAAACCATCACATGTTATAGCAAACTCTTCGGATGGAAGTTCAACTACCTCTATTTCAAATGCCGACTCAATAAAATCAAAGATAGTATTAAAGGAAGAATCGGAAAGCCAAAGACCAATTACATAAGTACCTGATTTTAAATGTAGCTTTTCAATATTTAATTTAACTATATTCTCTCCCTGCTGAAGGGATATTATTTGTCCAAGTGATACAATATCCGCATTGACTAATTTTATACCGTACTGGTTATACACAACAACTGCAAGACTTCCAATATTTCTTGAGGAATCTGATTCAATCTTCAGTAGAAATTCAAGTTCACCATTTGAATAAGCATTAAAAGAAATATCTTTTTTTGAACTACTATATTGAACAGCGAGAAAACGAGCTTGTCCATTGCCATTTCGATGTGCATCGCTTAAACTTATCCACTTTTTGGGGAAAGCTTGACAAGAATAATAGTTACTAGATAAATATTGAGTCATCACGTTGTTTGTATTCCCGTAATTAATTAGCTGCCCCTTATTTAGTAACAAACATTTAGAACATAGCCGTTGAATTGCTTCAATATTGTGACTTACAAATAGAACTGTTCGAGCTTGATTGTTGGATACTTCCTGCATTTTGCCAAGACATTTTTTCTGAAAATTTGCATCTCCAACTGCTAAAACCTCATCCACAATCAAAACATCTGGCTCTAAATGTGCCGCAACCGAGAATGCGAGGCGTACATACATCCCAGAGGAGTAGCGTTTAACAGGCGTATCTAAAAATTTTTCAATCTCTGCAAAATCAACAATTTCATCAAACTTGCGTTTGATCTGTTCCCGACTCATGCCCAAAATCGCGCCATTGAGGTAAATATTTTCCCGCCCTGTCAGCTCAGGATGAAAGCCTGTCCCCACCTCTAGCAAACTCGCCACTCGCCCCGTAATCTCAATACTGCCATGAGTAGGTTCCGTAATCCGGCTCAAAAGCTTCAGCAGCGTCGATTTGCCCGCTCCATTCCGCCCAATAATTCCAACCCGATCGCCCTGCTTAATCTCAAACGACAGATCCTTGACTGCCCAAAATTCCTCATGATTCGAGTTTTGCGTTTTGCGTTTTGCGTTTTGATTAAAGGGGTTAAACGTCTTCGCGAGCGATTTCGCCCCATCCACCATCACATCGCGCAACGCCTTATAGCGATATCCCTCCTGCTGATGGCTCAACACATAGCTCTTACTTAAGTTCTCAACCTTAACCACCGTATCTGCCATATATCCTCCAACCTCTGCTAACAGTTCCTGAAACGCTGTGTCTAAATAATGTCCGCAAACTTGCGCTCCATTCGGCGGAAATAGTAAATTCCGGTAATCAGGACTAAGATGACTAACCCTACGGACAAGAGAAATCCGGGTAAATAAATAGCAAAGTCTTTACCCAAAATTGCCCACCGGAACCCATCAATCACACCCACCATTGGATTTAAGGAGTAAAGTAGTCGCCACTGTTCCGGCACCACACTACTACTAAAACCCACCGGCGAGATATAGAGTCCAAACTGTACAATAAACGGCACAATATACCGGAAATCTCGATATTCCACGTTTAATGCCGCCAGCCATAATCCCGCCCCGATCGCCGCCGCAAATGCGATCGCAATAAACAACGGCAGCGTTAAAATTCGCCAATCCGGCACAAAGTTATACCACGCCATAAAGCCCAACAGGATGATCGCAGAAATCATAAAATCCACAAAACTCACAATCACCGCACTCGTTGGCACAATCAAACGCGGAAAATAAACTTTAGAAATTAAATTAGAATTACTAATTAAGCTATTACTACACTCACTCAAGGCATTGGAAAAGAACTGCCAAGGTAGCATCGCCGAAAAGACCACAATCGGGTAAGGCGCACCTGCCGACGGAGCCTTGAGTAAAACACCAAATACCAGCGTAAACACAACTGTTGTTAAAAAAGGTCGCAGCAATGCCCAAGCCAGCCCGATGGCCGTTTGCTTATAGCGCACCAAGATGTCTCGCCAAGCCAAGAAGTAAAACAACTCCCGATACTTCCAAATATCCTGCCAGTACTGCTGCTCGGTTTGCCCTGCCTTAATGACTAATTTCTGCCGAGGTTCGATTGTCTGTTTTTCGATCATGAAAATACCCCTATCCCCATTAACCTATAGTCAAGTCAATAAACTTCATCAAGCTCTTATCCCAGGCAAATTTATCTGACTCAAAGCAGACTTTTTTCCACCGTAAGACCCCTTAGAGTGATAGTAACCAGACGCCTTTTCAGCAGTAACCCCATTTACCACCATTCCTAAAACATGCGATCGCGCTTGCTCTAGCATGATTTTCGTACTCTTAGCAACAGCACGATCAAGCACTCCAGGATGTACAACTAGCAATATCCCATCTGCCATCTTGCCCAGCATGAGTGCATCACCAAACAAACTCAAGGCAGGAGTATCAATAATCACGCAATCATAGTCTTTAATTGCCTCTTGAATTAACAAAGCCATGCGCTGCGAATCTAGCAATGCTGCGGGTTTCGCCAGGATTGTCCCAGCTGTTAATAAATCCAAGTTAACTAATACTTCTTGGGTGGCGTTGCGAAACTCTACTTGACCAACTAAAACATTACTTAGTCCGACTGGATTAGATCGTTTCCAGATTTCCTGTTGGGAAGAGTGACGCATATCCGCATCTACTAATAGGATTCTGCGCCCCATGTGTGCCTGAGCTACTGCCAAATTTGCAGCCACAAATGATTTACCTTCACCTGGAGCTGAACTAACTACGGCAATTACTTTTAATGGTCGATCGGAGATAGTAAAATCCAGGCTCGTTTGAAGCATCTCAAAGGCTGAACTTGCTTCCGAATATGAATTATCTTTGACTGCTACGACTAAACTTTCCCCACTGTTTTTAGCTTTTTGAGCCAAATGAGGAATCGTACCGAGTAAAGAATAACCTAATAACTGCTGGGCTTGCTCAAGAGTTTTGAGGGATCGATCCATAGCTTCTAAGATCGAAGCTACCCCTACACCCAGCAAAATTCCCAAAAATCCACCCAGCGCTAGGTGAAAGGCAATTTTGGAAGGAAGAGCATTTTTAGGAAGTAAAGCCGCAGATATTACTCTGGCATTACCGACATTCTGATTTACTACTACATCGACTTCTTGCGATCGCTTTAGCAGTTCTTCATAAGTAGATGTAGCAACTTGCAACTGTCGCTCTAGCTGTTGCTGTTTTTCTTGCAGTTGAGGTAAAACACTCAATCGTCTTTGGGAAAGTGTGTATGCATTCTGCAAAACTGTAATTCGGTTAGCTAATGCTGAACGTTCTACATCCGACTGTACCAGTTGGGCCAGTAGAGTCTGCTTGAGTTCTCCCATCCCTAAATTCTGGGCTGGTACAGATTTTTCTCTATCTGCATTCTCAAAAATTCGCGTCTCTAGCTGCTTTTTGAGGGCTGCTTCTTTTGCTAACAAATTAGAGATCGTCGGATGTTTGTCTGTATAGCGAGTCTTTTCTACTGCTAACTGGTTTTGCACCTGTTGGTATTGTGTTAATACTTCCTGCACAGCTTTTGATTGACTTAAATTCCCCATATCCACAGCCTGCTGCGAATTCAACCTCAATTGACGTTGCAGAAGTTTTGAGCGAGTCTCAGCATCCGTTAAATTTGCCTGGGCTTGGGTAATCTGGTCTGATAAATTCGCGAGTTTGTCCACTCCTTTTGTTGCTTCTTGCTCTAAAGCGATTACCCGATTTCCTTCTTTAAATCGACGCAAAGCTGCTTCCGATCTGGCTACCCTTGCTTCAACTTCAGGCAATTGCTTGCGTAAAAACTTCTTTGCCACTGTCGCTTGGGCTTGGTTAATCTGAATATTGTTCTCCAGGTAATATTTCATCAGCGAATTCACAACATCTGCGGCTTCTTCCGGATTGCTGCTGCTGTACGAAATCGCCAAAATATCTGTACCTCGAACACTTTTAATTTTGACTTTTTGGAGAAACTCATTTATTTCCAAGGGTGTTCCTTGCTTATCTACCAACCTGAGACTAGCAATAGTTTTCTCAACTATTGGATTAGAACGAATGACCTCTGCTTCTGTATCCAACGGACTGTTGATTTCAGTCACACTTCTCAACTCCCCAACTTGTGCCGAGGGACTTGTCAGCGAAGAAACGCGGTCAGTTTTACTGAAAAGCAACTTACCCTCTGCTTCATAAATTGGTTTTTGCTTGATAGCATTTAAAGCTGAAAGCCCAAAAATAGAGGCAGTCACCGCAGCTATAATTAGCCAACGCCTTTTCAGAAGTAGCGAGTATTGCTGCAAATCTAAGGAGTTTTGGTCTTCTTGGTTAGAGGGCATGGAGTATGTTACGAATACCTGAAATTGTTTTTACTAATTTTGCTTCACAATTTTGGTAGTCCAAGATAGTTTTTTGGACATAATTAGGATTAATTACTAATTATCTGTATAAAAAGTCATAATACAAGTGCCCGTATTATCTAAAGTGTTTGCTTTTTATTAGATTTCCTTAGATTTATCCCAGAAATATTATCTGAATGTCAAGGTGTTTTTAATTTTTTTTCTAGAATTTTAGATTACATTGAAAAGCATTTATTTCAACTCATTAAGTAGAAAGAGGTAAATATTTGTAGTTGAGATCGGATAGGAGATAGAAGGCAAGATATAGAAGGGAAGAAGCTTTGAGCCTCATTTATCTTTGTTAACATGATGATGTTTTTTCTCACCCACTTCCTTTCTTTATATTAATTTACTAACAGCATTTCAACAGCTTGTATAAGATTTTTCCTCATTTTGTTACTCTGTAAACACTTACTTTAGCAGTAAATATACGTTAATAAATAAATTAAATATAAAGTTCAGATTGACTACACTCATGGCATAATGCAAATGTCAAAAGAACAACCTTGAACTCGTAGTGTAGTTCGTACAGCCAATGCAAGTTAGGATGTATATCCTACAGATATGCTATACCGACGCACAGATAGTTCCCCTCCTAGTTTGTAATACCCAATCTCCAATTTCTTTGAAAAACAGAGCATAGTAAATTTCTTATTTTTGTATGCTTTGGCACAATACGGCTAGTCTTTAATGTTCCCTTCTTTGAATCTGTTGCTGGTTTTAACAAAGAAATTGAGATCGGGATACTGAAGAATAATAAAAACCAATGACTTCCACAAGTTATGTTAGTTTATCTACCAATACTAGGCTGCCAAATATAGTCCGCAGCCTACCGATATTGCTTTTGTTAGGGGATATTTTTGGATTGCTAATTTGTTTAGCGATCGCACAATGGTTGCGTTTAGATCAACCCTTACATTGGCTAAATCCGTTACCTTATACATTTGTCTGCATGATACTTGCAGCATTTTATTTAGCAGATGCTTACCATCCAGATCGGCAAATTTCAGGTTTAAGAGCGCCTGCTCGAATTATTATTTGTAGCATTGCGATCGCATTCTTTATTTCTGCCCTAATTTACTTGTCAGGTATTGCCCAACAGAATCCGGTAACGTGGCGGAGTGTCTTTTTACCTAGCTTGGGAATCTTTACTATCTGGGCAATAATCTTGCGCGTGGTAGCAGTGAGATGGGTGCGATCGCACGCTCTGAAAAGTCGTTGGCTAATACTAGGAGGCGGGGATAATGCCATCAAATTTGCACAAAAATTGCTAGGACTGAATCCTTTAGGGAAATTGACTGTTCTAGCAGAGGAAAACCAAAAAACTATAGATTTACCAAAAAGAAATCTGAGTTATCAGGGAAGCCTGAGCGATTTGTTGCAATGGAGTCAAGAATCCTGGTCTGGGGTAATAGTTACAGCGCAGATAAACTTTTCCAAGTCACAAGCACAACAGTTAATGCAGATGCGATTGCGAGGCATTCCGGTTTATACATTGCCAGATGTTTACGAAACATTTTGGTATAAACTACCTTCTTCGTTGTTACAAGATAAATGGTTGGCTTTTAGTGATGGTTTTAACCTAATGCCTGGTTACTTCAGCATGAAACTGAAGCGAGGTATCGATCTCATCTTGATCCTCTTTTTACTAGTATTAGTTGCACCACTTCTGTTGTTGGTTGCATTACTAGTTAGGCTAGATAGCCCTGGCCCAGTATTGTACAGTCAGCAGCGAAGTGGGTTACACGGTAAACCATTTAGAGTTTATAAGTTTCGCTCCATGTATCAGGATGCAGAAAAGTTGGGGGCGCAGTGGGCTAGTCAACGCGATCCACGAATCACCAGAGTCGGATACTGGCTACGTTTGTTGCGTATTGATGAATTACCTCAAATATGGAACGTCTTACGGGGTGAAATGAGTCTGATTGGGCCTCGTCCAGAACGACCAGAATTTGATGTCAAACTCAAAGAAGCGATTCCCTACTATGAAGTTCGCTATTTGGTCAAACCTGGAATTACAGGCTGGGCACAGGTTATGTATCCCTATGGAGCATCTATAGAAGATGCTTACGAAAAGCTGTCATACGATCTGTACTACATCAAAAATTATTCCATTTGGTTGGATTTAGCGATCGCCTTCAAAACGATTCGAGTTGTTTTGTTAGGTAAAGGTAGATAAGGAAAAAGAAATGAAAAAGAAAATATTGGTAACTGGCGGTGCTGGTTACATTGGCTCCCATGTAGTTCGTCAACTAGGAGAAGCTGGTTATGATGTCGTTGTCTACGACAACTGCTCTACAAGTTCACCAGCATCAGTACTACACGGGAAACTAATTATTGGCGATTTAGTAGACAGTGGACATCTTTATCAAGTTTTTGCCCAGCATAAATTCAGCGCAGTCTTACACTTTGCCGCTAGTCTGATTGTTCCAGAATCAGTAGCTCATCCCCTTGACTACTACGCCAACAACACCCGCAACACCTTAAATTTACTGCGCTGCTGTAGCGTTATGGGTGTTAACAAGTTCATTTTTTCCAGCACAGCCGCAGTCTATGGGGAAGTAAAAGACAATCCTGTTACTGAGTCGAATCCTACACAGCCCATTAATCCTTACGGTCGTTCAAAGTTGATGAGTGAGTGGCTGATCCAGGACTATGCAGCAGTATCTTCACTAAACTACGTAATTTTACGTTACTTTAATGTAGCAGGTTCCGAACCAAGTGGACTATTGGGGCAAATGTCACCGAATGCCACTCATTTGATTCGAGCTGCTTGTGATGCAGCACTCAAGCGCAAGCCAGAAGTCCGAATTTTTGGTACTGATTTTCCTACGCCCGACGGAACCGCAATTCGAGACTATATCCATGTTGAAGATTTGGCGACTGCTCACTTAGATGCTTTGGATTACTTAGAAAAAGGAGGGGAAAGCCAAATTTTCAACTGCGGTTATGGGCAAGGATACAGCGTGCGACAAGTTATTGAAAGAGTCAAGGCTATTTCTGGTGTAGATTTTCCCGTTATTGCCGCACCACGTCGTCCAGGCGATCCTGCGTGTGTTGCAGCTTGTGCTGATAAAATCCATAGGGTTTTGGGTTGGCAACCAAAACACAATGATTTAGACGAGATTATCAACACAACCATTGCTTGGGAAAAACAGAAGAGTAATTTGGCAAGTCAAAAGCATATCAATATGGCATATGCATAATTAAAACTTGGCACCTAATTAACCTTGTTTTTGGAATTTAGATAACGTGAATTCGACGGCTCATATAGTGTCCCTATAATTGACTCAATCAAAAAATTTCTTAGAGGTTTTACTACACAAAACCGTCCTTCTTGGAATTGGATAAGCACAGACTTGAATTAAAGTTCAAGGCAGAGAGAGGTTCATCGAACTTACGTTGACATAAGCATTATCTTTAAATAAAGGCACGCAATTACTGATGTTAAAGGCGGCGGATAGTTCAACATCTAACTCAAAACCTTTTTCAATCAACTCTTTACCCGAACTGCATTTTTTCAAGTACTCTAATAAATCCTGCTGGAAAGCTTGAAATGTTGTCACAGCAACTTCGGCTTCTGGTGATAAACTGCCATCTAAATAACTGAGAATTGCCCCAGCACCAATTAAATCTTCAAATGCAGGGCGGAGGCTACCATCATCTTTCCACCTCTCACCAGCAGGAATCACAGCGATTTTATCACCATACTTTTGAGCAAACTGCGCCACAGCTTGGCAATTTCGCAAGCAACCAGCCAAAGTTGGTGTATTTCCTGTATGTAAAGTTAAAAAGGAACCATTAGGTGATGGTAAAACTAGTCTGGTTCCAGCAGGAATCTGAGTCACCGATTTTGGCGAGAGAGAATATCCAGTTGTAGTCCAACGTTGTCTATGACTTGCCAATTCTGCTTGCACTGACTTGGCATAATCTATGACAGATTCATCTCTATATGCGTAGGGAAAAATTATCGCGCTGTTGTTGGTGGCAATTTCTACACAAGTAGAAAAAGAGAGAACGTCAACTATCACAACTACATCACTGATGGGAGCGAGTTCAGCAACTCCTTGCGATCCCCATTCACAGCGTAAATTAAATTCTGATTGGTTGTAAATCATTGGTGCGATCGCAAAAGACAATACGATCAAAATTAAACCATAGATTAAGTAAGGCAGTGTAAATAATTAAAGGTTTATACTCAGCAAAAAGCGTGCTTATCTTAGTATAAGATATCCATACAATTTGAACCTGTGAAACTCATATTGAAATAATAATCATAGATTATTTCTTATCCATGTCTCTAATTGTTTCCAAGGGATTATTACAAGGTTGTTTTCATTAATTTTATCTACATTAATATCATGCCAATATGACTTTGTTGCTCTTTTTGCTATTACTATTTCAATGCCATCTCTATTGATAACTTCAAATTTTTTGCTTGAAGACCATATAATTACAGTCTTATATGATACTTTTTCTAGTAAAATTAATGCGTTCTCTCCTTTTTCAAAACATGCATATGACCAAGCTGTATACACATTAAATTTGATATTTCCAAAGCAATCTGATTCAAATTCATCCTTTTGTCCTTTCAAGATGGCTAGAGGTTTTGCAGCGATCTTTGCACCTCTATTTTTCACAGATATGACTTGTACAAAAGCGATCAATTTTGCAGAGTGGCAATCATTCAAAAAAGTGTATGGGCCTGAACTTTGATATTCTTTTTTGAAGTCAAGGTAGTATTTAGGTAATAGCGATTCTTGCAACTCACAATCGGGAGGAAGTGGGTCAGTTATCAATTGGAAGATTTCACTTAATTCATCATAATATTCATTTAGGCTATGACAATATTCAGATGTATTTTGAAAACTGGATTCAATAGAATGTTTTAGTTTTCTTAAAATATTTAAATCATCTTCGGAGAGTTCTGCATAATATTGAAACATTAGCGATTATCACTCAAATTTCAAATAATTAAAAATGTTCAAAGACCAATTAATAGAACATTTTTACAATTTTAACAGTTTTCTAAAAGGTCTTTTCATCTTAGTACAACAAATGCTTGTTGTTATGTATATAACTGCGTATCTCATTTATTTTAGCTTGCTTGTTACTTTCATGGCTAAAACCCCTACTATCAAATATAATCTGGAAAAAACTTAAAGATAAAGCTCTAATCTAAGGCTGGTAATTGTAAATTAGATAAAAATTTAAGAACAAAAATCTCATAAATCTAGTTGTAAAAATTTTCAGTGTGTTGGTTAAGCTTGAGCAAAGATATTACTTTGTAGATAGGAACATACAGACTATTAGCAGCACAAAAACAAATTTTATGCTCCTTATAAACGCCAATTTACTGACTTTGCTGTTGGATAAGTAGTAGAAAATAAGCAATAGTAATCTTTGCTCTAACCAGCCACTATCCGCTAAACTCAGAAATGCTGCGTTATTCCTCATCATGTCCGATTCCCAAACTGTTAGTGCTGCTGTTGCCAAACTCTACAATACTTACCCCTTTCCGCCGGAAGCCCTGTTGGATGAACCACCTCCAGGCTATAACTGGCGCTGGAATTGGCTAGCTGCTCATAACTTCTGCACAGGTCAAAAACCCCAAAAGCAAGATATTCGGATTTTAGATGCAGGTTGCGGTACTGGTGTGGGTACAGAGTACCTAGTTCACCTCAATCCCCAAGCTTCTGTTGTGGGAATTGACCTCAGTACTGGCGCTTTAGCTGTAGCCAAAGAACGTTGTCAGCGTTCAGGGGCTAACCGCGTTGAATTTCATCACCTCAGTTTGTTTGATGTAGAACAGTTACCGGGTGAGTTTGATTTAATTAACTGTGTTGGCGTTTTGCATCATACCCCCGATCCCATTGGCGGGATTCAAGCTTTGGCGAAGAAGTTAGCCCCAGGTGGCTTAATGCACATTTTTGTGTACGGGGAGTTGGGACGTTGGGAAATTCAACTCATGCAAAAAGCGATCGCACTTATTCAAGGTGACAAAAAAGGCGACTACCGCGATGGTGTCAAAGTTGGGCGACAAATATTCGCTTCCTTACCAGAAAATAACCGAATTGTCAAATACGATAAACAACGTTGGTCGCTAGAAAACAATAAGGATGAATACTTTGCTGATATGTACGTTCATCCTCAAGAAATTGACTACAACATTGAAACGCTGTTTGAATTAATAGATGCTTCGGGATTGGAATTTATTGGTTTCTCGAATCCGAGTTTCTGGGATTTGGAAAGACTTTTGGGTAAAGCACCAGAGTTAGTAGAACGGGCAAAAGAATTGAGCGATCGCCAGCTTTATCGCCTGATAGAATTATTAGACCCAGAAGTAACTCATTACGAGTTTTTCCTCGGTCGTCCTCCCTTAATCAAAGCCGACTGGTCAGATAATAACGCTCTACTAGCAGCGATTCCCGAACTGAATCCTTGTCTTGAGGGATTTCCCAGTCAATGTTTCTTTAATTACGATTACCAGATAGTTAATTTATCTGTAGCAGAGTTTGAGTTTATGCAAAGATGCGATCAAAATTCCACAATTGCAGAGATATTGACAAATGTAGAACTGGGATTGGATGGGGTAAGAAGCCTTTTGCAACAGCAGTTGATTTTATTGACACCTGCTTAGGAAATTCAAGTAAAAAATATCTAATTATTTATTGTGGGATGGGCCTTTCGGCTATCCCACAATTAGATATTTACCCTACAACAGCCGAACTTGCTACTTTCTCCTGTCTTTGGGAAGGCGGACGCATTCCCAAACCAAGTAAATTCAGCATTTCTCGGTCAGTATCGTAATCTGGACAGGGAGTTGTCACCGTCAACATCTTGTTATCGTCGCTGGAAAAGATAGAATTGGCTCCTGCCATAAAGCAGAAAGCTTGCTCAACTTGAGAAAGTCTCGCCCTACCGGCACTAAGACGCACATCGGAAGCTGGCATTAAAATTCTGGCTGTGGCAATCATCCGCACAATATCCCAAATGGGGACATCAGGCTGATTTTCTAAGGGTGTTCCCGGTACTTGTGAAAGAATATTAATTGGCACGGACTCTGGATGGGGATGTAAGTTTGCCAAAGTTTGTAACATCCCAACCCGGTCATCGACTGTTTCGCCTAAGCCCAGGATACCGCCGGAACAGACAGTAACATTTGTCTGGCGGACATTCTCAATTGTGTTCAAGCGATCGCTATATGTTCTCGTGGTAATAATTGTGCTGTAATATTCCTGCGAGGTATCTAAGTTATGGTTGTAGGCATAAAGTCCCGCTTCTTCCAATTTCCTGGCTTGATTTGCCGTCAACATACCCAGAGTGCAGCACACTTCTAAACCCATTGCAGTCACATCCTTGACCATTTCCAGGACTTCTTCAAATTGTGAGTTATCCCGGACTTCGCGCCAAGCAGCACCCATACAAATGCGACTAACACCAGTTTCTTTAGCTTTCTGGGCGATGTTAACTACCGTTTCTTTTTCTAGGAGTGCTTGCGCCTTTACCTCTGTTTTATAACGGGAAGATTGGGCGCAGTAGCTGCAATCTTCTGGACAACCTCCGGTTTTGATAGATATAAGCTTGCAAACTTGTATTTTTGTTGGGTCATGATATTGGCGATGCACGCTAGCAGCTTGATAAATAAGCTCTAGCAATGGCGTATTGTAAATCGCCCGAATCTCTAATTCCTGCCAATCGTAGCGTATTCCCACCACATCACTATCCTTCTTGTAGACTGGGTTAAATCTTGAGCTGTCTTTTGCTTAAATCTGCTGCGGTACAGCCTTTGGGCAAAGCTATTTTATCGAAGTTGTACCCTGGACTGTGCTTTATCACCCATTGGCTCTCAATCCTTCCGCTCTAGATATTAGACATCAGCTTATCAAGATTTTGGTTGAATGGCAGATTAAGAGCAAAAATACTCACTCTATCTTTGTGTAAAGGCATTGGGCATACATATATCTTTTGTGATGCTGGTCAAGAGTTCAAAGTCTATATAAAATCAGTTAATTGACCCCTGACTCTTGACAAACTTTATGAAAAAACTATGAAACTTGCGTAAGTGCTGATAATATAGCGTTTCCTAATCACATTAGGTACATCATAGCCCCCTCATCGCTTGCGGGGAGGGGGTTGGGGGTGGGGTTGCTGTACCTCACAAGGGTAGAGAAACGTTATAAGACAGCTAATCTAACTGCTGCTAAACCGCAGACTATGAGAGAATTTATAAAATTTAGAGAATATTCTGAGAAGAGATCCCGCCGATTAAGTAATTTATGATATCAGAACTGCCAATAATTGCAAGCGATCGCCTATTATTACGAGCAGCGATCCATGAAGATATACCCAAAATTCTCAAATACTTCATTGATAACAAAAGTTATCTCACTCCATTTTACCCTCTTTGGGCTGATGGTTTTTTCACTGAAGAATATTGGCAGTATCAGATAGAGAATAGTTTTCTGGAATTTATCAATGGTCAATCGTTAAAACTATTTATTTTTTCCAAAAAAAATCCCACTGTAGTTATTGGAACGGTAAATTTTAGTAATTTTGTTCGAGGAGCCGCCCATTTTTGCTATGTGGGATATAGCCTTGCCGAAAATAAACAAGGTAAAGGATATATGACAGAAGGACTAAAATCCGCAACTCAATATCTATTTCAAGAGTTAAATTTTCACCGAGTCATGGCTAATTATATGCCTCACAATCGGCGCAGCGGTAATGTACTAAAAAGACTCGGTTTTGTCGTTGAAGGATACGCTAGAGACTATTTGTTAATTAATGGGCAATGGGAAGATCATATTTTGACAAGTCTGACAAATCCTGATTGGAAAATACCTAATTTTTAAAACATCCCGAGAATTTTATCAAGGTTTTTGTTTTATTTTATCAACTATACTTGTTGAGGCAATTAATTCATTTATAATTGCTATTTAAAAAACTTATTTAGTCAATCTTAATTAATGATTAACCAGGGTTTAAATGTCACTTAAAACTTATTTTGAATTGGTGGTTTATACCCACATTATAGCTATTTGCAATACTATAATATTTATATTAAAAGGAATTTAATATATCAATTGAGAATATCGACAAATTCATATTAAATTCATAAGAATTACACAACAACTCCACAAGCAAATGCAATAGTAATATTTGTTGACTACTAGGCTTAGTTATTAAGGTTAGCTTTAGCCGATGTGTCCAATTTTCTTAAATAGTTGAGGAGTTTTTTAAAATGCTCATTAATTCTAGAAAGTGCTTATCTGTCTTTTCGACTATCTTCGCTTTTGCTACCATCTTAAACGGAGTTGTCTTGGCAGCACCAGGCCCAAATTCTGCCACTACACCAGCCTTAAAAACTCAGACTAGTGCTGCATCACACCAGCCAATCAAACTCACACAGCAACAGCGCCTACAAATCCAAGTTGCTCGCCAGCAAAGAGATAAAGATATTGAGGCTCTATTAAACCCGTCCCAAGATACTAAATTTAAGGCGGCACTGCAATCCCGTCAGAGAATCAGAATAGTGTTAAAATCTTTGGATCTGAATCAAGATCAACAGAAGCAGGTTCAATCAATTTTGCAAGCTTATAACCTGCAAGTGAAAAAAATTCTAGCTTCACAGGTATCACAAACAACATCAAAGCCAGTAGGAATAGCTGCACCACCATCAGAACCAATTAAAAAATAAAAAATCAGCTTTATTTAATTAAGATTAAGTTTCGGAAGACTGGCGGATTTTATCCAAACTTCGGTTGAGCCAGTCTTATTTTTTTTAATTGCAAAACTTTATTTCTTCTAAAAAAAGGTAGGAGCAAGGGATTATAAATGAAAACTTGAATTTTGAATCATTCGCTTTAAAATAAGAATTGTCTCGATCTGAAAGTGTCATAAGATACAAAAGAGTCAGTGCAGTCTTCTTCTTTAGCGCTAGCCTCTCCTTTTGGGAGAAGGGAAGACGCTTGTCGTAGGATGTCCGAAGGGCTTCGTACTTGTTTCTAATTCCACGCTTTTAAACGTGGGTTACTCCTGCTTTCTGAAGCGTTCCAGATTTTGAGGGTGGCGCTGCCATATTTTAGAGATGGGTTGCTTTTTGCGTCTATGCTGATGATGCTGAAGCCAGAGGTAGTATTAAAGGAAGAATGAATTAAGCTTTGCTTGTAATGACTCTGGCTGAAACTCCGAACTACAAAAATTCTAGCAATCCTTTTCTCTCCCTCAACTACGAAAGCGCTTTAGAATCTCTAGGCGGCGACTACTACGATGAGGTTGCAGCAGAGGAATTTCCTCAACACCTCCTGCGTTGGCGTAACGATGAACTATTACCCCGTTTTGGTCTAGACCCCCAAGTAGTCAAAGACGAAGATTTCATCACAGCTTTTGGTCAATTTCAAGGGCGCAAACCCTTGTTAGCGCTGCGTTACCACGGCTACCAATTTGGTGAATATAACGGACAGTTGGGGGATGGTAGAGGCTTTCTCTACGGGCAAGTACGCGCCAATGATGGCGAATTGTACGATTTTGGTACGAAAGGTTCTGGGAGAACGCCCTACTCCCGTGGTGGCGATGGTATGCTGACGCTCAAAGGTGGCGTGCGGGAAGTTCTGGCTGCGGAAGCACTGCACTACTTGGGTGTACGTACCTCGCGCTGTCTAAGCATGATTGAAACAGGTTTACCACTCTGGCGGGGCGATGAACCTTCGCCTACACGTTCATCTGTGATGGTTAGGATGAGCAGCTCTCATATTCGGTTTGGCACTTTTGAGCGACTGCACTATTTCCAGCGTCCAGATTTAACTCAGAAGTTATTAGACCACGTAATTGAGCAGTATTATCGACACTTAAGTGCTGAACAAGATAAATATGGCTTGTTTTACGCCGAATTAGTTAAACGGGTTGCACAACTAGTAGCGCAGTGGATGGCGGCTGGCTTTTGTCATGCAGTCCTGAATACTGACAATATGTCGATTACAGGAGAAAGCTTTGATTATGGGCCTTATGCATTTATCCCTACTTATGACCCATACTTTATAGCTGCATATTTTGACTATTCTGGACGCTACTGTTACAGTAATCAACCAATTATTTGCAAGCTGAATTTAGAAATGCTCCAGCAACCTTTAAAGGCGATTATTGATAAAGGCAATATGGAGACTAGTTTAGCTAGGTTTGATGAATATTATCAAGCTGAATACAGTTCTTTGATGTTGAAAAAGTTGGGTTTTGTGGAGTTGCAACATCCACAAGCTGAAGAACTCTTAAATCTCACGATTGAATTCTTGAAAGCAAGCCAAGTTGGTTATCATCAATTCTTTTATGAGATGGCTCGCACTTTTTCATCTAAATGGCGAGATGAACCAGGTTTTGTAATGAATAGTTCAGATATTGTACCAGTACCGGGCGCATCAGCAATTTTTGATGATTGGTGCATACTATACCACAAAATCTTGAATGATTTTGATAGCGATGTCTACGACGGGCTACGCCTACGCACCGATATAATTGCCCAAACTCTAGCTGTTAATAATCCCAAAACGGTATTATTAAGACCTGTAATTGAATCTATTTGGGAATCAATTGCCCAAGAAGATAATTGGCAACCTTTTTATGACTTAATCAAGGCAATTCAGTCTAGAAGGTAGTCAATTTCCAGCTACTTTCTTTTTAAGATAGTACTTCTCATTTGTATGCAATACACTCTGACCTCACTTCCATTCCTCTCTCCTTTTAGGAGAGAGGCTTTGATACTTACTCCCCAACGCTAGCAGGGAAGGGGCTGGGGTTAGGTCTGTATTCCATACAATTGAGAACCGCTATATTATGAGTTTTTGTGCTTGGTCAGTGGTAAGCTGTTCCACCTTTAATTTGCATAATTAGGGCGGGCAAGATGCCCACTCCACAAGATGGATAATTTATTTCTTGGAAATCCCTTATGGATATTGAAGAAATGTTGGATAGGTATGAAGCGGGAGAAAGAAACTTCGCTTGGAGTGTAAATTGCAGCAGAACTAGTTTGTTCATGAGAGCGGTCGATCTGAGTGGGGCTGACCTGAGTGGGATCAACTTGGAAGGAGCCTTTTTGGAAGCTGCTCACCTGGACAATACCAATCTCACTGGGGCTAATCTCAGGGGAGCTTATATGGAAGGAACGCAGTTGAATGAAGCCATCCTTAACGATGCTAATTTAAGTGAGGCTAGAGGTGGTCAAGCTAACTTCATCAATACTTCCTTTGTCAACGCCAACCTGAGCAGAGCCGAAATGTACCAATGTATTTTTGATGGCGCTAATTTCAGCCATGCTATTCTCAGGGATGCTTTCGTGAACCACTCCTCTTTCGATGGTGCTAACTTCAGCAATGCCGATTTGCGTTCGGTCGAAGGCTTTTATAACATTCGTAAGGCTATTTTTAGTAATACCATTATGGAAGATGGAAATATTTGGTACGACAGTATTGGGTATTGAATACATAGATACTCATTCTTCTACCTTAAAAACCGATTTTATGAACTCAAAAACTAATTCGGTTGTCTCAAAACCTCAAACTTCCCCTACATCTAACTAAACTGTTGAGCATAAAACCGCGCATAGCGACGCTCTAGGGCTAATAATTCTTCATGGGTTCCCGATTCGACAATTTGTCCTTGTTCGAGAACTAAAATACGATCGCACTTTCTAACTGTCGATAAACGGTGAGCAATAATAAATACTGTCCGTTTTTCCATCAATCTTTCCAGCGCTTCCTGTACCAGTGCTTCTGACTCAGAATCTAATGCTGATGTCGCCTCATCGAGAATCAAGATTTGGGGATTGAGCAAAACAGCACGAGCGATCGCAATTCTTTGTCTTTGTCCTCCTGATAAGTTTACCCCACGTTCGCCTACCCAAGTCTTATAACCTTCTGGTAGTTGGCTAATAAATTGATGGGCATTAGCAATTTTTGCCGCCTCTTTAACTGCTTTGATGTCAAAAATATATTGTCCAAAAGCGATATTTTGAGCAATCGTCCCGGAAAACATGATGGTTTCTTGAGGAACAATCCCAATTTGTCGCCGCAGACTATGCAGTTTCACATCCCGAATATCAACATCGTCAATGAATATTTGACCAACTTCAGGATCGTAAAAACGGGGTAAAAGATTCACAAATGTGGTTTTACCAGCACCAGAAGCACCCACAAGAGCGATCGCTTCACCTGGCGATACTAATAAACTGATATCTTTTAATACAGGTTCACCTGGTTTATAGGCGAAGGAAATATGACGATATTCTACCTTGCCATTGACTGGAGGCAGAGCGATCGCATTTATCTTTTCGATTACCGTCGGCTGAATTGCCATCAATTCAAAAACGCGGTCAACAGATGCTTCACCCTGCTTAAATTCGTTGTAGTTGTTAGTAGTATGACCAATGGGATCGATTAACAGCGCCGCCGCCGCCAGATAACTGAAAAAATTCGCCACTGTCAAGTTACCTTGGGAAATTTGCCAAGCTCCCACAATTAGTAACGATAACGCACTTAAGGCTTCCAGAAATCCGATAATAGGAATCTGAATCGCTTTCAGGCGTTCGGCTGAGTATTTTGCTTTGAGACTGCGTTCTGCTTCATGGCCAAAGCGGGCAATTTCGTAATTTTCGGCAGCAAAAGCCTGTACTAAACGAATACCGTTGAAAACTTCCGCGAGAATGGCTGATAAACCCGACACGCGATTTTGACTTTTTAAGGAATACTTGCGTAAACGTTCGCCAAACCAGCCAACTAAAATACCCATGAGTGGTGCAACTATCACTGTTGCTAATGTCAGTTGCCAATTCAGATAAATCATGTAAATCGGAATTGCTAGCAACTGTAAAATACAGGGGATAAAGTCGTGAAATACTTTATTTACCACTTCGCCAACGCGGTCAACATCTTCGGTGAGGCGGTAAGATAAATCACCAGCTTTTGCCGTTTCAAAATAGCTGAGATTTAGCTTTTGAAGATGTGCGTAGACTTGCTGGCGGAGATGAAAAGCAACTCTTAAAGCAGCTTTCGCCATGTACATATCTTGTATAGACTGAAACAAGCCTCTAACAAGAAATACTAAAGCACAACTGCCAGTTATTTGAGCGATCGCGACTACATTACCTTCAGCAAAGGGAATTGCCAATTTACCCGCAAGATTAATTAATATTAAAGTCGCCAGCACGTATCCCAAGATACCAATAAGTCCCTTGGTAATGGTTTGCCACTGGAGTCGGATATAAGGCAGCAGTTGCCAGTAATTAGAACGGGTTTTCAAGCTTGAAGATCCACAACGCTATTTTACTTTGTTTGACGCTAGCAGTTTTGCGGAGTTTCTGACTAGTTCACTAATTAGTTACAAACTGTTTTAGCGTTCAAGTCAAAATGATATGCACACAGATAATTAATATTAAGTATTAAAAGTATACCCTGCTATAGATGACAGTATATTAGTATTTCTTGATACTTGTATTGCTTACACCCACGCTTCATAGTTTTGCAGCTCGAGCAACATGGATGTAGATAACTTTAGCCAGCAGATAGAGGAATTGCGATCGCGGGTAAGAGGAATATGGCAGCGCACCGCAACTCAACCAAACTCACAACACGATCTAATAATAGAAGCTTTCGATGAACTCCAAATGGCAGTGGAAGAACTATTGGCTGCCTCCGAGGAGTTAGAGGTAACAAGAGCGGGAGCAGAGAGAGAACGCCAGCGTTACCAAGAATTATTCGATTTTGCGCCGGATGGTTACTTAGTAACTGATACCGTAGGGAAGATCCTAGAGGCTAACTATGCAGCAGCAATTATGCTCTCTATGCAACAAAAATATCTTATAGGTAAACCATTAATTGTATTTATTGCTCAACAAGACCGTCAGATATTTCGCTCCCTAATCAATAATTCACAGCAGATACAGGACTGCATAATTGAGCTAAAGCCACGCTTGGGTACACCCTTTCCTGCAAGTATCAGGGTATCTCCAGTGTATGACTCACAAGAAAAGTTGATCGGCTGGCGTTGGTTGCTGCGTAATATCAGCGAAGCAAAACAAGCTGAAGAACGAGTGACAAAACGCACAGTGGAACTGGCAGAAGCAAATCAGCAGTTGCTGAGTGAAATTACAGAACATAAACGAGCCAAGTCACAACTGGTACATCTTGCATTTCACGATATACTGACGGGACTCCCAAACCGCGCTTTATTTATGAACCGCTTAGAAGATGCGGTCAATTATTCTAAACGGCATCCAGATTATCTATTTGCTGTCTTGTTTCTAGACCTAGATCGCTTCAAGACGATCAATGACAGCCTGGGACACACATTTGGAGATCAATTACTGCTTATCGTTGCTCAAAGGCTTCAAGAATGCTTGCGCTCTACAGATATAGCTGCACGGCTGGGAGGAGACGAGTTTATCATCTTGCTGGTGGGAATTAAAGATGTATTAGAAGTGATAGGGGTTGTTGAGCGAATACAAAAGAATCTGGCACTTCCTGTGGTTCTAGACGGGCACGAAGTTTCTACTACAGCGAGTATTGGCATTGCTTTAAGCACAACAGTTTATAAACAACCAGAAGATTACTTGCGTGACGCCGATATAGCGATGTACCGAGCTAAGGCACAAGGCAGGGCGTGCTATGAGATTTTTAACACTGATATGCATATTCAAGCAATGGCACACTTGGAGTTGGTTAACGAGCTACGCCGAGCCATTGAGCTTCAAGAGTTTCGGGTTTATTATCAACCGATAGTGTCACTCAGTCGCGGTAGAATAACTGGTTTTGAAGCGCTTGTGCGCTGGCTACATCCAAAACACGGCATTGTTTTGCCAGAGTATTTCATGTCAACTGCCCAAGAAACCGGGCTAATAATCCTTATTGAGCAGTGGGTCTTATATGAAGCATGTGGTCAGATACAGCAGTGGCAAGAGCAATTATCCTCTAGCTGTGGGGACGATCTGCCTGAGTCTCCCTTGAGCATTAGTATCAATCTTTGTAGTACTAGGTTCAGTGAAGAAAACTTGCTGTCGCACATCAATAAAGTTTTACAAGACACTGGACTAGACGCACCGAGTTTGACACTGGAGATTACAGAAAGCGTAATTATGGAAAACAACGATAAAGCTATCATCAGGCTAAAGCAACTGAGAAATTTAGGAATTAAGTTGGCAATTGACGACTTTGGTACGGGCTATTCCTCATTAGGTCGTCTCCACCACTTTCCAATTAATCAGTTGAAGATAGACCGCTCCTTTGTTAGTGGGAGCATTTTTGATGATGGAAATTTAGATATTGTTCAGACAATTATTACATTGGCACACAAATTAGGTGTGGATGTTACCGCCGAAGGGGTGGAGACAGAAGAGCAAGTAGCAATGTTGAAAAGATTGAACTGTGAATATGGGCAGGGATATTTGTTTTCCCATCCATTAGATAGCTCTCAGGCGATGGCATTAATTATGACAAATCCTCAGTGGTGATGGATCTTGTGCAAAGGGAATTGCCAATTTACTGGCGAGATCGATGCCCTCATCACCAACACCGTCACAGGTAAAATAGACGTGCGCCAAGTCCCCATCCGCTAACCTCAGAACCCACCATGACACAAATCACTCTTTCCGATCTCCCCGAAACCATCCAAACCCTACTCAACCAAGCCCGAAAAACAGGCGAACCCCTCACTATTACCCAAAACGGTATCCCCTTCGCCATCATTTCCCCCATCAAGAAAAAATCCCTCCTGGAAACCCTTTCCACCCTTAAACCACTGGACGAAGACTTTGCCGACGTGGACGAAGGATTATTACCCTTAGATGATATTGAGTTTTCAAAATGAGTTATTTCTACTTGTTAGATACAAACATTATTTCTGAACTAATTAAAAACCCCAGAGGAGTGGTATTTTCAAAAATTCAAGATGTCGGAGAAGACAAAATTTGTACAAGTATTATAGTAGCTTGTGAATCAAGATTTGGAGCTAGAAAGAAGAACTCCCAAAAGCTCATAGAAAAACTTGAAATAATTTTGGATAGTATTGAAATACTACCCCTAACTCTTCCTGTAGAGCAATATTACGCAGAAATCCGCACTGATTTAGAACAACAAGGTAAACCGATTGGAGCTAACGACTTATTAATTGCTGCCCATTCTTTAACCCTTGCTCTAAGAGGTTGTTTGAAAAGTGGTTGGCTGTGATTTTAGGCACTAACCGATCCCCCCTAGCCCCCCTTAAAAAGGGGGGAACCGGAATCAAAGTCCCCCTTTTTAAGGGGGATTTAGGGGGATCTAGAACGTTTTGCTACCAAGAAGAGGACTTTTCAAACAACCTCTAACTCTCATTACCGCTAACATCCGTGAATTTTCCCGTGTTCCTAATTTAAAAGTAGAAAACTGGCTCGAACCTCGCTAAAAAATTAGCCCTCTCCTTGTAAGTAAGGAAAAGGCTGAATTAATCTTAAAATACTTCCTAATTTTCCGGTTGAATTACGAACTACGAATTACGAATTACGAATTACTTAATACCCGCCTTCTTCTTCGTATTCTGGCTGTCTTTCCTTGACTTTCTTAGGAATATTCACAGGCTTCGGTGCATCTTCCCAAGCATCGCCGTCTACATCGTCATAATCATCGTATTCGTCAACATAAGGCTTGCTATAGGGCTGGGCTTCATACTTTAGCGGCTGCGGTTGTTGATACCTGTCGTTGCCCGTTGCTTCGCTCCAGTTATCTTCTTCCTCATCTTCTTCGTATTGAATAGATTCATACTGCCGCGCTTTCATTACCTGACGCTGTGGCCTTTCCTCTTCCACATAGTCTTCATTCCATTCTTCTTCCCGCGCTACGGGTTCGGGGGCGCGAACTTTTTGCCTGGGTGGCTGCAATGGCACTCCGCTAGGCAGTTGATTCGCTGGTGCAACTTGGCGTGGTGGAGCATAGCCGCCGTATTCTTCTTCTATATCTCGCTCCCACGGTGCTTTGCCGATACCCAGGCGCTCTAGTAAACCAACTGTCAACTGGTTTACTCGTTCTTCGGCTCCCTCAAACACAATCAACCGATTGGGGCCAGTGCTGACAATTTCATCTACTGAGAACTCGTAAGTACTCAGAAATTGATCGGGAATTTGGGGCAATCCTAAAGAAGCAATGACTATAGATTCAAGCTTCCCGTTTTCACCGTTGAACTTGAAGCCCCGAACTTTGCCTAAGACTTCACCTGTTTCTGTAATTACTTCCCAGTTAATCAAATTGCTGAGAGATTCAACTTCGATATCTTCAATGACATCTTCGTTATCAACCAGGATGACATCACCAATCTGGCTGATGTTGTTGAGGTACATATAGCGCGGTATGCCCGAAATGGAGATCAGGCTGTCTCGCAAACCAAGAGCCACAACCTCTCTTTGATCGATATCAACCCAGACTTGACTGATGATGCCTAGCCGCTTGCCGTTGTCGCGGGTAATCACCTGGGTATTTAATATGTCGGAACGCCTAATTATCTGTTCAGAGGTCATTCTATACCGAGTCCTGATCTCGAATCCGGTTTGGTTTATCTATACACTATTATTAACAAAAACTCAAGCAGATGTATTGGATGATTGTAATTTAATCCCCAAAACTTGAGTGTAAGCTCCTCGTGCTTGAGTAACGCCAATTGTGCGTTCGGCTGATTCTATCATCGGACGACGCAAACTCACAACTATAAATTGCGCTTGTTGTGACTGTTGTTTAATCATTCTAGCTAATCGCTCTACGTTTGCTCCATCTAGGAACATATCTACTTCGTCAAAGGCGTAAAATGGCGATGGGCGGTAGCGTTGCAGGGCAAAGATAAAGCTTAAGGCTGTGAGTGATTTTTCTCCCCCAGACATGGAAGCTAGGCGCTGTACGGGTTTGCCTTTGGGGTGCGCGACTAAATTCAATCCGCTGCTAAAGGGATCTTCGGGATTTTCTAGTTGCAAGAAGCCGTCGCCGTCGGAAAGAATGGCAAAAATTGATTGAAAGTTTTCGTTGACAGCATCGAAAGCTTCTTTAAAGGCAAGTTGCCGCAATGTGGTAAAGTTTTCAATTCGTAAAAGTAGTTCGGTGCGTTCTCCTTCTAGTGTTTCTAATTTTTGGGTGAGTTCCTGGAGGCGGTTTTGAGTGCGTTCGTATTCTTCCAACGCCAGCATATTGACAGGTTCCATTGCCTGTAAGCGTTTGGTAAGCGATCGCAATTCTTTCTGCAATTCTTCTAAATCTACCTTATCTGGAACTTCCGGCAAGGGATTGGGTAATTCTGCTCCCACATCTCGCAATTGAGTTTGCAGTGCAATTAGTTCTTCCCGCCGTTTCTCTTGGGTTTCTTGGAGTTTTTGGATTTCCCATTCCAATTGTTGTTGGCGTAAAAGGTGCGATCGCACTTCCAATTCTGTAGCGTCGCGTTTTTGTTTCTCTTCGCCCAAATTTTGCTCCATTTGATTTAACGATAAACGGGTTTGGGTGATTTGCTCGTCTATCGTTGTGATTTGTGTGGAGACGCGATTCATCGCGTCTCTACAAGAGCTTTGTTGGGTTTCGTATTCGGTGATTCGCGTTTCTGCTTCTTGGATTTTTTCTTGTAAACGTTGTTGCTGATTTTCTAAATTTTTTAATCTTTGTTCAGTTTCGCGTAATGCTGTCTCTCGTTGTTGCAATTGTTGCTCTTTAATTTTAATTGTCGCCTGGATTTGTTGCCATTCGCTAGGGGTTTGGGATGCTTCTAACTCTGCTAAGGCGTGTCGCAATTGTTGCAACTCATTTTCTTGCCCAGGTAATTCCCGCTCTAAAATTTCTAATCGGGATTGAGCAGTGGCTAACTTTTTGCTGTTTTGGGCGAGTTGCGATCGCGTCCCCTCTAATTGCCCTGTTAAACTTTTAATGTCTTTCTGTAACTGCTCCAATTGCAACTGCTGTTCTCGCCGTGCTTGACGCGCTTCTGTTAATTCTTGCGTCAGTTTTTTAGCTCTAGCTGACAAAGTTGCGATCGCTTCAGTACAACGCTCTAAAACTCGCTCAATGTCTACTAAGCGAGTTTTTAAAGCGATCGCTTCATCAGATTCTCCCGCTTCCGCATTGCCAAACCGTAAGGACGAACGCTGGTTATTGCTACCACCAGTCATTGCACCGCTGGTTTCCAGAAGTTCCCCGTCTAAGGTGACGATGCGATACAGTCCTAAATTTTTCCGCGCCGCCTCTAGGTTGGCGAATACTACCGTGTTGCCGAAAACATAGCTAAATACATCTTTGTAACGGCGATCGCAATCGACTAAGTTCACAGCATAGTTAACGAAGCCGCTAGCAAAACGCAACGTTGCATCTTGAGTAAATTTGGGAGCGTGAATTTTATTTAGCGGTAAAAAAGTCGCTCTCCCTGCACGTTTCTGTTTGAGCAATTCAATACCCGCTGCGGCGATGCTGTCATCTTCCACCACAATATGTCCCAAGCGTCCCCCAGCAGCCATTTCTAAAGCTAGCTGATGGCGGGGTTCCACTTTTCCTAACTGCACCACTAAACCACAAAGTCCAGGTATGCCCGATTGTAAAATGACTTTACTCGCTTGGGTTCCTTGGACTTCTTGCTGTGCTTGTGCTTGCGCCTCGATCTTATCCAACTGGCGTTGTTTTTCTCGTTGTTCAAAAAGTAACCGTTTTTGGGTTTCCTGTTGAATTTGCAGTTCTTGTTCTGTGGCTGAAAGATTTTGAGCTAAATTTTGGATGGGTTCGCTAGAGGTGTTAAATTCCGTTTCAACTCCACTAGACTGAGTTTGCTTTTCTGCTAATAGGGGTTCGTCGCGTTCAATTAACTGGGTTTGCTCTTGGATAAGTTGCTGTAACTGATTATTGCGTTCCCTGAGTTGTGCTTGTTCGGTGCGTTGCGGTTCTAGGGTGTGCAGCAAAGCTTCAATTTGACGGTTGAATGCTGTTTGTTGCTGCACCCAGGCTTCTGAAGCTGAGGCGATTTCTGCGGCGGCTTCGCGGGAGGTTTCTAGAGATTGGTGGGCTTCATTTCTTTGGTGTTGGGAAGACGCGATGAATCGCGTCTCTACAATCTGGGTTTCGGCTATTTCTTCTAGGGAATGACGGTGTTTTTGAATTTCTTGCTGAGTTTGAATTAGACGTTTGGCGGTTTCTTGGGAAGCTGTTTGTAATTCCGTTAGCTGTCGCTGGAGTTGTTTACGTTCTGCTTCTTGGGTGGCGAGGATAGATTGTACTGCCAAAAGTTCCTCTTCTCCCAATGCTTTGACGTGGGCATTGAGTTGTTCCAGTTCAGCAGTTTTTTGGACGATTTCGGAATTTAAGTTGGTGAGTTGGGTAGTCAGCTCAGTAAAATTGCGATCGCCTGTTTGAATTTCGTGAACTAATTTTTCTTGTTGTGCTTGTAGCGATCGCCATGATAAAACAGCTTCCCAGGATTGCTTCGCTAGAAATTCTGTGCGGAGTTTTTGATATTTCTCAGCTTTAGCTCGATCTTGGGAAAGGCGATCGCGCTGTGCAGTTAATTCCGTTTCAATAATCCGACAGCTATCTTCTTTTTCCTTTACTTCATCTAAAGTTGATTTGGCTTGAATGATTTTGCGATCGAATGCCGCCACCCCAGCCAATTCATCAATAATTTCCCGCCGTTCCCGCGCATTCATTGAGATAATGCTGGTGACATCTCCTTGAAGCACCACATTGTAGCCTTCAGGATAAACCCGCAGGTTACTTAGTTCTCCATGCAACTCTGTTAACGTGCAAGGTACACCATTAATATAGTAATTCGATGTGTAAGTCCCTTGGTGAGTGACTCGTAGCCTTCTAGTAACACTCCACTCTGCCGATTTTGGATTTTGGACTTCGGCTTCGTTCAGCCGAGCGATTTTGGATTTTGGATTTTCTTCCTCTACTTCCTCTGCTTCCTCGGCTTCCTCTACTTCCTCTACTTCCTGCCTTTGTGCCTTTGTGTCTTTGTGTGAGATTTCATCCGACAAATCAAATGTCACCGTGACGCTAGCCTCAATCGAAGCACGTCCTTTAGCCGTTTGAGTATTATTTACCAAATCCGGCAAGCGTTCGGCTCGCATTCCCTTAGAACTGGAGAGTCCCAAGCAAAAGAGCAGTGCATCTAAGATATTAGACTTACCCGAACCATTTGGCCCAGATATGACAGTACACCCCGGTAGCAAAGGGACAGAAGTAGTGCCACCGAAGGATTTGAAGTTCGTAAGTTCCACGCGCTTGATGTGCACCATAGGCGCTGGTTCCCTGGGCTAATGAAGAACAAGTGTATCAACTAATTAAGAATTCGCAAGAGGGTAAGGGGGAGAATTGGAAATTATAGTAGACGCGTTGCAGTGAATCTGCAAGCTTCACTCAAAAGGCTTATCGCAGGCGATCGCTCAGTGTACGGCAAAAATGTTTGATGTCGCAAACTGACCATCAAATTTTCCCAGAGCAGATAATATCATGTCTAACTAATTACTTGTGATTCAAAAATCTCTGCGTTTGCGTGTCTTTGCGTCAGTCTTAATTACAACTATTCAACCAGACGCGATCTCAGGATACTTTAAGTGCGAGGGAAAATCAGTTGGTATAGTTTGAAATACGCTCAAGGCATTCTCACACAGTAATGTTACCTGCTAAGGAACTGAGGCGAACAAGAGAAAAAAGTAATTCAACCAAATGATAGAGGGTATTAAAAGCACCAAATGAACTTATAATAAAGTAATCTTTACAATTGAAAAAACGTAGAAAGAAAGTCATCTTTACTACCCCAATCTGTTGTCTGTGATATGGTTCTTAACCCCAAATATTTGTAGAACTTAGTAATGAAGAGATTAATTAAAGGTCTGCGCGAATTTAAATCTAGCTATTTTTCGACACATCAACAATTGTTTGAGCAACTTTCACAGGGTCAAAAGCCTAGAGTATTATTTATTACGTGTTCTGATTCGCGTCTCGATCCAAATCTAATTACACAAGCCCAAGTTGGTGAATTATTTGTCATTCGCAATGCAGGTAATATCATTCCACCCTATGGGGCAAGTAATGGCGGTGAAGGTGCAACAATTGAATATGCTGTTCAAGCTTTAGATATTCGCCAAATTATTATTTGTGGTCACTCTCATTGCGGTGCAATGAAAGGATTAATGAAGTTACACAATCTCAGCGATGAAATGCCGCTCGTACATGATTGGCTTAAATATGCAGAGGCGACTCGAAGGCTAGTTATAGACCACTACAGTCACTACGGCGAAGAAGAACTGCTAGAGATTATGATTGCCGAAAATGTTCTTACTCAAATTGAAAATTTGCGGACGTATCCAGTGATTCACTCTAAGCTTTATCAGGGGGAACTCAGCATTTATGCTTGGATTTATCACATTGAAACAGGAGAAGTTTTCGCATACGATCCCCAGAAGCACGCTTATGTTTTGCCTCAAACTCAGTTTGCAGATTTGGAAATAGATGAGTCGTTCAGGGGTCAGGTTTCAAATACCAATGTAGTAGTGCGTTCCCCTCAAAACCCGCAAGATGATGTTCAACCTTATGAGAAACAGTCTGTTTCTCCATTTGAGTGGTTTCCAATGAGACGACTTTCTCCAGAGCAGATGGAGCGAATTTATCGAGGTTCAAATAATGGAAGTTGAAAGATGAAAAATAGAATTTAAAACATTCTCTTAGAGGGTTGTGGGTGAGGTTTTTTACCTTATTCAACTGAAAACCGCTATATATTGCACCCAACTGATAACCTCTATATTCCTTACTTTTATTTACAGTAGATTGCAAGTTAATGAAGTACAAAAATACCCCTCCCTAACCCTCCCCTTAGAAAGGGGAGAGAACAAGATTTCTTATTTCCCCCCTTTATAAGGGGGGATTAAGGGGGGTAATTTGACTTGTTGTCTACACCGTAGGCTTGTGGGGAGGTGGAAGGTTTGCTTTACTCAAATGCGGGGTGGGGTTCTTTATTTTTGATTTATCCAAAAGGTCTATTCTTTTATGGCTTTTTCACAGTATCAACTTTTGCTTCTACCTTGACTGTCTTCACACCTTGAACTTCTTTAGCTAAGGTTTCAGCTTTCTTGAGTTCTTCAACAGAAGCGGCTGTACCTTTGAGGATAATTTCACCCTCTTTGTTTTCAACTTGCAACTTGTTGCCTGGTAAGCCTTTATTCAACTTGGCGCTAACTTCAGTTTTTAAATCGCTCTTAGCTTTTGTTGCTGCCGTTTTTTCAGCATCGGTTTTAACTTTCGTACCTGTATTAGCTGCTAAAGGAGTAGCTTGTGTTTCTGGAACTTTGGCAGTTTGATTTGTCTGCGAAGCTGGTTTTGCTGGTGCTTGAGCGGCTTCATTAGTTGTGCTAGGAGTTTCTGAACCAGTTTTAGGAGCCTCTTGGCAGCCAAAAGTACCAACTACCAAAATGCTACTAACTACCAATAGAATTAGCTTTTTCATTATCTATCTCCGAATTGAGTACTTGAAGCGGTTAATTGAGGTGTGTGTGATGATGAGGAGCAAATTTAAAAAAACAATTAAAAGTGAAGTAGCAAAAGTGCTTAAGCAATAGCTCAGGTTGCTGAAAATTGAAATTTGGACGATTTCTTGAAGCTAAGATTTTGCGCCTAGTTTTGAGAAATGCCAATTCAATTTTTCTGACGGCTGCTAACCAGGATGGCTTTACACACAGTCTGTGGATCTCTATGACTTTAAGGTAGATGCTGAGTAGCTGTTTTGATGGTAGACTATGCCACTCTACAGTAGTGACTCGATGTTATCAGATTTGAGTCAATTTGGCGATGTCTATGACGAATTTCAAACTTCAGCTTTTTTCCAATCCTGTATAAGCATTCTTACCAACAAAATGTTACTTTATAAAACTATGGCTTACTTACAATGCCTTAAATATCAGGAAATATTAGCCAATGCCCTACCTTACTTCGGCTAGCGAAATTCGTGCTATTGTCGCTGAATATACAAACGCTAAAACACTGTGGATAGATACAGAAGTCGCTGACTATAAAAGTCGTAATCCCCGATTATCGCTGATTCAGGTATTAGATAATCCTCAAGATATGAGTGGCGATCGCGTCTATCTTTTAGATGTCTTAGACCAGCCTAATATTATAGCTGAATTTATCGAGCAAATTATGATAAATTCTGCAATTGAAAAAGTTTTTCACAACGCGAGTTACGATCTAAAATTTCTCGGTAGCAAGAAAGCCAAAAATATTACTTGCACTTTGGAAATGGCCAAAAAAATTCCCTACTATCTTTTGCCATTACCCAACTACCAACTCAAGACCATAGCTACAGCACTTTGTAGCTTTAATAATATCGATAAACAAGAACAAAAAAGCGATTGGGCAAAACGCCCTCTGACTGAAGAACAGATAGAGTATGCTTACCTAGACTGCATTTATCTTGCTCAAATTCACCTAAACTTGTTAGGCTTACAAGCCCAAGCCAGTCCCGAACCTGCAACAGAAGACTTAAGATCGCTAAGTGCTAGATACTCGCAAGTTGAGCAGCAATGGAAATTGTTGAATTCAGAATTTGAGCATTTGCAAGAACGTATAAAAAAAGCCATGCAAGCTCAGGATATATCAGAAACTTATGATTATAAGCTGACTAGTTATGAACGGACTACAATCAAAGCTGCATTTACAGAATTGGCAAAGCTAGCCCAAACTCAAGGTATTAATTTAGATTTTCCGATTACACTAACTCAGAAACTCCAAAAAGATTTAGGGGAAAATCTAGAACAACTATCTGTAGATATTGACAAAACTACCTCTTGGCGACTAACTTCTAAAACTCCAGAGAGTGAAATAGAGGATGAGTAAATTGTTCATATTGATACAAATGTCAGATTTTATAGAGTTATTGTGAAGAATAAATTTTTAAATTTCATAATTCTTTCCTCCTGCCTACTGTCCGGTTGTTGAGCGTAGTCGAAACACTGCCTCTTGGCTCATCTTATAAATCTATAAAATATTAGGGAAATTTGTCAATTAGCTTTAAAGGGCTATCAAAAGTTAGAATAGTTATTGAGCTAAAGAATTAAAATCTAGATTTTGGTACTAATTACATTCAGGTATTATGGCAGTTTATATTAACTTATGAGACGGCGTTTATTTGGGCAAAAGCGAACAAGGGTAAATACTTTATTTACCATAGCTATTTTTACTACATTGACAGCAACTAGCAGTATTTCTTGTAGTAAGAATGACAATGTATTAGTAACAGAAATAGGAGTTAGTCAACCTAGCCGTGGTTCAGCTACAAATTCCAATGGTGGGGAATTTTATCTTCAGGGAAAGAATCAGCATTTAAACGGCGACTTGCAAGCTGCGATCGCTTCCTATGGTAAGGCAATTAGTCAAAATTCTCAGTATGGCGCTGCCTACAACGCGCGGGGATTAGCCTACTTTGATTTGGGAGACAAGGAAAAAGCGATCGCAGATTACAATCAAGCACTCCGCATCAACCCTAACGACGCCGAAGCCCACAATAACTTGGGGAATGCCCGCGCCTCACTGGGAAACAACAGAGAAGCAGTTAAAGATTACAGTGAAGCGATTCGCCTAAATCCCAACTATGCCGAAGCTTACAATAACCGAGGAAATGCCCGCGCCGCCAATGGAGATAAAAAAGGGGCAATAGACGATCTTGGTCAAGCGATTCTCCTCAACCCCAGATATGCGATCGCTTATAATAACCGAGGAAATGCCCGTGCTGCCAATGGAGATCCCAAGGGTGCGATCGCAGATTACAATCAAGCCATTCGCCTCAATCGTAACTTTGCCCCTGCCTACAATAACCGAGGAAATGCCCGCGCCACCAATGGAGACAAACAGGGGGCGCTCAAGGACTTACAACAAGCAGCAAACATTTTTCAAAGTCAAGGTAACAACGACTTATACCAACAAGTGATGAATAACATCAAAGAACTTGGGCAGTAGCAGAGGGGCAGGGAGCAGGGGAGCAGGGGGGCAGGGGAGCAGGGGAGCAGGGGGGCAGGGGAGCAGGGGAGCAGGGGGGCAGGGGAGCAGGGGAGCAGGGGAGATGAGGGGACAAGGAGACAAGGGGGAATTATTGAACAAATCTCTACCTTGTCTCTTCTTGATGCCCAATGACAAATGACAAATGACAAATGACAAAATCACATCCCAGAACCAATGTGAATGCGATCCTCAACTTCCGCAAATTTTTCCTGTGCCAGCTGTTCAGTACTCAATAGTGAAACGACAATCGCCACAATAAACGCCAGTGGGATACTGATTAATCCAGGATTTTTTAGAGGAAAGGGTGCAGAAGCGTGCTTGAGAATCGTTACTTGAATAGTAGGTGATAAATAAATCAGCACTAAAGAGGAGACAGTTCCTACTAACATACTTGCAACTGCACCATTGGTTGTGAAGCGTCGCCAAAGCATTGATAAGAGTAACGCTGGAAAGTTTGCACTCGCAGCGATCGCAAATGCTAAACCTACCATATAGGCTACATTTTGCCCTTTAAACAAGATACCCAAGAATATCGCCACTAACCCCAAAAGCATTGTCGCACCACGAGCCACCTTCAATTGTTCTGACTCGTCAGCATGGCCAGAGCGCACCACATTTACCCATAAATCATGAGACAATGCAGCTGCACCTGAGAGTGTCAACCCAGCGACAACTGCCAAAATAGTTGCAAAGGAAACAGCCGCAATAAAGCCTAAGAAAGCATCACCACCGAGAAATTCTGCCAACATCGGCGCAGCCATGTTACCACCAGTACCAATTTTCTCAATGGCATCTTTACCTACCAGTACCATCGCTCCAAAGCCCAGGATGAAGGTAAGAAGATAAAAAACGCCAATAATAGCTGTGGCATAAGTAACAGAGAGCCGCGCTGCTTTGGCATCGGGTACTGTATAGAAACGCATCAGGATGTGGGGTAATCCAGCAGTGCCGAACATCAACGACATCCCTAAAGAGATAGCATCCAAAGGGTTAGAAACCAGTTTGCCCGGAGCTAATACACCTGTATATTTCTCAGATGCAGCGGCGAAAAGAGCAAGTGGGTTAAAGCCAAATCGTGCCAGTACCAAGATAGCTAGTAAAATAGTTCCGCCGAGCAACAAAACTGCTTTGATAATTTGTACCCAAGTGGTGGCAATCATCCCGCCAAAAATCACATAAGCCATCATCACACAACCGACGATGACCACAGCTAATTCATAATCAAAGCCAAACAGTAGTTTGATTAATTCCCCAGCACCTACCATCTGGGCAATTAAGTAAAAGCTAATTACTACCAGCGTTCCAATTGCAGATGCAATACGTACAGGTTTTTGCTGCAAGCGAAAAGCCACTACATCGGCAAAGGTGTATTTACCTAAGTTTCGTAGTGGTTCGGCAATTAGGAACATAACAATCGGCCAGCCCACCAAGAAGCCGATAGAGTAAATTAAGCCATCAAAGCCGTTGAGTGCCACCAGCCCAGCTATACCTAAAAAGCTAGCTGCACTCATAAAGTCTCCTGCTAGGGCCAGCCCATTTTGGAAACCGCTGATTTTTCCACCAGCTGTATAGAACTGTGCCGTATTTTTGGTAAGCTTTGCCGCCCAATAGGTAATGCCTAAAGAACTTACAACAAACAGAAAGAAGAAAGCGATCGCCAACGGGTTAAACTTACCAAGACTGGTAATATCCGCCGCTAGCGGCAGATCGAACCACACACTATTCATGCTTTTTTTGGTTTAGTATTTTTGAATTTGGGACTAGAAATTGCTTATAGCTAATTGCCTTACTCAGCACTCAGCACTTTTCTACTTGCGTGTCAGCCTTGCAATTTGGTCGTCATAACTACTATTTGCCCAACGTACATAGATAAAAATTAATACCCATGCTGAGACAATTACCAGCGCCCCTAGTAAAATTCCCAGGCTGAGGCCAGGAACTACTAATGACCCCAGCAGGGGTTTATTGAACGCGATTAATAGGATAAAGCCGAAGTAAATAAACATCATGGCTCCAGTCAGAATCAAGGATACCCGCCAACGTTCAGCGGCGAGTGCCTGGAGAGCCTTTGTGCGATCGTTCATGTCTTCCTTTAGGTGGAGAAGATTAGGTCAGATTGTCTCATTGAAGCTGATTTCTGCGTAATTTTCTTAAAGATTATTAGTAAATCTATTGCTACATCAGGTAATAAAATTAACTTTGCAAAGTGATATACCCAAATAACAAGACAATAGCGACTCTGTTTTGAGTCAAGAAACATAAAACTATAGATGCAGTTAGACACAAATAAAGCGGATCTATTCAGTGATTTGTTATTTCTTGCTTTTCTAGTATCTTTTTATACACTTGGCTAAAGCACTAACTCAGAAATTAAATTTTTATATATTAAAAAATAAAATAAATAGGTGGTTACTACTAGGTTTTAAAATCCTTCAAGTGTTATGGAATGTTTTTTTAAGTTATTAAATCAAGTGAGATTAATAAAAGTAGTAAATTTTGATTTTTAAAATATACCAAAAATCACCCTAGCAGGTTAAGTAAATTTTTTAATAACATTTATATCAATAGCTTGTTATTCCAAAGATGGGGCATTACCAAAATTTAGTAAAGTATGTTTATCGAAACACTCATCACAGAGCCGATTCATTTTTTTAGAATCGTTGCCATTGTCATCTTTTCGATCACTTTGCATGAACTTGCTCACGGCTGGGCTGCGATGAGTCAGGGAGATAACACTCCACAACAGACTGGTCATCTGACGCTGAATCCTGTAGTTCACATGGGCAAAGAATCAATCATTTTTCTCTGTCTTATGGGTATAGCTTGGGGACAAATGCCCGTCAACCCATCTAAGTTTCGCTCTGGTAAGCTAGGCAATATTTTGGTATCAGCAGCTGGGCCATTATCAAATCTGGCTTTAGGCGTTCTATTTATTATGGTGCTGAAATTTCTTTCTAATCTCAGTCTTTCAGGACTTTTGAGTGAAGATTTTTTTTACTTAGCAGCTCGGATTAATTTGACATTATTTTTGTTTAATCTCTTGCCAATTCCACCACTTGATGGATTTCATGTTTTCAGCGAAATTTTTCCTAAGCTAAAGCCATTGCAATATACCCAATTCGGACTCTTTGCAATGATGCTTATATTCATAATTCCAGAATTTGGGATGGGACTGGCTAGCATTGCTGATTTAGTTATACAGTCATTGCTTGGGGAAGAGTCAGCAGATTTTTAAGCAATAATGGATTATTTATATATATATAGTAGTCCTATTTGATTTGTGATAATTCTAACCCATATAACCCCGACTTCTCAAAGAAATCGGGGATTTTTTGGCTCACAAATGATTTAGGGTAGTTACCTTTTTGCTGTAATATTCAGTCTTGCTATAAATGCTGAGAATACTATCACCAACTGCAAAAAAACTACCTTCTTGCTCATCTTTAGAAAATTGCAAATTTGGGTATTTAGCAGCAGCTTCATCAGCAGTCATGGCTTTGGCTTCCATTTGATCTGGCAATAGTCCAGTAGAACCAATGTAAAATACTAAGGGAGATATTTTATCTTGGTAGATATTTTCTGCATATTGTTCTAACTTTTTATTTGCCACTGTTAAAGCTGCAACCATTTCTTCTTTGTTTATCTGCTTACCAGTTTGTTTATCCTGCAAGAACTGCGCCAAACTATCAGCACCAACTTTCTGAAGAATATCTCCAACAATACCATTTTGCTCAAGCCCAAGAAAATCATCAAAAATTGGTTTCATCAATTCATCAACTTTTGTAATCTTGGTACGTGATGACAGCAATCTGTGCCTCACAGCGAGATTCTGATTAAATGCCATCTCGAAACTCGGTTTAATGATAATTTCTCCAGTTTCTTTGTCATAAAGACGATACATTCTATTGAGAAACTTGTTAGCAGAAGGTAACTTACTCAAGTTCAGAATATCTTGACTGCCGATATCGATTTTATAACTCAATTTTGATTCAATAGTACCATTAGCTAAAGCTTCGCTGATATCAGTGTATTCATTGGTTGTAGGAAAGTTGATGTAAGTATTCTTAGACAGATAGTGCTTTTTAAATTCATCTAACTGTGCCTCGATAAATACATCTGATTCCTTTTTTAAGTGAGCAGAAATAATACTAGTCAGTACTTTAATTTCTGCTAGTTCATTGAATAGTCTATCAATACTGCTGTAACGACTATTAGCAGCGACAAGTGGCAAGTTATCTAACTGAATCGTATATTCTGCCCGAAAGTCAAATTCTTCTGCGTCCAGTATGCCTTTTTGTTTGAGTAAATCAAAGGCTTTTTTATTGCTAATTTTTACTAGTAATGACTTTACGTTGATTTTGCCGTCACTTACAATCGTGTAATTATTAAAGGTGTTGAGGTCATTGACTAACAAACCTGCTACTTCAATAGTAGGAGTTTGGTCTTCAAGTTTGGCAAGTTTAACTCTACGTTTTACAAGCATATTGATAGTAGCCGTGTTGCGGCTAAACTGAAAATCGCCCATATCAACATACTTAGCATTATCTATATGTTCTGTTGTTAACCAAGGTTGTAACAGTTCTCCATTTTCGTTTCTTACACCTCTAATACGCTTAACACCTGTTCTTTGATAATCTTCTTGCAGTTGTTTAATATTGACGATAATATTGTTGCGATATTCTGCAAAAATTTGGATTAGTTCTACTAACGAAATCTGATTCTTTGTCATATTGCCACCTTCCAGATAAAGGTCAAGAATCTTTTAAAGCCACGGTTATTGAAGTTTATTAATATTCCAAAATAAACTGTTCTTACCGTGCAAAATTTAATGGTAAGTTCGTGGACAATTGAGGGTTTGAGTTTAAACGCAAAGGGGCGCAAAGTATAGCGCAGAGGAGCGCAAAGTTTGTTTGAGTTTATTCATTACGAACTTAGGCAACGCGAAGAACAGCCTTGTAAACTTATAGTACAATTGTATCATATAAAGGGCAAGTTGTGTAGGCGTAGCCCCTGGTAGATATCGCTGTGCAATGAGGTGTTATGGTGTTGCTGAATAACGTCATATATGCTTTCTAAACTTTGCACCCTTGAGTGACTTTGTTTTGAGTCTAGATTTAGGCTCCGGGTTTGAAATAATCGAAGAGGCGATCGCCTGAATCTGCGCGAATCAATGCTACAACTACATCTGGTAAGGTGGCTAAACTGGGGTAAACCAAGTAACGCGGTTCCCAACGGGGGCGGAACTTGTCTTTGTAGGCGTGCAGTCCCTTGAAGTTGTAGAAACGATTCAAATGCTCGTAAAGATAGTGCAATACTTTCTCCAAGCGGCGTGATTCGGGGTTGTCTCCAACTCCAGCAAGCGCAGAAAGCCCGAAATTAAAGCTGTCGTAGCCACCCTCTTTAAAATGCTGGAGCAGGGAAATAAATAGAAAGTCCATTGTGCCATTTTCAAGAGACGAGCGATGTCGCATCATGTCAATAGTCGCTTCGTTAAGTTGGTACTCCCGGATAATGTTGGCAAAGGCGCTGATCTGACCTTCAGGATTATGCACCACAGCAATCTCGCACTCTCGCAGGTAAGCTTCGTCAAACCAACCCAAAGAAAATTGTTTTTCTGAACCTTGTACCATTTTCAACCATTCATCACTTACAGATTTGAGTCGGTGCAATAAATCATTGGCGATGGGTGGTTGGTAAAAGTCGATTTGGTATCCTAGCTTAGTTAAACGACTGATTGATGGTCTAAAGTTTTTACCGGCTTTACCTTGTAAGGTAAAACTTTTTAAGTCAACGATCGCTTCCTCTCCAATCTTGAGTACCTTAAACCCCAATGATTTGTAAAGCTCAACATCATCGGGCATAGTTTGGTAAAAGCCAGGATACCAGTCATTACGCTGACAAAACTGCTGGAAAGCAATAATTGTCTCTTTACGGTCTTCAATCGGGCCGATGGGATCTCCTAATGCGATCGCGCCCCGTCCTTTGGGAACATAAGCAATTACACTATTACCCGAAGGACTGAAATAATAACTTTTATCATTTAAGAGTGTAAGTGCTGCTAAAGAAGAACATCCATATTGTTCGACAATTTCTTTAACTCTTCGTTGCTCGTTTGTAGTTGCTAGATTGCGCCAAAACACAGGTTGCAACAGCATTACTATTGCATAAGTAATAGTACCTGCGGCGATAATATAGATAGAATTAGCAAAAAATTCTCCAAATCGACTCTTTGGTTGCAGTCCCCAATTATCCTCGGTGAAGAACATCGCCAAAGTCTGAACTATCGCTTCACGCCAATTAAAATTCTCTGAAAACTTCCCATCTAACAAGTAAAATCCAATAGTTCCGTATGCCAGGGTAAATAGTAAAGCGCCTATCAGCACTCTAACTCCCCGTGCAATGGAAGGACGGTCTGATTGCGCCGTGAAAAAATGGCGCATCCAAATTAATTGCACTAGCAAAACTCCAGAGAGTAGACTTTCTTCATAGTCCAGTCCCTTCAGTAAGTGGCTGCAAATGGAAATTACTAGTAAAGCAATGGTTAGTAACCAGGCTATTCTTTTCCGGCGTAATAAATTAGTAGCAAGTGTTAATAAAACAAACCCAGTCAATGCTGAGAATATATGACCGCTAGCGCGAATTTCAAATGGTAAAAATTCCTTTAACCAGTGAGTCCGCCCATACAGGTTAGGTGTCACTGCTGATAATAAATTTACTATTCCGACTAAACCTGTTAGAAAAACTGCACTCCAAAGTCCAATCTTAGTTTTTAAATTATTTGTCATTTTTTGTTAGTAGTTAGGAGTAAAAAGTTAGGAGTTAGGAGTTTTCAATTTTTAACTCTTAACTCCTAATTTCTAACTTTTTAAACTGTTCCCCTACATACGAGAGTGAATCTTTAAGATGTTTGTGGAAGTAGTTCCAGCCTACATTAGCACCAGACAAACCATGACCTCCAGGAAATGCATAAAACACGTGAGCAATGCCTAATTTATTTAAGGTTTCGTTGAAGGCTTTGGTAGAAGCTAGCAAATTAGTATCGTTTACACCCGCATCTAGGTAAACACGCAATCGCTTCCTATCTTGAACGGTTAGCTGTTGCACAATTTGTTGAGGACTATTTTGTGAACCGCTGTCATCAGTAAAGTAACCGCTATGGCTAAACAAAATCTGAAAGTTGTTGAGATAGCGTAATCCGATATTAAATGCCCCCCATCCTCCAGAAGATAGACCTCCTAGCGCCCAAAATTGGGGTTCTTTCAAAGTGCGGTAGCGCGACTTGACAACTTGTACTAATTCTGAACCAATCAAAGTTCCCACTTTGCCATTCGGCCCATCAAAGTAATCGGGGTCGTATAAAGGACTAGAACCGCGATTATCATTACCATCAGGTGTAATCACAATCGATGGCGGTAATTTTCCACTTTGATAAAGTTCATGCAACACGTCTAAGAGTGCATATTTATTAGCATAGGCACGAGCATCATCGTGACCACCATGTAGTAAGAATATCACAGGGTAGCGCTTTTGGGGATTTTTGCTATAGTCAGGCGGCAAAATCACGCCGTAGTTACGGACTGCACCCATCGCTTGGGAGTTGAAGGTTGCTAATTGAAACTTTAGCCCAGTATTTGCCTCTTTTTTGGGTGGGTCTAGTTGTGGCGCACCTAAGATGAATACATAATAATAACCAGCAGTAGTAAGAAGTGCGATCGCTCCTACTAAGCTAATTAACGATTTATAAATCTTCATATTCTTTTACAGCTAAAAAAATCACCTCCCTTAGAACTTACTATAATTAATCTGCTGAGAAATTGCAGTAGAGTTTTTCACATTAATGTTTAAATATCAACGGTTTTGCAAAGTAGTATTATCGATCACAGGGATTTTTAATTATTTTAATTACTTTTTTTGATTAATATTTAAATTATCAGCCATATTTGCTGTTTCAGAAGCTCGAAATTGTTCGCCGACAAATGTCAATGAATTTGCTAAATGTTTCCGCCAGTATTGCCAAGTATGACTGCCAGGAAACTCACGAAATGAATTATAAATTTTCAGTTGATTTAGGACTTTGCTAAATCGCTCTGCTTCCCTGATTTCATCAATATCTGATGTACCCGAATCTAGATAAATTTTCAACCTTTTTTGAGCTTGTCTGGGAATGGTTTTAATATAAAATATTGGGCTATTCGCTGGGCCACTTTTATCATTAAAATAACCACTATGACTAAATAAAATCGAGAAACGATCCAAATTGTGTAATCCCACATTCATTGCTCCCCAACCACCAGAAGATAAACCACCTATCGCCCAAAAATCTGGATTATTTATTGTACGATAACGGCTTTGCACAACTTTTACTAACTCATCGCCTACGGCTGTAGAGACTTTACCGTTAGGGCCATCGATATATTCGGGATCTCGGTAGGGACTAGAGCCGCGTTTGTCGTTGCCATCTGGTGTAATGATGATGCTGGGTGGCAACTTACCTGTAGTATAAAGTTGTTCTACAGTCTTGAGAGCTTGTCCCTTATTCTGAATAAACCAATCACTGGGATTACCATGTCCACCGTGGAGGAGAAAGATTACAGAATACCTTTGTTTTGGGTTTTGCTCATAGCCAGGAGGTAAAGAAACGCCATAAGTGCGACTTGCACCCATTGCTTGACTATCGTAAGTTTCAATTTTATAGGTTAGGAGAGTCGCTGAGTTGCTAGTATTCGGCTGGGTTGGAAGAATGGAAGGCTTTGTTTGTAAATCCTGCTGTTGCGGTGGTTTTGCGACGACACCTTGGGAGAAATTACAGCCAACTAGGGTTAATACTGAAAATAGCAAGAGAATTTTAGATTGTTTGTAGTTCATCTTTGAAAGGCATTGGGCATGGGGTAGTTAATCGTTGCTTGCCTTCAAAAGCTTATGCAAACGGTATGTCAACGCTGTGTCAACAAGATGGAAACTTTACGACTGGTTGTAAATTAAAAGTCAAGAGTTAGGATGAGTTTCTTGATGATGCTTAAAAAGCTGCGACTCAATTTCAGTTCTTTGTTTGGCTTGTTGCTGCTGCTGCTTTCCCTGTGGGCGATCGCAAACGAGTTACGTCAGTATAATTATCGTGATATCCTCAACTCTCTAGCTGCTATTCCCAAAAGTCGCGTAAGTTGGGCAATTTGGCTGACAGCTTTGGGCTATCTAGTGATGATTGGGTACGATATCTTAGGTTTTAACTACATTAATCGCTCCCTAAGCTGGAATAAGATCGCTTTCACTAACTTTATTAGCTCTGCATTTAGTAATACCATCGGTTTTGCCTTGCTAACTGGTAGTGCTATCCGTTATCGATTTTATGCTAGTTGGGGAGCGTCAGCAGTTGCGATCGCTCAAGTCATTGCTTTCGCCAATTTTACCTTTTGGTTGGGGATGTTTGCCGTTGCAGGTTTCTTGTTCCTCATCAATCCCCTCAAGATTCCTACTCAATTACATTTACCTTTTGCTACTGTGCGTCCCATTGGCGTAATTTTTCTGCTATTAGTTGCGGTTTATTTACTAGGAAGTATTTTTATTAAACAACCATTAATAATTCGTGGACATGAATTTCGATTTCCTTCTTTGAAAATATCCCTGGCTCAAATAGCAATTTCTAGTTTTGACTGGATTCTGGCGGCAGCAGTTCTTTATGTTTTACTTCCTAGCAATATATCTTTGTCATATCTAGACTTTTTGGGTATTTATTTACTAGCGATGTTTGCAGGCGTTGTCAGTAATGTTCCCGGTGGTTTGGGAGTATTTGAAACTATAATTTTGCTGATTCTCTCCTCAAAAGTTTCGGCGGCGGCAGTTTTGGGTTCAATGTTAGCTTATCGTGGAGTCTATTATTTCTTACCTTTGTTAGTAGCAGCAGGTTTGCTCGGACTTTATGAAATTAGATTTAGAAAGGGGAATTAAAAAATAGACAATAACAACCCCACCCTACTAAAGCTAAGATGTACACACAAGTCTGAAATAGCTGATTAACTAAGGTTTTACCCCACCCTAACCCTCCCCTTAGAAAGGGGAGGGTACTAGATTTCTTGTTTCCCCCCTTTATAAGGGGGGATTAAGGGGGGTAATTCGACTTGTGTGTACACCGTAGCCTTGGTAAGGGGAGGGGATTAAGGAGTGAGGTGTTAGGTAGGGAATTTTGCAAGATATCTAATGAATAATATATGAAATTCAGCTTTGGTATAAGCACTACCATACATTGATGTCAAATTCGTAAAATCAGTAACTACTGTTATTTTTAAATGCGGAATCCTGTGGTGCTATCTTCACATTTGGCGGCAGAAATTCCTAATTTTTGCTGAGGCGATCGCTAAATAAATTCCCCGAAAATAGTAACAGTTAGTTGCAAATTTTGAAGTAGATTTCCAGAAATCATCATCAAAATTCGGTTTTACTGTTTGAGGAGAGAAAAAACGATGAAAAACAAAGTATTGTTTGGTGCCATCTTTATGGCAACTTGGGTAGGAACATTAATTCCTAGCGCTTTTGCTGCTTCCCCCTGTTCTGTGGGACAAAAGGCTGAGGTTTTTTGGAAGAAAAGATGGTATCCAGCAACGGTACTTAAGGTTAATGATGAGAGGTGCTATATTACTTACGATGGTTACAGCAGTTCCTGGAATGAATGGGTTGGCACTGGACGCTTCCGAGCATCATTTAAAACTGGAGATGCAGTGAGAATTTTGTGGAAAGGAAAATGGTATCCAGGACAGGTTTTAGAAGTTAGTAACGATCTTTATAAAATTACTTATGATGGCTACGATAGCTCTTGGGATAAGTGGGTTGAACCTTCCAGAGTAAGCAGATAGAAAATATTTCACTTTTATAATAGGACTTATGCAACTGCCACTATCACTTGGTGCCAGTTGCGTAAGTCCTAAATAAATTGTGATAAAAGGGGAATGTGAATGGCGATCGCTATTCGACAAGCTCGTGACGATGAACTTGAAGCGCTGATTCCAATACTACTGTTGGCAGAACAATCGGAGCGTGCGCTGCGATGGGGGCTTGCTAACCTCGTCGATGCTGTATATCGCATGGACGACAGCGAACACTTGGTTGGTGCAGCAACGATGAAATGGCGCAGCGATCCCTGCGAAATTATGGAACTTGGTATAGCCCCTGACTTTCAAAGGCAGGGATTAGGTAAAGAGTTCGTTGCTTGGTTGATTCAAGAGGCGAGGCAACGCGGCAAGAGACAGATACTCGTCGGCACGTCTAATTCAAGTATCGCCAACATTGTTTTTTATCAAAAGTGCGGATTTCGCATGGATTGTGTGCGCCAGGACTACTTTTGGTATTTACCTCAACCAAGCTACGAAAACAGCATTCAGATTCAGGACTTGCTCGTATTTCGTTTCGATTTGGTGCCATCCCCAACTAAGAAAAACAAACTGAAAGAGGAAAAGCAAATTAGGTATGAAAACTAGGGTAGAATTAGTTCTTCGGGATGAAGAGGGAGAATGGCAGCAATGATGGTTCCCATTAAGTCTGCCTGCTCACCAAAAAATTTACAGATTAATTGAGATAGTAGCCTAGATATAGATATGGTTACTTTAAGCTTGAGTGACTAGTGCTATGTACATTGAATCATTATCGATAGCAACCCTGGAGCAAGCAATTCACTTAAGAGAGGAAGTTTTCCCAGGCGTGAATAATAGTAGTGATAGTCCATCGTTGGCGGCAAGTTTATATCGAGATAAATATGCTCAATGGTTTTCAAACAGTGGAATTACCCAACTCAATTACTGGGTTGCTATCGATGAGAAATCTTTCCAAGTAATTGGGCTAACTGGGTTATATTGCAAAAGCGAGGACGAACAAGAAGCTGACTGGTTAGGCTGGTTTTGTGTAGCATCACAATTTCGGGGAAAAGGAATTGGAAAAGAGCTATTAGACTTTACCATCGACCTAGCACAAGCAAAAGCAAAAAGGTACTTACGGTTATATACTTGGGAACATTCTTCTTCTTATGTAGCCCGAATGCTTTATCTCAAACGCGGTTTTTACCAAATTGGTGAATCCCCAAACAAGAGCGGATTTAAAACTATTTATCTTGAACTCCAACTCGATAGCATTATCCATAGTTGATGAGGATATTCATCTGGTTACGATATTGCTCGGTTAAGGAAATAAAGTAGGCTCTTAGGCATCACCATACCAAAAAAGGTTTTTTGTTCTACATTCGATTATTTCAAGTGCTTGAAACGACAATTTTTCGTTCAAAGAGAAAAGGCGATCGCGGTTTGAGGGTGCGATCGCCATTATTCTTAGAGGATAAAAATGGCAATGGTGATAGTAAGCAATCGCTAGAATGAAGCCTATATTCATGAATTAAAGTTTCAACTTATGATAGCCTCACCCCAACAAAACTATATTACTGCTGAAGAATATCTCCAAATGGAGGAACAGAGCGATATCAAGCATGAATATATCGACGGCTACATCTACGCAATGGCTGGAGCGCTAGATCCACACGTTACCATTGCGGGAAACCTGTTTGCTCTCCTCCGTAATCATGTGCGCGGCTCTGGTTGTCGTGTTTACATCGGTGACATGAAAGCCAGGATTGAATCTCTGAATCGCTTTTATTATCCCGATGTGATGGTTACTTGCGATCGACGAGATCGAGAAACACCAGGTTATAAAAGATTTCCCTGTTTAATTGTCGAAGTTTTATCTAATTCTACCGAAGCCTTTGACCGAGGCGACAAATTCGCCGATTATCAAACACTCGAAAGTCTTCAAGAATATGTTTTAATTAATACAAAACGTCAGCGAGTTGAGTGTTTTCGCCGCAATGAGCAAGGGTTATGGGTTTTACAATCCTACACAGCAGAGCATCAATCATTTCGACTCAACAGCGTGGATTTTGAGGAAACGATGGCAGCGCTTTACGAAGATGTCGTTTTTGAATAAGCTGTTACGTATACAACTTGCACTATCAGGGCGCTCATGTTGCCCACCCCACAATCATATTGAAAAAAATGTTAGTGCAAATTAAAGACACAACAGCTTAATCAACTCATGATTGGGTATGCTACACAATTTTTAGTAAACTAAATATCTATTAATATCTTCAAGGCTTCCTAACCCGGCGGAGGCGTTGAGCAAAACAGACACAATTGATTGCATAAAAGTTATGGCGCTCATAGTTCAGAAATACGGTGGTACATCTGTCGGTTCAGTGGAACGCATTCAAGCTGTCGCACAGCGTGTTTATAAAACTGTCCAAGCTGGAAACTCTCTGGTAGTAGTGGTTTCAGCAATGGGCAAAACCACCGATGGACTCGTCAAACTAGCTAATGAAATTTCTCCAAATCCTAACCGCCGGGAAATGGATATGCTGCTTTCCACAGGCGAACAAGTAACTATTGCCTTACTCAGTATGGCTTTGCAGGAACTCGGACAACCCGCAATTTCCATGACTGGCGCTCAAGTAGGAATTGTTACTGAAGCCGAACACAGCCGCGCTCGAATTTTGCATATTGAAACTACTCGCCTAACTCGCCACATAAATGCAGGTAAAGTAGTTGTAGTAGCAGGGTTTCAAGGCACATCCAGCGCCGGAGAGATGGAAATTACGACTTTGGGGCGCGGTGGTTCTGACACGTCAGCAGTGGCGATCGCAGCCGCATTAAGAGCGGATTTTTGCGAAATTTATACAGATGTTCCAGGTATTCTCACTACAGATCCCCGCTTGGTTGCCGAAGCCCAGTTGATGGATGCCATCACCTGCGATGAAATGTTGGAATTAGCTAGTTTGGGCGCAAAAGTGCTGCATCCCCGTGCTGTGGAAATTGCCCGTAACTATGGTGTTCCCCTGGTAGTTAGGTCTAGTTGGACAGATCAACCAGGGACTTGGGTGACATCAGCCAAACCCCAAGGGCGATCGCTAATCAATCTAGAAATTGCCCGTCCTGTAGATCATGTAGAATTTGACACTAACCAAGCAAAGGTTGCTTTGTTGCGCGTACCCGACAAACCAGGTGTGGCAGCTAGGTTATTTGGCGAAATTTCTCGGCAAAAAGTAGACGTAGATTTGATTATTCAGTCAGTTCATGAAGGTAACAGTAATGACATTGCCTTCACTGTCACAACACCAATATTAAAACGGGCAGAAGCAGTAGCAACAGCGATCGCCCCAGCACTAAGAAGTCAATCTAACCCCAAATCTGACGAAGCCGAGGTAATGGTAGAACATAACATTGCCAAAGTCAGCATCGCAGGCGCGGGAATGATTGGGCGTCCTGGTGTAGCTGCAAAGATGTTCGCCACCTTAGCTGAAGCTGGCGTGAACATTCAAATGATTTCCACCAGCGAAGTCAAAGTAAGTTGCGTAGTCGATGCCACCGAATGCGATCGCGCCGTCTTAGCACTCCGCGCTGCCTTTGAAATAGAAGCAGGGGAGCATACTTCGACTGCGCTCAGTAACCGGGGGAGCAAGGGAGCAGGGGAGAGTACCTGCATAGATTCCCCTCTGCCCCTCCGCCCCTCTGCCCCTCTGCCCAATTGTCCTCCCGTTCGCGGTGTCGCCCTCGACTTGAATCAAGCGCGTCTTGCTATTCGCCAATTGCCAGATCGTCCGGGGATGGCGGCGAAGTTGTTTGGATTATTAGCACAACATAATATTAGTGTTGATATGATTATCCAATCTCAGCGTTGCCGGGTGATTGATGGTGTTCCCAGACGAGATATTGCCTTTACAGTCTCGCGCATAGATGGGGAAAGTGCCAAAAAAATGCTTACCCAAGTAGCGGCAGAGTTAGGATGGGGTGAAGTTGTTTTAGATAATGCGATCGCTAAAGTGAGTATTGTCGGTGCAGGTATGCTAGGACAACCAGGTATTGCCGCTAAAATGTTTGAAGCTTTAGCCCAACAACAAATCAATATTCAAATGATTGCCACTTCAGAAATCAAAATTAGTTGCGTTGTGGCGCAAGAGCAAGGTGTTAAAGCTTTGCAAGCCATTCATGCAGCCTTTGAACTGGCTGGTAGCGAGAAATTTGTCGTGCCAGCGTAAAATCTTAATCAAAAGTCCTCACCCTAAATCCCTCTACCAAGCTTGGGCTAAGGTGTACACCCAAACCCTGGATTTACCCCCCTTAATCCCCCCGATATATTGGCTACGGTGTACACACATCTTTCTAGAAAACCAAAATCGTCCTAGATCCCCCTAAATCCCCCTTAAAAAGGGGGACTTTAAGAGCTTTTTGCCCCTCTTTTTAAGGGGGGTTGGGGGGATCAAAAGCCTGTGGCGCAACTCTAGAAGACTTGTGTGTACACCGTAGGATATATTGGGGGGAAACAGAAATCTAGTTCCCTCCCCTTTCTAAGGGGAGGGTTAGGGTGGGGTAAAACCTTGGTTACTCAGCTATTTCAGACTTGTGTATACAGCGTACCAAGCTTGGGAGAGGGACTTTGCAATATACACGCGGTAGCAGCCCGCGCCTCGATCTCATTTGAAATTACTTAATAAATAAATATTTATATTTTAAAAGCAGGAGTAATAACACATAAGCTATAATCGAGCAATTTATCAGACTATAATTTATATTGATGAATAGTCATTTACTAGATGGACATTATCAAATACTAAAAGTTCTCAATGATGGGGAAAAAGAGAAAACCTATCTAGTTGAAGATGTTAATCTTAATGGTAAAGAATTTATAGTAAAGCAGTTATCTCTTACTAATAGCAATCCTCAAGCTTTAACAATCCTACGCCGCTTATTTACGAATAAGGCAGCAACTTTAGAAAAACTAGGAAAAGAACACGATAAAATTCAAAAGCTCATTACTTCTTTTGAAGAAAATGAAGAATTTTATCTAGTCCAAGAATTCATCGCTGGTAATCCTTTAACTGACGAAATTATCCAGGGAGAACTTCTCAAGGAAGACCAAATAATTAGTCTTTTGTCAGAGATATTAGAAACTTTAGTCGTTGTACATAGCTATGGCATAATTCATCGGAATATTACACCAGCAAATATTATTCGCCGGGAATCAGATAAAAAGTTAGTTTTGGCTAATTTGGGTACTTTTAATGAAGCAATCGATAATACTGTTGACAATTCCGAGTATATGCCGATAGAGCAAATTAACGGCAACCTCAAATACAACAGTGATATATATGCTTTAGGTATCGTTGCGATCGCAGCCCTGAAAGGTTTACCTACAAAGGAAATATCTAATTTGCGAAGTCAGAAAAATAAGCTGACGGGTGAAATAGTTTGGCGCGATAAAAATCTCAAAGTTAACAGAAAACTAGCAAAAATTATTAATAAAATGGTGCGTTTTGATTATCGTAAGCGCTACCAGTATGCAACGGAAGTCTTAGACGACCTGAAAAAGTTAATAAATGTTGATGACGAGCGACAAAAACAGCATCAGAAAAAATTATTACTAGTTCTAGCAGGGATAGCTGGCTGTATTACCCTTAGTGTTGCAGCGTGGCAATTGAGATCGCCAAAACTTGTGAGTAATGCTCAAAAGACATTATACCAAGAGGGAGTAAATAAATATGAGTTAGGAAACTATGAAGGAGCAGTTGAAGATTTCAATCAGGCTATTAAATTAGATCCCCAAAACGCTTTAGCTTATAATCGGCGAGGTGATGCTTATTATCGATTAGGAGACTACGAGCAAGCACAAGCAGATTCTAGCCAAGCTATTGTGCTTAATTCTCAAGATGCTAATGCCTATTTTGACCGAGGATTTGCTTTTTCGGCATTAGGCAAATACAAAGAAGCGATCGCAGATTATACTCAAGCAATTAAGTTAAATTCTAAAGATGCTTATGCTTACTATGGGCGAGGATTAGCTCGCGTTCAATCGAAGGATAATAAAGGTGCAATTGAAGATTTTAGCAAAGCGATCGCTCTTAAACCCCAATATACCGAAGCTTACTTGCAACGAGGTATTCTCCGCCGTCGTCTCAAACAAAGACTTGAAGCAATCCAAGATTTTGATCAAGTAATTAAGATTAATCCTAGTGATGCCAAAGCTTATTATCAAAGAGGTTTAACTCAATCTATTAATAAACAAAAAGATGAAGCAATTAAAGATTATACAGATGCAATCAACATCAATCCCAAATACATAGAAGCTTATTTGAATCGTGGCGATCTTTACAGCGATTTGGGAAATCAAGTAGAAGCTACTGAAGATTACAATACTATTTTACAGATCGATCCTAAATTTATTGCAGCTTATATTCACAGAGGTATTCACCGCTTTTCTTTTGGAGATTATAAAGGCGCTATTGAAGATTACACCGCAGCACTAAAACTAGATAGTAATAATGTAGCAGCTTACAACAACCGTGGTAACGCCTATCTCGAACTGGGAAATAAAAAAGCTGCAAATCAAGATTATTCACGAGCGATCGCAATTAATCCTAACAACGCCTTAGCCTATTATAACCGGGGTGTGATTCGCACCAAGCAGAAAAATAAATCGGGTGCGATCGCAGACTTCAAAAAAGCTGCAAAACTATTCCAACAGCAAGGGGAACAAGATAGTTATCAAGATGCACGGCGGGAAATTGCAATTCTGCAAAATAATTCAGCGCCAGCGCCAACTACGCGCCCTAAATCTGGGAAAATAGAAAAAAATTGAGTTACCACTCAATATAGTGTTGACTATCAACAGTCAAAACTCTTAGAGAGTGATTGTGCTATTTAAATGTGTTTTACTTTACAAATTTACGACTATTACTTTATCAAACTAGTTTTGATGGTTTGTAGTAAGGACTAAAGTGCTTAGAAAACAAGGACTAAAGTCCTGATTAATTACCATGAGTCACAGTATTTTATTACGACTCAATTAGGATTGCTATATGCTAATTCTCCTGACTTTTCATCCAGATAACCTGGAAATCTTCACCCATAGAGATGTGGATACGGTACTGAAAAGAATTGATGGTTCTCACAATATTTGGTTGCGTTGTGTTCACTTCCGCGATCGCACTGGGACAGCCAAAATTATCAAACACTTTGGACTCAATCCATCTCGTGTTAACATGATTTTCAACCATTCCCCTGTTGGAATTGATGAAGATATAGAAGATTGTTTATTTGATAGCTATGAAATCTTAAGTTCTAAAATAAAAAATAATGAGTTTGAGGTGGTGCGTGGCAATATTGTAGTTGGAAATAATTTTATTATAACTTTTGAAATCACTGAACTAAAAATCTTAAGTATTTTAACTAATAATCTCCAAAAGCGAAATCTAGATATTCAAAAATTCGGGATCGACTATCTTTTTTATCTCATATTTAAAGATATTTTGAATAATTACGAAACTGTATTTACCTATATTTCTAGAAAACTTGATGATTTAGAAGATGAAGTTTTAGACAATTCTGGTGATGAATCAACTTACCAAAAAATTGCCACAATGAGGCAATCTACTCGTTCTGGACGCCGTAATTTTCAAAGCATCAAGTTACTTATGGCTATTATGGATAATGAAGATTTCCAATGGATTAGCCAGCCAGTAAAAGAACTATTCAATCAAGAATTGGTTCATCACGTTGATAAACTCTGGCAAGAATATCAAGCTATAAGAGCCTGGATGTCAGAATTAATGGAAATTCAACGCGATAATATTGCTAGTAAAACAGGGGAACGAATTAATCGCCTGACTATCCTCTCGACAATATTTTTACCAATCACTTTTATGTCTGGTTTCTATGGTATGAACTTCAAATATATGCCGGAATTAGAACAACCTTGGGCTTACCCTGTGGTGATCGGCATGATGGCATTAATTGTGATTGGCAGTATTGTTTATGCCAAAAAACAACGTTGGTTGTAGTATCTATTCGGTAAATAAACGTGAATATCCCATTAATTATTCGTGCTGAAGAATATAACGAAAAAACCGCAATTGTGACAACGGACGGAGCATTTACCTATCGGGATTTGCTACACACTTCCAGTCAAATAGCAACAAGTCTTCTTCAAAATGCAGAAGATTTACAAGAGCAGCGAGTTGCCTTTCTCATTCCGCCTGGGTTTGAGTATGTAGCCACTCAATGGGGAATTTGGCGGGCTGGTGGCATAGCTGTACCTCTGTGTGTTTCCCATCCACGCCCAGAATTGGAGTATGTAATTACCAATTCTGGAGCATCGATTATTATTGCTCATCCTAATTTTGAGGATATACTGCGTAGTTTACCGCCGCAGGCATCGCTCGCCGAAGCACACAATTTGCGATTTATTCTTACCTCAGAAACGCTCTCATCTAATGTTAGTCGCCTCCCGAAGATAGATATCACTAGACGCGCCTTAATTCTTTACACCAGTGGTACAACTGGTAAACCAAAAGGTGTAGTTACGACTCACCAAAATATTCAAGCGCAAGTGACTAGCTTAAATACTGCTTGGGAATGGACATCGGACGATCGCATTTTACATATCCTGCCACTACATCATATTCATGGAATTATTAACGTACTGACTTGTGCTTTATGGGCTGGGGCGGAATGCCATATATTGAGCAAATTTGATGCCGAAACCGTTTGGAACCGAATTTGTGATGGTGACTTAACCTTATTTATGGCAGTACCAACAATTTATGTGAAACTAATTGCGGCTTGGGAAACTGCCTCTAAAGAACGCCAAAAAAGTATGTCAGAAGGCTGTGCTAAGATGCGCCTGATGGTTTCTGGCTCGGCAGCATTACCAGTTCAAGTTTTAGAAAAGTGGCAAACCATCAGCGGCCATTTTCTGCTTGAGCGCTATGGTATGACTGAAATCGGCATGGCGTTATCGAACCCTTTACACGGTGAACGGTTGGCTGGATATGTGGGGAAACCTTTACCTCAAGTTGAAGTAAGATTAGTAGATGAGAACGGAGAGTTAGTTCTAGCCCGAACACCAGGAGAGATCCAAGTTAAAGGCCCTGGAGTGTTTCTCGAATATTGGCAAAACCCTGAAGCAACCGCCAAAGCCTTCCAAGATGGCTGGTTCCGTACTGGAGACACCGCCGTAATTGAGAATGACAACTACCGAATTCTGGGACGGATGAGTGTGGATATCATCAAAACCGGAGGGTATAAAGTTTCAGCTTTAGAAATTGAAGAGGTATTGCGATCGCATCCAGATATTCAGGAATGTGCAGTGGTTGGGGTTGCTGATTTAGAATGGGGCGAACGGGTGTGTGCCGCGTTAGTATTGCAAGGTTCACAACCTTTAACATTACAAGCTTTCAGGAGTTGGGCAAAAGAGCGATTGGCTGTTTATAAAGTGCCAACCCAAATTTTGATAGTTGAAGAATTACCGCGCAACGCGATGGGGAAAGTGACTAAGCCAACGGTGGTTGAGCTATTTCAAGCATAGCGATCGTCAACGCCCAATTAGACCTGGAGTTTTAAAGTTAGCTGGCTTCGAGTTGACTATGAGGCCGTAGCGCGAGATTATCTGTTAGACGATGTAGAAACAAAGCTTAACTCTGGCAACAAATAGGCAAACCTGCACTACTTTTGCATAGCTAAGTTAATCAGTAGTTAGTATGAAAATTGTTCAAGAAGTTTCTCTGATCAGTATTGGGAATTTTGAAGAATCAAACGATTGGTATATCATTCGGGCTGAAATTCGTGATGCTATCTCTTTAATCGTTCATCCTCCTGGTGCATCCAGTTTTACAATTAATCCAACAAAGCACGGTAATGGTGTCAAGCCAATTAAAGATGCTTGCATGATTGCATTGAGAGATAAATTTGGATGGAGTCTCGAAACTTCGATTAACTATGCAACTCGATCCCCAGGAAAGGTCGATGCAACAAAGATAATTGACAACTATCTTTTTGCACTTGAGTGGGAAACGGGCAACATCTCTTCAAGCCATCGAGCAGTCAATAAACTGAGTCTTGGATTATTGCGAGGTGTATTTTTAGGTGCTGTCTTGGTACTCCCCAGTAGAAAACTCTACCCTTATCTAACCGATCGTATTGGCAATTATGAAGAGCTAGAGCCATACTTTGATGTTTGGCGGGCAGTTCGCATTGAAGAAGGTTTTCTTGCAATCTTCGTGATTGAACACGATGGGTTAGATGAAAATGTACCAAAGATCACCAAAGGAACAGATGGTCGTGCATTAGTCTAAATTTTCCTGCATGAATAGCTATGTAGAGTAAGGAATGGGCAGTTGTAATGCAGTTGTTTTGCCTTGTTTCAATTTCTTGCTTCCCCTTGCCGATTCCCATTGCTCTATAATTCCATTAGCCAAATTAGTCAAGCGGTCTACTGCTGGCTCTATATCTCCAATTTCTGAACCAATCCAGTAACGGTGTAGTTTTTCTGCTGCATACAATGTAGTACCAGAGCCCCCAAAAGGATCAACCACAATCTGCCCTGGATCAGATGCCATTGCAATAATCCGCTCCAGCATAATGGGAGCTAGTTCGTTGGGAACTCGTTTTTTGTGCCGACGATGCCGAACGGGTGGAATATCAGTCCACATCTCCTCGGTTAACGTCCATAAAACTTCAGTAGTGGAAGCTTCAGGCGCATCTTCCCAAACATCTTCTGGCATATCCCAGACATCCATTAAGTTGATGCCCTTGTCATTGAGGCTTTTTCGATGCCCACCATAATCACGAATCTCTCCGCCACAGTGCCGACAGAGTTGAATCGGTGTGTAGATTTTGTTGAAAACGGCTGGCTCACCTTTTGTATAATAGATCAGTCCATAATGAGCCGGAGACATCTTTTTACCTCTAGGAAAAGCCTTCGGCATTCTGCAAGCAATCCAATGCCGAAACCACATTCCTTTCCGATTTAGGTACGCGCCGTACTCCATACACCATTTGGGAAGGTTGAAGATAAATAAGCTGCCACCTGGTTTAAGTATGCGAATGCTCTCACTCAGCCACTGTTGTGACCAGCTTAGATACCGATCTGCCTCCATCTGATCGCTTATACCTTCACCATATTCTTTACCAAGATTAAAAGGTGGGTCGGCAAATACCAGATCCACTGACTCATTAGGCAAAGCTGATAGAAGTTTAAGGCAGTCTCCTTGGTAGAGTATGCCATGCTCACTAATGTAAACCTGTTGCAGTCCTTGTTGAGTTGCAACGTCAGGTGCGATCGCTTGAAACGGGAGCATTGACTTAACCTTTAGTACATTAGTATAGCTTGAGTATAGAAACTCTATTGCTAATTGTCAATAGAGTTTCATTGAGAGTTTGTACTACGCGGCTGATAGGGTTTTCCAGTAGGTTGATTCTTATACCTCTGTACCTCAGCAACTTCTATATAATAGTAACGCCCAAGTTTGTGAGCTATAATCTGACCGTTCTTAATTAGGTCGTGAATTCGCTGACGAGTTACATCAAGTAGCTTGGCAGTTTGAGCTACAGAAAGTAATTCCGGGCTATCATTTGATCCGGGGTCTGTCATAAGATGAAAATGCTTTAATCACCGGAGCCAATCTTTTTTATATTGCATATTCAAGGATAACTAAAATTTTCTGAAATAGATACTAGAAAGCGCTAGCCAGCAGTAATTTAAAGGGTTTGAGCGGATCGCCACTAACTAATTTCTCACACCTTGGGTATTTTCGGCGGACACCAAAAAAGGTTTTTACTGGACACACCAAGGGATTGCAGAATTTCTCGCATCACCTCTGTGCAGTACATCCAGTGTCCCAAATCGTCATACATGCGATCGGGATTAAACTCGACATTGTAATGCAGCACATTGGGAAGGTCTAAAAACTCATCGCCGCTTTGGGGAGAAAGAAGCAACAAATGAAATGGCTTCCCCTGGCATTGTTTTTCTAGCTTCTTGACCAGATCAATTACACCACCGCGATCGCTAATTCCTGTGCGAACAAAAAGCACTTTGTCGCAATGCCGCAGTGCATACCAAAACCTTTCAGAGCGTGCTGTGTAACGAACGCGCATCCGTTCATGGACGGGAAACATATCGTTCGTGGGGTCGTCTGTCTCCTCAACTTCATGGGCAAAGGATAAACCCGACCACTTACTATGGTAAATTCTGCCTGCATCAGGACTGTAATGCAAAAAAGCAGGGTTCCACATATCATCAAAACCGTGTTCGATCGCATCCGCAACATCTGCAATATTAGTGGTGCGCGTTAGATCAAACGGAAAGGCGGGCCCATCATATTCCATCTTATATAGCATCATGCGGACGGCACAGCGATCGCCAAGGGGAAGAATTGCCACACGGCTGATATCCGATAACTCACATTTGTATTGGAACAACACCGCAGACTTAGGTGGTGCTTTCACCCGACTTTCTAGCCCATCCTTACCAATCATCATCGTGCGAAACGGGACATCGGGATAAAGCGGATCTTCATAAACACCCGATGGCATGGCTTTAAGTGCGTTACAAACTTCCGTCCACATCGGCTGAATGTTGTACTCGCTGTCTGATTCGTTGATTATCCAAAGGTGGCGTTCATCTGCTTGCAAAATCCCCAAATGCCCGTCATCGAATAAAACGTTGTTCGACGAAAAGAGATTGAAGGCGGGGCTATATTCTAGATCGGTATTTGGGGGGATGTTTATTGTAGTTGCGATCGCACCATCCTCTACAGCCAAGAAAGGGAGCGTCCCCGGCTTGACAGACTTCGCAATGTAAATACCCGGTATCAATCCAGCCTTACTTTGCAGTGCAGTTTGTAGTTCTTGCCAATAGGGAGCGATCGTGTAGCTGTATTCCGATGAATTAACGATCCGTAAACGCTTCTCTTCTATACACACAGAGATATGAAAGCCCCCATTATCAAAGTAGATAGGAAATTCATTCGGTTGCTGGAAGCTTTGTTTTTCTTTTGCTAATTCGTCTTTGTCGATATCGAATAAATGGTGGTCGATCTGCTGATACATAAGGCTATGACCGACTGTATTCGGGTGAGCCGGATCGAAGGATGTCCCAGCTTTCCATCGTCCTTGTCCATCATCCACGGCTGCCAACCAATCCAATACAGTCACGCCCCAACTTAGCATCCGTTTGTGTGTGTCTCGGATTAGCCGATAATGTTCTAAGGAATAATCACCGTTGGGATAGACTCCGCCTAGAATCGGGATTGCTCCGATGTCGCGCGTCATTTTCACAAGCTGCTGCAAGCCACTTTCAAACCGCCGTTGTGCCGCCCGCCGTTCGTGAGGGGAACAGTAAGCTAACCCTTCGTTACCCAGAGATAGGGCAATGATGACGATATCCGGTTTTTCTGGGGTGACAAACCAGGGGAATCGAGCGATCGTTCTGCTGACATTCGCCCCCACCTCCGACACATTCACGAGTTTATGCCCATATTTTTGCTGTAAAGCCTGTGCCAACAACCAGACCCAACCTTGCAAAAACCAGGCTTTATGACCTAATGCAACGGAACTACCAATGACTACGATTTTTAACCCTTCAGAGTCTTCATCTACGGGTATTCGGACAGCAGGGTTCTCAATATATCCGAACGGATAAGGTTGTAAATAACCGAATGCGCCATCATCCACAATAATTGTGTTGGCACGATTGTTAGACTCAATGGGAATCCAGCGGTTTGTATCTAGTAAGCTCTCCCATCGGGCATTACCGTTTGCATCGAGACGCACATACTTGTATTCAACTTTCTGGCGTAGACACGAAGTGGCTTGTCGTGAGACATCGGCTGACTCTTGAATATCAATATTTGTCCACCATAAAGGATAGCGATCGCCACTTGTACGCAGATGAACACATTTACTAATATCCCACAAACCCAACTCTGGAGTAGAACCCACCAGACCAATGGATTCGCCCGTTTGAGTGTATGCACTGATCTGGAATCTATACATAGAGTTTATCCTGATTTAGTGAGGGCCATACCAAACGGTCAGCTGAATCCTTAAATCTGTTTTGAGAATATCACATAGAACTCTTAAGAATCCGGTATTAATCTTCTTAAGTATACTGAAGCTCTGGTTTACATCACTCAAAGCTATAGCAGGCAAGCTTTTCAAAAATTAAATTGGATTTTTATAGAAGATTTACTACTAATTAAATAGAATATATTGTATTAAAAGTTTTAGTACAACTAAGAACAAATCAAAACAAGGATAAGATTAAGTTAAATTTTTCCTTCAATAGCACTAAAATACGTTGCTGAATCAAGGGATGATTCTTGTAGCGTGGGCGACACGAGCGCCCTGAAATACAAGGGACGGGCAAGATGCCCATCCCACAAAACTAGCAAAATCATCCCGCAAATATGCAACGCCCAAGTTTTATTTCTGCAAGCTGCACACTTACGACCATAAGTCACGAGTTCAGCGCCGATCGCCCATCCTTTCAGAAGAGTTTAAATGCCTATCTCACAACCATTTTTGTTACTAGTCAACTAGGATGTGCCTGAATATCAGCATCAGAAAAACATAAATAAATATGAATATCTTAATAGCTATATATGAATGAATAGTTAAATAATCTTAGGAGAAATAAAAATAGCTGGGATTTGCATCGGCAGTTGTGGATAGAGTGATGCAGATCCTTTCTAAACCTAGAATAACAATTTTTTAGCTGGTCGTGGTAGGCATCGTGAGTCGGTGACTGCCCAAAACCTTGCGCTTGAACATGAAGGAAGCAACAATGAGTAGCAATCTAGCCATCAAACTCCGCTCTGGAACTCAACAAGCCCACACATCAGCGGAAAATGTGGCATTCATGAAATGTTTTTTGCAAGGAGTTGTGGATAGAGACTGCTTCGCTAAATTCTTAAGCAACTTGTATTACGTCTACAGCGAACTAGAAGCGGCATTAGAGAGCCATGTAAAGCATCCTGTGATTAGTGCGGTTTACTTTCCTGAACTTAATCGCCAATCCTCACTCGAAAAAGACATGGTGTTCTATTATGGGGATAATTGGAGAGAGCAAGTTACACCCTCACCTGCTGCCCAGAGCTACATTGACCGCATTCGGGAAATTTCTGCTAGTGAACCAGCCTTATTGCTAGGTCATGCCTACACTCGCTACATGGGCGATCTTTCTGGGGGTCAAATGCTACAAAAAGTTGCTCAGTCAGCCCTGAAGCTTTCTGGCTATGAAGGCACATCCTTTTATAACTTTGAGCAAATTCCTGACAAAAAGGCATTTAAGGATAAGTATCGTCAGGCATTAAATGCATTACCCGTTGATGATATAACAGCAGAACGGATTGTTGCAGAAGCCAATAATGCCTTTGGGTTCAATTTAAAGATGGCTCAAGAATTAGAGGGAAGTTTAATTAAAGCACTCGGTCAAGTTCTCTTTAATAGCCTCACTCGTTCTCAGAATTCAGGTAGCACTGAAGTAGCTGCGGCTAATTAATTTTGTCATTTGTCATTTGTCATTTGTCATTGGGCACAAGAGGCAGAGGGGAAAAACTGACTGTAACTTCTCCTCTGCTCCCCCGCTCCCCTGCTCCCCTGCTCCCCTGCTCCCCATTAATCACGTCTCTACCTACTCCCTTCATTCATTGGAAAGCAACTCAATGGTTTTTCTATTACCTGGTGTCAAGTTCGATCTGGATCTGATTCAAAAGTACGACACTCGCGCACCTAGATATACCAGTTACCCACCTGCTACAGAGTTAAGCGAAACATTCACTGAAACTGATTTTAAGGCCGCGATCGCCGCCTCGAATCAACGCAAAACCCCTCTTTCTTTGTATTTCCATATCCCCTTCTGCCAAAGTGCTTGCTACTTCTGCGGCTGTAACACAGTAATTTCCAACAACAAGAATATTGCTAAACCTTACGTAGAGTCTTTGGTTCAAGACATCAAAAACACCGCAGCTTTAATCGATTCTGATAGAAAAGTGTTGCAAATCCATTGGGGAGGTGGTACTCCTAATTACTTGGAGCGTCACCAAGTAGAATTTTTATGGAAAAACATCAATCGCTATTTCAACATCGATCCCCAAGCAGAAATCTCAATTGAGATTAATCCCCGCTATATCGATAAAAACTACATTTTCTTTCTAAGACAGATTGGATTTAACCGCATTAGTTTTGGCATTCAGGATTTTAATCGCCAAGTTCAAGTAGCTGTCAATCGTGTCCAGCCAGAAGAAATGCTCTTTGATGTCATGAGTTGGATCAAAGAAGCTAAGTTTGAAAGTGTGAACGTAGACTTAATTTATGGTTTACCTTATCAAACACGTGAGACATTTCAAGAGACGCTGAAAAAGACGATTGAATTAGATCCTGACCGAATTGTTGTCTTTAACTTTGCTTATGTGCCGTGGCTCAAACCGACACAAAAAAATATTCCTCAAGAGGCGCTACCTCCAGCAGAGGAAAAGTTAGAGATTCTGAAAATGACCATTGAAGAATTGACGAATAACCAATATCTATTTATTGGCATGGATCACTTTGCTAAAACTAATGACGAACTAGCGATCGCTCAACGTAATGGTACTCTCAAACGCAATTTTCAGGGCTACACTACCCACGCCGAGACAGAATTATTTGGTTTTGGAGCCACATCCATCAGTATGTTAGAAGATGCTTATGCTCAAAACCACAAAGAATTAAAGGATTATTATCAGACATTGGCAGCAGGTAGTTTACCTGTTAGTAAAGGTATCAAACTCAGTCAGAATGATATTATTAGAAGGGATGTGATTATGGGTATTATGTCTCATTTTCAGCTTCATAAGCAAGATATTGAAAACAAATATCATATCAGTTTTGATGAATATTTCTCTGAGGAACTAGAGGCGTTAAAACCACTAGAAGCCGATGGTCTAGTTAGTTTATCAAAAAATCAAATCCAGATTACCGACATCGGGAGATTATTAGTAAGAAATATTGCCGTTATATTTGATACTCACACAAGAACGCGAGAGACAAAGTTCTCCCGCGCTATTTGATATCGCTTTTGCAAATATTTACCACATATTATCTCCTCAATCTAATTTAACAATAAAAGTTGAGGGGATATTATTAAGACTATATAGCGGTTCCCATTCAGATGCGGTACAACATTATGTCGCGGGGTATAGGGGCACGGCAATGCCCATTGGTGTCAATTTAACATGAAACCCGCTTGGTGACAACGTTTTGCCCTCACCCCCAGCCCCTCTCTCATCAGTGAGAGGGGAGCTAGACATTCAATTCCCCTTCTCCCAAGGGAGAAGGGGTTAGGGGATGAGGGCGTGAGGGATTTGCAAAACGCCTGTCTGATATAGTTTTCGGCTTAAGTTGACACCAATGGGCAATGCCCACGTGGTATTAAGTCCACTGGCTTACAATCACTATCCGCGTCACTCCACTCCAGTTTTATCTAAAGCCAAAACTTCCCCTCCCCAAAGCATCGGCAAATTCAAATAAAGTTGTTAAATAAAAAATGTACAAAAGGCTTGGTTAATTATTTATTTATAATGATAATAATCAATAATCTTATGAACAAATACTTTTAATACATCCCCAAAAAGTTAGATACAAACTTTATGCCTTAGGGTAGAGATAAAAAAGAATAGATTGACTAGGAAATTAACATTGAGTTTGCAAGGAAAAAATATATCTGTGATTATATATTTTTACTAAAATCTAAATTAAATATGCTAAAACTTTTGTTTGACATTAAGATGTAAAATATGCCAATTATCATCCAATCTATACAATCTGGATATAAATTATTTTGTATAACTTTTGGATTTAGCATTTACCCCATCTGGTAGAAAGAATTTGGAATTAGAGTTGATAACTTAGATATTAAGTGAGTGAGATTGTTGAGGCGGTTATGAGTATTATTGCTTGGATAGTTTTAGGAATTTTGGCAGGTGCTATGCCTAACGGCAGGCTACGCCTACGCTAAAGCTATTTATCCTGGTTATCAAGGCGGCGGAATTCTCTCCACAATGATTTTGGGTATCATTGGTGCTTTCGTCGGTGGAAGTTTATTTACCTTGTTAAGAACAGGAACTCTGCAAATTACTGCGGCTGGCGCTGATTTAACTCCTCCTGGTATTTTAGTGGCTGTGCTTGGTGCAATTGTTGCTATTTATCTGTAGGGATTAATCAGAAGAAGCAGCAATGTATAACCGCTGATTGGCAGTTATCAACCTTGAGATAACTACTCTATTTTATTCCGTCTTCTAGTTCACCAGTTGAAGAAGCTATAAAACATCAAATTAGCTCTATCTGGAAAAAGACTAAAAGATAAGTTGATTCATTGTGTAACACCAAATTTTGGGAAGTGTAAATCTATGTTTTTTCACAAAAAAGAGCCTATTCACGCAGTTAACGTTAGTGAACCAAACCCTCGTTTTGCTCAGTTGCTTTTAGAGCAGTTTGGCGGAGCTACTGGAGAACTTAGTGCAGCACTTCAATATTGGGTTCAATCATTCCATGTCGAAAATGCTGGCATTAAAGACATGCTCCAAGACATTGCCATTGAGGAATTCAGCCATTTAGAAATGGTTGGGAAACTCATTGAGGCTCATACTAAAAATGTAGATCAAACAGAGGCTTACAAGAGTACTCTTTTTGCAGTCCGAGGAATGGGACCTCATTTTCTAGATAGCCAAGGTAATGCTTGGACTGCAAGTTACTTGAATGAGGGTGGAGATGTAGTACGTGATTTAAGAGCTAACGTTGCAGCTGAAGCTGGCGCTCGTCAAACTTACGAAGAATTGATTAAGTTGGCAACCGACAAAGGAACCCAAGAGACTTTAGTCCATCTGTTAACACGAGAAATTTCTCATACTCAGATGTTTATGAAAGCTCTAGATTCACTAGGTAAGTTGACAGATCCTTTCTTTGGTAATATTAAGCCAGATGAAACGGTCGCTCTCTACTACAATCTATCTACAAACGGAGATGGTAAGGATGAGCGCGGCCCTTGGAATTCTGAGCCAACATTCAAATACGTTGCTAATCCGCTAGAAAGCCACTCTTAATTGCATAGATTGCAGTCAGAATATAGATTTATTTTGAGTGAAAGAGTTTTTGGCAGATTCTGAACAACTCCCAATAATATGGTAGGCAAATAGCCTACCTTGTTTATAAAATGTTGGGCTGTTTAGCTACATTGAGTGAGCAAAAAAAATCCCGACTTTTCTAAGAGGTCGGGATTTTTATTTACAGCAATTTTCATGTATTTTAGCGGCGCCTGTTGTCGGGGCGCAATTTCTTGCGCCCCTTTTAATTTCTACTGCGATATTTCTGACTTCAGAAATTAATTCAACTCAAAATCAAAACTCAGAATTAGGAGATTCACTTGTGATTGTCAACGCTACGCCAAATGGTTGGGAAGTCATTTATCATCGTGCCCATGCTTTATTAGCAGCTGAACTAGCAGGACAATGGCGACGCAAAGATGCTCCAGCAAGGGTATATGAAACAATAGCTGCAATTTCTCATCACGACGATCTAGAAAAAGAGTGGGAAGAAGATATTCTAACTCAAGCGGGTGCGCCAAAGGACTTCATGCTCTCCACAAATGCCGATTTAGATGCAGGTGTCGATAAATTGGCTAATTTGGCAAAGAATGCTCTTTACCGTGGACGATGGGTAGCTCTATTAATTTCCATGCACATCAGCCGTTTAAATGAGTCAAGCCGCGGTAAGTCTTCAAAATTAGACAAACTTTTAGACGAGCAACTTCAAAACCAGCAACGTTGGCGCAAAGAATTGGGCATCAAAAAGGAGGAAGTTGATGCAGCCTATGCATTTATGCAATGGTGCGATCGCCTTTCGCTTATTCTCTGTCAGCAAGAACTACCTGACGATGAGCGGTTTTTAGAAATTAGCAAGGGCCCTGAAGGTGAGCGCTATGACATCATGCAGCGCAGCGATCAGTTGGTTGTTGTCAAACCCTGGCCCTTCCAAGAGCATAAATTCACGGTTAGCATCGAAGCTTGCGACCTCTCTCAGGTAAAATTTCAGAGCAGCGCCGAATTAACTCAAGCACTACAAAAAGCCCCGATTAAGGTACTAGAGTGGACATTCATTAAGAGTTAGATGCATAAAGCTTACAGCTTTTTTGCTGAAAATAGCTGTCAAAAAACTAGGTTATGCGATCGCACTCTTCTATGAAATCCCTACTTATTCTTACAATGGCGATCTGAGTAATGACTGCTGATGAGATAGCAGAAGTAGCGATCGCATTTAGCGCCAAGGTCGTGAGATCAATTTTAATTATTCTAACTTTTATCTAAAGATGTAGTTTTAAGACAGATTGTTATTACTTATGATAGTTCCTTTAAATCATTGCAATCAGTGAAAGTAAATATACTTAATAACTGAGGTTCAAAGCATGGACTCAACAGGTAAGGTTCAAACTCTGGACTCGTCCTGGTCTCTTCCACTGCCGTTGAAAGAGTATGCAATGAGCCGAGTAACTGTCTACTTTTATAGCGACAGATGGGTTCCAATTAAATATTGTTCTTTGGAAAAGGCAATTTTGCTTCACCAAAAAGCAAGTTTAGAAGGCAAGGAAATTTTGTTATTTCCTGCTAATATTGACCCTAATCAATTCTCACACTCTTTTAACTAAAATGCATTGAGGTAGACTATTTTTCCAGAAAATCGTCAACAAATAAATTGGCTCTAGAGGCGTACATATATATGTACGCCTCTACTTGTAAATGGGAGTAAAAGGGACTGGGGATTAGGGATTGGGGATTGGGTTGCATTTGTTTTCTAAACCAACCCGGAACGCAGTGCCACAACTGCTGCTTGCACGCGATCGTCCACTGCTAATTTATTCATAATTCCCCGGACGTGAGTTTTGATGGTGTTGGGACTGAGATAGAGTTTTTCGGCAATTTCGGGATTACTCAACCCGTCTACCATCAGCTTTAACACTTCTAACTCGCGTCCAGATAAGTTGGCGTTGTTTGTGGTGGGTGAAGGCGGTTTGAGATTATCAATTACTCGCCGTGCAATTTGGGGATCGAGATAGGCTGCGCCATCAACTGCGGCTGCGATCGCACTTAACAATCGTTCCACACTTGCACCTTTAATACAATATGCATCTGCACCGCTAGATAGGGCTGCAATAATTTCTGTTTCCGTTTGATGAGATGTCAGCATTACTACATGAGTTGCTGGCAATGCCGCCTTAATTTGCTGTGTCGCAGCAATGCCATCCAATCGCGGCAACCCAATATCCATAACCACCAAATCAGGTTTCAGTTGCAGTGCGGCTTGAACTCCCAGATAACCATCTTCAGCTTGTCCAACAATCTCCAACTGAGGATGAGCCATTAATGATTGCTCTAATCCCAGTTGCATCATCGGATCGTCCTCGACAATTAACACGCGCAAGGGCGGAGCATTGACGGGTAAATTTAAGGGATAGTGAGTATCTAAAGACATTTTTATTAATTAAGAGTCATTTGTCCTTTGTCATTAGTCATTAGTCATTAGTCCTTTGTCCTTTGCTTTTTCTGCTTGCCAATGACTAATGACCAGTGACTAATGACAAATGACCAATTAATTATTCTTCCACCCGATAGCCTAACTCTGCTAAACTAATCCGCGACTGTCGCCATTTTGGCTGGACTTTCACAAACAATTCGAGATAAACTTTGCCAGCGATTAATTTTTGGATTTGTTCGCGGGCTTCACTACCAATTGCTTTGAGCATTGCTCCACCTTTGCCGATGAGTATGCCTTTTTGGGAATCACGCTCGACGTTGATGGTAGCAAGTACACGGGTAATGCTAGGAGTTTCTTCTACTAAATCAATGGCGATCGCAACTGAATGGGGTACTTCTTCACGAGTCAACAATAAAATTTGTTCTCGGATTAATTCACCCATAATAAAGCGTTCTGGCTGGTCAGTTACCAAGTCTGGAGGATAATATAATGGCCCAATTTCTAAATGCTCAATTAATAATTCTTGAAGTTGTGGTAATCCGGTACTAGTCTTGGCAGAAAATTTCACGATTTCCCATTCATGAGACTGGGCCATCTGAGCGTAACTATCATCTAGAAACTGCGAATCAGCCGGTTGTTGATCGGTTTTATTCACACCCAGAATTACTGGTGTTTTGCTGCGACTGAGCAATTCAGCAATATAGCGATCGCCCGATCCACAAGCCACCGCTCCATCTACCACAAATAACACTACATCCACCGATTCAATGGCAATTTTGGCATTTTGCACCAAGACTTCGCCCAATTGATGATGGGGCTTATGAATTCCTGGCGTATCTACAAATATTAACTGCGCTTCTGGTGTAGTTAATACACCGCGCAAACGGTTACGTGTTGTTTGTGCTACTGGTGATGTAATGGCAATTTTCTGTCCTACTAACTGATTCATCAAAGTAGATTTACCGACATTGGGACGACCAACAATGCCGATAAAACCTGACTTAAACTCAGGAGGAGCCTGGGGAATTGCTACTTCTCCTGAAAAAGAGAAGTTGTAATTTTCAATACTAGTCACCTTTGGCTCCACCCTCATATTTTATAGCTGGGATAACTTGGTTTTTTCTTAGACACAAAATAGGCATAAAATTACCCTGGCATTTTTAGGGATTGCTTTTGCCGAGGTTTAATCTACTACCGACTCTACACTTATATTTTACAGCTGAGATAACCTTAGTTGTAGTATTCAGGAGTCAGAATTCAGTAGTCAGAATATTAAAAAAATTAAACTCTAAGTTTACCTCATTTCATCGGCGATCGTACTAAACCCACATAAATTATGACTTCTGGCTCAAGAGTTGCTGAACTTTTAGACTTTGTTTTGTTTTTAGATACAAAAGAAACATAAAATTACTTTGGCATTAATAGGGAAGACTTTTGCTTAAGTTTAATCTAATACTAACTTTGGCTTAAGTTTCATCGACTAATTAATATATACATTTGGATCAAAATGTCAATAAAAAATGTGGGAGAACCCAAACGCATAGGAATTCTGACGAGTGGAGGTGATTGTTCTGGCTTAAATGCTGTGATTAGGGCTGTAGTAAATTGTGCTGTAAATACTTACGGCTGGGAGGTTTTGGGAATCCGTCAAGCGACTCTAGGATTAATGGCGCGTCCGCCACAATTCACCAAGCTGGAAGTCGATCAAGTTGACTCGTTGTTAACTGCGGGTGGCACAATGTTGGGGACGACCAATAAAGGCGACCCTTTTGCTTTTCCAATGGCGGATGGAAGTTTGTGCGATCGCTCTGAAGAGATTATTGCAGGTTATCATGAACTAGGTTTAGACGCTTTGATTGGTGTTGGTGGCGATGGTAGCTTGGCAATTTTGCGTCGCCTCGCTCAAAAAGGTGGTATTAATTTAGTAGGAATTCCCAAAACCATTGATAACGATATTGGCGTAACCGAACATGCCATCGGTTTTGATACAGCAGTAAATATTGCCACGGAAGCATTAGATAGGTTACATTTTACTGCTGCAAGTCATAGCCGAGTCATGATTTTGGAAGTAATGGGTCGTGATGCTGGACACATAGCAATAGCTGCGGGAATTGCGGGGGGAGCAAATGTAATTTTAATTCCCGAAATACCTTATACAGTTGAACACATTTGCCACAAAATCAAAGAACGCCAAGAGAAAGGCAAAAACTATTGTTTGATTATTGTTTCTGAAGCCGTTCGTACTCAAGATGGCGAAAATGTGACGATTACCAATCGCTTAGGTCAATCTCGATACGGTGGAATTGGCGAATATTTAGCCGATGAAATTATTCAGCACATCGGTGTAGAAACGCGAGTCACAGTTTTAGGACACATTCAACGGGGTGGAACTGCTTCACCACTAGATAGATTAGTTGCAACCGCCTTTGGCGTAGCAGCAGTTAATCTGATTGCCGAAGATAAATACGATCGCATGGTGACTTGGCAAAATCGCCAAGTATTAAGTGTACCAATTACAGAAGCGATCGCTCAATATAGCGCTGTCGATCCCAATGGGACTTTAGTTAAAACCGCTCGTGGTATGAGTATTTATTTAGGAGACTAAACTCAATACTGTTCGGTTAAGGCAAGAGACGCGATGAATCGCCGTCTCTACAATAATTAGTTTTTTGTAGAGACGGCGATTTATCGCGTCTTTGTGATGATTTAGGGAAAAAAAATTTCATGTTTAGTATGTGATGACAATTACATGAATATCTATGCCCAATACCCCATGCCCTAATTAATAACTCCTAATACAAACTCGCCTTCATTCACAGCTTGATTGGTTGCAACATCATAAACTAATCCATCTTGTTGAGCGCAGACATCAATTACACTAGGTAACTTACCTTCTTTATTAAAACTGAGAATTTGATAGAGTTTGTCTCCAGCTTTTACTGAAGTGCCTAATGCTATTCTAGATTGAATCATCCCACCTGCGATCGCATAATATTTTTTCCGGTTGCTGCTAGATGCAAAAGTCATTTCATGGGTTTTTGTATTGTCTGATAAATCAGTAATTTGCAGTATACCTTTTTGTGCTAAATAACTTTTTACACCTCGTACACCTTTAGCGACTGAATCAGGGTTCATTTGCATTCCTGCTCCTAATTCCAGTGTCCAAGCTTCCACATCAAACTTGATATCTCTACCCAAATCTTTAAAACAAGCTTCTAGTGCTAACCAAGGTTTGATAAAAGCTTCATCAAAAGCATCACCATCATATTTATTAAGCAAGATTCCGAAATCGAGTAAGAAGTATTTGGCACTGTCTTCTCGATTTTGAAAGTAATAAACGTAGTCTAATGCTTGATTGGTAGAACTATGTAAATCAATTAAATAGTCTGCATCTAAACTCAAGTTTTGTAGTTTGTAACCAAAAAGCTCAGTGTAAGGAACACCACCAGAAGAATTAATTTTCTCTAAAATTTTTGCAAATTGCTGCTTAATTATAGTTAGATAATTTTGTCGAACGACCTCTAGATCGCTATGAAGTTGAGATTTAGCAAAAGCGACTAAATCATCAGCTTCTTTCTCGTAGTCCCAAAATATGCGATTCCAGTCTTTAGCTTCGTAAACGCAGTAACGTCCAGGAGAAAAATGATGAGCGCGTTCATTTGTCCCCATTGGATTACAAACGGGAACTAGCCAAATTTCTCCAGCTAAATCTGTATCATTTACTGTTAATAAAAACTCAATTAGCTGGTGAATAGCGGCATTACCAGCAATTTCTGCACCGTGTAGATTAGATTGAATGTAAACCTTTTTACCAGGTTGAGCGCCGATGAATTTGTATAGTTGTAAGTAGAGGCGATCGCCCGAAGCCATTTGACGTAAGACAATAGTTTCAATAACTGGCAGCATGAAATAACTCGGTGATGATTTGAGTAAATTATCGCTGTATCTGTACTGAATTAAAAGCTTAGTATAACATTGGTTGCGATCGCACAGAGCGCACTTCCCTAAAGAGCGATCGCATAAGCTTTTGTCAAAAAGTTGTAATGTTAAGGCTTAATGTCGTAACCTTAAGCCTTAATCTTATAATGCTGGTGATTAATGTTGTAACGTTAAGCCTTAATGTCGTAACGTTAAGTCTTAATGTCGTAACCTTAAGGCTTAATGTTGTAATGTTGGTGACGACAAGACATTCACTTATAACTGCGATCGTTGATTCAAGAACTAATAAATTCTCTCTAGGTAATTTTCTAGGACGTTGTTTGAAAATTCCTCTTCTTGGTAGCAAAACGTTCTAGATCCCCCTAAATCCACGCCAGTTGCTCATGGGGGAAACCCCCAAGACCGCACTGGCTCCCTTTAAAAAGGGAGACTTTGATTCCGGTTCCCCCCTTAAAAAGGGGGGCTAGGGGGGATCAGTTAGTGCTTAAAATCACAGTCAACCACTTTTCAAACAACCTCTAAGAGATATAGATTCTAGTAAATAGAATGTAGGTTGGGTTTCGTCCCTCGAACCAACACCTCAAAGTATTGTAATTGTTGGGTTTAACTGCGTTCAAACGCCACTTCACTCAAGTCGGGAAACCCGCCCACATGAGTGGCTCCCCAACCTACGCATCTGTTTTATTTTTTTCTGAAATTGGTATTAATCACAACAATTGTGGTGTTATATATTATCAAAATTGGAATAAACGTTCTCTGCAAATACACTGAGCCAGAAAGTCAGCAAGAACAAGGGAAAAATAATAACTCCTAACTCCCTCACGTTCCTGGTAAATTTCGCAAACGTTCATCCAAATGACTATGATCTGCCAAAACCTTTAATAACGGGCCATGTGAGGTAAATTCTACAATACTGACCGAAGCAACAGGGCATCCCAAACGAAAACGGAAGCGTCCCACATCAACCCCTAGTAAACTACACAGAATAATTCTGATAGTTGCCTTGTGTGAAACCACTAACACATTACCACTAGTGTAATTTTGCTTGATTTCTTCAATTACCTGCAAGGCACGATAAGCAATTGTAACCGCCATTTCTCCACCATTAGGCGCATTCCAAGCGGGATCTGCTGACCAGCGAATATAATCATCGTGATATTCACGCGTAATTACTTCTGGAGTTTTTCCTTCCCACAAGCCATAGTTGATTTCCTTCAAACCATCTCTGAGTTGTGGTTCTATTCCTATTGCTTCATACAACGGTTTTGCTGTCAATACAGTTCGCTGCATTGGACTACAAAATATTGCTTTCCAATCCATAGAACTATATGCCTCAGCAAAAGCCTTTGCCATCTCCAACCCTTCTGGAGTGAGTTCTGAGTTTATAGAACCGCAAAAGGAATTATTGCGGCTGCATTCTGTCTGTCCGTGACGGAGGAAATAAAGAGTTAGGTTCACGGTATATTCTCATCGATTGTGAATTTAAAAGCGCTAACAATCAGATGTAGCTGAAGATAGTTAATGCCTGTGGTATATTACTACAATTTTTGAGATTTGAAATGATTGTTCAGATTGGGCAAATTTACCTTAGCTAGGCTCGTCGTAGACATTGCCATTCAAAAGGTAGGTATTGGTGCAGCAGCAGAGATTAAACAGAATATTAGCGGTTTTTAGTTGAGTGAGAGATAATCAAATGTACTATACAGAGAAAATGAGTCAGAATTGTCAGCAATCAAACCATACTCCATAGATTGCCAGCAGAAAATTACTTTAAAGAAAGTTGGGGTATCTGAGTGCGTAAGTTCTAACTTTAGAATACGATCGGGTTTAGTTAAGGGTGATTGGTCTTTAAAGACACGATAAATCGCGTCTCTACATCAGGTTTTTGGGCTTGTCTGAACTGTATTGCTTTCTAATAATTATAAGAATAAATTAAGCATAAATATAGAGACGTAATTAATTACGTCTCTATAAAATTTCTGTCAATCAAGCTAACCCTTTATCTTTCAACGTTTGCTAAGAACAGAATAAAGGTACATAGCATTGAAGATTTAGCATTTCTTAATTTTCCTTGCAAAAATGGAATCCACCCCATTTATATCCCTAGAGTTTCTGCAAAAAAATTATGAATTACTAGTCAATATTTTTCTTGACATTATCTTTCACGTCTTCAATTCCATGACGTACTTCGCTTTCGGCTTGCTTTGCTTTACCTTTGGCTTTATCTTCTGGATCTCCAGTGACGTTTCCTAAAGCTTCTTGGGCTTTACCTTCAACATTTTTAGCAGCAGCCTTTGCGCGATCTTCTATGCTCATTTTGATACTCCTGATTAAATTAAAAACTCATTTCAAAGCTAGAAACAAACTAACTTTGAAACTCTTTGTTATTACCTTTACACAGTAACTTAAAGTTTTTGCTAAAGCCTTCTACCACAAGGCATATTAAACAATTAAAAATTAAAAACTCAAAACTCAAAATTAAGAAAACTAATTGTACCAAGCATCCTGGCTGTTGACTTAATGTAAATTAAAATCAGGCGAGTTTAGTTACCTATGCTAAAAGACATAGAAAAAAGTGTAAAGATGGTAATATCTACTTTTTAAATAAAAAACCCAGTTTCTTGTAGAAAATGGGTTAATAAAGTTATGGGGATGTTTTTTGTCTAATCTAGAAAACCCATTAGGCTTTCAGAATTGTCAATCTCATTTGGTGCTATGGGACGATTCCCGAAGGTGGAATAACTGTCAGAAATTGCCAATGAACTTGAGGAAATTGGACGAATCCCAGAGAGGTTGATACTTTCAACGACTTGGAATGTATTAGCGCCAATTGGACGAATACCCATTGAGTTATAGGTTTCAACTACTTCTAACGTACTGGTGCTAACGGGACGCACCCCAGAAATTGAAAGGTGTTCAGCAACTTCTAAGTCGCTAGCGCCTATGGGACGAATTCCAGAAATGGCGAGTGTTCCAGAAGCTCCTACTGGCAGTTCATTAACTTCCTCGGCTTTATCTGCATTCAAGCTCTGGTCTTGTTGATTTTCAACTTGCTCTGTAGACTTGGCATACTTCTGCCGAGAACTGGTTGCTTTGCCAGTGTTGCTAATAGTCATAAACGAACACCTCTAGTTTGTTAACTGAATTTTACAATAGTTAAGGAAAGATGAAATTTTTTTCCATATACCTTAGAGTTTAACCTTAAAAAACCTCATATAGATATAAGAATTTTTAAAACTAATACATAAGTAACTTTAAAGCAATAAATTTTGTAAATAATTATTACTATTTATTTGCTCTAATAAGCCAGCTACAATAGATACAGAGCGGAATCCTCACCATGAGATAGGGTATTTACAGCAAAACTGTATGACAGAATTTTGTCTTCAAGCTCCCTTTAGTCCCACAGGCGATCAACCACAAGCGATCGCACAGCTAACTACTAGTATCCAATCAGGCAATCGTTACCAAACTTTACTAGGAGCCACTGGAACTGGTAAGACATTTTCGGTAGCAGCAGTTATAGAAAAAATTGGCAAGCCTACTTTAGTTCTGGCGCATAACAAAACCCTGGCTGCACAGCTTTGTAACGAGTTGCGGGATTTTTTCCCCAACAACGCAGTCGAATATTTTGTCAGTTACTACGATTACTATCAGCCAGAAGCGTATATTCCCGTCACCGATACTTATATTGAAAAAACGGCAGCGATTAATGATGAAATAGATATGTTGCGGCATTCAGCGACGCGATCGCTGTTTGAACGTCGTGATGTCATTGTCGTTGCTTCCATCAGTTGCATCTACGGTTTGGGAATGCCAGCGGAATATCTGAAAGCTGCCATCCCCCTTCAGATAGGTATGGAAGTAAATCAACGCCAAATTTTACGAGATTTGGCAAATGTTCAATATAGCCGCAACGACATCGAAATGGGCCGAGGGAAATTTCGCGTCCGGGGTGATGTGTTAGAAATTGGCCCAGCTTATGAAGACCGAATTATTCGCGTCGAATTCTTTGGTGATGAAATAGATGCGATTCGCTATATTGACCCAGTGACAGGTGAAATTCTCAAAAGCTTGGAAGCGGTAAATATCTACCCTGCACGTCACTTTGTCACCCCAGAAGAACGATTAGAAGTAGCTTGTCATGACATTGCAGCCGAGTTAAAACAGCAAAAACTAGACTTAGAACAAGCTGGCAAATTATTAGAAGCGCAACGCATAGATCAACGTACACGCTATGACCTAGAAATGCTGCGCGAGGTAGGTTACTGCAACGGTGTCGAGAACTATTCCCGTCACTTAGCAGGAAGACAAGCTGGAGATCCACCAGAATGTTTAATTGATTATTTTCCTAAGGATTGGCTATTAATTATTGATGAATCTCACGTTACTGTACCCCAAATTCGCGGGATGTATAACGGCGATCAAGCGAGAAAAAAAGTTTTAATTGAACATGGATTTCGGCTTCCTAGCGCTGCTGATAACCGTCCTTTGAAAGCCGAGGAATTTTGGCAAAAGGTGAATCAGTGTATTTTTGTTTCAGCAACTCCCGGAAATTGGGAAATAGAAGTTTCTGAAGACCATGTAATTGAGCAAGTGATTCGACCAACAGGGGTGGTCGATCCAGAAATTTCCGTGCGTCCCACAGAAGGACAAATTGATGATTTGTTAGGTGAAATTAAAGATAGAGCCGATCGCCATGAGCGAGTGTTAATTACCACATTAACCAAGCGGATGGCGGAAGATTTAACCGAATATTTGCAAGACCACGGTATCAGGGTACGGTATTTACATTCCGAGATTACTTCTATTGAGCGCATTGAGATTTTGCAGAATTTGCGCGAAGGTAAATTTGATGTTTTAGTTGGTGTGAACTTGCTGCGGGAAGGTTTGGATTTACCCGAAGTTTCCTTAGTAGCAATTATGGATGCAGATAAAGAAGGTTTCTTGCGAACCGAGCGTTCCTTAATTCAAACTATTGGTAGAGCTGCGCGTCACGTCCAGGGACAAGCGATTTTGTATGCCGATAACATGACAGGTAGCATGATTAAAGCTATTGATGAAACAGATAGGCGGCGTGGGATTCAAACAGCACATAATCGACTGCATGGAATTACACCGCAACCAATTGTAAAAAAATCAAGTAATGCAATTTTGGCTTTTTTAGATGTATCTCGGCGGTTGAATGCAACTGACTTGAAAGTTGTAGATGAACATCTGGATGAACTGCCATTAGAACAGATTCCAGGGTTGATTACTCTGTTAGAAGCGCAGATGAAAGAGGCAGCAAAGAAACTGGAATTTGAAGAGGCGGGTAAATTGCGCGATCGCATTAAACATCTGCGGGATAAAATGTTGGGACGTTAACGTGAATTCTTATGCTGACCAATATTCCCCTAAAGTTTGTTAAGTCTAATTTATTACTCCCTAAACTACTAGAAGTCTCGGTTACAGGATAGGCGATCGCCTAATTTGCTTACACATCTAAAAATTATTATTAGCAGGTATAAAAAATTCGATGCTTATTCTGTTTAGAGGATGTGGGAATAGTCATGCCAAAAGAGAACACTCATTTTTCGCTATCCTAAATAAAGTGAATCATTAAGAGATCGCGCCGATGGTTGCTTTACCCGACAACATTTTGATGAGTGCAGAAGAATATCTGGTTTGGGAACCTACCCAAGAGGAACGCTACGAGTATTGGGATGGCGAAGTTGTGATGATGAGTGGTGCTACACGCAACCATAATCGGATTTCTGCAAATTTCTTTAAGCTTCTAGATGATGCCCTAGTTAACCGCACCTGCGAAGTATACATTGTAGATGTGAAGGTTCAGGTAGAACCGGGGCAAAAGTATTTTTATCCAGATGTGGTGGTGACTTGCGATGAGCGAGATACCGATCCACAATTAGTACAATTTCCCTGCTTAATTATCGAAGTGCTATCACCTTCAACAGAAGCAGCCGATAGGGGGAAAAAGTTTGCCAAATATCGCCAATCTCCAACCTTGCAAGAATATGTCTTAGTACAAGTAGCTCAACCAGTTGTAGAAGTGTTTTGGCGCAACGAACAGGGTAAATGGGTGCTGTCTGAGTATAATTTGGGCGATATATTACGGCTGGAATCGGTGGATGTAGAAATTGCGATCGCCCCTTTGTATCGACAAGTGCAGTTTGAAACTGAAGCAATCGAAAATTGACCTAACTGATTTCACACTTCTAACAAGAATAATCGCCTACAATAGCGATTCTTACAGAATGTGCGTAGGCGTAGCCCGTCGTAGACATCGCCAACAAGCATCTGCAACATAAAATACTAGAGCATTAGTGCTTAGTCAGGGTAGCAATTCAGTGGATGTGCAAACTTTTAGTATAACGTTAGTTAGTAAAAATGCAATCAGTAGTGTACTGAACTACAAAAGGCTCTTTCATATCATAAAATAGAGTCTTTTGTTACTATGAGTTGCATCGCAGATGGCATCCCAACGAGAAGCTATTATTTTTGTTCATGGTTTTTATCTTGGCAGAGATAGAAATCACTTTATTGATTGTTTATCCATTGGTCTTACAGAGGTTTTGGAGTTCCCCAGAATTCAAGAAATAGGAGAGGAAAAGATAACAGGACATATTGGAAAAAAATTCAAGTTAGATTTAGGTAAAAATATCTCTAGAGAAATTGATGTTTATGATGCTTATTGGAATGACTTATTTAGTAAACCGCTAAGTGGTAGCAATTTAAAAACCCAAGTGTTTCGCGGGATATATATATTATTCTATTGGTTCTTTACAAAGAATTTACTTGCACTGAGAAACTCTCCTCCTCTACTAATAGGTTTGGGAACATCCTTAGTATTGTGGATTTTTTGGTTTTATGGAATTGTTGGACTTGCATTTGTAGCACTAGGACAAGAGCCAAGCTTTTTAGGATTTCCCATTCCTGAAGATTGGTCAAAGCCAATCAGTTCTTTTGGAAAGCAGATGACTAATTGGTCGGTCTGGTTAATTGTAAGTGGCATCTTCAGCTTTGTGCCAATCAACCTAATTGCTGATGTTGCAGATTTTTCTACACGATATTTGGAAGAGAACTCTGAAGGTAAGATATTGAAGGCAAAGATCCGAAAGCAGGTTACAGATAAATTAAATGCTGTTCTAGAGACAGGGCTTTACGATAAAGTAACTATTTTAGCCCATAGTTTTGGTGTTGTTATCGCAACTGATGTACTTGCGGATTATCAAGAGGATCGTAGAGTTAGATATATATCTATGGGGGGTTGTCTAAAATTTATATCATGCAAATCCAGACAACTGGAAAAGGAAATTAGCAAATGTCTTAACAACGAAAAGATAGAAGCTTGGATTGATTTTTATTCAGATCAAGATTGGTTGTGTACAAAAACACCTATTCCCAAAAAATCTAGTTCTGAGAGAATACAGCAGAGAGAAACCCGAACATCCTTTTCTCTATGGAAGCAGCTTACTGGTGAATCTCACGATCACTATTTTACAAACGAAGAAGTTCTGAAAGCAGTTCTGAATCTGCAAAATTAAATATGTGGTTCAGTATTTATCGGAAGAGATGCAAACGCTTCCGATAAAAAAACAGTAAATTTGGATATACTAAAAGCAAGCTTCTAATTAGATAAATAACCTTTTTATTAAAGGTTTTGTACCTTTCCATTTCTATAAAGCTTAAATTTATTTACTATTGAGCAAATCAAACTTCATCCTCGCAATTTCTTATGTACCTGTGCTAAATACCACATATAATCATCAATTTTGTAATTATCAGCAGCTTTCACTATATACTCCTGAGCTAAATCAAGATTATTTTGAGCTTCGTAATATAATCCCAAGTAAAGATGACTGTAAAAATTCCCCTTTATACCTTCTGATTGACCAACAATTAAAACATCATCTGGCGTACAATTTTCTGCATACAAATCATATACGCGCTGCATAATACGTCGAGGGTCATTTTTCACAGTTAGTAAAGAAGTACGCGCCTCTTCAACACCTAACGAACGAGCTATGCAGAGATATCGCCATACTGTTTCTTCTACATCTTGAGCATTCACTGTCAAATCTATTTCAAATTGTTCAGCGCCCTCAACAAATCTTTCTGCATAATAGTACGATAATCCCCGTTGCCAGAGGTACGGTTTAATACGGGCATCTAATTGCTCTGCCATATCAAAATCTTGAATAGATTCATCAATCTTGGCTAGTTGAAAGTTAACCATGCCTCGGCGAATGTAAGCATTGGGATTTTTCGGCTGATTGCGAGTGGTTTCGTTCCAGCGCTGGAGTTGATTTTCCAGAGAATTTGAAAAAAACATGAGTTTGGCTAGCTAATATGCATTAAATAGAATATTTTCAGGCTTGGGGAGAACTAGTCAACCCCTAAAATGAGTCAACTTTTGTCATACTAAATATATTTCTATTTTTCTATGACCAGCGCGATTGAGTTTCCTTGGCAGCAAAAGGCCATTATTCTCCACAGCCAATATCTAATAAATAGTTTTCAGCATTGGATGGGAAATTCTTTGCTGGATGCCAATGGTTCACCACTTGAAAAAGCACAGGCCCTATTTGAAGCGCCTTTCGTCTTAGTTTCTCACGGCACCGAGTCAGACCCAATTTTTAACTATGGTAATCGCAAAGCGTTGGAACTATGGGAACTTTCTTGGGAAGAATTTACCAAAATGCCTTCTCGGAAATCGGCTGAAGAGGTAGTGCAGGAAGAACGCGATCGCCTCTTAGCAGAAGCAACAACTAAAGGCTTTATCACCAACTATTCCGGTATCCGCACTTCTAGTAATGGTAAACGTTTTTACATAGAAGATACTATTCTATGGAACGTTTTAGATGAGCAAAATCAGCACTACGGTCAAGCTGCTTTCTTCTCTACGTGGAAATTTATTACATAACTACTGCTTCACAGACTTTTTGGATTAATTGGTATTGCTTGGAATTTTGTTAATCAATCTTGATATCGGTATTCAAGGAGTGCAGTTTCCTTCGCCTAAGTCTTATTATCAATCTTAAATCTCAAAGCGAGATCCATCCACGGGGTAGAAGAAACTACTTAAATTATTCAGTATTGTGTAACTGATATCTTAAAATCAGGAAAAAACGCTCGTGGTTCCCATTAGAGATAATAATCCGACAAAAATCACCCCTTATGTGACTTATGGACTGATTGCTGCCAACGTCCTGGCTTTTCTTTATGAAGCAAATCTTCCCCCACGAGCATTAAATGGGTTTTTACACCTTGCGGCTGTAGTTCCACGAGAACTGACTTTAAGCTTTGCGGGCGTCTCTCTACATCAACCAGTACCAGAGTGGGCAACTTTAATTACCTCACAATTTTTACATGGTGGTTTCTTGCATTTAGCAGGTAATATGTTGTTTCTTTGGATTTTTGGCAACAACGTTGAAGATAAGTTAGGTCATGCCAAATATTTGCTGTTCTATTTATCTTGTGGTGTTTTGGCATCCTTGACCCAGTGGTTCTTCGCTCAAGATTCTAGCATTCCTTCTTTAGGTGCAAGTGGTGCGATCGCAGGTGTCATGGGTGCATACATTCTCCGCTTTCCCAACGCCGAAGTTCTTGGCGTTGTACCTTTAGGGTTTTTCTTCCCAACTTTCCGTGTCCCCGCATATTTCTTTTTAGGATTCTGGTTTCTCGAACAAGCCTTCTACGGACTTGCTAGCCTCGAAACACGTACCAACATCGGTATGGAAAGCGGCGGTATTGCCTACTGGGCCCATGCAGGCGGGTTTATCTTTGGGGCAATTCTCGGACCGCTGTTGGGTTTATTTAGCGATAAATCCCAGGAAGAATCTTGGTACAAGTAATTTTTCATAATATCGCACTTACCCTCAATTATACTGATTGATTTAATAGGTGAAATTGCTTAACCTTCGCAACTGCTAGCCTTACAAGCTATATTGCAGTTAATCAATAATTTAGGAAAAACACCTGTGTTTCCCCTCTACGATGAAAATCCGACGCGAATTACCCCGTATTTCACCTATGGGTTAATTGGCATGAATGTTTTAGTTTTTATTCACGAGGTGAGCCTGTCACATGCACAATTGAGTCAGTTTTTAAGTGAGTATGCGGTAGTACCTCAAGAGTTAACCACCAATTTGAATGGAGAGTGGATAACGTTATTTACGTCGCAATTCTTACACGGCGGTTGGTGGCACTTAATCTCAAATATGGTGTTTCTCTGGGTTTTTGGCAACAATATTGAAGATCGTTTAGGTCATGCCAAATATCTGATTTTTTATTTGGCGTGTGGTGCTTTAGCTGCCTTGTGCCAATGGTTTATTGGGATGAATTCTGAGATTCCTTCCTTAGGGGCAAGTGGTGCAATTTCTGGGATTTTGGGTGCATACATTATCCGCTTTCCCCAGGCTCAAGTCATGACTTTAATATTTTTGGGGTTTTTCATCACCACAATCAGAGTGCCAGCACTAGTAATAATTGGACTTTTCATTGTGCAAAATGTAATTTCTGGTCTTGCTACCCTGCAAACAGCCGCTAACATGAGCGTGGAAACTGGTGGGGTTGCATATTGGGCGCACATCGGTGGTTTTATATTTGGGGTAATTCTTGCTCCTTTATTTGGCTTGTTTCGGCGCGACTGAATACAGCATTTCCTGAAACTCGTAGCAAAAAAATTGCTACCTTTCAATTCTCTGCGAGACGATTCTCTTTCAGAGACGCTAAAGCGAATGCCAAGGCGAATGCGATCGTCTGCGTTAAAATTTACACATTTGAAACTATTAGTTTTTGTTGGCACTCGCTGAAACTTCTTCTGACTGTTCTACCTCAGATGTAAATGCTGATGATTTTGGAACTTCTTCAGGTGCAGAAACGATGATATCAGCACCATTGATAATTGCTCCCAATAACCCCAGTTCAGATTCAACCAATTGATCGATAGCTTCACCTAGCATATTCTCCTGCGTATAGTTTGGTCGCGCCACTAGTACGATCCCATCGCTGTAGGGTTGAATTAACAAAGGGTCATTGGATATGCTGAGGGGGCTAGTATCTAAAATTACTAAATCAAAACGTTCGCGGACATCTTCTATCAGCCGCCGCATTTCGCTGGATTCAAGAATAGCAGCGGATTGCCGTACTGGGCCAGGGCTAGGAAGAATGTATAAATTTTCAACATCAGGAACTAAACGAATACATTCACTCAAATTAGCGTAATAACGTAGGGGTTCAATAGTGGCTTCAGGGTCAGGAATTACTTTTAACGATGTACAACGGGAAGGCGATCGCAAATCTGTTTCGATAATTAAGGTTCTTTTACCAGCACGGGCGGAAGCAACACCCAAATTATAAGCACTTGCCGTTTTACCCTCTAGGCTACTGGTGCTAGTAATCAATACTACCTTTAAGTTTTTACCACCAATGCGGCGCATATTACTACGGAATTTCTCATAAAATTCTAAATAAGGAGAATCTTGGGAAAATACTACCGGTACAGCATCTGGCTCCAAATCATCAACTGGCATTAAAGGCAATTCTCCCAACAGTGCCACTTCTCGTTGCTTGAGGCTCTCGCGAATATCCTCTCTGGTTTTGAAAGTCCCTTCCAGCGCTCCCAACAAAAATATCACTCCGCCACCAATCAATACACCTAAGAAACCACCCACGGCAAGGGTAATAGGCACACTCTTCGGAGGTTTGGCATCGACAGTGACTGCGGGGCGTCTGGCAACGCTGAGGCTGCTAGTCGTTTCTGCCTCTGCGGTTTTCGCATCTGTTAGCTTCACCTGCATTTGGTCATAGATGGCTTTTTTGAGTCCAACCTCCTGTTCTAAACGCGATCGCTCTAATTGCTTATTGGGTATTAGAGCATACTCTCGCCGGAGTCGCGCTTCTAGTTGGATTTCTTGAGCTAGTTGTTGTTGCAGTGTCTCCCTTTGAGTTTGTAAAGACACCATTTGGTTTGCCAATTGCTGGCGTGTTGGATCTAAGCTGCTTTGAGTGCGAATACCTGCAACGCTACCCTGAAGCGGAGCCGCAGTCCCACCACCACCTAAAACTTCAGCAGCACGTTGTTGTAGTAATTCCTCAGCAGCTTGTTTCTGACGCATTAACTGCACCATCGTTGGATGTTCCGGCCGCAAATCTTTTCTGAGTACGGCGATTTGCGATTCACTTTGATAAATTTGCGCTCGTAAGTTACCAATAATTGGATCGGCACTCAAAGCAGAAGAAACATAAGCTTGTCCGACTGTTAAGCCTAACTTATTTTGTAAACTGCGAGCTTGACCATCAACCCCAGAAATAGTTAATTGAATTTGCCGTTGGAGATTTTGGCTGGCAGTAATGGCGCTTAACAAGCTACCATTCTCTGCTGCTAATATTGCTGTTCGCTCGACGCGATCGTACTGTTCCAACTTCTTTTCAGCAATTTGCAATTCCCGTTTAGCTTGTGGTGTGCGATCGTTAATCTTTTGAATAATTGCTTGTAAGCGCCCAGTATTGATGTCACTACTCAACTTGATCATTGCTTGCATCAATTCCGTCAATACCTGTATGCCTCGTTTGGCGTCACTATCTACATATTTAAGTTCAAAGGTAGAAGATTCTAATTCTCCACTCTTAGCATTTTTTTTAGGTAGAGCAAGAGCAAGACTTGCACCGAGTTGTTTCGGTTTGACACCCACTTTCTCCGCCACACTTGCAATTATCTGGTTTGATAGTAAAACTTCCTCATTTAGTTCCTTTCCTTGCTGTTGGATTTCATTACCAGTTGCAGAGAAAGAAACTGGTGGTCCACTATAAGTAAGTGCCCCAGATGCTATATAGCTAATAGGTGGCTCTGGTTGCATAGCTACCACAGTCGATCCGGCGACAACTAAACCAAAACTAGCTAGTCCAATCCACTTATATTTATCAAAAGCAATAAGATAGCGTTTAACAATTGGTGGGGTCATGGTCGCTTCGCTCCAATTCAAAATTTAAATATTCAAAATTCAAAATTTAGGAAGCACCAAACTAAAGATAGTGGCTTTGATACAAGTATGCTATCAACTTCCTACTGTATATATCGGTTGATATCTTTAAAATTTTTCCATTAATAAATTCAAATATCAGTTAGAGATGTGCCTTCCTACACTCCAAACTATTTCGAGGTTGTATCTTTCTTTTAATGTTACTAATTCGATCCACCACCGATGTTGTCAAAAAACCGGAGAAAGGATTGAACATTGAAGAAAGGTTGGGTAATGGTGGTCAAGAAATTAGTAATTCTACCAATGAGGTTCCGACCAACAACAATAACATCATTATCTTGAAGTGCTACATTTTGCGATGCATCACCGCCTAGAGCTTTTTTAGCATCAAGTTTTTGGGTAACAGCTTTGCCTCGTTCCGAATCAAAGCGAACCAGAGCGATATCTCTCAGATTAGCAGTGTCTAGATTTACACCTCCCAAAGCATCTACAAATGTACTGCCGTTAGGCAGTGCTTGAATGGAAAGACCACCCGCAGCGTAGTTTAAAACTCGGACTCTAATCTGTGGTGTGGCCAAGGATGAACGTGCTACTAAATTGCGGTCATAACCATCCTCATTACCAACTTCACGACGGGGCACGAGTATTGCATCTCCGTCTTGTAAGCGTAAATTCGGGATTGAACCGCCATTTTGCAATGCTGCGTATAAGTCAATAGTTTGTGAAATCACAGAACCATCGATTAACTTTCGCCGTACTTGCACCTGTCGCAGGTCTGCATTCAAAGTTGAACCACCAGATGTTAGCAAAGCATCAGCAACGCGGGGTGTTGGTGAATTAATTGGATAAATTCCTGGTCGAAATATTTCCCCGCTAATAGTAACTTGAACTGGTCGCGTTCCTGCCAAGGATACCACCACGATTGGATCTGGAAAAAAGCGACTCAAGCCCAGGCGAATTTTTTCTTGAGCTTCTTCCAAGGTTAAACCTTTTAATGACACCGTTCCCACTTGCGGCACGATGATGTTGCCTTCTGGACTAATTACAGCTTGAAAACTGAGGTCTGGACGCTGTGCTGCTAAAGCTAAAACTATTATTGGATCGACTACATAACGATTTAAACCCAAGCGAATTTTTTCTTGAGCTTCTTCCAAAGTTAAACCTTGTAAAGAAACTGTTCCCAATAACGGCACCGCAATATTACCTTCTGGGTTGATTAAAGCTTGAAAGCTCAAATCTGGAAAGCGCTGAACCGAAACGCTAATTCCATCTCCTATGCCTAAACGGTATGGACCAGGAGGACGCTGAAGCACAACACCAATTGCATCTCCTGGTCCTAAAAGGTAGCGGCTCAGTTGCGGGGAAATTTCTTCATTTGTGCCTAGAGGTGCAACTTCATTAACTGGCACAGGTGAAGGGAATTTCCCTGGTGATTGTCCTTGAGATGGAAAAGGCTGGGCAACAACAAGTTGGATAGGCGTTGTTAAAAAAACTCCTACTTGAAGACTGACAAAACACAGGGCGCTGAATCCACGCATATAATAACTGGGATCTATGAACATCGGTGTAGAAAATATTGATATAGAAATTAGTCGCGCCGAGTGGTTATTTTACTCTAAAAATGCCTTCTATGTCTCTTTTATCTAGAAGTATTTACCAAGAGAAAGAGAATAATTTTGCTCAATTTAATTTCTAACTTCATGTTGTTAACATCATTTTAGATGAGTTTCAGTCTGAACACAATTTATAGACATACTCTTGATAAATCTCTGCACAAGGGCATCTATAACAGACTCTACAAAGCGCCTGCCATTAATGCAGCTTGCACTGTTTCCCCAATAGACTGGGCTAAAGTCCAAGATGTTTCTACCTGCCCCAAAGGTTCCATTGGAATCAGAATGCTCACGCCAACCCAAGGAGTGCGTTGCTTGCGCCACTGTGCCAGTTGATCTGCCAAGAACCAGTGAAAAGGTGATGGATTTCCGCCGTCTGGCATCGCATACCATTGCAAAACAGCGAAGGTTTGCTGTGGTGTGGAGGCGCGAAAGAATCTAGCTTCTACTTTAGTTTCGACATTAGAAGCCAACTTTGCAGATGGTTTCACAGTAAATTCCGCAGAACGAGATTGAGCTATATCCCACTTTCCCCAGCGCGATCTTCCCCAACCGTTAACATCTGTCCACTCTACCTCTGGTTGATCCATAGGTCCATTTTGCGGCAACAAAAGCAGGATTGCCTGGGATTCGGAACCTTCTTTTTTAACTACCTGCAAAGACCAATTATGTTCGCCAATTTGCTGTTCTGCTTGTTCAATGGTGTGCCAACCAGGAAGGGTTAACCCAGTCTTGCGGATCTGTTTTAATTCGTGGAGGGTAGGAACAGGGGGCGGCTGTTTCCATTGCCAGTGTCCTGTCAGGTATCCGGGAACCCCTGCCATTGCTAGCAGCAGTAGCAATAACAAAAGTGCTGCTACCTGAGTTAATTGGTTTTCCTTGAAAAATTTAGAGAAGGAAATCATCAGTAAAATTTGCAATACTTAGGCAAAATCTTACTTTATAAAATCACATTGTGAGTTCAGTAATATTTAGGACTTACGTATAAGTGATGAAAAATTAAGGGAGTTGAGAGTGAAGAATGGAGAACAGGGGAGAAGTTGCAGAAAATTTTCTCCTCTGCTCCTCGGTAACAGAGCGTAGCCGTACCACTTCGTGGAAGCAAGCTACGCGCAGTCTCTCGTAGAAAAGTGCTGCCTCTTTGCTTCTCTGCCTAATCCCCAATGCCTCTAACTTTCTGCCTCTTGCTCAGTTTCTAGAGATGCTGAAAAATAGCTATTAATCCAATTCAGTAAGGGCACTAGTGACACCAGCATACAAGCAGAGTAAAGATCGCCACCCCAACCCTCATGCAGCCATTTAAAAGACGCTTCTTGACCCGTGCCGTGAAAGAAAGTCAGTAGAGTATTACGAATGATATTGGCAATAATACTAACGATCGCAGCCAGAGATAAAAACGATATAGTTGTTCGTCGTGAAGACAAAGCATCTGTCCAATAAAGCAGCATCAAGCCAACGTAGATAGTCGTAAATAACATTTTCAGTCCTGCACAATAGGGAGCAACTTCTACAATCCGTCCTCCCACGTAAAGATTGATCTCATCTACGGTTACTTCCATCCCAAATTGATTCAGTATAAAGCCTGCTGTGCCAGCGATGAAGCTTTGCAGAGGCATGGTATAGGGAGCAATGAGATAGGGTAATGCTGTTGGGGTTGCTAAAAATACTAGTAGTAGAGGGAATCCTTGTAATCGCAAACCTGCTATTCCCTTAAACCACAAGCATAATCCGATTAATATCACGGGCAAGGAAAGGTTAACCCACTCTGTAACACCGCTAAGATAAAAAATTGCTCCTAATAACAACAAAACAGCGCCCAAAGGATTGATGGTATCTGGCAAACGTTTCCACTTTTTCCGGTTCATCCAGCCCAGATAAGCCGCAAATGGTAGACCAATAATTCCGTGGCTGAAATATTCGTGTTCTGTACTAATATTTTTGTGCAGCCAACCATCCAACCAGTGTAACAATATCGGAGCATAAAGCAGCAGCAAAACGCCTAAAATAGCTAGATTTAACAAGCCTGATGCGTTTATATTTTTAACCTGTTGCTGGAGTGCCATGATTTTAAGTAATTCAAAAACTTTTGGTCATTAGTCATTGATCGTTAGTCATTGGTCATTAGTTTTAGATAAAGCACAAATGACAAATGTCTAATTTTTAGATGTACATTAAGTATGAATTAACTTCAGGCTACCACGCTGCCAAGGTCAGCAGGAGATAGATTATCTACCTGATAATTTGTTGACACTGCATTGGCGATCGCTGCTACAACTTCTTTAACTTGGCTACTACTCAAACCAGGATACATCGGTAATGATAATATTTGCTTTGACAACTTCTCTGCTTGGGGAAAATCTCCTGGTTGATAGCCTAAGTTGGTGAATGCTGGCTGGAGATGACAAGGAATTGGGTAGTGAATGCCAGTTTGTATTCCCGCCGCTGTGAGTTTTTCCTGGAGTTGCTGGCGTTCTATTGGGCAAGAATCATCAACTTTAATCACATAAAGATGATAAACGTGTCCTGTATCGCTTTGATTTTCTATAGGAATAATTCCAGCAGTTGCCAAGGGTGCTAGTTCATTATCATACTGCTGGGCAATAGTCAGGCGATCGCGATTCCATTGCGGCAAATATGGGAGTTTTTTGTGCAAAATTGCTGCTTGCAAAGTATCCAAGCGGCTATTCGTACCTGGTTCAGTATGAAAATACTTTTGCGATGCACCATAATTTCGCAAGCGCACCATCTTCTGGGCTACATCTGCATCTCGTGTCAGCAGCATTCCCCCATCCCCAAATGCTCCCAAATTTTTGCTGGGATAGAAACTAAAAGCTGCTGCTATTCCTACTGAACCAGCGTAATATCCGTCTCTTTGGGCCAGATGTGCTTGGGCGGCATCTTCAAAAATGAGGAGTTTGTAGGTATCGGCAAAGTTCACTAGATCGCGTGGTGATACCATCTGACCATAGAGATGCACAGGGATAATTGCTTTAGTCTGAGGCGTAATTGCCTTTGCTGCTTCTCTTAAATCAATTAAAGCAGTTTGGCGATCGCAATCTACCAAAATTGGCTTGGCGCCAGCACGTATTACCCCAATTAAGGTGGCGATAAAAGTATTTGCGGGTAAAATCACTTCATCACCAGCACCAATATTACACGCTTGTAATCCCAGAGCGATCGCATCTGTTCCTGATGCCACACCAACTCCATAAGCTGTACCAGATACTGCCGCAAATGCTGCTTCAAAATCTGAAAGTGCTTGCCCTAAAATAAAATCTCCCCGTTCCAATACAGATTGGATTGCATCTTGCAATTGTGTTTGAATTGGTTCATGTTGTAACTTCAGGTCTACAAAAGGAACTCTAATAGTCATTTTATTCATTACCAGTCGTCCTCAAAAAATGTTTCCTCACATGAAAAAAATAGAAAACCTTGTACAATTTTCGGTATGAAATTGTCATAGATTTAATCTATTGGGTAAAGGCTTAGATCGACTATTTAGGCGGTTATGGTTAATTCAAAATCACGCCCTCTTAATTTCAGCAACCGAAGTTGCCATCAGACTTCTCTGAAGCCGCCACTCCAACTTCTCTCAAAATTCAAAAAGTTCAGAAAGTGGGCTTTTCAATAATTTGATAGCTTGCTAATCCGTAGGGATATGGTTGACCTATTTAGGTCATCCTGCACTAGGATTATCATCTCTGGGTGCTAGTTGTTATCAGTAAAATGTCTATATTTAATTACACTAATGTCTATTATTTTAAGTAAATTTACTTTGAATGTTCCAGTAAAAATTTTCCCTTATATCCATAAAGAATGACAGCCCCTTTGTATTGTATCCTTAGCATTAGCTTACCCTGGCTGAATCCAAATCTAACGCAGTCTGATTGCAAAATCTCAAGCAAGAAAGACTACACCAGTGCTAAACAAAGAACATTCAGCACCAGTAACTAGTAACTAGCAGACACCACATCTTGGCTTAATGGAAGGGAGAAAAAAATTTTGCCCTAAATTTGTTTGTCAGAGGCAAAATTAGGGAATGCTTAAAAATAGCAATTGATAACCTAGAAATAGGACTTGGATCAATTACACGATCGAGAAATTATTAAGGTAGCAGTGGCAATGATAGAGCCTGAAAACAAATTATTTGCCCTAAAGGATGGTTGGGATTCTCATGAATCAAGAGAACAGCAACGCCTCAAAGCTTTGTCCGATTTAGGTTTGCGGCAACCAGAAACGATTCCGGTTTTTGAAGAAGCCACACAGACTGCTGCCCACTTTTTGGAAGCACCAATTTCCATATTGGGATTTGTGGATCAAGAACGCCATTGGTTCAAATCGGCGATAGGCTTATCTAGACTAGGACTAATGAATCATTTGGCACAAAGCCGCCAACTACTACGCCGGGAATCATTTTGCACTCAGGTAGTAGACAGCTTTCAAGTATTTGTAATTAATGATACACATAAGCTTACCGATCCAGTACTTGCTAGCAGCAAGTTAGTGCAAGATTATGGTATTCGTGCTTACTTAGGAGCGCCATTAATTGATGCTGAGGGACATTGTTTAGGTGCATTAGCGGTGATGGATTTAGTCCCGCGCAATTTTACAACCCGAGACATTGAGTTTTTACAAATCATCGCTCGTTGGAGCATGAGTGAATTTGAACGTAACCGACTCCTGCAAGGGAAACTAGAATCAAGCGCTGCCAAGAACGTTCCGATATTTTCACTGAATGAGGAACGTAACACTGAAATTAAAATCACTGCATCTACTCAAGATAGCGACTCTGTTTCTACTAAGCAACTGAAGCTAGAACTTTTGAGTCAGCTAACTCAGGAATTACGCACGCCCTTAACATCTGTACTCGGTATGGCTAGTGTTTTAGGACGTGAGATTTATGGGCCTTTGACGACCAAGCAGAGAGAATATGTGGAAATTATCCAACACAGTGGTCGGTACTTACTTTCCCTAGTCAACGAAATTGCCGAACTAGGAGCGATGGATGAAAACTCAACTGTGCTAAATCTAGCTCCCGTGGATATTGAAATGCTATGCCAACAAGCTATCAATACTCTCGAAGAAGTAGCTAATCGTCGCGAACAAGATATTCGCCTGTCTATAGAACCGGGACGCAGTCGCATTTGGCCTTTAGATAAAGACAAGGTGCGACAAATGCTTTATCATCTGGTTTTCAGTGTGATTCAACTTTCAGCTACAGGTAGCATTGTTCGCATTCATGTTTCTTACAAAGAAGATACGCTCAACATTACTATTTGGGTTTCCCATCCCTGGTTAGGAGACGGGATAACAGAGGTCGATCCTTACTTTCGTCTAAATTCTTTGTCGCTACTGGAGCTTACAGGTGAGGTAGCAACTTACAATACTCATACAGAAAGACAAGAACAACTAGATACTTCATCTGTAGCAGTGGAAAATTCCAAAAACTTGAGTGATTCCCACTCAAATTTCTTTGCTACTAGTTCAGGTATAAATTTAGCTAAATCACATGGAAGTCTTTCTCGCGAAAGCTTAGGTCTATTATTAAGTTGTCAATTGGCAGAATTGCATGGTGGACATATTTTGATTCAAGGTTCACCAGAATCAGGATATCGTTATGTGCTTTCTTTGCCACTGCAACTAGCGACTTCCTCACAAGCAATTAGCGATGTCTAATCGTGGGGATTGGGGAAGGTGGGGCCCCCTCTGGGGATAAGGGGTAATGGAGATTAGGAAAGACGTATTTTCTATCTAGATTTGATTAATTCTCTGTGTGCTTCTGCGCTTACCTATGCCTTTAAATTTCAACCCTTAATTCGCCACCATTTTACGTCAAGCTGTACTAAGTATATGAAGAACTATCTTAACTTCCTGTTGGATGATGGCTAGGAATAAGAGCGCGATCGCGCGATGGGCAATTTCTGTTATTACCTTTTTATAGCTATAAGCATTATGATCGATTCCAAGTTCTGCGTCGGCAGGCTAATCGATCGCAATGTTTTTTATGAATTTAGTCTGGCAACGATTTACTCTATCAACTTTACCGCTCAAAGAATATCTTGCTACCAGTTATGTACACCGCTCTCTGGTGGGACTGCTAAGTTCTTGGCGGCAAACTAGCGTCTTGCTCCAGTGGGGAGATGCGATCGCAGCGGCTTTACTCAGCTTAATATATGCTCTAGCACCTTTTGCTTCGAGTACATTGGTGGGTTTTTTGCTGGTGGCTTGTGTCGGATTTTGGCTGTTGTTGACTTTATCTGATGAAGTAACACCAGTAAATATCTCGTCGTCAGTCACTCCCATTCACTTGCTGGTACTGCTTTACTGGGGAGTTGCCGCAATCGCAACAGCATTATCACCAGTGAAAAAGGCGGCACTTAACGACTTGGGAACCTTGACCTTGTATTTGCTACTATTTACCCTTTGTGCCAGGGTATTAAGGTCGCCTCGCCTCCGTTCTTGGATTATCATCCTTTATCTGCACGTATCGTTAATTGTTAGTGTATACGGGTTGCGGCAATGGTTTTTTGGAGCCACAGCACTGGCAACTTGGGTCGATCCAGAATCTCCTATGTCTAAGACTACAAGAGTCTACAGTTATTTAGGCAATCCCAACTTATTGGCTGGATACCTCTTACCAGCAGTAATTTTTAGCTTAGTGGCAATTTTTGTATGGCACAGCTGGCCTAAAAAAGCTCTTGCATTAACGATGCTAATTGTCAATATTTCCTGCCTGATTCTGACTTTTAGTCGTGGTGGTTGGATTGGACTAGTGGTGGCAGTGTTAGCTGTGATGGCATTGCTAGTTTATTGGAAAAGCGTGGAAATGCCTCGTTTTTGGCGTACTTGGTCAATACCGATTGTTTTAGGAGGTTTGATCGGCGTATTGGTGCTAGCAGTGATATTTGTAGAGCCAGTGCGGCTGCGAGTGTTTAGTATTTTTGCCGACCGTAAGGATAGCAGTAATAATTTTCGCCGAAATGTGTGGGATGCTGTTTTTGAAATGATTCGCGATCGCCCGATTTTCGGCATTGGGCCCGGTCACGGCTCTTTTAATAAAGTTTATCCCCTCTACCAACGCCCTCGTTACACTGCTTTGAGCGCCTATTCGATATTGTTTGAAGTGACTGTAGAAACTGGCTTTGTTGGTTTAGCCTGCTTTCTCTGGCTCCTAATTGTCACATTTAATACGGCACTTTTGCAACTGCGACGATTGCGACAAATCAGAAGTGTAGAAGGATTTTGGTTAATTGGAGCGATCGCTATTTTGTTGGGTATGCTAGCTCACGGTACCGTAGATACTGTCTGGTATCGTCCTGAAGTCAATACCCTCTGGTGGCTGATCGTTGCCTTAATTGCCAGCTATTGGACACCTTTAGCTCAAAACCAGACAAATTCAACTAACTCAGAACCAGCAGTAAATTAACATAAATAAGTTGTCAGTTGTTTTCTTACCGGACACCTGACAACTTTTGAATTTTCCATGAATAAATTTTGAATTGTCTAATCTCTGTAGGTAGTGGCACTTGGGGCATTAGGGTCGCGATAAGCTACAGATTCGCGATCGTTCTTTTTGCCAGCCAACCCGCCTAGACCGAATAAACCAAGCAATCCTAGCCAACCCCAATCAAAATCGTTGCGATCGTTAGTAGTCGTTGTTGGAGCAGTAGTAGTAGCTCCGGTATCATTAGTTGTCTGAGCTTGTGCAGATAGAGTTAAAGGTAAAATTCCCATACTCAAGGTGAGAACGCCAGCGCCAACAGCTGTAATCAAATTACTTTTCATAAGTTGTAAAAGTTCCTGATGCTATCCGAAGTCACTCACCACTGTATCGAGTCTCAACCTTAACAAAATCAATCTGCGGCTATAAAATAAGCATTTTTATAACTCACGCTATAGACATACAACATGGTTTTCACAGCAGTCTGTTTCTCATTCTTGCTGTGGTAGTTTAGCAACACTGAATCCTCAGTAGCTTTTCATGGCCCGTTGAATATCACGCTGGTCTTGGCGTCGTTTCAGGTCTTCTCGCTTATCGTGGAGCTTTTTACCTTTGCCAAGGGCTATACTGACTTTTAGCCAGCCTCGTTTGAGATACATTTTCAAAGGGATTAAAGTTAAACCCTGCTGCTCGACTTTGCCAATTAGCTTACGCAGTTCTTGACGATGCAATAGAAGCTTGCGTGTACGCCTTGGTTCGTGATTAAAATATTGTCCACTGGCGTTGTAAGGCGAGATATGCACATTGATCAACCATGCTTCGCCATTGCGAAGCAAAGCATAGCCATCTTGGAGATTGACTTTACCCGCGCGAATCGACTTCACCTCTGTTCCTGTCAACTCAATTCCAGCTTCGTAAGTTTCTAGAATTTCATACAAATAACGGGCTTGACGGTTGTCGCAAATGACTTTGTAACCTTCGTTCTTGTCGCTCATTGATAATTTTGTGTGCTTTAAATGTACCTAAAAAATTATTTGGATTGGCTTGTGAATTATACGGTGTATCTTAGAACCGCTATAAATGGTGAACTGTATATCACTAATTTAGCTTTTCTAAGTTCACAATTAAGGTTTTCTGGCAACTTTTAAGTTAGCTGATAGCGATTACCTCGATTACCTCTGAGGTTTCATAGAACAAGTTACTTGAGCAACTTGTCTCACCAAGCCTGATTTTGTGCAGTTTCACAAATAGGACTTACACATCAAGTAAAGGCAATACCCTATGGGAAACCACTACTCTACGAAAGACTCAGCGTAACTTGCTTCTTTGCGTTTAGATGAATTCCCCTCACTCCCTTTTTGCATAAATCCTGACAAATAATTGGTATGACGCTAATGAAAATTTACTCTCCTTGATTGATGAGTTGTTACAAATTACAAAGCTCTCTATACCTCCTAAGCACAGGGAGTCTAAGGTGGTTACACTTCGTTAATCTTCCTAATGATTTAAGATTTCCTTTATAAATAAACCCAGAGAGCAGTCATTAGCTGGTAATCCTGTCTTAGTATGAAACATAAGAACACTATTATTGTGTGTGTTCAGTAACGGAGTAAATAGAAGCAAATTTCTGAGTAAAAAAATGCTAGGGGTGTATTATCCATGCCCTTGACGATCCTTGTAGTGGATGATGATTTGGGCACTCGTCTGTCTGTTAGCGACTATCTTGAACTGTCTGGCTACTCGGTGATCGTGGCTAATGACGGTCAAGAGGCTTTGTTTATGGTGGATGAGTATCATCCTGATTTGATTGTCACGGATATTGTTATGCCACGGATGAATGGCTATGAACTGGTGCGCCGGGTGCGTCAACAACCAGTGTTTCGTTTATTGCCTGTAATTTTATTAACGGCACGCATTAAGACCCAAGAAAGAATTTTGGGCTACCAGTCAGGGTGCGATTTATATTTACCCAAGCCTTTTGAACTGGAAGAGTTAGCAGCAGCAATCCGCAATCTTTTAGAGCGATCGCAAATTATCCAATCAGAGTATCGTTTTTCTCATAAAGACAGTTTGGGCATTTCCGGCTTAACAAAAGCGGGAGACGCCCATAATTCTCTGTCCACTCAAATTCAGAAATCTCATCTGCACTCAGCCCTAACTCACAGAGAACAGGAAGTCTTAGAGTTATTGACTCATGGTCTTTCTAATGCCGAAATGGGTCATCAGCTACACCTGAGTCCTCGAACTGTGGAAAAGTATGTTAGCAGTTTATTGAGAAAAACCTCAACCAGCAACCGCGCGGAATTAGTCCGTTATGCGATGAAGCATGGTTTAGTGGAATAAAAGTTAGGAGTTAAAAGTGAGGAGTGAGGAATTAAAACTCCTGACTCCTAATATCATGTTCGCTTGATTACTTATAAACCCAAAGAACCCCACCCCGCCAAAGCTACGCTTTGTCTCCAGGGGATTAAGGGGTGGGGTGCAATGACTGTAGAAATCATAACTAATTATGCGAACATGATATAACTCATAACTCTTCACTTTTAACTTTTGTCAGCAGACCTTCACAAGCATCGATCAGTAAATCAATAACCTGATTAAATCCCTCTTGACCACCATAATAGGGATCTGGAACTTCCTTTAGAGTGTGTCGAGAGCAAAACTCGCACATCAAACGCACTTTATGCTGATATTGCCTAGCTCGATCGAGAGTGAGGATGTTCTCATAATTTTCTCGATCCATAGCCAAAATTAAATCAAAGTCTTGAAAGTCTGACTTTTGAAACTGGCGTGCTCGACCACACAGTTTAATTCCCAATTTTGTAGCCGCCGCCGCACTCATGCGTCTGTCAGGTGGGCTACCAACGTGATAGCTAGATGTACCAGCAGAGTCACAGAGGATGCGTTCGCTCAAGCCAGACTGCTCAATTAGATGATTCATGATATTTTCTGCCGATGGCGATCGGCAGATGTTACCTAAGCAGACAAACAGCAACTTGTAAGGCATAGATATACTTTGTCCTTTGTCAATAGTCATTTGCCCTTTGTCCAAAGTCCAATCGTCTTTTGACTAATGACCAATGACTAATGACTAATGACTAATGACTAATGACCAATGACTAAAATCCAGGTAACTCCAACCCACTGGTTAATTCTTCCATGCGTTCCCGCATTGTTGCTGTGGACTTGTTGTAGGCTTCTTTCATTGCCACTGTTACGAGATCGGAAAGTACTTCTGCACCTTCTGCTAAAGCATCTGGAGAAATTTCTACCCGCTTGGGTTCTTGGTTTCCACTGACAATCACCTTTACAAGACCACCGCCAGATTCTCCTTGAATCTCCATTTGCTCCAATTCTTCTTGGAGTCGCTTTGCGCCTTCTTGAACTTGCTGCGCTTTCTTAAAAGCTTCGGCTAATTCTTTCATTTTTCCTAAGCCAAAGCCGAATCCCTGTCCTTTTCCTGTCATAATTATTTGTACGCGTGTGCGTTGAATAACAAATCAAATTCAATTATAGATGCGGTAAGTAATTTGACTCTTTTTTTACCAATAATTAATGCGTTATAGAGTAGGGAGTAGGGAGTAGGGAGTAGGACATTGGTTATTAATTCTTCTCCCTCATCTCCCAATTCCCCATTCCCCATTTTTATCCACAAGCACCTTGAAACTCTCCGAGCATTTTGACTTCTGGCTCTAAATTAATAGACCAACGTTCTTGTACTTGATGTTGGATGTGGCGAATGAGACAGAAGATATCACTAGCTTTGGCTCCACCACGATTAACGATAAAATTAGCATGTAGTAGTGCTACTTGTGCGCCACCAATTTGGTAGCCTTTCAGACCAGTTTGTTCAATTAACCAGCCAGCACTGTAAGGTTTGGGATTGCGAAACACACTGCCACAACTGGGGAAGTTGTATGGTTGGGTGCTTAACCGATGCTTTTTGTGTTCTTTGGTAATTGCCACAACTTTTGCTGGGTCTGCACCTGGCGCGAGTTGTAAGGTAGCTTGGGTGACTATGCGATCGCCACCTTGCAATAATGAAGTCCGGTAGCTATAACCTAACTGTTCCGGGGTAAGAGTTTCCAGCGTCCCATCGGGTGAAAGTACCTCGGCACTAACTAACATATCTGCGATACAGCTATTGTGTGCCCCTGCGTTCATCACCACGGCACCTCCTGCTGTTCCGGGGATGCCAACAGCCCACTCCAATCCTTGCCAACCTAATTCTGCTGCCGCCCATGCCAAACTGGGAATTGATTCTCCGGCAGCAACGGTTAATTGACCGGTTTGGGGGTCAAAGTGGTTGAAGCGGAGATGACGAGTAGCAATAACTAAGCCTGATATACCACCATCGCTTACCAGCAAGTTAGAACCTGCTCCCAGTGTTGTCACTTTTAAATTACGTTCTTTTGCGTATTTAAGACTTGCTTGCAGTGCTTCTAAGTTTCGCGGGGCAACGTATAAATCAGCTGCTCCCCCAACTCTATAGGAAGTAAACGCTGACAAAGAAGCCTGCGACTTGATCGCACAATCAGTACTGGGTAAGTAAATTACTTCGCTCTCCACTGAATTAGCTGTTTGCTGTTTCTTTGTATTCAAAGCAGAAACTGTGCAGACGTTTCCAGCTGCCTGGGAAATGGTCATCTTTACTTTGTTTTGGTAAAATTTTTACATTAATCTACCGCAAAGATACGGTAATAGAGTTCACAGATGAAACCGTTGCGAGAGGGGCGCTTTGCTCAGAAATAAAATCTTCGCAAAGTTTCCACTTAGGATGTGGCTTTAGCCGGCTCACAAAGTGCCGTAATTACTTCAGGAATCACCTGGTTCAAATTTCCAGCGCCTAAAAACAGCGCCAAGTCTCCTGGGCGTAGTGTTTCTAGCAAGTAATCACACACTGCGGGTAAAGTTGGTTGATAAACTACCTGCGAATGCTGTTTAGCAATTTCCGCCGTTAGACGTTCACCACTAATTTGCCCTAAATTAGGTTCGCCTGCACTGTAAATATCAGTCAGCACCACCAAATCAGCATGGGTAAAGGACTCGGCAAATTCTTCTAAAAAGGTGAGTGTACGGCTATAGCGATGGGGTTGGAAGATGGCAACCACTCTTTGCCCTGGCCTTGCCTGTAAACGGGCTGCAGCGAGAGTAACGCGAATCTCGCTAGGGTGATGAGCATAGTCATCAATGAAGGTAATACCATTGACTTCACCTCGGAACTCAAAGCGTCGTCTTGCTCCTTCAAAGGTGGCGATACCTTTGGCAATTGCTCCAAATTCTAAGCCCAAAACACGACCAACAGCTACTGCGGCTAGGGCATTGCTGAGATTGTGCCGACTGAGCAAACGCAACTTTAACACGCCCAAAGCTTTGCCTCTTTCCCAAACCAAAGCCGTAGTACCATCAGCACGATAATCAATATTGGTGACGGTGTAATCAGCGTCGGTATCTGAGTGTAAGCTGTAGCTGATTGTGGGTTGCAAGCGATCGCGCACTGTCGCACAATCAATGCTACCTATTAACGTTTTACAACCCTTAGCAAATGTCTGGAAGGTGTCAATAACTTCTTCTAATGTATCGTAGTGGTCAGGGTGATCGAGTTCAATATTGGTGATGATACCAATTTCGGGAGCGTGTTTTACCAGAGAACCATCTGATTCATCTGCTTCGGCTACCAAATATTGGCTTTGTCCCAATCGAGCATTACCTTCCCAAGCATTGACTTCGCCACCGACCAAAATCGTTGGGTCTAGACCTGCTTCCAGAAGCATATAGCCAATCATGCTACTGGTTGTAGTTTTGCCGTGTGTTCCTGCCACCGCAATACTGTAGTAATCGGCAATTAAAGCTGCTAGTACATCTGAACGATGTAAAACTGGACAACCTAATTCCAGTGCTGCTTTGTATTCTAAATTATTAGTGTTAATTGCTGTTGAACAAATGACTTGAGGCAGTTTTGACTTAGTATCAGCAGATAATTGTTCTTGTGAATTTAATACTACTGGATTAGCCAATACCTGAGGGTGAAAGAATTCGAGATTGCTGGCCTCTTGTTTACCAAAAATATGAGCGCCGATAGATTCCAACTTATGCGTAATGTGGTTAGGACGAAGATCCGAACCTGATACTGGAAATTGACGCTTTGCAAGAACGTATGCCAGAGCAGACATACCTATGCCACCGATGCCAATGAAATGAAATGGTCTACCACTAAAATCTACAGAATTAGTCATTTATTGCTCCTTTTACACCACACCACACCATAATCACAAATGACACGCGTATCATAACAGGAATTTGATTTTTACCGTAACTACTCCTGTATCATGTTCATGTTTGATGCCCAAATGATGTTTCTGCTCTGGTTTTCCTGGTTGAGAATGATTTTACCTTGGTTGGAGGTTTTTGCTATTTCTGAACTGTTCTTAAGATTATTCTGAAAATTTTGGCCGCATCGGGAAAGAAATTCTTGTAATGTCAAATACATATTTTTGTCTACCTTACTGGAATTGGCTACATAATACATTGTTTAGTGAAACTAAATTGAAATTGCATCAAGTTTAGGCGTGAATTGAGTACAATAGTACATTGGTAATGAAACTATTTTTCAATTGCATATAACCCAGGCTTATCTGGATGCAGCGACTAGCAATTTTTGGTGGCACATTCGATCCAATTCATTGGGGACACCTGCTCGTAGCCGAGACAGCTTTGCATCAAGTCTCCCTTGAAAAGGTAATTTGGGTACCAACCCTAAATCCTCCTCACAAAAAAGCAGCTTTGTTTGAGCATCGTCTGCAAATGCTGCAATTAGCAATAATAGATAACCCAGCATTTACTGTCTCACTAGTGGAGACTAATCGCTCTGGGACTTCTTATGCCATTAACACCCTGATTGACTTATCTGCTTGTTACCCAAATACTCACTGGTACTGGATTGTGGGCTTGGATACTTTCCAAACCTTACCCGGTTGGTACCGGGGACACGAATTAGCACAAATGTGTGATTGGTTAATCGCACCCCGACAGCTAGGTGGTGAGACTATAACTCAAAGCAAATTAATCTGCAAGCAAGTGGAGCAACAACTCAAAGAGCAGTCTGCGATCGTTCACTGGCAACTCTTGAATATACCTTTCGTAGGAGTTTCGTCAAGTCTAATTCGCAAATTTTGCCGCGATAACTTCGTCAACGCCAAGAGCGAACGCCAGTCAATTCGTTATTTAGTCCCGGAATCGGTCAGATCATATATCACTAACAACAATCTCTACTCTTACAAATCTGAATAAATTATGTGTTTTTTTATTGATCTAACACTTTATGGTTAAAAGTGCCCCCCCCCTTTGCGATATGATTGGGGTCAACGATATCAACATATAAGCATAAATACAGAGGGCAAGACACTGTGATTAGAGTTGCAATCAACGGTTTCGGGCGGATTGGACGTAACTTTGCGCGTTGTTGGGTGGGTAGAGAGAATAGTCAAATCGATCTTGTCGCTATTAATGACACTTCAGATCCTAGAACCAATGCTCACCTGCTAAAGTATGACTCAATGCTAGGCAAGATCAAAGGTGCTGAGATTAGTGCCGATGATAACTCTATCATCGTTAACGGTAAGACCATCAAGTGCGTATCCGATCGCAATCCCGAAAACTTGCCCTGGAAAGATTGGGGAATTGACCTAATTATCGAAGCAACCGGGGTATTTACTAGCAAAGAAGGAGCGCTCAAGCACGTAAATGCTGGAGCCAAGAAAGTTCTGATTACCGCTCCTGGTAAAAACGAGGATGGTACTTTTGTGGTTGGTGTAAATCATCATGATTATGACCACAACAAACACCACATTATCAGTAACGCTAGCTGTACTACCAACTGCTTGGCGCCAATCGCCAAGGTGTTGAACGATAAGTTCGGCATTATCAAAGGTACGATGACCACTACCCACAGCTATACAGGCGATCAGCGCTTGCTAGACGCTTCTCACCGGGATTTACGACGGGCGAGGGCCGCAGCGATAAACATTGTACCCACTTCTACTGGCGCAGCAAAAGCAGTGGCGCTGGTTATCCCAGACCTCAAAGGCAAGCTAAATGGTGTTGCCTTGCGCGTACCAACCCCGAACGTCTCAATGGTAGATTTCGTAGTTCAGGTTGAGAAGCGTACTATTACTGAAGAAGTTAACCAAGCTCTCAAGGATGCTGCCGAAGGCCCACTTAAAGGAATTTTGGACTACAGCGAACTAGAATTAGTATCTTCCGATTATCAAGGTAGTGATGCTTCTTCAATTGTCGATGCCAATTTGACTTTGGTCTTGGGTAATGACTTAGTAAAAGTTATGGCGTGGTATGACAATGAGTGGGGTTACAGCCAACGAGTTTTGGATTTGGCAGAATTAGTAGCCCAGAAGTGGCAATAATTTGTCATTAGTCATTGGTCATTAGTCATTAGAAAAATCCCAAACAGACTATTGACCAAAATGTTGAAATCCCTGGCTAAGATTCAGAACTTGGTCAGGGAATTTTTTTTGCTCGTCGTGCAATATTACTGTCGATCCGGCTATAATCCTGCCTGTGATCGCAGCACCTTCTCCAAGATGTTGCACTAAGGCTGATGCAAATTCTTGTGGTAAACACAGTACTAATTCAAAGTCTTCGCCACCATATAGAGCATATTCTAGCGCTTGGTCTGGTGTTAGCCAATGGTTAAAAGTTTTTGGTACGGGAATTTGTCTGTGTTCTAAAACAGCGCCAACGCCACTGGCGCGGCAAATTTGGATCGTCGCATCTGCCAAACCATCGCTGCTATCCATACCAGCAATGAAGAGTTGGGAGTTAGGAGTTAATATTTTCCAGAGGATTGGTAAGACATCTAATCGTGGTTGTGGACGTTGATGTGCGCGGATTAGAGCCGTGCGTTCTGCATCTTTGAGGTTTTGTCCTAGTTCAGGATGCAAGAGCAGTTCTAAGCCTGCATGGGAGGCTCCATGAACGCCTGTAACAACGATCGCATCCCCAACAACAGCAGCAGAACGGCGGATAATTTGACTAGGGTTAACTTGACCAAAAGCGGTAATTGACAGAGTAGTAACAGGCGATCGCACCACATCACCCCCAACAATTGGGGTATTGTATTTTTGCAGGCATTCTGTCATTCCCTGGTACAAGCGTTCTACCCAACTCACCCTAAGTTCACCGGGTAATCCCAACCCGATAGTGATTCCCAATGGAAAAGCGCCCATTGCTGCTAAATCTGATAAATTGGCAGCAGCAGCTCGCCAACCAGCATCTTCTGGAGAAGTGGTGAGGTTGCTAAAATGTACGCCATCAACCAGTACATCTGTAGTCACAACCAAAGATTTCCCTGGTGCAGTTTCAAGTACTGCGGCATCATCACCGATAATTTCTGGAGGACAGAAACGCTGTAATCTTTCTAAAAGACCTTGTTCGCCAATGTCTTTTACCTGTTGAGAAGATAACTCACTGTTCACAATCGGTTTTCCGTGTTGCAAAATTACGAAGAAAACTGATGATTTACTTTACTGTTTAAGATAAGGGTATCGTCTAGGAGTCAGTTGGAATGGTAACAACACCAGTAACTAGCATCACATTTGAGGAGTACTTAACCTATGATGATGGTAGCGATTTTCATTATGAACTGGTGGATGGGAAGCTAGAGCTAATGAACCCACCTACTATTGAACATTTTCTGATTGCCAAATTTCTTGAGCAATTACTAGATGCAGAAATCAAACGTTGTAACTTTACTTGGCTGTGTTTTCGAGAAAGTGGGGTGAGGACGGGTAGAAATAAATCTAGGTTGACTGATTTGTGTGTAGTGACACTGGAGCAAGCTAGAGAATTGTTGAATGCTTCAGCAGTATTTGAGTCACCACCGTTACTAATTGCCGAGGTGGTTAGTCCTGAGTCGGTGAAACGGGACTATCGTTATAAACGCTCAGAATATGCTGCTTTAGAGGTTCCTGAATATTGGATTGTAGACCCACTGGAAACAAAAGTTTCGGTGTTACTACTGGAAGATGGATTTTACGAAGAAACAGTTTTTACAGCCAACCAGCAAATTATATCACGGACTTTTCCCGAATTAGCGATCGCAGTTGATCGGGTGTTCACCGCCGGGAATCTGAGTTAGGGGAGTTAGAAGCTAGAAGTTAAGAGTTAGTAATTATTCTCCCTCATTTCTCTACAACCATCATTTCTAATACTTCCATCTGGCATGATAGTGTTGCACAAGATAGCACCCTTGAGTCTACGTTCACTCAAGTACTTAGCCCCCATCAAATTTGCGTTGCTGAGGTTGGTATTGTAAAAGAAAGTTTCATCGAGAAAAGCTTCACTGAGATTGGCACTCCTCAAGTCAGCACTATCAAATACAGTTTGCAGCAAATCGGCACCACTCAGGTTAACATCCTTCAAAATAGCATTATTGAAACTGGCTTGATGCATACGAACACCGCTCAGGTCAGATCCAGTGAGATTAGCTCCACTGAAGTCAATATCATCCAAAATGGCATTTCTCAAGTTAGCTCCACTCAGGTTGGCATCGCACAGTTCAACAGCTCCCAAATCCGCTCCTTCCAAGTTGGCATCACTGAGATTGGCTCCACTCATATCTCCATCAAAACCAAGTCCTCTAAGATCGGCTCCACTCAAATCAATCCCAACCAAATCGGTTTCATTACTGTAGCGCTTGATAAATTCCTCTCTGTCCATAACTTAAGGATCGCAGTTGAGCAGATATTCACCGCCGGAAATCTGAATCAGGAGAGACGCGATTAATCGCGTCTGTACAAGAATTATTCTTCTCCTGCCCCCTGTGTCTTCTTATGCAGCTTGCGGTTCAACCAGATTTTCTATTCCTTGAACCACGGTTGCCGATTCAATTTTGTCACCAGCTTTCAATTTATCCAAAACTTCTCTGCCTTCAGTGAGATAGCCAAAAACGGCATAACGACCATCCAATAGGTTGCGTCCGGCGGGTGTGAGTTCTGGTTCAAACAAAAAGAAGAAAAATTGGGATGAACCGCCATTTACTTCACTTTCAGGACGAGCCATTACTACTGCACCAAAGGCAGAAAAAGGTAGAACTGGCATATCAACGTAACGTCCAGCTTCTTCTAGAGTAATGCCATAAGTAGGTGCTTTATCGCCTTTAACTAAAACTTCTAAGGGAATAGCGCGATATTTGCCCGTTGTTGGGTCGATGAAACCTACATCTTTCCCAGCCGGATCTCCAGTTTGGAGAAAGTAAGATTCTTCAGAACGGGTAAATTCTAAGCCATTATAAAAACCCCTATTTACCAAATCTACAAAATTACCAGCAGTCACAGGAGCGCTGTAACCGTCTACGACAAGGGCCAAATCGCCTTTGTTGGTTTTGATTTCTACAGTGGCACGACCTTTAAGTTGTGGCAGGTTACTATACTCAGCAGGCACTTCAAAGGGGAATTGTTTCACCATTGACTCTTCTAGCTGAGTAACGAGATTTAGCAGTTTACCTCTCTCTTGCAATATTTGTTCTTTATCTTTGCTGTTCGCCAACTCTTGCAATTTACCCACCCCGGATTTCAACTCGGTAATCCAAGCTTCGGCTTGGGGTTGGCGTTCTGCGGGAACGCTTGTTAAGATTTGGGAAGGTTTATCGAGAATGCGGGATGCTTGGCTGATGTCTTTGGAAATAGCACCCCAACGCCGATTCGCTCGCAGTTGGGCAGAGATGTCCTCTAAACTGCTTTGTAGTTGCCGCACAGGTTTGTTATCTATCGGGAGTGCATACCGCAACAAAGCCTTTCCGTCGGTAATTGCATTGCCGGCTGGGAGTGCGGCGCTACTGGAGGGAGTCCACCCAGCTGTAGTTATGCCTAAAAATATTGTTACCAGCAGTATTGCCATTAGGCTGTTCTTCAGCCAGGATTTTAATAAGTTAAGCATGGGATAACTCAAATGCAGCAGTGAATTGTTGACTGGACGTAACCCATAAATAATCTTCCCACGTTAAGTGATGAGTGGAGCAGAGGTCTAGGGCAGAGGAAAAATGACTAATGACAATTACACGAAACTAATGACAAATGCCCAATGACGACCCTAGAAGGGTACAATAAATGCCGATTGTCTTCCAAAATTTGAAAGTTTCATGATCTCCAGTAACGACTTTCGACCCGGTGTTTCAATTGTATTGGATGGGTCTGTATGGCGAGTGCTTGAATTCTTGCACGTCAAACCAGGCAAAGGTTCCGCCTTTGTACGAACTAAGCTAAAAAATGTCCAGAGTGGGAGCGTTATGGAAAAAACGTTCCGCGCAGGGGAAACAGTGCCGCAAGCCACTCTAGAAAAAAGCACGATGCAGCATACCTATAAAGAAGGCGATGAGTTTGTCTTTATGGATATGGAAACCTACGAAGAAGGCAGATTGACTCGCGAACAAATTGGCGATCGCGTCAAGTACCTGAAGGAAGGTATGGAAGCTGAAGTTATTAAGTGGGGCGAACAGGTGCTAGGAGTAGAATTGCCTAAGTCTGTGGTTCTGGAAATTGTCCAAACAGATCCAGGTTTGAAAGGTGACACTGCCACAGGTGGCTCAAAACCAGCAACTCTAGAAACTGGTGCAGTTGTGATGGTTCCTTTGTTTATTTCTCAAGGAGAACGCATCAAAGTTGATACCCAGGAAGATAAATATATCAGCAGGGAATAACTTTCATCTCTACGGAGATGCAAGTCCCGATTTAAATCCCTACATAGGGATTAATCCCCTGCCACACTTAAAATGCTAATTTACGGATAGGTCGAGGTAATAAAAACTGTGCCATTGGACTTTAATGAAATCCGCCAACTTCTGGCAACTATCGCACAAACAGATATTGCAGAAGTCACGCTCAAAAGTGATGATTTTGAGCTAACAGTCCGTAAGGCTGTGAGCATTAGCAATCAGATGTTGTCGGTAGGTCAAGGGACTTTAGGCGGTGTGGTAGGTTCAGGCTTGACATCAGGTTCATCTGGGGGAAACCAGATAAGTGGAAGTCAGGTAACGGAGGTGTCCACATCTCGCGTGTTTGAGAATACTGGAACTAGCACACAAATGCAGTTATCAGTAAATCCTCCCTCAACCATTGACCAGAGATTAGTAGAAGTGCCTTCCCCAATGGTAGGAACGTTTTATCGCGCTCCTGCGCCTGGGGAAGCGGCATTTGTGGAAGTGGGCGATCGCGTCCGCAAGGGTCAAACAGTCTGTATCATTGAAGCTATGAAGCTGATGAATGAAATCGAAGCCGAAGTTTCTGGACAGGTGATGGAAATTCTCCTACATAATGGCGACGCTGTAGAATATGGTCAACCTTTGATGCGAATTAACCCTGATTAAGTATTAATGTATATATGATGTGAGTCATTGTTAAAATTTTCTTTCCTTGCGGGTTAATCCTGATGAAACAAACGTTGCCTTTACCACCAGAAGTGGTGCAACAAGTAGCTGAATACTTCAGCCTGTTAAGTGAGCCAATGCGCCTACGGCTGCTACACTTATTACGGGATGAAGAAAAATGCGTGCAAGAGTTGGTAGAGGCAACACAGACTTCTCAGGCAAATGTGTCAAAACACCTGAAGGTAATGTGGCAAGCAGGTATCCTTAGCCGCCGCAGTGAAGGAACTTGCGCCTATTACCGGGTGGAAGATCAAATGATTTTTGAGTTGTGTAATCGGGTTTGCGATCGCCTCGCCACAAGGTTGGAGCAGCAAGCCCGTAATTTTCGTGTATTAAATAGTAAACGGTAAGTTTAAGAGAGTTATGAGTTATGAGTTATGAATTAAAACTCCTCACTCCTAACTTCTAACTCTTAACTTTTTTAAAGGGGATAATCTTTCTGAAACTGTTCGCGAGTGAGTGGTTGTTGTAACTCTATACCCTCGCCGCCTAAAACATCCAATGGTTTGCCGTTCACATCAATGTACACCTTCGCTTTGGGATTTAAAGTTGTTGCAGTGTAAACAACTTGTCCCACACGGCCCATCATTGAGGTGCTACCACCACCGCTGGTAAAATCTTCAGATAAATTAACGTGAACCTCATTATTTTCAGCTTTCAACCCCAAAAGCTTGGTTCCTTTAGGGATAGTTGTTGAATCTGTCCCTTCTGTTGGGCCTGCTAACAAACTTTGGAAAGCTGCTTCTAAAGCTTGGTTGGGTAATACAGAAGCTACTTTAACAGGCTGGGGAACCAAAGTAACATTTTTGTCTTTTGGTCTTAGCCAATAAACGTTGGGGGTTTGCTCATTAGCTGGCTGCCTAGTTGATGGCTGTGCTGGCTGTTCAATGCGGCCAGAAGGGTTTGACGGTGTAGGAGTATTGTTAGATTGTGTGGTAAACCAAGCTACACCGCCACCCACCGCTACAACCACTGCTGATACAGCTGCAATTACGCCTGAAGAAATACGATTAGATCCTTGTTGGTCTTTCATGTTCAAAACCTTCCTAACTGAGGGCTGATATGGTAGTTATGTGAGGAGCAGCCTGGTTAAAGACGATACTTATAAGTAGAGAGTTTCCCACAACCTAGAGGAGACTTGATGCCTTTTTATTATGCAAATCCCTAATCCAATTCTAGAATTTTTATTTCTAATCCGTCACCTACCAAATTATGTAAATTTTTGGTAGTGGAGAGTGAAAAGTTAGGAGTTAGGAGTTAGGAGTTAAGAGTTGGGGACTTGGGGACTTGGAAGATAAGGGGAAATTATTGAACAAGTCTCTCCCTTGTCTCCCCCCTCTTCCTTGTCTCTTCTCCATACTTATGCGGTATGCCCTATTGCTTCTGTAATCCAACCTTTGAGTGTTGTTGTCACTTCATCAATGACTATTTCTTGAGATTTCCGGGTGGCTCTTTCTACAACTTCAACTTTGCCATTAGCGATCGCACGTCCGGTTACAATTCGATAAGGTATGCCAATCAAGTCAGCATCTTTAAATTTGACTCCAGCACGTTCGTCGCGGTCATCTAGTAGAGTTTCAATTCCCGCTTGATTGAGTTCTGTGTAAAGTTTTTGGGCTATTTCGATTTGTTGAGCATCCTTAATGTTAGGAATTGTGACGATCGCGTGATAAGGTGCGATCGCAACTGGCCAAATAATCCCATCTTTATCGTAAGATTGCTCTACGGCAGCTTGTGCTAATCGTGACACGCCTACACCAAAGCAACCCATAAATAGCAGTTTTTCTTCACCCTGTTCGTTGGTATAAGTTGCATTCATCGCTTGGGAATATTTAGTGCCTAATTGGAAGATGTGACCGGCTTCAATTCCACGAGCGCTTTGTAGGATTTGTTCTGGGTTATGGATGGCGCGATCGCTTGGTCTTGATTTACGAATATCTACTACTTGCTCTGGTAACTTAAATTGCTCACCCCAATTAGCACCAACTACGTGATAACCAGGTTCATTCGCGCCTGTAACAAAGTTTTTTAAATCAACGGCTGTTCGATCCACCAAGCGCAAAAACTTGGGATGGATCTGTTTATTAGCAGTAATATACTCATCTGCGATATCTGGCGCAATATAGCCTAAAGGTAGAGATTTCGCTGTCCATGCTTGCTGGGCTTCGACATTTGGTACATTCAAACTAATAATAGTTTTAGCGCCATATTCAGAAGCTAATTTGGTCAATTCATTTTGCAACTTGACCTCATTAACTTCCTGATCGCCTCGAATGCTTACCAGAACTAACACTGTTGCGCCATTATCATAAACTGTCTGATAAAGGACATTTTTCACCAATTGAGTAGGAGAACAGTTGAGGAGTTGACACACCTTTTCAATCGTTTCTGTTCCAGGTGTATCGCGTTTCTCATAGGTTGTAAACCGTGAGGTTTCGGCGTCAATTGGTAAAGAAACAGCCTTTTCTACGTTAGCGGCGTATTTACCATCCTCAGTGTAGAGAACTTCGTCTTCGCCAGCTTCCGCCAAAATCATAAATTCTGTAGAACCAGAACCACCAATTGCACCAGAATCAGCTTCCACTGCCCGAAAAGCTAAACCAGAACGTCGCAGGATATTGCTGTAGGCTTTATACATATCCTGGTAAGTTTCTTTGAGGCTGGCTTCATCGGTATGGAAGGAATAGGCATCCTTCATGATAAACTCCCGTCCGCGCATTAAACCAAAGCGGGGACGAATTTCATCGCGGAATTTGGTTTGAATTTGGTAAAGATTTAGTGGTAACTGGCGATAAGAGCGAATCATATCACGAGCGATCGCTGTAATTACTTCTTCATGAGTTGGGCCTAATCCTAATTGTTGCTCGCGGCGGTCAATTAGGGAAAACATAATCCCCTCAGCTTTGGTGTAAGTCTCCCAGCGTCCTGATTCCTTCCATAACTCAGCAGGTTGTAATTGTGGTAGGAGACATTCTTGTGCGCCTGTAGCGTTCATTTCTTCCCGCACAATCTGGGAAACTTTTTGCAATACCCGCCACATTAAAGGCAAATAAGCATAAAGACCACTACCGATGCGACGAATGTAGCCTGCACGGAGTAATAATTTATGGCTAGGAATCTCAGCATCAGCCGGATCGTCCCGCAGTGTAACAAATAACATTTGTGAAAGTCGCATCGTTTAATCCCTTTCCAGAATCTCTAATTTGTTTATAAACCACCTGGCGATTAGAAATCGCGGCTACACAAATTCTTGTCCGCCTGAGCGAACTAAGAAGGCATCCTAGTTTGAACCTGCGTGGTGTGCGATGGCTTTGCCCGCCGCAGGCATCGGCATCTTACAGCCCTTAAGATATGGCATGATATAATCTTTGCAACTATTTAATCTAGGTCTAGGTTATGAGTCCTTTGACATTAAAACTAGACACCGTTCACCTGAGTGACGAACAATTTTATCACTTATGTCAAAATAACCGCGAATTGAAATTTGAACGCACTGCCAAGGGAGAATTAATCATCATGTCCCCCGTTGGAGGTGAAAGCGGCAATCGAGAAGCAGATTTAATTATCGATCTGGGAATTTGGGATCGGCAAACTGGTCTTGGTTTTACCTTCAGTTCTTATACTATATTCAAATTACCTAATGGTGCTGACCGTTCCCCAGATGCCGCTTGGATTCAACGAGAACGTTGGCAAGCACTTACACCAGAACAAAGACGCAAATTTCCCCCCATTGCACCCGATTTTGTCATTGAATTAAGGTCAGCAACAGATGATTTGGAAATATTGCGTTCCAAAATGCAGGAATATATGGATGCGGGGGTGCAGTTAGCATGGTTAATTAACCCCCAACAGCAGCAAGTAGAAATTTATCGCCAAAAACAAGATGTAGAAGTGCAAAATCTACCCACACAGTTATCGGGTGAAGATGTATTGCCAGGATTTAGCTTGAGTCTTTCTTGTTATTAAAATTTGCAAGTGTTGCTAAATCTCCACTATCTGCCAACACTTTTCATTGCAGCAGAAAATACTTTATAAGTCTGCGTAAGTACGCTTCATTAAAATAATCTGCGTAGACTAAGAAGGTATCCTAGTTTTCTAACCTGAGTAATGTGCCATGCACAGCGCAATAGGCAGGTTTTACTTTGACTTCATTACTCAGGGCATATTACAGCCGTTAGGATATCTTAAAAGAAATAACCATCAGGCGATTAGAATCAGGGAATCTTTAGGAGAAACTACCTTGGCAGATGTAATTTATCAAGCACAGGCACCCTTAGAATTTATTCCTCCCGCGTTTAACCCTTTATTGCTACGAGTTGTCCATCTATTACTACCCAGTTGGATAAAATGGCAAACACCTATTACCCAAATTGAAGCAGACAACGTAGAGGTTCTGGTGGATCTCTATCGCCAGTTTCAAGAGGGTAAGATCCGTTTTATGCTGGCATTTCGCCATCCGAAAACAGACGATCCGTTTTGTTTGGGTTACTTGTTGTCTCAAATTGTACCAAAGACAGCGCGATCGCAAGGTACAACACTACAACATCCCATTCACGCTCATTTTATCTACGATCGCGGCATTCCTCTATGGGCAGGTTCCTACGTCGGCTGGATTGTTTCTCATTTAGGTGGGACTCCGATTCAGCGAGGTAAAGCTGACTGGACGGGGTTACGTTCGGCGCGTGACTTGTTCGCCAATGGGAAGTTTCCGATGGCTGCTGCGCCAGAGGGTGCAACCAATGGTTTATCAGAGAATATTAGCCCCCTAGAACCTGGTATTGCCCAATTAGGATTTTGGTGTGCTGAAGATTTGCAAAAAGCTGGAAGCGACCAACAGGTTCTAATTGTACCAGTTGGGATTAAATATAGTTACGTTGATGCTCCTTGGGATGCGATCGCTAATCTTTTAAGTGAATTGGAAGCGGCTAGTGGTTTACCTGTGAATTCAGCAGAAAATGCTTCTATAGAGTCGCTTTATCCCCGGTTGTTGGCTTTGGCAGAACATTTACTTTTCCTCATGGAGGAATTTTACACCCGGTTTTATCATCAGAAACTGCCAGATCCCAAGATTGTCAACGGGCAAATTCCAGATAGAAATGAAGCATTAGCAGTTCGTTTACAAGCTTTATTAAATGCAGCGTTGTTAATCTCAGAACAGTATTTTAATTTGCAATCAAAAGGTAGTTTGAGTGACCGTTGTCGGCGAGTCGAGCAAGCAGGTTGGAATTATATATTTAGAGAAGAATTTAAGGATGTCAAAGGAGTATCTGCTGTTGAAAGAGCTTTAGGCGATCGCATTGCAGAAGAAGCGAATGCACGGATGTGGCACATGCGTTTAGTAGAAAGTTTTGTGGCAGTTTCTGGTAATTATATTCGTGAAAATCCAACAGCAGAAAGGTTTGCTGAGACGACTTTAATTTTATGGCAAATGATTGCTAAAATCAAAGGTGATAAAGGTTTGCAGCGTCCACAATTGGGTAAGCAAAAGGTAAAAATTACTGTGGGTGAACCCATATCTATTTCTGAGCGTTACTCAACGTATAAGGAAAATCGTTTGGGTGCTAGACAAGCTGTTGCTGATGTGACGAATGATTTACAACACGCGTTGGAAGGTTTGATTTGATTAGAAGGGTTGCATTTTTTGCTAGTAACCATAATAAAGTTGTCAGTTGTCAGGAGGCTTATTGATTTCGATCCCTGCCTCCTGACTCCCTTAAATAACAAGGTGCAATGTAAATGCCTAAGTGTTCATCCAAATCGGATCTTACTTTCTAAACTAGATCGTGCGTTTAGATGCTCTGTACGGAGATGCTAGGGAGATATGGTTTATTAAGCTTGCACAAACCCAAAAGTTTTTCAAAACTGTCTAAATAAATGGGTGCAGATAATCGTAGGCTGCTAGACCTGCTTGCCTTTGCTCTTATTTCACTTTAATACAATTGGGTTAGATAAAGGCAATTGTAACTAAATATGTCATTTCTTATTTTAGTTTTATAAAATTACCGTTAAGTTATCCAAATTATATTTTCAGAAAAATCACGCTTTTCTATTTTTTTAATTCCAATTACAAATAGAGAAGTCCGAAAAGTTGTGATTCTCTAAATCAATCAATTTATAAATAATGAAAACTCAAAACTTATTCAATTTACTGAAGGTTGGTATTGCTACTTTTGGAATCTTCTTTGTGGCTGGTCAAGGAGCCTATGCCTCAGACTTAAAGGGAACAGCATTTAGCATATCTTTGGAGTGTATGAACGACACTACCGGTCTTTTGATGGGTCAAAACTCCACTGATGCTAGCGGGTGGCAGTATGCATTTGATTCAAACAAAGATGGGATGAACGGGAATTACTGGGTTGGTGCCGCAGCGGGAAAAGTAAACCCCTACGATATCTCTGGTATGGCTATTAAAGAAACTGCTACCAGCATCATTGTGGCAATCAATGGCAATATGAAGTTAACAGGAGAGGCTGAACAGGGTGCTGTCGGCGGTCAGATTGGATATGGTGATTTGTTCTTCAACATGGCGGGTAAAACCTTTGGAAATGCTATGAGCGGCGGGGATTTGTTTGGGATTCATTTCGCTTCAGCGAATGCTTCAGGGGTACAACAACTAGGTGTTTATAGTGGTGTTCAGGCAAAGACAGTTACTAATATCAAAGAAGGCTACACTGTTGCTACATATGGTGGTTTAGCAGGAGGAGGGAATTCTTACGAAAGCCAGGTCAAACAAGGTGGTGGTATTGTCGGTTATGGTGATTTGACCAGTAGTTATTTTACTAATAACGGCAAGGACAATACATTTAATCTCAATGTCATCAACTCTGGAAATTATCTGAGTGGAATCTCGTTCCTAGCACAAGGTAATATAACGCAGCAGTTGCTAACCACTGGCTATGATGCCAGCAAATTCAACGGCACACAAACCATTGCATTTGAATTCAAGAAATCTTCTATTGTCCAATCGACTCCTGAGCCTGCTAGTCTCGCTGGTTTAGGAATCGTCGGTCTGGCTTTGGCTGGTAGCAAGCTACGCAAGAAATTAGCATAGCAATTGGTTAGGGACTATTCGCAATACGGCTTGATTTATCTTCAGTGATTATAGACAAGATAAAAGACTATTTTCTCTCATGGAAATGATCGCTGGAGTAATGGAATTTTGGATGAAGCTTAAGCGAAAAGTATCCCAAACCGTATAGATTTACTCGTTAAATATTAAATAGGTAAATTTCAATGCCCTTACTTTCTAGCAAGGGCATTTTTTTCTAATATAGTTATCAAATACAAAACTACTCAGGCAATTCTCTAAAGAATCTCGGTAATGCTCATGACACCTATACTCGCTATAAGGCTTGCAGCGGCTTGTTGTCTGACATCGCTCCTTACACCTTAACCTGGAAACACCTTAGATAAATCCACAACTAAATCAGAAAAACAGGGCAGATTAACTGATTCATTTGGCAGATAAATAAATTTGCGACGATAACCAAATTTAGCTTGCAAGGCTTGATAAGGTTCGCTATAGCACTCCAGATAATTATCTACTAAATTAAATATCCAATAATCAGAGATATTTGCTTCTGCATAAATAGGTAGTTTTTCCTCTTGGTCATATTTTAAGGATGAATCGGCAATCTCAATTAAGAGTAAAATATCAGATGGGCTGGGATGATTTGCTAGATAGTCATCATCTCTATTTTTTGCAATTACTCTATCTGGTTCAGGCTCACTGTTGTTAGACAAAGTAATTGGTTGTTGTCCTCGCAGGGTTGCGCGATCGCCAACTAGTTTATATAATTCTCGTTCTAGGCGTGTTTCACAAACAGAGTGCCGTGTACCTTTTGCTGCCATCTGGATTATTTCACCTTTAATTAGCTCAACTCGGTCATTCTCCTCAAAGAAGCCGAGTTCAGCTAGACGGTGATATTCAGCTATAGTAAAGCGTTTAGCAGTGGTAAGGCTCATAACAACTACGAGAATGCAGAGTTATTTTTATCTTAATATAGCTGTAACTGATTAAACTTATACGATAGAAGATAATGAGGTGTCTGGGTATTCTTCTTTATCACCTTCTATAGTTGCTTCTATACTTACACCCTTCCAAGGAAAATCAAAATATTGTTCCTGAACCGTTTTTAATTCCTTTATTGACTCTTGAAAAAATAATTTAATAGCAGATATGTGGTTTTCTTCAGATAAAAAGTCTTGTAAGCTTTTTCGATAAAATATACCTGACCATGCTGGCAAAACTTTTAAATTACTAGGAGTCCATAGATTAGGTTTATCGTTAATTATTTTTTGCATAGATTCAATAATTTTTGAGCGTTGTCCAAACCTATGAGAAACCTGCAAAAATATACCTAAATATGGATAATCGGTTAAATTACTTGGATTTAAACCGAAGTATCCAAGACCACACCATAAATCCCATGTCGAGGGAGAAAAGTGGGTGTAGATAATATATCTCTCGTCCCATTTCCATTGAGTCCTACTTGCCGCACCTTTGATAACACCTCCAAAAGCTTGCTTGAATTCGTGCTGTACTTCATCATTAAGAGTTGATTCCATGAGATGGAGAGTTTTGTTATAATTCACCATTGTCAATAAGTCAACTGATGAAAATTGATTTGTGTGAGACATTCTGTTATTCCTCATGAAAGTTAATATTTCTTGGACTAAGATATCAGTCGAGTGTTGTTGTAAGCGGGCATAAAATTGATGCCACCTCAATTGATAAAAAATTACTTTTGGCTCTAAATTAAATGCTAGAGTTTTAATTTCTTCTTTTGGATCATAATCACGGGTGATGTAAATTAAAATTCGATGTCTGACATTTGGTAAATTACTCAAAATATCAGCATATTTTTTTAAAGCATTATTTCCATCCTTCGCGCCAATTTTTGATTCAATAAATATTACATCTGTGCTTAAACCAGTTGAGAGTTCAATCACAATATCAAGTCTACTATCCTCAGTATGGATCGCCAGTGCTTGATGTTCTTGCTGGGTTGATATCTTGATGCTGGAATAATTATCATCACCGATAATTGAGTGATGTTTTAGCCAATCAAGCAAAATATCATTATTCAGGGACAAAAAATAAGCAACAATCTCAGTAAAAAAATCTTCACGCGGTTTGTTTCCTAAATGCAGATTGAGTAAATTGCTAAACAAAGACATTGATTTTTAAGTATTTAAGGTAATTCTAAAAAAGCAAATATACTTGGCGATTAGAAATCGCGGCTACACAAACAAAGTCCGCCTACGCGGACTCTAAGAAGTTGAAACACACTGAGGTAGGTTTTGTCTGTATAGCCGCGAATTCCATTCGCTAGGGCAGGTTTTTATAAGTTATGTTTGTATTCGGTATTACTAGCAGTGCAGCAGTTATAACTTAGCCGATCGCAGTTTGACAAGAGTGCTATACTATACCAACAGGAATAGGGGTAAAATTTTTACCCCTACAAAGTTATGTATTATTTTAAGAATAGCTAGAGAAGATTATTACTCTGTTAAATGACTTTCTAGCAAAGTTGCGATCGCATCAGGATGAATATTCTTGTATTTCTTTTTACCAAGCTGCAAAACACAGTTGGGAGCGCTGCCACAGCATTTTTGGCAACCAGTATATTCAATAGTAACTTTGTCTGACAAACCGCGATCGCACAAAGTTTTTTCTAATTCTGATAATAAACCTTTACCACCACGTTTCAAGCAACCGCCCTTTTGACATACCATAATCCTCGCTTTAGGTTGAGGTGGTAAATCTTGCTTTGGACACACATCAATTGGTGTCACTCGATAGGCTTTGATTTTAATTTTACTTGTGCGCGAGTCTATCTCACTATGACCACAAATGCGAAGTTGCTGACCAGGAACTAAGGATGAACTTAGTAAACGGCGTAACTCTTTAGGCAGTTTAATTTCCACATCTCCAGATGGAACTGCCAATTGCAAGTATTTATATTTTCCTGGTTCACCACCAACAAAACCTAGTAACTGTCCCTCAAGGTTCAATTCTGATAACGTCAAATACTTGTTACCCATGATTGATAAAAATTTAGGAGTGGGGAGTTAAAAGCGAAGAGTTAGGAGTGAGGAGTTAGGAGTTAAAATTTATAACTCATAACTCTTAACTCCTAACTATTTTTAAGCTAGGCGTTTAGCTTCTACTGTTTGAGGTAAATTTGCTGTGTCTGGCAAATCACGAAATTCTAATTCCCAACCATTTGCTAGGGTGAGAATTTTGCCATCATTTCCATCGGTTTGTTTGACGACTTCTTCTTCCAGGTCTTTTTTAGCAACGTAAACTACTAAAGTGCCGGCATCATTCATCCGTAGCATTACTTTCATGAGATTCCTCAACCGATTCTAGTTCTTTTTTCATACAGCCGACGACGAACCCTGTTTCTAAGAAATGCACAGCATATATATAGGAACTCTGCAAATATGTTCCTATACTCGCTATGTAGCCGATATCTCCCTTGTTCACTAAAACTTGGCCGACTTCCTTACCAGGAAAGGTACCATCGTTTTTTAGCAGTTTACGAACTCTGACTTTTTCACCAATTTCAAAAGCAGGTGGCAAGTTTAGTTCTAATTCATCGCGTTGCATGAGAGTACCTCTGTTCTCTGACCAAATTCAACAGTTCTTCTGTCGTCAAACTGCGTTTTTTCTGTACCGATTGATGGCGTACTGCATCTAAAACAGATTGGGTTTCTTGGGAATTCAAGAAAATTCCATGCTGTTCTAGCAAGTTAGCAACTAAATGCCGTCCAGAATGTTTACCTACTACTAAACGCCGTTCCCAACCCACTTCTTCAGGAGCAAATGGTTCGTAGGTAATGGGATTTTGCAATACGCCGTGAGCATGGATGCCAGATTCGTGAGCAAAAGTATTTTCGCCAACGATCGCTTTCCAGGGTGGTACATCGGCTCCTGATGCGGCTGCAACTAGTTGAGACAGTTCCAGCAAGCTGGGTGTGTCAATGCCCAAATCAACGCCGTAGATGCGTTTGATCGCCATGACAACTTCTTCTAATGCTGCATTTCCCGCCCTTTCACCCAATCCGTTGACTGTGGTATTCACTGATGAGGCTCCAGCTTTAATACCCGCAAGAGCATTGGCAGTTGCCAGACCAAAATCATTATGCGTGTGGATTTCTAAGGGAATCGTCAACGCTGAAACCAGCCGTTGGACTTTAGTGTAGGTGGTAAAGGGGTCGAGAACTCCTACAGTGTCGCAGAAACGGAAACGGGATGCACCCCATTCTTGGGCATAAAGTGCTACATCTAAGAGAAAGTTTTCATCAGCCCTGGAAGAATCTTCTCCGCCAACTGCTACCCAAAGACCCTGGTCGAGGGCGAAGTGGATTGAGTCTTTGAGTTTTTGCAAACTTACTCGCCATTGACCATGAAATTTAGTGGCAATTTGGATACCAGAGACGGGAATGGCAATATGCACCCGGTTCAAACCACAGGCGATGGAAGCCTTGATATCTGAGATGACAGCGCGGTTCCAGCCCAAGAGTTTTGCTTGTAAACCCAAGTCAGAAATTGCAGCGATCGCACGCGTTTCTTCGTCGCCCATTGCCGGTATACCCACTTCTAATTCCGGTATACCAATAGCATCGAGAAACTTAGCGATCGCTACTTTTTCTTGTAGAGTAAAGGCAACACCTGCTGCTTGTTCGCCATCACGTAATGTAGTGTCATTAATTATGATTTGATTCATTGCAAATATCCCTCTCTTGGAAGTATTCTTAATATCCTTTCCCTCTACAATCCCTCGTGATGGTAAATGCTAAAAATATCACAATTCATAATGTAGGATACATGATCCTTAATTATTGCCCTATTATTAGCATCACATCTGTATGACAGGGAACTAAATCAATGTATAAATTACTAATCGTTTTTACCGATGTCAGTTGAAATGTCTTCGAGTAGCAATGAACTAATATAACTATTAGCAAATCCCGAACAAAGTAATACACAAAATCCAGCAATTAAGGATGTAATCATCTTCGTAACCTCATCTTTTCTAGTGCATGTGGGTGTAAGTTAGGCAGGTAATGGTACTCAGAGATACAGGATTTCAATTAACTAACTTTGGTCTGCTAGCCAATCAAATATTTTTCCTAGCTGTTCTAAATCAACGAAACCATACTGCCAAAGGAGCATCGGGAGCGGGCCATTTTCTAATTCACGGTGTCGCAGAGCTACAGCAATATCGGCATTTGAAAGTTCAAGTTCATTGTGCAAAAAATTGAGTAGTTTTATATCTCTGTTCCGAGTCGCCATAAGTGATTGAACTTTCAATTTCTTAATTTGGGAAAAATTTAAAAATCAGAAATTCCAATTTATATTTAGGAATTTCGCATTTTTAATTGTTGCTATATGTCAGGAAAATTTCAGATTAAGTAGACCCAACAAAATCTAAACTCCGTCTAATCCATCTCAGTCTGCAACAAATTCTGCTAGCCGACAGTAGCTTCAAACTCTAAACCTATTTGAGCTTTGTGCATCTATGGACAAAAAGGATGAAGTCCAGTACTTGCGTCATGAATTCAAGATTAATCGTGCCTAAATTAGGTCTTTTTGAAATAATCATGACTCATCACTGTAATGCCAGCAACGCTCTAGCCATTCTAATAATTCGTGACGAGAAGCAAGAAGTTGCATAACTGTACTACGAATTAGAATTGCTTCCAGCAAATTGTTCACTTGCACTCGTAAAGAACCATCGGGGGGACAAGAGCAATTAATTTTTAACTCTTGCAAACGATGATAGATTCGCCAGCGATCGCTCAAAGGAATCTGCAAAATGTGATTTGTCATTAGTCATTTGTCCTTTGTCATTTGTCCTTTGTCAGTTGTCCTTTGTCATTTGCTAATGACCAAGGACCAATGGCTAATGACTCTTGACTTGTAAAGTTTGCAGTTGTTTTTCGAGTTCTTCGATGCGCGAGAGCAAAGAACGAATCACGGTTGCTTCCACATCGGGTAGCTTTCCATGTTCTAAAGGAGAAAGGCTGGCGCTATCGTTGCGAGAAATAATTCGACCAGGGATTCCCACAACAGTGCGATCGCTGGGGACATTCTGCAAGACAACCGAACCTGCGCCAATACGGACGCGATCGCCAATTTGCAGATTACCTAAAACTTTCGCACCCGCCCCAATCACTGCATTTTTGCCGACTGTGGGATGACGCTTACCAGTTTCTTTACCAGTTCCGCCAAGGGTGACGCCCTGATAAATCAGTGTATAGTCGCCCACGATCGCAGTTTCGCCAATGACTACTCCCATTCCGTGGTCGATAAACACGCCCTCACCAATCTCTGCACCTGGGTGAATTTCAATACCTGTCAAAAATCGCCCCAAATGAGAAATTAAACGGGGGATAAAACCGACTCCTCGACAATGTAACCAGTGAGCAAGACGATGCAAACATAGCGCGTGCAATCCAGGGTAGCAAAACACCACTTCTAGCCAATTACGTGCTGCGGGATCGCGCTCAAAAATAATGCGAAAATCACTCAATAATGGCTCAAAAAAAACGCCAGAGAGAAGATTTTTCAGCATGGATGTACGGGCAGAATCCTGCGTTTTGGTAGTTGGGCGATCGCTAATACTGTCTAAAGACTGTTGCATCGGTAATGTCTATCTGGTAAAAGAGTCATCTGCTATTTTTATGCTTATATCAGCTGACTTCCAACTCGATAGAAAACCCAATGCTGATTGGATTTATTGGATTGATTGAGGTTGTACTCAAACGCCGAAACCCCCACTCCAGATAAACTTAAAATTTATCTTGGGGTAGGGGCGCTAGTATTTAATGATAGGGGTACTAGTATTTTTGGGGCAGGGGTTAAGAATTTCTGTTCGCGCTACAAGAAACTTTACCCGTAAGCATTTGCTAAGATTTTATCAAGATATTTTGCAATATATTAAGCTGTACTCAGATGCACTCAAATATGAATTTGGTAAGGCTATAAATCTATTTTCTGTATATCCTATTACTATTAGTATCTTATTATTTGGATAGACGAAAGACAGGTTTCTTTATTTTCTTTTAGGATTTGCTGTCTGTATGTATGTATACGTTTCAAAATATAGTTATCGCTCATCATAACTGTTTTCTTATTATATAGATGTGTGGGAATAGCGATCGCAAAATCTTAGAAAAGCAGAATAGGTAAATGTTCTCATAGCAATTAGACTTATTGCATGAATTAATGAGCTTTCACCCTAAATCCCTCTCCCAAGCTTGGGAGAGGGACTTTGAATTTGTCTCCCTTTCTCCCAATTTTGAGAGAAGGGGTTGGGGGATGAGGGCTAGTTTTGTATTCGTGCAAGAGTCTATTAAATAATTACTGATTCCTGTCTGCCAAGACAGGTATATTACACTACACACAAAAGCTGTAGAAACTTGTTAATGGAGTTCAAAGACTCATTAATGGAGTTCAAAGCCTCTTTAATGAGTATCAAAGACTCTTTAATGGAGTTTAAAGACTCATTAATGAGTATCAAAGACTCTTTAATGGAGTTTAAAGACTCATTAATGAGTATCAAAGCCTCATTAATGGAGTTCAAAGACTCATTAATGAGTATCAAAGCCTCATTAATGGAGTTCAAAGGCTCATTAATGAGTATCAACGACTCAAGAACCAGATGCAGCTTTAGCTGGTCTACCTTTGATAGCTTTAAAGCGTTCGCCTAACTGTTCAGCAACAGTTTTTAAGCCTGGGGTCTTTTTCGATGCAGTCTTCACGTAATCATAAACAGTCAAACTGCTAGTCATAGCTTCACTACCGACTGCCATTAGGGTATCATCTACTTGTTCGGCTAGTTGCTGTACTGAGATTAAAAGTTCGGTAAGCGCACTGGCTAATTGGTAATCCCGAATCAGTTCCTCAACGTCAAAAGTGGCTGGAAGGATTTCGCGGTTTGATTGAGCAGCAGTAACGCTATTATTTACAAAGGCTAGGCTTTTATCGCCCATTTTTACTAACTTACGCCGTTCTTCAGTGCTGAGAGTAATTAGAAAGGGCATCTTTCTTTGGACTGTCTGTAGCGCGGCTTTAATTTCTTGGATATCTTGTGGCGAAAGGGTGGCTGCAATATTTTGATAAGCCATGATATATTTACCTTGGAAGTTCTAATGGTGAAGTAGCAATAGTTGCTAAGTATAGAATTCCCATTGGTAAGCGCGATCGCACATCATAACCTATTTATTTATCTGTTTTAGCGCCGATGCTGAGGGATACTGACCAGATGCAATCAAAGCTTGTCGTTCTATAATCCTTTCATCGCCGTTAAAATCTAGGATGCGTGCGGTAACTTCACCGATATCTGTTTGATGCTGAATTACAGCCTCATCAAGTCGAAAATGCTCACCCCAAAAGTCTCTGCGTGGGTTAAAAAACCGCACAAGTTCGCCAGTTTGCCAATTAATTGACCCCAAATCCGTGCCTTTTTGTAGGTTACAGAAAATACAGGCATAGCAGAGATTATCTGCTGTTGTAGCGCCGCCGTGTTTGACACTGATTATATGGTCAACTTGACAACCCGACGATCTATCTTCTTCAGAAACGAGACAATACTCGCAAATATGCTCGGCGCGATCGGCAACTAAACGCCGCAATTCTGCATTAATATATGGACGAGACACTTTGAATACTTACTCCGCGCTGATGTACTGGCGAGCTTTTGCTTTTGCTAGTAGCATAATATGCTCTAGCGTGAGGAAATGATTTAACTCTCGCTCATCACTTCCTGTAAGACCTTCAGTTTTTGCACGGTAAACGAGATCCTCTAAACGGTCTTTGGCTGCATCCGAGAGTTTGAAATCGATAACGCTTTGGGGAGTGGTTCCAGCAGCAATAAACTCTATAATTTCATCGTAGACTTTGGCTGTATTTACAGATGTGTTCATAAGTTACCTCTTTAATTCCTAAATTTTATGCAACTTCCAAAGACTTTCCTAGCGTCTTAGGCTCTGGTAGAGTTTCACCATCAGCTAAAGATAATTCAATCAGCATTTCTAAAACTTCTTGAGCATTTTTAAGAGCGTCTTCATAAGTCTCTCCGTGAGTGCAAGGCTGCATTATATGCGTAAACTCAGGTAGTAAAACCACATAACATTGGTCTTCTTCTGACCATTGAATCACGATTGTATATTTCATTCTTCTGAAACAGAATTACGAATTGTTCTCCAGTTTTTTACCTGACCTTCAGCAATATCTTTTTTACCTCTTTCAAAGGATTCAATAAATCCAGGGATATCAAGCAACTCTTGGGTAGCGTCTTCACTCTCCTTATCTGCTAGATATGCTAAAAAATCAGCAACCAGTTGTAAGCGTTCTGAAGATAATCTATCTAGATATTGGTTGATTTGCTGACGAGCTTCTGGGTTATTCATATTTTTGCAACTCTTTTACTTCTCTAATTGTGCCAACTTCTTCTGAGCAAATTCCCGCACTTTTTTATCTGGGTCATTCTCTGCTCTGTCGTGTAACAGTGGTAAAGTCTGGGGATGCTGAGGAAATTGCTTGATAATTATCTCTAGTGCAATGCGCCGAGGGTTAGTGTTGCTGCTTTGCTTACGCTCAAAAGGGTCACGGAAAGCGCAGTTGTAGTAGGTGTCAAATAACTCAGGTTGATATCTGAAGTGCCTAGCTAATACTTGGATGGCTGCACATCGCACATCCGAATCATCATGTGTGGTTTGGTCTTGAAGGAATGTACAGCTATTGGGGCCATCTGGAAAATTACTGGCTAATGTTTCAATGGCTGTAAGTCGTACATTCTCAGATTTCTCAGTAGTGGCGTAGTCTTGGAAGATTGCCTTACTATCGAAATCATCTGAAAAATTGCTGGCTAATGCTTGAATGGCTGCAAAACGTACATCCTCATTTTTATCATCAGTGGCGCAGTCTTGAAGAATTTTACAAGTATTGGGGTCATATTTGAAACTCCTAGCTAATGTTTGGATGGCTGCAATTCGTATGTTCTTAGATTTATCAGCAGTAGCGCGGTCTTGGAGGATTATACAAGTATTGGGGTCATATTTGAAATTCCTAGCTAATGCTTGAATAGCTACAAGTCGCACATCCTCATCTTTATCAGCAGTGGCCCGGTCTTGGAGGATTGTGCAAGTATTGGGGTCATATTTAAAATTCCTAGCTAATGCTTGAATGGCCACAAGTCGCACATCCTCATTTTTATCAGCAGTGGCACAGTCTTGGAGGATTGTGCCAGTATTGATCTCATCTGGAAAATTGCTAGCTAATATTTCAATGGCTGCACGTCGTACATCCGAATTATAGTCACCAATGGCACGGTCTTGGAGAATAGTATGGGTGTCTGGGTCATTTGGGAAATTCCTAGTTAATGCTTGGATGGCTGCAAGTCGCACATTTTCAGATTTATCAGCACAAACGTGAGCTTTAAGCATTGTGCAGGTATTGGGGTCATCTGGGAAATTCCTAGCTAATGCTCGTATGGCTGCACATCGCACATCAGAATTATCAGCAGTGGTGCAATCTAGAAAAAAGGTTTGAGTTTCGGGATCATTTGGGAAATTTCTAGCCAGTGCTACAATGGCTGCACGTTGCACATTTTCAGATTTATCAGTAATGGCGCGGTCTTGGAAGATGATGCGGGTATCTGGGTCATCTTTAAAATTCTTGGCTAATGCTTGGATGGCTGAACGTCGAACGTTTCCCGATTTTTCAGCAGTGGCCAGGTCTTTAAGCCAGTGTAATGTATCACGATTATCTTTCCAAATTGCACCGACTGTTGCAACTGCTTGAGTACGAATTTCCTGAATTAGCTTAGTTTCTTCTTCATCTTCATAGGGGACATAATAGTACCAAAGGTCATATTTAGTTAAGTCTTTTAACTTACCAAGTAATTTATTAGCCGTTGACGCGATCGCCGAGCGATTTCTCACCTCTACAAGACACTTAGCCGCTAAAAAGAGATTGACAAACTTTTCCTCTTCGCCATCTTGCGCCATTAAATAATCAAGAATCTCCCCAACAAATCTTGGCTCAATCATTCCCGCAATTAGCAGCAAGACTTCATGCCAACTTTCATCTTGCCAGTGTTTGCCAAAAACTTCATTCTTAAGTTCCTCAATAGTCAGAGTTTGCGTTTCTTTAAACTGCCAGACAAACTCCCAAGCACAGAAATATTCTAAAAATGTCCGATGTACAAAAGCATAATAATCTGCACCTAGGAAACATAACATAAAGTTGCGAGTCCGCAGTTGATTAATCATCACCCGCGCCGCTTCTCTGGGTTTATCAAACTCTATAGTTTTAAGATAATCAGTCAGAACTTTGACTAAATCATTTTCATTAATCAAATTACCTGCTAAACCTTTCTCACCAGTTTGCATAAGATAAGCAACCTGACGCAGCATCGCTTGCTTATCCTTATAATCAATAGTCTTCGGGTCTAACCTCTTATCTTCTGTCAAAGCGCGTTCCACATCCCATTGATGCAGCAACACCCGCGATGCTTGATCGTAAAGTGTAGCTCTATCTCTTGGTAGCTCTTGATTCCGATTAAGAATTGCCATCATCGTCAACAGCAGAGGATTTCCCGCCAATTCTGCAATAGATTTGGAAGCTGCAATTCCTCTTTGTAGCCGTTCCCGTTTTCTCACTTTATCTACTGCATCGGTAAAAGTTAACTCATGCCAACGGTAGATAAAATCCTGAATTTGTTCTGAGTCTAAATCTTGTAATATCAAGTGGCGAAACTCAGCATTAAGCAATCGTTGCGGTTTATAACCAACAATCCGAGAAGTGACAATTACCTGCACATCAGGATAGTCATTAGTAAAGCGATGAATATCAGTAATTACATCCTCTCGCTTACCAGGGTCAAATACCTCATCTAACCCATCAAACATCACTAAGGCATTACCAGCTTTTAATTGTTTATCTAGTTGAAGCTGATTGAGATGAGCAATTACACCACTACATTTATGAAAGAATTCTAGAAAATTATTGCACTCTTTATCTTCCCGTCGCCGCATATAAGTGCGTAATTCAATTAGCAACGGAATTGGTAATGATATAACATTATCCAGTGGAGACTCTGCCCAATTCAAAGCCAGAAATTGCAACAATGTAGACTTACCCGAACCAGGATCGCCCAAAATCACAATATATTTATAATCTTGCTTTTTATTGACAACATCTAAAACTGAACGTATCGGCTGTTCAAAATAAACCCGTTTGTGGCGTTCTAATTCTTCTAATTCCACTTCTGCTTCTACTTGGTCACTTTCTCGCAGCCGTCTAAGATGTTCTTTAGGAAGTTCGTGAACTTGTGCTAAAACTTGATGAGTTTCCCGGACATTTTGAGCAGTAAAAATTTTCCATAATTTCAGTTCGTTATAGGCATAGCCGCTAGTATCTAAGCTATCTAACTTGAGATTGCCATAGCCTTCGCGGATTCCTTCTTGATATTTAACTAAATTAAAATCTACAATAACACCAGCAATTTCTTTGGTATTTATTTCAATATCAGATAACTTTTGTAATTCTAGGATATGCTGTAATTCTTTTGAATCTAAAAGAAGCTCTTGGACTTGTGTAAAATACTGTTCTGTAAATGATTGCCAGTTAAACTTAGATGGCAGAGGTTTTAATTGCAGCCTGTTCCAACTATCTTCTAGGGTTTTAGCGTCTAGAGATTCACAATTAATATCAAAAGCCTGACCAAGAATTTTTGTAACCGACTTATCGCTGATAAATTTCTGGATGTCTGTGGTGTACTCTTTAATCTCAGTTTCAGCAAGTTTGCAACGAACCTTTAACTGCTGCTGCATGAGTTGCAAAAATTCCTTTAAGGCTTTACCAGCAGCAACTTCTATGTCTTCCTTCTTAAGTTTCTGGAAAATCTTGCCAGGGATGCCTTTTAATAAATCTTTAGCCCAATCTTTAGCAGCATCCTTGGCTAAGTCTTCTAGAATTGGTTTAAAAATCAACCCGGTGGCCTGAGTTACACCCCAAAGAGCTAACCATTCCAGCATAATACTCGCTTCTGTTGAGAGTTTGATTACGAGTATATCCACTAGCTGGAGTAATGTTTCCAGATTTCAGGGAATTTGGAAAACCTCTCTCTAAATCTCTCTCCTAAAAGGAGAGAGACTTTGAATTTTCCCCCTTCCCGTGTCGGGAAGCAGCTGAGTTTGGCGTTAGTTTTTCAGATTAATTGGAAATTACGATGTCTACTACAGGCTAGGCCATAAATACGAAAGATTTCAAAGGATGCGGTATTGTCATACTTAATCCATTAACTTAAGTTTTGAGATGCGATGTCTACGATGGTCACTGAGCTTGTCGAAGTGCGGACTGCGCCAACGCAATTTTCCCCACACACAGCACGCTCACTCTCGCTACAACCATGAGCCACGGCTATTTATACCAAGGGATATGTGCAATCAATCACCACTATTTGAGAAAAACCAAGTCCTCAGCCTTGGGTTTTGCAAACAAAAACTTGGCTTATTGACCGAGAAGGAAGGCTGTTAAGACTATCTGCATAATGGTTTCGAGGCTAAGTAGCTTGAGGAATATTTTAGTTGACAAGAGCGATCGCTCTGCCTTTTTTATAACTCTCGGTTGATGAATTTTTTGATGAATTAGAAAAAATAGCAGTAGATAAAGATATTTTAAGTCTTTCCAAAAAATAACACCCCTGAGTTAACTTTGTTCAGACTCTCGGTCAAATCGGCTAGCCGAGAATGATGTGTAACATAAATCACTACCAAGCTAGAGGGAAGTTCAAAATGGTTGCATCTACTCTAAAACCAACACAGCTACTTGGACGCATACTATCCGCATCGCTAATTAGTTTGATGTCCTTAGAGGTTCTTAGCACCGCAACGATCGCTCAACCGCCCCCTGCGTCTGTTGAAACCAAGCTGAAAGTGCCTAGTACAATGACCTCTTGGCCCTTTAATACTACCCGTTACTTGAAAGTGCCGCCCAACTTCTCCGTCTCTGTTTATGCTCGCATTAACAAAGCTCGCTTTATGGCAGTTGCTCCCAATGGGGATCTTCTAGTATCACAGCCCAATTCCGGTAAAGTGTTAATTGTCCGGTCAAATGGCAGCAAAGACCCAATTATTTCTGACTTCGTAACAGGTCTACGCAAACCACATGACATTGTGTTTCATAAGATTGACAACACCACATACATTTATATCTCTGAGAGTCATCAAATTAACCGCTTCATCTACAACTCTGGAGACTTAATCGCGAAAAATCGTCAAATCGTTGTAGTTGGCTTACCAGACAGCAGCACACGGGAACTCAAAGGCGCTTATGGTCACGAACTGAAAAATATCGCACTTGATGCCAACCACAAACTCTACGTGTCGATCGCTTCTACGTGCAATGCCTGTAAGGAAGATACTGTCAGCATTCCAAAGCGTGGTGCGATTTACCAGTACGACGCTAATGGAACCAATCAGCGGCTTTTTGCCCAAGGTTTACGTAATGCCGAAGGGTTAGCGTTATTACCTGGCACAAATGACCTTTGGGTAGTCGTTAATAATCGAGATAACATCGCCTATCCTTTCAACGATAGCAGTGGCAATTACGGTAAGATTATCGCCTCCTATGTAGACAACCACCCACCAGAGGAGTTCACGAAAGTCCGAGATGGCGGTAACTACGGTTGGCCATTCTGCAATCCCAATCCCGACACCTCAAATGGCCTCAACAATATGCCATTTGACCGCGACTATCAGTTCAATGCTAATGGAAGTGTTAATTGCAATGCAATGGACAGGATTAGCAAAGGTATCCAAGCCCATTCCGCTCCCTTAGGATTAACATTCTTACAAAATACTAATTTTCCCAGCCTATACTCAAATGGAGTAGTAGCAGGGCTGCATGGTTCATGGAATCGGCAGAAGAAAACGGGCTACAAAATAACTTACTTTCCCTGGAACAGTACGACAAAGACCCCAGAGCCGGAGATAGATTTAGTCACCGGTTGGGTAGTTCCAGCAACGCAAGAAACCTGGGGGCGACCCGTAGATATGGTAGTAGACCAGCAAGGTAATTTGTTAATTTCGGATGACTTCAACGGCACTATCTATAAGCTTTCCTACACGCCGTCACAACAGGTTAAGTTCTACAGAGACCCTAACTTTGGCGGAATTTCCCAGTCTTTTCCTACGACTCCAGGAGTATACAAATCCAACCAAGGTGACTTAAATATTGTTGGTAATGACACTATTAGTTCATTCAGCGTACCACCGGGTACGCGGATACGTGTGTGCCAACATATAAATGGTAATGGTTTATGCCGTGAATATACTAGTGGTGATTATAAATCCCTTGGAAATGACCTTGATAATATCATCTCGTATATAGAGGTGAAGTAGCACCACTCAGCGAATTTTAGATGTTAAATTTTGGATTGAATACTTTAAAAGTGTTCTACTGAACGCTTACGCCGTAACCCTCCGGGGAAGCAAGCTATGCGTAGCGTTCCGCAGGAAAGTCCAAAATTTAAAAAGGTCTGATATCAAGTCCGGTTAATCACTTATGATTACCGGATCTGTGCAAAAATCGGAAACGCCTCTTTCCCTCTGCTCCCTGCGGTCTAAATTATAAGTCTTTCGCCGGACACGAGATGAGACGATGTTCGGAAAGTCAACTAGAAACTGCGATGTCTACGACGGGCTGCGCGATCGCAATTTTCCCCACTGCACGCCCAGTTTCGCTATAATTATGAGCCGCCGCTAGTTCTTGTAAAGGATATGTGCGATCGATTACCACACGAATTTTACCCGCTTCAATCAATTCTTTGAGAAAAAGCAAGTCTTTAACGTTAGGTTTTTCAAAGAGAAATTTCGCTTTTTGACCGGGAATGAATGCTGTTAAGACGCTCTCTAACAAGACTTCAGGGCCGGGTAGCGTGGTGATATAAATTCCATTGGGTTTGAGGACTTTTTTGGTTTGTGAGAGCGATCGCTTACCCACTGCATCAAAGATAATGTCATACTGCGCTGTATCTTCGGCAAAATCTTGCTGCGTATAATCAATCACGCGGTCTGCTCCCAAAGATTTTACCAAATCCAAATTTTTGGTACTGCTAACTCCCGTCACCACTGCCCCTAAAGCCTTAGCAATTTGCACCGCAAAAATCCCTACACCGCCCGCAGCACCATTAATCAAGACACTTTGTCCTGTTTGAATATTTCCCTGATCTCGCAGTGCTTGCAGAGCCGTAAGCGCTGCTAAAGGCACAGCCGCAGCTTCTTCATAAGATAAGTTCGTTGGTTTGAGAACCACCACATTTTCTGGAACAGCTGCAAATTCGGCATAACCTCCTCCAGGAAAGCTAGTACTGCCGTAAATAGCATCTCCCACTTTAAAGCGCGTGACCCCGGAGCCAACTTCTACAACATCTCCCGCCACATCAAACCCCAGAATCTTTGGAAATTTGTTGCCAGTAATCAAACTCAACATCCCTTGGCGAATTTTCCAATCAATGGGATTAACGCTACTAGCACGAACTTTCACAAGTAACTGCGTTGGCTCAATTTTCGGCTGTTCCACGTCTTCATACTGCAATACCTCAGCCGCGCCATACCGACGGATAACGACTGCTTTCATCACATTCCTCCTGCTACCCTGTTTTGTTGAATTAACTCACACAGCCTGTTTTTCCTGATAAATCTAGTGTAGCGATTTCCTAGAATAGAAATATCAGTCTAAAACTACATCTGTATGCCAGCTAGAGACCTCTATCACAACAATGTTAAAAATGCTTTGATAAAAGATAAATGGATAATTACTCATGACCCACTGACCCTGAAGTTTGGTAAAAAAGATTTGTATATTGATTTAGGTGCTAGACAACTGCTGGCGGCGGAAAAAGCAGAATCCAAAATTGCCGTTGAGATTAAAAGTTTTAGCGGCAGATCGGATGTTGATGATTTAGAAAAAGCCTTGGGACAGTATATTTTATATCACGATATATTAATTGAGTTGGAGCCAGAACGAGTGCTATATCTTGCAGTCCCTAACAGTGTTTTTGATGATTTATTTGAAGAACCTATCGGCAAACTGTTACTGAGAAATCATCGTTTAAAGCTAATTACTTTTGATCCAAAACAGGAGGTCATTAAACAATGGATTATACCAAGTTAGACCACTATCGCCAGGTGATTGAAACTATTCTCAGTGAATATGCTTCACTACCCTATTCTTATGCCAATATTCAATCGGAAGTGGTGTTCGATCGAATCCGCGATCGCTATTTGTGGATGGATATAGGTTGGGATGGCGATCGCCGCATTCACGGCTGTCTGGTTCATATTGACCTGATTGATGGCAAAATCTGGATTCAACGGGATGGCACTGAAGAAGGCATTGCCGCCGATTTAGAACGGGCTGGAATTCCTAAAGAACATATTGTTCTGGGGTTTCGTCCACCGGAGTTAAGACCTTACACTGGCTATGCAGTTGCTTAAAAGTTAACACGGAACATTCTCTTTATTCTTCAGTGATAAGTACAACACCTTCATACAGTAGTTCAATCGGACATTCAAATTCAATGCTCGATAGAGTGATGATATCTCCAGCTATATAGGGATAGTAAAGCCACATCCTACCCTCACCGCGACAATAACGCTCAACGGAGATTTGTTCCGAGTCAATCAAGATATAAGACCTCTTGCAAACTGGGTATTGTCAGATAATAAGTAAATTTTTCACCCCGATCTTTCGCGCTTGTACCTGGGGAAAGAACTTCGGTAATCAACTTGGGGTGTTGAATAAAGTTGCGGGCATTCAGGTCTTCAGGGTCGCAACTGACAATAACATCAGGATAATAGTAGCGACTCTGGGCAGTGAGTTGCATTTTTACATCTGACACATTCACTCGACAACCTCTGGAACGCAAATGAGGGCGTAAGGCAGTGTACAAGTTAAGTGCAATGTCATTATGGGGAATTGTACCGCCTGTCATTGCAAACACTTCGCCATTGGCATATTCGTAGCGAACGTCTTGCTGAGGTTCCCATTCGAGATATTCCTCAACGGTCATTTTTGGCGGCTGTTGGGAAATGGCGATCATAACTTAAGATTTTTTCACGCTTGGTTTGATTGTAGCTAAATAGTATCAGCAACAAAGAGCGGTATCTGGAAAACCTCTCTCCTATAAGAAGAAGAAATATTTTAAATTTTGCCCCTTGCCGTGTTGGGAATGGGGTTTTTTGTTAAGGTTTGTAGTGAGCAATTCAGAAAATTCATTGCGATCGCTCAATCATGTTAGATTATAGTTTGTTGTTTCTCTCAAACACAAAACCTGAGAGTTTCCTACCCATCTCCTCATTGTGGGAATGAAAAAAAAGGGGTTAAAAGTTAAGTTTTTTGAAAATTATGTGCAGCAACACGTCTATTCCCACTAACTCATAGGGCTTGCCAGATAAGGCTTAAAGACATAATTGAACATCATTCTCAAAGAAAAATTAAAAGAATATGAAGTGCATTTTTACCCTCAAAAAAATGATATGTTAGATACAGAATTGAATTTCGCACGTTTCTGGAGTAAAACAATATAGATTACTCCAGTTTTTCACCCTCAAACCCTTGGCATTTATTGCTTCTGACGCAAATTGAGGGCAATCTGAGTACACATTTAAATAACCAAAATCCAAGTTGCAATTAGATTAAATTCTTTGCTGGGATTGGGTTGTGGCTGAGTACAAAGAAATCCTGAACCCCCATCTATAAACACTAGAACCCCAACCAAAAAAGACTAGAACCCCTACCTGAAAAAAACTTTTTTAATTCTTGTAATGCTTGAAGAATTAGGGTTTTTGGTATTTGAGTACAAAAGTAATAAATCCAATAAATTCTATCCTAGAGAGACGCAACATCTGGCTGGGAGACGGCTGCTATAAATCTTATATCGCCAATCACCTAACGCTCTGAAACAAAACAAAGCGAAGGGTGAGTGGAGGGATGACATAGCACCATGCCTGAAGTGAAGAGAAGTCGCGGCTGTAAGCACAAATTCTACCCAAGAACCGAACGTTGACACACACCAGCCGAACATCAGATATCTATCGCCTGCCTGACTTGAAAACAAGTCGCCCTCACCCAAGGGTTTGCAGGCAGTGTGGAAGACGCGACTTCAATTCTGGGCATGAAAGAGTAGCAACGGCATCTCCCACAGTGGCAGCCAAGTCCACCGACCTTTTGCGAAACTAAATGACATCACCGTCTACACGACTCCTCAACTCCAACGCTACGGAATCGCCAACCCAAGCAAAATCAGGTGGTTGCGGCTGCGACAGCCCGAGTAGCGCCACCGTGGAAAGGGACGAAAAGCTCGAAGAACGTATTGCGAAACATCCCTGCTACAGCGAAGACGCTCATCACCACTACGCCCGGATGCACGTTGCAGTTGCACCAGCTTGCAACATCCAATGCAACTATTGCAACCGCAAATATGACTGCGCTAACGAAAGCCGTCCTGGAGTAGTTAGCGAATTGCTAACACCAGAACAAGCAGCACACAAAGCTTTGGTCATTGGCGGCAAGATTCCCCAAATGACAGTTGTGGGAATTGCCGGCCCTGGCGACCCTCTGGCGAACCCAGATAAGACTTTCCGCACATTTGAGTTGATTGCAGAACAAGCACCAGACATCAAGCTGTGTTTATCAACCAATGGTTTAATGCTGCCTGACTACATCGATCGCATTAAACAATTAAATATAGATCACGTTACGATCACCATTAACATGGTAGATCCAGAGATCGGTGCTCAGATTTATCCTTGGGTTCACTACAGACGCAAGCGTTATAGAGGTCTTGAAGGTGCGAAAATCCTCCACGAAAGACAGATGGAAGGATTGCAAGCCCTGAAAGATGCTGACATCTTGTGCAAAGTTAACTCAGTGATGATTCCCGGAATTAATGACCATCACTTAGTTGAAGTGAATCGAGTCATTCGTGAGAAAGGTGCATTCTTGCACAACATCATGCCATTGATTTCTGCACCAGAACATGGCACACACTTTGGTTTAATCGGTCAACGCGGCCCCACACCCAAAGAACTCAAAGAAGTTCAAGATAATTGCTCCGGTAACATGAAAATGATGCGCCACTGTCGCCAGTGTCGTGCCGATGCAGTTGGATTGTTGGGAGAAGACCGCAGCCAAGAATTTTCCAAAGAGAAATTCTTGGAAATGACTCCAGACTATGACATGGAGAAACGTCAAGAAGTTCATGACGGGATTGAGAAGTTTAAAGAAGAACTGAAAGTAGCCAAAGATAAGGCGCTTGCCGGCAAGAAATTTGCCAACAGTCCGAAAGTCCTAGTTGCAGTAGCAACCAAAGGCGGCGGATTGGTTAACCAACACTTCGGTCATGCGAAAGAATTCCAAATTTACGAAGTGGGTGGGGATGAAGTTCGCTTTGTCAGCCATCGCAAAATTGACCAATACTGCCAAGGTGGATACGGCGAAGAAGCTTCCTTTGAGCATATTATGAAAGCGATCGCAGATTGCAAAGCAGTTTTAGTCTCTAAGATTGGTAACTGTCCTCAAGAAAAATTGCAAGAAGCTGGAATCAAGACTGTTGAAGCTTACGACGTAATCGAAAAGGTTGCTTTGGAGTTCTACGAGCAATACGTTAAAGAATTAGGGAATAACGAATAGGGCATGGGGCATAGGGCATGGGGCATGGGATAAGAAGTATATCCCTAATGCCCTCCCCTAAACCCAATCCTCAATGCCCAATGCCCACTGCCCCATTCCCAAAAAAGGAGAATAAATCATGGCTTACAAAATTCTTACTAGCCAGTGTATTTCCTGCAATCTCTGTCTAACGGTATGTCCCACAAATGCAGTTAAAGTGGTTGACGGACAGCACTGGATTGACCCTGAACTTTGTACAAACTGTATTGGTAGCATTCATACTGTACCTCAGTGTAAAGCTGGTTGTCCCACCTGCGACGGTTGCATTAAGCAGCCTAGCGATTACTGGGAAGGCTGGTTTACCAATTACAACCGTGTAGTCGCTAAATTAACAAATAAACAAGATTACTGGGAACGTTGGTTTCAAAGCTATTCCCAGAAATACTCTGAGCAGTTGCAAAAGCGTCAATCCCAATCAGTGGGTTCTGAAGCTTAATTAAATAATTCGTAATTCTTAATTGAAGACAACAATGCAAAATAACTGCATCTATCTTGATAATAATGCTACCACTAAGGTAGACCCAGAAGTTATAGAGGTAATGTTACCTTACCTCACAGATTATTACGGCAATCCCTCCAGTATGCATACCTTTGGTGGGCAAGTCGGTAAAGCAGTGAGAACCGCAAGAGAACAACTTGCAGCCATCCTGGGAGCCGATGAGTCAGAAATTGTCTACACAAGTTGTGGAACTGAGGGAGATAACGCGGCAATTCGAGCCGCACTGTTGGCGCAACCAGAAAAGCGACACATCGTCACTACTCAAGTAGAACATCCAGCAGTACTCAATGTCTGCAAACAATTAGAAACCCAGGGTTATAGTGTTACCTATCTATCAGTAAATAATCAAGGGCAGCTCGATCTAGATGAACTAGAAGCTTCCTTGACGGGTAACACCGCCTTGGTGACAATTATGTATGCTAATAACGAAACCGGCACGGTTTTCCCGATTGAGCAAATTGGGTTGCGCGTCAAAGAATCTGGCGCTATCTTCCATGTAGATGCGGTGCAAGCAGTGGGAAAAATCCCGTTGAATATGAAGACTAGCACGGTGGATATGTTAACCCTGTCTGGTCATAAGCTGCACGGGCCGAAAGGAATTGGTGCTTTATATATCCGGCGCGGAGTTCGGTTCCGTCCCTTCATTCTTGGGGGACACCAAGAACGCGGACGTAGGGCGGGAACTGAGAATGTTCCAGCAATTATCGCCTTGGGCAAAGCTGCGGAACTAGAACTGCTACACTTAGAAGAATCGATCGCCAGAGAAAGAAAGCTGCGCGATCGCCTGGAACAAACTTTACTAGCTACAATTCCCGATTGTGTCGTTAACGGTGACGTTACGCAGAGATTGCCAAACACCACAAATATCGGCTTCAAGTACATCGAAGGTGAAGCAATTCTATTGTTATTGAACAAATACGGTATCTGTGCATCATCCGGTTCTGCTTGTACCTCCGGTTCTCTGGAACCCTCCCACGTCCTGCGGGCAATGGGCTTACCCTACACAACTTTGCACGGTTCTATCCGCTTCAGTCTTTGTCGCTACACCACAGAAGCCGAAATCGATCGAGTAATAGAGGTAATGCCCAGCATTGTAGAACGTTTACGCGCCCTCTCACCCTTCAAAAATGATGACGCAAGTTGGTTGCAAGGACAGTCATTAGTCATTAGTCATTAGTCATTGGTCATTGGTCATTAGTCATTGGTCATTAGTCATTAGTTTTGGAAAAGTGACAAGTGACAAAGGACAAGTGACAAAGGACAAAGGACAAATGACAAAGGACAAATGACATAGGACAAATGACAAAGGACAAAGGACAAAAGTTATGTGGGACTACACCGATAAAGTATTAGAACTGTTTTACGATCCCAAAAATCAGGGAGAAATTGAAGAAACGGGCGAAGCTGGAGTTAAGGTTGCAACGGGTGAAATCGGCAGCATTGCTTGCGGCGATGCTCTAAGATTGCACCTGAAAGTGGAAGTAGAATCTGATAAGATTCTAGATGCTCGCTTTCAAACCTTTGGTTGTACTAGTGCGATCGCATCTTCTAGTGCATTAACCGAAATGGTTAAGGGTTTAACCTTAGATGAAGCTCTGAAAGTGTCCAACAAAGACATTGCAGATTACCTGGGTGGTTTGCCAGAAGCAAAGATGCACTGCTCTGTCATGGGACAAGAAGCGCTAGAAGCCGCTATCTATAATTATCGTGGCATTCCTCTCGCTACCCACGATGATGATGATGAAGGTGCATTAGTTTGCAGTTGCTTTGGCATCAGCGAGTCTAAGATTCGTCGCGTGATTCTAGAAAATCATCTCACGGATGCCGAGCAAGTAACAAATTATGTAAAAGCTGGTGGCGGATGCGGTTCCTGTCTGGCGAACATTGATGATATTATTAGATCAGTTCAACAGGAATACGCCTCACCTGCTCTCAACAATTACGGCGTACAAGTTGCCACAGAAATTGTTACATCTAAGGAACGAGCGCTAACAAACGTCCAAAAGATTGCTCTAATTCAAAAGGTTCTTGATGAAGAAGTCAGACCCGTACTGATTGCAGACGGGGGAGATGTAGAACTCTATGATGTAGAAGGCGATCGCGTTAAAGTTGTACTGCAAGGTGCTTGCGGTTCCTGTTCTAGTAGTACAGCAACTCTGAAAATTGCGATCGAAGCCAGATTACAAGATCGTGTCAGCAAGAGCCTTGTAGTCGAAGCAGTTTAGGAATTGCTGTAGGACTTAACGTATTCTACAAATACGCTCTAATATGCATTCAGCCAGGAACAGAAAGTAGGATTTGAACCATATAATTGTCTCCACATCAATGCTTCAATCCTACTAGCAACCGATAGCTTCATTAGCTATGACGGCTAACAGCATATAGGCAAAAAGATTAAGCGCCTACTTGCAAATTTCATCATCCAACTCGCTTCAAAGGAACAGGATATGAGCACATTGTACGACAACATTGGTGGACAACCAGCTATTGAACAAGTAGTAGATGAACTCCACAAACGCATTGCCGCAGACAGCCTTCTCAGCCCCATTTTTGCTGGTACAGACATGGCGAAGCAACGCAATCATCTAGTTGCTTTCTTAGGTCAAATATTTGAGGGGCCAAAGCAATACGGCGGTCGTCCAATGGACAAAACCCACGCTGGAATGAACCTACAGCAACCACACTTCGATGCGATCGCCAAGCATCTCGGTGAAGCAATGGCTGTGCGTGGAGTGTCAGCAGAAGACACCAAAGCTGCACTAGATCGCGTCACAAATATGAAGGGCGCTATTTTGAACAAGTAATAGGACTTATGTATTGATTGTTGACAAATAACAACATCAAGTCCTATTGAATCTTGCAAGCTGAAACACATTATGACGTATTTGTAAATCGCGTAATTTTCTTTGTTCTTTGTCAAAACAAATGACAAAGGACAAAGGACAAAAAATCAAAAGAAAAAAATTTTAACGAGGAAGATCGATGAACTTACTGTCAATAATTTTGGCTGTGGAGCGATCGCCCCCAGCAGGCATTTATGCCAACGCTATCAACGATGCTCTACACGCGCTCACTACTGTCGCTCAACTGGCGTGAACGCAACTGACAAACGCACAGACCCACCAACCAACCAATTGCAGGGAAACACGAACAATGACAGACGAAAACATTAGACAGATAGCTTTCTACGGTAAGGGCGGTATCGGTAAATCTACCACCTCCCAAAACACCTTAGCAGCTATGGCAGAAATGGGTCAACGCATCCTCATCGTCGGTTGCGACCCTAAAGCTGACTCCACCCGTTTGATGCTGCACAGCAAGGCTCAAACAACCGTTCTTCACCTCGCCGCAGAACGTGGTGCAGTAGAAGATATCGAACTCGAAGAAGTAATGTTAACCGGTTTCCGTGACGTTCGTTGCGTAGAATCTGGTGGGCCAGAACCCGGTGTAGGTTGCGCCGGTCGTGGTATCATCACCGCCATCAACTTCTTAGAAGAAAATGGTGCTTACCAAAACCTAGACTTCGTATCTTACGACGTATTAGGTGACGTTGTGTGCGGTGGTTTCGCAATGCCTATCCGTGAAGGCAAGGCACAAGAAATCTACATCGTAACATCAGGTGAAATGATGGCGATGTATGCTGCTAACAACATCGCTCGTGGTGTTCTTAAGTATGCACACACAGGTGGCGTGCGTTTGGGTGGTTTGATTTGTAATAGCCGTAACACTGACCGGGAAATCGAACTAATCGAAACCTTGGCAAAACGGTTGAACACCCAAATGATTCACTTCGTACCCCGTGACAACATCGTTCAACACGCAGAATTGCGCCGGATGACAGTTAACGAGTACGCACCAGAAAGCAACCAAGCTAACGAATACCGGACATTGGCTCAAAAAATTATCGACAACAAGAATCTAGCTATTCCTACACCCATCGAAATGGAAGAACTAGAAGAATTGTTGATTGAATTCGGTATCCTCGAAAGCGACGAAAATACCGCAATGTTGGTTGGTAAGAGTGCTGCTGAAGCTCCTGTAGTATAATTCGCTGCTAATAAATAACGCTTTAGCACAAGGAAAAAGGAAGAGTTCCATATCTTACCTTTTCCCCTCTCACTTGCATCTCCCCCCTAACCTTAGAGGGGACTCCTAGTCCCCCTATGCCCCGATCCTTACAAGTCACAGAGGCTAAATATGACACCTCCAGAAAATCAAAACATCATCGAAGAAAGAAAAGAACTAATTAAAGAAGTTCTAAACGCTTACCCCGATAAAGCTAAGAAAAAACGGGAAAAGCACTTAGGCGTATACGAAGAAGGTAAGGCCGATTGCGGCGTTAAGTCTAACATCAAATCCCTTCCTGGGGTAATGACCGCTCGTGGTTGTGCTTACGCCGGTTCTAAAGGTGTGGTTTGGGGCCCTATTAAGGACATGATCCACATCAGCCACGGGCCTGTAGGTTGCGGTTACTGGTCTTGGTCTGGTCGTCGTAACTACTACATCGGCACCACAGGTATTGACACCTTTGGTACCATGCACTTCACCTCTGACTTCCAAGAACGAGATATCGTTTTTGGTGGTGACAAGAAACTTACCAAGCTCATCCAAGAACTTGATGTACTTTTCCCACTCAACCGTGGTGTTTCCATTCAATCAGAATGTCCCATCGGTCTAATTGGGGATGACATCGAAGCAGTTGCTCGGAAGACATCGAAAGAAATTGGCAAGCCAGTTGTACCTGTGCGTTGCGAAGGCTTCCGGGGTGTTTCCCAATCTTTGGGACACCACATTGCTAACGACATGGTTCGTGACTGGGTTTTCACCAGATCCGACCAAGCTAAGAAAGACGGTACACTCAAGTTTGAAGGTACTCCTTATGATGTAGCCATCATTGGTGACTACAACATCGGTGGAGATGCTTGGGCTAGCCGCATCCTGTTAGAAGAAATCGGCTTGCGCGTAGTCGCTCAGTGGTCAGGTGATGGCACCATCAACGAAATGTTGATGACCCCCAATGTGAAGATGAACCTCATCCACTGTTACCGGTCGATGAACTACATCAGCCGTCACATGGAAGAAGCTTATGGTATACCCTGTACAAAGTATGATTTAATATCTTGTGATACCAGGATTTAGTCCACGTCTAACTTTGCTCAATTTAAACATTGTTCTAAATGGACTAAATTTTAAGACACATTTAAGACACAATGAAAAGCAAGGCGCAGGACGACGTTTTTGAGGATTTCATTCCGCCAGCATCTACCGATGGCAGCTATCTAGGAACGCAGAAACACATGAAGGCTACTCGGCAGCATCTGGAACGCAAGTTTGAGAAAGGTTTGACAGACACTAGGGCCCGTTTAAAAGCCGCTAAGGTGAAAGTGGGTTTGGTCGTGGCACGGGACACTATTCAATTGCAAGCATCTCTACCAATCAAGCCAGGCGATCGCGACACGAAAGGAACTGGTTTTAAGCAGTACAAGATTTCGCTAAATATCCCTGCAAGCTTGGACGGTTTGAGAACAGCTGAGGAAGAGGCAAACGAGCTAGGCAAGCTACTCGCCCGCAAACAATTTGAATGGACTGACAAATATCTGGGTAAAATCGCCAAGGTCAGCAACAGATCCCAAACCCTTGGTGATGTTTTAGAAGAGTTTGAAACTGAGTATTTCAAAACACGCAAATTAACAGAAAAGAGTAAACACACCTTTTTCTATTACAAGGAGTATTTACGGCGATTGATTGGGCTAGATACTTTATTGACTCAATCGGAGATTGATAAAAAAATTGCGGGATTGACGGGTGATTCCGCCAAATACAGTGCAGTTAAATCGTTGAAAGTTTTAAAATCAACTCTTAATTTAACTAGCTTAACTCTCGAACATTTTAAAGCTACACAACCCAAAAGTCAGGCTAGGGATATTCCCAGTGATGAGAGTATCATCAGATGTTATGAATCTTTTCATCAGTACTCTTTGACTAGAAGCCTAACAATTAAAAAGAATTGTTTAGACAGTTGGAAGATGTGGGAATGGGTGTATGGAATGCTTGCTACCTATGGACTACGCCCAAGAGAACTGTTTGTAAATCCTGAAATTGATTGGTGGTTGAGTCCTGAAAATAAAGATAATACATGGAAGGTTCACCCAGATACTAAGACTGGTTACAGGGAAGCTTTACCGCTACATCCTGAATGGGTTTACTTGTTTGATTTAAAAAATGTAGAGCCTTTGAAACTGTTAAAAGCTCAAACTGATGACAGAACTAGTTTTACAGATATCAACACTATTCGGGTTAATTGTTCATCCTGGTTTAGGCGCGTCAATATTCCGTTTACCCCCTATGACTTACGCCACGCTTGGGCAATTCGAGCGCACATGATGGGCATTCCAATTAAAGCTGCTGCTGACAATTTGGGGCATTCTGTAGAGATTCACACTGAGATTTATCAGAAGTGGTTCAGCTTGGAGAACCGGAGGAAGGTAATTAAGCAGGCAGTAGATAAAAAAGATGACATGGATATGTTGATACAGGAGAATGCACAACTAAGGGCTGAGGTGGAATATCTCAGACAAGCTCTGGCACGGCATCAAATCAGTGAGGTGCTGTCTAGTTAACTTAACGCAGAGTGTAGTTTATTGGTAGCGGTGCATCTCTATTTATTTAGCTTTTGAAACTGTTAAACTAGCGCTGCTATATTTTTGGGAAATTTATTATATAAAATGCCTATTTTTTTTGGTAATTTATATTAAAAAATAGCCAGTCAAAAAATTGCCTACAGTTGCTAAAAACGTTACCCAGAGCGGATTTTACCCGTCTACAGTTTCGTCTACACCTGTAGAGAGTGTAGACGCACTTAACCCACACTGTAACCGTACTTGTCACCGTCGATCGTGGCACTATAACCGCCTTTATCACCGTCGATCGTGGCACATAAAGCGTACTTGTCACCTTCTGTTGTTGCGGTGTAGGCGAACTGTAGACGGGTTTAAACCGAGTTTAAATCGTGCATAAGTTGACTATAAACCGTGCTTTAGTTCCTTGATAAAAGCGTCAATCGCCTTTCCTGCCGTTGATTGCTTGCCCATTTTCAGCTTGGCAAGAGCGCGATCGCGGGTTCCTTCATAATCTAGTGCAGGGGATGCACCTGCTGTTTGTGGCTGTTGCCTGAGTTGCTGGTTTTCTCTCTCCAGTTCCCTGATCTGTTCTAATCTCCTGTTGAGAACTGTTCCATCCTTCAAGATATTGTTTTCTCGCTCAACTGATGCTAATTGCTGTTCTAGCTCCTTCTTCTCCTTGCGGGAATGCTTGAGACGAGTTTCTAGGCTTTTGACCTCGGCTTGCAACTGGCTGACGGCTTCAGTGTTAGCTACAGTTGAATCTTCATTGCTTGGTTGCCCGGTAGTGCTATTCTCCTCTACTACCGGGCTTTCAATTTTCCCCGCAGTTCCTCCAGTTGCGATCGCACTTCGACTAGACTCTCTTCTATACGCTTGTCTATGAAATTAATTAAATTTGAATTATCACCTACCGGGGTAGACACATCGCTAGCTATTCTTCTTTCTGCTAAACATTTATCGATAAATTCGTCGAGAACAGCTGAAGCACTTGTTCCTTGGTTGGTAACTAGAGATTTAAAAGCTTCCCATTTTTCTGGCTCAATGCGAAAAGTTGCAAGTTTGCTACCAATTACTGCTTCCCCATTAAATTCAGGCTCTAGCAGTTCTATCAAGCTGTCTTCTACGTAAGTCAATCCATCCACTGCAACGGGAAACCAACCTATGCGCGTATCTGTTCCAGCTTCAACGAATTGGAGAATTCTATGATGTTGGAGAAATCGGCTTTTCAGGTTGACCGTCTTACCAATGTATAACAGTCTGTTAGACGACCAAACGAGATAGATTGCAGAAATAGCTGGAAGCTTATTTCTATCTGCAAGTGGCAATGACGGCAAGCTAGAGCGCAGCATCTCTACAACTACAGATGTTCTGTCTTGCCCTGTTGCCTCAACTTGAGAGGTAATAACTGCTGCCAGATCATCCGGGCAACGAAAAGTTAACGATACAGACATAACTTTATTGTCTTACTAATGTCTAACAGCAGTCTAACAGTAGCGTTCATTCTTTACAAGACAGTGTTAGACAATATGTAAGTAATCTATTGACTTTCGTATAACATCGTCTTACGATATATCCAAGATGACTAAATCAAGCGTAAGACAATAAGGTTGAGCGAGTAAGTTCGTTGCGTCGCATCGCTCCTTAATTCTCCTACCCACAGCAGATGGATAAATGATCATCTCGGCTAAAGAAGTGCGATCGCAATTCGTTGCGAAATCTGCTTCGATGATTTCAGATACGACAAATGAAGTCAGCGCTTGAATGCGCCCCGGCAAGAGAGTCTGTTACCTCTCCCCCACCGGCACGACTTCCCCAATCGTTCAGTTTGAAGAACCACGATTAAGAGGCAATACAAATTATGCAACAAGCGCAGACCGACAGCAATGGTACTGTACCTGTTTTTACTGCGGATGAAGGTAATGATTCTCTGGCTGCGATGATGACACGCGCCCTGGATGAATGGAACGTTATTCAGTATTACCAGCAGCTTTTAGAACTTGAACGCATTGGGTCAGCAGACTCTATTGCGCTGCTTACCGATTGCTACCTAAAGCTTTCAGAACCGCACCGGGACGAGTTGGAACTAACTTTAAAAGCTATGCACAAGTTGATTAGCACTATCTCAAAGGGTTAGCGAATGCTTATTTTTCCAAAAGCCGGACTTGTTTAACATTTTCAGCAACCCCTGTCTAAGCGGGGGTTGTTTAACATCTTAAAAAATAACGAGAATTATATGTCACAAATAAAGCAGTTTGGCAAATTGGTACAAGACGCACGGCGAGATGACGGCTATATCAATGCAACCGAATGGTGTAAGCGTTTTGGGTATCGACTTGATAGCTGGAAGCAATTGCCAGAAACAAAAGCTAGATCAAAGCATTTGAAAATTGCAGAGTCAAATACTGAGCCTTGGATTGTTGAGCGCGTAGGTAAAACTTGGGTGACTTGGGTTCATCCAATCATGGCAGTTCACCTAGCCAGCTACCTTGATCCAGGCTTTGCCAACCATGTCGCCGAGATTTTTATCAGGTACGCCGTGGCTGACCCAACCCTCGCCGCTAATATTGCCTCACGCCAAAACACAGTACAAGGACTGGATGTCATCAACAAGGCAGTTCAGAAGCAATGGCCAAGTGCTGAAGCTGACTGTGTAGAGATTAGTCCCTAAGTATCTAAAAAATGAATTTACACTTGTGTCTGTAGACCGAAAAAAAACAACCCCTGTCTGAGTCGGAGTTGTTTAACATTTTTAGAACAATGAGAAATTTGTATGTCACAAATAGAACAGTTTGGCAAACTGGTGCAAGATTCACAGCGAGATGACAATTACATCAATGCTACCGAATGGTGTAAGCATTTTGGGTATGACTTGAGAAACTGGAAGCGACTCCCAGACACAAAAGCTAGATTAGAGCAGTTGAAAACCATACAGTCAAATGCTGAACCCTGGATTGTTGAGCGCGTAGGTAAAACTTGGGTGACTTGGGTTCACCCAATCATGGCAGTTCACCTAGCCAGCTACCTTGATCCAGACTTTGCCAACTATGTAGCGGAGATTTTTATCGGGTACGTCACTACTGACCCAATGCTTGCTGCTGACATTGCCTCAAGGCAGGAAACGACCGAGGGGCTGGACATCATTAACAAGGCAGTTCAGGAGCGTTATAAGTTTCTTAACTCTAAGTTAATGAGAGCCTTTTACATGATCAGAGATGCTTGGGGAGATAAGTTACGCTACAACAGTCTTACTGAAGAAATTCAATTAAATGGGAGTTCTTTAGGGTTACAGTCTCTCAAAATCAAGCTTGAACTAGAGCTTGATGTCAAGGTCGAACGTGAGGATGCAAAACAAATTGTTACGATTCTAGCTGTAGTCAATACCTATCCTTTAATGGATGCTGCGAATCAGCAGAGATTTGAACGGACGTTTCGGAGGTTTATCGATACAAGAAATTTTGTACCAACACAAGAGTGTCCGAGACAACCAGGATTAAGTTGAGGTTTGGTTTTTAGGATGCCCCCCTGTTCATGACTGAGGGGTATTCTTTAACGAGAAAGTTGACTGTGTTTGCACAAAATTTTTTCAGAAAAGTTTGGAAAATAGGTGGATCAAGGTGGATCACGTGGATAAAGCCAGTCTGAGTAAGGCTTTGAGTGTGATCCACGTACAAAATCAGAGGTGGATCAAGGTGGATCAAGGTGGATCACCCAGACCATTATCAGTCTAAAGCAGCACGTTTACATGTTGCTAACACGAACAAACTAAAAATTAGTAGGTGTATATAATTACAGTCTTTTTAACAGTAATGCAGTTGGCAAGAAAGTTGACCCATTGAAAATCACACAGTCAAATTTCTCAGTTGGCGAAAAAGTTGACCCCATCAAAATTACACAGTCAAATTCTGATCATCTGGCTTGCCCAGACCCATGTCAGTTTTAAAAAATCACATTTAACTGTTGCTAACATGAGTAAGCCAAAGATTGATAGGTGTAGAGAGTTACAATTTTCTGTCAGTGATCCACTATGATCCACCTTGATCCACGTCCGATTTTGTAAGTGGATCATACTCAAAGCCTTGCTCAGACTGACTTGATCCACGTGATCCACCTTGATCCACCTATTTTCCAAACTTTTCTGAAAAAATTTTGTGCAAACACAATCAACAGGACACAGCATCCCCGCGTGCAGATGCAAGACCAGCCGCCGCCGATTGCGTACAAAAACAGCGATCGCTGAAGGTTGCCGTAAATTATCCGCAATGCGATCGTGCTGTTCCCGATTGAGGCTTAATTCTTTAGTGCCGAGGGAAACGCTACAAGGAGCGATACAGTGTTCTGTGTTCGCGTTGCGGCGATTCGCTTTTGGTTCAGGTCTTTGAACTGAACCGTGGTTCAGAATCGTTTTCTTGGCTGTCTCCTGTCGGTTTGATTCAGTTCAAAGTTCTGAACCGTGGTTCTGAACCGTTGCCGAAATCGCTACGCTCCTCGCTAGTTGGTTGGTTCAACGGTTCAAAGGGTCGGTTCAACGGTTCAAGCTGCGATGGTGCGATCGCCCCTAACGCAATACGCTTTACATTCGTGTAACTAAAACCGGAACCCTTAAGGCTTCCTTAGCGTAAGTAAAGCGAATTTCATTGAACGACAAACCGATTAAGGGTTAAGGGCCGATAGGGAGTGTCAGCGGTCAGTCACTAAAAACAGCGACAATTTCAAACCACGCTAAAAACTAAGGGAAACATCTAATGTTTCCGAAAACTAAACCACGCGAAAATCTAAGGAAATATAATATATCTCCGAAAAGTAAACCACGCTAAAACAAGCTAATCCTTTTTCGGCAAGTTAACTTGTGACTGGTTTAATTCTTCCTAAAATTGCAGTGCCAGCAACGAAGTTACTTTCTTCGACATTAACCCCAAAGAAACCAAGCCCACTGCTCGTTACCCAGAAAAAACTCTGGTAAAGAATAAAGATAAAAACCTATTAGGTTTCGCCAGAAACGTCTAAGGATTTTAAACCACGCTAAAACAAGCTAATTCTTTTTCGGCAAGTATACTTGTGACTGGTTTAATTCTTCCCAATATCAACGTTTCTGCGTGGTTTATTTTTGCGCGAACCTTAAGGTTTCCCGTGTTTTTGAAGTGTTTAGCGTTAAGCAGTAGCCGACTGAATTTCAACTAATTTTTTCCACAGGAACCCTATAAGGTTCCATAAGATTTTGACTTAAAACGATTCCTGGTTAAGCCGCGTTTAGTCGAGAGTGCAGCAGGGCATTACCGCGTTGCATCCTCACGCAGACTGTACAGCAGTTCTTGCCACCATCAAATTTTTGCAACGGTAGAGCGTTAGTTGTGCGATTTTGGCGACCGCACAGAGTCAACCAAGTTTCCTGGTCAGCTTTTTCGCCGTCCATTAGATGCAGCACTCCATTTTCGCTAATCTGCCTTCCCAGTACTTCCATGCCAAATACACTCGCGTTTTAGCCTAGTGTATAAAGTTTGACAGAGTACCTGCAAGTTGTTGCAAAAATTTGCCGGACAACATATATGTTATCCGCCAGCGAATTTTGACGAAAATTTGCTGGACAACATATGTTATCCGGCTGCAAATTTTGACTTATGCACCACTCTTGCATCTCCAGTCGAGGGTTAAGGTTCGATTCCTAATTCTGTTGGGTATACAGCTAAAACTTCACACCCCTTAAGCCACAATTTGCAAATCAAATTACCATTTCACTAGAGTTTTGGATGTTTAAATCGCAAGCTTTAAGACAAAAACAAGCCACACGAAACGCAGACTTGCAGAATTATTGATATATAAGCGTTGTAGGCTTTAATCTACCGTATACCCTGGTTGGAATACAACTTCTTCGGCCCCACCAAGATTGCTGAATCTTTACGGGAAATCGCTTCTAAATTTGACGAAACAATCCAAGCAAACGCTGAGAAAGTTATCGCCAAGTATCAGCCCACAATGGATGCGGTAATTGCTAAGTACCGCCCCCGTTTGGATGGTAAGACTGTTGCCATCATGGTTGGTGGTCTACGTCCTCGCCACGTTGTCCCAGCTTTCCTAGACTTGGGCATGAAGATGATTGGTACAGGTTATGAGTTCGCTCATAATGACGATTACAAACGTACCACTCACTACATCGAAAACGGCACCATCGTTTATGACGACGTTACCGCTTACGAATTCGAGGAATTTATCAAAGCGCTGAAGCCTGACCTAGTTGCTTCTGGTGTGAAAGAGAAGTACGTCTTCCAAAAGATGGGTCTTCCTTTCCGTCAAATGCACTCTTGGGATTACTCCGAACCTAGCGATCGCTCCTCAACATCATATAATGTAAGGTTTTTTAGCGGCGAGAGAAAAAAGAGCCTATTTCTAGCCTAAATGCAAGTTGCAGGATTATTTAGGAACAATCTATTTCGATGCTTTAGGTAGTACAACTCTTATGGAGTCTGGTTTTTGGATTTTGCTTGCATTTTGCTTTAAGAAAAACTGTAAAAGAAAAGACTATTTTTAATGACGATTTTTTAGATTAAATGGTGCGATCGCCTAAATTCAACAGCAGATAACATCTGCATTCATACCAGGATCTTTTGTTCGTTTGATCCATAAAGTGTTAACCTGCTAAACTGAAGTAATTGGATGCACAAAAGACAGATAAATAACATCTGGAGGTTGTTTTGAGTATTATACAAACTGCCACTGAAAAAATGCGATCACTGCCGCCAGAGAAGCAACAAGAAGTCTTAGATTTTATTGAGTTTCTGCAAAGTCAGCTAGCACAAAAAAATACAAACATTGAACAAATTGAGCCTATTTCATTTTTGGAAGTAGCTCAACAATTTGCTGGTTGTGTTGATGGTGGCCCCGGTGATTTGGCGACTAACAAACAATATCTGGAAGGTTTAGGAACTGAATGAAGCAGCGAGTCATCATCGATACGGGGCCATTAGTAGCCTTTATTAATCGCAGAGAGCATCTTCATACTTGGGTAATTAATACCTTAGCTACAATTGAGCAGCCTTTACTCACTTGTGAACCTGTGATTGTAGAGACTTGTTTTTTATTGCGAAATATCTACGGTGGTCAGGATACGGTGATGTCTTTACTAGACGAGGGAAAGATATTAATTTCGATGTGTTTGAGTGAAGAAGCGGCAGTAATTAAAGAATTGCTACGACAATATCAATCAGTTCCAATGTCATTAGCAGATGCGTGTTTGGTGAGAATGACACAACTGTATCCTGAAAGTGAGTTGCTAACATTTGATAGCGATTTTAGAATTTATCGGAAGAATCGTAATCAATTAATTTCTGTGATTATGCCAGAGAATTTATAAGAACAGGGTTAAGAGCGATCGCTCCTCAACATCATATAATGCAAGGTTTTTTAGCAGTGAGAAAAAAAAGAGCCTATTTCTAGCCTAAATGCAAGTTGTAGGGTTATGTAAGAATAATCTGTTTTTATGCTTCAGACAATATAACTCTTATGCAGTCTGGTTTTTAGGATTTGCTTGCATTTTGCTCTAAGAAAAACTGTAATATAAAAGACTATTTTTAATGACGATTTTTTAGATTAAGTTATAGAGTTAGCGCAACCAGTGGTAGCACTCACATCAAATCCACCAAGCTTAACCAACAGCTTATGTACTCAAGTTGAAATCTGTATATATTTTTGTCAATAACTCTGCTCCGAGTTTAACTAAATGCTTGCAATAAGTGTAGTCAGGGGTAAGCTTGTGTTGCCCTACACGATACAAATTATGCTTATTTAAATAGGCATATAATTTATCATCCACAGGAAGGTAAATATAACCGTCTTCACCTAAGTCTATTGGCACACTTTTAACTTTAGTGGGTTTTGGAATTATAATCCCACCTTCATGAACTAGCTTATTACGAATATTGCGGATGTTTTCAAGTTCTTGCCATTGGCCATTATCAATTTTGTAGTTTGCTGCTTTATCTAAAAAATTAGAAGCTAGTTTAATTCCCTTATCAGGGGATGTCTTATCTTTAATAGAAATAGATATTTTAAGGTCAAGAATGTTACATAAACTAATTAGCTGAACTTCAATAAATGAGTACCAATTAGTAACAAAACTTGAGAATAGCAGTATAGGAAAATTACCCCCTGCTTCAATAAGTTCATTTTCATAAAAATCGTAGAAATCGGTTCTCTCCTCTTCATTCATATTTTTAGTTATTTCTTTCATATCTTCTTCGAGTTTTTTCTGGTTATCTTGTATTGCAGAATTCATTAAATCTAAATATCGTGACATTTGCTCTAATTCAGAAATAATAATTTGATAACTTAACTTTTTCCAGGATTCCATAACTTTTTAAGCTAGTAGACATCTCCGAAAACTGCCTAAGTATCTCTGTGACTAGCTTATAACGTGCGATCGCCAGTTTCTGAATCCAGCTAGTTTCGACGATAGAATAGAGGTTTGAGATGTTTGTTGTTAATAATCAGACAAAAAACGTGGTTATGTGCATTCATTTTCAACTCATGCGATCGCGTATTTTTCTACTGGTAATACAAGTGCCCCAATTCGTAGTCTTACTACTCCACAAATTGTCAAAATTACTTGTTCATACTTTTTAGGATTTAAGCGAAATCTTTCTTGAACAACTCGAAATATTTTTACAGAACGAATTCGATGTTCAACAAATACTCGCTTGCATGAAAACTCCTTATTTTCTTTTTTCTGGTCAATTGTTAACTTTCCATTTCTTGGTGTTTTAATCGGTGTGTCAATTAAATCTTCTCCAAGATATCCTAAATCTCCCTTAAATTTTTGTTTGGGGTCAAAGTTATCGCGGTTTTCAAGGGAACAAAGTTATATCACTTTTTGGTCCAGGTTCGCCAGCTATAACATCAACGATATCCTTGGCATCTGGCAAGATAATTATCTGACTTTTAAATGTATGTTTACATGTCTTGCCAGAGTAATATTTCTCTTGTTCTTTATTATCCCCAGGTCTTTCCCTCACTTGTTCATAGCTATCTACAATTAATTCATAATCTGTAAGTATTTCTTTAACTACCATTAAGTCAGATTCGTTTTTTTTTACTTGTTCAATTAAACTGGATGGTAGCACTTCTCTAAGTATTGGCAACCAATAGTTAAATGTATCATTTGCGGTAGACTCACTCACCCCAAACTGGATACCAAGAAGCTCAAATGTAGTCAGATGCCTGAGATAAACCAACGTTAAAATTATTTGTTCTTTCAGCGATAGTTTTGGTTTACGACCTCCACCACCAGCAATAATCCTAACTTTTTTGGATTCTAATAGCTCTTGTTTCTCATGATGTAATCGCTCCGCATTTTGAATTAATTGCTGTAACTGTTCATACTCCAGACCAATTAACCGCTTTGTTTTTTTAGGATTTTGTTCAATATGATTCAGTATGTCGCTCATGTTTCTGTGTCAAAAAAGCTATTTGATGTTCTTTTACCACAGAATGTTACTATTTTGGAGATGTCTAGTATAAAATATGATTATATATATTTTCCCTTGCTCTTGGCTTAAATTTCTAAATATTTAGTGTTTTTGAAATTAAATTCTTAAATCCATAGTCTATCTGTTAAATTAGACAAACTTAGCCTGTGATCGCTCAAACTCGATTAACACACAACTGCATATTTAGAGATTGTGTGTGAGATGCACAAAAAGTAGTCTGTTGTTGCGATCGCCCTGACTCGACAAGAAACTAGGCGATCGCATTAAACCGTCCAATCCTCAATTAACAATCCGGGTACTCTGCTGAAATCCCGATGATTGCGCGTTAATAAAACTACTTTACGAGAAAGTGCGATGCCGAATAGCCCGTCGTAGACATCGTAGTAATAAGAAGTAGACTGTTGTTGCGATCGCCTCGTTGCAGCACGATGTAAAGCTGTTCTAGACTTAGAAAGATGCTATGCAGTTTATAATCACCATGAGCTATCACGATATTATTACGATTGAACCGGATAAGCGAGGTGGTAAGCCTTGTATTAGACGGATGCGAATCACTGTGTACGATGTTCTAGGCTGGTTGGCAGCTGGTATGTCTCATGGAGAGATATTAGACGACTTCCCTGAATTAACAGAAGAAGATATTAGGGCAAGTCTAGAGTTTGCTGCTGACCGTGAACATCGTTTAGTTGCCTCTCTACCAAACGTTACGCGGACAGCAGGTGGTCTTTGAAGCTGCTTTTTGATCAAAATTTGAGTCGCAAGCTGGTAACTCAATTAGCAGACGTTTTCCCTGATTCCAGTCATGTTCAGTTTCATGGGCTGGAAGTGAAGACTGATACTGAAATATGGGAATTTGCTAAAACCAATGACTTTTGCATCGTAACTCAAGATGTAGACTTTGCCGAAAGAAGCCGTTTGTACGGTTCTCCACCTAAAGTTGTATGGCTACGCTGCGGAAATGCACCAACAAAACAAGTTGAATCTCTACTTCGTTCTGGGGTGGAGATAATTCAGGAGCTGTTGAATAATCCAAGTCTGCATTGCTTAGAATTGTACTAAAGCTTTGCGGGGGATTGTCTGTGAGATGCACAGAAAGTAAAGCGTTGTAGACATCGCAGTAAAAGGAGTAGACTGTTGTTGCGATCGCCCCAGTTCGACAACACGCCACTGTATATTCATAACTGGTTGAAGTTAAGCGATCGCCTTTAACTCAGGAATATGTTCAGTTTCGTAGTTTTCAATTAAAACACCGATAACTTCCATTAGAGACGCGACTGGATGCGTCTCATCTTCACCAACTTGATCGATGAGAAAATCAAGGATCTCAACCAAGCGTTCATATTCCTCTTCTGTGTGAGGAACAAAGACGTTTTCGGCAATGAATGACCAAGCAGCAATGGTTTGATCTAAGTTTAGGCTTTGCATTATTCCTTCCACTTTCCTTCATCATATTCTGAATGCGTTAACACAGCCCGAATGTAGACTTTTTGGCGGTTGTAATGAATTGCGGCAATGAGTCTAACTTTGTTACCACCAATGTTAAACACTGTCAATTTACCCACTTGATCTGCCGATGGAAACATTTCACGGAGTTCCACAAATGAGGCAAACTCATTTCCCTTGACCAATCCATACCACTGAACCAAGGCGTTATTTGTATCTGGATGAAGTTTAGCAAATTCATTCAGCCGTTTACGAGTAATAACGTGCATCTCAAAACTCTAATGTCTTAATAACTCTGTTATCCCTATAAATCACCTGCTAATCTTATATTTTAATCAACCTAATACACTTGAGGGACAAAAAATTGCTCATTGCGGGGGGCGCGAACATAATCCTCAGCCATAGGTCTAGATGGAAGCTCTAAGGGAGGAGGTGTCATATCTTCGTAAGGAACTTTGCTCAACAAATGATGAATGCAGTTGAGCCTCGCCCGTCTTTTATTATCTGCTTCAATGGTAAACCAGGGAGCTTCTGGAATATTCGTATAAGCAAACATGGTATCTTTTGCTTTGGAATATTCTACCCAGCGATCGCGTGATTCCAAATCCATTGGACTGAGTTTCCAGCGCCTTGCTGGATCGTGACTGCGAGAAAGAAAGCGTTTTTCTTGTTCGTCATCGCTGACGGAGAACCAGTACTTGATTAAAACAATGCCCGATCGCACCAGCATTCGTTCAAATTCCGGGCAAGATTGCATGAATTCTTGATATTCTGCTTCGGTGCAAAAACCCATCACCTGTTCAACTCCGGCTCGGTTGTACCAACTGCGATCGAACAGGACAATTTCGCCTGCTGTCGGAAGATGTTGCACGTAGCGCTGAAAATACCATTGAGTTTTCTCGCGATCGGAAGGAGTTCCCAGGGCAACTACACGACAGCCACGAGGATTGAGTGGATCGGCAATGCGTTTAATTACTCCTCCTTTCCCTGCTGCATCGCGCCCTTCAAATATGACAACAACCCGATAGCCAGTGTGCTTAATCCAGTATTGCATTTTAACTAGCTCAATCTGGAGTTGCTTTAGTTCAGTTTCAAAAGTCTTTTTGGGAATTTTCTTAGCAAAAACTTCTGTGCTACCATCGAAAATTCGTTTGGATTTTTTAGGTTTTTTCTTGTCTTTTGGCTTTAGTAGGTTTTCTATTAAGTCTGTAGCTGGTTGAGCTAGATCATTATTTTGCTGATTTTTCACTTCATCAATTGACATTGCAGTGACCCCATGCCATTGAATCGGCATAATTAGAGTTTATCTATCAAGTATATATTTTAATGCGGACTGAGTGTAAATATACACATTTGAAAGTATTCTTACACCAAAGATGTAAAATCAACAAGCTCACGATTAACGTCAGTGGCAGTGAAACATACAAGTAATCAACTTTTTGCTAACTTTCTTTCTTATACAGATTGGGTTAGGTGCGATCGCAAACATTTTGTCACAATTAAATTTATCAATATACGATCTAACCCAACCTCAATCTTTAATAACTAAATCATTGCGGATTCATCCGAATCAAGTCTGTTAAGATACTATCCAAGCTACCGTTAACTTGAATGCGATCGATCTTCTCTGCAATCCGCTCTAATACTTCGAGTTCCTTCAGACGCAATGCCACGGGGTTATCCTCCATCACTTTGGCAGTGTTTAGCATACTGCGGGTAGCAGCAGTTTCTTCTCTACGTCTAACTACGTTTGCTTGAGCGGCTTTTTCTGCCTCAACTACTTTGCTCAAGATAGTCTTAATCTCACCAGGTAAAATAATATCTTTGACACCTACAGAATCTACTTCAATTCCATAGTCTGCGGCTTTCTGGCGAATGTATTCAGATATACTTCTATCAATTGCACCTTTATCTTCTAATAAAGCATCTAAGTTGCGTTCGCCAACTGCACCACGCAAAGCAAACTGTAATTCTTTGTATAAGAAGCCGGAAATATCTGACAATCCGTTTTTTGCCCTCAATGGGTCTTGGATGCGGAAGCCTGCGGTCAAATTTAACCGCAGAGGTACTTTATCTTTAGAGAGGATATCTTGACCGGATACTTCCATATTTTGGAGTCGCAGGTCGATGGTTTCGGTTTGAAAAGAGCGGCCAAATAACCACCAAGCATGTACTCCTGGCGATCGCAGTCCTTGAAACTCTTGATTAATGTATACTAGTCCAACGTGTTGTGCAGGCACTTGGCAAATATGCAAACAGTTGCGACTGAGCAATTTTACTTCTGTTGAACCTTCAACTAACTCAGCCACTAAGCTAGGCTGTAACTGAGCATCAGCGCTGATGTCGAGAATTTCCACTTCAACACCCTGCCAAAATAACTTGCGACTTGTGGGTGGCAAAATAGAAATCACTTTACCTCGATAGCGCACAATTGCTACTTGCGAAGTCAGCAATTGCACTGTTTGACAGTAGGCAGCAATAAAATCGGGATGTTTTTCAATGAGTACATCTTCTAGGGGAAAGTCTGGATTAGGGATAATCCGGCTGAGAATTCGGACTGTAACATCTCTATCTACCGACCAAAAAGCATACTCTCCTGGTTCTAGAGGTCGCACAAAATTGTTTTGCAGATATAGTAAACCAATCTCAGACTCTGAGATTTGGAACTTCTTCACTCCATTCAACGAAACTGAGCGCAATTGCTGTACAAAGGAACTAGGTAATTCTAAGCTTTCTTCTAAGTTGAATATATGAGACTCTACTTCAATAAAACCACGCCAAAAAGCAATCAATTTATTTGGTGCAACGCTTACCCAATTTTGACCGTAGCGGACTAATGCAACTTGATTGAATGCGGTTCTGATAATCAATAAATGTTCTTGTAGTTCGGCTTCGTGATTTCGCAACAACAGTTCTAGGTTCTCAATCTGAGCTAGTGGCTGGTTGAGGTCATGAATTTTTACTTGCCAATGCCGACCTAAATATGTATGTGTACCGGGTTGCAAAATTTTCTTAAAGTCACTGCGGTGATATAAGATGCCGATTTCGTTAGGTTTGATATAAAACGTTTCCCACATAGTAATTTGCATAAATAATTTGTGTGATAGCTTAAGTAAACTAGGCGATGCCTGCGGCGGGCGTAGCCATCGCAACTAGCTAAAAAGATTAGAACAACACATTTATAACCTTGCTTGAACTCAAATACCACCGATGTCTCACGGCTTAACTACTGGAGTAGACAGAATTCATTTTGAGGTTCTTAGGCTTTACAACCCTTTAAACAAAAGCTAAAAGATTAGTTTTAGCAGCTTGTACTACTATATACTACAAAAAATTTGTTTACTCTGCCAGTGCAGGTTTTTACAGTTCCGGTGCGGGCAAAAGCTTCTCCAAAGCTGGATTAAGATTGTTGTTACTTTTCTCAAATTGCTCAATGGCAATCTAAAAAAAGAGAACCGCGCTCAAATATGCCGTTCGCTTTGCCAATCCAGAATTCTCAAAGGAAAACCAGATGTAGGAAAAGGAAGGAACATACTCAAGTTAGGGAGAGATACAGTTCGTTTGTAATAAATTGACTGAAAAAATTTCTGTAAATCAATATTGACTATTACATTTGCACCAACATGGGGTTTAGCATTGGTGACTATGGAACGATTTTTAGAAAAGCCGTGTGCTGCATTATGAACTTCTAATTTCTCTAAAATATTCTCTAAAATCCACCTTTGAGCAGCTTTAAGTTCGGGCTTTGGTGCAGAAATCATTCTTTCTCCACCTGTCTTTTTTGAAATTTTGAAAGGGAGGTAATGTCTAGTTAGGGATGTAATAGTTGTTAAAAAGCGCAGTTTCTCCAGGCTTATCCCCATTGCAAAGGCTATTTCTTCGGCAGTATTATATTCAGCTAAATTATGCGATCGCAAAAGTGCTAAATTATCAGTCCACAAGCTTTCTAGATTACTTTCAGTCGCTAATGGGGTAGTGCTTAGATTTTTGCTGTACATACTACAAAAGATTTTTTGACTCTGCAAGTGCAAGTGTTTACAGTTTAGGTGTGGGCAAAAGCTTCTCCAAAGCTGGATTAAGATTGCTGTTACTTTTCCCAAACTGCTCAATGACAATCTAGAAAAAGAACCGCGCTCAAATATACCGTTCAATTTACCAATCTAGAATCCTAAAGGAAAACTAGATGTAGAAAACGAAGGGACATACTCAAGTTAGAGAGAAATGCAGTTACGCTTACTCCTTGACTGTGGCTAGCGAACATCACCCTTACGAGTAAATGACCGACAGCAAAACACTTACACCGCAGAGTTGAGAAAATGAGGGGTCTCGAATCTGTTAAGATCCGTACCATATTGGCTACCTTGGAAGGGTATTGTCTTTTGACCCGGACAGGGTTGGGTGAAAGTATAGGAATCGAACCTACAACACATCGATTATGAGTCGATTGCTCTACCAGTGAGCTAACTTCCTGGGGTTTGATACAGGACTCGAACCTGTGACTAATCGATTATGAGTCGATCGCTCTGCCAACTGAGCTAATCAAACGATGGTATAGTTTAAAGCACTCTGCGGCATACGCTCATACTAAAGATTGGCGCACCAGTTAGGCATATAAAACCTAAACTATAGCTTTGTAACCTTATTACTATCCCGCTCCAAATTTAGCATATAGAAATTGTGAGGTGCTACAACTACGCCCATCGTAAATATCGCCTCAATTCATTCTTGTACCCGGATTTCTCACGCATAGTGTAGGCTTCAGGGGAAGAGGAGTGTGGGGAGTGTGGGGAGTGTGGGGAGTGTGGGGGGTAAGACTTCTTCCCCATCCTCCCACACCTCCCACACCCCTTGGATTTCTCACTTGTGAGAAATCCAGGTTGTAGCTCAGTCTGGAAAAGCTAGACCAGTCATGGGGTCACGGATATACAGCCCTAGCGTAAGACTACGCATTGCTTCATCCCAAACGGGTATTAATTGTTCTGCTTGGTCTGCCCAATAATCGAATGTAATTAAGCATTGAACATTTGACCCCAAACCAATGCAAGTCCGTGAAAAAGCTTCCCGTGGTTCTTCTTGAACATCAATGAACTTCATCTCTGTCCAGACAATTCTGGCAGTTTGACGCTTGAGGGTAATAATTTCTCCCTTGGCAATGATGTTGCGGCTGTCGTCTTCCAGAACTTTCTTCAACGTGGATTTTAGCGGAAACTGGCTCCAGTCATTGGGTGGCAGACGATTGAAAGATACTTCTAGGCAGCAATCATCGTTGGGTGGTTTTTTATCCATGAACTTAAAGGATTTCTCTTGTGGCTCAAAAACCCAATCCTGGGGAACATTGAAACGAACAGCGCCTCTATCTGCTACAAAGATTTTGTAGCCTGATGGAGATTCCCAGCGATGGTCAGGTTTTAGTTCAAGCGTTTCTTTAATCCACTGGAGATTGCTTTTCTTACGCTTTGCCATAGTGTTTTTGTTATCTCTGCTAAAGAGGGCGTCACCAAACAGCCCGCACTTCTCTACGAGACGCTGCGCGAACGATAAAGTTTAGTGACCGTCGTAGACATCGCCCTTTTTGTTAATGTTATCAAATTGCTAGGATTTTGAATAACTCTTATATTAAATAAATAAAATTTTAGAGATTTTATATCAAGGAATCCAAGGTAACTGTAACGTTGTGATTAAAGTTTCAGCTTTTAGCATTAAAATCTTAGCAGCAGTATTCATGATTATGGATCATGTGTGCTATTTGCTAATGCCAGAGTTGGTAATCTTGCACTTGTTGGGGCGATTGAGCTTTCCCCTCTTTGCATGGCTTCTGGCTGAAGGCGAAAAACATACCCATAATGTACACCGTTATGGAAGGAGACTATTAATTGCAGCAATAATATCTCAGCCAATCTATAGTATTGTTTTCCAGAGCTTATCACTTAATATTCTATTCACGCTTCTTCTGGGACTTGTGATGTTGCGCTTAGTAAAGCGTTACTCACAATTATGGCAGCAATTAATAATTGTCGGCTTGTGTGCAGTAGTTGCCGAGAGTTTGGGCGCTGAATATGGAACTTATGGGATTGGAGTAATTTTCTTGATGTCCCTAATAGACAAACTGAAGCCCAGAATATGGTTGCTCTACTGGTGCATCTTTCACTTTTTTATTTTAATAATCCTATCTATGCTTAATATCTTTCAAGGTTGGGCAATTTTTGCAGGACTCATTGTTTTTCAATTCAATGGTAAACAAGGTTCACGAGCTAGATGGTTTTATTTGTTTTACCCGGCTCATTTAATAATTTTAGGTATAATCAATTATTTAATCCAGTCCAGGTAAGATTGACTGACTATATTGCCCTACGGATAACCTCAAAACAATTGGCTTCACGAATTGAGGCAAAGCATCCCCTAACTAAACGGCGATCGCAAATAAAATAAATTTTTCTTGAACCTAGTATCCGACCCTTTAAAATCAATAAGGGCTGGCGGTAAAGCGCATAATAATTTTGCTAACATCCATGTCATCAGGTTGTTCGATTGCATCTGCGATCGCTCAAGCAATAGCCTCTGGTGGAATATAAATCTGGCAGAAATCCTGCATCTCACGATGTGCCTCACTATCCGAAATACTATCGGCCAGTTTTAAACAAAGTTGAGCAATTGAGCAATTGAGCAATTGTATTTTTATTGCTAAAAAAGTCTAAAATGCAGATACATTTATCTATATAGATAGATAATATATAGCCACATATCTTTCTTTAGGAAGATATGTTATTCAAAACAAAACTTTTATTAAACTATAAATTTGAAAAAAATAGTGGATATACATTTCCTTCAATGATATTCATCAGATAAATCTTCTAACCCTTAGTCTTTTGTTAACGTTTACCAGTTATGATGCCATAGTGAATGATAATAATTCGGATTTGGATATCTAGAGATAATTGTGTCATCCACAGGAAAAATGCTCTAGATTTATTCCCTAAGCTGCAAAATTGTCGCCGAAAGCAACTACTAAATAGCTAAATCTTTAAGGTAATAAGCATGAGTTATACTATCGATTCCGCACGCAATATTTTCTCTAGTACTCAAGTGGCAGATGCTGTTCCAGCTACTACAGCAATGTTTGCTAAACTCAACATTGAGGATCAACTAGCATTTCTTTGGTATGCCTACGCTGAAATCGGTCGTACAATTACTCCAGCTGCTCCCGGAAAAGCAAATCTCCAATTAATGGAAGGTATATTCAACGATATTAAGCGGATGTCTCATGAAGAGCAAACGCAATTAATGAGTGATTTAGCGAGTAATGCTGATACTCCTATTAGCCGTTCTTATGCATACTTTGGTGTCAACGCCAAGCTGGGATTCTGGTGGCAGTTAGGAGAGTGGATGAAAGAGGGTATCGTTGCTCCTATGCCAGTTGGCTATCAAATGTCAACTGAAGTTAAAACAGTGCTACAAGCTGTTCAGAGAATCGATCAGAGTCAGCAAATTACTGTACTACGCAATACTGTAGTAAATATGGGCTTCGATCCGTCTGTGGCTGATAACAAACAGGCAGAAGTCATAAACTTTAAGTTTCCACGTGCATCTCTAAGTCCCCAATTTACTATTGAGGGAGTTACAGAACCGACAGTGCTGAAATACATTGAAGCGATGAATGTAGATAACTTTGAAGCTGCTGTTGCTTTATTTGCTAACAATGGTGCGCTGCAACCACCATTCCAAAAACCAATTGTTGGTCGAGAAGCGATCGCTTCCTATCTACGAGATGAGGGACAAGGGTTAGTGATGAAGCCAACCAAAGGCGTTTCGGAAACCATAGAAGATGGTTATACACAGCATAAAATTACTGGTACGGTCGAAACTCCTTGGTTTGGGGGTAATGTTGGGATGAATATTGCTTGGCGATTTTTACTCGATCCTCAAGGTCAAATTTACTTCGTGGCTATTGATTTACTTGCTTCTCCTAAAGAACTGCTTAACCTAACTCGCAAGTAAAATTTCTTTGTCTGAATACAAAAGCTGATGTGTTGATTGCTGGGGCTGGCAATCAATATACAGCGCTGAAAGCACAAATTCCTTTTTTGGATATTAACCATGAACGTCATCATGCTTACGCTGGTTATGCAGGGTTAGTGGAAATGGCACGGGAATTGTATGAAGCCGTGTATAGTCCTGTGTGGGAACAAGTGAGAAAACCTGCCCCTTGGGATGAAAAATTAGCTGTGGGGTATAAAAGAGCTAGTGGGTTGCGTTGCGCGACTTTTATCTAGTAGTAGATACCCATTAGTAGGGGCAATTTATGAATTGCCCCTACCTGAAAACCTGAAAACTAGGGTCTTGGTTATTGTTTGCGTAATATCATTTTCGGGTTATTATTACTTGTAATAAAATTTATCAATGTAGGTTGGGTTAAACAAAGTGAAACCCAATCCAAGCTTAAATCCCTTGTTTACATCTACTCTAGCTATTTTAAAGTTAGATCCCCAACTTCTTTGATAAATCGGGGATCTGAAAAACGCGAATTTTCACAAATCATGTAAGATTGCTATAGTATCAATAGTCTCTTACCAGTCAATTCCTTTCTAAATTAAGTTTAAGTGCCAAGTCAAATAATCTATCAATGTTTTGATTTGCTTGATCTAAACCAAGTTCATCTAAATATAGGTCAATAGACATGGGTAGATCACTTGCATAACGATTTGTTTCTGTCCAGTAAGTAATTGTTTTTACAGTCCGAAAGTCTGGATCGCAGTTTAGATACATTCTACCTATACCTGCTTTTTTATTGAAGCGTAGGCGGCTTTTGGGGATTGGTAGCCATAAGTAACATTGTAAATGATTGAGTTGCTCAAGCTTGGTAGACGCAATAAACTTTAACTGACAGCAAGGCTTGGTTCTACCACGTCCATAAAATATACTCTTGATTTCCTTAATTTCTCTGATACGTTGATCGTAACATAGCATTTTTTCTCTCAGCCTCAAAACCTCTGTTTTGGTTACAGGAGCAAGTTTATCCAAGAAATTTACTAACATTCTTGGTGGTAATTCAACCGGATTTGCAGGCATCAATAATTCTTGAGTCTCTTGAATCTCAAGAAAAGGAATTGGTTTGGATACAATAATTTCTTTACGTCCTTCCAGATATAAATGTAAATAAAAATTATTGGTATGACTGATAATTGAAAATCGGATAAATTCAAATTGCAACAAATTGTAGCGACGGTCAATAAAATTATGTTTATGAAAATCGGGAGCAATTGCAATTAAACGAATGGGCAGGCTATAGTCTATCAATTCTTTTAAAGGTTGCTCTAAGCTGAGACTGTGATAGTAGCGAGTGAGTTGATGGATAATATAGCGATCCTCGCAATTTTTGAGTTCTAATACAGCCAATTGATTGTTTTTTGTTTTAGCAAGAATATCACAGTACTCTCCCTTAATGCTAAATTGACGTTTAAGGGGAATCAAATCTAAAGCACTTTCTAGGCAATCCCAGATAAAATCTTCTAGCAGATATTCTTGTGCAAACATCCAACCTTGTTCAGTTTTCCTCAGCACACTCTTCAATCCTCTGAATCACTTTCATTTTCAATAAGTTCCATTCCCATTGCAATTGGATCAAAATTTTTACTAAATTTAGTTTTATGATTGTAGTAAGAATATTTCATATTCACACCAGTAAGTAATTCTATATCTCGTAAGTCAGCATCTGAAAAATCTGCTCCTTGTGAGTCAAAATGCTGAAGTTTAGCTTTATTAAAATTGCTGGCACAAAAATTGGCTTGCAAAAATTTACCAGTTAAATAAGATGAACTAAAATTAGCTCTTGTAAAGTTGGATGCTGTAAAATCGTTGTGATAATTTTCAAGAGATATATTTTGAAGTTTCGCCTGTATAAAATCAGAACCTCGACAAGAGGAGCGACGTAAATTTGCTCCTCTTAAATCTGAATTGTTAAAGTTACATTGATCTAGCCTAGATGTAGATAGATCAGCTCCTTGTATATTACAATTACTAAGATCAGATCCAGTTAAATCAACTTTTATCTCTACTGATCGAGCAAGTATAATAGCTGTGAGATTAGAACCCTTAAGAATAATTTCGCGTAAATCAAGATATTTAATCTCTTTATCAATGACATTGACCGTCACTCCACGTAAGTCTGAACCAGAAAAATTACGATGTCCTTCTGCATAAAATCTGAGCAAAGCTTCAAGTGTTCTGACTGGTCGTGCAGGTTGCTGCTCTGAAAGCATGATAATAGGAGTAAGTTCTTCTGTCATAAATCTTAAATTGATTGCCCCTGTTATTTAGATAGCTATTCATTTAATGAGTGCAGTACGATACTTCTCGCATAGCACAATGCATTATATGGATTTTTATTCATATAATCCAGATAACTTCTCGTTTATAACTGATAAGTTTTAAACAGTCGAGTACATTGTCCTCATGATGAACTATCACAGAAGCTTGATCCCAGTAGATATGGTTGTGAGTCAACTTTCCGTCTCTAAATCGAACGATCGCAACTAGAGGTACTTCAACACGTTTACCAGTAGGAGCAATACCGGGGAACACTCTTTTTTTCAATTCTTTTCTTTGCGGTCGCACAACCATCACAACGATCAAAACTAGCCATTGCACCTTAAAAATATAGATAAAGTCAAATTTAGTTAGCAAAAGCAGCTTTTACTTTCTCAAACCCCAGTTTGCTTTCTCATTTCGGTGTTTTCCGCAAGCAAAAGCAGCTTTTACTTTCTCAAACCCCAGTTTGCTTTCTCATTTTGGTGTTTTCCGCAAGCAAAAGCAGCTTTTACTTTCTCAAACCCTGGTTTGCTTTCTCATTTTGGTGTTTTCCGCAAGCAAAAGCAGCTTTTACTTTCTCAAACCCCAGTTTGCTTTCTCATTTAAGTAGTTCGCGCAATCTGCTGTAATTATTTCTGTGTAGCAAAAAGCATTGCAGATTTGCCGGAATTCTCTCAGGCTGATCTATAGGTCAATTTTTTAAGGTAAAGAATATTAACCGTACTGTATTAGAAGGTGTAGATCGTGGCTCGGAGAAAAAGAACTTCCTCAGTGTTAGAAAGAGCAGTGCGCCGTGCGGCTAGCATAAACTCTATAGATCCAAGTTTAGATTTAGGCAATGGACTCACCTTACCTGCCTTCTCAACCCTGATCGAAACGATGCGAACTAAAGAAAATGCATATAACAGTGCGCTTTCCAGCTTAGATAGATTGTATCGCGAAATGCTGGAAACAGAAGACGAGTTGGGAGATATGACAGAACACATGCTAATGGCAGTTGGAACTCGATATGGTAAAAGCAGTGTAGAGTACGGTATGGCGGGAGGAGTTCCTAAGACCCAGCGTCGTAAGGGACTACGAGGCGAGTCACCAACTCCCAGTAATGAGCAACCTTCATTCGTTGCCAGTGTAGAGGGCAAGAATGGAAAAAAACCAGCAGCTACAACTTAGGATGCGCGTTATTACTCAAAATTCAGAATTAGGTTTGGGGAAAAGGTTAAAGGGGAAGGGGAAAAGGTTTTTTCTTTCCCTTTTCTCGTTCCCCAAAACCCGACAAGTATTAGCTGCAACCGAACTCTGAGATGCGATCGCACCTCAGATTTTCCATCAGGTACACTTTTATAGAGACTTTATCCGTTCTACGCCACCCCATATTTCAAAGAATCGTTTAGTTTCAGCTTCTATTTCTGAAATTGTTCTTGTTTTTCCATTCCCAGAACCCGGAAAAACAATATAAACGATATCCTTGGCAATTCCTCGCCTGGCTCTTGATTGTACTAATGGATCGTTTCCAACAGCCTGAGACAAAGCTATTGAACCCTCTCCAATCTGGTGTTTAGGCCCAACATCAGCATAAATTGCAAAAGCGAGTTTTTCATTGTTAGTGTTGTAAACAACTGCAAAATCTCCTAATTTAACGCCTGTAGCCTTTCTAAAATCACCATTTCCCGGAAGAACAATATACGGAATCTTTGTTGAATCAACATAGCGACGTGGATCTTGTTTAACAAATCCAGAGTCGAATAATGCAGTTGTAGAAATATAGTATCCAGGATATGGATCGGTACTGCCTTGAATAAATGGATTGCCGTTTTTATCTACAGCTAGTGCCCACCAGTTATCTGAATACCCAGCATTTGCCAAAAAATCAATCCCTTTATCTGCGGGGTGATAAGCATTAGGCGCACCATCAGCATTAATGCTCATACCTGCTTCATAGAAAAATGCAGATTCTCCATTTGCCTGAAGAATAGGAATTTCACCAATTTTAAGAACTGTCTCGATCGAAAACTTTTTGACTGGACTCAGGAATTTTTGAGCAACAAAACCTTCTAAAGTTTTTCCTTCAATAATAGTTGCCACCTTCCACCACTTGTCATGATCCGAATTTTTTATTTTAGATACAATATATCCTTTTGGAAGAGATGCTAATTGATTAGCTTCATCAACAATCGGTGCTGAACGTATATTCAAACTATCTGATGTTACTTGAAATTGCTGCATAAATTGCTCCAAAATTAAAACTTGAACTCATGAAACTACATTAAAAAACTAAATTTTGTGCTGATGCTATTGCTAATATCTAGAACATCTCAAACTCTGATTTTTTGTGTCGCGCCAGCTGCGACAATTGGGAGTCAGACAAGTTGGGTGGGTAATGCCTGATTTCCCTGTGGGGAAACAAGGCGAATACAAGAGAAGAAACCCCCGCAACGCACCCTAAATCTAAATGTCACTTACTAAATCGCTGGATTTAGATCCCTGACTTCTTACAGACACCCGGAGGGTAGAAGTTGGAAATCTGGGCAGCAATTTTTGCTTAAGAAAGTACCATTTCACCCGAAAGCCGCCTTTAACTTGACAAAAAAATTTCAACAAACGTGAGTATGCGAACATCTTGGGAACTATAGAAGCAAATCAGCACAACTTTCAGCTTCCAGTAATGAAGACTCACTATCTCAGCAAAGCTAAGGCGTTCCCATTACAGATTGTTCTTATTGTTCCCTTCCTTATCCAAATTTTTGCAGCGGTCAGCTTGGTAGGTTATTTGTCTTTTAAAAATGGACAAAGAGCAGTTAACGACCTAGCCGAACAGTTGATAGATCGTACCAGCGATGTAGTGGACGAACACCTGAAGTCTTATCTTTCCATTCCGCAAACACTTAATCAGATCAACGCAGATGCTATTCACAGGGGACTATTGGATGTGAACGATCGCCAAACCCTTGGCAAGTATTTCTGGGATCAGATGCAGGCTAATGACCTAACTTATATTGGTATTGGACTAACAACGGGTGAGGGGCTAGGAGTTGCTCGTTATGATGGCAAAACCATTACTATTGATGATTGGACTGCCAAGCTTCCCAATAATACTTTCACTTATGCCACAGATAATCAAGGTAATCGAACTCAAATAAATACTCGATGGACTTGGAACAATTTTACTGAATCTTGGTATACCCAACCCATCGCTGCTGGTAAACCTATTTGGACAAAGATTGTGACTGCAAATTTGCCAACGGTGCCTTACATCAGCGCCTCTGCTAGTCGTCCGATCTATGATTCGCAAAATCGCTTATTAGGAATGATTGCAACAGACATTCACCTATTGAAACTCAGCCATTTTTTACGCAGTTTGAATATTAGTAAGTCTGGGCAGGTGTTCCTTTTGGAGCGGGATGGCAAATTAATTGCCAGTTCTGCTAAAGAGAAGCCTTTTGTCGTGGTCAATCAAGAGATCCGGCGATTGCACGCGATCGATAGTTCTAACCCAATCATCCAGAACGTTGCCAGACATTTCCAAACCTCTGGGTTTGGCTCTATCACCCAAGACACAGATTTTCAACTTGAGATGGAAGGAAAACGGCATTTTGTCCATGTTTTACCTTGGCGTGACAAATATGGCTTGGATTGGCTGATGGTAGTGAGTGTGCCAGAAAACGCATTCATGGCACAAATTAACGCCAACACGCGCACCACGATCGCTCTTTGTTTGGGCGCATTAGTCGTTGCCTCTGTGATGGGCGTGTTTACCTCCCATTGGATTGTCCGCCCAATTCTGCACTTGAATTGGGCAAGTGAGGCAATGGCATCTGGCAATTTAAATCAGACGGTAGAAACTAGCGGTATTCGAGAACTAAATACCCTATCTAACTCTTTCAACCACATGGCAGAGCAATTGCATGAATCCTTTACTGCTTTAGAGAAAAGCAAAGAAGAACTAGAAGAACGGGTAGAAGAACGCACCACTGAACTGAAAAATACATTAGGGGAATTGCAGCGTACTCAATCTCAAATTGTTCAAAGTGAAAAAATGTCTAGTCTGGGACAACTAGTGGCTGGAGTCGCACACGAAATTAATAATCCAGTTAACTTTATTCATGGCAACCTCGCTCATGTGCAGGAATATACTCAGGATTTATTAGCACTGATGCAGTTGTATCAGCAATATAATCCCTACCCTGCTGCTGAAATTCAAACCTTTGCTGAAGACATCGATCTAGAGTTCTTGCAGGAAGACTTGCCAAAAATGTTGTCTTCGATGAGAGTAGGCACCGATCGCATTCGTCAAATTGTTCTGTCGCTGCGGAATTTCTCTCGCATTGATGAGGCGGAATTTAAAGGTGTCGATATTCATGAAGGCATCGACAGCACTTTGATGATTTTGCAGCACCGCCTGAAAGCTAAACCAGAACAACCTGAAATTGAGGTGATTAAAGACTATGGCACTGTACCCCTAGTAGAATGCTATGCCGGACAACTCAATCAGGTATTTATGAATATTTTAGTAAATGCGATTGATGCGTTAGAAGAAAATAATACTAAGCTTACCTATCAGGAAATTAAGGAAAATCCCAGTCAAATTAAGATTCGCACATCGGTAGTTAATTTAATGTGGTTGGAAGTGGCGATCGCTGATAATGGAGTTGGTATTTCTCAAGAATTTCAGCAGCGAATATTCGATCCCTTTTTCACCACCAAACCCGTTGGCAAAGGAACCGGAATGGGTATGTCCATCAGCTACCAAATCGTCACAGAAAAACATAGCGGTAAACTGGAGTGTTTCTCAACTCCTGGAAAAGGAACCAAGTTTATCATTCAGATTCCTCTGGGACTAAGGAATGATTGAACTATGAATTATGGCTGAGGCTTGGGGGAACAGGAAGATGTAGAGAGTTTTGAATTATACAGCAGATTTCAAGTTGAGGAGGGTGTACTTCATTGACTTGTAAAGTGCTGTTAGTAACAATACCTTTGCTAATTTCCGAACGCTTGAACAATGATTTGCTGTTTAGAGCGATCGCTCGCAATTTTTGATAATACACCAATCGCTTTTGTCACTTCGCTTCTATAGTCGGTCAAGGGATATCAGAGAATATGTCTATTATGAAGTTATTTGGTTGGTAATAGAATATACGATGAAGTTTTTTTATTGGTAAGAGAATATACAAGTTTTGGGCGCCAACAGATTATACAGTTGAACAGATAGTTAAAATCAGTAGTTCTGTTTGTTAAAAAATCTATGCAGATAAATCAGTTGATTGAAACCTACGATCGGGGATCGGTAGATTATGACGCAATTATGAAGCGTTACTGGCACATTGAGCGCGAACCATTAATTGCTTCCTTGCAGCTAAAATCAGGACAAACTGCCCTAGATGCTGCGGTAGGAACTGGTCTCAATCTTCCAGCCTATCCTGAAGGTGTACGTGTCGTCGGTGTCGATCTGTCTGAGAAGATGATGGATGAAGCACGTAAAAAGCGCGTATCCGCAGACATCACCTTCAAGGTATCGGATCTCTGCAATCTTGATTTTCCTGATAATAGTTTTGATGCAGCAGCATCGGGATTTACCCTCTGTGTCGTTAGCGATCCAGTCCGCGCCCTAGCAGAGATCCTGCGAGTTACTAAGCCTGGTGCCTTTATTGCCATTCTCGATTACTGCAAATCACAAGATCCAGAGATTCAAAAATGGCAAGAGTTAATAGCTGATAGTAGTTCACAGCTAGGTTTTCCCACTGGCAAAATTAAGTGGGATGCATTGATGGATTATGACGAATTGATTTACAACAGTAAGCTTCTCATTGAAGTGCTGGCGGACAATCGCATCGAAAGTCCAAACCCGTTTTTATGTGGTTGTCAATTCCTGCTTAAAAACTCAAAAGGTTAAAAGCAATAGGATCGCACTCTTGTTCAATGAGTGCGATCGCAGTATGTGCGTTATTACTCAAGATTTTGTCAAGTAGAAAGAAAAGCGATCGCTACAAAATGAAGATTTACTTTGTGTAACGATGATTACGCAATGGTTAGAGCAACGCTTAACGCAGCAATATATCTGGTGCATTACGGCTAATCTCGACTTTCTCAAACTCTCAAATACTTGTATAACCGTAACACACTCTACTTAATATTTACTCAATCAATAGACTATCATCAATCCAAGAAACATAAGTACAATAAGTATCAGATTGAGCAAAACTAAGCTAACTATCAACCAAATGTTAATTGTAACATTTGTTGACCTCAAGTATAGCACAGTAGCTCTATTAATAATTCCTACAATTATTGATGTATAAAACAAACAAGCAGCTACTTTTCCAAAAATGTAAGAAAAACCATCTCCTCGCCGATTGATTGGTGTTGTTATATGCTCATAATACAGCACAATAGCTAAGGTTCCAAAAAAAATAGTATAAGCTATTAGCCACTTTTTGTTAGGCATAATCTGAGCAATAGCAAAGGGAATAGCCAAGAACAATAGAAATAATAAAATAAGAGTATCAATCATTTATAAAATTCTTGTATTTTAGAATATTTGATTTTTTTTTACTTCCATAATATTTATTAAAATTAAAAATTGTGTTAGCACATAGAACTATATAAATACACTTAACTTAGCCTATTGTTGACTAAATCAAGATTCAGTTATCTTTAGATTTTATTTACGAATTACCTCTGAAATTGTGGTGCGTTACACTTGATAAAAAGACACCACAATCTACATCATTTAGTTTGATAATTGATTTTGAAACAGTTCTATAACATGTTGCCAAGCATTAGGAGCAGCTTCAGGATTATAACTTGGGTGTTGTTCCATAAATGGGTACTTGTCTTTGAAAAATCCAGCAAAGAATCCATGTCCGGCATCGTATCGAAATACACGATGATTTATGTGATGTTTCTTTAATTCTGCCTCAATTTGCTCGTTTTCTTCCTGTGAAACTAATGTATCTCTTGTACCAAAAAATGCATAAATAGTACCTTGGATTTCCGAGGTGCGATTAATAGTTGGAGTCTCTTCACCATAACTAGCAGTGGTAATCCCGCCACCATAAAACGAAGCTGTGGCTTTAATATCGGGTAAAGTCGCAGCCATATAAGCAACATGACCGCCAAAACAGAAACCAATCACACCAATTGCATTATTTTTGACATTGGGTAAAGTTTTGAGGTAAGTAATGGTAGCTTGAATATCGCTGAATATCTCCTGATACTTCACTTGTTGATAATATTCCAAACCCAACCGATAGCTTTCTGGACTAAACCCAATATCTTCAGGGCTAAAGTCAGCCTCAAAACCAGGAGCAATACGTTGATACATCGCCGGGGCGATCGCTATATAACCTTGTTTAGCGATTAGTTCGGTGATATCTCGAATATTACTATTGATTCCAAAAATTTCTGGAAAGACGATAATCGCGCCAAAGGTTCCATTTTGTGCTGGTTGAGCTAAGTAAGCATCGATTTCTAAGCCATTGTTAGGTACTTTGACATAGGAAGTGTGAATTTCAAGGTTCCTTGTTTCTACCATCTTTGTTTTGGCTGGTTTTATACTAACTCATCTATTTTGACTGTTTTTTGGTACCAATGGGCGATGTTTACAACGAGCAAAAACACTAAGAATATTGCTCTACTCACTAGATATGATATTTTCAGAAATTAAATATGTGTTATCCAGAACCTTTACTGGGGGATAGTCCTGCTACCTGTATCTATGCAAATCAGATGAATTTCTAACTTTTGAATAAATGGCATCTCAAACTTCTGGATGATACTAAAGGTTTTTGATTTGTGCGACCTTACATAGAGCAAGCATAAAGACTCAAAATTAATAACCACAAGAAAAACAATGCCAGATCAAAGTTTTAGAACAAATATTCCAGAAGTTGACCCAACAGAGATTGAAGATAATCGAACTGCGATCGCTGATGAACATCACTCCTTTCTTGAAAAGGTTATGGTTAGAAGCGGATTTGCAGATTTGTATGATGCAAGAGACTTTACCGAAGTTGTGTATCGCGTTATGCGTGACTTAATGACCGCCGACACAATCGATCGCGTCGAGTCAGAATTGCATACAGAGGCAGTGCCTACAGATGAAAAAGCACTCCAGTTTGAAGTGGCTGAACTCTGGAAAGACACCAATCCCATTGTGAGATTTTTAAGTAAAATCCGTCAACCTTTAAAAGGCCCAGCTCCTATTGGTATTGATTCCAAACTATTTCTAACGCGGGTTGCGAATGAAGGAGGGGTTCCAGGCTCAGTCGAGGCAGAACAGGCAGTTAAAGCAGTGTTTTCTGCTACCAAAGACGAACTTTCCCCAGAGCGGATTCAGGAAATTGCTGGCGCACTGCCTGATTATGTACGTGAGCTTTGGGAACAAGCTTAATTAGAAGTATAAAAAAGTTAAGTCTGTTTGCGGGTAGCGATCGCAAACAGACTTTTTCAATAGGTTTAGCCTACAGCAAATTCTGTATACTGTCTTACATGAGGTGCGTGATATGCGATCGCAATATCCTGCTTAGGTACTCCCTCGCTCACAAGTTGATCTGCGATGTCTACGACGGGCTACGCCTACGCATCCTCCGTTCCGTCATGCTGTACCCAAATCTTCCCATCCTTGATATCTATATGCAGCACAAAGATTCAACGCCGCAAAAAATCGTCCAGTTGCAGTAATATATGGTTCTATTAGCAGTGGTACACAATGGCGATTCCTGAAGCTGGAGGATAATCTTGTCACCATCGACTTGACAGATTATCCCCTTCCACCTGTGGAACAAATTCTCGGATTTTTAGTTTGGATGGTTCAAAACAGTTGATAGATGCGTAGGCATCGCATTGCAGCACGATATCACTTCACAAGCAAATCTGTGACAAAATAATATTGTTGTCTTATAGCCAATGCGATCGCTTACAATCTATGATTTCTACCATCTCGCGCCGCTACAGCTTGGATGAATATCGTGCGATCGAAGAAAAAGCCGAAGGACGCAGCGAATATCGAGATGGAGAAATTGTACCCATGCCTGGAGGAACGCTCAAACATAGCCGCATAGGTCGAAACATTTTGACCTATTTTACTTCTGTGATGCGCGATACTCAATTTGAGCCAATTAATAGCGATTTACGGCTGTGGATTCCTGAACATCGACGCGGAGTATATCCAGATGTAATGGTTTTTGACGGCGAACCGCAACTAAATGGCGATCGTTTAGATGAAGTATTAAATCCCGTGCTGATTGTTGAAGTCTTATCTCCTTCCACCGCACATTGCGATCGACTCAGCAAATTTCGGATGTATCGCTCAATTGGGAGTTTTAGCGAATATTTATTAGTCGAGCAAGATGAACCTTTTGTGGAACGCTACAGTAAACAAGCTGAAGGTTGGTTGCTCAGTGATTTTAGCAGTTTAGAGCTATCTATCTCTTTGGATTCAGTTAGTATTGATTTGCCGATGGCAGAAATTTATCGCGGCGTTGTTTTTGAGTAAAGTAACTCTGGCTTTTTGCGACAGACAACGCACGCTAAGTAAGGGATGCGTACTAAACAGAGATTTATCCTGTAATTACTTTTTAGACAAATTCACGCTACGCCATATTGCGTATATTGACGCAGGTTAGATGGCTGTAATCCCAAAACAATATCTTCTTTAGATACTCCCATCTCAGTCAAATCTTCAGCAATTTGGATATCGGTCATATTATGCTGAATCCATATCTTTTCATCTTTGATATCGAGATGTATCACACAATTATAAATTCGGTCATATCCATCCCAACCAATCTCTAGAATCTGGTAATGATCTCGCGCCGTATCGAATATCAATTGGATTTCAACATCTTCCTCTGAAGGTTGGTAACTGCCATACTTCGTTAGTAAATTTTGAATATATTCACGATACTGGTCTAGCTTTGCCATTGCACAATCACCTCAATCTTTGGATCGTAAACTATCAACTTAACTTGATACTCTTGTACTGAACTTTGGGCAAAGTCTCGGCTAAATAGTGAGCGATAGGTTGAGACTGGAACCGCTAAAAACAAAACTCGTTCTGGCTCCCTGAGTCGTAGAGCTAATCGATAATTGAGAAACTGCCCCAAAGCCGCGTGGTACTCAAACAGTTCTGAATCCCCCAAAAAACTTTTAATCTCAACAGCAATTTTTTCAGTTCCTCGCTCGGCTGCTAATATTTTTTCTGCACCTAAATCGACTGACATTTTATCTTTGGCAAACTTAACAACTAGCGGATCGTGAGTGATAACCCACCCTTCTTTTTGCAGTCCTCGTTTGACGGCTTCGTGAAAAATGTCTCTTGCAGACATGGACAGAACCAGAACCCAATACCTTTATAATACCGAAGCATTGTCAATCAATGCAATAACGCACTCTACGCGAGGAATGCGATCGCGCTACTAATCTTCCAAACCCATGAGATACTCCTGAATCTCTTTGATAAATTTCCAGGGATATTCATTGTCATTAACTTCGAGTCCAGGAAGCATTAACAACGCATTTGTAATCCATCCTCGTTTATCTGTTGTGTAAGGAATCCCTCGATGTGTGAGCATTGACTCTAACTCACCACATGGATTGATGAATAGCCCTTTTTCTGAACATATTTTCCATAAATCGTCAAAACTAGATTGTAATTCTGCTGGCAAGGCTGCCCGCCCTTTCTCTTTGAAATCGTTCCAGTTCTTAGTCGAGGCTGCAATTTCTCTAGCTCGACGTTCAATTTGACTCAATAATTTTTCTTTTTCAGATTTAGCTTCGCCATCAGAAGCAAAAGTTTTACCTTGTAACTCATTGATAGAGGCTAATAGTGTTGTCATTTGCTCTTTGACCTTCTTTAACCTCTCATCACAAGGAAGTTCTTTAGCTGCTTTTGCAATTTCTTCACGAATAGTCAGCATTCGAGTAATGCCTTCTTCACTAAATTTTAGAGCCTCTAGCTGCTTTTTAAATTCTGCCGGGTCATTTAACACATCAAAATCAACAATTCCTACGCAGCGCACTCCCATATCCCGATACAGTGTGGTAATTCGTGGAACAGTTTGCTTGTTATCTGCATTAACGAAATATAAATCAATATTATTTTTCCGCTTGTTAGAGGCAGTTTGGTAAAACCGCCCATCACTATCTGCTTCTACCACAACTACACCGGAGTAAAAAAGCCCGTCCAGAACACGAGATGAACTCAATAGAGGATCGTTCACTAATTCCCGTAAGCGATTTGGGTCAAGTGTATTGAAATAATTGGTTTTATCTCTACGATCAATCCGAATAATAGTTAGATCGGTTGTTTTGCTTAAAAGACCGCGCAGTAAGTCAGCACTATGTGTGGCTAAAATTATTTGGCGTTTGCTGTTTGCTTGTTCTGCAATGAACTCACCTATTCGGAAAGCTTGAGGCGGAGCAAGAAAAGCCTCTGGTTCATCAATTAGAAATACGTTTCGTTTAATCGCCAACAATGCAGTGGTAATTCCGACAAAACTTCTGATTCCATCCCCTTGATCATCCAGCTTGTCATACTCCTGCATTGGCTGTCTAGCATCTCTTGGATCTGAAGGAATTAAACTAAAATCATCTCCAACTCTAAGAAGTAATCGCTGGGGTACAGTAAAATCCAACTTAATTTCTTTGCCAAAGGCGCGCTTGACTAATTTTTGTATATCATTCTCTAGAGAAGTTTCTGCATTATAGAAAGTTTGCAGCAGATTTGCTTCTTGTCTTTCATGGGCTGCACTAGCAGCTTCTTTCACCAATTGAAGACGGTGTTCTGTGGTGATAAATGCAATCATACCAATACCAAAATACTCGGCAAACAAAGATTTATTGGATAAAAATAGTGAAATTTGCTGTTCTTCAGACCAGAAGCTTGCAGGCACTTGGCGTTCCTCGGATAGTTCAGGAGCTAGTGTACGAAACATCCAATTGCTATGTTCGTCTTGGTAGCGTTCCAAACTGTAGGCTTTGCGTAGCTCTTGTAGATTCTGTGGGGTTGTCCACTCAACATCGCTAACAACAACACCAGGTAGAGGTGTACTTCTTGTGGTTTTCTGAGCAATATCCTTTAAAGTACGGCTTTTTCCAGCATTGTTAGGGCCAATAATAACGGTAAGGTTTCCTGGTTGAACCTCTTCTCCATTGTTGAATACAATTCGGGTCAGTTTGTAAATATACATTAACAATATTTTGCTTGCAGAGCGAATACTCTGCATAGTCTAACAGCTACATAACTTTGATGACTTCATAGGTAATATTAAACTACTGTCTTTACAGATAACAGCAAGAAGTATAACTATTTATTATACTGAAATTTCAACAGCAAGCTACTAGCGTGCGTTATCATGCAGCGTAACGCACCACATCATTTTTATCAGCAAAGTTAACTTTGTTTATAAACCATTTCCATTTTCAACTTCTCAATCTCCAACCTCAAGTTATCATTCTCCATCCTCAACTTAGCATTCTCCTCCCTAATCAACTCAACTTCATTTCTCTTACTCAAAGCCTGATTAATCGCTAACTTCCGCATATCTAGCGAAAACCAACGCTGATAAGTTTGGGTGTGAACTTGTACGCTATGCCCCAAATTATCCGCCGCCGCTTTAATTGGTATCCCCAAAATATGCGCTCGGATTGCCCAAGCATGACGTAAATCATAAGGTTTAAAATCTAATCCTATTTTGCGAAACCACCAACTAACTCGCTGTGTTAACGCGGTTATCTCCGCATGATTAGTGTTATCTTTTTTTGCGATCGCACTCCTCAACATCTCTAAATATTTAGGATTTCTCAAATCAAAATCCTCAATCAATTGTCTATATAATGGTAATGCTTGTCTCTCTCCAGTCTTACAATCTTTATGGACTTTCCATGTCAAATCTACATTTTCTTGACTCAACCACCAATCAATATCGGGATTAATAAACAGTTCCCGTGGACGTAAACCAAAAACTGCTAACATTCCATAAGTCCAGCGCCAAAGTTGCCAACTATCTTGAACGTTTTGATTAACTTGATTACCTCTGTTATGTTGGTAATCTTCAAACTTGATAATTCCCTCAGATATTTCTGCATCGGTCGGTATATTCCGGGAATTATTCTCTGGCATCTTAGAATATTTTGATAAATCAATTTCGATATTGAATGTTATGCAAAATGCTGCGATCGCTCTAGCTGCATTATACTTAGCCCATTCTTTATCAATTTGCTCAATTGAACCTATCAGATTTTCAGCAGTTGCCAAATCTTGAGGATTCGTAAATCTCTTGGTGCGGGAAAAGTAATAAAAAAAAGTATGTTCGCTTTTAGTTGTGCGTTTGTGAGTTTTAAAATACTCTTCTTCAAACTTTTCAAGTAATTCCCCTATAGATTGAAAATCTTTTCTAATTGCTTCATTACCTAAATATTTATCATTCCATTCAAACGTTTTACGAGCAATTAACTTCCCTAATTCATAAGCTTCTTCCTCAGCCGTCTTGAGTCCATCCAAATTAGCGGGAATATTCAAACTGAGATTGTATTGCTTTCTCCCAGTACCGTTGCTGTCTTTGTCTCCCGGTTTAATTGGTAACGTCGCCCGTAATTGCAGACTTCCATTCGATTCTCTAATTGTCACCTTTGCTTTTGCAGACTTCAAACGCAGATTAACTTTCTCTAATTCTAGTAGTACTTTCGTTCTCATGTGTTCTTTTTGCTGCTGTGCTTGCAGAGATGAGCAAAAAAATGGGCGATTGTTTAATCGCCTTAGCTCAGGACAACATTTAGATGATGCGTGAGTCCTGAACCTGATTATGCTGTGTTTTTAGCCTATATTTAGGCTAAAAATAAATGTGTTCTTAGAAAACAATGTTTAGCAGAGACATTGCTTACTGCAAACATTAGGCTAGTGAAAAGAATTAAACCACAAAAAGGATTACTCCGGCCCTTATCACGGTTATGACGGCTTCGCCATCTTCGCTCGTGATATGGACTTGGCACTCAACAGCCCAACCTGGTCATTAATTGGCGCTCCTTGGAATGAAAAAGCTCAGGCTAAGAAGGCTGAAGCTAATAAGGCTAAGGCTGCCGTCTAGAGAAATGGGAGAGAGCGATAAGTAAGGATAACCTGGGGCTAAAACCCCAGGGGGGAGTTGGGAATCCAAAATTCAAAACTGAAAAATTAAAATTTCTTTTGATTTTTGCATTTTGAATTTTGAATCATATTTCCATCTCCCTTGTAAAGACGCGATTAATCGCGTCTCTCTCTCCTCAATCAGTAAAAGAATTCAGTAAGCTTGGAGATCCAGAAATGCCTCAGAATCCAGAAAAAATTCAAGATCACGTTGAGTTATTCCACCAACCAGAGTACCAACAGCTATTTGAAAACAAAAAGCAGTTTGAAAACGGTCACGAACCCGAAGAAGTAACACGGGTTGCAGAGTGGACAAAAGGTTGGGATTATCGTGAAAAGAACTTCGCTCGTGAAGCTTTAACCGTTAACCCTGCTAAAGGTTGTCAACCACTAGGAGCAATCTTTGCTGCTGTTGGTTTTGAAGGTACTCTACCTTTCGTTCAAGGTTCTCAAGGTTGCGTTGCTTACTTCCGCACCCACTTAACCCGTCACTACAAAGAACCATTCTCTGGTGTATCTTCTTCAATGACTGAAGATGCAGCCGTGTTTGGTGGTCTGCAAAACATGATTGACGGGTTGGCGAACTCTTACCAACTCTACAAGCCCAAGATGATCGCTGTCTGCACCACCTGTATGGCAGAAGTAATTGGTGATGACTTGCAGTCTTTCATCAACAACGCCAAGGAAGCTGGTTCAGTTCCTCAAGATTTCCCAGTACCTTACGCTCACACCCCTAGCTTTGTCGGTTCCCACATCACTGGTTACGACAACATGATGAAGGGAATTCTTTCTAACTTGACCGCAGGTCATAAGAAAGAAACCAGCAATGGTAAAATCAACTTCATCCCAGGTTTTGACACCTACGTAGGTAACAACCGCGAAATCAAGCGGATTGCTTCTTTGTTCGGCTTTGACTACACAATTCTAGCCGACAACAGCGACTACTTGGATTCACCAAACACAGGTGAGTTCGATATGTACCCAGGTGGTACAAAGCTGGAAGATGCAGAAGATTCAATCAATGCGAAAGCTACAATTGCTCTGCAAGCACACTCTACCCTCAAAACCCGCGAGTATATTGAAAAAGAGTGGAAGCAACCAACCTCAGTTTCCCGTCCTTGGGGCATCAAGGGTACTGATGAGTTCTTGATGAAACTCAGCGAATTGAGCGGTATCCCCATTCCTGAAGAATTGGAAATCGAACGCGGTCGTGCAGTTGATGCCATGACTGATTCCCACTCATGGATTCACGGCAAGCGCTTCGCTATCTACGGCGAACCAGATTTAGTATACAGCGTAGTTGGCTTTATGCTAGAAATGGGTGCTGAACCTGTGCATGTCTTGGTTCACAACAGCAACGAAGTATTTGAAGCAGAAATCAAAGAATTGCTTGCTTCTAGCCCCTTCGGTCAACATGCAACTGTTTGGCCTGGTAAAGACTTGTGGCACATGCGTTCATTGTTGTTCACCGAACCAGTAGACTTCCTGGTTGGTAACACCTACGGTAAGTACCTGTGGCGTGACACCAAGATTCCCCTCGTGAGAATCGGCTACCCCATCATGGATCGCCACCACTTACACCGCTACGCCACCATTGGTTATCAAGGTATAATCAACCTCCTCAACTGGACTGTAAACACCCTGTTTGAAGAAATCGATCGCAACACCAACATTCCTTCTAAGACAGATATTTCCTACGACTTGATTCGTTAGAAATTGCGTAGAAACACAACGTGTTAATTAAAGGGTAAAGAAGGGGAGTAGGGAATAGGGAATAGGGAATAGGGAAATATCCAAACCCAATACCCAAGACCCAATTCCCATCCCCAACTCCCCTTTTTCTTGATAGCATTTACCCAAGGAATTGATAAATGGAAACCATCAATCACACTCACGAACACACTCACACTCATCCTCATCCTAATTACCATCCACCTAACCAGAAAAAACCAGGGTGGTTCCACAATCTTCTTAATCCCTTGCGCCGTGTAGTGGATGGAATTCAGGTTAAAAATAATCGCTTCGCTCATCTAATTTGCCAAACAATTCCTTGTTGTTGTCCCTTTGAGCGACAAATTAAATTATTTGGGAAGTCTATTGATATCCCACCACTATGTAAACTCAATCCTTTATATGACGAATTTGTAGGATTGCGTTTTCGCGCTCTATCTTACCTCGCTGATGTATGTGGAGAGGATGTCACAAGATACATTTGTTAGTCATTGGTCATTGGTCATTAGTCATTAGTTATTAGTCATTAGTTGTTAGTTATTCAAAGGACAAATGACAAATGACAAAGGACAATTAACAATTAAGAGAAGAGAGATGAAAAGCACCCAAGGCAAAATCAACGAGCTGCTGACTGAGACAGGATGCGAGCATAATCAGCACAAACAAACGGAAAAGAAAAACAAGTCTTGCGCTCAACAGGCACAACCTGGCGCGGCTCAAGGGGGCTGCGCTTTTGATGGTGCGATGATTTCCCTAGTGCCGATCGCAGATGCAGCGCATCTAGTCCACGGGCCGATCGCCTGTGCTGGTAATTCCTGGGGCAGTCGTGGTAGTCTGTCGTCTGGCCCTCTACTCTACAAAATGGGCTTTACCACTGACTTGGGTGAAAATGATGTCATCTTCGGTGGCGAAAAGAAACTCTACAAAGCGATTCTGGAACTCAAAGAGCGCTACCAACCAGCAGCAGTATTCGTTTATGCCACTTGCGTTACAGCCCTAATTGGCGATGATATGGATGCTGTCTGCAAAGCGGCGGCTGAGAAAATTGGTATTCCTGTTGTTCCCGTCATTGCCCCAGGATTCATTGGCAGTAAAAATCTCGGCAACCGTTTTGGCGGTGAAGCTTTATTAGAATATGTTGTCGGAACAGCAGAACCGGAACATACAACGCCCTATGATATTAACTTAATCGGTGAATATAACATCGCCGGTGAAATGTGGGGAGTAACACCACTGTTAGAAAAGTTAGGCATCCGTCTTTTGTCTAAAATTACGGGCGATGCTCGCTACGATGAAATTCGCTACGCCCACCGCGCCAAGCTCAACGTCATGATCTGCTCACGAGCGTTGCTGAATATGGCGAGAAAGATGGAGGAGCGTTACAACATCCCCTACATTGAAGAGTCTTTCTACGGCATCGATGATATGAATCGCTGTCTGCGAAACATCGCCGCTAAATTAGGCGACGCTGATTTACAGGAGCGGACAGAAAAGCTAATTGCAGAAGAAACGGCTGCTTTAGATTTGGCACTAGCTCCCTATCGCGCTCGACTCAAAGGTAAGCGAGTTGTGTTGTATACAGGTGGTGTCAAGAGTTGGTCGATTATTTCGGCTGCTAGAGACTTAGGCATTGAAGTTGTTGCTACCAGTACTCGCAAAAGTACTGAAGAAGATAAAGCCAAAATCAAGAAGTTGCTCGGCAACGATGGCATCATGTTGGAGAAAGGCAACGCTCAAGAATTGCTACAACTGGTTAAAGACACCAAAGCAGATATGCTGATTGCTGGTGGACGTAACCAATACACAGCTTTGAAAGCTCGAATTCCTTTCCTTGATATCAACCAAGAACGCCACCATCCTTATGCAGGTTATGTGGGAATGATTGAGATGGCGCGGGAACTGTACGAAGCTCTCTATAGCCCAATTTGGGAACAAATACGCAAACCCGCTCCTTGGGAAGAAGAGGAAGAAGTTTAATGGCGAATTCTCATCTTTTTCTCTCTGTGTCCTCTGCGTACTCTGTGGTTCAAAAAAATCATTTTTCAACCGCAGAGGCGCAGAGAACGCAGAGTAAAGAGCTTGCAAATGAGGAGGTAGTTTAATGGCGATCGTTACCGCTTCTAACAAAGCACTGACAGTTAATCCCCTCAAGCAAAGTCAAGCTTTGGGCGCAACCTTAGCCTTTTTGGGATTGAAAGGGACAATGCCCTTATTCCACGGTTCCCAAGGTTGTACTGCTTTCGCTAAAGTTGTCCTCGTGCGGCATTTCCGGGAAGCGATTCCTTTAGCTACCACAGCGATGACGGAAGTCACTACCATTTTGGGTGGTGAAGAGAATGTGGAGCAAGCAATTCTGACTCTGGTGGAAAAAGCTAACCCAGAAATTATTGGTTTATGTAGTACTGGGTTAACGGAAACTAGAGGCGATGACATTGAGGGTTTTCTGAAGGAAATTCGCGATCGCCATCCCGAATTGAATGATTTAGCGATCGTTTTTGCACCCACCCCAGATTTTAAAGGTGCGTTGCAAGATGGCTTTGCTGTTGCTGTCGAAAGCATAGTTAAGGAAATTCCTCGCGCGGGTGGACTCAGAACTGAACAAGTCACGGTTTTGGCGGGTTCTGCTTTTACACCTGGGGATGTACAGGAAATCAAAGAGATAATTACATCCTTTGGATTAGTGCCGATCTTTGTACCTGACCTTGGCGCTTCTCTAGATGGTCATTTAGAGGATAATTATAGTGCGGTTACAGTCAGTGGGACTACCTTAAAACAGTTACGAGAAGTAGGTAGTTCTGCTTTTACCCTGGCATTAGGTGAAAGTATGCGGGGGGCTGCCAAGATTCTAGAAGAACGCTTTGGCACACCTTATGAGGTGTTTGGCGAACTGACGGGATTAGAACCAGTAGATGAGTTTATCCAAGCATTGGCGATTCTGAGCGGTAACAGCGTACCCGAAAAATACCGCCGCCAACGTCGTCAGTTGCAAGATGCGATGCTGGACACTCACTTTTACTTCGGTGCAAAACGAGTTTCTCTAGCACTGGAACCAGATTTGTTGTGGTCAACCGTGCATTTCCTGCAATCGATGGGAGCGCAAATTCATGCTGTGGTGACAACCACGCGATCGCACCTCTTAGAAAAACTCCCAGTTAAAAGCATCACCATTGGCGACTTAGAAGACTTTGAGAGTCTAGCAGGCGGTTCTGATTTGCTGATTGGTAACTCGAATGTCGGTGCGATCGCTAAACGGCTTTCGATTCCTCTTTATCGTCTAGGATTGCCCATTTATGACCGCTTAGGTAATGGTCAGTTTACTAAAGTTGGCTATCGAGGCACGATGGAGCTTTTATTTGGCATCGGCAACCTATTTTTAGAGGCAGAAGAAGCGAGAGTTAAACAGTTCCAAGAGTTCGGAACTGTGAGCGCTGAGTTTTGAATTCACACTTGAAATTCAAAACAGTTCAGTTAAAAGTTGATCCTCCCTAACCCTCCTTAAAAAGGAGGGAATAGAGCAAGCCTTAAATTAGCCCCCCTGCTTATTAAGGGGGGTTGGGGGGATCTTCCGAGGCTAAATATCACTAACTGAACCGTATTGCTTCAAAATTCAAAACTTTAGAGAGGAGAATTACAATGAAAATAGCCTTCACGACGAGCGACCGAGTTCATATTAACGCTCACTTTGGATGGGCAAAAATGATTGATGTTTACGAAATTTCCGATGAGGGATATCACTTCGTAGAAACCCTCACCTTTGAAGGCGAACTCAAAGAAGACGGAAATGAAGACAAAATCACCCCAAAACTTGAGTCAATAGGCGACTGTACGATTATTTACGTAACAGCAATTGGTGGTAGCGCCGCCGCTCGGTTAATCAAGAAAGGTGTCACCCCAGTGAAGGCGCGATCGGAAGAAGAAGAAATTAGTGAAGTGCTGAACAAGCTAGTCAAAACCCTCAAAGGTAATCCTCCACCTTGGTTGCGTAAAGCTTTGCAGCCAAAAACCACAAACTTTGCTGATGAAATCGAAGACGAAGCAACAGTATGACCACAAATAATAGTGTTAACGGAACTGCTACAACTGAAGTCTTGAACTCACCTTTTCTAAAGGTATTAATTAAACAAATTCGTGGTCAAGACAGTTATGGAGTTTATCGCAGTTGGTCGGATGAATTAATTCTCAAACCCTTTATTGTCACCAAACAAAAGAAACGAGAAATCTCCGTTGAGGGAGAAGTTGATCCGATCACACAAGCACGAATTATGGCATTTTTTCGGGCTGTAGCTGCTGGAATTGAACAAGAAACAGGTTTGATATCCCAGGTTGTAGTTGATTTGAGCCATGAAGGATTTGGCTGGGCGCTAGTTTTTTCTGGCCGTCTTTTGCTAGCTGTAAAAACCTTGCGAGATGCTCATCGCTTTGGCTTTGACTCAGTAGAGAAATTAGCAGAAGAAGGAGAAAGCTACGTCAAAAAAGGTCTTGATTTGGCGAAACGCTTTCCTGAAGTTGGCAAAATTTAATTAGTCATTAGTCATTGGTCATTGGTCATTAGTCATTGGTCATTAGTCATTGGTCATTAGTCATTGGTAAATAACTACTGACAAAGTACAAAGGACAACTGACTAATGACAAAGAACAAAGGACAAAGGACGAAGGACAAAGGACAAATGACAATTGAGGAACTACAAGCAAAAATCAGACGGCTGAACAGCAAAGCAGGTCAAATGAAAATGGATCTGCATGATTTAGCTGAAGGTCTGCCAACAGATTATACACAACTTATGGATGTTGCCGCTGCAACTTATGAAATCTATCGTCAGTTAGATGAACTTAAGCAACATCTGAAACAATTGGAGAATGCTAAATGACTGGAACTATTGATGAATTCAAGAAGCTCGTAGATGCGGAAGAATTTTTTCAATTCTTTAATATGTCCTACGACTTAGAAGTTGTGAATGTGCATCGTCTACATATTCTGAAAAAGTTTTCTCAACACATGCAGGAAATTGATGATAATTCTCCTGACTTGAGTCAAGAAGAGAAATTAAATCAATATTCTTTGGCTTTGCAAAAAGCTTATCAGCTATTTATCGAATCGACAGCTTACGAACAAAAGCTGTTCAAAGTGTTTAACGATAAGCCGAAAAATGTAGTCACACTGACAGAAATCACTTCTGATTAGGAGGTATAAATTGGTTAACCTAACGCCTACCGAATTAGAACGCTATCGTCGCCAAATGATGCTTCCAAATTTTGGCGAAACAGCACAGAAACGCTTGAAGTCAGCGACAGTTCTGGTGACAGGTGTGGGGGGATTAGGCGGTACGGCGGCGCTTTACTTAGCAGTAGCGGGCGTTGGGCGGCTAATCCTAGTCCGGGGTGGTGACTTGCGGCTAGATGATATGAATCGTCAGGTTCTCATGACTGATGATTGGGTAGGTAAGCCAAGGGTATTCAAAGCTAAAGAAACTCTGGATGCGATTAATCCTGATGTCCAAGTGGAAATTGTTCATGATTACATCACCCCGGAAAATGTAGATTCGTTAGTGCAGTCGGCTGATATGGCTCTTGATTGCGCCCACAATTTTACAGAGCGCAATTTGTTAAATGAAGCCTGTGTGCGATCGCGTAAGCCAATGGTGGAAGCTGCAATGAATGGGATGGAGGCTTACCTGACAACGATTATTCCTGGTGTGACTCCTTGTCTATCTTGTCTGTTTCCAGAAAAGCCTGAGTGGGATCAGCGCGGCTTTTCAGTTCTAGGCGCTGTTTCTGGAACCCTAGCTTGTTTAACAGCACTGGAAGCTATCAAGCTGATCACCGGGTTTAGTCAGCCTCTATTGTCGCAATTGCTGACAATCGACCTAAATCGGATGGAATTTGCTAAACGCCGTTCTCACCGCGATCGCTCTTGTCCAGTATGCGGTAATAGTGCGCCTTGGAGACACGCGCAATCCAATTCGATGGAACCCACAGCCACAGGTATTGCACAAAATACTTAATTTTCGTCATTAGTCATTGGTCATTAGTGAATAACAAAGGACAACTGACAAATGACGTAGATGCTTCTGCGGCTTCCCGCAGGGTAGGACAAATGACAACCTACACCTGAAATCAGAACAACTAATCGCTACAAATCAGGAGACTTCATGGCCGTTATTTTATCAGAAAAAGCAGAATTCCATCTACGGGCATTCCTCAAAGGTTCCGCATCCGATGCTAATGGTGCAACTAAAGGTGTCCGCATCTCTGTAAGAGATGGTGGTTGCAGTGGTTATGAATATGCGATCGATATCACCAGCAAGCCCCAACCAGATGATTTGGTAAGTCAGCAAGGCAAAGTGCTGGTTTACGTTGATGCCAAAAGTGCGCCCTTATTAGACGGAGTTATCGTTGACTTCGTTGAGGGAGTGATGGAAAGCGGTTTTAAATTCATCAACCCCAATGCAACTGATACCTGCGGTTGTGGAAAATCCTTCAAAACGGACGACGGTACGCCTACTGGTGTACCTTGCAGCTAACATCATTCCGTTAGCGCCAAGTCTGATTGTAGAGGCTTTCTATAGACACACTCCGCAGAGTTTCAATGCTCTTGAGATAGCTTCTAGTTCGCTTTGCATTCCTTACCCCTATAGAGAAGCTGACTAAACTTAGCATCTCTGTAAGAAGAAGGGAAGCAAAAAGTAGGATAGGTTGCTCAAAAACTTCTGAAAGTAGACCAACTGTATAACGTTTGAGGAGAATCGAAAAATGGCTACCTACCAAGTTAGATTAATCAACAAAAAAGAAGACATCGACACCACAATTGAAGTTGACGAAGAGACCACCATCTTAGAAGCAGCAGAAGAAAATGGTATTGAGTTGCCCTTTTCATGTCATGCAGGTTCCTGCTCTAGCTGTGTTGGTAAAGTTGTCGAAGGTGAAGTTAATCAAGAAGATCAAAACTTTTTAGATGACGATCAGGTTTCTAAAGGATACGCTTTACTTTGTGTAACTTATCCTCGTTCTAATTGCACAATTAAGACACATCAAGAAGCATATCTGGTCTAAGTTACTACTTTGGTTGCTGCCTTTAGCGACCAAATAAAACATGAAGGACGAAGGATGAAAATATACTTCCTTCTTCCTTTCACAATTCCTAATTTATAATTAAAATGTTTACCAGTTTTAGTGTTACTGGCTGTTCATTAGAGTTATTGAGAACAGGAGAGCGAGGAATCGTAATTTTCTGTAAAACTCAGAATAAAACAATCTTTAAAAACTTACATTAATAGGAATAGCAACAGGAACTCATATCAGTTTTAAGCAAGATTTTCCCTCTTTTATCCTCAATATTGATAACAGAGATTTTGTACTAGATTTAGATAGTGTCCAAGCGATTTATGTTCGCTTTATTGATAACTTGATTAATTAGCATTTATGTATAGCCTTACTTAATTATTTATGATAAATAAAATACCCGACTTCTTAAATAAGTCAGGTATCTATGATTTTCAATTCTTAAAAATCTAATATGATTGCTGTAATTACGCTAAACTAAGCTATTGCACACTTTTGGTTACTAAATTATATAAATGCAATTTGATATGAATGATAGAGTGGCTTACAAAAGAAGCCAACTCTATTTTTTAATCAACAGCAACTATCACATCTGATGATTTAATCACAGCATAAGCCTGCTTACCTTCAGCAAGTGATAGCTTTTCTGCTGATGATTTTGTGATTATTGAGACTAGCTCCACTCCTGGCGCTAGTTCTAAAGTTATCTCGGTATTAACTGAACCATGTACAACTTTTTTGACAGTACCCTTAAGAGAATTACGAGCGCTAATTTCCATGTTTTTACTTTGCTAACTTGAACTATTTATACTTTAGTAAGCTAGCAAATTTTAATTTTAAAACTAGCTTTCTTTAAGATATCTTAATAATTTTGAAATAATTATAATTTACTTAACAGTGGTATCTCTGCTTGACGAATATTACAAAAATCGACAGGGCAGTTATTTACTGCGAAAAGCAAGATAAAAATTTAAAAACCTAACTGTTGATGGATATTATCATCAATTTAACAGAGCCATTTAGTTATGTATAAGCACTGAGGTTATAACATATTGACGTATTTATAATAACTAGATTAAAAAGAGGTTCATATTGTGCAGGATCGAGTTAATACAACAAGGCAAAATCTATTTTTTGAACACTTAAGTCCAGGTGTAGGCGTAGGATTTCCTGTTCCTAAAGACTGGTTGCCAATAACAAGTTTTCCTTTACTAATCATAGTAGGTATGACGGGCGTGGGAAAAAGCACGATCGCAAAAGCTTTGGCTGAAGAAGGCTTGGATTTTACACTTTTACCTAATCGTCGTGTTTTAACCGAACGCATAATAATTGCACCAATGTTAAAAATGCAAGAGAAACTCATGCAACCACATTGCCGGATTAAACGTTTAACTTATACTCGCCTTTATAGAGAATACTTTCCTGGTGGAATGGGTCATATTTTAGCTTCTCTACACATCAATCCACAAGAAGTCAACTCTATGTTAGTTTTCGATAGTTTGCGTGGTGAAAATGAGGTTCGCTATGCAGCTACAGCTTTAAAAAATGCTAAATTTGTAATGCTGACCGCACCAAATACGGTGCGTTTAGAAAGGCTTCTAAAACGTCATGATTCTTTTGATCGAATTGCTAATCAAGAATTAGACGATTGTATGCAAATTATCCCAGAAGTACTGAGCAATTTTGCTAGTTTAGGCGTACCAGAGGCTTCTGCTTATTTTACTCCTAAAGAAGAACAGCAAATCTTAGAACTTGTAAGCAAACAAGTTGTTACAGGTGGAGAATTGCGAGAAAAACTAAAAATATTTGTGGAAGAGAGTCAGAACTATGATTCGGTTCCGACAAAACATATTCTAGAAGCGATGGATACAAGCGATCGCTCTCTTATAATTGATACTATAACCAGTCCCCAAGAATCAGCCAAAGTAATTATTTCTCGATTATGCAAATCTGTTAATATAAAAACTAATAAGTGAATCTCCTTAGTAAGAATTAGTATAGGGATTGCTCAATGTCGCTATCTGAATTTGCAATTGTAGAAAGTACTCTCCGTGAAGGTGAACAATTCGTCAAAGCCAATTTCTCTTCAGATGATAAAGTCGAAATCGCTGAGGCCCTTGCTGCATTTGGAGTGGAATATATAGAGTTAACGTCACCAATCGCTTCACCTCAATCTCGACAAGACTGTGAAAGATTGTCTCGGTTAGGCTTGCCATCCAAAATCTTAACTCACATTCGCTGTCACTTAGAAGATGCTAAAGTCGCTTTAGCCACAGGCGTCGCTGGGATTAATTTAACTATTGGTAGTTCTTCTTTGATGCGTCAGTTCAGTCATGGTAAAAATATTAATCAAATTATTGATTTAGCATCTGAAGTTCTAACTTTTATTCATCAACAAGCCCCCGATATTGAGTTACGATTTTCGGCTGAGGATTCGTCACGCACTTCCATAGAAGATTTAATTACAATTTATTCTGAGATTGAAAAGTTAGGAGTTGTCAAACGCATAGGAATTGCCGATACAGTAGGAATTATTACGCCAATGCAAGTATTTGAATTAGTGAAGACTTTGCGCCAGTTCACTAATTTAGATATTGAGTTTCACGGTCATAATGATACAGAATGTGCAAATGCTAACAGTTATACAGCACTGGAAGCGGGAGCAACTCATATTGACACTTGTGTTTTGGGAATTGGTGAGCGAAATGGTATTACCTCACTAGCTGGATTTATTGCGAGGTTATATGCTACAAATCCAGAGCAGATTAAGTCTAAATATCGCTTGGATGAACTTGGTTCCTTGCATGAATTAGTTGCGAGAAAAGTTGGAGTTTCTATTCCTTTTAACCATTGTGTTTTTGGTGAGAGTGCTTTTAGTCATAAAGCTGGCATTCATACTAAAGCTATGCTCAATAACTCGGAGACTTATGAAGCTATTAATCCCCGGAGTTTTGGTGTAACGCGCTCAATTTTAATCAATCATAAATTGGCTGGAAAACAGGCGGTTAATCACCGAGCTAATGAATTAGGACTTTCCTTTAATTTATCGCAGCTTAAAGATATTACCCATAGATTGAAAGCTTTAGCTGATAACCAAAGTCTTACCATCGAAGATGTAGACAATATTTTATATTCTTATCATTGCCAGTAAATTTGAAAATATACACACTTACTTTCCAAGTGCAGATCCCCGACTTCTTGAAGAAGTCGGGGATCTAAATCCACCTATATCTGCTATTAAGCTATCTTATATAAGAAAACTGTAAAAATTACTGCTTTTCCATTATTTTTCAAGCTTTTTTAAGAAGAATATTTGCTGTTCTTTATAAATGATTCATAATTTAAACTTATAAAATTGATAGCATATATGTAAGTTAAAAGAATTTAAATAACATTTTTGCAAAAATGGTGAGCATTGCTCACCATTCTATTTGCCAAGCAAATTTATATTAGTAAAAAAGTTAACTGAGGAGTAGTTATGAATCGAACCAACAGTCAAAAATTGAGTGAAGCAACAACCCAATGGTTAATAGAAAAAGGCTATAATCCCAGCGATTTAAATCAGCCAGGTGAAAATGGCGATACAGCTTTGATGAAAGCCACAAGAGAGGGAGTTTATGCAGTCATCAAAGAGTTAATTGATGCAGGTGCGGATATCAATGCTCGAAATAGCGATCGCAACAATGCTTTGTGGTTTGCTTGTTTTGGTAATCACTACGATTTAATTAATTTACTCTTGGCTCACAACATTAATATTGATAATCAAAATGATAATGGTGCAACTGTTTTAATGTACGCAGCATCAGCCGGAAAGACAGAAGTCGTCAAGTTACTTTTACAATATCATCCTAATTTATATTTAAAAAATTTAGACGATTATAAAGCGATAGATTTTGCTAGCAATGTAGAAGTCTTAAGGATAATTAAAAATGCCATCAAGTCAGATATCGGGCAAAGCCTATCATGACGCTACCAAGCATTCTTACTTATCGGTACAACTCGATCCAAATTATGTAGATGCTTCAACACAGCCATCTGCATTTAAAGTTTATCCCAAGTTTTATCGGAGAGTGAAATTAAATCTCAATAATCCTCTTCACTCTTTTATCTCATTAACCAGTGCGATAACACTAGAAAAAGTATATAAAGATGGCCCTTATAAACTGCGAGTGAATCCATCAGCAGGCGCTCTGTATCCTACAGAAGTTTACGTCCAGATTCGCGGCATTGAGGGAATAGTAAATGGTATATACCATCTAGAAGTTGAGAATAATTGTCTAACTCTCATCTATGAATTAATTGATGATGGGTTAGAGACTTATATTATACCGGGTAAATGTATCAACGGATTCATCTTTTTAATTAGTTGTGTTTATTATAGGTCTAGCTGGAAATATCAAAATAGAAGCATGAGATATTGCTTCTTAGATAGCGGACACCATTTAGGTGCAGTTGCAGCTTCAGCTTTTCTCCACAACCGAGATATACAACTAATTTTTGACTTTGATAAACTTACGCTCAATTCTGATTTGGGATTTGAGAATAAAGAGTTTATTACTGCTTGTGCGGTGTCAGGAGAAATACAAGATAAGAAAATCAGACACTTAAGGCTGAAAATTCCTTTTGTCTCTGGTACTGATTATTTTGAATCCAATCAATTTATTGAAGATGCTTATCAAGCAACTACTCTAGAAAAGAGTCGCCAGCAAAAATTAGAGTATCCTCAATTTGATTTCGATCGGGATAAATTTTATCAAACTGTTTGGGATAGACGTTCTATTAGACGTTTCCGGAAAGAAGCTATTTCTCAAGAAGATTATTTATATGTAGTGCAACAACTTCAACAGTCAATACCGACAGAAAACTATGAGGAAATAGAAATTTACTCAGTGGTGCATCGAGTAGAGGGAATGACACCTGGGTTATATAGAGGTACACATCTGGTTAAAACGGGTAATTTTAGTGAAAAGACAGGTTACTTATGTATTAATCAGGCTATTGCTAGAGATGGCGCTGTAACTTTATTTTTTGTGTCAGATTATTTAAATTATCAAACTGCTATGCAAATAGCTGGTTTTCTGGGACAGAGGCTTTATTTAACTAGTAATTATTTGGGAATTCAGTGTAGTGGAATTGGTGCGTATTATGACGACGAAACCCAAGAATTATTAGAAACAAATAAAGATGTACTTTATGGAATGGTGATTGGAATATAAGCAGGAAGCTAACGAGAGATGGCTAGAAAGATGTATTACTTCAATGGTGATGACTCACATCCGATGCAACCGACATCGGCGGATATTATACTGCGGCAACAACTAGAGGATTCTATTAGCAGATACTTTTATGAAGCGTGCGATCGCACTATTCAAAATCTTCTGTCTGATTGCCGGTGGTATGTCACAACCCACGCCAATGCTCTGACATTGGTTATTGAATGTCCCGATCAAGTTATTAATTGGCGTGTTTTACAAAAAATTGTGCCAATGGGGACATTGCTATATGGAATTGTTAACAGTGCTAAAATCCGTGTTTGTCCGCCAGAAAGTCAAGGTATACCTTTTGAAATGAGGGTAGATGAACTTTCTGTTTATCGGGATTGGGCATAAGAGAAGAGAGACGCGATTAATCGCGTCTGTACAGGAGTTAGGAGTTTTTTACTCATTATTTTGGCTGATAAGTGCAGCTACCTCTTCAAAAACTAAATCAGCAGAATGTTTGATAGCAGGACTTAACTCTAGTCCCAAACCAAGATTTGCCGCTTCAATTAAATAAACTGTCACATCTTCGGGAAAGTCATTTTGAAAGATTTTCCGTCCGGCGGCTAAAGCATTATCCCAACGAAAATCGTGCAAGTTATAACTAGGTTCTGGCAAAGCTTCCAGTTCTTTTCCTGGAACTTTAAACACAGCACCCGGTTCAGAACCAGTTGAACTTGCATCAATAATTACTAATTGTTTACTACCTCTAGCTTGAAACATTACTTCCATCCCTGCGGTGCCACAGTCATAAACTCGCACATAAGGATGAGGGTTTTCAGCTAGATATTTTTGTAAGCGTTGGGCAATGATTACGCCTACTGCGTCGTCATTGCGATTTAGATTGCCGCAACCAATAATAGTGAGCATGGAATAAGATTTAATTATTTAAGTAGTTGCAAATTCAGTTAAAGCGCGATCGCATATCCTAAGCAGGCACGAATATCTTCAATTTGTAGGTCTGGATAGTAGTCTCGGATAATTTCTTCAAATGAAAGTCCATCATTGAGCAGTTCAAGAATGCTTTGTACAGTGATGCGTGTTCCTGCAATGCAAGGTTTACCGAAATGAATCTGAGAGTTAACTACGATTCTGTCCATTTAACTATAAACTAATAATATGTTTCCTAAATTATAAAATAAAGAGTCAAACTGTATCTATAAATGCAGTGAAAGATACTTTAAAGCTTAAGGTCATAGTAAAGTTATAAAATTAATAACAACTCATTATCAAGCTTATGCTGATTGTGATGATTTCGAGTTATTGCCATAATCTGCAAAATACGAGGCTCTGACTGATGGGACAGACAAAGCCTCTGAAAACTAAATTATCAGCAGGAAACTATAAAGCTACACCATGTTTCTTGGCAACTTCAGTCAGTTTCTCATACTGATGTTGTGATGCTTGAGTTAATATCTCTTCAGCCTGTTCTTTAGTACTTCCCTCTTTAGGAATTAAATACTTGACATAAAGAGATACAAAATCAGCAGCGATCGCTAAACCAGATAAAGCATGTTTGTCAGCTTCTTTGCCAGCGATCGCAGCTACCAAACCAGCTTTAATTGGGTCTGGTTTAACTTTCATGAACTGCTCGACAAGTTTAGGAACGTAGTCTTCTGGTGGCAAATTATCTAACTTACTTCTATCAGGAGTAAAGTTACATTCTGCGGCTTGAGCTTGCTCTAAAACACACCATTCTATGTATTCTTGCAATGCTGCATCGGGAACGCGAGGGAGATAATTATGTAGCGCTAAATCAGACACAAGCTTACCGTGTAAATTGCTGTTTATGCAAATGCATTAACGCAAGCCTAACCCACTATTTCTATAAGTTTTAGTGTGTTACGCTACGAGTTTTGAATATAAGACATTGGGAATAGGGCATTGGGAATAGGTTATTTTTCTTTGATTTTCCCCAAATTTATCTTTTGGGCAATCGCTTAGGTAGATGGTTAATCCAGTAAGCTGTAAGTAACCCTAGTTGGAGAAATGGAGCGCGAAACATGACACTCAATGAGCTACTTCCTGCTGTCAGGAAACTCTCTATATCAGAAAAAATTAAGCTAATCCGCATTTTGGCGGAAGAATTGGATACCAACAAAGATATTTCACCTCTCGAACCATTTAAAACCTATGATTTGCCTACACCGTACAATTCGTTTGGTGCAGGTGAAATTCTCATGCAAGCTTTGAAACAGGAAGATTAGGTTTGACTACATGCGATTCAAATACTCGACCACTGACCCTTCCCAAAATGAGTTTGATAGTTTGCCACGGATTCCACTTTGTCTTCGTCAGGGTGATAAAGCTGTTGAAGTTCTTGGATTAGTGGACAGTGGTGCAACTGTAAATGTCTTGCCCTATGAAATTGGTATTGAGTTAAGTGGGGTTTGGGATGATAGCAGAGCGATTATTCAATTAGCAGGCAACCTAAGCAATCTGCCAGCAATGCCATTCTTTGCAAACGTTGAGATCGGTGACTTTGCGCCAGTTCAACTGGTATTTGCTTGGGTGAGAAGAGCGAATGTACCCTTAATTTTTGGACAAACAAACTTTTTCCTAGAGTTTGATGTGTGTTTCTACCGTTCCAAACTTGAATTTGAGATTGAACCAAAATCTGAGTAATAAATATAATCTGTGAGTCGATCGCCTTCGACGCGCTACGCGATGCTTACGCCTGGCTATGCCTACGTATTTTAGTTCAGTATAAATTGGGGGCGATCGCTTTTTTGGTGGTATAGACAATCTTGGTAGAGCTATCACATAGAGTTCAGAGAGATTTCACCACTAGTTTGATATAGTATTTATGTACTTATGCTGAGTCTATAAGATGGCTGAGTCAGAGGAACATAGGTGGTTAAGCCGCAGCTTTCTAGAGATATTAGAAAGCTTTTCTAGGTTGGATTTATACTCATTCACAGAAGCGGACAGGAAAAAATTTGATTTTGCGTGTCTTCTTCAGCATGACTTCATTCGACCCCTTGTTGGACAAACCCTTTGGAAACATACCGAAGGAATTGACAAAGATATTAGAACTCTCATCGCAGCATCAGACTCAGAAATTTGGGCATACATCGCTAGAGATAATATCCGTAATCGGGCCCTTTTTTATGAAGTAATTCGGGATTTTCAACAAACAGCACATAGCCTAGACCTTTATAAGCTCAAACTGTTTTGGATACCTGAAAACTTTGAGGTGGGTTCAGCACAATCTGAGCAGGTCATCTCCTTTTATCTTCGCGATCAAATTGTTAATGATGTGCTGATGAATGTAGTGTTTGGTAAACTTACTGGCAGTGATGTTCGATTTTTTCTTAATAATACGGGTATACCAGGTCTACATCTTGCCGTTTTATATGACATAGCCAACTATGGATTTATTAGCTATACAAAAGTAGGCAAAAGACTTTCTACTTCCACTACGACTCTTCGTCCACGTTATCAAGTAGTTCTTGGTAGTGGTTTTATCTATGAACCATATTCTCGTGAAAAAGCGGGTTATTCTGCGTTTGTATCTTTAAAGGGAAGAGTTTTTCTCAAGCTTATACAGAAAGTATATCAACACTATTGTGAAGGTAAAATTACACCAGAGTTGGAGTTTATTTTGAGAAAGTTAGATATTAAGCCGAATCTAGTTGATCCAATTCCGCTCTTCAACTCTCGTGAAATGATACCTCTGCTTATTGCTCCACCATCCCCAGAAAAGTTTTTCAAACTTTTGATAGGTGAAATTAGAGCAGCACAAGGTTTTGGTGTTGAGTTAAATAGTATGAACTTCATTGTGAGTGATATTGAAAATGAGTCTGTCTTTAATATTGTTCGATAGTTTCAAATTATCTAGCAGACCAACACTTTGCTGCCCTGGACTGCTGGCTCAAATATTGGCTAAGTTTCAGAGGTTATAGCAGCTTCTGAGCGTCACTGTTAGACTCCAAGGCTCAGTTAGAATACCAGTTCCGAATTTGTTTTTTAGGCATCGCCTCCGGCACGCTACGCGATCGCGCAACTCTCAAGGTACAACATTCACGAACCCAAATTGACGAAAGTGACGATCAAAAGTGAATGCCTGAGTTAAATGGAGTTTATTCATCACAACCCGACTGGCGCAGTCCGTGAAACTCCAATTTTTATCTGAGAACTGACGGAAAACCTGCCAAGTTTGTTGAATATCCTCTTCTGTCAGGTAATAAATGGTCGTCAGATTATCTGAAAAGAATGCCTCTCCTAAGCTGATTGCCCTCAACGTTTCTCCACGGGTTCTCAACAGGGTCAAGGTTTCATCAACAACGTAATCTGTTGTTAGCAATGGCTGAATATTTTGATTAACCCATGAAGACGCTGCCTGATGCTCAGTATCGGAAGGAACAATACTAGCAAACCAGGCGCTGGTATCTACAAAGATCATTTTGCACTATGGGGAGGATAAAGAATAGTGTCATGATCTCGACCAGAAAATTTATCATTGCTAACTTCTAAGGGCATGGCTGCAATTTGTGCCAAAATCTCTCTAGGAGTTTTGTTTTGAGGTTTAGTCTCAGTTGAAATCACAGTGACTTCAACACGAGTTCCTTCGGCTAATGGAATCGGCTGTAATAACCTCAGTACACCCTGTTCATAAACAGCTTCTATAGTTATATTCATAAACTTTTTCCTCATGCCATAGCTATTTCTAATCATGGCATAATATCTAACACAGTAAAAAACACAGCTAATGACTAACTGAAAAATAATTAGCCATTAGCTATTAGAAATTAGCATATTTTAAGCGGTACGAAAACGCGCCAACTCTTCACCAGTCTTCGCATCATGAGCGTGGACTGTACACACCAAACATGAATCAAACGATCGCGCCACATGACCAACTTCCACTGGGTCGCTAGAATCGTAAATGGGTGTCCCAATTAACGCTTCTTCAATAGGGCCGCGAATACCTTCACCGTCACGAGGGCCAATATTCCAAGTACCTGGAGCAATGACTTGGTAATTCTTAATTTTACCGCCCTCCACTTCTACCCAGTGAGACAAGGAACCCCGCGCTGCTTCTGTTGCACCCCAACCCTTACCATCTTTTTCTGTGGGTTTGATATACCAAGGGTCGTTTAACTTGAATTCGCGCAAACAGTGTTCAGCTTGTCGATATAACTTGACAATTTCGTGAACTCGTGCCAACTGACGCACATGAATACTAGGGCCACCCATCTCCTTGAAGACATCGAGGATGAAGGGGTCGTAGTGTTGCCAAGATTCGCCATGTTTGCCGCCGGCTACTAATTGCCGCGCTAAGGGACCGGTTTCTAAGCGTCCGAAGTCTTTGTGAAGGACTGCACTCGACCAAGAGTAGGCGTTATCGAAGTCTTTGGTATTGATTGCAGTGGGTTTAGTGGTGCGATCGCTAGGGTGAATATTTTCTGTCCCTTCATCGTACCAAGAGTGAGTTGTATTCTCGCGGGTAAATGACTGATCCATTAAAACGTGAGTGTCTGCGAAGCTATCATACACTCCACTTTTCATAATCATTGCCGCATTTCGCCCTTCAATAGTCGGCTTTTGGTATTTATCTTCATGGGCTAAATATCCCCAAGTGACATATTTACCAACACCAGCGCCATATCTATCTAGACCGATATCTAAACCCATCCGCCAATAAAAACCTAAGTCGGAATCTCGATGATTGCGGTCTTCATCTAACCATTCCCTAAAATCATCATAAGTTTGGATTTGTTCGTAGCGTTCTAAAGAACAACCCAACCACACTGGTTCTAACCAATTGGTGCGGAAATATTCCAGAAGCGCCCAAGCGCGGGTAATGTCTGTAAGAGTGGGGGCGCACATCACGCCACCAGGAACCATGTAGCTAGAATGGGGCCATTGTCCGCCTAATAGTGCATAAATCTCTACAGGTTTAGCGGAAATTGTGATGCCTAATTCATAAGATTTGCCTGTGAAGGCAGCAAAGCGTCTAACGGCTTCTTCATAGTAACGACTATGGCGGTATTTTTTATTGGTTAAATCAATGGCAAACAAACCATAAAAGTAGCGGGGGATGCTTTGGATTGTTTCGACAATTTGACCGAGATTTCTGGCCAAAATGGCATTGCGCGGAACTTCTGTTTCCCAAGCTGTATCTAATGCCCAAGAAGCACAAGTTAGGTGAGAACCGCCACAAATTCCGCAAATGCGAGGCGTAACAATTAATCCGGCTTGGGGATCTTTACCGCGTAGGATAACTTCAAATCCACGAAATAATTCGGCGTGTGTCCAGGCATTGACTACCCGCCCATTCTCAATGTCAACTCGGACATCTAAATCGCCTTCAACTCTACCAACGGGCGAAATGTCTAATGATTGAATTGTCATTTGTCATTTGTCCTTTGTCATTTGTTATTTGTCTTTAGTCATTTGTCCTTTGTCATTTGTTATTGGTAATTATTCACTCGTCTTACTGCAAAATAGTTGAAACCCTTCATTTCTGGTTGAGAGGTATAGAGAAGTGTGAAAGGTTATAGTCATTAGTCAAATCACAAAGGACAAATGACTAATGACTAATGACCAATGACTAATGACTAATGACCAATGACTAAACTGTAAAAAAGTCTTCTTCTGCCCAAGGTGGTGCTGCATCTTTAGCCACCATTGTGAGTAAGGCGTAGTCTTTTTTGTTCACCCCTGGCGGTAATTCTTTGGGAACTCCCATTACTGTTTGGGTTTTAAATACGGTTCCGGGTTTGAGATCAAAGAAGGGAAATTCTGGTTCTGTGCAACCTAAACAAGGCATCCCAGCGCGAGTTTTGGAAGAGACGCGGTTCCATAAGATGCGGTTGCAGGAAGAATGAGTCATGGGCCCACGACAACCCAAGTCATAAAATAGGCAGCCTTTACGCTGACCAAATTCGGCGGTTGATGCTTTGTAGGCAAAGTGGACGTTACGGGTACAACCTGTTTGAGTATAGGTGTTGAAGAAGGTTTGGGGACGATTTAGTTCGTCGAAAGCAATGTCTGCTATGCGTCCAGTAGCGATCGCAACTAATATCTGCGTAATCCAGTCGGGATGGGCGGGACATCCAGGTATATTGATTACAGGTAATCCAGCTTGTGAGAGAAAATCTTTCCCTAAAAAGCCGCCTTCTTGACGTTTGAGAAATTGTAAACCTTCCGATTCGCTGGGGTTGGGTGACATGGCGGGAATTCCTCCCCAGGTTGCACAGTCTCCCACGGCGACAATAAATTTAGCAACTTTGGCGAGGTCTGCTAACCAATCTTTCATGGCGCGATCGGCAAACCGATTCCATTCACCAGTGCCGTTGGGGGCGTTAACAACACTGCCTTCAAATACCAAGATATCTAGGGGAATTGTCCCAGAAATGCAATCCCGCAGCAGTGTTTGCAAGTTGTTGCCTAGTTCAACTCCCAAGGAAGGATGCCAAAGTAAATTGATGCCAAAGTCGGCAATTAAATCGCAGACTGTCGGTTCTTCGGCATTGAGAAATGACATGGTGTTGCCTGAACAAGCACCACCTTGTAGCCATAGTACGTTAGTCATCGGCTATGCATTTTTCTATTGTTTACCATGCATGATGTAGGTGATAATGCTTGTAAAGTCTCACCTGCTTATCAATATTTATTTTTTTATTTTAAGATATTTTTTTATTTAATTCACTTTCATTAAAAAAGAATTAATCATTAGCAATAGCTTACATTTAATTAAGATTATTTTAAATTAATATGTCTATTAAATATGTTACATATTTAACACATCAAAATATTTAAAATAAAATTATTTTTTGTTTTTAATTACTGGCGTTCAACAACCTTAACAATTGATTGCGGTTAAAACTATGAGATTATTAATCACAATTACTACCAACTATTAATCCGTGCGAAAGGATGAGTATTTTAAACCGTCACATTTTAATGCAATAACCGAGTCAAATTCAGCAAAATATCGGGGCGCAAGATTTTGCGCCCCGTCAGGTATATATCAATTGTTTTAAGATTTTGGTTGTGCAGCTTGCCTAACAACTTGTTCGTCCAAGCCTAAGCCTTGAGCTATCTGCTTAATACTCAACCCAAACGCTAATAACTGAGGTATCGCTTCTAACTTACCTTCTTGTTTAGCTTCTTCAAAAACTTCTTGCTTACCTTCTTTTTTACCCTCTTCAAAAACATCTTGGAAAAATCTAGTTTGCCTCAAGCCATTTAATTCAAACATTTTTCCTATCTTCTCCTGGCTCAATCGCGGCAACTTGTAGATTAATATCGTCTCTATTAAACGTACTGTTAAGCCTTCGCGCACCCTATTGTTTTAGGATTTCGGTTGTGCGGCTTGCCTAACAACTTGTTCATCCAAACCTAACGCTTGAGCTATCTGCTCAATACTTAAACCCAATGCTAATAACTGAGGTATCGTTTCTAACTTAGCTTCTTGCCTACCTTCTTGTTTCCCTTCTTGTCTACCTTCCTGTTTCCCTTCTTGTTTCCCTTCTGCAAAAACATCTTGGTAAAATCTAGTTTGCTTTAACTCATTTAATCCAAACATTTTTCCGATCTCCTCCTGGGTCAATCGCGGTAACTTGTAGATTAATATCGTCTCTATCAATTGTATAATTTCCCTAATAGTAGCGACATCTAGAATTTGCTCTCTAGCAGTGTTGACTATTTCGATCGCTCTTGTTGTCGCAGTTGATTCGGGTTCGATGATGAGTTTAACTGTCTCTATGCCGATTGATGATGTCTCAATTGAGCTTAATTCGTCAAGATAGACGCGAGTCACTCGTTGTGAGTTGAGTAATTCGGTATATCTTTCGGTATCTCCAGTATCAACGCTACGGTTGGGGTAGATGACAACACCACGCCAATTGTTGGTTAATTCGGTTTTGTCGAGATAGTTAAAGATTTCGGTAAATAAACGCGAGTAGAACTTTTTGTCTGGTTGAAATTGCACTTCGGCAAAATAAATGGGTAGTTCTGCTGCATTTGGGAGGAAAACGCCATCGATTCTAAAAGCTAGTTGTTTGACTTCTACTGAAGAAAATTGGTAAACACTAGCTAGTTGGGGCGGTTGGTTAATCAGTTCAAAGAAAGTAGTGGGGATACTCTGAAAGATCCGATAGAAGATGCTGTCTGTTTTCAAGGAGCTTGTTTTACAGTTGATGAATATATTTTACACTTCGACGATCCCGTGGCGAATCTTTGGAGTATACAAAAATTAGCTGGTAAAATACTGCATATATGTATGTCAACAATTCAATAAAGAATATTTGGGTTGTGTCGAGTGATGATACAAAAAGTATTTTAAAAATATTAGGTGTTTAAAGCTGACATTAATATTAGCAATTTCCCCCTAGAATTTTAGAAATAGGGTGTTTTATAGTAAAAAAATTGATTGGGCATGGGGTATTGGATATTGGACATGGGATCGACTCTTTCCCTAGTCCTTAATCATTAGCCCTAGTCTCAGACAAAAAGGGGAATTCCGCCTAAAGGACTCGAAGCCTGCGTAAATCAGTATAGCCCGTGATGAAATGCGATCGCGTGTTTCGATCGTTCATGGGTGTTGGACTCAATTCCCAATTGGCTAGAGTACGGCAGAGTTATGAACCCCAGCATTACAGATTCGGCGGTGAAGGCTGCGGTAGCAGCTGTTGCATCGGAGTCAGCTTCAGCAGAAGAAAAAATCCAAATGCTGATTGAGATCGCACAGGGTTTTCAAAAAAAGCCCAAAACTGCCCAAGACTTGCGAAATGCAGTTGGCTTATATTACCGGGCTTATGAAATGTGTGGTGAGGAGTATCCCCTACTAAAAGCCAGGGCGCAAGTGGGGATGTCAGGGACATTACAAGCAATACCGGATGCTGATTACCAACTGCTGACGCAAGCGAAAGCAGGTTATGAAGAAGCACTGCCAATTTTACAGGAATTAGCTTCACCAGAGGAAGTAGCAGAGACACAGATGAATTTTGGGCTAGTGTTGCAGTCACTAGTGCCATTCAATTTGGCGCGGATAACCGACAGCATCCAGGCTTATCATGAGGCTTTGCGAGTGTTTACTTGGGAAGATTACCCCCAAGAATACGCGATTTTATATAACAATATTGCGATCGCTTACCTTTCTATGCCACTGGCATCAGAACGGGAATACTTGCGTCAAGGGTTAGCTGTGCAATCATTTGAGGTCGCACTCAAGCATATTAATCTGATTGACCATCCCAGAGAATATGCCATGTTGCAAAACAACTTGGGTAACGCTTTGCAATATTTAGTGAGTTCCCATCCTGTGGAAAATAACTTACGTGCGATCGCAGCTTACGATGAAGCGCTAAAAGTGCGTAATTTCAAAGATACACCTCTAGAATACGCTAACACAATTTCAAACAAAGCCAACGCCTTATTCAACTTACCCGATGACTCAGAAAAGCCAGAAGCGGGTAATCTTAATAATCTCTCAAAAGCTCGTGTTTACTATCAACAAGCCTTAGAAATATTTACCCAAAATCAACAAATCGAACAAGCAGAGATAGTAGCCCAAGCTTTACAAGATATTGAAGCCGAAATAGGGCATTGAGCATTGATTATTCTCCCTCATCCACCCCCTCATCATAAGGAGAACAAAACAGCATGAGAGATATTTTAACAAACCCTTCTCTGAGAGATTTTCTCACAAGTTTAGCAGATGGTGACTTGAACATAGCAACAGGATTAGTGTGGATAGTCATAGCAACAGCCTTGTCTATGGTTGGTGGTGCTATTGGTGGAATGCTGTTAGCTGGAAAAGATATCGGCTATCAGTTTTCAGCAATGCTTGGTGCATTATTTGCCCCTGCTGGTGTAATTCCTGCTATTCTCTTAGGGTTTGTAATCTTAAATTTATTGACAAAATATTAGGAGTCAACATGTTAGAAATTGGATGGTTTTCTGCGAAGTTATTTTTAAAAGGAAAATTACTGCGCGATCCAATGTATTTTGTTCAACGAACTGCTATTGCTACTGCTGTAGGTTCGTTACTACTAGTGTTGTTTGCACAAATCGACATTCCTTTCTACTTACCAATAACATTATCTAGCCTCGTGACAGGCTTGATTATGCCATTTCTCCTCAAAGATTTCAAAATGAAGTAATTTATCATTGGTCATTTATGAATAACCAATGCCCCTATTCTGAGTAATGAGTAATGAGTATAGGACTTACGCACACTCTACGAATTCTCGGCGCTCTTGGCGTCTTGGCGGTTCGATAAATTAAGCTTTTTAGCAATTTTTGCGTAAGTCCTAGAGTGGTGAGTGGGAAATCTCACTTATTTACTCAGCACTGGAAATGGGCTAAACGCCCTGCAACTGCTAACGGAACTCTGAACTATTTTGCCCAATGACTAATGACTAATGACTAATGACAAACCTTGAAGAATTAATTCAGGAAATTAACCGCTTTGAGGCAATTATATCCGACTGGGATGAAAGCCAACGATGTGTAGCAGTCGGTCTAAAAAGAGCAATTGAAGCTTTGCACAAAGCAGCATTGACTAGTTTAATAAAAAGCCTCAAGCAAGAATCAATGTCAGGTTTGCGTCATGCTGTAACTGATGAAGTCGTATACGCAGTGCTGCTTTATCACGAACTAGTAAAACCACCAAAACCACCATTAGCACAGCGAATCCAAACAGCCCTTGAAGAAGTTCGCCCAGGCTTAAAAAGCCATAATGGAGATGTAGAACTAGTAGCAATTAAGCCCCCAGATACAGTAGAAGTCAAATTAATCGGAACTTGCAGCAGTTGTCCGGTTTCTACTTTAACTTTATCTCAGGGAGTAGAACAGGCAATCAAAAATTATTGTCCCGAAATTACCAAAGTAGTTGCGGTCAATAATAACCCTGTTGTTAACAATGCAAGTTTTGGTTTAATTAGTCCATTTTCATCAAAAATAACCTCTACTTGGATCAAAGTAGCAACTATCGATCAGGTTCCTGAATTTACTGTATTGGCAGTACAACTTTCTGGTAATTCTCTGATTTTATACCGTCAAGGTATTACAATAAAATGTTACCGAAATGCTTGTCCTCATCTAGGATCTGCTCTAGATAAAGGTAAATTTGAAAATGGTATTATCAGCTGTCCTTCTCACGGATTTCAGTACAAGTTAGAAACAGGTGAATGCTTAACAGCACCGGATGTTTCACTTCAGTCCTATCCGGTAAAAATTAAAGACGATAAGATTTTTGTAAAACTGCAACAATCATGATGCAAAGCTAACATACAACAGTTCTCTTTTGCATGAATTACAAAAACTAAGGGTTTTGAGGTAAAAAGCAGATTCGGATAAGCAGGGGGAGTTATACCAATTCTGTATGAAGATGCACATAATAATACGTGTATACACTATCGAATTACAACCAGTCTGTCGAATTACCCCACCCTAACCCTCCCCTTATAAAGGGGAGGGAACTGGATTTCTTGTTTCCCCCCAATGTATCGGGGGGATTAAGGGGGGTAAATCGACATTTACTTGCAAATTTCTATATCAGCAAATATACTCGGCAATTAGAAAATCACAGCTAATTTGCTTTTTCATATCAGTATTTTGCACATTCACTTTAGTCTTTAGTGTAAGCAAAAGGTCTAAATGCTTTGTCAATAGACCAGATTTTTTTCTGATTTATGTAATTAAGTTGTTCATTTTAGGGTTTTGAGAAAGCAAAATCAACTTTGACTTACTCAAAATGCCCTTTGACTTACTCATTTTGGTGTTTTCCGCAAGTCAAATCAACTTTGACTTACTAAAAATACCTTTTGACTTACTCATTTTAGTGTTTTCCGCAAGTCAAATGAGCTTTGACTTACTCATTTTGGTGTTCTCCGCAAGTCAAACTAACTTTCACTTACTCAAAATGCCTTTTGACTTTCTTTTTTCAGTACATCGCGCACTCATGCCAAAAATTGCATTGTAGTAAAAGCTACTGGCGGAAAACTATAATTATTTTAGATTAATTAATACGGAAATTTATTAAAATTTTTCACTTAATTTGAAAAAAACATAATGCAAAATTGTTACTGTTGTTACACGCTAATCAACATTAATGTTTTTAAATAATTATCAGCGTCTATCTGCGGTTCATGGATATCCCAATCAAAATTAATCCCATATCACAATTACCGCTAGAAGCAACAGAAATTTCTCAATATTTACCTCTATCACCTCAAGGTGCAGAGGTAATTTTAGGCAACATTATTGAACCACAACAATTAGTGATACCTGTAGCACCTAGTCCCACAACAATGTTTGGGCCTCGTGGTGCTTGTTTGTTATCAAAAACCGGCCCTTTATGGGTATCAGATACCGGACATCATCGATTATTAGGATGGAAAAAATTACCCACACGAGATAGTCAACCTGCTGATTGGGTAATTGGACAACCTGATTTTTATCATGAAGGACAAAATGCTAAAAGTACACCGGGAAGTGCAACCTTAAGTGTACCAACAGGGGTTTGTGCTTGTGGTGAAGGGTTAGCCGTAGCAGATGCTTGGAATCATCGAGTTTTAATTTGGAAAAACTTACCAGAAGATAACAATGTTCCAGCCGATTTGGTGTTAGGACAAGCTAATTTTATCGATAATGAACCAAATCGGGGAAGTCAACAAGCATCCGCCAGTACAATGCATTGGCCTTATGGTGTTTTCTATCATCAAGGACGGCTATTTATTGCCGATACTGGTAATCGGAGGGTATTAATTTGGCATCAGTTACCAACAGAAAATGGTCAACCTGCTGATGTAGTTTTGGGACAACCAGATATGATATCTCGCAATGAAAACGGCGGTGCTTCTGCAACCGCAGCGAGTATGCGTTGGTGTCACGATATTACCCTTTGGGGAGAAAATTTGGTTGTCAGCGATGCAGGTAATCATCGAGTGATGATTTGGCAGGGAATACCAACAGAAAATAATACCCCTTGTGCAGTGGTTTTAGGACAAAAAAGCTTTGATTGTGTGGAAATGAATCAAGGGGTTTATTATCCTAGTGCTAGTAGTTTGAGTATGCCTTATGGTGTTGGGGTGGCTGGCGACTGGTTAGTAGTTGCAGATACTGCTAATTCTCGGTTGTTAGGATGGAGAAAGCTAGAATCAATTTTATCACTGCAAGGTGCAGTGACAGATGGGTTAGCAGGACAAATAAATTTTCAAAGTAAAGGTGAAAATCGTAATTTTGGACTACCAAAAAGAGATAGCTTAAATTGGTGTTACGGGATAAAAATTTGTGGCAATACAGCAGTGATAGCTGATTCTGGAAATAACCGAATTTTGCTGTGGCAGTTTAACTATGCCGACTGAAGAAATTAGAGTTCGCGGTACTGTTCAAGGAGTAGGATTTCGCCCTACTGTCTATCGTCTGGCTAAAGCCTGTGATTTGCGTGGAGATGTTTGTAATGATGGACAAGGTGTATTAATTCGGGTATCGGGTAGTGAGAAAGCAATAACAGAATTTGTTGCCAGATTGCAAATAGAATGTCCAACTTTGGCAAGAATTAATCAACTAACAAGAATTATTTCTGAAAGTGAATTGAAATTTGATAATTTTGTAATTTCTAGTAGTGTCAATAATGCTATTAAAACAGAAATTACCCCTGATGCAGCCACTTGTCCACAGTGTCAGAAAGAAATATTCGACCCCTTTAGCCGCTTTTTCCGTTACCCCTTTACTAATTGCACTCATTGCGGCCCCCGCCTGAGTATTATTCGTGCCATTCCTTATGACAGATGCAATACCAGTATGTCTGCGTTTGCCGTATGTTCAGAATGTGGAAAGGAATACCATGATGTCGAAAATCGCCGTTTTCACGCCCAACCTGTCGCTTGTCATGTTTGCGGCCCCACAGCTTGGTTAGAACGCGCTGATGGAAAATCGGTTACTGCTTCCATGTTTTCGATGTTGGATGATGTAGATGCTGTTTGTACATTGTTGCAAAAAGGTGAGATTGTGGCAATTAAGGGGTTAGGTGGTATTCATCTAGCTTGCGATGCAACACAGGAAACCGTTGTACAAAAACTACGTCAGCGTAAAAAGCGCTATCATAAACCCTTTGCTTTAATGGCGCGGGATATTGAAATAATCGAACAATATTGTATTGTCAACGCCAAAGAAAAAGAATTATTAACCAGTTCTGCTGCACCAATTGTTTTATTACAAGCTTCAGATAAAAAACAATTAGCATCGTCAGTAGCATCAGGGCAAAGTAGCCTCGGTTTCATGCTTCCTTATACGCCCCTGCATCATTTAATTCTGCGGCGGATGAATCGCCCAATTGTTTTAACAAGTGGCAATATTGCTGATGAACCACAATGTATTGATAATGACGAGGCAAGAGAAAAATTAGGAACAATTGCTGATTATTTTCTCTTTCACAATCGAGAGATTATTAATCGGGTAGATGATTCGGTTGTGCGTGTTCTTGGCGATAAAGTTCAAACAATTCGCCGTGCCAGAGGATATGCACCAGCATCAATTAGTTTACCACTAGGATTTCAGAATGTTCCGCAAATTTTAGCAATGGGTAGTGAGTTAAAAAATACCTTTTGCTTATTGCGTGAAGGAGAAGCAATTGTCTCTCAACATCTAGGAAATTTAGAAAATGCTGCCGCTTTCAACGCTTACAAAGAAACTTTAAATTTATACTTAAATTTATTTGAGCATCAACCAGAAATAATTGCCATTGATAAACATCCTGAATATCTCTCAAGCAAACTTGGTAAACAACTTGCAAACACAAATAAAATCAAAGTTTATCCAGTTCAACATCATCATGCCCATATCGCCGCTTGTATGGCTGAAAATGAAATTCCTTTAGATTCACCTCCAATATTAGGTATCGCTTTAGATGGTTTAGGTTACGGCGACGATGGCACACTCTGGGGTGGAGAATTTCTTTTAGCAGATTACCGGAAATTTCAACGCCTAGCAACATTTAAACCAGTAGCAATGATTGGTGGCGAACAAGCTATTTATCAGCCTTGGCGTAATACTTATGCCCAATTATTAGCTGCTAATCTTTGGGATGATTGCGAACAAAAATATACTGATTTAGAAATATTTAAGTTTTTGAAAAACAAGCCACTTAAGCTACTCAATCAACTTATAGAGAAAGGGATTAACTCTCCTCCAGCTTCATCAGTGGGGCGATTGTTCGATGCAGTGGCAGCGGCTATCGGTATTTATAGAGAGGAATGTAGCTATGAAGGACAGGCTGCGATCGCAATGGAAGCTATAGTAGATGTTAGCAGCTTAAATAATGATAAAGAAACGCTAATCTATCCTTTTAACTTTAGCATTTCAGATAGTATTTACTGTATAGACCCGCGTCCAATGTGGCAAGCCTTGCTAAATGACTTACAGCAGCAGATTCCCCAACCGATTATGGCTGCCAAATTCCACCAAGGTTTAGCTAATGCGATTGTGGAAATGGTTAAGCATCTTAGTCAAGAGAATCTGATTAATCAGGTAGCTTTAACAGGAGGAGTATTTCAAAATTGTATATTGTTAGAGCAAATTACCAAAAGATTACAAACATTGGGAATAAAAGTACTGACTCACAGCTTAGTTCCAGCTAATGACGGCGGCTTATCTTTAGGACAAGCAGTGATTGCAGCCGCACAATTAATACATGAGTGTTGATATTTGACAATCTTTTTCTCACAAATAATTCTCTCTGCGTTCTCCGCGCCTCTGTGGTTAATTTATCCTAAAAAATAACAAAATGTGTTTAGGAATCCCCGGACAAATTGTAGAAATTACCAACGCTAACCACAAATTAGCCATAGTTAACATTGGTGGTGTCAAGCGCGAAGTAAACATTGCTTGTATCGTAGACGAACAACATCCCCCCGAAGCTTGTATTGGCGATTGGGTATTAGTACATGTTGGCTTTGCCATGAATCGAATTAACGAACAAGAAGCAGCAGAAACATTACAACTATTCCAAGAATTAGCAGCAGCACAAGCAGGAATTAGTACTTAACGAACCGCAGAGGCGCAGAGGGCACAGAGAGTAGAAAGAAATACTTAACTCAGCCGTATTGACATAAAGCTTACTATTCCCAAATCCTTATGAAATATGTTGACGAATTCCGCGAACCGGAAAAAGCAGAAGCCATACTCCGCGAAATTACCAAATTAAGCCACCAGCTAGAAAAACCCATCAAAATCATGGAAGTATGTGGGGGACATACCCATTCCATATTTAAATACGGCATCGAAGAAATATTACCCCAAACCATCGAACTAATTCATGGGCCTGGTTGTCCAGTATGCGTGATGCCAAAAGGGAGATTAGATGATGCGATCGCAATCTCTCAAAATCATAACGTCATTTTTGCTACCTTTGGCGATGCCATGCGAGTTCCCGGTTCCAACACAACATTACTGCAAGCCAGGGCACAAGGTGCAGACATCCGTATGGTGTACTCTCCCCTAGATAGCCTGCAAATTGCCAGAGATAACCCCGACAAAGAAATAGTCTTCTTCGCCTTAGGCTTTGAAACCACAGCCCCCAGCACCGCCTTCACCATCTTGCAAGCAGCAGCCGAAAAAATTCCTAACTTTAGTATGTTTAGCAATCACGTCCTCGTGATTCCCGCCCTCAAAGCACTACTAGATAATCCCGATTTACAATTAGATGGATTTGTTGGCCCTGGCCATGTCAGTATGGTAATTGGCACCGACCCATATCAATTTATTTCCCAACAATATAATAAACCAATTGTCGTATCAGGATTTGAACCCTTAGATATTCTCCAATCAATTTGGATGCTATTGCAACAGTTAGTAGAAAATCGTTGTGAAGTTGAAAATCAATATAACCGAATTGTAGAAAAAACTGGGAACACAGTAGCCCTCCAAGCCATAAATAAAGTTTTCGCCGTCCGAGATAGTTTTGATTGGCGCGGCTTAGGTGACATTCCCTATTCAGGATTACAAATTCAACCTGAATATGCCCAATTTGATGCCGAACTTAAATTTACCATTCCTAACCTCAAAGTAGCCGACCATAAAGCTTGTAAATGTGGAGAAATTCTCAAAGGAGTCTTAAAACCTTGGGAGTGCAAAGTATTCGGTACAGCTTGCACACCAGAAACACCCATTGGCACTTGCATGGTATCTTCCGAAGGTGCTTGTGCAGCCTATTACAAATACGGGCGACTCTCCACAATTGCCAAAAGAACAATCACCCAAAAACCAAAAATAACTCAAGAACCTCTCCCCGCCTGCGGCTTCTCCTCAGACTAAATACTCCGCGTACCTCCGCGCTTCCCTTTGCGTTCCTTTGCGTTTAAAAAAAATTTAATATGAATTTCCCCCCCACAAACCCAATAAAAAATCCCCTATTCCAAAAAATAGAACAAGTCCGCCGCCGCCAAAATAAAGTGCAAGACATTCATATAACTCTCGCACATGGCAGCGGTGGTAAAGCCATGCGTGATTTAATAGATGATATCTTTGTCAGCAATTTTGATAACCCAATTCTCTCCCAACTAGAAGACCAAGCCAGCTTCAACTTAGCCAGTCTCATGCAACAAGGAGACAGACTCGCATTTACAACAGATTCTTATGTAGTAGACCCGTTATTTTTCCCCGGTAGCGATATAGGAGAATTAGCTGTAAACGGTACAGTTAATGATTTAGCTGTCAGCGGTGCTAAACCTTTATATCTAACTTGCAGCGTCATTTTAGAAGAAGGATTACCTGTTGAAACCTTACGCCGTGTCGCAAACAGTATGAAAGCAGCCGCAGAAAAAGCTGGTGTTCAAATTATTACTGGTGACACAAAAGTTGTACATCGAGGTGCTGCCGATAAACTCTTTATTAATACTGCTGGTATTGGTATCATCCCACGAGGAGTTAACATTTCTGCCCATAACATTAAACCTGGAGATGCCATAATAATTAATGGTGAAATAGGCAATCATGGAACAGCAATTTTAATTGCCCGTGGAGAATTAGCTTTAGAAACTAGTATTGAAAGTGATTGTCAGCCATTGCATAGTTTAGTAGAAACTATTCTCCAAGTATGTCCCCAAGTTCATGCTATGCGAGATGCTACACGCGGTGGTTTAGCTACAGTACTAAATGAATTCGCCCTCAGTTCCGATGTGGGAATTCGTCTCTTTGAAGAATCTATCCCAGTGCGTGAAGAAGTCAACGGAGTTTGCGAAATTCTCGGTTTAGACCCATTGTATTTAGCAAATGAAGGTAAATTAGTTGTGGTGGTTCCAAAAAAGAATGCTGAAAATGTTTTATCAGCTATGAAATCCCACCCAGCAGGCAAACATGCTTGTATTATTGGCGAAGTTATTACCTCACCCCCAGGTATCGTATTATTAAAAACAGCTTTTGGTGCTGAAAGAATTGTTGATATGTTAGTAGGCGACCAATTACCACGAATTTGTTAATCTTTAATAGATTTTATAATATGCACGAATTTGGAATTACTCAAAATATTGTGGCAATTGTGACTGAACATGCCAAAGGTGCAAAAGTGCAGCGAGTTTTATTAGAAATTGGTAAACTTTCAGCCATTATGCCCGATGCTATCCGATTTTGTTTTGATATTTGCACTCAGGGTACAGTTTTAGAAGGGGCGACATTAGAAATTTTAGAAATTCCAGGTTTAGGGAGATGTCGCCAATGTGGTGCAGAAGTTTATTTAGATAAACCGTTCGGAATCTGTAACTGCGGTAGCGTGCAATTAGATTTAATTACTGGTGAAGAACTTAAAATTAAAGAAATAGAAATAGAGGAATTATGTGTGTAACCTGCGGTTGTTCTGATGATGGCGAAACTAAAATTACCAATCTAGAAACAGGTGAAGCTGAACATAACCACCATCATCATACTCATACTTTACCAGATGGTACTGTCATCACTCACTCCCACAGTCATGACACTCATATAGAAGCGCCTCAAATTCATGCCAAAATACACAACACAACAATATCTTTAGAACAGGATATTTTATCAAAAAATAACCTACTAGCTGCCCAAAATCGGGGATGGTTTAAAGGTCGCAATATTCTCGCTTTAAATTTAATGAGTTCTCCCGGTGCTGGAAAAACAACTCTTTTAACGCGAACTATCAATGATTTAAAGCATCAATTATCTATTAGTGTCATTGAAGGCGACCAAGAAACTGCTAACGATGCCAAAAAAATTAAAGAAACAGGTTCTAAAGTCATCCAAATAAATACTGGAACAGGCTGTCATTTAGATGCCTCAATGATAGAAAGAGGTTTACAACAACTGAATCCACCACTGAATTCAGTTGTGATGATTGAAAATGTCGGAAATTTGGTTTGTCCAGCCTTATTTGATTTGGGAGAACAGGCAAAAGTCGTGATTCTCTCCGTCACGGAGGGAGAAGATAAGCCGCTAAAATACCCACATATGTTTCGTGCTAGTGATGTAATGATTCTCACTAAAATTGATTTACTGCCTTATGTAAATTTTGATGTTAAAAAATGCATAGAATATGCTAAAGAAGTAAATCCCAACATTAATATTTTTCAGGTTTCTGCAACTACTGGTGCTGGGTTAGAAAATTGGTATGCATGGCTAACTCTACCGTTATAATACAATACGGTTCAGTTAAGGGTTATTGGTGTAGGTACTTGGTCTTTGAAGACGCGATAAATCGCGTCTCTACATGAGGGTTTTGGGCTTATCTGAACCGTATTGCGTTATAATAAGCAGTCTGTGCCTCTCTGTGCTTTCCTTTGCGTTTAAATAAAAACCTATCATCACAAAAATAACTAACTGACAAAATATCTCTGCGGGTTGATAAAAATTGCAACACCCTGTACTTTAAAAGTGCAGGGTGTTAGACAGCGATAAAGATGATTCCCAGTTTCTATTTACCTCAAAGCCAATCTCGATAAGCAGATATTTCATTTACGCTGATTTCAAACGGCGTCCCCTTTCCAAATGGCGGATAAACGCGGATTTTGCCATTGCTAACAAACCGCTCTAACCTATTACCTAACTGGGGAATATTGCTGACAATATGCCAGTAAGATACTAAGTCAGGGCAATCAATAATTAATGTGAGGATGCTAGCATTTGTTGTGAGATACCACTGACAATTAGATAATAGGACTCGCGTAATGCGATCGCAAGCTAGATAAAAGCATCTGCCAGTAGACTGTTCTAGCTCCATTTGCAGCATTCCATCCTCTTTAGTTACCTCAGCGGGAGGTAAATCATCGGGAGGAAGCAAGTATAGTTTAGAAGACATAATTTCGCACCTCTTGGTTGTAGCGCGTCAAACTGTCCAGGTTTTTTTGCAAATCCGCAGACGAGGGTTTGAGTGCTAGCGTACCTAAATTTAATTCGTCCTGAAATTTCTTAATTTTGTCTCGACAAGTCTCCACATCACCGATAATTGAATTCTCAATCAAATAATCTTCATCGAAACAAATATTTGTGCGGTCGAATGGTTTTTGGTTGTGATTCGCACTATTTTTCAATACTTCAGCCGAATTAGCTTTCATTTTCTGGCTAAATTTCCGAACGAAAGGTAACGCTTCACTCACCGCCTCATCGTATGTTTTGCCAACAAAAAAGAAGCGTGCCAGCACGAAATTTTCCGCACCACTAGAATTTAAGGCTCGATATTTGGTAACAGTATCCTTCAATCTCTCTAGGGAAAATGGCGGCCCACCCATCAAGCTGAAGGAATGTTTAGCAGCCAACTCGATACCATCATCGCCGCCAGTAGCAACATACACTGGTATTTGACTTTGCAATGGTTTTGGGTAAATCGTTAAGCGATCGCATTGATAATATTGCCCATTAAATGATACATCAGTTTCATATAACAGCTTGTGAATCAATGCGATCGCCTCTAGCATCTTGGGACGGGATTCACTTGGGAGGGTCGCAAAATGCTTATTTTGTTGAGGAAAGGGGCCGCCTTTGGCAACTCCAAATAATAATCGTCCATTACACAGATTATCCAAAGTGGCAATATCTTCCGCAACCCGAATCGGGTTATGGAATGGCAGCAACACCGCCGCAGTGCCTAATTGGATAGTTGAAGTCAATCCCGCCAAATGTGCCATTAACACCAACATGGACGGGCTGAGATTAGATTCACTAAAATGGTGTTCGCTCACCCACGCTTCCTCAAAACCTAAGCTTTCTGCCTGTTTTACCAGTGCAACTTGCTCAAAGATGGCACGACGAGCATCTTGGTGAAAATTATCGTAATTGCAGAAAATTCCAGTTTTCATTACTTGCGTTGATACTTTGTATTCACCGTAGGTGCTGGTTATTCTAGTGGTCGATAGATTTGTAGTAAGCACTTTAGTGCTTAAATATTTGAGGAATAAAGTCCTCTCTACAAAAGAATTTACCCCTCTCAATTAATGCGATGAATCACTAAGTTACAACCCACTGCAACTCCAACCATAGACGTGGGTTCTTCTCTTTGACCTTCGACATCGGATCGCGCAATAATCGCTTGGCATTCATGCAAACAACCTGGATTAGACCCATATTGTCTGCTACTTCTCTGAGTACTTCTTTTTGAGCTTGCACGCAGGAAATCATTTCATCAGAGCAATAAATTCCTATATATTGCAAACGTCTGGCAGGTCGTCCCCAAAAACAGGTGATGACTTTCACATAACACCCATCCAGCAATTCTCCAACTTGCGGGTAGTAATGGTTGACGACTCTTGTGAATTCTTTGGCTAAGATATCTTCAGCAATCATTGGAACTGATATTTCTGTAGCGTCCATCACGCTATTTAATATAACATAATTTTGTCAATTAAAGATGACAAAATAGCTGATTAAGCTTAAATAAAACCTTAAATATTACATAAAAAAAGAGGTGTACCTTATTTGGCATCACCTCAGATTTACGTAAAGCATCTTTACATCTTCAGATTAAAAATTCGTACTTCGTAATTCGTAATGATATTAGCAGACTCGCCAACGTAATTATGTTATATATAGATTAGGATTTCAACCCTAACCATAATAAATTGTACAACTTTTAGAGATCGCTGACTCTAAGTCTTGATTTAATTACGAATTACGAATTACGAATTATTGTTGAATTCTAGCTTTTGAATTTTTAATTATTATTAGCGAGCATTGCGTTCACAAACTAAGACCTCTGCGATGATTTCCGGCACATTTACACAGTCCGTAAATCCTTCAGAACCACGGATTGGTGAAATAAATGTATAGTTTGGATCGCACGCTCCAGTGTCATATACTTGAATAAACCACCGATCGGGAAATCCTTCTATACCTAGTTCCACAGTGTACCAACTCTCGCCAATCAGACGAGAGTTAAAGATTGTAAACCACTCTCGGTTCTCTTCTGAAATATTCCAGTCTGCCATCAGCAGTTCTAAAGCTATTTGCCCCGCATCCGTTGAAGTCAACAGCATTTTTACTCCTTACTTGTAACTTCAGTATTTGCAACTTCAGTACTGGGAACTTCCGGGTATAAACCTAATTCTTTCGCTAACTCACGCGCCACAAAAAATAAAAATTGGGCACCATCTTGATTGCCTTCATGGGCAAACATAGTTGCTACTTGTAACATTGTTTGTACTAAACCAGAATCAATCAATTCTGGCTTAGATTCTAAAAGTTCTGGTTCTTGACCATTAGGACATCTGAGTAACTCATCAATCAGATTAAAATACAGGCTTTGGCGTTGTTCTTGGTCTGTCATGGTAATTTTCTTGATTTTAGTAAATTGTGAATAAGTTACTGTTCGATACTTTGGTGCCACAGTCTTTCCAACATTTCAACTTGTTCTTTTAAAACAGCAGCACGATGAACTAGATATCTGTCGTAAAAAAGAATCCCTAACCCAACACAAATCGGGGTTAACAAGAAGAACCATTGCAGGATAGTGGCAAATTTATATTGTTCAGCAACAGCAAGCATTTGATGAACCACATTACGATCGGAGGATTGAATGCTAGTCTGAGGGGAATGTGTACCCTCTGTCTGGGGAGCCAAGGCGGGAGCATCTGTAGTTGTGCTGTTAACTTCGTAAGCTAAATTCTGAGATTTTACTAACTCCAGATGTCGCTCCCAAATTATGCCAAATACTACTAGTTCTGGTGAAAGCACTGCTAAGGTAACGACGCAAACTGTAAGAACATTTAAAAGTTTGGCTTTCATCTTGGCTCTCCCTTGCTAGGTAGTATGCACCCAGTAAGAAAATATCTTTTGCTGTTTATCTAAAGTAGTTATATAATTTCTACTTTTTAAACAGTTTTGATATTACAATATGTGTAATCGGTAATTTTTACAATCATTAGTTGTCAGTTATTTTTCTCGTCACTACTGACTACTGACTAATAAAAAGTTACCACCTTTTTGACAAAACATAGGATTATTCAGTCAGAAACAACGCACTTAGATTCGGGAATCTGATTTCATCCTACTCTCAAAAGGGAGATTAAGAAGTCCCCCCTAGTTCACTAAGCTTTCGCTCAGGAATGTTGGGGGGTAGAGGGGAATCTCTGCGTAAATCCTATACGATTTATATCAGCCGCTCTCCACCAAACAGTTTACCCCAGCCCTGTTAAGATTATTAAATTCATTAGAATAGTACTCAAAGCCTGTAATCTATACCGGATAACTATTTTAAAAATTAATTGGGGTATGGGTGCTAGTGTTTTTTGGACGGGGTTCTAGTATTTTCGAGGTGAGGTTCTGGCGTTTTTGTACTCAATCTCAAAGCAATGTAGGCAATGGTTAAAGACTGTTTTAGATGCAATTTTGGACTGACCAAATCTGCACTCAAAAGAAAATATCAATGTCTCTTGAGAAAGATAGACTAAGAAATTAGGAAAAGCAATTAAATATTTTGAAAGTAAATTATATTTTCAGAACAAAGTAAAAAATATTCATATATACAGAATTATAAAAATTGAATCTCAACCCAAGAGACAATAGTCAGCAATTTCAAATGGTAAACTAGAAGAATGGTAAGCTAGCCTCTCCTAAAGTGACAATCAATGGGAATATCTCATAAAAGTTCTTCCTAAACTTTCATATTTTGTGGTTTAGTTAGAATAGATAGTATATGCATTTATTGACATTAAAAGGCAAAATAACTACATCAAAGCTTATTGTTATAAGTAAATACTCTGTACTTAAGATTTAGGATTTTAGGAGTTAAATAATGCGGATTGCTCAAGACATAACAGAACTAATTGGACGAACTCCTTTAGTTCAACTGAACAAGATTCCTCAAGCTGAGGGAGTAGTTGCAAGGATAGTTGTTAAATTAGAAGGTATGAACCCAGCGGCTTCGGTGAAAGACCGCATTGGGTTAAGTATGGTACTCTCGGCAGAAGCTGCTGGCTCAATTTTCCCAGGAAAGACTATTTTAGTTGAGCCTACTTCCGGTAATACAGGAATTGCTCTAGCAATGGTAGCAGCAGCGCGTGGCTACCGTTTGATTTTGACGATGCCAGAGACTATGAGCCAAGAACGACGCGCTATGCTGAGGGCTTATGGTGCAGCTTTGGAGTTGACACCAGGCGCTGAGGGAATGCGGGGAGCAATTCGCAAAGCTGAAGAAATTGTGGCTAATACTCCCAATGCTTTTATGCTGCAACAGTTCCGCAACCCTGCTAATCCCAAAGTTCACCAAGAAACCACCGCCGAAGAAATTTGGACAGATACAGATGGGGAAGTGGATATTGTCATTGCTGGTGTAGGTACTGGTGGGACGATTACTGGGATTGCAGAAGTACTCAAACAGCGCAAACCGACGTTTAAGGCGATCGCAGTTGAACCCAGTAATAGCCCAGTCCTCTCAGGCGGTGAAGCCGGGCCACATAAAATTCAAGGTATTGGCGCCGGATTTATCCCCGATGTTCTCCGCCTAGAATTAGTTGATGAAGTAATTAGAGTCAGCGATGAACAAGCGATCGCTTATGGGCGACGTTTGGCAAAAGAAGAAGGCTTATTATCTGGGATATCCTCTGGTGCAGCTTTGTGTGCTGCAATTCAAGTAGGTAAACGTCCAGAAAATGCCGGACGTTTAATCGTGATGATTCAGCCTTCCTTTGGCGAACGTTACCTCAGCACACCCATGTTTCAAGATTTGTCTTTAGAAACTGCTGGCGCGCGTTAAGCAAATAGGGGGACAAGACGCGGATTTCTCACGCATAGTGTAGGCTTCAGGGGAAGAGGAGTGTGGGGAGTGTGGGGAGTATGGGGGGTAAGACTTCTTCTCCATCCTCCCACACCTCCCACACCTCCCACACCATTTGGATTTCTCTCTTGTGAGAAATCCAGGAAGAGAGTAATCAACCTCCCTGTCCTTCTGATTTGGCTCTTAGATAAATTAAGGTAACTTATACCAATTCTTTGTGAGGTTGCGCCAAATTTTCTTTCTTCCTTTGTGTCCAACTCTTACGAGACGCTGCGCGTAGCTTGCTTCTCCGTAGGAGTATGCGCCCTTTGCGGTTCGTTTCTTATATAATTTGGCGTATCTTTGTACAGAATTGGTATTACCTTTTGAGGTGCGATCTCATCGCAATATTACATTATTAGTGTTTCTAACTCCTTGATACACCCACAGCTGCGTAAATATTGCTACGCTCATTCCCCCTAAAAAGCCGTGGAATTCTTGTGCGGAATTTGCTTATGTCGGGTTGCCTCTATTACAGCTCTTACAGTTCATGCTTACCCAATTATAGATATAGTGCTTCTGGGTTGAGTGCAATACAGACCTAATAAAAACAGCCCTTACGCTGACAAAAAGATTTATTTTATCGAAACTCTTGCTGTCTGGGTGGGTAAAGATTAACATATCTGTGGGCAGAGGCAATATCTCGTTAAATCAACCATAACAATAGTGAAAACCTTGCGCTCTCTATTTTGAATCTTGTTTAACACCAGTTAACCTTATCTGCATATAGTGACTCAAGACCATTACCTGCTAGGTTATAAATCAAGCACAGACTATACTATAGAAAATTTAGTCAAAATTCTTTACAGCTTTAAAATCAGAGGTATCAATGATTATAACTAATTTTAGTAAACAAAGCAATGAATTTAAGGAACCTAAAGTACTCAAAGCGAAACCACATTGGCAAGGGCAAAATTTGAGCGATACTGCTGTCAAAGGTAAAGATACCAAGATGCGAGATCCTGCACCTGATAGTTTGATTTTGAATAACTTAAATCGTGGTCGAGTTGCTATTTTTATTGATGGCTTAAGCCTCTTCCATACAGCCTTACAACTCGGCATAGAAATTGACTACGTTAAATTGCTTTGTCATTTAACCAGCGGTTCCAGACTCTTGCGTGCTTTCTTTTATACTGGAGTTGATATAAGCAATGAAAAGCAACAGGGTTTTTTATTGTGGATGCGTCGTAATGGCTATCGAGTAGTGGCAAAGGATCTCGTTGCGCCAGCAGAGAATTTCAAAAAATCAAATCTGAATGTAGAAATTGCTGTAGACATGATAACTTTAGCTCCTTACTATGACACAGCGGTTTTAGTCAGTGGCGATGGAGATTTAGCTTATGCGGTGAACGCTGTCAGCAGAATGGGCGTTCGGGTAGAAGTAGTTAGTCTGCAAACAACGACTAGTGAAAGTTTGATTGATGTTGCTGACTGCTTCATTGACCTCGATAGTATTAAAACACACATTCAAAAAGATTCTAATCTTGGCTATAGTTATCGCACGTCGTCAAATTCAAACCTCTAATTAACAAGAGGTAGAGAGTGGGAGACACGGGGACGCAGTGAAAAATATCTTTGTGTCTCCTTTTCCCCGTGACTTCGTGACCTGCTTTGCCCATTTTGCTCGACTTTATATTTCAGATGGATATTTTAATAGTTGAAGATGAACCAGAAATTGCTCATTTAATTGAACTCTCTTTAGAAAAAGAAGGATTTTTTTGTCGCACTAGCCGCGATGGCATGAATGCTTTGCGGATGTTTCAAGAGCAACCACCGGATTTAATCATTTTAGATTTAATGATTCCTGGTTTGGATGGGTTGGAAGTTTGTGCCCGAATTCGCCAGAAACCAGGTGCAAAAGATCCTTACATTTTAATGCTCACGGCTAAGGGTGAGGAAATCGATCGCGTCATTGGCCTGTCTACTGGTGCTGATGATTATATGGTCAAACCATTTAGCCCCAGAGAGTTGGTAGCTAGGGTGCGGGCACTATTACGGCGTAGCCTCCGCCAAGGAGGACAACATCAAATCAATCGTACCCAACACTTTATTGTCGATGTAGACCAGCGCACTGCCAGTCGCCAGATAAATTCTCAAGAAGTTGAAATTTTGGACTTAACTACCCTAGAATTTAACTTGCTAACCACCTTTGTCAGTAATCCTGGTCGAGTTTGGAACCGTACCCAACTAATTGATAAACTTTGGGGAGATAATTTTTTTGGCGATGAACGAGTTGTAGATACTCATGTAGCTCGGTTGCGAAAAAAGATTGAACCCGATCCGGCAAATCCGACTTTTATTAAAACTGTTGTTGGGGTGGGCTATAAATTTGAAGATCCTCTGGTAGCGTAAATGTTATGAAGATGGGGCTGAGAGGGCGCCTATTTTTCTCCCACTTAGTAGTAATGATCGTGGGGGTAGCTAGTCTGGTGAGCATCAGCAAAATCTCTTCCCCCCGCTTGTTTGTCTTGCATTTGGAAGGATTAGAAAATCAGGGGTTCGACTTAATCGATGTCCGTGCTGAATTGGTTACAGGATTTGAACTTGCTTGGCAGCGCAGCACTATTTGGTCAGTCTTAGTCGGTACTACCGCCGCCGGAGGATTGAGTTACTGGGTGTCCAGACGGATTATGCAGCGATTGACCGAGATGGAACAAATCACCCAAAAATTTGCTGCTGGTCAAATGGATGCACGACTACCTGTGTCTGACATTCCAGAACTTAGTGGATTGAGCAGTAGTTTCAACCGAATGGCAGCTAGTTTAGAAGGGGTAGAAGCGCGGCGACGAGAAGTAATTGGAGATATGACCCATGAACTCCGCACACCATTAACTGTGGTGCGCGGTTACTTGGAAGAACTGGCTGATGGGGAAATTGAAGCGTCTCCTGAAATCTATCGACGTTTAGCGAAAGAAACTCGACGCTTAGAGCGATTGGTGAACGATTTACAAGAACTATCTAAGGCAGAAGCTGGTTATTTGCCAATTAATATCCAACGGGTAAATTTGCGTCCGTTGTTAGAGTCATTAGTGGAGAAATTTACCGACCAACTATTAGAAGATGGGCCAGTTATGCTCTTGCAATGTCCATCTGTGCTACCTCCTGTATTGGCAGATATTGACCGTACAGAACAGGTATTGGTTAATCTGTTAGGTAATGCAGTACGTTACACTAACGAAGGTTCAATTACCATTACTGTTGGGATTGACGCATCTCAACTCTGGATTGCGGTTAGTGATACAGGCATTGGTATCGCTCCAGAAAATTTGCCTCATGTGTTTGAGCGCTTCTGGCGAGCCGACCAATCGCGCGATCGCCATTCGGGAGGTACTGGTATTGGTTTAACTATTTCCCGCCGTTTGATTGAATTACAAGGCGGTCAAATTCAGGTTGAAAGCGAATTGGGAGTTGGTAGTACGTTTCGCTTTTTTCTGCCTTTGGCTTGAGACAAAACTTTGAGTTCCGAGGGATTGACACAAGGTAGTCATGGCTGTGTCATACCCAATTGCTAATTTGAAAGTATCCAAAATCTTGGTTTGTTGATGAATGCCAGGATTTTAGAAATGCATAGAGTGTAACATTATGTCTACTTTTATTTTGGCTGCGTTTTTGGTTAGTTTACTCAGTGCTTCGGGTTACGCTGCGATCGCCTACCTGTTCCCTCAAAATCGTTCCCAAGACTAAATAATTCGTAATTCGTAATTGAATTCTTAACTACAAAATACGAATTAGTAATTAGTTAATCTCCTTTCGCAATAATTCTGGAATTTGAGAGGGGCGTTCTGCTACTGTCACTTCCGCTTCTTTTAAAGCAGCTAATTTACTTTGGGCTGTGCCAAAGTTAGGATCGCGTCCGATAACTGTTGCTAAAGTCCCGGTTTGACGCCAACTTTTTCCTGGTGGTGCTTGTCTACCTGCAATGTAGGCAATTACTGGTTTATCAATTGCCTCAGCAATATACCGCGCTGCTGCTTCTTCACTACCACCACCAGGTTGACCGACTAAAACGATCGCTTGTGTGGTTTCATCCTCATCGAGAATTTGCAGCCATTGCAAAAATGAGGAACCGACGATCGCATCACTACCAATACTGACGCTAATCGACTGTCCTAAACCTGCTTTTGTTAATTCGTAGGCGATTTCGTAGGTTAGGGTGCTGCTACGACTAACGATCCCTACTGTCCCAGGGGTATAAAATTCGCTGGGTTGAGTCCCTAAGAGAATTTTTCCCGGTACAATTATCCCCGGACTATTTGGCCCGATTACCAAAGTTTCACAGGCTTCGGCTTTGCGGAGTAATTGCACCATATCCAAAGGCGGCACGCCAGCAGTAATAATAATAATCTGGCGAATCTTAGATGCGATCGCTTCTAATGCCGCATCTAACACGTCGTAAGGATCTACACAAATAATTGTCGTGTCAATTGCCCCAAATTGTTCTATTACTTCCTCTACTAAATCAAATACTGGCAGTCCATACAATTCCTGTCCGCCGCATCCAGGATTGACACCAGCTACTAAATTTGTGCCATAAGCTTTCATTTGATCGACATGAGTGCTTGATATAAATTCACAAAAGCCTTGAATTAAGACTTTACTTTCTGGCGTTAGGTTCATAAAAAATTACCGTAAATTTGGCAACCCAGCGCCTTAAACCACTGGGCATAGAAACGACACATTTATAGTGTCGTATTGATTCAATTTTTACTGAAATTCCAAAAATTAGTCTGGAAGCTGAGTGTTCCAAAAGTTAGAAAACGCGCCTCTAGCTAAGAAGATCCAGTTTGAATGTACTATATAATTTAGTTCCAGAAAGCAAAGCTGTACTTGATTTGAGCATCAAATTAAACAATTTATACCCTACGGGAAAAACTAATAATTTTTGATTTTTGAATTGGAACAAAATAACATTCACTATCTTTTATTAGCCATTGGTTTAGCAAGGAGAACTGCTGCTGCCACTGCCTCATCTAAATTTTCTACCACGACAAGCGCATCGGTGTGGGTTTTTAGTGTCGTCAAATATTTTCTCGCAGCGTTAAATTCAGAACCAGCAAGACGGACAACTAAGGATGGAAAATTAAGCTGTCGCCGAACTTTACTACCATTAGAACGTACAACCTGTGATTGAAGTTCGCTGTTGTCTTGCTGCACAACTCTAGCTATAACCTCAGCCACTTCCTCAGTTTGGGGAATGCTACCCAGAAAGTTAATTAGTATTACTTGAATGCTTTTATCAGCCTCCAGCATTTTCAAACCTGTTTCTAGGCGATCGCGGAAGGTAGTTGGTGTAGTATCTGTAAGGAAAGCATGACGTAGATTCAAACAAACACCTGGATTGCCACCAGCATTCGCAACTAAATCTAAAGTTGCCATCACTGAACCAGTACCATTACCTAAAATACCGATTTTTCCATGCATTTGCACACCATCCCAGTCACCCAAAATACCGTTAATTTCAGTAGTGGTATGACGACTGATAATTTTTGCTGCCATCTCGGCGAGATCGGGATGACGCTTGATCGCCCGTTCGTTGACCCTGACTTTACCATTAAGAGCCATAACTTGACTAGTAGTACTGACTGCCAAGGGATTAATTTCGACTAAATCCAGGTCTTTTTGGACAAATAAGTGGTACATCTTCTCCACAACGCTGCTTACCGACTGCATCAGCGTTCCTTGCAAACCCATTTTCAAAGCCAATCGGCGGGCATAAAATGGCGAAAATTCCTGCTCCACGACAACGTAGTGCATTCTTTCCCCAGCGGATTCCCAATCGATATCTGCTTCTTTGCAACCTAAAAGTACCGGTCGGCAAACAGCTGTATCTAAAACCACTGCTAGATAAAATTCTTGGTTGGCGTCGTATTTAGATTCTGCCAGCACAACTTCCGGCAATTCGCCCCATATTGGTAAACTAAAGATATTTTGAGCTGCTGCGATCGCATCAATAGTCGTTTGGGCAAACCTGACTCCACCAGCTTTTGCCCGTTCCGCCCCGTGGACTTGAGATTTCAGTACAATTGGAAAGCGAATTTTTAACCGTTTCAAATCTGTAGGATGGTCAATTCGTTGGGAAGGCAATACCGGAATGCCTATCTTCGCAAACCATTCTTTAACTTGGTACTCTAATAAATCCATTGATACACCTTGTATTGACACTTTCCAAGATTTTGGTTATTCCTGTCTTGATATTTTGCAGCTATAAAAACTTATTTTTCACGGATCAATTTTATCGAATTGAGCAAATGAAGCATATTAATTTTGATAGTCAACTTGTTTGTGCCAGAGCCACAACACATAATTAATCTCCTCAGCAAGTTTCCCAGCATAGAAGATAACTAGCTTTTTTGTCAAAACCCTCTGACATAGCATCGTTTTCTTAACCTTTAGATAATTTGGTAAAAATTGCTCTGCAACTAGAATTTCGCAAAGCAGTAGCTTTTGTGAATTTAATTATCGCAAAGTAATGCAGTGAAAATACTCAAACCTTCTATTATTCCCATTTTTTATTTGTAATTTATATCTGAAGACAGATTATTTAATTTTGCATCTAGCGCTGTAAAAATGTATTGTTACGAACAATATTTACTTTTTTAATTTTTGGTGAAAAGTCAGAATTTGTGTTAGAAAGTTGGTCGTTCAGATTCTCAGGCTGTGGTTGGTTAAATTGTGCATTTGCATTCAACAAACCTAAAACAGTTCATTTCATCCCCTTAAAGATAATCAAAACAATATAGAAGTTCAGCGGGAAAGCTGTATGAAAGTAGCAGTCCAGCAGGAAGATTTACAGCTTTTAGCCAAAACTTTGCAAGAACAATTACTTGTAGAAGTCTCAACGGCTGAAGTCTTCGAGGTTAAGTGCGTCGTCAATAAAGGCGAGCTAATGATTTTAACGCAACACGCGTCAGATGTAATCGTTGACGCTCAACTAATTTTTGCAGTCATTGAGGAGGTACTTCAGTCTCTAGCACCCCACAAAGAACAGCGGGTGCAATGTTTCCTCAGAGTTTTTGGCGAACAACTCCCTTATACTAAATGTTTCTTGGCATTGAAGCCGACGGGGGGATGGATAGCAGAGGGAGATGAGGAAGTAATATTCCCCTCATCATCTCTGACATATTCTCCATTAATCAATGAGAGCGAAGAAGAAAAAGAAGAAGAACTGTTTGACCCGTTTGCAGATGTGCCGAATTTGTCGGCTTCAAAGCCAGGATTCCAGGCCAAACCTATCCTCTTGGGTGCAGCGTTGGTGGGAATTATAGTTTTAGGCGGTGGTGCTTACTTATTGACGCGTCCTTGCGTGATGTCTGAGTGTAAGGAAATACAAAACGCCAAGCAATTAAAAACAAAATCTCCGCAACTGATGCGCCACGCGAAGTCTGAAAAAGAATTAGTTGCTGTTGTACAGAAACTTGCAGCAGCCAGCACAGACCTGAATGTAATTCCTAGTTGGTCGCCTCGCTACCAACTGTCACAGGAACTAAAAGCAAGCTTGTCTGGACGAGCAGAAAAAATCAATCAGGTGGTCAAAGCTTTGCAGACAGCATCTTTGGCGACACAAAAAGTTCAAAATCCAGCATCTAGCTTAGAGGAATTACAAACTAGGCAACACTTATGGCGACAGGCTATAGCGCCACTAGAAAGTATAAGTTCCAGTAGTGAACTCTATGGGCTGGTGCAGGGTAAATTACTGAATTATCGTGTTCGTTTGCACGCTGTAAATCAACAGATATTTATTGAGGAAAAATGGCTGAAAAAACTAACAGCGGCAAAAGTTGTAGCCGTTGCAGCCGAGAAGCGGGAAGCTGCTGCTAAATCCTTGAATGACTGGCAAAAGGCGCAGTCTACTTGGCTGGTGGTAATTAATGCCTTGAATACGATTCCCCGAAATAGCGTTGGATACCAAGAAGCCCAAAAGCTGTTGGTAGATTATAAACCTAAGTTAGTATTAGTACGCGATCGCGCTACAAAAGAACAATTAGCTGTTAAAACCTACCAACAGGCCATTAGCACTGCCAAGCAAGCCAAAGTTTATGAACAACAAAACCAATGGCAAGCAGCGGCGATATATTGGGAGCAGGCTTTGCAAACTGCTAAAAAAGTTCCCCAAGATAGCTTGTACTACACTCAGGCTCAGTCTCTCATCGAACCCTATTCAGCTACGCTCAAACAAGCACAAGAAAAACTACAAGTTGTTAGTAGTTTGCAACAAACCCGTACTGACTTAGATAAGACCTGTATTAATGGAATTCGGATTTGCACCTTTAGCATAGACAATGCAGAAATTATTGTCCGACTAACCCCTGAGTATGACCAAATAAGGCAAAATAACTTGGCTAGTCCTTATTCTAAGAATTCGGATACTGCTGTTGATGTTACCAATCATTTGCAAATCTTACGCGAAGCCTTAGCCGTAATTGGTGAAAATGCCAATCTATCCCTTTTTCTTTATGATTCCCAAGGTCAAGTAATTTATACGCGGACTTTAGGCGGGTAAGTAGCATCCCCAGTGAAGTATAAAGGATGAATTGTACATTAACTAATTATTGGTCAATTTAACAAAATACTGCCACAGCATTTCAAATACCTAAAACCCTGACATAGTAAGGATTATGTCAGGGTTTTTCTTATTTAAGGAAAATAGCGATCGCATCAGTGGGTGAAGATAACAGATTTTAGACAATAATTTCACAATAAACCCAACCAGCTGCTCAACAATTGGTTGATATCCCCATTGATAGTGAAAACTTATAGATTTTAAAGCGGGCGATGGGACTCGAACCCACGACGTTCGCCATGGGAAGGTGACTACTATCTTGATTTGGCAATACTTTCAGGCTTTGTGCAAAACGCTACACCCAATTTACACCCAAACTGTAATTTATATAAACTCGTGTTATGTAGTTATATACCATTGCCACTTACAAGTTATGATAATTGACTGGCTTTGGACTTGGGCTGATTTTGTGACTCATTCTATACCTTTGTAGCCAATCGCTCAATATCTATTGTTCTACAACAACCAGGTGTAATAAAGTCGATTAAACAGATGCGATCGCTCAGACACAGACATAGACCTCAGTAACTTAGCAGGATGCCGGAAAGCTTATAAGTAGAGTGCAACTCATTGTGAATGTGGTGCGCCCCTAGGAGAAGCCCAAGGTTATTTGGTGTTTGAGCAATCTGATAGCACCGCCGAAGCACCGCCGACTATGTAAGCGCAAGGGAATTTGGTGAACTGTTGGGTAATTTGCAGCGTCGAGAGCAACCTAGTTCAGATCGGGGAGTTGCATTGGTAGTTCTCAGCGCTTGCAGAAGTGGAATGTCTTGATCGGTCAAGGTATTCCGGCGGTGAACAAGCCAATCTCAGTGTATTCAAATTTACCTTGAGGAAAAAACTTTTTTAATTGCTTATTTAAATCAGAATTTTGAGGTAAGAAAATCCCTAAAAGCTGATAGTAAGCAGGCTCATCTTGAGTATAAAACCGAGTATGAAAAGATTTGAGTTGAGAAAGCATTTGATTAAGGACAACAGCAATATCTTTACTTGAGTTAGCTTTTATTATCTGAGGTTGACCCCAAGAAATAGAAATTCAAATACACACATACTATAAAGTTATTATTAAGCTATTAGCTGTTAAATAAAGATTTATTAAATGTTTGCTTAACTGTCTTAACTGTCTTAACTGTCCTTGCATTTTCATTCAAATTTTGAAATACTGAGAAGGCTCGAGTCTACTCAGATTCCTCAATCCAAAATTCTGTGTTTTTCTTTAAAGCACATTAAAGGTCCTTTCGACTGAAAATTACGTTGGGGGGTTAGACTGTTGTATAAATTTTTAAAGATGCATTTAAAACTTGACAAGTTAATTACCAAAAAGGTCAATCTCAAAGGAGCTAATATTGAAGAAGCTATCAAGTAAAACTTGTATAGCTTTGTCTAAATTATTCGGAATTAATCTTACGGTTAAGGCGAGTAAAAGTAACTCTTTTACTCGCTTATAAGATTGAAATAAATTTAGCAAAATTACTACACTTTATTATAGGGAGTTAGTAAAATAAAATGACTATTTCAGAAATAGCTAATCTAGAACAGCAAAATAAAAAACAAGCTTTAGATGTTGATAAAAGTTCATCATTTGGGCCAAATCCAAAAAAGCTGTTTACTTTTAAAGTGATTGAATATTTGTTATTAGCGGCTTTTTTCTCATCTGGAATTTTTATTATTTTCTATCCATCAGATAAAACAGTTGTAACCACTGGAGCAATATCTTTAACTGTTTTATTTTTCTTATTACTAATTAACAGACAGTTAGTTCAGGACGTTAATAAATCTGTTAATCAGTTCGAGATTACTAGAAAAGCTCAACTGTATACTTATCTGTTGAATAATAATTCTTGGAATACAGATACACTCGCTTTGACAAGAGGAAAAGCTTTACAATACTGTCAAGATTTGATTGATGATTATAAAAAAGTTCGGAGTTCAGCTAGGAACCTTTATTATGGGCTGCAAATTGGAACAGTTATTTTATCAGGAGTTACACCAATCTTAGTATTGGTAGACAAATTAGAAGCAGGACAAGCTTGGCTCAAGTGGCTTCCAGTACTTTGCCCAGCCCTTGCTTCTATAGTTGCCAGTATAGTCACCTCTTTTCCTTTTCAGAAGAATTCAATTGCTGCTAACACAGCAGTTGAATTTTTGGAAGCAGAACAAGAGAAGTTTATATTGGGGGTAACTTCTCCTTACCGTTGTTATGATGTATCTGATGAAACTCAACAGCAACAAAAAGCAAGCCAAGCATTAGAATATTTTATTGTTCAAGTTAATAATATTCATCTCAACCAACTACAACAACAAGTGAGCGACCAACAAGCAGAGAAGTCGGAAAAGACAGAATTATCTCCATCTAATGAATTAAAGTAAGAGCAAAGTTAAATAAATCTAAACTATAACAATCCTAATCGAATTGTGAGAGAAGACGTAGATTTAACATCAAGGCTAAAAGTAACATTTACATTTTGAGCGATCGCTCTCTTAACCGCAATCTATGAACCTGACGTTTCCAAGCCAGTATGACTTCGTACCACGGTACTTCCGATTAGCTATTGCTAATGTTTTGTCGAATATCATGGTACCACTGGCTAATTTAATTAGCATTATCTTCTTAGGTCATCTCTCGGAAATCAAACACTTTGCTGGAGTCGCCCTCGCTGTAAACCTGCTTAACTTTATCTACTTCGTTTTGCTCTTTTTACGCATGGGAACTACTGGAGTAACAGCGCAAGCAGTCGGACGAGATGACCGAGAAGGTATGTTGTTGATAGGACTACGTAATGGTTTAATTGCTTTGGTGCTAGGTATCGCGCTCATACTCTTGCAGTACCCTTTGGGAGAGTTTGGATTTGGCCTACTAAATGCTACCCCGGACATAAAATCTTCAGCGCAAGCCTATTTAAATACCCAAATTTGGGGAGCGCCTGCGATTTTGCTCAATTTCGTCCTACTAGGTTGGTTACTAGGACGGGAAAAAAGTGCTTTAGTTGTGCTGTTGTCAGTCATTAGTAATGGAGTCAAAATCGCACTTGACTACCTGTTTATAGTTTATCTGGGATGGGAAAGTACGGGTGCAGGAGTTTCTTATGCGACAAGCCAATATCTATCTTTGTTGGTAGGATTGATATTTTTTTGCACAGAATTCCAGTGGTTTGAGGTAAGAGCGGTAGCTGGAAAAATATGGGACATCCAAGCTATAAGAGCTAACTTGACTCTTAATGGAAACATCTTTATCAGCAATTTAGTTATTCTGTTTACCTCCTTAATATTTAACTATCAAGGAGCGCAGATGGGAACGATGATTTATGCTCAAAATACCTTGCTGATGTTAATAAGTAGTTTGAATATCTATTTTGTAGAAGGGCTGGGATTCGGTACAGAAACTTTGGTCGGAAATTTTAAAGGAAAAGGCACTTTACAGCAGTTAGCACCCGTTGCTGGTGTTTCTGTCTTAACTGCTCTGCTGGTAGGACTGTTTTTTGGCGGAGTGTGTGTGCTATTTCCCGATACTGTTTTTAGCTTGTTAACTAACCATACTGAAGTTGTCTCTAACATAGATACTTTTATTCCCTGGTTGCTACTCGTTTTGGTATTTGGTTCAATAGGCTTCACCTTGGAAGGATACTTTTTGGGTTTGGCACAAGGACATATCCTCCGCAATGTTAGCTTGATAGCTTTTGCAGTAGGGTTTGTGCCTGCGGGTTTTGCTGCTATTAAGTTTTCGAGTAACCATATCTTGTGGTTGACTTTATCTTTATTCTATGCAATCAGAATGGTGATGCTGGTGGCAAGCTTACCTACTACATTTGTTCTTGAGGATGGTGATGCCTCCCTCCCAGCTTTAGACAGATAGCATAAGCAAAAATGAGTGAGTGCATCTGCTTCAACGAAAAGACAACCCAGTTTGGATGATAAATTAGCAATGCAGAGCAATTCTTCTTCGGAAAAACACCCACAACTAACAAAGGAAGCAGAATCATTTTCCCTCTCCTACGGTCAACAAGCGATGTGGTTTCTCTACCAGGTAGCACCCCAAAGCATCGCTTACAATCTCTATACCACAGTGCGGATTGGCTCAGAGTTAGACTTGCGGGCATGGCATCGAGCTTGGCTTCAGATTGTAGAACGTCATCCTATCCTGCGAACTACTTATACACAGCATCAAGGTCAACCTCTTCAACTCGTTCACCCATCCCAAGAAGTGGATGTAAAGGTAACAGATGCTTCTTGTTGGAACTTAGACTACTTAAAGAAGCAAATTCTGGCAGAAGCTGACCGTCCCTACAATTTGGAAACAGACCCAACGCTGCGGGTACATCTGTTTATACTGTCAGCAACCGAACACATCCAATTGCTAGCCATGCACCACATTGCTGGGGATATGTGGTCTTTTGACATATTATTAAACGAATTCCAACTCCTATATGCCACTGAAGCAAAAACATTGCCTCAAGCTTCCTTACAGATTATTGAAAATTTAAATATTTCAAATTCTAAAACAGATAATATCCTCCCCCTTCCCAAGCTATCATACACAGATTATGTGCATTGGCAGACCGAGATGTTGGCAAGTTCTCAAGGTGAGAAACTCTCGGCATACTGGCATAAACAATTAGTCGGTGAGTTGCCGCTTTTAGATTTGCCTGTAGATAAACTGCGACCAAGTGTGCAGACTTACTGTGGAGCAACACACACAATTAAGTTAGACGAAGAATTGCTCCAAAGGCTGAGAAAGTTGTCAGAATGTGAAAAAACTAGCCTTTATAGAATTTTCCTCGCTGCCTTTTTCGTACTGTTTTACCGCTTATCGGGTCAAGAAGATATCCTCGTAGGATGTCCGGTGGCTGGTCGGTCAGGTCGAGAGGAGTTTGAAGGCATTGTCGGCTACTTCACAGACCCTGTGGTTTTACGGGCAAATCTGGCGGGAAATCCTACCTTTCGAGAATTTGTTGCTCAAGTACGTCGCACAGTTTCTGAGGCTAAGAAGCATCAAGATTATCCTTTTCCCTTATTAGTAAAAGAACTTCTGCCTGAGAGAGATTCTAGCCGTCCCCCTCTGTTCCAAGTTTCCCTAACTTGGCAAAAGCATCGCTGGTACGAGAATCAAAAATCATCTTTGGTGATGTCGCCATACATGATAGAAGGACATCAACGGGGAGCCGCATTTGACATAGATTTAGCAATTATTGAAGCTGGTAGTGAGTTTTATTTGTGTTGGCAATACAACACTGACTTGTTTGATGCTGCTACTGTAAAACGAATAGCCGGAAATTATCAAACTTTACTCTTGGGCATCTTAACCAATCCAGAACAAAGGATTGCAGATTTGCCATTGTTGACCGAGGCGGAACAATACCAATTATTAGTTGAGTGGAACAATACAAAAAAAGATTATCCATTAGATAAATGTATTCATCAATTATTTGAAGAACAAGTAAGAAAAACACCTGACGCTGTAGCGGTGGAGTTGGAAGGAGAACAACTTACTTACCAAGAGTTAAATAAACGAGCAAACCAACTGGCACACTATCTGCAAAAAATGGGTGTGAATCCAGAAGTGTTGGTGGGGATTTGCCTAGAGCGATCGCCACTCATGATAATCGGATTATTGGGAATTCTCAAAGCAGGTGGTGCTTATGTACCTCTAGATCCAGCCTATCCTGCCGATCGCCTAGCCTATATGTTGAATGATTCTCAGGCGCAGGTGTTGGTAACTCAACAATCGTTAATTAATTCAATTCCGAATACTGACTCAAAAGTAATCTGTTTAGATACAGATTGGGATTTAATCAGCACTCAAAGCGAGAAAAACCCACAGACTGAGGTAAAAGTCAATAATTTGGCTTATGTGATTTACACCTCTGGGTCTACAGGTAAGCCCAAAGGAGTGATGATTGAACATCGTTCCTTAGTAAATTTCAGCCAATCAGTCCGAGATAAGTATGAGATGAGCCAGAGCGATGCCTGCGGCGGGCAAAGCCAACGCGTCCTCCAATTTTCATCGCTTAGTTTTGACGCAGCTGTTGAAGAAATCTATCCTTGTCTGATCTGTGGTGCAACGCTGGTGTTGCGTACTGCCGAGATGTTGAGTTCTATCTCCACATTTATACAGAAGTGCTGGGAATGGCAGCTAACAGTATTAATGGTGGGAACAGCGTACTGGAATCAGTTAATTTCGGAATTAACAACAACAAATCAAACCCTACCGACCTCAGTACGACTGTTGTCTATTGGGTCAGAGAAATGGCTACCAGAAAAATTGAAGCTGTGGCAACAGGATATGGACGAGCGATCGCGTCTCCATAATTTAGCCAAACCCCCACTGTTGATGAACGGATACGGCCCGACGGAAGCAACTGTATTGTCAACGGTATACGACTTATCGCAGTTGGTCATAGAGGATATGCGATCGCGTCAATTGATTGGTACAGCTTTTGATAATGTGCAGACCTACATCCTCGATAGTTACCTACAACCAGTCCCCATCGGTGTACCAGGGGAATTGCATATTGGCGGTGTCGGTTTAGCCAGAGGTTATCTCAACCGCCCAGATTTAACAGATGCGAAATTTATTCCCAACCCCTTCAACAAATCACAACGTCTCTACAAAACAGGGGATTTGACTCGTTATTTACCCGACGGCAATATCGAGTTTCTGGGTCGGATTGACAATCAAGTGAAGATCCGGGGCTTCCGTATTGAACTAGGGGAAATTGAAACCGTATTGATCTCACATCCGCAAGTATCAGAAGCAGTAGTCATAGATTTAGAAGATATTCCGGGGTCAAAACGCTTAGTCGCTTATGTAGTAACTCGCGCCCCGGAAATAAAAAATCAATTGCGCTCTTTCCTGAAACAGAAGTTGCCAGATTACATGATACCTTCTGCCTTTGTGATTTTAGATGCTCTACCGCATACTCCTAATGGCAAGGTCGATCGCCGCGGACTTCCTCAGCCTGACCAAACTAGACCTGATATAGAAGCAAATTACGTAGCGCCTCAAACTGAGGTGGAGCGAACCATTGCTGCTGTTTGGCAAGAAGTACTTCATTTAGAGAATATAGGCATCCACGACAACTTCTTTCAAATCGGTGGTCATTCTCTGCTCGCCACCCAAATCATATCTCGACTAAGCCAAGTCTTCCAGATGAATCTGTCCGTACTCACTTTATTTGAAGCACCAACCATAGCTAGCTTTGCCGAGTATTGTGAGATAGTCCGGGGGACAGTGCAAGGATTACAGGATTCTTCTGATACATCTGATGGTGAGTACGAGGAGGTTGAGATATGAATATATATAAATTTCTGTCTCACCTGCGTAGTTTAGATATAAAACTCTTTCTTGATGGTGAGAAGCTACGATGTAAAGCCCCTAAAGGAGTTTTGACACCCGAACTGCAAGCTCAGATAGCTGAACGCAAAGCAGAGATTCTAGCATTTCTACACCAAGACACTGTTTCAGCAATCAAGCCAGTTAGTAGGGCGGAAAATCTACCACTTTCCTTTGCACAAGCGAGGTTGTGGTTCCTTGACAAATTACAGCCAGATAGTGCGTTTTACAACATCCCCATCGCCTGGCGTTTTAGCGGTCAACTCAACGTAGTTGCCCTACAGTCAAGCCTTAACGAAATTATCCGCCGTCATGAAGCGTTACGCACAAACTTTGTAACACAAGAGGATCAACCTGTTCAAGTTATTGCTGCAACTCTTTGTTTGCAACTAGAAATCGTGGACTTGCTTCATCTGCCTCAAGTAGAGCGAGAAGTCGAGATGCAACGATTAGTTACAACTGAAGCAGTACGACCATTTGACCTAGAGCGAGAACCTTTAGTGCGTGCCACCCTCTTACAGGTTGGCTCAACAGAGTATGTCTTTCTACTAACAGCCCACCACATTATTTTTGATGGTTGGTCAACAGGCGTATTTGTTCAAGAATTGATCGCGCTCTACACTGCATTTTGTACTGACAAATCCCCCCGAACAGTTGTTGTACCAGAATTACCGATACAGTATGCCGACTTTGCTGTTTGGCAACGGCAGTGGTTGGAACAAGAGGTGCTTGCACAGTTATCTTATTGGAAGCAACAACTTCAAGGCGCTCCCACATTACTAGAACTTCCCAGCGACAGACCAAGACCTGCCATCCAAACAAACCGGGGAAGACATCAACAATTTATACTTCCTCTGGAGCTAGGTGAGGCGATCGCCAATCTCAGCAAGCGTGTAGGCGTTACACCGTTCATGACGTTTTTTGCAGCATTTGTTACCTTGCTTTATCGCTACACAGGCGAAAAGGACATCGTAGTAGGTACACCTATTGCTGGTCGCAATCGTCCAGAAATAGAGAGGATAATTGGTCTTTTTGTCAATACTTTAGTGCTGCGTACTGATTTTTCTGGCAACCCTAGTTTTGAGCAGTTGCTAATTAGGGTGCGGGAAGTAGCAGTGCAAGCTTATGCTCATCAAGACCTGCCTTTTGAGAAATTGGTAGATGCCTTACAACCTGTGCGTTCCTTAAGTCACTTACCGTTGTTTCAGGTGATGTTCGATCTCCAAAATGTTCCCATACCATCTTTGGATTTGCCTGAGATCGCTGTAAGTTCACTTCCCGTAGAAACGGGAATAGCAAAGTTTGATTTGGCTTTATCAATTGAGCATACCTCCTCTTGCTTGATAGCCGAATGGGAATACAACAGCGACCTGTTTGATGATTCAACCATCGCTCGCATGGCAGGAAATTTCCAGACTTTGCTGACAGGAATTGTAGCGAATCCACAACAGCCCATTTCCCAATTACCACTGCTAACAGAACTTGAGCAACATCAATTGTTAGTTGAGTGGAACAATACAAAAAAAGATTATCCATTAGATAGATGCATCCATCAATTATTTGAAGAGCAAGTCAGAAAAACGCCCGACGCTTTTGCGGTGGAGTTGGAAGGAGAAAAACTGACTTACCAGCAGTTAAACAAAAAAGCGAAGCAACTAGCACACTATCTGCAAAAAATGGGTGTGAGTCCAGAAGTGTTAGTAGGGATTTGTGTAGAGCGATCGCCGTTAATGCTCATCGGATTGTGGGGAATTCTCAAAGCCGGAGGTGCTTATGTACCTCTAGATCCAGCCTATCCTGCCGAGCGTTTGGCTTATATGTTGAATGATTCTCAAGCTAAGGTGCTGCTCACTCAACGGCAGTTGGTGGACTCATTGCCAAATACGGGAGCAAAGACGATTTGCTTAGATAGTGACTGGGATTCGATCGGTGCTGAAAGCGAAGAAAATCCAGCCACTCAGGTTAAAGGCAATAATTTAGCTTACGTAATTTATACTTCTGGCTCTACGGGGAAACCGAAGGGGGTGATGATTGAACATCGGTCTTTAGTGAATTTTGTCCAAGCGGCAAGAGATGAGTATGGGATAAGCGATCGCGATCGCGTCCTGCAAGCTGCATCAATTAGTTTTGATCCAGCAGGCGAAGAAATCTATCCCTGTCTAATCAGTGGTGCAACACTAGTGCTGCGGACTGCTGATATGTTGAGTTCTATCCCCATATTTTTGCAGAAATGCCGGGAATGGAAGCTAACAGTCTTGATATTGGTAACAGCTTACTGGAATCAGTTAACTTCTGAATTAGCAGCAACAAATCAGATCCTACCGACCTCAGTACGACTGTTTGCTACTGGAGGAGAAAAATGGCTACCAGAAAAATTAAAGCTGTGGCAACAGTGTATGGACGAGCGATCGCGTCTCCATAATTTAAAAGAACCACCGCTATTGATTAACGGATACGGCGCTACAGAAGCAACGATATTCACAACAGTGTATAAATTATCGCAGCTAGTGCTAGACGATACACGACCACAGCAACTGATTGGTAGGCCTATTGGTAATGCACAAACCTATATTCTAGATAGCGAACTGCAACTCGTTCCCATTGGTGTACCAGGCGAATTACATATTGGCGGTGTGGGTTTAGCCAGAGGTTATCTCAACCGCCCAGATTTAACAGATGCGAAATTTATTCCTCACCCCTTCAACAAATCACAACGTCTGTATAAAACAGGGGATTTGGCTCGTTATTCACCTGACGGTAACATCGAGTTTCTGGGTCGAATTGACAATCAAGTGAAGATCCGGGGCTTTCGGATCGAATTAGAGGAAATTGAAACTGTATTGATCTCACATCCGCAAATATCAGAAGCAGTAGTCATAGATTTAGAAGATATTCCGGGGTCAAAACGCTTAGTGGGTTATGTAGTAACTCGCACCCCGGAAATCAAAAATCAATTGCGCTCCTTCCTGAAACAGAAGTTGCCAGACTACATGATACCTTCTGCTTTTGTGATTTTAGATGCCATACCGCTTACCCCCAACGGTAAGGTAGACCGACGTGCCCTACCGACACCTGATACAGCACGTCATGAACTAGAAACAGAGCTAGTAGCACCGCGCACAGAGTCTGAAGAAATACTAGCCAAAATCTGGCGTGAGGTGCTGCATCTTGAGAAAGTTGGCATTCATGACAACTTCTTTGAACTGGGCGGAGATTCCATTCTCAGTATTCAAATTATTTTTAAAGCCAAACAGGCCGGACTGCAACTAACTGCCAAGCAGATATTTCAACATCAAGCGATCGCAGAATTGGCAGCCGTCACTAACATTACTCAAACGGTGACGGCAGAACAAGGGCTGGTAACTGGGTTATTACCTCTGACACCCATTCAGCAATGGTTTTTTGGACAAAATTTCCCAGAACCTCATTACTTCAACCAGTCGTTCCTACTAGAAGTACCACAAACACTAGACCCCGCTCTGTTGTCGCAAGTGGTGCAACAATTATTGTTACATCATGATGCACTACGCTTACGTTTTGTGCAGTCTGACTCAGATTGGCAACAGATTAACACTAGTCCTGATGATACTATTCCTTTTTCCCATGTAGACTTATCAGCAATCGCAGAGGTAGAACAAAAAGCTGCCATTGAAGCTACTGCTGCTTCCCTACAAACCAGCTTGAACCTTTCTGCTGGGCCAACAATGCAAGTAGCGTTTTTTACGCTAGGTGCTAATAAACCCAGTCGATTACTCATAATCATCCATCACCTAGCAGTAGACGGCGTTTCTTGGCGGATTTTGTTAGAGGATTTAGAAACAGCTTACCAACAACTCAGTCGCGGCGAAAAAATTCAGCTTCGCTCCAAGACCACATCTTTTAAACACTGGGCTGAGAAACTGACTGCTTACGCCCACTCAGCTACTGCAAAACAAGAACTGAATTATTGGCAAGGTATTTCACGCACGCAGATAACCCCTTTACCAGTTGACTATGCGTTGGGTGCAAACACTGTGGTATCTAGCCGGATTGTATCGGTGTCGCTCTCATCTGAGGAAACCCGCGCTCTGTTGCAGGAAGTTCCCAAAGCTTATAAAACTCAGATCAATGATATCTTGCTGACTGCTTTGGTGCAGACTTTAAGTAACTGGACTGGTAGTAACTCTGTGTTGCTTGACCTTGAAGGTCATGGGCGGGAAGATATTTTTGACGATGTAGACTTATCGCGGACAGTCGGTTGGTTTACGACAATCTTCCCCGTACTTTTAGAGTTAAAAGCAACAGATAATCTGGGAGATGCAATTAAGTTTATCAAAGAACAACTCCGTGCCGTACCAAAGCGGGGTATTGGTTACGGGGTGTTGCGCTATTTAAGCGGGGATGCAGAAATTACCTCTGAGATATCTGCATTACCACAACCAGAAGTAAGTTTTAACTACCTGGGACAATTCGATTGGGGAACGCAAGCAAATTCTTTCTGCAAACTAGCCCCTGAATCAGTGGGTGCAGAACACAGTCTACTTGAAAGTTGCGATCGCCTGCTAGAGATCGATGGACTCGTAGTAGAGGGACAGTTACAACTTCATTGGACATACAGCGAAAACTTTCACCAACGTAGCACTATTGAAAATCTCGCTGAAGATTTTGTGGTTAGTTTGCGATCGCTAATTGCTCATTGTTTATCTGCTGATGTATCTGAACAGACCACTCAAAGCCTCGATCGACAAATTAATAATTCCCAGCCTGCGCCCCTACATTTATTAGAACTGCCAGAGGGTATCTCTGAGTTACTGCCTAACGATACGGAATCGGCATATCCTGTTGCCAAAATGCAGGAGTTTATGTTGCATCATTACTCGAATGACCATCAAAAAATGGGGGTTTATCACGGACAGGAATCATCCGATATATATGATGACAATCTTTCTTTAGATGCCTTTAAGCAGGCTTTCAAACTTCTGGTAGAAAAACACCCAATTTTTAGAACGGTGTTTATTATCCAGAATGGCAAACCAGTATGTCAGGTGGTTAAAAAGAATCTGAGATTTTCCATCAACGAGGAAGACATTAGCAACCTCAATCCAGATGAACAGGAAAATTACATTGATGCATTTGTCAAGCAAGATAGACAAAATTTATTGAACGTTGAAAACCCCAATCAACCACTTTTTCGAGCCTGGATTTTTCAGAAAGCCAAAAATAGATTTGAATTCTTCACGTCAATGCATCACGCCATTACAGACGGCTGGAGTAGCATTGAATTTCTCAACCAACTGTACGAGTTATATTCTGCCATCAAGAAGAAAGAAGAAATAACAGTATCCCCTGTCGCCAATGTGTACAAGGAATTTGTCGCTTTGGAGAAAGAGATAATTGGCTCACTAGACGCATCAAATTTCTGGAAGCTTCACTTAGAAAACTATACATATAAACCATTGCAGCCGTTAACAACTTCAGTAGCTCAAGTAGAAGCTGTTGCTGAAGAATATAATTTAGGCTCAGAAATCATTACTGATTTACAGCAATTCTGTCGAAAATTGAAAGTTTCACCAAAAGCAATTTTCCTGAGTACCTACGTTGACCTCATTGGTACTGTGACCAAAGAAAACAGAGTTTCTGTAGGAGTTATTTCCAATGGTAGAACAGAAAGATTATCCGATCCGTTCGGTGCTTTGGGTTTGTTCTGGAATATTGTTCCGTTTTGTCAATCAATTACAGAAGATAAAGTTGTACAAATTAAAAATGTCCAGCAATCTCTAATTGATATCGAACCTTATGTGAGATATCCACTTCTGCAAATTTTGTCAGACCAACAGTTAAAACCTGGTGCTGAGGCAGAGTTTTTTTTCGCTACGTTTAATTTTGTGCATTTCCATAATGCTAAAAATATTTCCGACTATACTGATTTAAAAATACACAGAAGAAGGTTTCATGATAAGTTCAATTTTCCTTTAAATTATGCTGTGTCAATGGAATCAGTTTCAGGAAATGCCAGCATACATGTAGAATACGATCTCATGTATTTTAATAGTCAAGATATTCGTTCAATGCTGCAAAATTATTTTGAAATATTAAAACATACAATAAATAGCAAGTGAAAGAATTACTATTTATAACTGAATACTTTCACTCGCATAATTTGAGATTAAAAATATAAAATCTCATTCCCTATTCATGACCGAAATTTGCAACACCGGAACTGACAAGATGAAAACCCTAATCATTGATAACTATGACTCTTATACCTTTAATCTTTACCAATTAATTGCAGAAGTCAATGGAGAGTATCCCACTGTAATTTATAACGATCAATTTGCATGGAGTGAACTCAAACAGTGGGAATTTGACAACATTGTAATTTCACCAGGGCCCGGCCGTCCTGAGAACTCAAAAGATTTTGGAATTTGCCGTCCAGCTATTCAAAATGCCCAAGTACCGCTTCTAGGTGTTTGTCTTGGACATCAGGGGCTTGGTCATGGGTATGGAGGAAAAGTTATTCATGCACCTGAAGTTCGGCATGGTCGGCTCAGTAAAATTTATCACACTGAAACTGATTTGTTTGCAGGAATTCCTTCTCCTTTCTCTGTTGTGCGCTACCATTCCTTGCTAGTTGCAGATGACCTACCAGACTGTTTAGAAAAAGTAGCGTGGACAGATGACAACCTGATCATGGGAATGCGCCATCGATCTTTACCGCTATGGGGTGTGCAGTTTCATCCAGAGTCAATCTGCACTGAATATGGACACACCTTATTGAAGAATTTTAAAGAGATTACCCTAAAATTTGCCCAAGAGCGCGGCAAAACTCCAAAAAAACAGTATTGGACAGGAGATAGCAAAGCTGCTCCCATACCTGCGAGTTCTTCTAGTCAAAAACAGCAGAAATTTGAACTTTGCACGCGCAAGCTGAATCTGAGTCCCGATCCTGAGCAGATGTTTGTGCATTTGTTTGGCAAATCACCAAATGCATTCTGGCTAGACAGCAGTCGTGTTGAACTTGGTCTTTCTCGTTTCTCGTTTATGGGAGATAGCAGTGGCGACAACAGTCTGCTGATTCGTTATCAGACCCTAACGCAGGAACTCACGGTTACACAGTCTCACACCGTAAGCTTCAGGAAACAGGGGATTTTCGAGTATCTCAAGCGAGAACTGGAACAGCGACACTGCTCATCTGAGGAGCTACCCTTCGATTTCAACTGCGGGTTTGTGGGTTACTTTGGGTATGAATTAAAGGCAGAATGTGGATATGAATTAAAGCACCCTTCTAGCTTACCCGATGCCATGTTTTTGTTGGCCGATCGCACGATTGCAATTGACCACCAAGAGCAAACCCTCTATCTGCTTTGCCTAGTTCAACAGGGAAAAACAACCTCAGCAGAAGCATGGTTTGAATCGATCGAACAACAGATTGAGAACCTTCCTTCCCTGTCGCCGATTGTTCCTGAGAAGAAACAGACACCTGTAATCTTTCGATTAAGTCGGTCGGAAAAAACTTATCTGAATGATATTGAAAAATCATTGCAGGAAATTCACGAGGGAGAAACTTATCAAGTTTGTTTGACAAACCAGATTCATACAGATACAACACCCGATCCACTGGAATTTTATCGGACATTACGCCAGATAAATCCTGCGCCATACTCTGCATTTTTGCGCTTTGGTGATGTAGCGATCGCTTGTTCATCTCCAGAGCGATTTCTACGCATCGATCGCCAAGGTTGGGTGGAAACAAAGCCCATCAAAGGGACTCTACCACGAGGAAAAACACCAGAAGAAGATTTTAACCTGCGCGAAAAATTACGCAACAGCGAAAAAGATCAAGCGGAAAATTTGATGATTGTAGATTTGCTCCGCAACGATCTAGGACGAGTATGTGCGGTTGGTACTGTGCATGTTCCTAAATTGATGGATGTAGAAACCTATGCCACGGTGCATCAACTGGTGACGACGATTCGCGGTCAATTACGCGCCGGGATGAGTACCACAGACTGTATTCGTAATGCTTTCCCCGGTGGTTCTATGACAGGCGCTCCCAAGCTCAGAACCCTTGAGATTATCGATCGATTAGAGCAGGAAGCACGGGGAGTTTATTCAGGAGCGATCGGCTTTTTGGGATTGAATGGTTCAGCTGATTTGAATATTGTCATTCGTACTGCTGTGCTGACTCCAGAGCAAACCTCAATTGGTGTTGGCGGTGGCATTGTGGCGCTTTCCGATCCCCAGATGGAGTTTGAAGAAATGCTGCTGAAAGCAAAGGCATTGATTCATGCCATGATGATCGCAACGCATGGAGCCGTTGATCCTAACCAATATTACATCCAGGGAGTAGAAACAGAAGTTTCTGATAGCTATCAAAAAGTGCGGGCATAAATGCTTATACCAATTCTGTATGAAGATGCATTTAATTTTTTAACGAACCGCCAAGAGCGCCTTCGCGCAGCGTCTCGTTAGAGAAGAGCGCCAAGGTAAGAGTTTGAGAGAGTTTGGCGCAGCTTCACAGAGAAATGGTATTAACAATTTAAAATTCAAAATGAAATCTAATTCAAGTAATTCCAAAACTTCTTGGATTTTATGAACAGTTGCCAATACTTTTTGATCGGATAGACAATTAGATTCTCCTTCACAGATTACCGTCATGAATAAACAACTAATTTTCGCAACGTTAGGGCCATCTGGCACTTGCCATGAGCGAGCAACTAAAGCTTACATTGCATTTCAGGAATTGCCTAATGCCAAAGTAGAACTGTTCAACGATCTTTTAGAAGCACTGGAGCAACTACATGATGGTAAAGTTGACTTTATCATCCAAAACTCTGCTCATCCTAAAGTGTATGAATTAACAGAAAAGTACTTTCGAGAAGTATTCGTAATTGATAGCTTCTTATGTCCAACTACTCCTATGGGAGTGCTAACTCGTCGTGATGTAGAACATCCTCGTAGTTTAGGACTAATGCCGGCTACCCAGGCTTATGTCAACACAGAACGCTGGGATAAATTAATTTATGAGACAGCGAAGCCCATAGTAGGACAAAACTTACTAGCAGGTAAGTATGATAGCGGGATCGCAGCTTTAAAATTTGCCGAAGAAAATCCCGACATTTTAGTAGTTGATGAAGTTATTGGCTCTGTCCAAACAGCTTGGCTCGTGTATGGTCGCCAGAAAAATCAACAGCAGGGAGTGATTGGCATCAAAAATTCCCAACTTTTCCAATTAGAACTTGCTCATGCATAATTAATTAGATTCAAAAATGTCAATATTTTTCCCAGTTCCTCAAATTATCAAACCGCGCCCAGATTTAGAATTGACTATTTTCCAATGTCAAGAAATACTTGTGCAATTAGCTAATATCTCACCGGGAGCAGTTTTTCAGCCTCATCAACATCCAGAAAGTCAAATGGGTATGATTTTTAACGGCTGTGTAGAAATCAGTGTCGATGGTAAGAAAGAAATTTTAGAACCATTTGAAAAAGTGTATGTTTCAGGGAGTAATATTCCTCATGGTTCTGTGATTCTTTCTCAAGAACCTATTCTCGGAGTTGAGATGAAATATCTCATAAAGTCTCAAGTAGATGAACATATTGATGACCCTATCCTCAAGCTAGAGCCTTCAATAGATAAAACTACAGGTTTTCCTTGTAAATTTGGTGCTTGTTCCTGGTTTGAAATAGCAATTCTAGAAATTCCTCCACATGAGAAATTGCCCACATGTATAACTAGTACACAGGAAATTGGCATTATTCTCAACGATCAATTAAGAATGAAAATAGGTGAGGAAGAAAGACTCCTCGAATATGGTATCGTTTACCATGCTCCCGCAGGTGTTTCTCATGGTGGATATAGCATTTCAGATCGAGCGGTTTCTTTAATTAAAATTTCGCTGCCATCAGATTCCCATTAGGTTGCTTGAGGATAGTAAAAGGCGATTTCTCAATAAATGTAAAGGTAATAAAATTATGCGATCGCTTTATTTAAAGATCGGTAAATAAGCAAGGAGTAAAAATAGTAATGAAAACCCTAAGTGGACTGGAAGGTTTTAGACAAGAAATTGATGCCGTAGATTCTCAGATTATTGAGGCATTAGCCAAGCGGTTTGAAATTTGTAAACGGGTGGCTGAGTTTAAGAAGCAACAAGGAATTCCGATGATGCAACCGGAGCGGGTGGAAGCTGTGAAACAACGTCGTCGGGAACTGGCAATGCAGCATGGTTTAGATGGAGCATTCATGGTTGAACTGTACAGCCTCATCATTCAGGAAACATGCCGTATGGAAGATGAGATTATAGAAGCACAACCTCAACACCACTGATTTTTCCACAAAACTCATGAGTATGGTTTCAATTGACATAGAAACCAGGCGATCGCTAATTGTATATCACAACTGATTAAGGATTTTTATATGGCTTTAGAATTTTGCTCTTGGACTTACCTGAATGGACGCATCGTGCCAACAGAGCTTGCATGTTTGCCAGCAGATAATCATGCCCTCAATTTCGGAACTGCTGCTTTTGAAGCATTTCGAGTTTACCCCACTCCCAATGGCTCAAAGATATTAGGATTAGATTTACATCTCAACCGACTAAGATTGTCAATGTTATCTTTGGGACTATCCCCTGTAGAACCCGAAGAAATTACCAAAGCATTGTGGCAAACCATAAATCAGAACAATTTACAACAGGGATATGTGCGATTGTTAGTGTATCCAAACGGAAATTGTTTAGCGTTAGATCCTTCTCCATTCCCTTCGGCCGCACTGGTTCTAGCTTGGCGCTCTGACAGACCGGGATTTTTACCACCACTGACTTTAGGAATTAGTCATATCCGCCGTCCTTTGCCTGGTTCTAGCCTCTCTAGAGCTAAAATTAGTGGCTTCTATGCTATTGAAGCTGCTGCCGATCGCAACGCTAAAAAACAAGGATTTGACGGTAATCTCATGTTAAATCCAGATGGCACCATCTGCGAAATGACAGGAGCAAATATTTTTATCGTCAAAGACTCTATTTTGTATACTCCTATTCTTCCTCAGAGTATTGATGGAGTCACAAGGCGTTTGCTGATTGCGTTGGCGAGTGAGTTGAGTATCCCTGTCAAAGAAGTACCCCTGCCTTTGGGAGACTTAATGGTGGCGGATGAAGTATTTGTTACCGGAACTTATCACGAGATCCGTCCCATTGCAGCGGTGGATGGAAATGCTCTTGGTAGCCAAATTCCCGGCCCTATTACCCAACGGCTACAAGAGCGTTTCCAGAAAATGCTGGACAACGCAGAAGATGAAATAGCCTCCCGTTGGCTAACAGGTTCAGTTTTAGAAACAACTACACCCAAGCCTGTAACTCAACAACCATACCAGATTCGTTCTGCTGAGTTAACCGACATTCATGGCATAGTTGCAGGTGTTTGTTCCTTGGTCGCGGAAATCAGAGGTACTCCAGAATTTCAACTTCCTGTTACAGCAGCAGAAGTTTGTCAGCGTTTGATTGAAGGAAAATATCCTGGTGCTATTTTCGTGGCTAATCCACAAGGGGACAACGACTCTATCATCGGTTTGATTACCTTAAGCGTGCAAGAAACGATTCATGTGGGGAGTTCCTATCTACTAATTCAGGAATTATGGGTTCATCCAGACTATCGAAGTCAAAATATTGGAGACAATCTCATTCAAACTGTTGAAACCTACAGTCGTCAACAAGGAATTTCTCGGATAGAAGTTTGTTTACCAACTCATGAATTTTCTAGCTTTTCTAATACTTACCATTTTTATCAAAAGAGTGGCTTTGAAGATTTCGGCCCTCGAATGCGGAAGATGCTGGAATAGGCAATTTAGCATGAGAATATAATCCCTGAAAATGACAAATACAGATATACGTTTACGGAAGGTGATGGCATGAGTCATTTGTCCTTGGAGGTGAGCTTGCAAAAAGAAATGCAAGGAGCAGCATCTCCAATCATTGTTACTTCTGAGGGGAACCAAGCTGGCAGAGAAGTTGAAGAGCGCAGCCAGTGTATTATTAAAGGTTTACAGCGTCTTCCTGAGTGCAATTTTTCCACAGCAGAGGTTAGCGATCGCTACATTGATACCATTCTCCAACAAATTCATCATCAGGAGTATCTGGAATTTTTAGCTCATTGGAATCGAGCGCTAGTCGGAGAAGAGTTACTGTTTGAGTATCCCTATGTTGACCAGGGAATTGAGGCAGATACTCCTCTATTTGAAGGAGTCTACGACTTATCTCGTGAAGGTGCTAGAACTGCGATCGCCGCAGCACAACAAATAGCTAAGGGGGCTTCCTTGGCTTATGCTTTGTGCAGACCTCCCGGACATCATGCTGGCCCTGCTTGGTTGGGAGGATATTGTTTTTTGAATAATGCGGTTGCTGCTGTAGTTACTCTTCAGGAATCTGGGATCGACCCAGTAGGATTGATTGATATAGACTTTCATTTTGGCAATGGTTCTGCTGCCTTACTAGCATCACGACCAGATGTTTGGTTTGGTTCTATTCACAGCTCAACAATACTGAGTTATCCTTACAAAGAAGTTCATCCTGCCAGCGACGGACAAGTTTTCATTCCTTTTTCCCATTCACCTAGTTCAGAAGAATATTTAACCGCAGTTGAGCAGCTAATTAAAAAGGCTTTAAGTTTTGGTTGCGCGGCTATGGTTGTTTCGGTTGGCTATGACATTATTATCAACGATCCTCATGGAGGTTGGCATCTACCACCCTCTATTTTCGAGAAAATTGGTCAGATTTTTGCCCAATCATCTATGCCACTTTGTTTAGTTCAGGAGGGAGGCTATCTGTTAACTGCTCTAGATGAATGTGCCTATCAATTTGGCTTGGGATTGTTGGGGTACGATCAAAAGTAGTTGATTTCGAGAGTCCGAAGAAGCAATCTTTGTAGAGACGTTCTTTGGAACGTCTCTACATCAAGTCACCACGGTATAGATCAAAACACTTGTAGAGACGGCGATTTATCGCGTCTCAAAAACCCAAAATTTTTGCCAGTAGCCCTTAACCCAAGCGTATTGGGGTATAAGTCGTAAAAATCAAGGAATCAACTCCTCAAGACTGACTACTCTTGTTTAGATATCTACTCACATACGTTTCAAATTTTTCTAACACTTCAGGAAAATTTTTTCTTCCAAATCCAATCCGAAATGTATTTCCTTCTATATCAAAAACAGAACCTGGAATAATCAGAACACCTGTATTATCTACTAACTCTTGAGCAAATATGTCTATTGGTGTTGCTATATGGGACTTAACTAATCCTACGCATCCACCAGCAGGACGTACCCAAGAAAAGAGAGTGTGATTGCGACTTAAAAAACTATCGAGTAGGGATAGATTATGGTCAATAATTTCACAATTCCTTTTCAGAACTATATCTTTTGCACGAAGTGCTATGAGAGAAATCACTTCTGAAAGTCCACTATTACAAATGGTTGTATAGTATTTTGTAAACTCAATTGATTTGAGTAGTTCCTTGTTCTGTGTTGCTATCCAGCCTATGCGAAGCCCAGCCATACCAAAGGCTTTACTCATAACACTTAAACTAATTGCTTTTGGATACAAACAAGCAAGAGGAACATCCCAAGTCAAACAAGAGCTTCCCAACAATCGATATGCCTCATCAGAAAAAATGTACATATCATGACTTGATGCAATATCTATCAAATTTTTGACTTCATTTTCATTAAGTAATGCTCCAGTCGGATTGTTGGGAAAGTTGATAATTATTACTCTTGTGTTTGGTCTAATTGCATCTTTGACTTGATCGAGGTCAAGCTTCCAGCTATGAGCTTCGTCAAGTGCAATTGTCGTAACGCTTCCGGCAAATGATAAAGCTAATGTATGGAGTGATTGATAGCAAGGAGTGACAACTATAGCATGGCTTTCTTTGTTAAGCAGTGAAAAAAAGGTACAAAATATTCCTTCTTCTGCACCTGCACAGCACAATATATTATCTGCTTGTAACCCAGGGTAGAGGTGTGCAATCTCACTTCTTAAAAGAGGACTACCTTGAACTTGAGTATACCCTAATCGCAATGTTTCCCATATACTGCTTGTTTCATCATCAGCCAATGCTAAAATTTCTTGCAAAGAGAAACTTTCTGCATCGCTACAGCACATAAGATAAGGAGCTTTAAACTCCGTGCGAGAGAAATATTCTTCTAGTTTAAAAGTAGGAAGTTTCATACTAATAAATAAGGTAGATTTTGATAAATTTGTAGTTAAATCTCATGCAATTATTTTTTTAATACAATTTTACTATAGTTAATTCATCTTCAAGAAGTGCCAAGTATAAATAATCATATAAAAAAATGTGCTTTGAATCCATAATGTGGGAAAAATTTTGGGTAAGGATGGCGTTGTTTGTGACTTATCCCTCTTTCAAGAAACACATTCCGTGGAGTGAGAAATAGGGATAAGTTCCAAACCAAGAGCCTGAGCTTTTTTCCGGAGGTTTTTGAGAACTAGTTCCTGTTATTTTTGCTCATAGTAGTCCATACCAGGATCAGAATATTGCCCAGCAGTTATCCACACCTTGTAAAATAAACGAGCTAGTTTATGAGCAGTAGCCGTAATAGCTTTGGGTGCACCCAAGCGAGAACGTAAGCGGCGATAAAATGCACCTAGTGCAGAATGACTGTGAATCAAAGAAAAAGCCGCCATCCGAAAAGCATAGCACGATTGACAACAGTACGAGTTTGAGAGCTTTTGACTTTACCACCAGTTACTTTTTGACCAGGACATAAACCCAGCCAAGAGGTAAAATGCTTAACAGTGGGAAAACGTTTTGGGTTTAATCCCACCTCAGATAAAATTGTCTGAACAGTTAAAGCATCAAGACCATCAATTAGAGTTCATAAAATCTTCTAATCCCTAAAATTGCTTGGCATCTCGAAAATTGAATTCGATCTGAAAACGCAGCTTGTAGTAGTCTATTATTTTCTCAGATGACAAATTCAGGTCGCTGGAAAATAGAATCACATGGCTGCAAGCATGAGTTTTAAGATTGGTTTTGACTAGAATAACTACATTCAGAGCTTGGGCAAATTCTTTGTGAAGTAAAGTCGCTTGATAAACGTCAGTTTGAACATCCTTATCAATTATAGTTTTACATAAATACTTGTTAGGTATGTTACTGTAGTCAATCTTATCGCCGTATTTACGACGAGAGCAACTATTGGGGTCAGGGCGTTGATAAGGTATATATAATGCCGAATCATAGCGAAGCTTAGAAATTATATGCAAGTTAACTTGACGAGCCATCTGCAAGGCATTATTGTTCCCAAAGTGTCCATCTAACACTAAGTAAGTAAGGGGAATAAATTTAGCTAATAAGTTAAATAGCTACTTAATCATTTTCTGAATTCGGACTAATTCAGATGTGAGAATTACCTGGGTTTTATTCTTGTTTTTACTCCCCTTCGGTCGTCCACGCCCTCGTTTATCTTGCAGTTTTATTTCTTTGGTTGGTGACGGGCTACTTTTTTCTATATCGCTCTTTATCACCTGTTCTATGTAAATCGGAAATGAGTGCCTTTGCTCAACACTGACTAATGATAATGTAAAAAAAGATAGCCATAATATGGGTTTGCTAGCCAGGCTAGAAAAAAATCTATCCAGCCCATAAGTTTGTTTCCCTAATTTACTTATTACAACTTCATCTACTGCTAGCAAATATACCTCATTTGCACGAAATAAATGCAAGCGATTGAATACCCAAAACAATGTCGCCCAAGGTATTACCGTATGAAAGAATCTCAACATCGTTCGATAACTACCACCACTGCCTGTCCAACGTGATATTCCCAACATCGTGACTCGCCCGCTCATTGCTAACATTGCCAGGATTATCTGGTTCAATTGCCGCATCGTCGTAGCGTTTATCTGCGGTAGCAAGCATTGTAGCAGTGATAAGATAGCTCCTGTCTCCAGTATGAAACCTGTGGTGGTTAACCCCAATATTTCCTTTACTCAATTGGTGGAGGAGTTGGAAACAGTCAAAAATCCTGATGCTTTAGAAACAGTCATTAACCAACTACTGGTGAAAATTCAGCGCAAACGCAGGCATTTGAGTCCTAACAATCAAGAACAGTTAGAAGCGATCGCCGGAATGCCATTATTAAATATGGTTTCCCATCTCAAGCAAAGTACACCACAGCAGGTAAAGGAATGGTGGGAACAAAGAAAAGCGTTAGCTCCGCTCGCCGCAGGCATCGCTCAAATTCTGGATCTTCGAGATGGTGGAACTGTGCCAATACTGGTTTCTCGCCATGCTGATGAGTTAGTGGCTATTGAACGGGGTTATGGCAATGCCGAACGTCCAGAAGATTATTTAGATAGCTTTAGAGCTTTCTTGTTAGAGAACATGAACAAGATTCCCGCTTTAATGATTGTTACACAGCGTCCCCGTGAGTTGACTAGAGCGCAACTCAAGGAACTACGAATAGGACTATATACGGCAGGATATACAGAAATGAACCTAAAAACTGCATGGCGAGAAGTTACCAATGAAGATATTGCTGCTTCTATCATTGGCTTTATACGTCAAGCTACTTTGGGTGATGCTTTGATTCCCTACGCAGAACGGGTAGATCGGGCGATGAACAAAATCCTGGGCAGTCAGTCTTGGACTTCTCCTCAACGCAAGTGGTTAGAACGCATTAGCAAACAGATGAAAGCGGAAACAATTGTCGATCGGGAAGCTTTGGATAAAGGGGAATTTAAAACCCAAGGTGGCGGATTTGAACGACTAAACAAAACTTTTGCTGGACAGCTAGAAGTAATTTTGAAGGAATTGTATTTAAAATGTAGTCTCTGATTTCGCTAGCTTTATCCAAGTCATGAGTTGTTAAATTTTTAACATAATTAGAAAAAACACCATACGAAAGTATCATAGTGTTAGGCCTACACTGCGGTCGCTTATATTCAATAAATTGTTCCCAAAGGTCTGCTAATGATGTTTTAACAGTAATACTACGTATTATTTCTGTTGCAACCTTACTCAGTGCAGCTTGTGGTTTGTATTTAGCTAAGGTAGAGTCCAAATTTCCAGAAACTATGTCTAGCTCAATTTGCCTTGCCTTTGCTTCTGCTGCTTTACGGTTAACAGAGTTATCTGCTAAACCTATGCTGAGATAATGACGTTTATCTGCGAACCTGAACCGTAATTGTAATCGGTCATTGGAAGAGATGACTTGAACAGTACTTTTAGAAGCTTTAGTAGAGTTGGGTTTGGAGTACACGGGTTTATCCTTCTTAGTACCTTTTTTAGTACACCAACTTTACACCCAAGTTACACCCAAAATCACCTAAAAAGAGCTAAAATTTGTTTCTAGCAATAAACAAATATACCGTCCTCAACGCAAGAGGTTACAGAGCAAATCCTTGAAACGCTTGTTAAATAAAGTTTTTTTCTAAAGCGGGCGATGGGACTCGAACCCACGACGTTCACCATGGGAAGGTGACATTCTACCACTGAATTACACCCGCAGATTGCTAACATAAACTTAGTACTCAAATAAAATATACCATTATTTGCAGCTGTTTTCAATTGCCTAGAACATACACGACTCTGGCAAATACTGATGCATGAGTCATGCGGCTGTTCAGATCGGAAAATCTTTTTAGCTAGCTGATGACGGCACTTACTACCATATTTAACTAAAGAACAATGTCCTCGCCTCGCTCCGTGAAGCGAACCTCTTTAATATTCCATTGAGCATTACTCGTTAAAGTTTTGCGGAGACTGCCAAACAGAGCAAACTGTTCACAACTAGAAAGAGAAGTTATTTGCCGCTTTGACTCAGGAGATATGCGTAAATCAACTGTAGCAATGCCATTTTTAATGTTGACACGATACCCAGACAAGCTAAAGTCGCTTGTATCTCGTTTTTCTAAGATTTTACTCACAACATTTGTCACTGGTTCCTCGGCTGGTACTGAAACCTTTTCTGGAATTAGTTTTTGACACTGGGTATCACTTGTGTAGAGTGTTACGCTAGTTGTTTTGGCAGTGGCAACTTTAGAAGTTGGTGAGGAAGGCGTATTTTCCTTAGAAGATTCTTGATTAGGAGATTTTTCTCTCAACTGAGCTACGCTAGGAATTTGGCTGGGAGACTGAGAAGGTAGGCTATTGGTCGGTGCTGGTGCTGTGGTAGGGTATGACGTTGCGCTGTCAATATTACCCGCAGTAGGGTTAGAACTACAACTACCAAGGCTCACAACCATTGTCACAAAAATAGGGGGTAAAAAATATCTCTTGATTGTGTTCATAAATTTTGCTTATAAATGATGTTGTTATCGATTTCAGTGTCGCTGGTGTCAATTCCGCATAAATTTGTGAATATTGAGACAGTCTATAAAGTGTCAACCCAAAATCTATTAAAGTCAAAGTTTATACTAGTTACCAAAATTACAACATCGTCTGACAACAAGCTGCTTTGCGTCTACGTCAATCCCAAAAAGCTTGACTAAAACAAGTAGGGATGTGGTAAACCAGAGAATTGCTGCAACCAGTAGCAGTGTATCTGCGCCTGCTGCTTGTGCTAAATAAATTTGGTAAGAGTAAAATCAACTCCTCGCACAGTAAGGGTAAGTCGTACTGCCTTAGAAAAACTTGTGCTTTTAGATTACTGATTAAAAGCAAATTACTAGTTTTCACTACTTTTTTGCTTCGTCAATTGCTGCACTAATAATTGCACTCCCAAAGCCAACAAACCAATTGCCACTATAGCAAAAATCCCGCTACCTAAAGCAACTACACCAACAACCAGAGTGCGGACAGCAGAAGAAATCTTCACCACCAATGGATTGATTGAATGGATCGGTTTACTAGCAAAATTTGTCGCGATCGCAATCATCAGCGAATAGGCAGCAAATCCCATACCTCCAGAAATCACTGCTCCAGTAAAACAGCGTAATGGACTAGCTGTCACCTGTTCTTTAGCATCTGTTTGCGGCGTTAGATTTTGGTCATTCATAATATTTAGATTTTAGATGTTAGATTTTGGATGGGAGCATTAGGAATAACTATTGTCATTCAAATTGCATCTTTGCGTCTTTGCATTTTTTTGGCGATTTTAACTATGCAACTTAAAAGCTCATCAGCTTATTCCCCATACTCGATTAACAATAAAGATTTATTTAAACTGAAGATGCCACCTGAATACCATGTTTAATTGTTCGAGTCACAAACAATTCTAAGTCTTCATCAAGAATTGCTTCCCTGACTTGCAGTTTCACTTCTTCTGCCTGCTGCTGAGACTCAAAAAGAGCAAATACTGTTGGCCCAGAACCAGACATCATTGTTCCTAAAACACCTTCTTGATTTGCAAACACTTCTCGCAGTTGTAAAACTTGGGGATAAGCTGGCAATACAACGCGCTCTAAATCATTGTGCAGTTTTTGGGAAATTTCTCCTGCATCTTTATCCAGGATAGCTTTTACTATTGCTCCTGAATGAACTGCATTAGCACGCGCTGCCAAGTTGTCGTTATCTCTAATATAAGAATGACCAAACTGCTGTCGATAGGTTTTGTATGCCCAAGGTGTGGAAACTTCCAAACTGCGGTATTTCCCCAATACTATATATATGTTATCTAAACTCGGCAGGGGAGAAAGTTGCTCACCTCTACCTGTTGCGATCGCAGTTCCACCCGCCACACAAAACGGTACATCTGAACCGAGTGTACCTCCCAACTCCTCTAATTCTGACTGAGTTAGTCCCAACTTCCACAGTAAATCTATCCCCACTAACACAGCTGCTGCATTCGTCGAACCCCCAGCCAACCCAGCAGCGACAGGAATCTGCTTGTTAACGGTAATCTCCACGCCCCCATATTTAGCAAAGGCTTCGGGAAACCGCCTTACCATTAATTCTGCTGCCCGGTATGCCAGATTACTTTTATCTGTCGGTACTTGTGGGTGGTTGCAATGAACCCTAATGGTATCAGTACTAATGGGACGCACATCAATTTTGTCTGCAAGCCCGATACTTTGAAGTATCATGGCTAACTCGTGATAACCATCGGGGCGATTACCAATGATTTCCAGATACAAGTTGATTTTGGCAGGGGCAATTAAGCTGTAGGAATGCATTTTATGGGAATGGGGAATGGGGAGTGGGGAGTGGGGAATGAGAAATGGGAAAAATCTACCTTGTCCCCTACTCCCTACTCTCCACTCCCAACTCATTTGCTAGAATCACCCATTGCTGAACGCTAAGGTCTTCGGCTCTAGCTTGGGGATTTATTTTTAATTGTTCCAGTAAGTGGCTCAAGCGATCGCGTTCTATAACAGATTGCAAATTATTTCGTAACATTTTGCGTTTGGCACCAAACCCCAACTTTAAGAAATTTTCTAACTGTCGGGGATTAAGTGCTGGTATCTCTATTTTTCGGGGACGCAATCGCACTACTGCTGAATCGACTTTTGGCGGTGGATGGAATGCAGCTGCTGGGACTGTGCAGATTAACTCACACTCAGCCAAATACTGTACCCGCACACTCAACGCCCCAAAAGCTTTTGAGCCTGATTTAGCATATAACCTTTCTGCTACTTCTTTTTGTACCAGCAACACTATTGAGTCAAATGGTTCGCGGTTGGGGTTAGCGATCGTACCCAATAGTTTCTCAATGATTGGCCCTGTAATGTTGTAGGGAATATTGGCTACTACCTTATTTGGCTTTTGGAAATTGGGAAAGGCTGCCAGATAAGATGGTAGATCTAGAGTCAGAAAATCCCCTTGCAGGAGTAAAAATTTTTCAGTCTTACCAAGCTGCTTTGACAACAGTTGGCATAAGTCGCGGTCTATTTCAACTGCAACCAGAGATTGCACTAAGGGTAATAAACGACGAGTCAGAATGCCTGTTCCAGGGCCAATTTCCAGGACGCGATCGCCTTTGGGGGAGCGATCGCTTTCTGTACACTCAGCTGCTTTAATTATTGCGTCGAGCGCCTTTTCACTTTTGAGCCAATGTTGAGCAAAGACCTTACGCGGTCGGATCATCTGTATTTATTGCCTAGTCTAGTTTTTAGCTTTTTCTCAAAAATTCATTATAAATTTTGAAGCCCCTCTACAGCGCTAGACTCACTGTAACTCCTATCTTCTCCTCCAAACGCTCCACGAACGTAGTGATGGCGATCGCGTAGATGCCGATATCAGCGTCACCTGTAAGATGGGAGTCTTAAATCACAAGCTCCGCAACAATTATGCTCTTAATATTATGTATATGGTTAGTTCAGGCGTAAGAATTCCGGATAAATCCCTCCAGCAAGACTATTCCTGCCTTTTTCGATAATCACTCAACGTGAATTATTCACCCAGTCAGGTTTAGCCACTTTGTTTTTGCCCCCCTCCCATTGCTTAAGGCATTCACCTGAAAGTAATGCCACTCAGGCAATTTGCCCTTTTAGGAAAAATAATAAATTTACCCCTTGACAAACTAGGGGATGACTAGTTACTCTAGTTAAGTCGGGAAGCGAAAGACGCAAACGACCGCTGAACCTAAAAAACATAATACTTTGAAAGCTTAAGAAAAAACCAATCCTCGTCAAAAGATTTTGCTTTTGGGATTTCCCAAAACTATAATCAAAATTAGTAACTAGGATTCTGGAAAATATTTTTTTCAGAGCCACAAACTCGAAACACAACAAAACGGAGAGTTTGATCCTGGCTCAGGATGAACGCTGGCGGTATGCTTAACACATGCAAGTCGAACGGTGTCTTCGGACACAGTGGCG